>JAIEPF010000027.1 GCA_019749945.1 Burkholderiales bacterium
CTCAAACTCGGCTGTTGCCTCATCTGCTGGCGATCTCTCAAAACCGTATGATTTCATTTTGTTAGGCGCTCTAAGTGACTAGGTGATTAGGGGATTGGGTCACTTGCTTAGGCTGCGGTGAAGTCCGGACAGCAGGCTGGATACTCTGTCTGCCTGCTGAAATATCTCATGTTTTCGGTCCAAATATCCCAGGTCAGCTGAAATGAGAAGCTGTGTTTCCAATTCACTCAGTGACCCTTTGGCGATGCTGAGGAATTGCGCAAATTCTTTTTGCCCGGTCCGTGCAGCACCTTCTGCGAGATTGCTGGGTATGGACACCGCTGCGCGCCGCATCTGAGAGGTCAGGCCATACAACTCTTCCTTGAGGAAACCTTGCGTGATTTTGTAAATGCCGCTGACCAGCTCCATTGCTGATTTCCACGCCTCGAGCTTGTAGTGCGACCGGCTCATAAAAACCCTTGGTGATTAGGTGATTATAAGAGCGTGATTAAGTGATTGGCGCGCGCCCATAGATTTAATCACCTAGTTACCTAATCACTTAATCACGCTTTTAGCCGTATTGCGTATCCACCCACTTCCGATACTCCCCACTCACCACGGAATCCACCCATTCATGGTGCGCCAGATACCACTGCACGGTTTCACGCAGGCCAGCGGTGAAGGTCTTTTTGGGTTCCCAGCCGAGTTCGCGGCGGATTTTTTCGGCGTTGATGGCGTAGCGGTGGTCGTGGCCCGGACGGTCTTTGACGAAAGTAATCAGCTTGGCGTGCGGCGAGCCGGCAGGATGTAATTCGTCAAGGATGGCGCAAACCGCATGCACTACTTCGAGGTTGGTTTTTTCGCTGTTGCCGCCGATGTTGTAGGTTTCGCCGGGCCGGCCGCGGGCCAGTGCGGCGCGAATGCCCGAGCAGTGATCGCCCACGTAGAGCCAGTCGCGCACGTTTTTGCCGTCGCCGTAGACCGGCAGCGGTTTGCCGTTCAGCGCGTTGAGGATCATCAGCGGGATCAGTTTTTCCGGGAACTGCAGCGGGCCGTAGTTGTTGGAGCAGTTGGTGGTGATGACCGGCAGGCCGTAGGTGTGGTGATAGGCGCGCACCAGATGGTCGGAGGCGGCCTTGGATGCGGCGTACGGGCTGTTCGGCGCGTAGGGCGTGGTTTCACTGAACGCGGGATCGGTGCTGCCCAATGAACCATAAACCTCGTCGGTGGAGACATGCAAAAAGCGGAAGCGGCTTTTGGCCGGTTCGGCCAGCCTGCCCCAGTACGCGCGGGCTTCTTCGAGCAGGCTGAAGGTGCCGACAACATTGGTCTGCACGAATTCGCCCGGGCCGTGGATCGAGCGGTCGACATGGCTTTCCGCGGCGAAATGCACGATGGCCTGTGGCTGATGCTGTTGCAGCAGGCTGGCGACCCGCGCGCGGTCGCAGATGTCGCCCTGCGCAAAGACATAACGGCTGTCGCCCTTCAGCGAGGCCAGGTTCGCCGGATTACCGGCGTAGGTCAGCTTGTCGAAACTGACGACCGGCGAGCCTTCGGTGGCTATCCAGTCGAGGACGAAGTTGGCGCCGATGAAGCCCGCGCCGCCGGTGACCAGGATCAAGTGTATGTGCTCCGCTCGGGTCTGGGTCGCTGATGGGCTGGTGTTAAGGGGCCAGCGCTAACGGGTATCATCCTGATATTCCATCGGGCAGTGTTATCCTGCACCGCACAGCGACCGGATTTTTCAATAATAACATAGAGATACCGCGCAAATGCCGCGCATCCTGCTGATCAAAACCTCTTCGCTGGGCGATGTCGTGCACAACCTGCCAGTGGTCGCGGATATTGTCGCGGCGCTGCCCGATGTGACCATTGATTGGGTGGTTGAAGAGGCTTTTGCAGGGATTCCGCGTCTGCATCCGCGGGTGTCACGGGTGTTGCCGGTGGCCGTGCGGCGCTGGCGGCGCGCGTTATGGCATCCGGCGGTCTGGGGAGAGATACGCGCATTCTTCGGTCATTTGCGCGATCAGTCATACGATGCGGTGATCGATAGCCAGGGCTTGCTGAAAAGTGCATGGATCGCCGGCGTGGCGCGCGGTGTAAGCCACGGCCTGGATCGAGCAAGTTCGCGCGAGCCGCTGGGTTTGTTTTATGACCACAGGCATCCTGTGCCCTGGGGACAACATGCCGTCGAACGCAACCGCCAACTCGCTGCGCAGGCGCTGGGTTACACGGTATCTGCCCCGGTGCAGTACGGCATTTCAGCCGCAGCGCAGACTTTTGCCTGGCTGGATAACCGCCGGCCGCATGCAGTGCTGCTGCATGCCACCAGCGCCGACCGCAAATTGTGGCCGGAGGAGCGCTGGATCGCATTGGGTCAAGCACTGGCGGCGCAGGGCATCAGCAGCGTGTTGCCCTGGGGTACGGCGGCGGAACACGAACGCAGCCTGCGCCTGATGCAAAAAATTCCGCAGGCCGTCGTGCCCGAACGTCTGGATATCGCCGCACTGGCGGCCTTGCTGGCGCAGGCGCGTGTGGTCGTCGGCACCGACACCGGATTGACCCACCTCGCCGGCGCACTCGGGGTGCCGACCGTCGGTATTTACTGCGCGACCGATCCCGCGGCGACCGGCCTGTATGCCTGCGCGCGCGGCGTGAATTTGGGGGGTGTTGGTAAGGCGCCGGTGGTGGGTGAGGTGGTGGCGGCTGTTAAGAGTGTGATTAAGTGATTTGGTGACTAGGTGACTAGGTAATTAGGTGATTAGGTGATTAGGTGATTAGGTGATTAGGTGAGTGGATAATTAGGGGATTTGGCCATGACAGAATGTCGGAAATTTTTCAATCACTTAATCACCTAATCACCTAGTCACTTAATTACTTAATGTCTTAATCACCTAATCACCAGAACCAATGCGCTTCCTCTACACCTTTCTGTGGTACGTCGCGACGCCGCTGATCCTGCTGCGCCTCATGTGGCGCGCGCGCCGCCAGCGCGAGTATCTGCGGCATGTCGGGGAGCGGTTTGGTTTTTATGATGGCGCGGTTGTGCCTGGGCCGTTGTTGTGGGTGCATGCGGTGTCGGTTGGTGAAACCCGCGCTGCCGAACCATTGATCAATGTATTGCAGCAGCGTTATCCGCAGCACCGCATTTTGCTCACGCACATGACGCCGACCGGACGCGAAACCGGCGTTGCATTGTTCGCTGATCGTGTGACGCGCTGTTATCTGCCGTACGACTATCCGGGTGCGGTGGCGCGGTTTCTGGGCCGTTTCAAGCCCGCCGCCGGCGTGCTGATGGAAACCGAAGTCTGGCCCAACCTGATCCATGCTGCGGCAAACCGTGACATCCCGCTGTACCTGATCAATGCCCGTTTGTCGGAACGGTCCTTGCGCGGTTATCAGCGCAGCGGCGCGCTGGCGCGCGACGCGATACGCGGGTTTCGCGCGATTGCGGCGCAGTCGGCGGGGGATGCCGCGCGCCTGCAGACGCTGGGCGCGGAGCGGGTCAGTATCACCGGCAATCTGAAATTTGATCTTGAAGTGCCGGCAGCCCAGATTGAACAGGGCAAGGCACTGCGCCTAGCGCTAGGCACACGACCGGTGTTGCTGGCGGCCAGTACGCGCGAGGGCGAAGAGGCTTTGTTGCTCGATGCCGCGCAGCGTGCCGGTTTGCGCGATGCCCTGCTGGTCATCGTGCCGCGGCATCCGCAGCGTTTCGATGAGGTGGCGGCGCTGATCACGGCGCGCGGACTGCGCCTGCAGCGGCGCAGCGCGGGAGAACCGGTCGCTGCCGATACCGCCGTGCTGCTCGGCGACAGCATGGGCGAGATGTTCATCTACTACGCGGCTTGTGATGTGGTGCTGATGGGCGGCAGTTTCCTGTCCTATGGCGCGCACAGCCTGATCGAGCCCTGCGCGCTGGGCCGGCCGGTGATCATCGGGCCATCAACGTACAACTTTGCCGAAGCGGCGGCGGCGGCGGTTGCTGCCGGTGCTGCCATACGCGTCAATGACCTGGCGGAAGCGCTGACACGGGCACTGCAGCTTGCGGCAGATCCGCAGCGTGCTCAGCGCATGGGTGATGCGGGATTGGCATTTACAGCGGCACACCGCGGCGCGACGCAGCGCGTGCTGGCCTTGCTGGACATCAGCAAGTAATTGTTTTTATTGAATATTATTGGCGCTCATCGAGCGCATGGAGCGTTATTTTTCGAGCCAGGCGTTGACGCGCTGCAGATCCGTTTCGCCGAGCTGGCCAGCGGCGGCCGTCAGCCGCAGCAGCGACAGGATGTAGTTGTAACGCGCCTGCGCCAGGTCGCGGCGCGCGCTGAACAACTGCTGCTGCGCATTGAGCACATCGACCTGGGTGCGCACGCCGACTTCCTGCCCGAGGCGCGTGGAATCGAGTGAACTCTGGCTCGACACCAGCGCGGCCTCCAGAGCGCGCACCTGCGCGATGCCGCTGGTGACGCCAAGATAACCCTGGCGCGCCGCGAGTTCCGCGCTGCGCAGGGCGTTTTCCAGGTCCTGGCGCGCCTTGTCTTCGTTGGCGACGGCTTCGCGTACGCGGGAATTGACGACACCGCCCTGATACAGCGGAATCGCCAGCTGCAGGCCGATGACCTTGGAACTGGTTTCGGTGCCGGACCCGCCTTGCACGCCGGATCCGGTTGCCGACTCCGTCACCGAGGCAAAGGCGTCGAGGGTGGGAAAATGGGCTCCGCGGTTGCGTTTGACGTCCTGCGCGGAAAAATTCAGGTTTTCGCGGGCGATGCGCACCGCCGGGCCGGCCGTGCGCGCCTGTTCCACCCATTGCTCCATGGAAGACGGTGTCGGCGGCAGCGGCGCAAAACTTTTGCCCAGCGGCGCCAGTCCCGGGGCGGCGCGGCCGATCAGTTGTTCCAGTGCACGGTTTTTGACTTCCAGGTCGTTGCGCGCGGCGATTTCCTGTGAAGTGACCAGATCGTAACGGGCCTGCGCTTCATGGGTGTCGGTGATGGTGGCGTTGCCGACTTCGAAATTGCGCCTGGCCTGTTCCAGTTGCTGGCCGATGGCGGTTTTCTGCGCCTGCACGAAAGCCACGTTGTCGCTGGCGAGCAGCACGTCGAAATAAGCCTGGGCGACACGCAGGATCAGGTCCTGGCTGGCGGAGGCCAGTTGCGCGTCGGCCAGCGCGACCTGTGTTTTGCCCTGATCGTAAGCGATAAAATTCTGCTGGCGATAGATCGGCTGGGTGACCGAGACCGAGGCCGAATTCGAGTTGAATTGAGTGCGGCTGCCGGTGAGCGCCGGATCGCGGAAGCTCAGGTCGCGGTCGTTGTGCTGGGTCGATGCCGATAGGTTGGCCTGCGGCAGCAATCCGGCGCGGCCCTGCGGCAGCTTCTCCTGCGCGGCGGCCCAGCTTGCGCGTGCCGCGCTGTAGACCGGATCGGAGTCCCGCGCCGCGCGATAGATGTTCAGCAGATCCGCCGCGGCCACGGGCGGGCCGGCCAGCAGCGTGCAGGCAACGAAGGCACTGAAAAAAGCGCGACGCATGGCGATTCGACGCCTTAAAAGACGAAACGTTGCAATTGCAGGGCGTTTTTCAGCGGGGCCACGCAGGTTTCGAACAGGGTGACGGCGTTGCAGGCGCCGCCTTCGCTGCGGGTGACCAGTCGCGCCTGCATTGCCGGTGCGACACCGACCACGGCAAGCAGCCGGCCACCGGCATTGAGGCTTTGCTGGAAACTCTCGGGCAGCACCGGCACCGAGCCGGTGAGCAGGATGACGTCGTACGGGCCATGTCTGTCCCAGCCGCGCGCGGCGTCGCCGGTTTCCAGCGTGATGTTGCTGATGTGGTGCGCGGCGAGGCGTGTTGCGGCGCTGCGGGTGAATTCGGCAACGATATCCACGCTGTAGACATGGCGGCCGAGGCTGGCCAGCAGCGCCGTCATGTAGCCGCTGCCGGTGCCGATTTCGAGGATGCTATCGCTGCGCTGCACGCCGAGTTCCTGCAGCATGCGCGCTTCCAGTTTGGGCGAGAGCATGGTTTCGCCATGGCCCAGCGGGATTTCCATGTCGGCAAAGGCCAGCGCGCGATGTTGTTCCGGCACGAAGTCTTCGCGATGCAGGCGCATCAGCAGATCGAGCACCACCGGATCCAGCACTTCCCAGGGCCGGATCTGCTGCTCGACCATGTTGAAACGGGCGTGTTCGATATCCATGCGGGGCGCTGAATTGGCGGAAGAGTTCATGGCCGATAACTGCTTGTTGAAAAAGGGGAATTCGAGTCTTGAGCGTTGTTTGAAAAACGCCGCTGTTCGCTTGCAATTATCCCATAATTCCATTAGCGTAAACACCACACGTAGGGGTCCTTGCGGCGCTGCCAGGGTAATTCGGCTGCAGGGTGAGACAAACCCTCATAACCTGATACGGGTAATGCCGTCGTAGGGAAGCGTGGCGAAGGGTGCACTTTCTTCCGGCCTCTTTCCCTCGCCGCTCCTCCCCGCCGGTCCAGCACACACGGAGCGAGTCATGAATGCCAATCCCAAATTTCTGAACGCCACTGCCCAGGTCGATGCCGGCGCGGTCAAACCCCTGCCCAATTCGCGCAAGGTTTATATCGAGGGCACACAACCCGGGGTGCGCGTGCCGATGCGCGAAATCACCCAGTCGGATACGCCGGCGTCGATGGGCGCGGAGAAAAATCCGCCGATTCTGGTGTATGACACCTCGGGCCCGTACACCGATCCGACGGTAAAAATCGATATCCGCTCCGGCCTCGCACCTTTGCGCCAGGCGTGGATCGAAGCGCGCGGCGACACTGAAGCGCTGAGCGGCCCGACCTCGCGTTACGGCCGTGAACGGCTGGAGGATCCGAAACTTGCCAGCCTGCGTTTCAATCTCGGGCGCCAGCCGCGCCGCGCCAAGGCCGGAATGAACCTCAGTGGCAATGTTACGCAGATGCATTACGCGCGCAAAGGCATCATCACACCGGAAATGGAATACATCGCGATCCGCGAGAACCAGCGCCGTGAAGGTTTGAGCGAACTGCTCACGCGCCAGCATCCGGGCCAGCATTTCGGCGCTTCCATTCCGAAAATCATCACCCCCGAGTTCGTGCGCGACGAAGTGGCCCGCGGCCGCGCCATCATTCCGGTCAACATCAACCATCCGGAAATCGAGCCGATGATCATCGGCCGCAATTTCCTGGTGAAAATCAACGCCAACATCGGCAATTCGGCGATTTCCTCGGGCATCCAGGAAGAAGTCGAAAAAATGACCTGGGCCATCCGCTGGGGCGGCGACACCGTGATGGATCTGTCCACCGGCCAGCACATCCACGAAACCCGCGAGTGGATCATCCGCAATTCGCCGGTGCCCATCGGCACGGTGCCGATCTATCAGGCGCTGGAGAAGGTCGACGGCAAGGCCGAAGAGCTGACCTGGGAAATCTACCGCGACACGCTGGTCGAACAATGCGAGCAGGGCGTGGATTACTTCACGGTCCATGCCGGTGTGCGCCTGCCCTACATCCCGATGACCGCGAAACGCATGACCGGCATCGTCTCGCGCGGCGGCTCGATCATGGCCAAATGGTGCCTGGCGCACCACAAGGAAAGTTTCCTCTACACCCATTTCGAGGACATCTGCGAACTGCTGAAGCAGTACGATGTCTCATTCTCTCTGGGTGACGGATTGCGTCCGGGTTCGATTTACGACGCCAATGACGAGGCGCAGCTGGCCGAGCTGAAGACGCTGGGTGAACTGACCAAAGTAGCGTGGCAACACGATGTGCAGGTGATGATCGAAGGCCCCGGCCACGTGCCGATGCACATGATCAAGGAAAACATGGAGCTGCAGCTCAAATATTGCGACGAGGCGCCGTTCTACACCCTGGGACCGCTGACCACCGACATCGCGCCGGGTTACGACCACATCACCTCGGCGATCGGTGCGGCGATGATCGGCTGGTACGGCACGGCGATGCTGTGTTACGTCACGCCGAAGGAGCATCTCGGACTGCCCGACAAGGAAGACGTCAAGGACGGCATCATGGCGTACAAGATTGCCGCCCATGCCGCCGATCTTGGCAAGGGTCATCCGGGCGCGCAGATCCGCGACAACGCCTTGTCAAAAGCGCGTTTTGAGTTCCGCTGGGACGACCAGTTCAACCTGGGGCTCGATCCGGACAAGGCGCGCGAGTTCCACGATGAAACGCTGCCGCAGCACGGCGCTAAACTCGCGCACTTTTGTTCCATGTGCGGGCCGCATTTCTGTTCGATGAAAATCACCCAGGACGTGCGTGAATATGCGGCGGCGCAGGGCGTGGCCGAGCAGGATGCGCTGCAAAAAGGCATGCAGGACAAGGCGCAGGAGTTTGTCGAGCAGGGCGCCGAGATTTATCGCAAGGCCTGAACGCTGCCGGAGCGACCGCGCCGGTACACCGGCCGCATCCGCCGGCGTTAAACAGGACAGCACAGTGAGGTGACCATGTTGCAGCGTACGTTGTTGATGGGGATGCTGGGTGCGATGTTGTCGCTGCCGGCGCAGGCCGCGGATGCGCTGCCGCCGCCGGCGCGCGCCGAGGTCCCGCCCGAACTGCGGCTGCTGTTGGGCGGCGTGGTCAGCGAGAACGATGTCAGCCAGCTGTTTGCCCACCTGCGCGCCTCGATGCGCGCAGCCGCCGAAGGCCGCCAGCCACCGCCGTTTCCGGAAGCGCTGGCCAAACGGCTGGAAGCGGCCGGCAGTGAATTGCAGCTGCGCGGCCTGGTCGCCGGCATGGCGCTGACCCAGTTTGTCGAACGCGCGGTCCTCGATGCCGTGCGTGAACTGGCGCCCCCCCCGGCATCGCGCGAGCGTTATTGAGTCCCGACGGTCATTCCCGGGCTTGTCCCGAGCCCGCTTTACTCCGTGGTATTCCCGTTTGGCATTGAGTCCATCTTGAACAAGAAAATCACGCTGGTCGCCGGAGCGGCTGTGGCGCTGGTCATGGCCGGTGTCGCGTACTGGTATTTCGGCGGCGCGCCGGCGCAGCCGCCATTCCGCCTCGCCAATATCGAGCGCGGCAACGTGGTGGCCGCGGTTTCGGCGACGGGCACCTTGAATCCGGTGGTGTCAGTACAGGTAGGCTCGCAGGTGTCCGGGCAGATCAAGGAAATTTTTGTCGATTACAACTCGGTGGTGAAAAAAGGCGATGTCATCGCCCGTATTGATCCCGAGTCCTTCGCGCTGCGCGTCAACCAGGCGATGTCGGATCTGGAAGCCGCCCGCGCCACGGTGCTGACGCAGCGCGCCAATGTCGCGGCGCTGCAGGCTGAAGTGTCCCGCGCCCAGGTGGCATTGGCCGAGGCCGAACGTGGCCTGAAGCGCAACCAGATGCTGGTCGAAAAAGGTTTTGTGTCGCAGGCCGCCCTGGAAACCTCGCAATCCGTGGTGGCCACAGCCCGCGAACAGGTCAAAACCGCCGAGGCCCAGCGCGCGGTCGGTGATGCGCAGATCCGCAACGGCGAGGCGCTGGTCAGGCAGCGCGAATCGCAACTGGCGCAGGCCAAAGTCGATCTTGAACGCACGACCATCCGCGCGCCGGTGGACGGCATTGTCATTTCGCGCAGCGTCGATGCCGGCCAGACGGTTGCCGCCAGCCTGCAGGCGCCGGTGCTGTTCCTGATTGCGCGCAACCTGACCGACATGCAGGTCGAGGCTTCGATTGATGAATCCGAAATCGGCCGCATTGCCATCGGTCAGGATGCGACCTTCACCGTCGACTCATTCCCCGGCCGCACCTTCCGCGGCAAGATCACCCAGGTGCGCAAGGCCGCGCTGGTGGTGCAGAACGTGGTGACCTATGTCGCGATCATTTCCGCGCCCAATCCCGATCTGACCTTGTTGCCGGGCATGACCACCAATGTACGCATCACCGTCGCCAACCGCGACCAGGTGCTGCGCGTGCCCAACGCCGCCCTGCGTTATCGTCCGCCGGGTGCGGCTGTGCCGGCGAAGGGCGAGAAGGGGGCACAAAATGCGGGGGCACAAAAAGCGGGGGCACAAACGACAGATTCGCCCGCGGCGCCGGGCGGCGGCGGGCAGGCCCAGGCCACGCGTGAGCGCTTGACCAAAGAACTGGGACTCAATGCCGAGCAGCAGGCCAAGCTCGAGGCGATCCAGAAATCCACCGCGGAAAAAATCGCCGCGCTCAGTGTGGATGATCCTGCGCAGCGCAAAAAAGAAGCCGGCCGTTTGCGCGCGCAGTCGCGCACAGAGATTGCCGCGATCCTCAACGAAGACCAGCTGAAACGTTACGAAGCGCTGGCGGCCGAGCAGCGCGGCGTGGCAACGACACGCGGCACGGTGTGGGTGCCCGACGGTTCGCGCGCGCCAAAATCGGTCAACGTACGCCTCGGCATCAGCGACGGGACGTTCACCGAACTGATCGGTGGCGAGTTGAAGGAAGGGGACGCGGTGATTGTGGGCGGTGGCGGTGCAAAGGCCGATGCCAAGGCTGCGCCTCCCCGCTTTGGTTTTTAAAATTAATAATAAAAACAATGGTTTACATTAATACCCTGCACTGTCGGCCGGACGCTGTGCCATGTCGACGCCGCTGATCACCACCCGGGAACTGGCCAAGTCCTATGCCCTGGGCGGCTTTACCGTGCAGGCGCTGCGCGGGGTGTCGGTCGATATCAGTGCGGGTGAATTTGTTGCAGTGATGGGGCCTTCTGGTTCCGGCAAATCGACCTTCATGAATCTGCTCGGTTGCCTCGATACGCCCTCGGGCGGCGAATACCGGCTCGCCGGCGATCTGGTATCGGGTCTCGACAGCGACGCGCTGGCGGCGATCCGCAACCGGCGCATCGGGTTTGTGTTCCAGAGTTTCAATCTGCTGCCACGCACTTCGGCGCTGGAAAACATTGCGCTGCCGCTGCTCTATTGCGGCGTTGCCGGCGAAGAGCGCAACCGCCGCGCGGCGGCGCGCCTCGCCGAGGTCGGTCTCGCCGATCGCGGCCATCATCATCCGGCGCAGCTGTCGGGGGGCCAGCAGCAGCGCGTGGCGATCGCCCGCGCACTGGTCAATGACCCGGTGCTGATCCTGGCCGATGAACCGACCGGCGCGCTGGATACACTGACCAGTTGTGAAGTGATGGCGCTGCTGCAGCAACTGAACGCGCGGGGCATGACGGTGGTGCTGGTGACCCATGAACACGACATTGCCGGGTTCGCCAGGCGCGTGATCACCTTCCGCGACGGCCGCGTGATCGAAGACCACGCGGTTGAACGGCCGAAGGATGCTGCGGCGCTGGCGGCGGAACTGCGTGCGGAGCAGCCTTCATGAACGTGCTCGCCAGCATCCGCATCGCCTTGCGTGCGCTGCGTATCAACAAATTGCGCAGCGCACTGACCATGCTCGGCATCATCATCGGTGTTGCCGCGGTGATCACCATGATTGCCGTCGGTTCCGGGGCGCAGACGCAGATCGAAGACCAGATCAGGGGCCTCGGCACCAACCTGATCATCCTGATGCCCGGCTCCAGCACCAGCGGCGGCGTGCGCATGGGCGCCGGCTCGCGCAACACGCTGACCGAGGAGGACGGTTATGCCATCCAGCGCGATGTGCCGGCCGTGCAGGCCGCGGCGCCGACGCTGCGCGGCACCGGCCAGGTGGTGGGCGGATCGGGCAACTGGTCAACCGTGTTCTACGGCGTGACCCCGGAGTATTTCGAGGCGCGCAACTGGGTGGTTGCGCAGGGCAAGGGTTTTGACGCGGCCGACATCGCCGGTTCGGCCAAGGTTGCGCTGCTCGGCGACACCGTCGCGCGCAACCTGTTCGGCGACACCGATCCGGTCGGACAGATCATCCGCATCCGCAAGGTGCCGTTCACCGTCATCGGCACGCTGGAGAAAAAGGGCCAGAGCCTGATGGGCCAGGACCAGGATGACGTGATCCTGATGCCGATTTCGACCGCGCGCAACCGCGTGCTCGGACAGGGCGCCGGCCGCCTGCGCACCGTGGGTTCGGTATCGATCAAGGTGCGTGATGACGAGGACATGAAGGAGGCCGAGGCACAGATCCGTGAACTGCTGCGCCAGCGCCACCGCCTCCAGCCCGCTCAGGAAGATGACTTCACGCTGCGCAATCTGTCGGAAGTGCTGAGCGCGCGCGAGGAATCGAGCAAGATCATGGGTCTGCTGCTCGCGGCGGTTGCATCGGTGTCGCTGCTGGTCGGCGGCATCGGCATCATGAACATCATGCTGGTGTCGGTGACCGAACGCACCCGCGAGATCGGCCTGCGCATGGCCGTGGGCGCGCGCGGACGCGACATCCTGACCCAGTTCCTGGTGGAGGCGATCACGCTGGCGCTGATCGGCGGCCTGCTCGGCATCGTGCTCGGGGTCGGCGGTTCGCTGGCGATCGGACGTTTTGTCGGATGGCCGATCCAGCTCGGCATCGAACCGGTGGCACTGGCCGTGGGCTTTTCCGCGGCGATCGGCATATTTTTCGGATTTTATCCGGCACGCAAGGCGTCGCGGCTGTTGCCGATCGAGGCGCTGCGATACGAGTGACTTTAATACTGGTGATTAGGTGATTGCGGTGAAGATTCCCGGGTTTAATCACCTAATCACCTAATCACCTAATCACCTAGTCACTGAATCACTACAGTAAACTCCTGCAATGGATCCCCTCGAATCCGAAGCCATCGAAACCCTGCACCTGGTCATCTGCGGCGGTGTGGGCGAGGGCAAGTCGACGCTGATCGGCCGCCTGCTGCATGAATCGAAGAATATTGTCGATGATGCGTCAACGGCGCCGGCGGCCGATGGTTTGCAGGCTGAACGCGGGCAAGGCCCCGCCATTGATGGGGCATGCCGCTTTTTCGCCACCGGCCGCCGTCGTTACCTCGTGGTCGATACGCCGGAACACGAGCAGTACACCCGCAACATGGCCGCCGGCGCGTCAAGCGCGCGACTGGCGATACTGCTGGTCGATGCGGGCAAAGGCGTGCTGACCCAGACCCGCCGCCACAGTCGCATCATGGCGATGATGGGCATACGTCACGCGGTGCTTGCGGTGAACAAAATGGATCTGGTCGGATTTGACCCCGCGGTGTTCGCAAAAATTGAAACGACCTGCCGCGACTTTGTGCATGACCAGGGTTTTTCGACCCTGCAGGCCATACCGCTGTCGGCGCTGGAGGGCGACAACATTCTTGACCCGGGCACGCGCATGCCCTGGTACGCGGGGCCGACGCTGCTGCAATATCTGGACGGCGTCTCGGTGTCGGCGCCGGCCGCTGCGCGCCGGGGCTTCCGCATGCCGGTGCAGCAGGTGAGCCGGGACGGGGCGGATGTTCGCGGTTATTGCGGACGCATTGCTGAAGGTGTCGTGCGTCCGGGTGACCGCATCTGCGTGTTGCCCTCGGCGCGAACCAGTGTGGTCAGGGACATCATGGCCGGGCGGGGAGAAACCGGTGATGCGGTGACGCTGACGCTGGCGGATGAACTGGACATCAGCCAGGGTGACGTGATCGTGGCGGCGGATCGGCCGGCGGAAGTCGCCGACCAGTTTGAAGCCCGCTTGTTGTGGATGGCGGAACAACCGCTGCTGCCGGGCCGGCCTTATTTGCTGAAACTCCATGCCAAGGAAGTCACGGCGACCATCACCGCGATCAAATACCGGGAGGACGTCAATACCGGCGCGCATCTGGCCGCAAAGACGCTGGAGCAGAATGCGATTGCTGTGGTCAATCTGTCGACCAGCGAGCCGGTGGTGTTTGAACCCTACGCGCTCAATCGCATCCTCGGCGGTTTCATCCTGAGCGACAGGCGGAATTTCCGGACGGTCGGCGCCGGAATGATCGAGTTTGCGCTGCGCCGCGCGTCAAACATCCATCCCCAGGCGCTGGAAATCAACAAGGCCGCGCGTGCGGCCCTGCTGCGGCAAATGCCGCGCTGCATCTGGTTCACCGGCCTGTCGGGGTCGGGGAAATCAACCATCGCCAACCTGCTCGAAAAGCGCTTGCATGCGCAGGGTCTGGCCACATACCTGCTCGACGGCGACAACCTGCGACATGGACTCAATCGCGATCTGGGCTTTACCGAGGCCGACCGCGTGGAAAACATCCGCCGCGTCGCGGAAGTGGCGAAACTGATGGTGGACGCGGGCATGGTGGTGCTGGTGTCGTTCATTTCACCCTTCGCCGCGGAGCGCCGCATGGCGCGCACACTGTTCGAAGAGGGCGAGTTTATCGAGGTGTTTGTCGATACGCCGCTGGCGGAATGCGAGCGCCGCGATGCCAAGGGTTTGTATGCCAAGGCGCGTGCCGGCAGGCTGAAAAACTTCACCGGCATCGACAGTGCTTACGAGGCGCCCGAGTCACCCGATATCCATCTGCATCCTGATGCGTTCAGCGCCGAGGCCTGCGCGGATCTGGTGGCGCGCATGCTGGTTCGTCCGCCGGCCAGCAACAGTTAGTCCGCAGTAGAATAGCGGCCACATGGACGCCGCGCTCGCCCTCAAAGCCCTGATCCTGGGCATCGTCGAAGGTCTCACCGAATTTCTGCCGGTATCAAGCACCGGCCACCTGATCATCGCCGGCAGTCTGCTCGGCTTCAACGATGAAAAGGGCAAGGTGTTCGAACTGGTGATCCAGACCGGCGCGATGCTGGCGGTGTGCTGGGAATTCCGCGCGCGTTTTTTTGGCGTGTTGCGCGGCCTGGCGACGGATGCGACGGCGCAGGGTTTTGTGCTGAACCTGATCGCCGCCTTCATGCCCGCCGCGGTCATCGGGCTGGCGCTGGGCTCGCTGATCAAGGCCCATCTGTTTCACGCGGTGCCGGTGGCGGTTGCGCTGATCCTCGGCGGCTTCGTGATCCTGTGGGTGGAGCGGCGCGAACGCCCGGTGCGCATCGCGGACGTCGACCGCATGACCTGGCGCGATGCGCTGAAAGTCGGCTTTGCCCAGGCCGCGGCGCTGATCCCCGGCGTGTCGCGCTCCGGGGCCACCATCATCGGCGGCATGCTGTTCGGACTGTCACGCCGCGCCGCGACGGAGTTTTCGTTTTTCCTCGCGGTGCCGACGTTGATGGCCGCCGGCGCCTACGACCTCTACAAAAACCGCGCGATGTTGTCGGCCGACGATATCGGCTTGTTCGGCATCGGCATTGTGACCGCGTTTTTTTCGGCTTTCATCTGCATCCGCTGGCTGATGCGTTATGTGGCCACGCATGATTTCCGCGTGTTTGCCTGGTACCGCATCGGTTTCGGTTTGTTCATCCTGGTCAGCGCCTATACCGGCATCATTCGCTGGTGACGGGTGACGGGTGACTGGTGACTGGTGATTGGTAACTGGTAATTGGTGGTTTCAGCCTTGGGTCCAGGGCAGTTCTGCGGCGCGCCAGCCGCCCACCGTGTTGCGATGGCCTTTTGCATCGCGGTCGCCTTCGAAACCTTCCAGCACGTTGTAACAATCGGCGTAACCCGCCTGCATGGCCAGCATCGCGGCATTGTGCGAGCGGCCGCCGCTGCGGCAGATGAACAGCACCGGCGCCTCCGCCGCGACTTTTTGCTGCAGTTCCTGCACAAACGCCGGGTTGGGGCGGTTGCCGGGATAGGACAGCATTTCGATTTCGACCGCACCAGGGATGCGCCCGACCCAATCCCACTCGGCGCGGGTGCGCACATCCACCAGTTGCGCGCCGGGCAGGGATTTCCACAGTTGCCAGGCTTCCCGCGGCAATAACGCGCCGCTGTACGGCAGGCCCATTTGCCGGGCGCGGTCGCCCGCGATTTTGAGTATGGAGTCGGTGTCGTTCATGGGATTGGCCATCCAGGTTGGGGAGTCGCGCATTCTAACGGGTGCAATCAGCCACGGTACGCACTATAATGGTGCCGCATAATTTAGTATGCACCATAATGGCGCACCAAACGCCCCCCCCGGGATAAAATTCGATTTATATTCAAAAAGATAAGGATGCACCGCCTTGGTACACATCCTGCTGAATAGGGTCGCCGGAACAATTCGACCCCCTTTAATCATTAGCAATCGTTAGGAGAGTTAGATGGGAAGCGCTACCGATGTCATGAAGATGCTCAAGGACAACGAAGTCAAATTCGTTGATCTGCGGTTTACCGACACCCGCGGCAAGGAGCAGCATGTCTCCGTGCCGACCAAGGTTTTTGGTGACGACAAGTTTACCGACGGCCACGCCTTCGACGGCTCGTCGATCGCCGGCTGGAAGGGCATTGAGGCCTCGGACATGCTGCTGATGCCCGATCCGGGCAGTGCACGCATGGATCCGTTCACCGACGAGGCCACGCTGATCCTGACCTGCGACGTGATTGAACCGTCGGACGGCAAGGGTTACGACCGCGATCCGCGCTCGATTGCCAAACGCGGCGAGGCTTATCTCAAATCGTCGGGCATCGGTGACACCGCCTACTTTGGCCCGGAACCCGAATTTTTCATTTTTGATTCGGTGACCTGGAGCGTCGACATGTCCGGTTCGATGGTCAAGGTCAGGACCTCCGAAGCGCCGTGGTCTTCCGGTGAAGACATGGAAGGCGGCAACATGGGTCATCGTCCGCCGGTCAAGGGTGGTTATTTCCCGGTGCCGCCGGTGGATTCGCTGCAGGACATCCGCTCCGCGATGTGCCTCGCGCTCGAGGAACAGGGCGTGCCGGTCGAAGTGCATCACCATGAAGTGGCGGCACCCGGCCAATGCGAGATCGGCACCATGTTCGCCAGCCTGGTCAAACGCGCCGACTGGAACCAGATCCTGAAATACACCGTGCACAACGTGGCGCATTCCTATGGCAAGACGGCGACCTTCATGCCGAAACCGATCGTCGGTGACAACGGTTCGGGCATGCATGTTCATCAGTCGATCTGGAAAGGCGGCCAGAATCTGTTCAGCGGCAACGGTTATGCCGGTCTGTCCGAACTCGCGCTGTTCTACATCGGCGGCATCATCAAGCATGCCCGTGCGCTGAACGCGATCACCAATCCGGGCACCAACTCCTACAAGCGGCTGGTTCCGGGTTTTGAGGCGCCGATCAATCTGGCGTATTCGGCGCGCAACCGTTCAGCGTCAATCCGCATCCCGCACGTGTCGAGCCCGAAGGCGCGCCGCATCGAAGTCCGTTTCCCGGACCCGACGGCCAACCCGTACCTGGCGTTCACCGCGATGATGATGGCCGGCATTGACGGCATCCAGAACAAGATTCATCCCGGCGACGCCATCGACAAGAACCTCTATGACCTGCCGCCCGAAGAAGCGAAAAAGGTGCCGGCGGTATGTTCGTCGCTCGATATGGCGCTGGATTATCTGGACAAGGACCGCGAGTTCCTGACGCGCGGCGGTGTGTTCTCCAACGAGATGATCGACGCCTACATCGCGTTGAAAATGGAGGAGGTCACGGCTTTCCGCATGACCACGCACCCGCTCGAGTTCCAGCTCTACTACAGCCTCTGATCGCATGTGCTTCGGCAAAAGGGCGGGCATGTACCCGCCCTTTTGTTTTCCGAAGCCCCGGAAAACGCCCGGTGCGATTGCGGATTTTTCTTTACTGACATAGACTTAGCCCTCCATTGCTCATGCTGGAAGTCAACCACAGGGATGTTGTTCCCGTTGGGAGAAATGCCGGCCTTCGGGCGGGTTCAACCGGGGCTAACCATGCGTTTGTTCACGCTTTTATTCACGACATCACTGCTGCTGGCGGGTTTTCCGGGCCTCGCCCGGGCCGATATCTGGGAGTGTATCGACAGCAGCGGCAACAAGCGCTTTACCAACGTCAAGGCGGAAGCGGCCGGCTGCAAACCGATGAACCTGCCGCCGGTGTCGAGCGTGCCATCGCCCAAACCTGCGGCCAAGGGCGAAACCAGACCGCAGGCCGCAGCAGGCAATTTTCCCAAGGTCGATGGGCCGACGCAGCAGCAGCGCGACGGCGAGCGGCGCAAGATCCTCGAGCAGGAGCTTGCCAACGAGCAGAAACTGCTCGATCAGGCGAAGAAGGATCTTGCCGAGCAGGAAGCCACCCGCCTCGGCAGCGAACGCAATTACCAGCGGGTGCTCGAACGCCTGGAGCCGTTCAAAAAGAAGGTGTCCCTGCACGAGAACAACGTCGCCAATCTGCGCAAGGAAATATCCTCGCTGCGTTAGATGGCCTGACGGCGCGCGTCAGTCGCGCTGATGCCGTCCCGGTACACCGCTTCCCCGAAATCATCCCGACCCTGCGGCTGCCTGGTCGTGCTGGCTTGTTTTTTGCTCCAGCACGCCATGAAACGATGCCATGAGCACCGCGGCGCTGAACGGACTGGATCTGCTCGCGACCGCGGTGGTGGTGGTCGACGACAAACAGGCCGTGCTTTATATGAACCCTGCCGCAGAAAACCTGCTGGAGGCCTCAACAACCAATGTTGCCGGATTGACGCTCGAGCGGCTGTTCGGCGACAACGCCGTGCTTGCTTCCGCAATCAGTTATGCCCATGCCAACAATTGCAGTTATACCGAGCATGAGCTTGAGTTCTCGATCAACGGCCGGTTGCGGCTGAATCTGGCCTGCACGGTAAGCCCCACCGACCGCGGCAAGGCGGCCAGCGGTACATTGCTTGAGTTCCGCCAGATCGATCAGCAGCTGCGCGTCGAGCGCGAGGCGAGGTTGCTCGAGCAAAGCCAGGCGCACCGCGACCTGATCCGCAATCTGGCGCATGAAATCAAGAATCCGCTGGGCGGGATCCGCGGCGCGGCGCAACTGCTGGATCGCGAACTGGAGCGGCCGGCACTGCATGAATACACACAGGTCATCATCAAGGAATCCGACCGCCTGCAGTCCTTGATGGACCGTCTGCTGACACCGCACCGGCTGCCGCTGCCGGGGCCGGTGAACATCCATGAAGTGCTGGAGCGCGTGCGCAGCGTGATCCTCGCCGAGTTTCCCGGCATGGTGGTGCGCCGCGACTACGACACCAGCATGCCGGTGCTCACCGGCGACCGCGAGCAGCTGATACAGGTCGTGCTCAACATCACGCGCAATGCCGCACAGGCGATCAAGAGCGTTGAAAAGGATGGCGGCAAAGACGGCAAAAACACCGGCGAAATCCGCCTGAAGACCCGCATTGCACGCCAGGTCACGCTGGCGCGCCGCCGTTTCCGCCACGCGGTGCAGGTGGAAATCAGCGACAACGGTCCCGGCATTCCCGAGGACATGCGCGCGCGTGTGTTCCAGCCGCTGATTTCCGGTCGTGAAGGCGGCAGCGGCCTCGGACTCACGATCGCACACAATTTTGTCACGCAGCATCACGGCGCGATCACTTTTGAAAGTGCCCCCGGCAAGACCTGTTTCACCTTGCTGCTCCCGGTGCAGGATGACCCGCGCAGTCCGCGGTCTGCGGAGCGTTAAATGCCTGCATCCAGCCCCCACATTATTGAATGCTTCGCTAAATGGTTGACATTTTTTCCCCTCACCCCCGCCCCCTCTCCCATGGGGAGAGGGGAGGTATCTGCTGTAAATGGTTTGTCAACCATTTACAGAAATCACAATATTGATTGCGAAACCCCATGAAACCTGTCTGGATCATTGACGACGACCGCTCGATACGCTGGGTGTTCGAAAAAGCCCTGACCCGCGAGAACATCGCATTCAAGGCTTTTGCTTCGGCGCGCGAAGCGCTGGCGGCGCTGGAGGATGAAGTACCGCAGGTCGTGGTCAGCGACATCCGCATGCCCGGAGAATCCGGCCTCGAATTGCTGCAGCAGGCCAAATTGCGCCATCCCTCGCTGCCGGTGATCATCATGACCGCCTATTCCGACCTGGAAAGCGCGGTGACGGCGTTCCAGGGCGGCGCCTACGAATACCTGCCCAAACCCTTCGACGTCGATCATGCCGTCGAGCTGATCCGGCGCGCGATGGACGAAAGCGTGCGCCAGGACACTGCCGGCGAAGTCAGCGAGGCCGTGCCGGAGATCCTCGGCCAGGCGCCGGCGATGCAGGAGGTGTTCCGCGCCATCGGCCGCCTGTCGCAGTCGCATGCCACAGTGCTGATCACCGGCGAGTCGGGTACCGGCAAGGAACTGGTGGCCAGTGCATTGCATCGCCACAGTCCGCGCGCGGGCCGGCCTTTCATCGCGATCAATACCGCGGCGATCCCCAAGGAGCTGCTGGAGTCGGAGTTGTTCGGCCATGAACGCGGCGCGTTTACCGGTGCGCAGAACATGCGCCGCGGCCGTTTCGAGCAGGCCGAGGGCGGCACGCTGTTCCTCGATGAAATCGGCGACATGCCGCAGGAGCTGCAGACGCGGCTGCTGCGGGTGTTGTCCGACGGCAATTTTTACCGCGTCGGCGGACATCAGCCGATCAAGGCCAATGTGCGTGTCATTGCGGCAACCCACCAGGATCTCGAGGCGCGGGTCAAGCAGGGGCTGTTCCGCGAAGACCTGTTCCACCGCCTGAATGTCATCCGCCTCAGGCTGCCGGCCCTGCGCGAGCGGCGCGAAGACATTCCGCTGCTGGCGAAATATTTCCTGCAGAAAAGCGCGCGTGACCTCGGCGTCGAATCCAAACGCCTGGCCGAAGCCACATTGAAATACATCGCCGTGCAGGATCTGCCGGGCAATGTGCGGCAGCTGGAAAATCTCTGCCACTGGCTGACGGTGATGGCGCCCGCGGCGACCATTGAAGTCAAGGATCTGCCGCCGGAGATGCGCGCGCAGTCCACGGTTTCCGGCGCGGAAGACTGGGTGACCGCGCTGGGCCGGGAGGCCGAACTGCGGCTGCATCGCGGCGAGACCGGCATCATGGAAGAGCTCACGCACCAGTTCGAAAAAGCACTGATCCTGAAGGCGCTGGCGCAGACCGGCGGCCGGCGCATTGAAGCCGCGCAACTGCTGGGTCTGGGTCGCAATACACTGACGCGCAAGATCCAGGAATTGAAGATCGAAGCCGGGCGCGGCGAAGAAGCATAATGGGAACGGCGGCGGAGTATGGGAACTTCGGCGGTGAAGCTATGCCGCGGCTGAACTCCTCAGCTGCTTGGGTTGTGAGCCGCGCATAGTCTCTCCACGGCTTAGAATGTGAGCTGCGGCAAAGCCCCTCTGCCGCTAAGTCATCATCATTCAGAGTAGTATTCCCGGGAGAGTTTTTCCCGGGAGACTGATGCCATGGCGCGATACGACTACGACCTGATCACCATCGGCGGCGGCTCCGGCGGTGTGCGCGCCAGCCGCATCTCCGCATCGTATGGCGCACGGGTTGCCCTGATTGAATCCGGCGCGCTGGGCGGCACCTGCGTCAATGTCGGCTGTGTCCCGAAAAAACTCTTTTCCTTTGCCGCGCATGCCGCGTCCGACTTTGCCGATGCCCGCGGTTTCGGCTGGTCGGTGGCCGGCGCGCAATTCGACTGGAAAACACTGCTCGTCAACAAGGACCGCGAAATTGCCCGCTTGAACGGCATCTATGCAAAGGTGTTGCAGGATGCCGGGGTCCGGATCATCACCGGTCGCGCCCGTGTCATTGATGCGCATACCGTGGCTGTCGGCGATCAAACGCTGACGGCCGCGCACCTCTTGATCGCCACCGGCGGCCATGCCGTCAAGCCCGACATACCCGGCGCGGAACTGGGCATCACTTCCGACCAGGCTTTTCATCTGGATGTGCTGCCGCGCCGTGCAGTGCTGATTGGCGGCGGTTACATCGCCGTCGAGTTTGCGTCGATATTCAATGGTCTGGGCGTGGCCACGACGCTGGTGCATCGCCGTTCGCAGTTGCTGCGCGGTTTTGACGAAGACCTGGGCAAGGTGCTGGCCGAGGAGCTGGTGCAGCATGGCATCACGCTGGAACTTAATGAGACGCCGACCGGAGTGCTGCGTAATGGTGATGGCCTGCGGGTGCTGCTCGGCTCCGGGCGCAGCATGGACACCGATCTGGTGATGTTCGCCACCGGCCGCCTGCCGAATGTCGCCGGATTGGGCCTGGAAGACGTTGGCGTCAAGCTGGCACAGAACGGCGCGGTGGAGGTCGATGATTTTTACCGCAGTTCGCTGCCCTCGATACACGCCATTGGTGACGTGATTGACCGGGTGCAACTGACACCGGTGGCGATCGCCGAGGGCATGGCGCTGGCGCGCACCTTGTTCAAGAACGATCCAGCAAAGCTGGATTACGCCAACATTCCCACTGCGGTATTCAGCCATCCGCATATCGGCACGGTTGGACTGACGGAAGCCGAAGCGCGCAAACGCCATGGCGCGGTGGATGTTTACCGCACCCGCTTCCGGCCGTTGAAGGCGACACTGTCCGGATCGACGGAACGGGTGTTCATGAAACTGGTGGTGGCCCGCAATTCAGGTCGCGTGCTCGGGGCGCACATGGTCGGCGCCGAGGCCGGCGAGATCATTCAGGGGCTCGCCGTGGCGCTCAACTGCGGAGCAACCAAGGCGCAGTTCGATGCGACGCTGGGCATACACCCGACCACGGCCGAGGAATTCGTCACCTTGCGCGAACGCGACGCAGTGTAATTGTACTGGCCTAGGCGAATTCGGCGATCACCGGCGCGTGATCCGAGGGGCGTTCGTGGCGCCGAGGTTCAGTGTCGATGCTGCAGGATGTGCAGCGGCCCGCCAGCGCAGCGGAGGCGAGGATGTGGTCGATGCGCAGGCCCATTTTGCGGCGGAAGGCCTGCATCCGGTAATCCCACCAGGTGAATGATTTTTCCGGCTGCTCGAACAGCCGGAAGCTGTCCTGCAGGCCGAGGCCGGTCAGCCGGACAAAGGCGGCGCGCTCCGCGTCGCTGCACAGCACCTTGCCCGCCCAGGCCTGCGGGTCATGCACGTCGCGGTCTTCAGGCGCGATGTTGAAATCGCCGAGCAGCGCCAGTGACGGATGTTGCGCCATTTCGGCACGCAACCAGGCCGTCAGCGCGTCCAGCCATTCCAGTTTGTAGCGGTACTTGTCCGATTCGACCGATTCGCCGTTCGGTACATAGGCGCAGACGATGCGCACGCCGTTCACTGTCGCGGCAGTGACGCGTTTCTGCGGGTCATCGAATCCGGGTATGCCGTGGGCGGCGGCAGTGACCGGCTGCCGCGTCAGTATCGCCACGCCGTTGTAGGTTTTCTGGCCGCTGAATGAGGCGTGGTAACCGGCCGCCTCGATTTCGGCCAGCGGGAATTTGCTGTCTTCGGTCTTGGTTTCCTGCAGGCACAACGCGTCCGGTGTGTGCGCGGCCAGCCAGGCCAGCACCTGCGGCAGGCGGACTTTCAGTGAATTGACGTTCCAGGTGGCGAGTTTCATTGCGCCGGTGGCGGCGCCTGCTCCAGACCTTCGGGCAAGGGCGGAGGCGGCGGAGGTGACGCCGGTTTGGGCGCTGGTGTGGCCGCCGGTTTTGGCGCGCTGTAACCCGGCGCCGGCTGGCGCGGATAACCGGCGGTGTCGAGCGCCGTATCCCAGGCGCCTGTTTCATATCCCCGCAGACGCTCATTGCCGACAAACAGCAGCGGCACTTCCATGCCGCCATTGGTCAGTTTTTTGTAGCCGTCCACATCGTCCTGCGGGTTTTTCTGGGTGAAGGGAATGCCGCGCCGCACCAGGTGCGCGCGGGCCTTGTCGCAGCCCTCACCGCAGTTGCTGACGTAGAGGGTCACCGGGAAATTGCGCACCGCCTGCTGCAAGCTGTACGGCATGGTGGAGGTTTCGATGGTGCTGCCGCCGACAATGCGCTGCTCCACTTTTTTGGCTTTGACGTTGGCGGGGGGCGGCGTGTCGCGCCATTCGACACGGCCCTTGTCATCGACCCAGCGGTAGAGTTGCGCCGCCTGCGCCGGTATTGCGCTCATCAGCGCACTCATCAATACAGCCAGCTGAACAACGATTTTCTTCATGGCGGTCACCTCGCTAGCTTGCAGAAAATGTGCGCGCAGTGCAGCCGCGCAGCGGAATCATACCGCGATCGCCGCCGTTGTCGCGCCTCAGGCGGCCTGGGCCATGCCGTTGTGGCGCAGCAGCGCATCGATGTTCGGCTCCCGGCCGCGGAATGCAACAAACGATTCCAGCGCCGGGCGGCTGCCGCCGACGGCGAGCACCTCGTTCCAGAAACGCATGCCCGTCTGCGGGTCGAGCACGCCGTTTTCCTCGAACAGGCTGTAGGCGTCGGCCGACAGCACTTCCGCCCATTTGTAGCTGTAATAACCTGCGGCATAACCGCCGGCGAAAATGTGCGAAAAATTGTTGGGGAAGCGGTTGTAATCGGGCGGAAACACCACCGCCACCTCGCGGCGCACTTCATCCAGCAACTGCAGCGCAGTCTGCGCTCCCGCCGGATCAAAGTCGTAATGCAGCCGCAGGTCGAACAGCGAGAACTCGATCTGGCGCACGGTGTGCATGCCGCTCTGGAAGTTTTTGGCGGCGAGCATTTTGTTGAACAGCGCCTTCGGCAGTGTTGCGCCGCTGTCGGCATGGCGGGTCATCGGTTCGACAACACCCCATTCCCAGCAGAAGTTTTCCATGAACTGGCTCGGCAATTCGACCGCATCCCATTCCACGCCGTTGATGCCGGAGACGCCGAGGTAATCGACGCGGGTCAGCAGATGGTGCAGGCCGTGGCCGAATTCATGGAACAGCGTGATCACTTCGTCGTGCGTGAACAAGGCCGGCTTTTTGCCGACCGGCGGCGTGAAATTGCAGTTGAGGTAGGCCACCGGCGCTTGCGTGCCCTGTGCCGTGCTGCGCCGGGTGATGGCATCGTCCATCCATGCCCCGCCGCGTTTGCTCGGCCGCGCATAGAGGTCGAGATAAAACTGGCCGACCAGTGCGCCGCTGCGGTCGCGGATGGAAAAAAAGCGCACGTCTTCATGCCATTGCGGCGCCTCTGCCGGCGTGATGCTCAGCCCGTACAGGGTTTCGACCACCTTGAACATGCCGGGCAGCACCGTGGTTTCCGGGAAGTACTGTTTGACTTCATTTTCGGAGAACGCGTACTGCGCAACCCGCAGTTTCTCCGACACATAGGCGTAGTCCCAGGCGGCGAGTTCCTTCATGCCCAGTTGCGTGCGGGCGAAGTCCTGCAGCTCTTTCAGGTCGCGCTGGGCATAGGGTTTGGCGCGCACGGCCAGTTCACGCAGGAATTCCAGCACTTGGGCCGGCGTTTCCGCCATTTTGGCCTCCAGCGAATACTCGGCGAAATTCTTGAAACCGAGCAGTTGCGCCATTTCGCGGCGCAGGCTGACGATTTCCGTGATCAGCGGTGTGTTGTCGAGTTTGGCATCGCCGAATTCGGAGGCGCGGGTGACATAAGCACGGTACAGGCGTTCGCGCAGCGCGCGGTTGTCGGCGTACTGCAGCACCGGCATGTACGAAGGCGCGTGCAGCGTGAATTTCCAGCCGGTCTGTTTGTCGGATTCCGCTGCCGCACGCGCGGCCTCCCGGGCGTCATCGGGCAGGCCGGCGAGTTCGGCGGCATCGGTGACCAGGTGCGACCAGGCATTGGTGGCATCGAGCAGGTTGTCGCTGAAGCGCGAGGTCAGCATCGACAGCCGGTCGCTGATTTCGGTATAGCGCTGTTTGCCGGCGGCGGGCAGATCGGCGCCGCCCAGGCGGAAATCGCGCACTTCGTTGGCGACGATTTTTTGCTGTGCGGGGCTTAGCGCGGCAAAGGCACTGCCGGCGCGCAAGGCCTTGAACTTGCGGTACAGCCCTTCATGCTGGCCAAGCTCGGTGTAGTACTGGGTGATTTTCGGCAGGGCTGCGTTGTACGCTTCGCGCAGTTCCGGGCTGTTCATCACGGCATTCAAGTGTCCGACCTGGCCCCAGGCACGATGCAGCCGTTCATTCGCATCTTCCAGCGGTCCGACGAAATTGTTCCAGTCCGGTGTTGCGGCATCCGCGGCAATGCGCGCGATCAAGGCGCGGTTTTCTTCCAGCAACTGGTCGATCGCCGGCGCAACATGCGCGGGCGTGAAATCGGCAAAGCGGGGCAGGCCCGAAAAATCGAGTAAGGGGTTCATCATTCGCTGTGGTTATGGAAGTGCTGCCGGTGAGACCACCGAAACTGCACCTAGTTTAACAGACATTCCGCGGGCGCAACCCGCAGATTAATCTTAACTATTTGTTTTTATTGATTATTTTTTCTCGTAGACCAGCGTGCCGCCGACCAGCGTGTGGGTCACGCGGCCGCGTACTTCGATGCCGGAAAACGGCGTGTTTTTGCCCTGGCTTTTGAGTGCGGCAGCTTCGACGCGCCAGTGCTTGTCCGGATCGAAAATGCAGACGTCGGCGGTGGCGCCGACGCCCAGGTGCCCGGCATCAATGCCGAGGATGGCTGCGGGTTTTGCCGTGATGCGTTCGAGCGCGGCAGTCAGGCCGAGTCCGCATTCTTCCGCCCACTTCAGCGCCAGCGGCAGCAGCAATTCGACGCCGGTGGCGCCGGGTTCGGCTTCGGAAAACGGCACCTGTTTGACGTCCTCGTCGACCGGCGTGTGATCCGAGCACAGGGCATCGATGGTGCCGTCGGCAAGTCCCGCGCGCAGTGCATCGCGATCGCGCTGGCTCCGGAGCGGCGGCGTCAGATGGCAGTTCGGATCGAAGTAGCCAATATCCATTTCCGACAGGTGGGCATGATGGATGCCGATGTCGCAGGTCACGGGCAGGCCGCGCGATTTTGCTTCCCGTACCATGGCAACACCTTCCGCCGACGACAGGCGCGCGATATGGATGCGTGCGCCGGTGACGCCGGCAACGATCAGGATCGTCGACAACGCGATGGTTTCAGCGGTGACCGGAATCGCCGGCAGGCCGAGGCGGGTGGCGACTTCACCTTCGTGCGCGACGCCGTGGCGCGCCAGCGCCGGATCCTGCGCGCGCAGCCACACCGGGAAGTCGAAGGTCGCGGCGTATTCCAGCGCGTGCAGCAGCACCTGGTTGTCGGCGAAGGGTGCTTCCGCTTGTGAAAACGCAACACAACCGGCATCGCGCAGTTCGGCCATTTCGGTGAGCCGCGTGCCTTTCAGCCCGACCGTCAGTGCACCCACCGGATAGACATGCGCCTGGTTCAGGTTTTTGGCGCGGAACTTGAGCATTTCAACGAGGCCCGGTTCATCCAGCGCCGGGTCGGTGTCGGGCGGACAGGCGAGGCTGGTCACGCCGCCGGCAATCGCCGCATCCATTTCAGATTCCAGCGTGGCCATGTATTCAAAGCCTGGTTCGCGCAGACGCACCGCAAGATCAACCAGTCCCGGACAGACCACGCGGCCACTGGCATCGATGACGCGGTTGGCGCCAAAGTTGGCCGGGGCTGCGCCCGTCGCGACCACTTTGCCGGCGGCGATGAATACGTCGCGTTGGGCATCGATCCCGTTCCTGGGGTCGATCAGGCGGCCGGATTTTATATGTATCTTCATGGTCGATACACGCTGAGAAGTGATGAGTGAGGAGTGATGACAAGGGCACACTTGAAGCGAAGCAGTGATGAGCGGGCGATGGAAAAGATCAGCGGGCCGTGCAACACGGTTTTTCCGCTCATCATTCCGCACTCATCGCTCATCACTGTCGGTTCTCCGCGTTCATCATTCATCACTAGTTTCCAGCAAGTATGCTCATCACCGCCATACGAATGGCGATGCCGAAGGTCACCTGCGGCAGGATCACCGATTGTTTGCCGTCGGCGACGCTGGAGTCGATTTCGACACCGCGGTTCATCGGGCCCGGATGCAGCACGATGGCGTCGGGTTTGGCCAGCGCGAGTTTGTCCTCGGTCAGGCCGTAGTATTTGTAGAATTCCTGCGCTGACGGCAGCAGCGCGCCGTTCATGCGTTCGTTCTGCAGGCGCAGCATCATCACCACATCAACGTCTTTCAGTCCGCTCTGCATGTCGGGGTAAACCTGGACGCCAAGCCGGTTGACCTGCGCCGGCAGCAGCGTTTTCGGGCCGATGACGCGGATTTCCGGGCAACCCAGCGTGGTCAGCGCATGGATCTGCGAACGCGCGACACGCGAGTGCAGGATGTCGCCGACGATCGCCACGCGCAGCCGGGTGAAGTCCCCCTTGAAGTGGCGGATGGTGTACATGTCGAGCAGGCCCTGCGTCGGATGGGCATGGCGGCCGTCGCCGGCGTTGATGACATGGATGTCCGGCGCGACGTGGCGCGCGATCAGGTACGGCGCACCGCTGGCGGCGTGGCGCACGATGAACATGTCGGCCTGCATCGCCGCGAGGTTGGCCACGGTGTCGAGCACCGACTCGCCCTTGGTTTGCGAGGAGACATTGATCGCGAGGTTGATCACGTCCGCCGACAGGCGCTTGGCGGCGATTTCGAAGGTGGTG
The DNA here is from genome assembly GCA_019749945.1 of Burkholderiales bacterium. Classification (GTDB taxonomy): domain Bacteria; phylum Pseudomonadota; class Gammaproteobacteria; order Burkholderiales; family SG8-41. Next base: position 28,266 of record JAIEPF010000027.1, read on the forward strand.
CGGGTGCGCGTTGAAGGTTCGAAAAACAGGTTGAACACCGCCTTGCCGCGCAGCAAGGGCACTTTTTTCACTTCGCGCTGGGTGACGCCGACAAAGGATTCCGCAGTGTCGAGGATCTGCCGCAATATGTCGGCGGGCAGGCCTTCCAGCGACAGCAGGTGGTGCAGCTCGCCGTTTTTGTTGAGTTGCGGGTTACCGGGATCGAGCCACATCGCGGTCAGTCCCGGGTCAGCTGCAGGGCCAGCCGGCCCTGCGCGTCGCGTGTGAGTTCGATGTTTTCACCTTGGGGCACGCTGATCGCGGTACCGGTGAATTCCGCGGCGATCGGCAGTTCACGGCCGCCGCGGTCGACCAGGGCCGCGAGGCGGATGCTGGCGGGGCGGCCGTAATCGAACAGTTCGTTGATCGCGGCGCGGATGGTGCGCCCGGTGTACAGCACATCATCGACGATGACCACGGCGCAGCCGTCGACGTCGAAGGGAATGTCGGAGCTCTTGACGTTGCGCCGCAGGCCCTTTTTGTTGAAGTCGTCGCGGTAGAAGGAAACGTCGAGGGTGCCGAGGGGAAGCTGGATGTTCAGCGCCTGGTGCAGGCGTTCGGCGAGCCACACGCCGCCGGTATGAATACCCACCAGCCCGGTGTTCGGCCCGATGGCGGGCCGCATCCGGTCGATCAGCGATGCGAGCAGTTGCTCGGCATCAGGAAGCGGGGTAGCCGGCATGGCGGGCCGTAGACTAACACAATAGGCGCTTCGCTAAAATGCCGTGGCATCAAATTTCAGGCGCTCAGGCGGGATTTTCCGGCGGCGCAGCGAACCAGCTGCGCAGGATTTCCGCGGCCGCCGCCGCGTCGAGCAGCGCGGCGCGTTTATCGGCCCGCACGCCGGCGTCCCTCAGCGCCGCTTCCGCCGCGATCGAGGTCAGCCGCTCGTCGATAAAATCCACGTCGAGGCCGAAGCGGCCATGCAGGCGCTGGCCGAAGCGCCGCGCCAGCCGCCCGGTTTCGTGGACCGCCCCGTCGGCATGGCTGGCGATGCCAACCACCAGCCGCACCGGCCGCCATTCAGTGATCAGCGCGGCAATCGCGGCAAAACGGCTGTCATTGTCTTCGGTCGCGATCACGGTCAGTGCATGGGGGATGGCGAGTTCGAGTTCGCCGACGGCGACGCCGATGCGTTTTTCGCCGAAATCAAACGCGAGCACCGCGCCGCGTGCCGGCCGCGGACTCACGCGTGTCCGGCCACGTCCGAGAGGTTGGCGTAGTCGACGCCGAGGGCCTGCATCGCGGCGGCAAACCGTTCTTCGGCCGGCATGCCGAACAGGATGTCGCTGCGCGCCGGGACGGTCAGCCAGGCATTCTGCGCCAGTTCATATTCGAGTTGTCCCGGTGCCCAGCCGGCGTAACCCAGGGTAACCAGCATGTCGGGCGGACCCTCACCACGGGCCACGGCTTCGAGTATGTCCTTGGAGGTCGTCAGGCCGATGTCGGAACCCACCGCCAGCGTCGATTGCCAGGCGCCCAGCGGCTGGTGCAGCACGAAGCCGCGGTCGACCTGCACCGGGCCGCCGAAATGCACCGGCACCGAATGGAAGGTATCGGTCTGCGGCGTGATTTTGAGCTGTTCCAGCAGGCCGTGCAGGTTCAGATCGGTCGGCCGGTTGATGATGATGCCCAGCGCGCCGTTTTCATTGTGTTCGCAGACCAGCGTCAGCGTCTTGGCAAAGTGCGGATCGGCCATGGCGGGCATGGCGATCAGGAAATGCTGGGTGAGGTCGACGCTGTTCATGGGCTGCGCGGCTATTGTAAAGCCGGGGGGCGGCAGCCACAATTCGCGCTCCCCGGAGAATTTTCCCGATGAGCCGAACCGATGCCGCGCTGATGTGGTTTCGCCGCGACCTGCGCGTCGCCGACAACGCAGCCCTCTACGCCGCGCTGAAGGCGGCGCGCCGCGTTTATTGCGTTTTTGTCTACGACACTGAAATCCTTGATGTTTTGCCATCGCGCAGCGACCGTCGCGTCGAATTCATCCTGCAGTCGGTGGACGAACTCGGGCGCGACCTGGCGGCGCGCGGCGGGCAGCTGATCGTCCTGCACGGCAGTGCCCGCGTGGAAATTCCCCGGCTGGCGACTGCGCTGGGCGTGCAGGCGGTGTACGCCAATCATGATTACGAGCCGGTGGCGCTCGCGCGCGATGCAGCGGTCGCACAGGCGCTGCAGCCTTGTGCATTCCTCACGCGCAAGGACCAGGTCATTTTCGAGAAAAATGAAATTCTGACCCAGGGCGGCACACCGTTTTCGGTGTTCACGCCGTACAAAAATGCCTGGCTGAAAAAAACTCGAACCGTTTTTCCTGAAACCGTACCCGGTCGAGCAGTACGCGGGGAACCTGGCGCAGGCGCCGGGACGGTTCAAGGCGTTTTCACTGGCCGACATCGGTTTCGGCGCCACCAACCTGCAGGCGCTGGGCATCGCCGGTGGCGCCGTCGCGGCGCAAAAACTGCTGGCCGATTTTGCGCCGCGCATGGCGCGTTACCGCGATGCGCGCGATTTTCCGGCGAAAAAGGGGCCGTCCTATCTGTCGGTGCATCTGCGTTTCGGCACGATTTCCATCCGCGAACTGGCGCGCACGGCCTGGCAGTCGATGCAGGAAGGTGGCGGCGAGGGTGCTGCGACCTGGCTGTCGGAGCTGGTGTGGCGGGATTTTTATTTCATGATCCTGCATCACCATCCGCGCGTGGTGACCAGCGCTTTCAAGCCGGCGTACGATGCCATCCGCTGGCCCAATGACAAAGCGCTGTTCGAGGCCTGGTGCGCGGGCCGCACCGGTTATCCGATTGTCGATGCCGCGATGCGCCAGATCAACCAGACCGGCTACATGCACAACCGGCTGCGCATGATTGCCGCCTCCTTCCTGGTCAAGGATCTGCTGGTCGACTGGCGCTGGGGCGAGAAATATTTCGCCGATCACCTCAATGATTTTGATCTGGCCGCCAACAACGGCGGCTGGCAGTGGGCGGCTTCCACCGGTTGTGATGCGCAGCCCTATTTCCGCATTTTCAATCCGGTGACCCAGTCGGAGAAATTCGATGCGGATGGTGCGTTCATCCGGCGTTACCTGCCGGAGCTGGCGCGCTGCGACGCGCGGGCCATCCATGCGCCGTGGACCCTGTCGCCGGATGCGCAGCGCGCGGCGGGTGTGGTCATCGGCCGTGATTATCCGGCGCCGGTGGTCGACCATGCCGTGATGCGATTGCGCGCGCTGGAGCTGTTCAAGGCGGTGAAAGCCTGAAATTTATTTGCGCCAGCTCATTTACGCCAGAATACCGGCGTGAAAATGATCAGCATGGTGAACAGTTCAAGCCGCCCGATCAGCATGGCGAAGGTGCAGACCCAAGTCTGGAAGTCACTCAATACCGCATATGTTGTTGCCGGCCCGACTTTGTTCAGTCCCGGCCCCATGTTGTTGATGCTGGCGACCACGGCGGTGAATGAAGTCAGTTCGTCCAGCCCGCTGGCCATCATCAGCAGGGTCATCACGACAATGCTGGCAACGTAGATGAAAAGGAAGGCCAGCACCGAAAACAGGATTTTGTTTTCGATGACCTGTCCGCCGATCCGGGTGGTGATGGCGGAGCTGGGATGCAGCAGTTTGATGAACTCGCGATAGACCTGCAGATAAAGCAGTTGCGCGCGGATCATCTTGATGCCGCCGCCGGTGGATCCGGAGCAGGAGGCGAAGCTGCTCAGGAACAGCATCCACATCGGCGCAAAAACCGGCCACAGGTTGAAATCCGTGTTGGCGTAACCGGTGGTGGTGGCGATGGAAATGACGTTGAAACTGGCGTAGCGCAAGGCGCTTTTAAAGTCCGGGTAAGTACCCTGCAGCAGCAGATACAGCGCGATGACCACGCAGCTGCCGAGCATGATGCCGATGCACCAGCCGAGTTCGGGATCAGCGCGGTACGGTGCCGCGCTGCGTGTGCGCAGGGCGAGAAAATGGGTGCCGAAATTCACGCTGGCAATCAGCATGAACACGATGGCCACGGCTTCAATGGCCGGCGAATCCCAGTAGCCGAAACTCGCGTCGTGGCTGGAAAACCCGCCCAGTCCCATGGTCGAGAACATGTGCAGCACCGCATCGAACCAGGTCATGCCGGCCAGCCGGTACGCCACCACGCATGCAACCGAGATCAGCGCGTACACCACCCACAGCCCTTTGGCGGTTTCGGTGATGCGCGGCGTCAGTTTGGCGTCCTTCATCGGCCCCGGGGTTTCCGCCCGGAAAATCTGCCGGCCGCCGATGCCGAGCAGCGGCAGGATCGCCACCGCCAGCACGATCAGCCCCATGCCGCCGAGCCAGACCAGCAGGCAGCGCCAGAAATTGATGGAGGGTTCCATCGCATCCAGGTTGGACAACACGGTGGCGCCGGTGGTGGTCAACCCGGAAACGGTTTCGAAATAGGCGTCGGTGAAGCTCAGTCCGGGGATGACCAGCAGCAGCGGCAGCGTGGCAAACGCAGCACCTCCGCACCAGGCCAGCACCACCAGCAGGATGCCGTCACGCGCGGTCAGTTCACGCCGGCGCCGCCGGGTAGTGAGCCACATGGCGCAGCCGGCGGCGAAGTTGACGGCCATGGACACGGCAAAGGCCGCGGCGGCGCCATCGCCATGAGCCAGCGATACCCCCAGCGGCAGCAGGTGCGAGAGACTCATCACCATGGCGATGAGCCCGAGAATCGGGAAAACCGTGAGCACTGTGCTCACAAAAATCCCACGTTCACCTGGAACAGCTGCTCCACTTTGGACACCATGCGCTTGTTGACCACGAACACAATCACATGGTCATCCGGTTCGATCAGGGTGTCGTGATGCGCGATCAGTACCTGGCGTTTCAATGAGGATTTGGCGGAGCCTTCCGGTTGTTCGATGGTGCGCACGATGGCGCCGATGGTGGCGCCCGGGGGCAGGCTGATCTGCTCGATGCGGCGACCGACGACTTTCGACGATTTGAAGTCGCCGTGGGCCACCAGTTCCAGTGCTTCGGCGGCCCCGCGGCGCAGGCTGTGCACCGCGACGCAGTCGCCGTGACGCACATGCGCGAGCAGCGTGCCGATCGTCGCCTGCGCCGGGGAGATCGCGATGTCGATCTGTCCCGCCTGCACCAGATTGACATAGGAGCCGCGGTTGATCAGCGCCACCACCCTGCGCACGCCCATGCGTTTGGCCAGCAGCGAGGACATGATGTTGTTCTCGTCGTCGTTGGTCAGCGCGCAGTACACATCCATGTCGCCGATGTTCTCGGCCTGCAGCAGGTCTTCATCGGTGACGTCGCCGACCAGCACCAGCGTGGTTTTCAGTTCGGCGGCGAGTTTTTCCGCGCCGTTTTTGCTGTATTCGATGATTTTGACGTCGTAACGGTCTTCGATGGCTTTGGCCAGGCGCCGGCCGATGTTGCCGCCGCCGCCGATCATGACGCGCTTCACCGGTTTGTCCATGCGCCGCAACTCGCGCATGACACCGCGGATGTGTTCGGTCGCGGCGATGAAAAACACTTCGTCGCCGGCCTCGATCACCGTGGTCGCATCGGGGATGATCGGGCTGTCCTGGCGGAAAATGGCCGCCACCCGGGTGTCGAGATTGGGCAGATGTTTGCGGATGGTCTGCAGTTCCTTGCCGACCAGGGGGCCGCCGTGGAAAGCACGCACCGCGACCAGGCTGACGCTGCCGCCGGCGAATTCCAGCACCTGCAGGGACTCCGGAAACTCGATCAGCTTGGCGATGTAATCGGTGAGCACCTGCTCGGGGCAGATCACGGTATCGACGGCAAAGTTTTCCGGCGAGAACATTTCCGGATGCGACAGGTAATCGGCGGCGCGGATGCGCGCGATCTTGGTCGGGATGTTGAACATGGTCGCGGCGAGTTTGCAGGCGACCAGGTTGGTTTCGTCGCTTTGCGTGACGGCGAGGATCATGTCGGCATCGCGGGCGCCGGCGCGTTCGAGGACTTCGGGGTGGCCGGCATTGCCGACCACGGTGCGCAGGTCGAGCCGATCCTGCAGCTTGCGCAGGCGTCCGGCGTCGGTGTCGACCACGGTGATGTCGTTTGCTTCAGAAACCAGGTTTTCAGCGACGGAACTGCCGACCTGGCCGGCGCCGAGAATGACGATACGCAAACGGAATCTCCCTGCCGGCACAGCGGACGATGTACCGGAAAAAGCGCAATTGTATACCCCGGGTGCAATGCGGCCCCGTTGCGGGCCGCGGGCCCGCTGCAGCGTGGTATGGCATAATTTGAAACTCGAAAATCGGGGCTAAGTCATTGACTAGAATATATTTTCCGGGCGCCATTCCGGAGCATGGCGAATGCCGGCTGCCGGACCTCAAGGCGCATCATGTACTGCATGTGCTGCGCCTCGCACCCGGTGACCCGGTGCAGCTCTTCGACGGCCGCGGCATCGTGCATGACGCGGTGATCGCGAGTTGCGCGCGCGGTGCGGTCAGCGTGCGGGTCAGCGCCAGCCGCGGCGAAGACCGCGAATCGCCGCTGCAGGTGACGCTGGCCCAGGCGGTGTCCAGCGGCGAACGCATGGATTACACGATACAAAAGGCGGTGGAACTCGGTGTGAACGCGGTGCAGCCGCTGCTGAGCGAGCGTTGTGTCGTGCGTTTGTCCGGTGAACGCGCCGCAAAACGCGTGCTGCACTGGCAGGGCGTGGTGGCGGCAGCCTGCGAACAATGCGGGCGCAACCGCATGCCCGAAGTGCGGCCCCTGCTGTCGCTGCGCGACTGGCTGGAACAGCCGGCGGCGACCGATGGCCTGCGCCTGCTGCTGGCGCCGGGCGCCGCGACGGGTTTGCGCGAATTGCCGCGGCCTTCCGGCGTGGTGACGGTGCTGGCCGGGCCCGAGGGCGGACTGACCGCGGTGGAGGCGGAGGACGCCGGGCGCGCCGGATTCCTGCCGCTGCGACTGGGGCCGCGCGTGTTGCGCACCGAAACCGCGGCGGTGGCCCTGCTCGCGGCGATGCAGACCCTGTGGGGGGATTTCTAGCCTCGACTGCCGCCTTCCCGGCGCCGCGGCTTTCCCCGTGCCGGGTTCTCGCATACCATCGATTGCCCGATCAAATAGAGCCGAACCACCGAGCAGAAAAAACATGGCCATTCCCGCCCAAAAAGACAAAAAAACCGCCGTCCAGAATGTCGCGAAAACGCCGGGCGGTGCACGGCCGCGCCTGTCGGCGCAGGATCGCTTCATCGACTGGTTCCAGTCGGTTGCACCGTATATCCACGCCTTCCGCGGCAAGGTGTTTGTCATCGCTTTCGGCGGCGAAGTGGTGGCCGACGGCCGGTTTTTTCACCTGACCCATGACCTGAACCTGCTCGCCGCGCTGGGCGTCAAGCTGGTGCTGGTGCACGGCTCGCGGCGGCAGATCGAGGCCAAACTCAAAACGCAGAAAATCCGCAGCCGTTTTGCCGAAAAACTGCGCATCACCGATGCCGCCGCACTGCAGGCGGCGATGGAAGTCGCCGGCACGCTGCGGGTGCAGATCGAAGCCCTGCTGTCGATGGGACTGCCCAATTCACCGATGGCCGGCGCCGACATCCGCGTCGCCAGCGGCAATTTCGTCACTGCGCGACCGATCGGTGTCGTCGACGGCGTCGACCTGATCCATACCGGCGAAGTGCGCAAAATCGATGTTGTGGCGATCCAACGGCGGCTGAAAGACGACGAACTGGTGGTGATTTCACCGCTCGGGTATTCGCCGACAGGCGAAGTGTTCAACCTGGCGCTGGGCGACGTCGCGGCGGCGACCGCGGTGGCGCTGAAGGCGGACAAGCTGATTTTCCTGATGGAATCTGCCGGTGTCACCGGACGCCGCGGCGAACTGCTGCGCGAACTGACGGTGCGCGAAGCGCGCAACCTGCTGACGCGGGGCCGGGTCGCGCCGGAAGAGATGCAGACCTATCTGCCGGCGGCGGTGCGCGCCTGCGAGCAGGGCGTCGGACGCTCGCACCTGATCTCCGGACATCTTGATGACAGCCTGCTGCTGGAGCTCTTTACGCACAAGGGTGTGGGCACACTGGTGACGCCGGATCCGCTGGAAACCCTGCGCCACGCGAAAATCGAGGACATCGGCGGCATCCTCGGGCTGATCGAACCGCTCGAAAACGAAGGCATCCTGGTCAAACGCAACCGCGATCTGCTGGAAATGGAGATCGACCGCTTCTGGGTGCTGGAACACGACCGGCTGATCATCGGCTGCGCGGCGCTCTACCCGTTTTCGGATGAACGTTCCGGCGAACTGGCCGGCCTTGCGGTGCATCCGGAATTCCGCGGCCGCGGCGCCGGCGAGCGTCTGCTGGCGGCGATCGAAAAACGCGCGCGCGGTTTGCGGCTGAAGCAGCTGTTCGTGCTGACCACTCGCGCCGAACACTGGTTCGTCGAGCGCGGCTTCATTGAAACCGAAGTCAGTGCGCTGCCGCAGAAAAAGAAAGAGCTCTACAACTACAGCCGCCGTTCGGTGGTGCTGATCAAAAAACTCTGAGTGCGCCGCCGTACACGGGCGGTTGTCACAATTCGTTAACATTAGTGTCTTATTGTGGAGAAATGACATGGCACGCCAGGTGCAGTGCGTAAAACTCAAACGCGAAGCCGAAGGACTGGATTTTCCGCCGTATCCCGGCGAACTGGGCAAACGCATATTCGACAGTGTGTCGAAGGAAGCCTGGAAGCAGTGGCTGGAGCAGCAAAAAATGCTGGTCAACGAGAACCGCCTCAATCTGGCGGACAAGAAAGCCCGTGATTATCTTGCGCAACAAATGGAACGGCATTTTTTCGGCGGTGGCGCGGATGCAGCCGCCGGTTATGTGCCGCCGCCCCGGTAACGCACTGCTGCACCGCGGCCCGCCGGGGCCCCGTACCCGATGAACGCCGCTGCCCGCAGGCCCCGGCGTACGCCCGGTAAAACCGGCTTTGCGCCGGAGTTCTACCTCAACCGCGAACTGGGGCTGTTGTCGTTCAACCGCCGGGTGCTGGCGCAGGCCGAAAACAGCGCGCATCCGCTGCTCGAACGCCTGCGTTTCCTGTGTATCGTCAGCAGCAATCTCGACGAGTTTTTCGAGGTTCGCGTCGCCGGCCTGCAGGCCGAAATTGAAGCCGGTTCGGCGCCGGTTTATCCCGAGCACCTGCGCGCCGACCAGGTCTACCGGCAGGTGGCCGTCGAAGCCCATGAACTGGTTGCGCGCCAATACCAGCTGCTGAACCAGGAAATACTGCCCGGACTGGAGCAGCAGGGCATCCGCTTCCTGCGGCGCAGCGCTTTCACGCCGCAGCAGGCGGACTGGATCAGGGGTTATTTCCGCCGCGAAGTGATGCCGGTGCTGACGCCGATCGGGCTGGACCCGGCGCATCCCTTCCCGCGCGTGCTCAACAAAAGCCTGAATTTCGCCGTCGAGCTCGAGGGCAAGGATGCCTTCGGCCGCAATTCCGGCATCGCCATCGTGCAGGCGCCGCGGGTGCTGCCGCGGGTGATCCGGCTGCCGCAGGATATCGCGGGCACGGAATACGATTTCGTGTTTTTGTCGTCGATCCTGCATGAACATGTCGGTGAACTGTTCACCGGCATGAAGGTGCTGGGCTGTTACCAGTTCCGCCTGACACGCAACAGCGAGCTGTTCGTCGACGAGGAAGAAGTCAAGGATCTGCGCACCGCCCTGCGCGGTGAATTGCCGCACCGCCATTTTGGCGACGAAGTGCGGCTGGAAGTCACCGACAATTGTTCACAGCATATTTCCGGATTCCTGCTGCGGCAGTTCAAGCTCGACGACGAGGACCTGTATCGCGTCGACGGTCCGGTGAACCTGGCGCGGGTGATCAGCGTGCCGGACTGGGTCGATCGTCCCGATCTCAAATTTCCGCAGTTCCGGCCGGGCCTGCCGCAGCGGCTCGACCAGCCGGGCGACATGTTCACCGCGATTCGCGCCCGCGACGTGCTGCTGCATCACCCGTTCCAGTCGTTCCAGCCGGTGATCGTGTTCCTGCGGCAGGCGGCGCGCGATCCGGCGGTGGCGGCGATCAAGATGACGGTGTACCGCACCGGCGCCGAATCGGAGCTGATGGAAGTGCTGATCAGCGCCGCGCGCAGCGGCAAGGAAGTGACCGTGGTGCTGGAACTGATGGCGCGTTTCGACGAGGAGGCGAACATCAACTGGGCGCAGCGGCTGGAGGAGGTCGGCGCGCATGTGGTCTACGGCGTGGTCGGCCACAAGACCCATGCCAAGATGCTGATGGTGGTGCGGCGCGAGGGCGACGGACTGCGCCGTTATGTGCACCTGTCGACCGGCAACTATCATCCGCGCACCGCGCGTCTGTACACCGATTTCGGCCTGTTCACCTGCAACGAGGAGATCGGCAACGACGTGGCCGACATTTTCATGCAGCTGACCGGTCTCGGCCGCGCCACCAGGCTGCGCCATCTGCGCCAGTCGCCGTTCAGCCTGCACAAGGAAATGATCCGGTCGATTGAAAACGAAATGACCATCGCCAAGGCCGGGCGCAAGGGGCAGATCATCGCCAAGATGAACGCGCTGCTCGAGCCGGAGGTGGTCAGCGCGCTGTACGAGGCCTCCAAGGCGGGGGTGCAGATCGATCTGATCGTGCGCGGTGTCTGTGCGTTGCGTCCGGGCGTGCCCGGCCTGTCTGAAAACATCCGCGTGCGCTCGATCATCGGCCGTTTTCTCGAACACACCCGCGTGTTCCATTTCCATAACGACGGGGCCGATGATGTCTACCTGTCCAGTGCCGACTGGATGGACCGCAATTTCTTCGGCCGTGTCGAGGTCTGTTTTCCGATCCTTGATCCGGATCTCAAACAGAGGGTCATCGCCGAGGGCCTGCTGCCGTATCTCGAAGACAACACGCAGGCGTGGCTGATGGGCGAGGACGGGCAGTACGTCTGCCGCGTTGCGGGGCGCGCGAAACCGGTCGCGGCCCAGGGGCAATTGCTCGAACTGCTTGCCCGCAAGCCCGGCGCATGAACTCCGGCGCCCGCCGCCGGCACCTGGCCGGCGAGACCACGATCGCCGCTGAAATCGAGCTCAAGCTGCGTTTTCCGCCGGCGCGGTTGCGCGAAGTGCTGAAGTCGCCGCTGCTGCAGGCGGCGCAGGGTTCAAGCACGCACAAACTGGCCGCCAGCTATTTTGATACGCCGGCACTGGAACTGCAGCGGCGGAACATCGCGCTGCGGGTGCGCCGCGAGGGCCGGCGCTGGATACAGGCGGTGAAAAGCGGCGGAGCGGCGGCGTCCGGCGTGCACCGGCGCCTCGAGATCGAGAGCGTGCTGCGCGACCGTCATCCTGACATGTCGGTGCTGCCGCGGCATCCGGTGACCAAAATCCTGCGTTCGCGCAAAGTGGCGGAGTCGCTGGTGCCGGTGCTGCGCACCGAAATCACCCGCACCCTGCGTCTCATCGAACCCGTACCCGGCGTACTGATCGAGGTGGCGATCGATCGCGGATTCATACGCAGCGGACGCCGTCGCGACCGGGTCTGCGAGATCGAACTGGAACTGAAACGCGGGACGGTCGGCGCATTGTTCGAACTGGCGCAGCAACTCGCGCAGGCATTGCCGCTGGCGCCGGAGCACCGCTCCAAGGCCGAGCGCGGCTACGACCTGTTTCGCGGAGCGGCGGCGGCACCGGTGAAAGCGGCAGCGGTGGTGCTGACGCGGGAGATGACGGCCGGTCGCTGTTTTCTCGAAATCGCCGCCGTGGCGCTGGCCCAGGTGCATGCCAACGAACGGGGTGTCGCTGACTCGCAGGACCCTGAATATCTGCACCAGATGCGCGTCGGCATCCGCCGGCTGCGCTCGGCCTTCAGCCTGTTTCGGGCTGTGCTGGGTGATGCGGCCGTGCCGCAGGCGGCCGCGTTGCGGGCGATGGCCGCGGCTCTGGGGCCGGCGCGCGACTGGGATGTTTTTGTCACGGAGACCCTGCCCATGGTGCGACCGGCACTGGCTGCGCATGTGGCGGCGGAAGCCTTCGAAGCGGTTTGCCGCAAGTGCCGGCAGTCCGCTCGCACAAAGGCAAAAAAATCAATAAAAACAATGGATTATAACAAGTCCATGATTGCGCTGGGCGGCTGGCTGGCCAGCCTCGGCAGCGACGGCGACAGCGCGGCGTGGCGGCAGCCGGCCCGTGCCTGCGCGGTACAGATCCTCACGGCGCGCCATGCGCGGGTGCTCAAGCGCGGGCGCCGTCTCGAACGGCGCACAGCAGCCGAATTGCACCGCCTGCGTATTGCGGTCAAACAGCTGCGTTATGCCGCGGAATTTTTTTCGTCGCTGTTTCCCGGGCGCGGCATGGCCGCGCTGCGCGACCGGCTTGCGCAACTGCAGGATATACTGGGCCGCATCAATGATGCGGCGGCCGTGCAGCCCCTGCTCAGTGCGGCAGCGGCGGATGATCGCGAATTTATTGCCGCGGCCGGCATTGTCACCGGCTGGTGCGAGGCGCGCGGGGCGGCTGAACGCAGGGCCCTGCAAAACGCATGGCGCCGGTTCCGTGCCCTGCGCCGCCCCTGGCAGGCATGAGTCGACGGCGCAATGAGGCGGGCATTGGCGCGAACAGCGAGTCTGGTGGAATGGGCATGGAACTGATTTTATGGCGGCACGCGGACGCGGAGGACGGCGTGCCGGACGAGGCGCGGCGGCTGACCGCCAAAGGCCGCAAGCAGGCGCAGAAAATGGCGGCATGGCTGGCGGCGCGCCTGCCCGCGGATTGCCGGGTCATGGTCAGCCCGGCGGCGCGCGCCCGCGAGACCGCGGCGGCGTTCACGGCGCAGGTCATCATCGATAAGGCGCTGTCCACCGCGGGCACGCCGCAAGGGGTGCTGAAGGCGGCGGGCTGGCCCGATGGCAGCGGCACGGTGATGGTTGTCGGCCACCAGCCGACGCTGGGTGCAGTCGCCGCACTGGCACTGACCGGAGAGGCTGCCGCCTGGAGCCTGAAAAAGGGCGCGATCTGGTGGCTGGCGCAAGACGCCGCCGGCGTGCGGGTGAAGGCGGTGCTTACCCCCGGGATTCTGTAAGCCGGGGCGACAAAACCTAATCGACGAACGCGGGCTCCTGCGCCAGCACGATGTCATCGAGTCCGGGGATTTTCAGTTCCTCGCCGATGCGCGCCCATTCCTCGACTTCCTCGCGCAGTGCCGTGGCCGTCAGCGGATTGGCTTCCAGCCAGGCGGCATCAAAAGCGAGCCGCACGCGTTCCCCCTGCAGCTTGATGTCGAGCGGCGGAAACCGGGTATCGCGCCGCGCCCGGCACAACACCACCGCCAGCCGCAACGCGAGCACGGCCGCGCGGTCGATTTCTTCAGGCGCGTCTTCCAGTGATTTTTTCAGCGAGCGGCGGTGGCGCAGCACCAGGGCCGACAGTTGTCCCTGTTCCTCGCGCGAGAAGCCCGGCATGTCGGCGTTGCTGATGATGTAGGCCGAATGTTTGTGGTAACCGCTGTAGGCCACGGGGATGCCGATTTCGTGCAGCCTGGCGGCCCAGCCCAGCAGCCGCAGCGCATCGTCGTCCACGACATTGCCGGCGAGTTTTTCGTAGAGTGTCAACGCATGCGCCCCCACCCGCCGTGCCTGCTGCGCATCGACATGGTAGCGGCGCATGAACTGGGCGACGGTGACATCGCGCATGTCGTGGTGGTGAAAACGGCCGAGCATGTCGTAGAGGATGCCCTGGCGCATCGCACCGGTGGCCGGCGTCATGGCTCCGATGCGCAGTTCGTCGAACACGGCATGCAGGATGGCCATGCCGCCGGCGAGCACCGGCCGGCGGTCGGGGCGCAGGCCGGGCAGCTCGATGCGGGTGATGTCGCCGGCCTTGATCAGCTGGCTGCGCAAGCGGTCGAGCCCGTCCGGCGTAATCGGCCCGTCGGTGTAACCGCAGAGCTGGAGGATTTCGGCGATGGCACGGATGGTGCCCGATGAACCCACGGCATGTTTCCAGTTGCCGCGTGTATAACCGCCGACGATGGGCTGCAGCTCTGCGCGAGCCGCGAGTTCGGCGGCCTTGAAGGCGGACTTGGTGATGCGGCCGTCGCGGAAATAACGCAGGCTGTACGACACACAGCCCATGAACAGGCTTTCCAGGCGCAGCGGCTTGTAACCGGTGCCGATGATGCATTCGGTGGATCCGCCGCCGATGTCGACCACCAGGCGTTTTTCGCGCGAGGCCGGCAGGCTGTGCGATACGCCGAGGTAGATCAGCCGTGCCTCTTCGCGCCCGGCAACCACCTCGATCGGAAAACCCAGCGCCGCGCGCGCTTTTCTGAGGAAGGGTTTTGCGTTTTTGGCGACGCGCAGCGTGTTGGTGCCGATGGCGCGCACCGCATGCCGGTCGAGGCCGCGCAGGCGTTCGCCGAAACGCGCGAGGCAGGCCAGCGCGCGCTCCTGCGATTCTTCGTCGAGTTTTTTGTCCTTGCCGAGGCCGGCACCGAGGCGCACCGGTTCGCGCAGCGAATCCAGCGGAAAAAACTGCTCGCCGGCGACACGGGCGATCTGGCAGTGGAAGGAGTTGGAGCCGAGGTCAACGGCGACGATGGTGGACTGGTCAGCCACCCCGGGGTGCTCCTGAATCCATCATCGCCTGTATTGCCCGCATGATTGTGTGCCCGCTCCGCAACTCGTGAACGAGTGTACCACGCAGCCGTGCGGCTGCAGCAGGCGGATCAGCTCAGGGCTTCGCGCTCGAAGTTCTCGACGCTGGTGTGGCGCACGTCCTTGCCCTTGACCAGGTAGACCACGTATTCGGACATGTTCTTGGCATGGTCGCCGATGCGTTCAATGGCCTTGGCGATGAACAGGATTTCGATGGCGTGGGAGATCGTCCGCGGATCTTCCATCATGAAGGTGATCAACTGGCGCAGGATGCTGACAAAGGCCTTGTCGACCTGTTCGTCCTGGCGCACCACTTTGGCGGCCACCGTCAAATCAAGCCGGGCGAAGGCATCGAGGGCGTTGCGCAGCATGCCCAGCGCGATGTCGGCGACATGCTGGATTTCCGAGACGCGCGGCACGGTCGGGCGGTCGCTTTCGTAAATGGCCTGGGTCATGCGCGCGATTTTTGCCGCTTCATCGCCGATGCGTTCGAGGTCGGTGATGGTCTTGACCACGGCCATCACCATGCGCAGGTCCTTGGCCGCCGGCTGGCGCAGGGCGATGACGGTGCTGCATTCCTCGTCAATCGCCACTTCCAGCGCATTGACGCGGTGATCATTTTCCATGACCTCGGCTGCCAGCGTCAGGTTGCCGGTGGTCAGCGCCTCCAGTGCGCGGATGATCTGCTCCTCGACGAGGCCGCCCATCTGCAGCACTTTCGAGCGGATTTCTTCCAGCTCGGTATCAAACTGTTTCAGCGTATGGTCCGGCATGGCGGGCTTTCTCTATCTCGGCAGAAAGGGCGAGTTATAGCGGGAAATTATGACAGTTTCGTGGCGGCGCCCGGGGGGCGCAGGGTTTCCACCCCGTCCTTGCCGGCGAGCAGCAGCACATCGGCCGGCCGCCGCGCGAACAGGCCGTTGGTGACGACCCCGGTGATCTGGTTCAGGCGTGTTTCCAGCGCCGGCGGATCGAGGATGGTCATGTTGTGCACGTCGAGGATCAGGTTGCCGTTGTCGGTGACGAAGCCGCTGCGCCATTCGGGCTGGCCGCCGAGTTTGACGATTTCACGCGCCACATACGATCGCGCCATCGGGATGACTTCGACCGGCAGCGGGAAGCGGCCCAGCACATCGACCAGCTTTGAAGCGTCGGCGATGCAGATCAGCTTCTGCGCCACTGCGGCGACGATTTTTTCGCGGGTCAGCGCGCCGCCGCCGCCCTTGATCATCATCAGGTGCCGCGTGACCTCATCGGCGCCGTCGACGTACACCGGCAGGTCGCGCACATTGTTCAGGTCCATGACCTCGATGCCGGCGGCCTTCAGCCGCTTGGCGCTGGCCTCCGAACTGGAGACGGCACCCTCGATGCGGTTTTTGATGCGCGCCAGTTCATCGATGAAAAAATTGACCGTGGATCCGGTGCCGACGCCGACGATGCTGCCGGCGGGAACCAGTGCGACGGCCGCCCGGGCTGCAGCCTGTTTCAGTGCGTCCTGGCTCAAGTGCTGTTCCTCATCCGCTGCTCCAAGTTGCGTGTGCAATCCAATATACACGATAGCCCTTGCCGCGCGGCGGCGGCCTGTGCCGGGCGGCCCTATTCCTGATAACCTTTGGGAATCAGCAATTTGCCGGACAAGTGCAGAACGAACCCATGAAAAAAAACGATTACCTGGAACGCATCCTCAATGCACGCGTCTACGACGTCGCGATCGAGACGCCGCTGGAGCCGGCGCCCGCCCTGTCGCGGCGCATGCACAACCGCATCCTGCTCAAGCGCGAGGACATGCAGCCGGTATTCTCCTTCAAGCTGCGCGGCGCCTACAACAAGATGGTGCACCTGAAGCCGGAAGCCCTGCGCCGCGGCGTGATCGCGGCCTCCGCCGGCAATCATGCCCAGGGTGTGGCGCTCGCGGCGCAGCGCTTGGGCTGCACGGCGACCATCGTGATGCCGGTGACGACACCCGACATCAAGGTCAACGCGGTGCGCGGACGGGGCGCCAGAGTCGTGCTGCACGGGGACTCCTACGACGAGGCGGCGGCGCATGCGCGTAAGCTGGAAAAACGCGGCGGCCTGACCTATGTCCATCCCTACGATGATCCCGATGTGATCGCCGGCCAGGGCACCATCGCGATGGAAATCCTGCGCCAGCATCCGCAGCCGATCGATGCGATTTTTGTCGCCATCGGCGGCGGCGGGCTGATCTCCGGCATCGCCGCCTATGTGAAACGCCTGCGTCCCGAGATCAGGATCATCGGCGTCGAGCCCATGGATTCGGACGCCATGTACCAGTCGCTGAAGGCCGGGCGCCGCGTCAAGCTGGCGCAGGTCGGCCTGTTCGCCGACGGCGTTGCCGTCAAACAGGTTGGCCGCGAGACCTTCCGCCTGTGCCGCAGTCTGGTCGATGAAGTGATCCGGGTCGACACCGATGCCATGTGCGCGGCGATCAAGGATGTGTTTGAGGACACCCGCGCCATCCTCGAACCCGCGGGCGCGCTGGCGATCGCCGGCGCCAAGGCCTGGGCGGCCCGCAAAAAATCGCGCGGCGCGACCTTTGTTGCCGTGGCCTGCGGCGCCAATATGAACTTTGACCGGCTGCGCTTTGTCGCAGAAGAAGCGGAGCTCGGCGAAAACCGCGAGGCGATCCTTGCCGTGACCATCCCGGAAAAGCCGGGCAGCTTCAAGGCCTTTTGCGAGCAGCTCGGGCCGCGCAACTTGACGGAGTTCAATTATCGTTATGACGATGCCAAAGAGGCGCGGGTGTTTGTCGGTGTACAGGTGCGCGACCGCCGCGAGACGGCGCAGCTGGTGCGCACCCTGCGCCGGCGCGGCCTGCAGACGCTGGATCTCAGCGGCAATGAACTGGCGAAGCTGCATGTGCGGCACATGGTCGGCGGACACGCGCCGGGCGCCAAGAATGAAATCCTCTACCGCTTCGAGTTTCCCGAGCGGCCGGGTGCGCTGATGCGTTTCCTCACCAGCATGAGCCGCGGCTGGAACATCAGCCTGTTCCATTACCGCAACCACGGCGCGGATTACGGCCGCGTGCTGGTGGGCATGGAAGTGCCGCCGGCGGACAAGGCCCGCTTCCAGGCTTTCCTCGCGCAGGTCGGCTACCCGTACTGCGATGAAACGCGGAACCCGGCATACCGCCTGTTCCTGGCCTGAGGTCAGGCATTAAATATGTTTAAAATCAAATACTTATGACTTATCTCCGGTTACAACAGGCGGCAGTCGCCGGTTTGTTGATTTGCGCCGGTGTTGCTGGCGCCGCCAATCTGGATGACGCCTTCCTGAAGGCGCGTGATGCGGCCCGCAGCGGCGACAGCAAACAACTGGAACAGCTGGCGCCGAAATTCCAGGGCCATGTGCTGGAACCTTATGTTCAGTACTGGCGGCTGCGGGCGCGACTGGAATTGCGCGAGCCCGCGGAGGTCCGTGTCTGGCTCGCCGCCAACCGCGATACGCCGCTGTCGGATTACCTGCGTCGCGACTGGCTGAAACTGCTGGCCAAAAACGCGCAGTGGGATGTGTTCGATGCCGAGCTGCCGGCGCTGGTCAACGATGACCTCGAAATCACCTGTTATGCGCTGCAGGCGCGTGCGCGCATCGATACGCTGGCGCTGCGCGAGGCGCGACCGCTGTGGTTTGTGGCGCGCGAGGTGCCCGCCAACTGCGATCCGCTGTTCCAGTCCCTGGTCGATGCCCAGCAGTTGTCGACGGAAGACATCTGGACCCGGATCCGGCTGGCGCTGGAAGCCGGGCAGGTCAGCCTGGCGAACCGGATCGCGGCTTTTCTGCCCAGGGGGCAGGCGCCGGATCCGCGTGCGCTGTCGGCCATTTCCAGCAATCCGGCGCTGCAGCTGGGTGATGCGCGCATCGATTTCAAATCGCGCGCAGGGCGTGAAACGACGATGTTCGCGGTGTATCGACTGGCGCGTACTTCGCCGCAGCAGGCGGCGGCGCACTGGGTCAAAATCGCGCCGCGATTCACCGAGGAAGAACGTGCTTACGTCTGGGGCATGCTCGGTTACTTTGGCGCGATGCGCCATGACCCGGCGGCGCTCGACTGGTTTGCGCAGTCTTCGGGCATGAGTGATCTGCAGCTTGGCTGGAAGGTGCGCGCCGCGCTGCGCGCCAAACGCTGGCCCGAGGTGCTGGCGGCGATTGAGGCGATGACGCCGAAAGAAGCCGAGGATCCGGCCTGGCGTTACTGGAAGGCGCGCGCGCTGAAAACCCAGGGCCGCGCTGCGGAAGCCGCGGCCCTGCTGAAGCCATTGTCGGCGGAATACCATTTCTACGGCCAGCTCGCGCTGGAGGAACTCGGCGGCGCGGTGCAGGCGCCGGCGCCGGCGTACAAACCGACGGATGAAGATATCCGCAGCATCGCGGCACGACCGGGTATCAAACGTGCACTGGAGTTGTTCCGGCTGGATCTGCGGCTGGAGGCGGTGCGCGAATGGCTGTGGGCGATCCGCGAATTGAGCGACCGGCAGTTGCTGGCGGCCGCCGAGGTCGCCCGTCGCCATGCGATTTATGACCGCGCGATCAACACCGCTGACCGCACCGTGTTCGAGCATGATTTCGGTTTGCGCTATCTGGCGCCGTACCGCGATCAGCTGAAGGCCGCAGCGCGCCAGCTCGATCTCGACGAGGCCTGGGTCAACGGGCTGATCCGCCAGGAAAGCCGCTTCATTGCACAGGCCAAGTCCCGCGTCGGCGCCAGTGGTTTGATGCAGCTGATGCCGGCCACCGCAAAATGGGTCGCCGGCAAGATCGGATTGAAGGATTGGCAGTGGTCGCAGGTCACCGATGTCGATACCAACCTGAGCCTCGGCACCTATTACCTGCGCCATGTGCTCGACACGCTGGACGGCAGCCCGGTGCTGGCTTCCGCCGCGTACAACGCCGGGCCGGGGCGCGCCCGCGCCTGGCGCGACAGCCAGAGCATGGAGGCGGCGATTTACGCCGAAAGCATTCCGTTCAACGAGACCCGCGATTACGTGAAAAAGGTGATGGCCAACTCCAGTTATTACGCGCACAACTTCAGCCAGCAGATGCAATCGCTGAAGGCGCGTATCGGCGTCATCGAGCCGCGCGCCCGCGACCGCGAGAAACCGCTGGGCGACACTCCATAATGCAACGCGGAGCGATGAATGATGAATGATGAGTGATGAGCGGAAAACGCTGCACTCATCCGGGCCCTTGCTTTTCACTCATCACTCCTCGCTCATCACTGTAAAATGCGCTGATGCAAATCACCAACATCTGTGTCATCGGCGGCGCCGGTTTTGTCGGACGTCATTTGTGTCAGCAACTCGCCGCGCAGGGTTATCGCGTGCGTGTGCCGACGCGCGACCGCGAGCGCGCCAAGGCGCTGATCCTGCTGCCCACGGTCGACGTGGTGGTGGCGGATGTGCAGGATCCCGCGGCGCTGGCGGCACTGGTCCGGGGCTCGGATGCGGTGATCAATCTCGTTGGCGTATTGCACGACGCGCGCGGCAAGCGCGGTTTTGCCGCGGCCCATGTCGATCTGGCGCGCAAGGTGGTTGATGCCTGCCGTGCCAACAACGTGCGGCGGCTTCTGCACATGAGCGCACTGGCGGCCGCACCGGATGCGCCCAGCGCCTACCTGCGCAGCAAGGGCGAAGCTGAAATGATCGTGCGCGAATCCGGCCTTGATTTCACGATCTTCCGTCCCTCGGTGATTTTCGGCCCCGACGACAGTTTCCTCAACCTGTTTGCCTGTCTGGCGCGGGTATTGCCGGTGATCGCGCTGGCAAGCCCCAACGCCCGGTTCCAGCCGGTGTATGTCGCAGATGTCGCCGCCGCATTCGTGCGTGCCTTGCCCGACATGAAGACCTTTGGCCGCAGTTATGCCTTGTGTGGCCCGCAGCGCTACACGCTGCGCGAACTGGTGGCTTATGTCTGCCGGATCACCGGCCATCAACGCCCGATCATCGGCCTCAACCGCGCCTTGTCCTATTGCCAGGCCTATGCCATGGAATGGCTGCCGGTGAAACTGATGACGCGCGACAACCTGCGCTCGATGGAAATCGACAGCGTCAGCGACAGCGTGTTTCCCTTCGGCATCAGGCCGCAGGCACTGGAAGCGGTGGCGCCGATGTGGCTGGCGAAGCGCACGCCGCGTGCGCGTTACCAGCGTTTCCGCAATGTGGCGGGGCGCTGAGTTCGCGAACCGCGGGCGCATCGTCACCAACAACACCATGAAAATCTACACCGTCGGCGGCGCCGTCCGCGACGAAATGCTCGGCCTGCCGGTACAGGATCGGGACTACGTCGTTGTCGGCGCGACGCCGGATGAGATGGTGAACAACGGCTACAAACCCGTCGGCCGCGACTTCCCGGTGTTCCTGCATCCAGAGACCCATGAGGAATATGCGCTGGCGCGCACCGAGCGCAAGACCGCGCCCGGTTATCACGGCTTCACCTTCCATGCCGCGCCCGAAGTCACGCTGGAAGAAGACCTGCAGCGCCGCGACCTGACCATCAACGCGATGGCGCGCGATGAGGCGGGGCGATTGATCGACCCCTACCACGGCGCCGAAGACCTCGGCCGCGGCGTGCTGCGCCATGTCAGTCCGGCATTTGCCGAAGATCCGGTGCGCATCCTGCGCGTCGCGCGTTTCGCGGCGCGGTTTGGTTTCAGCGTCGCGCCCGAGACGCAGGCACTGATGCTGCAGATGGTGCAGGCCGGGGAGGCCGATGCGCTGGTCGCCGAACGCGTGTGGCAGGAACTGGCCAAGGGGTTGCTCGAAAAAACACCGTCGACGATGTTCGCGGTCTTGCGCGAATGCGGCGCGCTGGCGCGCGTGCTGCCGCAACTCGACGCGCTGTATGACGAGGGCCGTGCCGAAGAAGCCTTGCAGGCGCTGGATGCCGCGGCAGAGCAGGACGCGTCACTCGATGTGCGTTTTGCCGCGCTGGCGCGCGCGCTGGAGCCCGAAGCGGTGGACGCTTTTTGTGCAACAATAAAAGCCCCCGCCGGCTGTCGCGACCTCGCGGTGCTGGCGGCGCGGCATGGCCATGCACTCGCCGATGCGGCGAGCCTCGACGCGGAAGAGTTGCTGGCCGTGCTCGAAGCGGCCGATGCCTGGCGCCGGCCGGAACGGTTTACCGCGCTGGTGCAGGCGGCGCTGGCGGGTGAGGCGGATGTCGAGGCGGCGCGCCGGCGCTTGCGCCGCGCGCATGAGGCGACGCTGGCGGTGGATGCCGGCGCCGTGGCGCGCCATCACGCGGCACCCGCCGAGATCAAGGCGGCGGTGGCACAGGCCCGTTTCGCGGCACTAAAAAATATTCTTTAAAAACAAATATTTACGGAGACCCGCTGATGATCGATTTTTATACCTGGAGCACCCCCAACGGCCGCAAGATTTCCATCATGCTGGAGGAGTGCGGCCTGCCGTACCAGACCCACGCCATCAACATCGGCCAGGGTGACCAGTTCAAACCCGAGTTTGTCGCGATCAATCCCAACAGCAAGATTCCGGCGATCGTCGACAGCGACGGCCCCGACGGCAAACCGATCGCGCTGATGGAATCCGGCGCCATCCTGATTTATCTCGCCGGCAAGACCGGAAAGTTTTTGCCGCAGGCGGTGCGCGGGCGTTACGACGCGCTGCAGTGGCTGATGTTCCAGATGGGCGGCGTCGGCCCGATGTTCGGCCAGGCCCACCATTTCCTGCGCGCGGCGAAGGAGCCGGTGCCGTACGGCATCGAGCGTTATGTCAACGAGACACGGCGCCTGTACGGCGTGCTCGACAAACAACTCGCGGCACAGGAGTGGCTGGCCGCCGGCGAATACACCATCGCCGACATGGCGACCTATCCCTGGATCGCGCGCCACGAGTGGCACAAGGTCGATCTCAAGGATTTCCCCGGCGTCAAACGCTGGTACGACAAACTCTCCGCGCGTCCCGCGGTGCAGCGCGGCATGGCGGTGCCGAAACCCTGAGCCGTCGTGGTGCGGCGATGTTGCCGCGCCGTCGAAAATTTACCTGCCGCTGTCGGCGCGCCCCCCAAGGGGACTTCCTTCGGGGCGCGCATGCCGCTGCAGAAAGCGCAGGATCTCCGCGGTGTCGAGCACCGGCTTGGTGCGCAGTTCGGGCGCGCCGACCACGGTATTGGCCCAGGCCATGTGGCCCTGCATGCGTCGCACTACACCCGGCCATTCGCGGGCGGTGTGGCGCTGCGGATCCGGCAGCGCATGGCATTGTGAACAGGCGATGCTGTAAATCTGCCCGGCAGTGCTGCGCAGCGCCGGGTGTTCAGGGTTCATTTCCCGCTGTCCGTGCCGGGCCAGATAGGCGGCGAGGGTGGCGGTCTCGCTGTCCGTTGGCGCCTCGACCCCTGCCATCATGTCTTTCATCAGCGGCCCCATGTTGCCCTGGCCCTGCATGCGCCACAGCATGCGTTCGATGATCGGTTGCCAGCGCGCGGCGGTATGCATCTGCGGGTTCGGCAGGTAATGGCATTGCACGCAGTAACGTGCGGCCAGTCGCGCGCCCGCACTGCGCGGTTCGGGCAACTGCGCCGGTTCGATCGAGGGCGGCAGGATGCGTTCGAGCATGCGGCCGTGCGGGCTTTGCGACCACAGATACTGGGCGCGCGCCACTTCGGGCGCTCCGGCAGCGGCGGCGGGCAGCGCAAGGCAGAGGACGGTTGCAGCAACGTGGTGCAACAAGCGGTTCATTGCAGGCGTTCCTCCTTGCAGCAACTGAGGTGCATCCCCGTCTATCTTAACCCGGCAGCCAGCCGCGTAAACCCTGCCATGCCAGCAGCAGGGCGATGGCGAACAGAACGTAACGCAGCATTTTTGCGTAAGCCTCTGCACTGATGCGCGTCTGCAGTTTCATGCCGGCGTACATCCCGGCGAGGGCAACCAGGGTCAGCGGAATGTTGGCGAGGGCCGCGCCGACGCGGATCTCGCCCGCCGCCGCGAGCGTTGCCGCCTGCACCACTTTGCCGCCCAGAAAACACAGGTTGAGGATCTGGGTCATCACCGTGGTTTCAACGCCGAGCAGCATGAAATAGATCAGCAGTGGCGGCAGCGAGTTGTTGACGCTGCCCGAAAAAAATCCGCCGGTCATGCCGAAGGTACAGGCTGAAAGCCGCGGATAACGCGTGAGCCAGCTCCAGTCGAGTTTTGCCAGCTGCTGCTGGTAAAGATAGGCGATGATCATCAATGCCAGCATCAGGCGTATCGGCTCCTGCGGCGATACGATCAGGAAACCGGCGCCGAGAAACGAGCCGACCAGCACCCAGACCGCGACCGGCCAGTAGGTGCCGAGGCTGGCGCTCCAGTTGCCGCCACGCACCACGCTGATCAGGTTGACGATGAAGTTGGGCAGCAGGTTGAGGATGATCGCGGTCTTGACGTCGACCATCAGCACCAGCAGCGGCGTGGAAATGGCGGGGAAACCGAAGCCGAGCGCGCCCTGCGTCATGCCGGCGAGAAACAGCACGCCGGCGGCGGCGAGCCACAGCGGCGAAGACAGGATCAGCCCGGAGTCCATGGAGGTGTTGCCGGCGCTACAACGTGTGCGCGCGATCGCCGCGGCGGAATCCGAGCAGCGGCCCGGTGATGCCGCGGCCCAGCGCGATGACCTTGAACAGCTCGCCCATTTCCGCCGGCGACAGCAGTTGCTGCGCCTGCGCCGCCAGCGGAGCATAACGCGCGCTGTCCGCAGCCGGCACCGCGGCCAGCAGATCGGTGATGCCGCAGTTGATCAGGAACTGCGCCTGCCCAGTGTAACCCAGCAGATCAAGCCCGGCGCCGGCGTGCGCGACGGCGCTGAAGTCGACATGCGCGGTGATGTCCTGCAGGCCCGGCCACAGGAAGGGATCGGCATGTGACTGATGGCGGTAATGGCACATCAGCGTGCCGCGGTTGCGCTGCGCATGGAAAAATTCATGCGCCGGAAAACCGTAATCGATGAACAGCAGCGCGCCGCGATTGAGGCGCTGCGCCAGGCTGCTGATCAATGCCGGGACCGCGAGACTGATTTCGGTTTCGTAATCGTCGGGCAGCGCATGCGCGGCGACCGCTTGCTGCAAGGCCGCAGTTGCGGGGCGGCAGGCCCAGGCAAGGTCGTCGTTGTTCGCGATGACGCCGATTTCTTCAACCCCGCCTTGATCCACGCGTATGCGATGCACCGGCAGCGCATCCAGCACTTCATTGCCGATGACGATGGCCTGCAGCTGATCCGGCAGGCGATCCAGCCATGACACGCGATCGACAAGCTGTGGCACCGTGGCCGCGAGATGTGATTGTTGGCGCTCACGGAGGTCGGCGCTGACTTCGAGGATCAAATAACGCTGCGGCAGGCACTTGAGCGCGGCGAGTTCCGCCAGCAGCACCGCCGCCAGCGCGCCGCTGCCGGCGCCGAGTTCGACGATGTCGGGGATGTCCTGCGCGACCAGTTCCGCCAGTTGCCGCGCCAGCGTGCGGCCGAACAGCGGCGAGAGCTCGGGTGCGGTGACGAAATCGCCGGCCGCGCCGAATTTGTGGCTGCCGGCGCTGTAATAACCGAGGCCCGGCGCATACAGCGCCAGTTCCATGTAACGCGCACAACTGATCCAGCCGCCGCCGGCCTGGATTTCGCCGCGGATCAGCGCTTGCAGCCGGCTGCTCAGTTCCAGCGCAGCGGGCGGCGGCAGCGGCAGTGTCGGGTTCTTCGGCAATGGGGTCACCGCGGGATATTACGATAAAATAAACAATGATTTACGATAGCCATCAGGAAGCGGGCGACAATTCAACGGGCGAAAGCTCATGAGCAACGGCCTGGCGGGCAAGGCAGTGCTGGTGACCGGTGGCGCGCGGCGCGTCGGCGCGGCGATCTGTCGCCGGCTGCATGCGGCCGGCGCGAATGTGCTGATCAACCATCACCATTCGGTGCAGGATGCGCAGGCCCTGTTCCAGGAGCTCAATGCCCTGCGCGCGGATTCGGCGGCGCTGGCGCGCGCCGACCTGCTGACGGCAGGTGCCTTGCCGCAACTGATCAAGGATGTGCTGGAGGCCTTCGGGCGGCTGGATGTGCTGGTCAACAATGCCTCGAGTTTTTATGCGACACCGGTGGGCGACATCAACGAACAGGCCTGGGACGACCTGATCGGCACCAATCTGAAAGCGCCGCTGTTCCTGTCGCAGGCGGCGGCGCCGGAGCTGCGCAAAACACAGGGCTGCATTGTCAACATCATCGATATCCACGCCGAACTGCCGATGAAAAGCCATCTGGTCTACAACGCGGCCAAGGGCGGACTGCTGGCGCTGACGCGGTCGCTGGTGCGCGAACTGGGGCCGCAGGTGCGGGTCAACGGCGTGTCGCCGGGGACCATCGTCTGGCCCGAGGATCCGGCCTGGCAGAACGACATCGAGCGCCAGCGCATCGTCAACCAGACGGTGCTCAAGCGCAGCGGTGAGCCCGCCGACATCGCGCAGGCCGTGGAATTTTTGGCCCTCGCGCCCTATGTGACCGGGCAGGTGATTGCGGTGGATGGCGGCCGCAGCATTGTTGCTTGAGGCGGTGAAGGGGTGAAGAGATTATCAGCACGGCCGTCATACTGAATCGGATTTCTCATGGACACACAAGTCATACACATCACGCCGCGCAGCAACAGGGAGCGCAAGGAACATTACGAGTCGAACAAACTCGTCAAGCGGCTGCGCCGCCAGGTCGGGCAGGCGATCGCCGACTTCGCCATGATCCGCGACGGCGACAAGGTCATGGCCTGCCTCTCCGGCGGCAAGGACAGTTACGCATTGCTCGACATCCTGCTGCACCTGCGGAGCCGTGCGCCGATCCATTTCGACATCGTCGCCGTCAACCTCGACCAGAAACAGCCGGGATTTCCGGAACATGTGCTGCCCGAATACCTGACAAAACTCGGCGTGCCTTTCCACATCGAGAATCAGGACACCTACAGCATCGTCAAGCGGGTGATTCCCGAAGGCAAGACCATGTGTTCGCTGTGTTCACGGCTGCGCCGCGGCGTGCTGTATCGCGTGGCGCAGGAACTGGGCGCGACCAAGATCGCACTGGGTCACCATCGCGACGATATCCTCGAAACCTTTTTTCTCAACATGTTCTACGGCGGCAAACTGAAGACCATGCCGCCGAAGCTGGTGTCGGACGACGGGCGCAACGTGGTGATCCGGCCGCTGGCCTACTGCGAGGAGCGCGACCTGGAAGCGTACGCGGAACTGCGCCGGTTCCCGATCATTCCCTGCACCCTGTGCGGCTCGCAGGCGACGTTAAAACGCAAGGAAGTGAAGGCCTTGCTCGCCGATTGGGAAAAGCTTTACCCGGGGCGCGTCGCCACGCTGCTGACCAGCCTGCAGAACGTCAGGCCTTCGCATCTGCTGGACCGGACCCTGTTTGATTTTGCTGCGGTGCGTGCGACCGGCGAACCTTCCGCTGACGGGGATACGGCATTCGACGCCGAGTACTGACAAGGCGGCGCTTGTAAAAAAACAAAATTCATATCTGCACATGCCACGCAACCATGCGGAGCGGGAGGGGATTTGGATTTTCCGGGTGAAGATCGGGCGCTGAACCGCGGTCAGCGCTGGCCGGTCTGGGCCGTGCTCGCTGCCGGGCTGGTGCTGACAGCCATCGCCTGGAATGCGACGCGCCTGCAGGCCAGGAACGAGACCGCGACACGGTTTGCCGCAGTCACCAGTGACGCCCGGGACGCGATTGAATCGCGGGTGCGTGCCTACTCCGAGATACTGATGGGTGTTCGCGCGCTGTACCTGGCCCATGAAGGCGATTTTTCGGGGCGGGAGTTCAGCGGTTATGTGGCCGGGCTGGATCTGCCGCGACGTTATCCCGGGATCCAGGTCATTCACTATGCCCAGCGGGTGACCAGCCGCGAACGCGCGGCCTTTGAGGCCGCGGCGCGCCGGGCAGAACCCGGTTTTTCGATCAAACCCGAGGGACAGCGCGACGAGTATGTGGTGGTGCGGCATGTCGCGCCGCGGGCGGGCAACGAAGTCGCATTGGGTCTGGATCTGGCCGGAGATCCGGTTCGCCTGCAATCGCTGAACCGCGCCCGGGCATCCGGTGAATTGACCGCCTCCGGCCCCATTGCGCTGGCGCTGGATCCGGCCCGTTATCCGGGGTTCGCGATGCGCCTGCCGGTTTACCAGCGCGGCGCGCCCACGGCCACGGTTGCGCAGCGCCGCGCCGGATTCACCGGGATGATCAGTGCCTCCTTCGTCGTCATCGACCTCATGCGCGGCTTGTTCAGTGAATCCCTGCTGGCACAGATTCATGTGCGCATCCACGATGCCGGTCCGGTCAACGCCGAAGGCGTTGCGGATCCCCCTTCCGCGAAAAACCTGATGTTCGACAGCGACCGGCTGCTCGCCGAACCCAGGATGTCCGGCGCCATCGACGCGGCGGCGCGGACGGCGCTGACGGAACAAGCCGGCCTGGAGGTGGGCGGGCGACGCTGGAATATTTACTTTACCGCGCGCCCCGGTTTTGGGTCGGCCGTCGAACGCTGGCTGCCGTGGGTGGTGCTGGTCAGCGGCGTCATCATCAGCCTGCTGCTGGCGGGACTGGTGCGCTCACTGCAGACCTCGCGGGCACGGGCCATTGCATGGGCGGACCGCGTGACCGCCGATCTGCGGGCAAGCGAAACAAGGCTGACCGAGGAACAGAACCGCATGCGGGGGTTGCTGGAAGCCATTCCCAATGCGATTTTTTTCAAAGACACCGACGGCCGTTATCTGGGCGTCAACAAGGCCTGGGAAACGTTGTTCGGGCAATCGCGGGTTTTTTTCATCGGCAAAACAGTGCGCGACCTTTTTTCCCACAGGCCGGAAATCGCCGCACGGCTGGAAGCTTCGGATCAGGAGTTGTGGCGCAATCCCGGCTCCCAGGTGTATGAAACGACGATTACCACCGGCACCGGCCAGATCCGGGACGTTATTTATTACAAGGCCACCTACACGCATCCCGGGGGGCGGGGTCGCCGGCCTGGTCGGCATGATCGTCGACGTCACCGAACGCAAGGCGACAGAGCAACGGTATCGCGCGCTGTTTGATAACTCAGCGGTGGGCATTACCACGGTGGATCTGCAGGGGATCTTCACCGAGGTGAACCAGCGCTTCCTCGACATGCTCGGTTATGCCGCGCAAGAGCTCATCGGACGCAACGTGGCCGAGATCACGTTTCCGCAAGACCGTCCGCACGGCCTGCGCTCCGCCGATGAGGCGAAGCTGAACAAGGCGGCGGTGGCCGTCGAGCAGCGTTTCCTC
The DNA here is from genome assembly GCA_019749945.1 of Burkholderiales bacterium. Classification (GTDB taxonomy): domain Bacteria; phylum Pseudomonadota; class Gammaproteobacteria; order Burkholderiales; family SG8-41. The sequence continues at coordinate 57,211 of JAIEPF010000027.1, forward strand.
TGCCGCGACGGGCGGGTGCTGTGGGTGCGGCGCACGGTTTCGGCGATTCTCGGCAAGGATGCCAAACCGGACTATCTGGTCAATGTGGTCGAGGACATCGCCGACCGCAAGCGGGAGGAATTGCGACGCACGATGGAGCATGCCGTGACCCGGGCACTGGCCGGGGAAGAGAGTCTGGTCGAACTGTTTCCGCTGGTGATCCGCGACATCTGCCAGAACATGGGCTGGGAATTCGGGGTCGCCTGGGTTTGGGATCGTGAAGCACAGGGCCTGAAGGTCTGCGCATCCTGGGGTGCGGATTCGCCGGAACTCCGGGAGTTTGTTGCGGACAGCATGCAGCGCACGATCCAGCCGCAGCCCGGCGATCAGCAGGGACTGATCCGCCGCACCTATCTGGCAGGCGAGGCGGTATGGATCAGCAATATCAGCCCGGCTCAGGGTTTCCGGCGCGCGACCATGATCTGGAAAGCCGGTTTACGCGGAGCGTTTGCTTTTCCGCTGTTGCGTGGAACCGAAGTGGTCGGGGTGATGGAGTTTTATCACCGCGGCACCCACGAGCCGGAAAAGGCCTTGATCAGCACGGCACAGGCGATCGGTCGCCAGATCGGCCAGTACATGGGCCGGCGGGAGGCGGAGGAGGCGCTGAAGTTCGTGGCGGGCCATGACGGCCTGACCAAACTGCCGAACCGCATGATGTTCAACCAGCGGCTTGAACACGCGCTGGCGATGGCGCAGCGCGGCGGCAACCAGCTGGCGGTACTGTTCATTGACCTCGACCGCTTCAAGGTGATCAACGATACGCTGGGCCATGAGGCCGGTGATGCCCTGCTGTGCGAAGTGGCCGAACGCCTGAAGGGCCAGTTACGCACCACGGATACGGTAGCCCGGCTGGGTGGCGACGAGTTCGTGGTGCTGATCGAAAACGTGACGGATCCGGTGTACGTCGGCAGCTTGGCCCAAAAGCTGATCACGGCCTTGAGCGCCAGTTTTGTGCTGGCGGGCGGTGAATACACAGTGACCGCCAGCATCGGTGTCAGCACCTATCCCGATGATGGCGACGATGTGCAGACGCTGTTGAAGCACGCTGATATCGCGATGTACCGTTCCAAGGAGCAGGGCCGCAATACCTTCCAGTTTTACTCGGCGCAGATGAACGTGCATTCGGTGGAACGGCTGACGCTCGAGTCGGGGCTGCGGCGGGCGCTGGAGCGCGGCGAACTGCTGCTGCATTACCAGCCGATCATGGAAATGCGCAGCGGCCGCATTGCCGGCATGGAGGCGCTGGTGCGCTGGCAGCATCCGGAACTGGGCCTGGTGCCCCCGGGTCAATTCATCGCGATTGCCGAAGAAACCGGGCTGATCGTGCCGATCGGGGAGTGGGTGCTGAATACGGCTTGCGCTACGCAGCGCAGCTGGCAGGAGCGCGGATTGCCGCAGATCATGATGTCCGTCAACCTGTCGTCCCGCCAGTTCCTCTACGGCGACCTGGTGAGTGACATGGTCCGGCTGCTGGCCAGGCCGGGTCACGCCGCTGCCGGCCTGAAACTGGAAATTACCGAAGGCATGGTCATGCACAATCCAAAGCGTGCGGTGCTGCTGATCCGCACGCTGAAGGAAATGGGCTTGCACATCGCGATTGATGATTTCGGCACCGGCTACTCTTCGCTGGCCTATTTGCGGCGTTTCCCGATCGACACGCTGAAGATCGACCGCTCATTCATCCTGGATACGCCGGGGGATGCCGGCGCCGCGGCCATTACCCAGGCCATCATCGCGATGGCGCACAACCTCGGGCTGGATGTGACCGCGGAAGGCGTGGAGACCGCGGCCCAGTTCGAATTCCTGCTGCAGCACGGCTGCGACCAGATGCAGGGGTTTTATTTCAGCAGGCCGCTGAGCGCGGCGGATGCCGCCGCGCTGCTGCAAAAAAACAAAACCTGATCAGTCCTCGGCCTTGATGCCGTACTCCTTGACCGCCTTGCTCCAGCGGGCGATTTCCGCGCGCATGAATTTGCCGAATTCCTCCGGGGTGGTCGGCGTCGGTTCATAACCGCGGTCGCGCAGGGCTTTGCCGGCCTCCCCCTTCAGCACGCCGGTGACCGCGGTGTTGAGTTTGGTGATCACCGGTTTCGGGGTGCCGGCTGGGGCCATCAGGCCGTACCAGCCGCTGATGGCGAATCCCTTGTAACCCTGTTCGGCCAGCGTCGGGATGTCGGGCAGTTGTGTCGCGCGTTTGGCGGTGGTCACCGCCAGGCCGCGCAGTTTGCCGGCCTTGATTTGCGGGATCGCCGCGCCGGGGCCGGAAAAGAGGGTCTGCACCTCGCCGCCGACTGCCGCGGCCACCGAGGGGCCCGACCCGCGGTAAGGAACGTGGGTCAGCTTGATCTTGGCGGTCTGGAAAAACGCCTCCTGCGCGATATGCGCGGTGACGTTGCCAGAACCGAAATTCATCGAATTCGGTTTGCTCTGCGCGAGTTTGACGAATTCCTGCAGGTTTTTCGCCGGCACGCTGGGGTGCACCGTCATGATGTACGGCTGCTCGATCAGTTGTGTAATGGCTTCGAAATCCCTGGAGACATCAAAAGTCAGGTGCGGTTGCGTGGCCGGTGCGACGGCGGTGGCGCCGATTTCCGAAATGACCAGCGTGTAGCCGTCGGGGTTGGCCTTGGCGGCGATGCCGGTGCCCAGCGTGCCCTGTGCGCCGCCGCGGTTGTCGATCAGGATCGGCTGCCCGAGCGCCGCATTCAGCGTCGGCTGGATGATGCGCGACACCAGATCGGTGCCGCCGCCCGGAGGGAAAGGCACGACCAGGCGGATCGGTTTGTTCGGATAGGCGTCCGCCTGGGCGGCGACGCCAAACGGCGCAAGCAGCAGTAATCCGGCAATGATGCTGTGGGACAAATGGTCAGAATGGCGCATGGGCAACTCCTCCGTAATTTTTGATTTTGACGTGCAGACGAAACATTACCATGACTAGAAGACCTTCTTCAGGGACGAGGATATTCATAAAATGATTTAAAAACAATTAGTTACAATATTATTGCCAGCTGAGATCGCCTTGTCAAATTTAGTTTGCCATGATAAATTTCGACCTGCCTTAAAAACTGTTTACCCAGTCACCGGATCTTTCCCGCATGAATTGCGCAGAACGCCTTGTCGATCTATTTGGCAGCCAGGCCGAAGTGGCCCGCCGTTTCCGCCTCGATCGCGCGGTGGTCAATCACTGGGTCAAATCCGGCTATGTGCCCGCGCGCTGGGCAATGGAAGTCGAGCAGGTCACCGGCGGGCAGGTTGCCGCCGTCGACGTGCTCAATGAAGCCACCACGCGCAAACCGCTGCGGTTGAAATCGCGGCCGGACGGAGAGAATTTTTTCGCCAACGCCTTAGCAGGGAGTGAGTTAACCATGGACAAGTTCGCGCCACCCAAACGCATCAATTCGTTTCATCCGCCGCAACGCACGCTGATGGGCCCCGGCCCGACGGAAATCCATCCGCGCGTGCTGACTACGATGAGCCAGCCCGCCATCGGTTATCTCGACCCGGTGTTCGTCGAGATGATGGAAGAGCTGAAGTCGCTGCTGCGCTACACCTACCAGACCAAAAATCCGCTGACCTTCCCGATTTCGGGGCCGGGCTCGGTGGGCATGGAGTTCTGCTTCGTCAACATGGTGAAGCCGGGCGACAAGGTCATTGTCTGCCGCAACGGCGTGTTCGGCGGCCGCATGATCGAAAACGTCGAGCGCTGCGGCGGCACCGCGGTCGTGGTCGAGGACAAATGGGGCGAGCCGGTTGACCCGCAAAAACTCGAGGATGCACTGAAGAAAAATCCCGATGTGCGCGTCGTAGCCTTCGTCCATGCCGAAACCTCCACCGGTGTGTTGTCCGATGCCAAGACTCTGGTGCAGATCGCGCACAAATACAACGCGCTGACCATTGTCGATGCCGTTACTTCACTCGGCGGCTCACCGGTGCTGGTCGATGAATGGGGCATCGACGCTGCCTATTCCGCCAGCCAGAAATGCCTGTCGTGCACGCCGGGCCTGTCGCCGGTGACGTTTTCGGAGGCGGTGGTCGATTTCGTCAAGGCGCGCAAGGACAAGATCCATTCCTGGTTCATGGACATGAACCTGCTGCTCGGTTACTGGGGCGAGACCACCCGCACCTATCACCACACCGCGCCGACCAATTCGCTGTTCGCGCTGCACGAAGCCCTGCTGCTGATCCGCGAAGAAGGCCTGGAAAATGCCTGGGCGCGTGTTGATCGTCATCACACCGCGCTGAAGGCCGGCCTCGAGGCGATGGGGCTGAAATTCCTGGTGAAGGAACAGTATCAGGCGCCGCAGATGAACGCGGTGCTGTGCCCGGAAGGTGTCAACGAAGCCGAAGTACGCAAAACCCTGTTGAGCGAATTCGGCCTCGAAATCGGCGCCGGCCTGGGCCCCCTCGCCGGCAAGATCTGGCGTTTCGGCCTGATGGGTTATTCCTGCCGTCCGGACAACGTGATGCTGTGCCTGTCGGCGCTGGGTTCGGTGCTGGAGGACATGGGCCATGACGTGCATGTGGGAGACGCGGAAGCGGCGGCGCATGCGGCCTATGCCTCGATGCACGCGACCGCGGCGCAGGCCAAAAAACGCAAGGCCCCGGCGAAGGCGGCATAAGCAGGGGCCGTACATATAAAACGAGGCAACAATAAAAAACCGCCTGCGGGCGGTTTTTTATTGGGTCTGCTGGCGCTGGCTCAGATCAGCAGTGTGGCCAGACCCAGCAGCAGGCCCATGCTGACCACGTCGGTGGCCGTGGTCAGGAAAATGCTGGAGGCTGTCGCCGGATCAAAACCGAAACGTTTCAGTGTCAGCGGGACCATGGCGCCGCTGATGCCGCTGGCGACGCAACTGCCGACCAGCGCGATCCACACCACGAGGCTGAGCAGCAGCGCGTTGGGATTGTGCTGATAACTCGCCACGATGAACATGCCGAGTGCTGCCACCAGGCCGGTGAAGGCGCCGTTCAGCGCGCCCAGGGAGGCCTCCTTGATGACCAATGCGCGTTCCTGGCCGGCCTTCAGCTCGCCCAGCGTCATCCCGCGCAGCGTCACTGCCAGCGCCTGGCAGCCGGTGTTGCCCGACTGTCCGGCGAGTACCGGCAGGAACAGCGCGAGAATGACCAGGCGATCGACGGTGTCCTGGAATATCGCCACCACGGCGCCGGCAACAAAGGCGGTGGCGAGGTTGATCTGCAGCCAGGGATGGCGGAACTTGAAGCTGTTCGGAAGCGAGGTCGCCAGCCGTTCCTCCTTCTCGACGCCGACCATGCTGCCGACCTGCGCAGTAATCTCGAAAGCCTGTTCTTCGAACATGGTCTGGCCGCGCACCAGCCCGAGCAGCTTGCCCGTTTCATCGCAGACCGGGTACACCGGATAGTGGCGGTCGAGCACCAGTTTCATCGCATCGGCCAGCGCCAGGTCGGGTTTCAGGGAAAACGCATTGCGCAACATGATGGATTCAAGCGTCACCTGCTCATCGGCGAACAGCAGGTCGCGCATGGTGATGATGCCGAGCATCTTGCCGGTGTCATCCGTGACGTAGCCATAGGTGATGAAGGCGTTGCGCACCAGCGGGCGCAACTGCTCGATGGTGTCGCGCACGGTCATCTGCGGGTGGAATACCGCGCGCGCCGGCGCCATCATGCGGCCGATGGTGCCGTCGGCGAATTGCTGGTTGGTGCGCCACTGCGCGACCGTTTCCGGCGGCGCAACCTGGACAATGGCATCGACCAGCCCGCCCGGCAGTTCGGCCAGCACGTCCTGGGTCAGCGCGGGCGGCAGATCCAGCAGCACGGCGGCAATGGTCGCCGCCGGATATTCGGCCAGCAGTGCCGCGGCTTCTTTGGGGGATCGTGCCTTGGCGGCGTGTGCCAGCTCACTGTGGTCCGGATGCGCTGCTGCCGTGGCCTGGGTCTGTGTTTCCTGCACGATGTTCTCCCCTCAGCGATGGGCGCGCCGCTGCGCCACGCAGAGTATAGCCACGGAAAGCGCCGTGTGGCGCGACTTTATGGCGTGCTAAAGGCCGCGCCGCGCAGGATGGGACGAAGCCATAAACCAGGTTGCTGCAGAATTGGAACGGCGGCTACAACCCGAGCCGCTGCCAGATCGTGGTGGTGAGCCCCGCCTGGTTCATGGTGTAGAAATGCAGCCCCGGTGCGCCCGCCGCCAGCAGGTCGTCGCAGAGTCGGGTCACCACATCCAGGCCGAAGGCACGGATCGAAGCGGTGTCGTCGCTGTAGCCTTCCAGCTTTTTGCGGATCCAGCGCGGGATTTCTGCGCCGCAGGCATCTGAAAATCTTGCCAGTTGCGAAAAGCGGGCGATGGGCATGATCCCCGGCACGATGGGCAGCTTGAGTCCCATGGCTTCGCACTCATCGACGAAATGGAAATAACAATCGGTGTTGTAGAAATACTGGGTGATCGCCGAGTCCGCGCCGGCCTCAACCTTGCGCTTGAAGTTCAGCAGGTCGTCCTGCGCGCTCCTCGCCTGCGGGTGATATTCGGGGTAGGCGGCGACCTCGATATGGAACTGGCCGGCGAATTCATTGCGGATGAAAGCGACCAGTTCGTTGGCATGGTGGAACTCGCCGGAGGTGGCGGTGCCTGAGGGCAGGTCGCCGCGCAGCGCCACGACATGGCGGATGCCGTGGCTCTGGTACTCCTGCAGGATTTCGCGGATGTCGTTGCGGCTCGAGCCGACGCAGGAAATATGCGGGGCCGCGGCATGGCCGGCGGCACGCAGGTCGAGCACCGCGCGCAGTGTGCGTTCGCGGGTGGAGCCGCCGGCGCCGTAGGTCACCGAAAAAAACTTGGGCTTCAGTTGCGCCAGCTGTTTCGCGGTCTGCGCGAGTTTGTCGGAGCCTTCCGGCGTGTTCGGCGGGAAGAACTCGAAGCTGAACGTGCGGGCGAATTTTTTCTGTGATTCCATGGTGAACCCCTGCAGTCGGGAAAATCAGCCGGACTTCGGCTTTTTCTCCGTCAAAGATTTCAGGACTTGGTTGAATACGTCCATTGGATAGCGCTCAGGCAAACGGATTGACGACGCGTACGCCGCCATAATTCTGGCCGTCGGACAGGTCTTCCGTGATCAGCACCGTTGCGCCCAGCCGTCGGGCGCCGGCGATCACGGCCGCGTCCCAGTAGGCGATGCCGTAGCGATCCTTCAGTTGCAGCGCGTGGCGCATCAGGGGCAGGTCGGTCGCAGCAACAGGGCGGCTGCTGGCGATTTCCTCAATCATGGCGAGCGCATCATCGTGACTGAGGGCGCCGGGTGCACGCACGGCATTCACGTAGAACTCCTGCAGCACTTGCACCGGCACGCCCCAGTCTTCACGGCTGATCCAGTCACGGGCGATATTGGCCTTGGCCGCGTCTCGCGGCGCTGTCGAGAACGCATACAGCAGCACGTTGGTGTCGAGGCAATGCGACGGCATGGTCAAACGCCGGTCTTGCGCAGTTGTGTGCGGTCGTGCGCCTGCTCGCGCGTGAGCCGCTTAGTGGTATCGATACCGCGATCGCCGGTAATGGCGCGCAGGCGCTCCAGCAGACGGTCAGGAGGTGGTGTGCCGGAAGCGCCGGTTTCGGTTTCATATTTGGCGTCCGTGGTATTGGCGCGGGCAAGGTTCGGGCCGTTCACAGCGTCTTCCAGTATGGCCATCAGCTCGCCCTGCAGGGAACGATGATGTTGTGCAGCGCGTTCGCGCAGCTTGCGTGCCACCGTCTCAGGTACGTTCTTGATGGATAAATTGACTGATTTGCTGGCCATATTGACCGCCATAAATGCTCCGGAACGGCTTTATAATGGATTCATTATGGAACCATTCCGGATTTGCTGTCAACTAATGATCAATACCGGTAATGCTCCGGCTTGTACGGACCGTCAACCGGCATCTGCAGGTAGGCGGACTGCTTTTCGTTGAGCACGGTCAGCTGCACGCCGAGTTTTTTCAGGTGCAGGCGCGCGACTTTTTCGTCGAGGTGTTTCGGCAGCACGTACACCTTGTTCTGGTACTTGCCGCTCTGGGTGTAGAGCTCGAGCTGGGCCAGGGTCTGGTTGGTGAAGGAGCTCGACATCACGAACGACGGGTGGCCGGTGCCGCAGCCGAGGTTCACCAGGCGGCCTTCGGCGAGGATGATCAGGCGTTTGCCGTCGGGGAAAATCACATGATCGACCTGGGGTTTGATGTTCTCCCATTTGTACTGCTTCAGCGCTGCGATCTCGATTTCGGAATCGAAGTGGCCGATGTTGCAGACGATGGCGTTGTGCTTCATCCGCTTCATGTGCTCGTGGTTGATCACGCCGAGGTTGCCGGTGGCGGTGACAAAAATGTCGGCCTTGTCGGCGGCGTAGTCCATGGTCACGACGCGGAAACCCTCCATCGCCGCCTGCAGTGCGCAGATCGGGTCGACTTCGGTGACCCAGACCTGGGCCGACAGCGCGCGCAGCGCCTGCGCGCTGCCCTTGCCGACGTCGCCGAAGCCGCAGACCAGCGCGACCTTGCCGGCGATCATCACGTCGGTGGCGCGTTTGATGGCATCGACCAGCGACTCGCGGCAGCCGTAGAGATTGTCGAACTTGGACTTGGTGACCGAGTCGTTGACGTTGATCGCCGGGAACGGCAGGCGGCCTTCCTTTTCCATCTGGTAGAGGCGGTGCACGCCGGTGGTGGTCTCTTCGGTGACGCCCTTGATGTTTTTCTCGATATTCGAGTAGAAGCCGGGTTTTTCCTGCAGCGTTTTGCGCATCGCGGCGAACAGCACGACTTCTTCTTCATTGGTGCCCTCGGGCGGCTGGGTCTTGTTGCGCTCATGCTGCGCGCCCAGCGTGACCAGCAGCGTGGCGTCGCCGCCGTCGTCGAGGATCATGTTCGGCGTGCCGCCGTCCGACCATTCGAGGATGCGGTGGGTGTAGTCCCAGTAGTCTTCCAGCGTTTCACCCTTGTAGGCGAACACGGGGATGCCGCGGGCTGCAATCGCGGCGGCGGCATGGTCCTGGGTCGAGAAGATGTTGCACGAGGCCCAGCGGATGTCGGCGCCGAGGTCGGCCAGCGTCTCGATCAGCACGGCGGTCTGGATGGTCATGTGCAATGACCCGGCAATACGCGCGCCTTTGAGCGGTTTTTTGCCTTTGAATTCTTCGCGGATCGCCATCAGGCCGGGCATTTCGGTCTCGGCAATGGCGATTTCCTTGCGGCCAAAATCGGCCAGTTTGATGTCGGCGACTTTGTAGTCGGCGGCTTTTGCGTTCATGTCATGCTCCTGGATAGATAGTCGGGCGCCGTTACCGGGATGCCGTCCGAGCCTGGCCGGCGGGGAGTCCCGTCCGGTCGCAGCGCCCCTCGGAGGCATGCATTCAGAATTACAATAAAAAAGCGCTCGCACCGTTGCCGGTGCGAGCGCCGTTGAAATCCTTGCTGAGCCTGGCCGATGACGGGTGAAACACAAAACCCCATCGGTCGCAACGCTCCTCAGCGGGGAGGATTATAGCCGAAGAGAGGTGAGCCGCCAATCAGCCGCAAGGGCGGTGAAATCGAGCCGGCTTCCGGAAGACTAACCCGCAACAACCCGATCACGCCCCGACTGCTTGGCCTTGTAAAGGGCCTGGTCAGCGCGATGCAGAAGCGCATCCCCCTTTTCGTTCGCCAGCAGTTCGGCGACACCGAAGCTCGCTGTAACGGGAGCGGTCAGCGGTGCAATAAGGGTGCCTGCAAGCTCTGTTCGCATTCGCTCGGCTACGACCAGCGCTTGTTCAAGAGCGGTGTGCGGCATCATCACGACAAATTCCTCACCGCCAAACCGGGTCACGATATCGGTCGGTCTCGTCTGCCGGCGCAGCAGGTCGCCGAATGCCGCGAGTACCTTGTCCCCGGCCTCGTGCCCATGGCTGTCGTTAACGCGTTTGAAATGATCAATGTCGGCCATCGCCAGGCAGAATTTGTAGCCGGTGCGCACGGCGCGGCTGATTTCCTTCGGCAGCGATTCATCGAGCAGGCGGCGATTGCCCACATTCGTGAGCGGATCAGTCAACGACAAGGCGGTGATCTGCGCCTCGCTGCTGCTGCAGCTTGAGGTTGGTTTGTGCAAGCTCGAGTTGCGCGCTGGCGTAATCGCGGTTGAGTTCGAGCACGGTCTCGTAGATCCGTTCCAGTTCCTCTATATCGTATTCCGCCAGTACGCGAAATTGTCCCTTCGTGCGCCAGACGCGGGCGTGCAGGGTCCGTGTTTGTCCCATGTAATCACCCATGGTCAACAGTCCACGGTGGATTTCCCCATCGGCGCCAGCCGGCATGCCGGCGAGGGCCGCAAAATCAGGCTGCCGGAAAAAACGGGCTACGGACTGACCGATCGGCTGTCGCCCTTCCATCTTGATCAGCCTGCGGAATCCGGCATTGGCCTGGATCAAATTCCCTTTTTCATCCAGCGTTGCCGTAACCACTGCGAGCAACGGGTCGAGCTCAGGTGCAAACCAGGGCATGGGCGCTCTATGCCGTACCTAACCGCTGACCATGCTGTTGGCGGAGGCAAGTGCGGCCTGCGCGTTGGCCATGTACGCATCTGCGCCCACCATCCCGGCCAGCCGGTTGAAGCGGTTGATGGCCAGTCCGCCGATGATCACCGCTGGCCGCGCGCTGCCGAAGCGCGCACCCAACTGTTCAATGATCGTCTTGACCTCCGGCAACTGCTGCGGGAAAGACACCGACAGTCCGACGAGATCCGGCTTCCATTCCACGGCCTGCGCGACCAGCGCCGGTGTCGGCACATTCGCGCCCAGATACTGCACATCCCAGCCGCCGAGCTGAAAGGCATCAGCCACCATGCGCAGGCCGATGGCGTGATCGTTGCCCGGGACACAGGCCAGCAGTATGCGTTTGCTGATCAACGCCGGCGGTGGCGAGCGCAGCAGGCCCATCGTCATCACCGACTGCACGATCGCCGTTGCCATATGTTCCTGCGCGACCGTCACCTGGTTGGCCTGCCATTTTTCGCCGATCTGGTACAGCGCCGGCTGGATGACATGCATTTCGACTTCGATCAGGCTGTGCCCACGATCGATGCAGCGGTTTACCACCGCCAAAGCTTCGCGCTGATTGCCGGCGAGCAGGGCGGATTCGAAAGGCCCTGCCTCCGGCCATGCGGCAGGCGGGGTCGGCGGCTTCGTCGGTGTATTGCCAGCCGCCAGAAATTTGTCACGCGCTGCATGCAGTGTGGCGGCAACCACTGTGCCATCCGCCGCATCCATGTGCGCCACGAAAAATTCGGCCAGCCAGTCCAGTGAGAGTCCCAGGTGTCCGGCCGGAATCGATCGCGCATGGAGCACGTCGCTCAGCCAGCACAGGTAATCCACCATGGGTTGCAGCAGTCCGAACTCCAGCGCCGGGCGCAGAAATTCGAGGTGATACGCCAGATCTTCACGGCAGGCCTCGCGACCGCGTTTGCCGAATTCCGCGTACGCCGAGCCATGGGTGGTGTAAAAGCGTTCGGTCACCGCGCTTATTGCATCGGCCTGCAGCGCTTTAAACCGCTGCAGCCCTTCTGCGTCCAGTGTAGACAATCCGGTACCGATAGGCATCAGCGATGACCCTATTCCGCAAACACTTCGAAAAGCTGGACAACAACGCTGCCCGCTACCAATTTGAGCCCCTTGGGTATGCCTTTGTGGGACTCGTGGTAGTCGTGTCCCCGATGCCAATTGCGGTAACTTTGTTCATCGTGCCAGCGGGTGACCAGCCAGATCTCCGCCGGATTGCCCAGCGGACTCATCACCTCCATGCCGACAAATCCAGGCGCGCCATCCACGAGATGCGGCCGATTACGAAAAGCAGTCTGCACGTCTTCGGACATGTCGTTGGCGATCGTAAAGCGGCTTAATGCGACGAACACATGTACTCCCCGGCGCTATCGACTGCGGGATTTACCACAACCAGCACATCATTCTATGTCATTGCTTGACCTGTCTCCGGAAATTGCATGGCACAGTTAAGGCTGCGCGAGGCGTTTCAGGCCGTGGGTAACGCAAATTGCCTCGCAGCGCGGGGCAGGCTGGCTGCCGGGAGGAGGCTGAAACAGCATTGATCCCAGCTGCCGCGCGGATGCCGTGGCCGAAGGAGTTGCCGGAGCCGCTACGGTTGGTGGTGCAGGCGCTGGCGGAGGCGGGCGCGCCGCTCGACGCAGACGCCATTGCTGCGCACTTTCAGGGTCGCGGACCGTGGAAAAAGCCTGCCGCAGATCCTCGACACACTGATCGCGGTCGGGCGGGTGCGGGTCGTGGCGGATGGTAAGAGTGACGTATATCAGTAAGTATTTGTTTTTATTGATGTTTTTATATTGTTCATCCCATCGGAATACCGCTGCCGCCCGCTTTTGTTGATTGCGGCCGCAGCTGCGCAGGATGGACAGGCCGTGACGACCACCGGATAATGCATCGCAATTGCAATGCATCTGGAACGCCGCCCATGAAAACCACGACCTTGCCGCCATTGCGCGTGACCTCTGAACTGCGGGCCTCTGCCGAGGCGGTGCTGGAAGAAGGGGAAACGCTGTCCGCGTTTGTTCTCGATGCGGTTACGCGCAGCATCGAACAACGCCGCCAGCAGCAGGCGTTTATCGCGCGCGGATTGGCCGGCCGGGCCAAAGCCCGGGATTCCGGACGTTACGTTTCTGCCGAAGCCGTGGTGCGCAAGTTGCGCACCCGCCTGGAAAAAGCCAGGCGCACAGCGGCTGAATGAAGCCGCACAAACTTCGCTTCACGCCGGAGGCGGAGGTCGATCTGTTGCGGCTGTATGAGTTTCTCGCGGTCAATGATCTGGCTTCGGCCGAGCGCGCACTGACCGCCATCGAATCGGCGCTGCAAATGCTTGCATTGTCGCCTTACTCTTGCCGCAAAGTCACTTCGGGCGATCCGGTGTTGCGGGAATTGCTGATCCCGTTCGGCAACGCGGGTTACGTGGCGCTGTTCGAAATCGAGCGGCCGGCTACGGTCACCATCCTCGCCGTGCGGCATCAGCGTGAAGACGATTACTGCTGACCGTTGCCATGGTGCATTCAAATAAAAAACGCCGGCATTGCCGGCGTTTTTTATGTAGAAGAACGGAGGGCGATTTATTTGATGCCCGCGTCCGCCTTCAGCGCTGCGGCCTTGTCGGTGTGTTCCCAGGTGAATTCCGGCTCGTCGCGGCCGAAGTGGCCGTGCGCGGCGGTTTTCAGGTAGATCGGGCGCAGCAGATCGAGCGACTGGATGATGCCTTTCGGCCGCAGGTCGAAATGTTTCTCGACCAGTGCACCGAGTTTCTCGTCTGAAATTTTGCCGGTGCCGAAGGTGTCGACCAGCACGCTGACCGGGCGCGCCACGCCGATGGCGTAGGCGACCTGCAGTTCGCATTTGGTGGCGAGGCCGGCGGCGACGATGTTTTTCGCAACGTAGCGAGCTGCATATGCCGCCGAACGATCGACCTTCGACGGATCCTTGCCCGAGAACGCGCCGCCGCCGTGGCGTGAATAACCGCCATAGGTGTCGACGATGATCTTGCGCCCGGTCAGTCCGGTGTCACCCTGCGGGCCGCCGATGACAAAACGGCCGGTCGGGTTGATCAGGTACTTGGTGTCCTTGGTGATCATGTTTTTCGGCAGCACGGGTTTGACCACCAGATCGATGATCGCTTCCTCGATCTGCTTGTGCGTGGCTTCTTCGCGATGCTGCGTGGAAATCACCACCGTGTCGATGTGGTGCGGCTTGCCGTCGACGTAGCGCACGGAAACCTGCGACTTGGCGTCGGGACGCGCCCAGGGCAGGCGGCCGTCGCGGCGCAGCTCGGCGTGGCGCTCCATCAGCCGGTGCGAGTAGTAGATCGGCATCGGCATCAGCTGCGGGGTTTCGTCGCAGGCAAAACCGAACATCAGGCCCTGGTCGCCCGCGCCCTGGTCGAGGTCGAGGCCCTTGCCTTCGTCCACGCCCTGCGCGATGTCGGGCGACTGCTGGTCGTAACACACCAGCACGCCGCAGCTCTTGTAGTCGAAGCCGATGTCGGAGTCGACGTAACCGATCTGCTTGATCACCTTGCGCGCAACCTGCGCGTAATCGACGCGGGCGCTGGTGGTGACCTGGCCGGCGAGTACAACGAGGCCGGTGTGGGTCAGGGTTTCGGCGGCGACACGGCCGTTTTTGTCTTCGGCAAGGATGGCGTCAAGGACGGCATCGGAAATCTGGTCGGCGATTTTATCGGGATGGCCTTCGGAGACCGACTCGGAAGTAAACAGGAAATTGCTCATGGGCTCGATGAACGCAATGGCGTTGGAAGTTAAGAAAGGGGCTGCGGCAAAAAGGCCGCTAGAATAGCATATAACCCTCGCTTTATTAACGGATTTCCCCGCCAATTCCGATGTTGATCCCCTTCCTGCAGTGCTGCGCGCGTATGCCTTTGGCGGGGCTGCATTTTTTCGGCGCCGGACTGGGCTGGCTGGTCTACGGCTTGTCGCCGACCTATGCCCGCCACTGCCGTGAAAATCTGCTGGCGAGCGGCCTGTGCCGGGATGAATCCGTTTATCGCAGTACGCTGCATGCAGTGATTGCGGAAACCGGCAAGAGCGTCACCGAGCTGTGCAAGGTCTGGTTTGGCAGCGATGCTGAAATTGCCCGCCTGGTGACCTGTGACGACTGGGATGTGGTCGAAGCCGCCCGGCGCGCCGGCAAGGGCATCATTTTTCTGACGCCGCATCTGGGCTGCTTCGAGATCTCCGCGTTGTACACCGCGCAGCGTCTGCCGCTGACCGTGCTCTATCGTCCGCCCAAACGCGCGGCGCTTGAGGACATCATGCGTGCAGGGCGTGTGCGCGGGCAGGTCAGCCTGGCGCCGGCCAATCTCAAGGGCGTACGCCTGCTCTACAAGGCATTGCACCGGGGGGACGCGATCGGGATTTTGCCGGACCAGGCGCCGGGTGTCGGTGAAGGCGAGTGGGCGGATTTTTTCGGGCGCCCCGCGTACACCATGACGCTGGTGACGCGCTTGCGGGAAAGCAGCGGTGCTGCAGTGATCATGGCGTTCGCCGAGCGCCTGGCGCAGGGCCGGGGTTATCGCCTGCATTTCAGGGCCGTCGCTGCTGATCCGCTGGATACGGCGGCGCTGAATCGCGCGATCGAAGATGTCGTGCGCAGCTGCCCTGCGCAATACCTGTGGGGGTACAACCGCTATAAAGCGCCTGCCGGCGCTGCGCCCCGGCAGGCAGCGCGGAATGATGAGTGATGAATGATGAGTAAACCCACAACCGTTGTTTTGCTGTCTTTCGCTCCTCACTCTTCACTCCTCACTCATCATTGCCTTATATGACTCGTCTTGGCCTCGCACTGATCTGGCTGCTGCACTGGCTGCCCTTGCCGGTGCTGGCGGCGCTGGGCCGCGGTACCGGAGGCTTGCTGTTCCTGCTGGCGCGGGAACGACGGCGGGTGGTGCTGACCAATCTGCGCCTGTGTTTTCCGGAACTGTCCGACGATGAACGCCTGCGGCTCGCGCGTCGCCATTTCGCCGCCTTCGCCCGGGCGCTGCTCGAACACGGCATCCTGTGGTGGGGCAGCCGCGAGCGGGTGATGCGCATGGTGCGCGTCGAAGGGCTCGAGCACTGGCAGGCGGTGCAGGGCCGACCGGTGATCTGGCTGGCGCCGCACTTCGTCGGGCTCGATATGGGTGGCTCGCGCATCATCACCGAGTGGCAGGGCATCTCTGTCTACAGCCAGCAGAAAGATCCGGTGTTCGACCGCGTGCTGCTGCACGGCCGTACGCGCTTCGTGAAGCCCGTGCTGTTCTCGCGCCAGCACGGCATCCGCCCGGTGGTGAAGGCGATGCGCAGCGGGCTGCCTTTTTATTACCTGCCGGACATGGATTTCGGCGAACGCGATTCGATTTTTGTGCCCTTCTTCGGTGTGCCGGCGGCGACCATCACCGGGCTCTCGCGCATGGCGCAGCTGGCGCGGGCGGTAGTGCAGCCCGTGGTGACCACCCAGTTGCCGGGCGGCGCGGGTTATGTGCTGCGGTTTTATCCGGCCTGGGACAATTTTCCGACCGGCGACCTGGCGGCGGACACCCGGCGCATGAATGAATTCATCGAGGCGCGTGTACGCGAAATGCCGGAGCAGTATTACTGGGTGCACAAACGCTTCAAGACGCGGCCGCCGGGCGAGCAGAAAATCTACTAAACATCGATGAGCAGTAATCAATGCCGATTAACGTCGATATAATCACAGTACATGTTCAACAATCCTGACGAGCAGGCACGCTGCGCGCTGCTGAAAAAAACAAAAACCATCGCCGTGGTCGGCCTGTCGCCCAATGCGGCGCGGCCCAGCCACGGCGTGGCGCGGGCCATGCAGGAATTCGGTTTTCGCGTGATCCCGGTGCATCCGGCGGCGAAGGAAATCCTCGGCGAAAAAGTCTATGCAAAACTCGCGGACATTCCGCAGCCGATCGACCTCGTCGATGTATTCCGCAGCGCTGAATTCATCGACGGCGTGGTCGATGAATGCCTGGCGCTGGGACTGAAGGCGATCTGGATCCAGGAAGGCATCGTCAATGAGGCGGCCGCAGCACGCGCGCAGGCTGGCGGCATGACGGTGATCATGGATCGCTGTATCTATCGCGATTACCGCGATCAGTGTCGGTCCATGGATTCCGGCAAATGATCATCAGATCATTTGCCGCAAATATCCCCCCTCGCCCTATGGGAGAGGGGCCGGGGGTGAGGGAAACATATTCCTTTTGCATGTTGAGCAGGAAGCTGCCCTGACATGCGCCTTCCGTTCACCAAAATGCACGGTCTCGGCAATGACTTTGTGGTCATTGATGCCACGGCTGCGCCGGTGGCGCTGACCCCGGCGCAGCTGCGTTTCATCGCCGACCGCCATTTCGGCGTCGGCTGTGACCAAATCCTGATGGTCGAGCCGGCGCGCTCGGCCGATACCGATTTTTATTACCGCATATTCAATGCCGATGGCGGCGAAGTTGAACAGTGCGGCAACGGCGCGCGTTGTTTTGTGCGTTATGTGCATCAGCGCGGGTTGACCAACAAAACCGTGATCCGCGTCGGCACGCTGGGCGGCATCATTGAGCCGCGGCTCGAAGCCGATGGCCAGGTCACGGTGGACATGGGCGCGCCGGAGTTCGAGCCGGCGCGGGTGCCGTTTAATGCGCCGGCCCGGGCGCCGCTGTACGATCTGCTGGTGAATAAAAAAGTCATAAAAATCAATGTTTTATCAATGGGAAACCCGCATGCGGTGCAGCTGGTGGACGATGTCGCGACCGCACCGGTGGCGAGTGAAGGACCATTGATCGAATCACATGCGGATTTCCCGCAACGGGTGAATGCCGGCTACATGCAGGTGGTGGATCGCGGGCATATCCGCCTGCGCGTTTATGAACGCGGCGCCGGTGAAACGCTGGCCTGCGGCACGGGGGCCTGCGCCGCGGTGGTGGCCGGCATCCAGCGCGGACTGCTCGATGCACGTGTCACGGTTTCGACGCGCGGCGGCGACCTCGTTATAGTATGGGCGGGCGCCGGTCAGCCGGTGCTGATGACCGGGCCGGCGGTGAGCGTGTTCGAAGGCGCAATGGAGTTGCCGTAATCAAGCAACGGCGGGTAACAGTAATAAACACAGCAAGGAACAGCATTGATGAATCCCGATGACGTCGCGGCGTACCTGAAGCAACACCCGGAGTTTTTCGAGAGTTACGCCGATGTCGTCGCCGACGTGATGATTCCGCATCCGCATGGCGGGCGCGCGATTTCGATCAGCGAGCGGCAGATACTGACCCTGCGCGAACGCGCCAGGCAGCTCGAAGTGAAACTCGGCGAAATGATCCAGTTCGGCGAGGAAAACGATGTCATCAGCGAAAAAGTGCATCGCCTCGGACTGGCACTGATTGCCGCGCGCGATGTGACGGTTTTGTCGAATGTGGTTGATTTCAACCTGCGCGAGGACTTCGCGGTGCCCCATGTGGCGCTGCGCCTGTGGCACGAAGGCGCCGCGGCAGCTGAGCCGGTCTCGGAAGCCACCCGCACCTTCGCCGCCGGTTTGCTGCATCCGCATTGCGGCCCGCTGGCGATGGCCGACACCGCGGCATTTTTCGGTGAAGCCGCCGCCCTGCTGAAGTCCTACGCCTATATTCCCCTGCGCGGCCGCGACAGCTTCGGCCTGCTCGCATTGGCCAGCGAGGACGCGCAGCGTTTTTATCCCGAGATGGGCACCCTGTACCTGACGCGCATCGGCGAAATCATCGCCGCCTGCCTGCTGCGTCACCTGGAACCGGTGTGACCGCGCGCGGGCGCAAACCCCCTTCCATAAAACCGCCGGCCCCCGCAGCCGGCCCCGCGCAGGCGCTGCTGCAGGGTTATATCGATCATCTGGCGCATGAGCGCCGCTTGGCAGCGCACACCACCAAAAATTACCGGCGTGACATCGAGGCACTGCTCGAATTCGCCGGCGGCAGGCCGCCCGCTGCGCTGACTGCCCACGACATCCGGCGCTGCATCGCGCAACTGCACGGCAAGGGCCTCGATGGCCGCAGCCTCGCGCGCATGCTGTCGGCCTGGCGCGGGTTTTACAGCTATCTGGCGCGCGACCACGGCGGCAAACAGAATCCCTGTCTCGGCATCCGCGCACCGAAAAGCGCCAAACGCCTGCCGCATGCGCTGTCGCCGGATGAAGCCAGACAACTGGTTGAGCTGGATGCCGATGACGCGCTGGCGCTGCGCGACAAGGCGATGCTGGAGCTGTTTTATTCATCGGGACTGCGCCTGTCCGAACTGACCGGACTGGCGCCGCAGGACGTCAATTTTTCCGAGGCCACGGTGCGCGTCACCGGCAAGGGCAGCAAGACGCGCATCGTGCCGGTGGGCAGCCATGCCGCCAAGGCGCTGCAGGCATGGTTGTCGCAACGCGCGACGATCGCGGGTATTGATGAGCAGGCCTTGTTCGTCAACCAGCAGGGCCGGCGGCTGGGACCGCGTGCGATCCAGGATCGCGTGCGGCGGCGCGCGCAGCAGCAGGGCATCGCCTCGCGCGTGCATCCGCACATGCTGCGCCATTCCTTTGCGTCCCATGTGCTGCAGTCGAGCAGCGACCTGCGCGCGGTGCAGGAAATGCTTGGCCACGCCAGCATTTCGACGACACAGGTGTATACGCAACTCGATTTTCAGCACCTGGCGAAGATTTATGATTCCGCGCATCCGCGCGCGAAACGCAAGACTTGAAATGCATCCTCCCCCTCGCCCCGCTTGCGGGGAGAGGGTCGGGGTGAGGGGAAAGGATTTCATTGAATCGGCTGATACTCAAACCCGGCCGCGAGAAATCGCTGAAGCGCCGGCATCCGTGGGTTTTCTCCGGCAGCATTGCCCGCATTGACGGCGACCCGCAGGCGGGGGATGCCATTGCCGTGTGCTCAGCCGATGGCGTGGTGCTGGCCGTGGCCGCGTACAGTCCGCAGTCGCAGATCCGCGCGCGGGTCTGGGACTGGACCGTGCAAAACATCGATGCCGCGTTCATCGCACACCGCATCACCCGCGCAGCCGGCAGCCGCGTTGCGGTGCCGTCAGATGTGACTGACGGCGTTCGGCTGGTGCACGGTGAATCCGACGGGTTGCCGGGGGTCGTTGCCGACCGTTACGGCGACACGGTGGTGGTGCAGCTGCTCAGCACCGGTGCCGAGCGCTGGCGCGATGCAATCGCCGATGCGCTGGCGGGTTTGTCAGGGGTTGCGCGCGTGATCGAACGGTCGGACGCCGATGTGCGCGCGCTGGAAGGACTGGAATCGCGCAGCGGCCTGTTGCGCGGCGCGGCGGCGAAGGAGCCGCTGATCGTCAGCGAGCATGGTTTGAAGTTCAGTGTCGATGCCGAACAGGGCCACAAGACCGGGTTTTATCTCGACCAGCGCGACAACCGCCTGGCGCTGCGCAAGCTGGCGCGCGGCAAGACTGTACTCGACTGTTTTTGTTACAGCGGCGGCTTTGCGCTGAATGCCCTGGCCGGCGGTGCAGCCGCAGTGATGGCCATCGACAGCTCGGGTCCTGCACTGCAGGCGGCGCGCGCCAATGCCGCGCTGAATCAACTCGACGGCGCCGAATGGCTGGAAGCCGATGTGTTCAAAACCCTGCGCGTTTTCCGCGATGCCGGCCGGACCTTCGACCTGATTGTGCTCGACCCGCCGAAACTGGCGCCCACCGCGGCGCATGCCGAAAAAGCCGCGCGTGCCTACAAGGACATCAACCTGCTCGGCTTCAAACTGCTCAAGCCCGGCGGCGTGCTGATGAGCTACTCCTGTTCCGGCGGCATCAGCCCCGACCTGTTCCAGAAAATCGTTGCCGGCGCGGCGCTGGATGCCGGTGTCGATGCGCGCATCGAAGGCTGGCTGCACGGCGCGGCCGACCATCCGGTGGCGCTGAATTTTCCGGAAGGGGAGTATCTGAAAGGGCTGTTGTTGAATATTGGGGTTTAGCAACATTCACAGGGACTGGTGCGCACTGCTTTAGTGCGCATCCTTTCCAATTGTGCTGCTAGACGCTTTCTCACCGATGGGCGCATTTATGAGATTCGGATTTGCGTCAAGATCATTTATCGCGAAATTAATTCCGGCAACCGACCCCCGACTTTGTGCCTCGGATAAGAAGCGCTGAGTGTTGGCAGGTCGAATCTTACGCTCACGAAATACCTCCAAAAACTCTGCGTCCAGTTGAAGATTTCGATTTCCGTCAACAAAACCAACTCGCTGAACAGCGGCGCGAGAAAGTAATGCATCCAATAGGCGATCAGGTCCGCCATCGCAGCGTTTCGGATTTGCCCCGTTCTTGAGAAGCTCGCGAAACTGTTCTGCTGTTCCGTATTCGACTGCATGCATAAGCATGCAACGTCTAACGCCGGTTTGCGGATGATATACCCATCGATCCGGATCTGACTCTCTGCTTAGATCCCGAAGTTCGATTTGAGGGTCAATGCGTTCAGAAGATGTCATGCTACCCGCCACGTAAGTGGCGGCGACAAAAGAACCTGCGCCGCATGCACTCAAAAGTAGTGCGGTGCTAAACAAGACCATGAGACGCATCATGAATGCCTCCAAACTTCATTTGAAAAAATGTTTAGTATCATTTTCTAAATCCTAATCCGGTATGGTCACATTCGGGATTAGCGTTCTAAAACCGACGCAAGTCATTTCACACGCAGAGTCAGTCTTTAGTGCGAGCCGGCGGTACGTTGTCGATGCCGCCCTCATGCCATGGATGGCATCTGCTGATTCTGCAGATCGTCAGCCAGCTGCCTTTCAGCGCGCCATGGGTCTCGATCGCCTCACGCGCATAAGCCGAGCAGGTCGGATGGAAGCGGCACTGCGTGCCGAAAAAGGGCGACAGCAGGTAGCGGTAGGCGTCGATCAGTGCGATCAGCAGGGTTTTCATGGCGCACAATGAGTATAACGCCGTGCGCAACAGGCCCGGATTGCGCAATCGCCGGGGCTCTGTTTTAATCACAGGCTGTGTATTCCCTTCCTGACATGACGGGTTTTCTGCGTTTGGCTCTGCACGCCAAATGGCTGCGTGGCGCGTTGATTGTGCTGCTGCTGGGCGCGCAGCACGGCGCGCTGACGCATGCCCTGACCCATGCCGGCTGGCTGGCGCAGGACAAGGTTGCCGTTCATGCTTCACTGCAGGCTGAACACCATCCGGCTGAACATGCCGTCGAGTTGTGCGCCTTCGATCTGGTTTACAGCCAGGTGCTGGGAGGTGTTCATGGTGGCCATGACATGGCCTTCGCTGCGGCCGGACATGTGCCGGCGGTCGCCGCGGTACTCGCGGTGCGCAATCCGGTCACCGTCATCCCGTACGATCCCCGCGGCCCCCCTGCCATCTCCTGAGGTATCACCGGTCTGACCGGCATTCTTTTTCCGTTCCGGCTCTACCGGAACCGATGGTTGCGAATAGGGTGCTGCGCTGCAGCTGCACCGGCATTGAATCGACCAGATGCGGAGAGATGGCCTTGTTTGCAGTACACAAGCTGCACCATTCCTATGACGGACAGAAGGTACTGGCCGTCGATGCCTGGCAGGCGGCGCAGGGCGAACACTGGCTGCTGCTCGGTCCTTCAGGCAGCGGCAAAACCACGCTGCTGCATGCGCTGGCCGGCATATTGCGCCCGGCTGGAGGCAGCATCGTCGTGGCGGAGCAGGACCTCGCCGCCTTGTCGCCGTCGGCACTGGATCATTTTCGCGGCCGGCATATCGGCATCGTGCTGCAGCGTCTGCACCTGATACCCAGCCTGAGCGTCATCGACAACCTGTTGCTGGCCCAGTACCTGGCCGGCCTGCCGCAGGATCGCCAGCGTGTCGAAGAGGTGCTCGCAGGCCTTGATCTTGGCGAAAAGGCCAGGGCGCAACCGCATGAACTGTCGTTCGGGCAGGCACAACGCGTGGCGGTGGCGCGCGCCGTGGTCAATCGCCCGCGGCTGCTGCTGGCGGATGAACCGACGTCGAATCTGGATGATGCGCGCTGCCTGCAGGTGCTGGAATTGCTGCAGGCCCAGGCGCAGGCCTGCAATGCCACGCTGGTGATCGCGACCCATGACCAGCGCATCAAGACGCGGGTGGCCCGGCAGTTTGAGCTGGGGGCCGCGGCATGAACATCGCGTCGGTGAGTTTTTCCTACCTGCGGGCGCGGCCCTTGGGCACCCTGCTCAATGTGCTGCTGCTGGCACTGGGTGTGGCGACCATCATTCTGCTGTTGCTCGCCACCGACCAGTTCGAAGAGCGCATGCAGCGCGATGCGCGCGGCATCGACCTGGTGGTCGGTGCCAAGGGCAGTCCGCTGCAGATCATCCTGTCGGCGATTTACCACCTCGACGTGCCGACCGGGAACATCGCGTACAAACAGGCGCAGGAAATTGCCCGGCACCGGCTCGTGAAAAAAGTGATCCCGCTGGCGCTGGGGGACAGTTACCGCAGTTTTCGCATTGTCGGCACCACGCAGGATTACGTCGCGCATTACGGCGCCAAAGTCGGTGCCGGCCGGCTGTGGGACAAGCCGCTGGAGGCGGTGCTCGGCGCCGAGGTGGCCGCACGCACCGGGCACGGGCTGGGCGCCACGTTTTCAGGCGCCCATGGCCTCGGCGACCGGACCGGCGATGCGCACGAAGGGCATCCCTATGTCGTCGTCGGCATCCTCGAACGCACCGGTACCGTGCTCGATCGCCTGGTGCTCACCAGCCACCAGAGCGTGTGGGCGGTGCATGCCGAACATCATGACATCAAGGATGTCGCTGATATCGAAAAGCAGATGAAGGACGAGGAGAAGGAGTTCACCGCCTTGCTGGTCCAGTACGCATCGCCGCTGGCGGCGGCGATCCTGCCGCGCTACATCAACAACAACAGCGACATGCAGGCCGCCGTCCCGGCCTACGAGACGGCCCGGCTGTTCACGATCGTCGGCGTCGGTGTCGACGTGCTGCGCGGTTTTGCACTGGTGCTGATGCTCAGCGCCGGCCTCAGCGTGTTCATCGCGCTCTACAACGCGCTGAATGACCGCCGTTACGACCTGGCGATCATGCGCACTTTGGGGGCGACACGGGGACGGCTGTTGCTGCTGTTGCTGTGCGAGGGCCTGCTGCTGGCCGCCATGGGCGCAGTACTGGGCCTGGTGCTTGGCCATGGATTGACCGAAGTGCTGGGCCGGGCGCTGCAAGCCGCACAACAGGTCGAGGTTACGGGCTGGGCCTGGGTGCCGGCGGAATTGTGGGTGGTGGCGCTTGCCCTCGGCGTGGGGGTGCTGGCGGCGTTATTGCCGGCATGGCGCGCGTATCGCACGGATATCGCCGGCACACTGGCGCGCGGTTAGTGATACATCATTCGAACGGTTCAATTTTCACGACGTTTGACAGGAGAATAACAATGACCAGAACTTTGCACAGCATCATGTGCGCGGCAATGCTGACTGTTGTTGCGACAGCGCTTCCGGTATCCGCACAGCAGCAGAAAAAGGCTGATAACTCGCACAGTGCCGCCGAAATCAAAAAGGATGTTGCGGATCACCGGGCGATGGCCGAGGCACACCTCGCTGCTGCGAAATGTCTGGAAGGCGGCAAGCCGGAAAAGGAATGCCGCGCGCAACTGGCCAGGGATTGCAAAGGCCTCGCGATCGGAAAATACTGCGGCATGCAGCATCGTCACTGATACCGATACCGGGATCGTTCATCGCACAATCAAACATGCTTATCAAGTATTTGATTATATTGGAGTTTTTATGAAACTCTCCCTCGCAGTGTTATTGCTGTCCACGGCTGTTTCAGCCCATGCGCAGAGTTTGCAGAATCCGGGTTCGAAGGACTTGATGAAACGCCCGCTGGATGCCGACGCCAATCTGCCGCCGTCACCCTATCTGTCGAAGCCCTTGCCCGAACTCAAAGGCGTGGTGTCGTGGAAAACCCTGGCCGATGTCAAAACCGTGAAACAGAAAGACGGCTTCGTCCCGGATTTCGGCAAAAGCGTGGCCACCCTCGACAAGCAGGAAATCAAGCTGCAGGGTTTCATGATGCCGCTGGACATGGGCGAAAGGCAGAAGCGTTTCCTGCTGGTGGCGCTGCCCCCGACCTGTTCGTTCTGCCTGCCCGGCGGCCCGGAGCAGATGGTCGAGGTGCAGACCAAGACACCGGTGAAATACGGTTTTGAACCGATCGTAGTATCCGGCCGTTTTGCCGTGTTGCGCAACGATACGATGGGCTTGTATTACCGGCTGACCGATGCCGTGGCCATCGGCAAATAAGCCGTGAGTTTTACGGTGCTGCTGCGATCAGCCCTGCGTGCCAAATGGCTGCGCGCTGCGCTGATTGCGTTGTTGCTGTTCGCCCAGCATGGGGCGCTGACCCATGCACTGTCGCATATGGCCGTGCATGGTGGCGACGGCACCGCCCTTGTCCATGCCCAGCATGATCCCCACGACAGCCAAGAGCATCACAATGAAGGTCCCGCAAAAACAGCGGCTGGATCCTGCGCATTCGATTTGCTGTACAGCGAAGTGCTGGGTGGTGTCCCCGCCGGCCAGTTCGCCGGATTCAGCGCCGCTGTCCGGACATCGGCTGTCGCCGCCGTTGTTCTGGCGCACGGCGTGGTGGCTTTTGTTCCTTACGATTCCCGCGGTCCCCCCGTCATTTCCTGACGTATCGCCGGTCTGACCGGCATTCCCTTTTTGTTCCGGCTGCGCGCCCCCCCTTGCGGCTGCGTACGCCATACGTCATCTGGAGATCATCATGAAACGCAAGAGTTATGCGCTTGCCGTGATGGCCGCCGCGGTGCATGCCGCGACCGGCCACGCGCAGGTCAGCAATACCAGCACGACCCCGGCGACCTTGCCGGAAGTGGTTGTTACCGGCAATCCGCTGGGCAGCGAACTGTTTGAACTGGCGGCGCCGGTTTCGGTACTGGGCGGCCAGCAACTGTTTTTGCAGCGCAAATCCACGCTGGGCGAAACCCTGAATGAACTGCCCGGCGTGAGTTCCACCAGCTTCGGGCCCAACGCCAGCCGGCCGGTGATCCGCGGCCTCGACGGCGATCGCATCCGCATCCTGCAGAACGGCGCCGGAACGCTCGATGCCTCGTCGCTGAGTTTTGATCACGCGCTCAGCATCGATCCGCTGGTCGTTGAGCGCGCCGAGGTGGTGCGCGGGCCGGCCGCGCTGTTTTACGGCGGCAGCGCGGTCGGCGGCGTGGTCAATGTCATCGACAACCGCATTCCGCAGGCGGCGATCAACGGCGTCACCGGCCGCGCCGAGACGCGTTACGGTGGCGCCGATCGCGAAAAAGCGACGGGCATCGTGTTCGAAGCCGGCAACGGCAGCCTGGCCTTGCATGCCGATGTCTATACACGCGACACCGATGACCTGCGCATCAAGGGCTTCGCGCGTTCGGCACGGCTGCGTGCGGCCGATCCGCAGCCGGTCGAAGCTTCGGGCACGCTGCCCAACAGCGCGGCGAAGTCCGACGGTGGTGCCTTCGGGCTGTCGCATACCTGGGCGAATGGTTATATCGGCATCTCGAAATCCGGTTTTAATACGCAGTACGGCACGGTGGCCGAGCCGAATGTCACCATCGACATGCAAAGCCGCCGCTGGGATGTCGCCGGCGAAATGCGCGAACTGGGCAGCATCATCAAGTCGGTGAAATTCAAGGCCGGCAACACCGATTACGAACATACCGAGCTTGATGCCGGTGTGCCGGCGACGGTTTTCCGCAACAAGGGCCGCGATCTGCACCTGGAGGCCACCCACGGCAAACTCGGGCCTTTGCAGGGCGCCATAGGCTTCCAGTTCACCGACTTTGATTTTTCCGCGCTGGGCGCGGAGGCCTTTGTGCCCTCGACCGGCACCAATGCCAAGTCCGGATTCTTCTACGAGGAGCTGCCGCTGGGCAAACTGAAGCTGACCTTCGGCGGGCGGCATGAACGCACGGAGGTGAGCAGCGAGGGCGGCGGGGCGGTGCCTTTCGGCGCCGCAGCCCCGCGTTTTGATCCGGCACAGTCGCGCACGTTCAGCGGCAACAGCGGCGCGCTGGGCGCGGTGTGGAGTTTCATGCCGGGCTTGGCGCTGGCGGTCAACGGCGCCTACACCGAACGCGCGCCGACCTATTACGAGCTGTTTGCCAACGGCCCGCATGCAGCGACCGGTGCGTATGAAGTGGGCAGTGCCGCGTTCGCCAAGGAAAAATCGAAGGCGCTGGATGTCACGCTGCGCATGAAATCCGGCAAACACTCGGGCAGCATCGGCGTGTTCGAAAACCGCTTCGATAATTTCATCGCGCTGTTCAACACCGGCAACACCCGCGGCGCCGACGGCGAGCTGAATCCGCCGGATGCCGGTGACGGCACTTCACTGAACACCGGTGAGGAAATCCTGCCGGAGTTCGCGTATCGCGCGGTGCCGGCGCGCTTCCGCGGCGTCGAAGGGGAGGGCCGTTTCCGCGTGCTGGAGCGCGGCGGCAGTCTGGATCTGCTGGTCAACGCCAGTTATGTGCGCGCCGATGACCGCAGCAGCGGGCAGCCTTTGCCGCGCATCGCGCCCTGGCGTTACGGCGTCGGACTCGATTACCGCCAGGACCGGCTGGGTGCCCGGCTCGACGCGACGATCCATGCCGACCAGGATCGCGTCGCGGCCGGAGAACGGCCCACCGACGGTTACACCATGCTTAATGCCGCGGTGACGTACCGCCTGCCAGCTGCAGGCCTGCGGCTGGAGGCCTTCCTGCGCGGTGTGAACCTGCTCAACGAGGAAGCGCGCAACCATGTGTCTTTTCTCAAGGACATCGCGCCGCAGGGCCGGCGCAGCGGGCAGGTGGGTGTTCGCGGGCAGTTCTGAGGTGATGTGTGCGAACGGTCGCGGCAAGCCCGCGACCGTTTGTGATGCTGCTGCGATCTGCCGGATAATGCACGCCTTTATTGCTCGCGGCATCAGCGGCTAAAACAGCGAACCATGCGCATCGGCCACACCGGCTTCTGGACACCGCAACGCCTGCTGGCGGGATTCCTGCTGGCCAGCGTCCTGGTGCATGTCGTGGTGTTTGTCTGGATGCCGGCTTGGCAGCGGCGGATGGCGGAAGCACCGGTGCCGGTGCTCGACGTGGTACTGGTGGCAGAGACCCCGCAGGCTGTGCTTGCCGAGCCTGCGCCCGCCAAACCGGCAACGCCGCAACGCCCTGCCGAGTCAGCATCAAAATCAAAACAGCCGGATGTTTTGCCGCGCCCGGTGTCGCCGGCGCCGGCAACGATCGAGACAGCCCCCGCTGCTGCAGTGCCTGCCGAAGCGCCGCGCGTCGCTGCCGAATCCCGAACGGCGTCGCCGCCCGCGGAAACGCCGGCAACGCCGCCGCTGTTCAATGCCGCGTACCTGCGCAATCCAGCGCCGGTGTATCCGGTCGTCGCGCGCCGCAGCGGCGAACAGGGCACGGTGATGCTGAAAGTGCTGGTCAGCCCCGAAGGCGCGCCGCTGCGCGTGGAGCTTGATCAGTCCAGCGGCTCCAAACCGCTGGATGGCGCAGCGCTGGAGGCGGTGAAAGCCTGGCGTTTTGTGCCGGCGCGGCGCGGTACGCAAAATGTCGAAGGCTGGGTGCGGGTGCCGGTCGTGTTCAAGCTGGAGTCCTGAATTTGAATCGGAAAGTCGTATCCGGTTTGACGGTACGCGCCCGCGCCGCGTAACATCGCCGCCCATGCGACTCCACGCACAGCGCCGCTTTATCGCAGTAACAGCACTGCTGGCCTTCCTGTTCGCCATCGCCTTCCCCGCGCTGGCTGTGGTGCGTCAGGCGGTCGATCCGCTGGCCTATGCCAGGATCTGCCGCATCGATACCGGTGTTGCTGCGGGTGAAAGCACGGACATTCCCGCTTCGCAGCAGAACAAAATAAAAAATGCGCACTGTGTCCTTTGTGTAGGCACGGCGAGCCCGCCGCCGGCGATTTCACTGGCGCCGGTCGTGGTTTCCATCGTTCCGGAACTGATCCTTCCTGTTGACCGCCGCCACGCTGGTGGTCAGCGATCCCGCCGTACTCCAGCCGCTCAATCCGCGCGCGCCGCCGCGCGCCTGATCTCCCTGCCGTTTTTCCGCGTACCGCGTCTGCGCGGCGAGTTCGCCATGCTGCGCACGGCGAATACAATATAAGTTATTGTTTTAAAAGGATATTTTATGCTTTCTGCAAGATTCGGCAACAAACCGCTGGGCGTGCTGCTGCTCGCACTGCTCTACATGAGCCCGGCACAGGCACAAAGCGTCACCGTCAAGGACGCGTGGATCCGCGGCACGGTGCAGGGCCAGACGGCGACCGGCGCGTTCATGGAGCTCACCGGCAAAACCAATGCGCGCCTGATCGGCGTCACGACACCGCTGACCAGATCCGCCGAAGTGCATCACATGAAAATGGAAAATGGCGTGATGAAAATGTTTCCCGTTGACGGCATCGATGTGCCGGCGGGAACAACCGTGCGCCTGGCCTCCGGCGGTTATCACCTGATGCTGATGAATCTGCAAAAACCCCTGAACCCCGGCGACAAGGTGCCGCTGCAGCTCACTTTCGAACTGGCGGACAAAAAGCGCGAGACCGTCGATCTGTCGGTTGAAGTGCGCGACATCAAAGGCCGGCCCGCCGCGCATCAGCATCAGCACTGACCGGGGCGGTGTGATTAACGGTTGATGACGACCGGCTTGCCGCCCAGCGACTGGGCGGCGCGTTCTGCCGCTTCGCGCGCAGCCGCCTCGCTGGCGTAAGGCCCCGCCTGCACGCGGTAGATGCCGTCGCTTTGCTGGATGCGCAAAGTGCCGACGAGCCAGTCGGCCTGTGTCTGCAACCGTGCGAGGTAACTTTCGGCATTGGCCTGGACGCCGAAGGCGCCGAATTGCAGATAGCTGCCGCTGGTTGCTGCTGCGGTTGTTGCCGCCGCGGCTGGCACGGGCACTGCAGCAGCAGGCACTGGCGGCGGCAACGGGATCGCGGTCAGCGGCGCGGTATCGATGGCGACCGGAACCGGTGGTGTCGGGGCAACGGGTGCCGGCGGTGGTGCAGCCAAGGACTGGCCGGGAATGATGCTCTCCACTTCGACCATGCCGCTGCCGCCGCCGAGGATGCCGAGTTTGTACGCCGCGGTGTACGACAGGTCGATCAGCCGGTTGTCGATGAACGGGCCGCGGTCATTGACGCGGACCACCACCGATTTGCCGTTGCTGACATTGGTGACCCGGACGTAGCTGGGGATCGGCAGCACGGTGTGTGCGGCGGTCATCGCGTACATGTCGTAGATTTCGCCCGAAGACGTCTGTTTGCCGTGGTAACGCCGGCCGTACCAGGAAGCGATGCCGCGTGCCTTGTACGGCTCGAGCCGGGTCATCGGCGTGTAATTGCGGCCCATCACCGTATAAGGACGCATGGTGCCGCGGCCCAGGGGTTCGATTTTCGGCACGGCATCGGGGATGGCATCGATATTGGCGGGCGGGTTGGCGCCAGGGCCGTCGTCGAGGTAGTAACCGCCGCCGCGGGAGGGCGTCGTCGTTCGACTCGAACTATCCTGCTTCGAAGCGGTTCCGCAGCCATTCAGCACCGCAGCCATCAACAGGACCGCGACGACGAAGCGAGGAGTGATGAGTGCTGATGAGTGATGAGCGAAAGGCGGCAAACCAACGGCTGGGGGTTTACTCATCATTCATCACTCCGCATTCATCACTGGTTCTTCCACTCATCACTCCGCACTCCGCATTGGGGTTCATGTCTGCACCAGTTTTTTGTGGGTGTTGATGCTCATCAGGATGCCAAAACCGAGACAGATCGAAACCAGAGAAGTTCCGCCGTAACTGATCAGCGGCAGCGGCACCCCCACCACCGGCAGGATGCCCGACACCATGCCGATGTTGACGAAGGCGTAGGTGAAGAAAGTCAGCGTGATCGCGCCGGCGAGCAGCCGGGCGAACAATGTCGGCGCATTGGCGGTGATCACCATCGCACGGCCGATCAGGAACAGCAGCATGGCCAGCAGCACTGCGTTGCCGAGCAGTCCGAATTCCTCGGCATAGACGGCGAAGATGAAATCAGTGGTGCGTTCGGGAATGAAGTCGAGATGGGTCTGGGTGCCGTTCATCCAGCCTTTGCCGAGGATGCCGCCCGATCCCACGGCGATGGTCGACTGTATGGTGTGGTAACCGGCGCCCAGGGGATCACTGGTCGGATCAAGCAATGTCATGATGCGCTGGCGCTGGTAGTCGTGCAGGGCGGACCACAGAAAGGGCAGGCTGGCCAGCCCGGCGACAAACAGCGTGGCGATCACCCGCCATGACAGGCCGGCGAGGAAAATCACATAACAGCCGCTGGCCGTGATCAGCAGCGCGGTGCCGAGGTCGGGCTGGCGGGCGATCAACGCAACGGGAAAAGCCAGCATCAGCGCGGCGCCGAAATAATTGCGCAGTTTCAGCGAAGCTTCATTGCGGTTGAAGTACCACGCCAGCATCAGCGGCAGGGCGATTTTCATCAGCTCGGACGGCTGGATGCGGGTGACGCCGACATGCAGCCAGCGCCGGGCGCCGTTCACCACATCGCCGAACAGCGCCACACCGACCAGCAGAGCGCAGCCGAGCACGAACAGCGGCGGCGCGAGGCGCATCAGGAAATGCGGCGGAATGTTGGCGAACAACCACATCACGCCCAGCGCCACCAGCATGTTCATCAACTGGCCCGATACCCGTGCATAGCTGCCGTTGGATGCGCTGAGCAATACCAGCAGGCCGGTGAACATCAACAGCAATATCCCGCTGAGCAGGATGCCGTCGATGTGAGCGGTCATGAACCGGTAGAGGCGCCGCAACAGGAATGGCATCAGTTTTTCCCGTCCGTCGCCGCCGGCAGCTTGCCCAGCAAATGGTAATCCAGCACCTTGCGCGCCACCGGCGCCGCGGCACGCGCACCGAATCCGGAGTTCTCCGAGACGACCGCCAGCGCGATGGTCGGTTTGTCGGCGGGAGCATAGGCGATGAACAGCGCATGGTCGCGGTGTTGTTCGGCGACCCGGCTTTCGACGTATTTTTCGCCCTGCTTGATGGCAATGACCTGCGCGGTGCCGGTTTTGCCGCCGCTGGTGTAGGGAGCGTCTGCGAATGCCCGCGCCCCGGTACCTTCCTTGTTGACGCCGACCAGCGCCTGCTTGATGACCTGGATATGTTCCTGCTTGATGCCCAGGTTGCGCAGCGGCGTCGGCTCGACCAGCTGTTTGTCCCGGGTGCGGATGTCCTCAATGTAATTGACGATGTGCGGCCGGAACATCACCCCGTCGTTGGCGAGAGTTGCCATGGCGGAAGCCAGTTGCAGCGGGGTGTAGTTGTTGTAGCCCTGGCCGATGCCGACACTGATGGTTTCGCCGGCGTACCATTTTTTCTGTTCCGGCCTGGAAAAGCGCCGGGCTTTCCATTCCGTCGACGGCAGCACGCCTGTTGCCTCGCCGGCGATGTCGATGCCGGTTCGGCTGCCGAAGCCGAACAGCGCCATGAAGCGTGCGATCGGGTCAATCCCGAGGTCGTTGGCCAGCACGTAGTAATAGGTGTCGCAGGACACGACGATGGATTTGTACATGTCCACCAGACCGTGGCCATCGACCTTGTCGTCGCGGAAGCGGTGGCCGCCGAACATGAAATAACCCGGGTCGCTGATGGTCTGCTGCGGCGTGCGTTTGCCGTAAAACAGCGCGGCCAGGGCCATGAAGGGTTTGAATGTCGAACCCGGCGGATAGGTGCCGGCGCTGGCCCGGTTGAGCAGCGGTTTGTCGGGGGAGCCGTTCAATTCGCTCCAGCTTTGCGGGTCGATGCCGTCGACGAACAGGTTGGGATCGAAGCCCGGCTTGCTGACAAAGGCGAGGATGCCGCCGGTCGCGGGATCAATGGCGACCAGCGCGCCTTTGCGGTCGCCGAAGGCGTTGTAGGCGACTTCCTGCAGTTTGGCATCGAGGTTGAGCACCAGGTTGTTGCCCGACACCGGCGGCGTGCGCGACAGGGTGCGCACCGCGCGTCCGCCGGAATCGACCTCGACTTCCTCGACGCCGGTGGTGCCGTGCAGGAATTTTTCGTAGCTCTGCTCGAGCCCGGTCTTGCCGATGTAGTCGCTGCCGCGGTAATTGGCGAGCCGCCCGTCCTTTTCCAGTTGTTCGACTTCGCGCTGGTTGATGCGGCCGATGTGGCCCACGACATGTGAAAACATCTCGCCCTGCGGATACTGGCGGAACAGCCGTGCCTTGGCTTCGACACCGGGGAAGCGGTAGCGGTGCACCGCAAAACGCGCGATTTCCTCGTCGGAGAGCCGGGTGCGGATCGGCAGGCTTTCGAAGCTTTTGCTTTCTTCGAGCAGCTTGCGGAAGCGGCGGCGGTCACGCGGCGTGATTTCGATGATGGCGGCGAGGCCGTCGATGGTGTCTTCCAGGCTCTGCACCTTGCTCGGGGTGATTTCCAGCGTGTATGCCGAATAATTGTGGGCGAGCTGGATGCCGTTGCGATCGACGATGATGCCGCGGTGCGGTGCGATCGGCAGGATCGAGATGCGGTTGGCTTCGGCCAGCGTGCTGTAGTGTCCGTGCTGGATCACCTGCAGATAAAAAAAGCGCAGGAACAGCAGGCCGAACAGGGTGAGGACGAAAACTCCCAGTATCGCCAGGCGCCGGCGGAAACGATCCAGCTCGCGCTCGGAGTCGCGGATCTCGATGCCCGGGTTGATCGACAGCTCAGACACGGTCAGGATCGGGGCGCGGGCGCTGCGGCAGTTTCAGCAAACGGGTCAGCACCGGCCACAGTGCGGCGCCGCTCAAGCTGCCGAGGAAATAGGCGTAGCCGGGAAAGTCGGCGCCGGACAGCGCGCGCACCAGCAGCACGACGAGATCGGTGAACAGCAGCAGCGGAATCACGTGCAGGATCTGCTGTGTCATTGCGAAGCGCTGCACCCGGCGGTGCAGCACCATGCCGGCGTAGGCGAGGATGATGTAGGCCAGCGCGTGCTGGCCGAACAGGCTGCCGTCGGCGATGTCCATCAGCAGGCCCAGGCTCCATGCGGTGAGGAAGCCGATTTTCCGCGGCTCGTGGATGCACCAGTAGAGAACGATCAGCGCGACAAAATCCGGCGCCAGCCACATCGCCCAGCCCGACCATGGCAGCAGGTTGCACAGCAGTGCTGCGACCAGCGTCAGCACGATGAACCCCGGCCGCACCGGCAGCAGCAGTTCCTGCGGCGACATCGGGCCCGCGGCCATCAGGATCGGCCCCTTTTTTTCTGCGGTGCGGTTGCCGGCGCATCTGCCGGCCGCTCGGGTTGCGCCGGCAAGGGTCCCAGCACCAGCACCTGGGTGCCCGCGTTGACGCCGGCCAGCGGTTTGCAGGCGATGCCGGCAAAGAGATAGGCGGTGTTGCGCTCGACCTGGGTGACTTCCGCCACCGGCAGCCCGGGCGGGTAAACGCCGTCGATGCCCGAGGTCACCAGCCGGTCGCCGATCTGGAAATCAGCGCTGAGCGGAATGAAGCGCAGCTCGAGTTTGCCGTCGTCACCGGTGCCGGCAAGCACGGCGCGGAATCCGGTGCGCACATTGAGCACGGGCACCAGGTGGCCCTTGTCGGTGATCAGCGTGACTTCGGACAGCCAGGGGTAGGCGCGGGTGACCTGGCCGATGACGCCGACATGGTCGATCACCGGACGGCCGGACTCGATGTCGTGCTGCAGGCCGCGGTCGATCATTACCTTGCGCGCAAACGGATCGCGCGCGGCATAGAGGATTTCCGCGGCGATCGACGGCGTTGGCACCTGTTCGCGCGCACCGAGCAGACCGCGCAGATGGGCGTTTTCCTTGTGCAGGGCGGCCGTGCGCTGCGCTGCCGTCGCGAGTTCCAGGTTGTGCTCGGTCAGGCGCTGATTTTCGCGGCGCAATGCGCTGTGGGTGACGAAAAAATCGGCGATGCGGCCGCCCATCGCGGCGGGTGCGGCGGCGAGCCGCTGCAGCGGGTAGAGGATGACGGCGGTGATCTGCCGCAGCGTGGTCAGATAGTTGAAACGGGCATCAGCGATCAGCAACACCGCCGACAGCATGACAAAGATCATCAGTCGCGCCAGCGGGGTAGGTCCGGTACGGAACAGGGGTGGCGGCGTGTGCTCCATTGCGCGTTAGCCGATGCACGATAAATGGTTATCAAACCATTTATCGCAAGTGTTTCCCCTCTCCCGTCGGGACAAGGGAACACTTGTCGCGAAGCAGAGGGGCCGGGGGTGAGGGGCGACGGCGTCAATCATTCAGTGAAACTGGGCCGCCGGGCGCTGAAACAGGCACTAGTCGTTGGCGAAGATGCTGCCGAGGTGTTCCAGTTTTTCCAGCGCCTTGCCCGAGCCGCGCACCACGCAGGTCAGCGGATCCTCGGCGATGATCACCGGAAGTCCTGTTTCCTCCATCAGCAGGCGGTCAATGTCGCGCAGCAGCGCGCCGCCGCCGGTCAGCACCATGCCTTTTTCGGCGATGTCGGCGGCGAGTTCGGGCGGGGTCTGTTCCAGCGCCGATTTCACCGCGGAGACGATGCTGTTCAGCGGGTCGGTCAGTGCTTCGAGGATTTCATTGCTGGAAATGGTGAAGCTGCGCGGGATGCCCTCGGCGAGGTTGCGGCCTTTGACTTCCTTTTCGCGCACTTCCGAACCGGGGAAGGCGGAGCCGATTTCCTTCTTGATGTGCTCGGCGGTGGTCTCGCCGATCAGCATGCCGTAATTGCGGCGGATGTAGTTGATGATGGCCTCGTCGAACTTGTCGCCGCCAACGCGCACCGAGCCCTTGTAAACCAGGCCACCCAGCGCGATGACGCCGACTTCGGTGGTGCCGCCGCCGATATCGACCACCATCGAGCCGGTGGCTTCTCCCACCGGCAGGTCGGCGCCGATGGCGGCGGCCATCGGCTCCTCAATCAGGTAGACGCGTGATGCGCCGGCGCCGATCGCCGCATCACGGATCGCGCGGCGCTCGACCTGTGTCGAGCCGCATGGCACGCAGATGATGATGCGGGGGCTCGGCGAGAAAAACTTGCTGTGGTGCACGCGTTTGATGAACTGCTTGATCATCTGCTCGGTGATGATGAAGTCGGCGATCACGCCATCCTTCATCGGCCGGATCGCGGTGATGTTGCCGGGCGTGCGGCCGAGCATCTGTTTCGCAGCGAGGCCGACTTCCTGGATGACTTTTTTGCCGTTCGGGCCGCCTTCCTGGCGGATCGCGACGACCGAGGGTTCATCCAGCACGATGCCTTTGCCGCGTACGTAAATCAGCGTGTTTGCAGTGCCCAGATCAATGGCAAGATCGTCGTTAAAGTAACTGCTCAGGAAACCGAACATAAGGCCTTTCGTATTAACAGGTTTGGTGCCCTCAGGCGCGCCAGTATGATACCCTACACAGCCCTATTTTTTAATGGTTTTTCAACCCGATCATGGCCTTGACGCTCGACGATGTGCAGCGTGCTGCGCACCTGGCGCGGATCGCTGTTGATGATGCGGAAGCCGGTGCCGCGCTGGCACAACTGACCCGTGTTTTCGGCTTGATCGAGCAGATGCGGGCCGTCGAAGTGTCCGGCATTTCACCGATGTCCCATGCCCAGGATCTGGTGCTGCGTTTGCGTCCCGATGCGGTGACCGAAGGCGATC
Organism: Burkholderiales bacterium; assembly: GCA_019749945.1. Classification (GTDB taxonomy): domain Bacteria; phylum Pseudomonadota; class Gammaproteobacteria; order Burkholderiales; family SG8-41. The sequence goes on from JAIEPF010000027.1 coordinate 93,431, forward strand.
AGCGCGATCACTTCCAGGCGATTGCACCCGAGGTTGAAGCGGGCCTGTACCTCGTACCCAAGGTGATTGAATAAGGTGAACGAACAAGCGGCGCCGGCTGCCCGGCGTCCGCAAGCGCAGTCCTGCAATGTCCAACGTCACGCTCAAAGAATTGTCTGTGCAACTCGCCGCCGGGGCCTGCTCCAGCGTTGAGTTGTCTCGCGATTTCATCAATAAAATCAATAGTTTGAATAAAGACCTGGGCTGTTTCATCACGGTGGATGCGGAGCGCACCCTGGCGCAGGCCAAGGCCGCGGACGCGCAGCGCGCCGCCGGTCACGCCGGCCCGCTGACGGGTGTTCCGCTGGCGCACAAGGACATTTTCTGCGCTGAGGGCTGGCTCACCACCTGCGGCTCGCGCATGCTGGCGAACTTTGTCGCGCCGTACGACGCGCATGTGGTCGAGCGCTGCAACGCGGCCGGCATGGTGACGCTGGGCAAGACCAACATGGACGAATTCGCGATGGGTTCGTCCAACGAGACCTCGTACTACGGTCCGGTGCGCAATCCGTGGAATCGCGATCTGGTTCCGGGCGGCAGTTCCGGCGGTTCCGCCGCCGCGGTGGCGGCGCGTCTGGCGCCCGCCGCCACCGGCACCGACACCGGCGGCTCGATCCGCCAGCCCGCGGCGCTGACCGGCATCTGCGGTTTGAAGCCGACCTACGGGCTGGTGTCGCGTTACGGCATGATTGCCTTCGCTTCCAGTCTCGACCAGGCCGGGCCGATGGCGCGCAGCGCGGAAGACCTCGGGCTGCTGCTGAATGTGATGGCCGGACACGATCCGCGCGACTCGACCAGTCTCGAGCGTCCGGCCGAAGACTACAACCGCGATCTGGAAAAACCGCTGCAGGGATTGCGCATCGGACTGCCGCAGGAATTTTTTGCCGCGGGCCTGGCGCCGGATGTGCAGCGCGCGGTCGAGGCTGCGGTCGCGGAATACAAAAAACTCGGCGCCACCGTGGTCGATATCAGCCTGCCCAATATGGAATTGTCGGTGCCGGTGTATTACGTGCTGGCGCCGGCGGAAGCCTCGAGCAATCTGTCGCGTTTCGACGGCGTGCGTTACGGCCATCGCGCGGCGGAATACACCGACCTGATGGACATGTACAAGCGCTCGCGCGCCGAAGGTTTCGGCGCCGAGGTGAAGCGGCGCATCCTGATCGGCACCTATGTGCTGTCGCAAGGCTACTACGACGCCTATTACATCCATGCGCAGAAGCTGCGGCGGCTGATCGCCGGCGATTTTGCCGCAGCCTTCAAACAATGCGACGTGATCATGGGCCCGACCAGCCCGACCACGGCGTTCAAGCTCGGTGAAAAAAGCGCGGACCCGGTGCAGATGTACCTGTCGGACATCTACACCATCGCGGTGAACCTTGCCGGCCTGCCCGGCATGTCGATCCCCTGCGGCTTTGACGGCGGCGGACTGCCGGTCGGGCTGCAGATCATCGGCAATTATTTTGACGAGGCGCGCATGCTCAATGTGGCGCATCGGTATCAAATGGTTACGGAATGGCATCAGCGCGTGCCGCCGGGGATCGGATGAACACAGGAGGTGAACGGGTGAACGAGTGAACGAGTGAACAGGGGCCCCTTTGCGGAGTTGCCCGTTCACCCGTTCACCCGTTCACTTTTCATGTATTCAAGATGAAATGGGAAATCGTCATCGGGCTGGAAACCCACGCGCAGCTGTCGACGGTGTCGAAGATATTTTCGGGTGCCGCGACGGCTTTTGGTGCTGCGCCGAACACCCAGGCCTGCGGCGTCGACATCGCGCTGCCGGGCGTGCTGCCGGTGCTCAACACCGGCGCGGTCGAGCGCGCAATCCGTTTCGGGCTCGCGGTCGGCGCCAAAATCAATCAGCGGTCGATCTTCGCGCGCAAGAATTATTTTTACCCCGACCTGCCCAAGGGGTACCAGATCAGCCAGTACGAATTGCCGATCGTCGAGGGCGGCACGGTGACCATCCGGCTTGGTGACACCGAAAAAACCGTGCGCCTGACGCGTGCCCACCTCGAGGAAGACGCCGGCAAGTCGCTGCACGAGGATTTCAGCGGACGCACCGGCATAGACTTGAACCGCGCCGGCACACCGCTGCTGGAAATCGTGTCCGAACCCGACATGCGTTCGGCGGAAGAGGCCGTGGCTTATGCCAGGGCGCTGCACACGCTGGTGCGCTGGATCGATGTCTGCGACGGCAATATGCAGGAAGGTTCGTTCCGCTGCGATGCCAACGTGTCGGTGCGTCCGGCGGGGTCAACAACCTTGGGTACGCGCCGCGAGATCAAGAACCTGAACAGCTTCCGTTTTCTGCAACAGGCGATCGAGTACGAGGTGCGCTGGCAGATCGGCGAAATCGAGGACGGCCGCAAGATCCAGCAGGCGACGGTACTGTTTGATCCGGATACCGGCGAGACGCGCATGATGCGCACCAAGGAAGATGCGCACGATTATCGCTATTTCCCGGATCCCGATCTGCTGCCGCTGGAGGTGACGGCGGAGCGGCTGGCTGCTGTGCGTGCGGCGATGCCCGCGCTGCCGCAGGCGCGGCGTGAGCAGTTTGTCGTGCAATACGGATTGACGGTTTATGACGCAGGCCTGTTGACCGCAAGCCGGGAGCTTGCTGATTATTTTGCTGCGGTTGCCGCAGGCGCCGATGCCCGGGTCGGAAAATTATGTGCGAACTGGATCTGCGGCGCACTGAGTGCGCGGCTGAATGAAGAGAATCTGGAAATCGGACAAAGCCGGGTCAGCGCTGCACAGTTGCGAAAACTGGTGGATCGCATCGCCGACGGCACGATTTCCGGAAAAATGGGCAAGGATGTGTTTGATGCAATGTGGGCGGGCGAGGGTGACGCTGACCGGATCATCGCGGCCAAAGGGCTGAAACAGATTTCTGACAGCGGCGAACTGGAAAAAATCGTTGATCAGGTGCTGGCAGACAACGCCCAGCAGGTCGCCGATTTCCGCGCCGGCAGGGAAAAGGCCTTCAATTCACTGGTGGGGCAGGTGATGAAAGCGAGCCGCGGCAAGGCCAATCCGCAGCAGGTCAACGATATCCTGCGGCGCAAACTCGCCGCCTGATCCGGCGACGGTTTACTTTTTTGCCGCGGCCGGCTTGGCCGTATCCGCGGTTGCAGCAGATGCCGTGCCGCCCTTCAGCTCGATAAAACGGGCCTTCTGCTGCGCATAACTGGCGGCGATGCGTTCCTTGTCTTTTTCCTTTTCCGCAATGCGGCCCTTGACGCGGTCTTCTTCCGCGGCAGCCCGTTTCAGATCGTCCTTTACATTGTCGGGCACCTTGCCCTTTTTCTCGAAGTTGGCATAACGCATTTTCTGCGCGGCATGCGCATCCACCGCACCTTTTACCGCGGCCTTGAGCTGCTGGATTTGCAGATCAACGACCTGCAGTTCGCGGTCGCGCCGCACATCGATTTCCGAGGCCGCGGTATAGGTGTTCATCAACGCCGTGTCCTGGCGCCGCTGTTCGGCGATGCGCCGGTCTTCTTCAGCCTTGAGGGCGGCTTTTTTATCGGCTTCCGCCTTGATCCTTGCGGCTTCTTCCGCGGAGACCGTGGTCTGGCGGGTGATGCCGCGGTTATCCAGGGTTTTGGATTCGTTTTTCTGGAATTCGGGCGGGATCCGGTCGCCGCAGCCGACCACTTTGCCGGCGGCATCCTTCCAGCAGACGATTTTCTGCGCCAGCGCGGCGGACGGGACTGCCAGCAGGGCCATCGTCAAGGCGGCGCCGGCCAGCACCGGCAGAGCAGACAGGCGTTCAGGCATTTTTCACCCCGTATTGTTGGCGATAGGCGGCGACCGCGGCGAGCTGCGGCCCCATGTCTTTTTCATTTTCCAGAAATCCGATCAAATCATCCAGCGTGGCGATGCTGATGACCGGGATTCCGTACAGCTGTCGGACTTCCTGAGTCGCCGACAGTTCCGCAGAACCGCGTTCCATGCGGTCCAGCGCGATCAATACGCCGGCCGGCGTGGCGTTTGCGGCGCGGATCAGCTTGACCGATTCGCGCACCGAGGTGCCCGCCGAAATGACATCGTCCACGATCAGCGCCCGGCCCGTGAGCGGGGCGCCGACGACGTTGCCGCCTTCGCCGTGGTCCTTGGCTTCCTTGCGGTTGTAGCTGAAGGGCACGTTGCGGCCGGTTTCGGCGAGCGCAATCGCCACGGCGGCGACCAGCGGAATGCCCTTGTAGGCCGGACCGAACAGCAGGTCGTAAGGAACCCCCGCCGCGGAAATGGCTTTCGCGTAAAATCGGGCGAGCTGTTGCAGCGAGTTGCCGTCGCAGAACAGTCCGGCGTTGAAAAAATAGGGCGACATGCGCCCGGCCTTGGTCTTGAACTCGCCGAACAGCAGGACTCTGGTGGCGATGGCGAAACGGATGAATTCCTGTCGGAAGTTGGCAGCCATATTTACAGGTCAGCCGGCGTGCCTGCGGCGGGAAATAGTCGGGATACCTTGAAAACCGTTGAAAAAGCCGTTGAACAAACCGGCAAGGCAGGCGGTGGCACGATTCCGCCGGACTTAGACAATGAAAATTATAACCCTGAATCTCAATGGCATCCGCTCCGCGGCGCGCAAAGGTTTCCTGGACTGGCTGCCGCGCCAGCGCGCGGACGTGATCTGCGTCCAGGAAATCAAGGCGCAGGCCGCCGACATGACCGAAGAACTGCTGGCCCCGGCCGGTTACCGCGGCTCTTTCCATTACGCCGAAAAAAAGGGCTACAGCGGGGTCGGCATCTATTCAAGGACGGCGCCGGACCGGGTTGCCGTCGGCTTCGGGGTTGCCGAATTCGATGCCGAGGGGCGTTACCTGCGCGCCGATTTCGGCGATCTTTCGGTGATCTCGCTGTACCTGCCTTCGGGCTCCAGCGGCGAGCACCGCCAGGCTTCGAAATTCCGTTTTCTCGATGCGTTTTATCCCCATCTCAAGCGGCTGGGCAAGGCGGGGCGCGAAGTGGTGCTGTGCGGCGACTGGAACATCGCGCACAAGGAGATCGACCTGAAGAACTGGAAGGGGAATCGCAGGAATTCCGGATTTCTGCCGGAGGAGCGCGAATGGATGACGCAGATATTCGACAAACTGGGCTGGGTCGACGTCTACCGCCGCCTGCACCCGGAGGCGACCGATGCGTCGTACACCTGGTGGTCGAACCGGGGCCAGGCCTGGGCCAAAAATGTCGGCTGGCGCATTGATTACCAGATCGCGACCCCGGGTATTGCCGCGCGGGCGAAACGCGCGGCGATCTACAAGAATGAGCGATTTTCGGATCATGCGCCGCTGACCATCGAATATGACTACCTCCCGGCTTAGCGGCATGCGCAGCAGGCTGCCGGAGAGCCTGCGTCCGTATTTTGAGGCGGCACCGCTTGCCGCACTGTTTCTCGGCATTTCGTCCGGCTTCGCCTTTGCCATGATTGGCGCGACGCTTACGACGCGGCTTGCGCAGCATGGCATTACCAAAAGCACGGTGACCGCGTTCGCGCTGACGATTCTTGTCTACAATTTCAAGTTCCTGTGGGCGCCGGTCATCGACCATGTGCGCCTGCCGGTTATCGGCCGTTACGGGCAGCGGCGCAGCTGGTTGTGGCTGGTTGGTGGGCTGGTCATGGTCGCGGTCGCCGCGCTCGGTTTTTCCAATCCTGCCGATTCCCTGTATGCGGTTGCGGTCGCCGCAATCGTCATGGGTGCGGCGGGCGCCACCTTTGACATCATCATCGACGCCTATCGTATTGAACTGCTCGAGCCGCGCCAGCTCGGCATTGGGGCCGGCATGTCGCAGTACGGCTGGCGCATCGGCGCCGCCGCATCAGGTGCGCTGGCACTGGTTGTTGCCGCCAGATTTGGCTGGGCGGCGGCGTATATGGCGTGCGCCGTGTTCGCGCTGCCGGCGATGCTGGTGGCCGTGCTGATGGGTGAACCTTCGCGCCACCGCGAGCCGGTAAAACCGCGCGGCGCCGCTGCAGCCATCACCGCCTATTTCAGTCCATTGCTCGAATTCATCCGCCGCCAGGGCGCCGTAGTCGTGCTGCTGTTCGTGCTGATCCACAAGATCGGCGATACGCTGGCCAACCTGACCTTGCGCCTGCTGTTCCAGGATCTGGGTTTTACCAACGACGAGGTGGCGTTTTACGACGTCGGCATCGGCTTTGTCGCGCTGCTTGCCGGCATTTTTGTCGGCGGAATTGTTTATGAGCGCCTCGGCATGAAACGCGCGGTGATGATCAGCCTGGTGCTGATGGCGGTATCAAACCTGAGTTTCGCCATGCTGGCGGCCGCCGGCCATACCAATATCGGCATGGCCGCGGCGGTGGGTTTCGAGAACTTCGCCAGCGGCATCGGTGGTGTGACGGTGGTTGCCTACCTTTCCGCGCTTTGCAACCTGCGATTTACGGCAACCCAGTATGCGCTGCTGTCCGCGCTGGCCAGCATACTCGGACGGCTGCTGACGGGCACGACGGTGGGCGCGCTGATTGAAGGCATCGGGTACGTGAATTTTTACCTGATGACCACGCTGATTGCGCTGCCGGGGGTTTTCCTGTTCTGGTTCATGATCCGTTCCGGTCTGGCCGACCTGTCGATCGGTTCGGCCGGCAAGGATCAGCCGCCGAACTGATAGACCGCGAGTTCGCCCAGCAGGTTAGGCAGCAAATTCACCGCCCTGCCGTCGGTGAGTACGGTGCGCCCGACGATGCGGATGCCGCGCTCGCCGCAGAATTTCTCGAAATCGGCCACCGTGCACAAATGGATGTTCGGCGTGTTGAACCATTCGAAGGGCAGGTTTTCCGACACCGGCATGCGGCCGCGCAGGATCTGCAGGCGGTTTTTCCAGTAGCCGAAATTGGGGAAAGTGACAATGCCGGTGCGGCCCACGCGCAGCATTTCGCGCACGATGCGCTCGGTATTGCGCATGGCCTGCAGCGTCTGCGACAGCACGACGTAGTCGAAGGAGTTGTCGGCGAATTCGGCGAGGCCGCGCTCCAGATCGCTCTGGATGACATGCACGCCGTTTTTCACGCATTCCAGTACGTTGCCATCGTCGATTTCGACGCCGTACCCGGTGACGCCACGCGCCTGCTGCAGGTATTTCAGCAGGGTGCCGTCGCCGCAGCCGAGGTCGAGCACATGCGCGTCGCGCTTCACCCACTGCGCGATCGCCGCAAAATCCGGACGCTGGTTGCTGTTGAGCCCGGTCATGGCGCGATCTCCCGGTGCACACGTTCGAAATACGCGGCGACCAGCCGGTGATAGCGGGCGTCATCAAGCAGGAAGGCATCGTGGCCGTGCGGTGCGTCGATTTCGGCATAGGTGACCTGGGCGCGGTTGTCGAGCAGGGCGCGCACGATCTCACGCGAACGTTCCGGCGAAAACCGCCAGTCGGTGGTGAATGAAATCACCAGCACCCCGGCAGTGACGACTTCCAGCGCCTGCGCCAGGCTGCCGCCGTGATCCAGCGCCGGGTCGAAATAATCCAGCGCCTTGGTAATGCGCAGATAGGTGTTGGCGTCGAAATACTCGGCGAACTTGTTGCCCTGGTGGCGCAGGTAGGACTCGATCTCGAATTCGGTGTCGAAGCCGTAGCCGGGTTTGCCGTGTTTCAGCTGGCGGCCGAATTTGCTGGCCATCTCGTCGTCCGAGAGGTAGGTGATGTGCCCGACCATGCGCGCGACGCGCAGGCCGCGTTTGGGCACCGCCTGCCGCGACTGGTAGTTGCCGTTGTGAAAATCCGGATCGGTGAGGATCGCCTGGCGGGCGACCTCGTTGAAAGCGATGTTCTGCGCCGACAGGTTGGGCGCGCAGGCGATGACGATGCTGTGGCGCAGGCGCTGCGGATAACGGATTGCCCAGGCCAGCGCCTGCATCGCGCCGAGGCTGCCGCCCATCACTGCCGCAAACTGCGTGATGCCCAACTGGTCGGCGAGACGGGCCTGGGCATCCACCCAGTCCTCCACGGTGACTACCGGAAAATCACCGCCCCAGGGTTTGCCGGTCTCGGGATTGATGCTGAGCGGGCCGGTCGAGCCGTGGCAGCCGCCGAGGTTGTTGACACCGATGACAAAAAAACGCCGGGTGTCCAGCGGTTTGCCGGGACCGATCATGTTGTCCCACCAGCCGATGTTGCCGGAGTCAGCGGCATCGATGCCGGCGACATGATGCGAGGCATTGAGGGCATGGCAGACCAGCACGGCGTTGGAACGGTCCGTGTTGAGCGTGCCGTAGGTCTCGTAGACCAGTTCGTAGCCGTGCAGCACCGCGCCGCTGCGCAAGGGCAGCGGCGCGGTGAAACGCGCGGTCTGCGGCGTGACGATGCCGACGGATCTGGTCAAATCATGTGTTTTGATGGCAGCCATAAAAAAACCCCGAAGCTTGCGCGCCGGGGTCATGAGAATCGGGATTACGAGAATACGATCTCTTTAGCCGGATTTATTGCGCGCCCGCAAGCTGAACTCAAATCGGCGCGAAAACTGTGGGGCTACGTTACCCGCGGCGCACCGCCTTGTCAAATGTGTGCCGATAACTGCTGAAATCAATAAGGTCAGGCATTGAGTTTTTCGAGCATGCCGCGCAATTTTGCGGAATCCGTCGCACGCAGCATCTTTCTGGCGATCGGACGGGTATCCGCGAGGCTGGTTTTGAGCACGCGCTGCTTGATGTCGGGCAGGTGCGCCGAATGCATCGAAAACTGGCGCAGGCCGAGGCCCAGCAGCAGCCGGGTCAGCGCCACGTCGCCGGCCATTTCGCCGCAGACCGCGACGGGGATGCCGGCTTTTTCGGCGGTGGTGAAAATATGCGCCAGCACCATCAATACTGCCGGATGCAGCGGATCGTAGAGGTGGGCCACCGTGTCATCGGTGCGGTCGATGGCGAGCATGTACTGGATCAGGTCGTTGGTGCCGACCGACAGGAAATCCAGGCGTTTGGTCAGCAGGCCCAGCGCCAGCGCTGCCGCGGGAATTTCCACCATGCCGCCGACGGGGATGTTGCGGTCATAGGGGATGCCTTCCGCGTCAAGGCTGCGTTTGGCCTGATCCAGCAACAGCAGGGCCTGATCGACCTCGGATGCGTTCATCAGCATCGGGATCAGTATTTTCATTTTGCCGTAGTTGGACGCCCGCAGCATCGCGCGCAACTGGGTGATGAAACGTTTCGGCTCGGTCAGGCACAGGCGGATTGCGCGCAGGCCGAGGGCCGGATTGGGTGCCAAGCGCGCGGTGTCGTCGATCTGTTTGTCGGCGCCCAGGTCGTAGGTGCGTATGGTCACCGGCTTGCCGCCCATTTCCTCCATCACCTTGCGGTAGGCTTCGAACTGTTCGTCTTCGTCCGGCAGATCGGGACGGTTGAGGAACAGGAATTCAGTGCGGAACAGGCCGATGCCGGTGGCGCCGCTTTCCACCGCCAGTGCCACGTCGCCGGGCAGTTCGATGTTGGCGTAGAGTTCGATGTCCGTGCCGTCGAGCGTACGCGCCGGCGTATCGCGCAGGCGCTTGAGTTTCTGCCGTTCGAGGCCGAATTCACGCTGGCGCAACTGGTATTCGGCCAGCACCTGCGGGTCGGGGTCGATGATGACAACACCCTGCGAGCCGTCGACGATGATGATCTCGTTCTCGCGCACCAGCTGGCGTGCGTGATGCAGCGTGACGATGCAGGGGATGTTCAGGCTGCGCGCGACGATCGCGGTGTGCGAAGTGGCGCCACCGAGATCGGTGACGAAGCTGGCGAACTGGTGCTGTTTGAACAGCACGACGTCTGCCGGCGACAGATCGTGCGCCACCAGCACCAGGTTGCGGTCGGAGTCTCCCGCCGGCGGCGGCACGTAACCGGGTTGTCCCGACAGCGCCTTCATCACCCGCTGCGCCACCTGGATGACGTCGGTACGGCGTTCGCGCAGGTAACTGTCCTCGATGGCGTCAAACTGCTGCAGCAGTTCGTCGGTCTGGATTTTCAGTGCCCACTCGGCGTTGCAGCGCTCGTTTTCGATGATGGCACGCGGCACCACGGACAAGGTGGTGTCGCCAAGGATCATCAGGTGGAGATCGATGAAGGCGCCGAACTCCGCGGGCGCGCCGGCAGGTACGGCGCCGCGCAGATCTTCCAGCTCTCTGCGCACCATGTTCACGGCACGGTCAAAACGCGCGGTTTCTTCCGCAACCTGGTTCGCAGGCACATCGTAATGCGACACCTCGAGTTTGGTGTGCGAAACCAGGTGTGCATGGCCGATGGCGATGCCGCCTGAAACGCCGATGCCGTGGATGGTGAAACTCATAAAGGCAGTGCAGAACGCGAAGTGATGAATGCAGAGTTAAAACTACCAACGCTGCGCAGTCAACTCCGCATTTTGCATTCCGCACTCAGCGCTGGCTTTATTCTCCTTCGCCGAAGCGGTCGGCGATCAGGCTTTGCAGGGCCTGCATCGCGGCCGCCTCGTCGGTCCCGTCGGTTTCAATGACGATTTTCGAGCCCTTGGCCGCAGCCAGCATCATCACACCCATGATGCTCTTGGCGTTGACCCGACGGCCGTTGCGGCTCAGCCAGACATCGCTGGCGTAACTGCCGGCAACCTGGGTCAGTCTGGCGGAGGCCCGGGCGTGCAGCCCGAGCTTGTTGATGATTTCAGCTTCCTGTTGCAGCATTGTGAATCGCGACAAAGGTCGGTGGCACCCTTAACACGCCTTCGCAGCCGCCGCTGATGGCTTTGGTCATCATGATGGCCAGAGACTTGTCGCGATAGGTCAGGGCGCGCACCAGCATCGGCAGGTTGACGCCGGCGACCGCTTCCACCTTGCCCGGCATCACCAGTTTGGCCGCGATGTTGGACGGCGAGCCGCCGTACATGTCGGTCAGCACCAGCACCCCGTCGCCTTCGTCGAGCTCCTTGACCATTTTGCGCGCCTGCGGCACCAGCAGTATCGGATCGTCCTGGGCGGTGACACCGAGCTGGCGCAGCCGTCCGGGTCGTTTGTTGAGCATGTGGCTGGCGCAGTGGATCAGGCTTTCGCCCAAAGTGCCGTGGCTGATAATCAGTATGCCGATCATTGACTTACCGGGTTCCTGTCACGAAAGCGCCATACTCTACGCGCCCTGTTCTTGCGCCGCAACATGGGGTGTTGCACAAACGTCAGCGCCCAGGGTCAAAGCAGTTTTTCCAATTTATTCAATAACATGGCTGCAACATTAAAGCCCGACTGCTGGGTGATTTCCTGGAAACAGGTGGGGCTGGTGACGTTGACTTCGGTGAGATGGTCGCCAATCACGTCGAGCCCGACCAGCAGTAATCCGGTCGCCGCCAGCTGCGGTCCCAGCGTCTCGGCGATGGCGCGGTCCCTGGCTGTCAGTTCGCGGGCGACGCCGGTGCCACCCGCCGCCAGGTTGCCGCGGGTCTCGCCGGCTTTAGGGATGCGGGCCAGGCAAAAAGGCACCGCTTCGCCGCCGATCACCAGCACGCGTTTGTCGCCGTTGCTGATTTCGGGAATGTAGCGCTGGGCCATGATCGTGCGTGCGCCGTCGCCGGTCAGGGTCTCGATGATGACGTTCAGGTTGGGATCGTCACGTCGCACCCGGAATACCGAAGACCCGCCCATGCCGTCCAGCGGCTTGAGGATGATGTCGCCGTGTTCGCGCAAAAAACCATGCAGCAGTTCCGTGCGCCGCGTGACCAGCGTCGGCGCGGTGAATTCGGCGAAGCGTGCGATGGCCATTTTTTCGTTGTAGTCACGGATCGCCTGCGGGCGGTTGAACACGCGCGCGCCGCGGCGTTCGGCGATTTCCAGCAGATAAGTGCTGTAGACGTACTCCATATCGAAGGGCGGATCCTTGCGCATCAGCACCGCGTCGAACTGTTCCAGCGGGGTTTCTGTCGGGGGATCCAGCCGGTACCAGCCGGGGGTCTCCCCGGTCAGGTGCAGGCGGGCGGCGTTGCCGGTGACGCTCAGTTTGTGCCAGGCCAGATCATCCTGTTGCATGGCATACAGCGCATGGCCCTGAGCGGCAGCCTCGCGCATGATGGCGTAAGTGCTGTCCTTTTCCAGCTTGAACTCGTCGAGCGGGTCGACGATGAAAGCGAGTTTCATGTCGCCGCGCGCAGCAGCGCCGGCTCGGCTGCGGGTTCGGTGCGCTCGATTTCGAGGGAGGCCGCGAGCAGCGCCAGCCGCGCAATCACACCGTACGAATAAAAACGGTTCGGCGGGCAGCCCGGGTCGTTGGGATTCGGCGACGAGCAGGGTTCGGCGAAAGCCAGCGGCGCGAAGTGCATCCCCGGCGCATTGAGGTTCTGGTCCTTGCCGCGCTCGGTATGCACGCGGTAAAAGCCGCCGACCACAAAACGGTCAATCATGTAGACCACGGGTTCGGCAACAGCCTCACCGACGGTTTCGAAGGAGTAGACGCCTTCCTGCACGATGACGTCGTGCACTTCGAGGCCTTCCTTGACCACGGCCATCTTGTTGCGCTGTTTGCGGTTGAGTCCCTTCACTTCGGACGGATCCTTAACGGTCATGATGCCCATGCCGTAGGTGCCGGCGTCGGCCTTGACGATGACAAAGGGGTCTTCGGTGATGCCGTATTCCGCGTATTTTTTACGGATGTCGCCGAGAATTTCCGAAACATAACCTTCCAGGCATTCCTCACCCACCCGTTCGCGGAAGTTGATCTTGCCGCATTTTTCGAAGTACGGATTGATCACCCAGGGATCAATGCCGATCAGCTGGGCGAAATCGCGGGTCACGTCGTCGTAGGCGGCGAAGTGCGCTGACTTGCGGCGGGTGGCCCAGCCGGCATGCACCGGCGGCAGCACCGTCTGTTCGAGGCCCTGCAGGATTGTCGGCACGCCGCCGGAAAGATCGTTGTTGAGCAGCACCACGCAGGGATCGAAGTCGCCGACCTGCAGGCGGTTGCCGACCCTGCGCAGCGGTTCCAGCCGCAGCGTCGCGCCGTTCGGCAGTTCGAGGTCGGTGGCGGCGGTGATTTCGGGCAGCAGGCTGCCGACGCGTACTTCGATGCCGGCATGGCGCAGTATCGTCGCGAGTTTTTCCACGTTCTGCAGATAAAACTGGTTGCGGGTGTGGTTTTCCGGAACCAGCACGATGCCGCGGGCGTCGGGGCAGGCTTTTTCGATGGCGGACATCGCCGCCTGAACACACAAGGTATGGAAATCCGGGTTCAGGTTGTTGAAGCCGCCCGGAAACAGATTGGTGTCGACGGGCGCCAGCTTGAATCCGGCGTTGCGCAGGTCCACCGAGGCGTAGAACGGCGCCGCGTGTTCCTGCCACTGGCTACGTAGCCAGTGTTCGATATCCGTTGTCGACTTGAGGATGTGGCTCTCAAGCTCCTGCAGCGGGCCGGTGAGAGCGGTAGTCAGGCGGGGGACGGTCATGGTCCGGAGATTGTAGCCGATTCGCATGACGGCCTCGGCAGGGCAAAAAAAAGCGGGCGCCGAAGCGCCCGCTGACTCAGAGAGAGTATCCCGGAGCGGAATTACATGTGGTACGCCTTCTCGCCATGCTCGTTGATGTCCAGGCCTTCGCGCTCAACCTCTTCGGATACGCGCAGCCCGATGATCATGTCGACGACCTTGAAGGCGACCAGCGCCACGATCCCGGACCACAGGATCGCCGTGCCCACGCCCCACAGCTGGCTGATGACCTGGGTGGTCATGTCGAAGTCCGCAACCTTGTTGGCCACGTAGTCATAGACGCCCGTGCCGCCCAGTGCCGGCGAAACAAACACGCCGGTCAGGATCGAGCCGAGGATGCCGCCGACCGCATGTACGCCGAACACGTCGAGCGCATCATCCGCACCCAGCATGCGTTTCAGGCCGTTGACGCCCCACAGGCAGATCACACCGGCGAGCAGGCCGATGATGATGCCACCCATCGGTCCGACGAAGCCACAGGCCGGGGTGATGGCAACCAGGCCGGCAATGGAACCGGAGGCTGCGCCCAGCATCGAGGGTTTGCCCTTGAGCATCCACTCGAACATCATCCACGACATGGTGGCGGCGGCGGTTGCGAGCAAGGTGTTCACCAGTGCCAGCGTGGCCAGGCCGGTTGCTTCGAGGTTGGAGCCGGCGTTGAAGCCGAACCAGCCCACCCACAGCAGCGCGGCACCGACCATGGTCAGCGTCAGGCTGTGCGGCGACATCGCTTCCTTGCCGAAGCCCACGCGTTTGCCGACCAGGTAAGCACCCACCAGACCGGCGACACCGGCATTGATGTGCACCACCGTGCCGCCGGCGAAGTCCAGCGCGCCCTTGGCCCACAGGAAACCGGCGTTGGAAACCACTTTTTCCAGTGAGGCAGCGTCGGTAATCGCGTCCGGGCCGTCCCAGTACCAGACCATGTGTGCCATCGGCAGGTAGGAGAAGGTGAACCAGAGCACGATGAACAGCAGTACCGCGGAGAACTTCATGCGCTCGGCAAATGCACCGACGATCAGCGCCGGGGTGATGCCGGCGAAGGTGGCCTGGAAGGCGATGAATACGTATTCCGGGATGACCACGCCCTTGCTGAAGGTGGCGCCCACGGAATCGGGGGTGACGCCCGACAGGAAGAGTTTGTCAAAGCTGCCCCAGAACGTACCTGCGCCGCCGAAAGCGACGGTGTAGCCGTAGATCGCCCACAGCACGACGCACATCGAGAATACGATGTAGACCTGCATTAGCACCGACAGCGTGTTTTTGGCGCGAACCATGCCGCCGTAAAACAGTGCAAGACCGGGAACCGTCATCAGGATCACCAGCACGGTCGCCATCATCATCCACGCCGTGTCGCCCTTGTTGGGGGTTGGCGCCGGCGCCGCTGCGGCCGGTGCCGCGGCGGGAGCCGCTGCCGGAGCTGCAGCAGGGGCGGCTGCCGGCGCCGTTGCTGCCGGCGCTTCAGCGGGTTTGTCCTGCGCAACAGCCGGAGCCCCTGCAAAGCCCAGGACACCGAACAGTGCCAGAACTGCGAATAGTTTTTTCATCTTGTTCTCCAATCAAAGGGCGTCCGCGCCGGTTTCGCCGGTGCGGATGCGGATCACCTGTTCGAGTTCGGAGACGAAAATCTTGCCGTCGCCGATCTTGCCGGTGTTCGCGGATTTTTCGATGGCTTCGATCACCTGCTCGAGCAGATCGCTCTTGATCGCGGCCTCGACTTTGATCTTCGGCAGGAAGTCGACCACGTATTCTGCGCCGCGATAGAGTTCCGTATGCCCTTTTTGCCGCCCAAAGCCTTTGACTTCAGTCACGGTGATGCCGGTCACGCCGATGGCGGACAGCGCCTCCCGTACTTCGTCGAGCTTGAACGGCTTGATGATCGCAGTGACGAGTTTCATGTCATTCCCTTCCGTTGTGTCAATCGGTTCGCATCGCCGCGGGCAAGGTTAGAATTTGTAAAGCGCCCGCAGGCCGAAAGAGTTCTGATCCTTGCTCGCGGTGACGCCGTTGGAGTCAATGAAGGCCGGCACGTTCGAGCGATCGCCGCGGATCTCGGCTTGTAGCTCGAGATTCTTGATCGGCGTGTAGCCGAGGGTGAGCGTCGCCTCCTTCCATTTCTGGATCACCCCGGTGCGGTAACCATCCTGGTCGTCGAAGTATTCTGCGCGCAGTGAAGTGCGCCATTTTTCGTTGATCTGATAATTGGCGTAGCCCGCCAAGCCGCTCCACTTGGCCTTGCCCCCGCTGGCGGTGGCATTGCCCTGCGTGGCGTAGTCGTAATTGAGGACGAACGTGAGCTTGTCAGTGGCGACGAAGGTCGCGACCAGATCAATCAGGTTGCGCGTCCCTTCCGGGCCGACGTTCACCAGTCCCCCGACACGTTCTTTGCCGAAATAGCCTTGTGCACCCAGCGTCAAAGTCTTGATCGGTGAGAACAGGACGCCGAGCTCAAGCGTTTTCGCCCCATTCGTGTCTTTTAAATCATCCCAGCCGTTGTTGACGCCGCCCATCAGCGTGAGCGTATCCGACGCGGCGTAGCTCAGCCGCACCCCTGTATGCGTGAACGGGATCGCGTAACCGAACAGGATCGAGCGCGAATAGTTGGGGCCGGCCCTGCTGTCGATCACTTCTGCGCCGGCGAGCGTCACGTATTTACCGCCGATGATCGTGAACGAGCCTGCTGCGTATTGGACAAAGGCCTGCGTGATGTCCCACTGGTCTTCTTTGCAAGTGCCGGTGGCCGTTAAACCCGTCGTCAGGTTACAGCCGGTGCCGTTGTTGGGATTCGTCTTGTATGCGGCAAACACATCGGGGTCTGTGCCGACGATCGTGTTGAGCCGCCCGCCAAAGCCCTCCTTGGGTTGTTTGGAGAGGGTAACCGCAGCTTGATGCAGCTTGAGGGCGTTGCGGTTGAAATCAAAAACACGGTTGGGGCCCCCGACCGTAACGCCAGGGCCTAACGGCGTCGTGTTGAACGCGCCTGACCCGGAAAGACGGGTGTATCCCACATCCACGTAACCCGAAACGTCGAGCCCGAAAACGCTCAAACCTTCGGGTTCGGCAGGCTTGTCGGCTGGCTTATCCTGGGCCTGCGCGAATCCGGATCCCAGCGCGACCGCAGTGAGCCCTGCGATAATTGTTTTCTTGAACACGATTACCCCTTTCGTCGTTAACGAATATGCAATATTGCGTTGCTAAACTCAGCACAGACCGTGCCAATTAAAAAAATGTTTAAAATCAATAATATAATGAGATGCTGGGGCATACACACCCCACTCCAGTGCGCCATTTTGATGCGGTACGGCGAGCTTTCGCACCATATCTGTGCTCTCGCTCACTCTCCATAAATGGCCGGGTCCGGACGCGGCGGAATGTGTTTTCCCCGCAACGCTTGAGGCGGGTTGTGGAATTTTCTGTGGGAGAATCGCAACAGATGTAAGCCGATGGCCAAATGACCGATAAACGACTGTTCGAGGAAATCGACCGCAGGATGAAGGAGATCCTCGCTCGCAGCCCGGCTGCGGACCTCGAAAAGAACCTGCGCGCGCTCATGCAGTCCGCGTTCAGCCGCCTCGACTTGGTGGCGCGCGAGGAATTCGACGTGCAGCGCGAAGTACTTGCGCGCACTCGCGCAAAGCTGGCGGAACTGGAGGCCAAGCTTGCGGAACTCGAAAAGAAGTTATGAGTGATTGGTCTAATCCGCATCCCGCATCCCGCATCCCGCATCCCGCATCCCGCATCCCGCATCCCGCATCCCGCGTAATCCAAATCCCGGCCTCGTCCGTTAGTAGCGGCATCAACCCAGAGCCTGGAGGGGCCGGTCGATGTCGCTCGCCGTCGTATACAGCCGCGCCCTGTCGGGCATGGATGCCCCGCTGGTGACAGTGGAGGCGCACCTCGCCAATGGGCTGCCCAGTTTCACCATTGTCGGGCTTCCCGAAGCCGAGGTGAAGGAGGCCAAGGATCGTGTGCGCGCGGCGCTGCAGAATGCCCAGTTTGATTTCCCGTCACGGCGCATCACCGTCAATCTCGCGCCGGCCGATCTGCCCAAGGAATCCGGTCGCTTCGACCTGGCGATCGCGCTGGGCATACTTGCCGCCTCCGGACAGATTCCGGGTCGCAGCCTCGCTGAATATGAATTTGCCGGTGAACTGGCGCTGACCGGTGAATTGCGCCCGGTGCGCGGCGCGCTGGCGATGGCGCTGGCCGTGGCCCGCGATGGCCGGGCCTTTGTATTGCCGGCAGCCAATGCGGCAGAAGCGGCATTGGCAGAACAGGCGGTGATCCATGCCGCGGCGTCATTGGGTGAAGTCTGCACGCATCTCGCCGGCCGGACTGTATTGCCACGCGCGGCACCGGCGGATTTTTCCGGCGAATATCCGCATCCCGATCTGCTTGATGTCAAAGGCCAGCATCACGCCCGGCGTGCGCTGGAAATTGCCGCCGCCGGTGGCCACAGCCTGCTGATGGTCGGGCCGCCGGGAACGGGCAAGACCATGCTGGCACAACGCCTGCCCGGCATCCTGCCGCCGATGACCCAGCAGGAAGCCGTGGAGTCGGCGGCCATCCAGTCG
Source organism: Burkholderiales bacterium (assembly GCA_019749945.1). Lineage (GTDB taxonomy): Bacteria > Pseudomonadota > Gammaproteobacteria > Burkholderiales > SG8-41. Next base: position 111,472 of record JAIEPF010000027.1, read on the forward strand.
GTGGGGAGCAATGGTTTTGATGTCAGCAACTGGAAACGGCGGCCGTACCGCGCGCCACATCACACCGCGTCCGCAGTGGCGCTGGTCGGTGGCGGCGGCAATCCACGGCCCGGTGAAATTTCGATGGCCATGCACGGCGTGTTGTTCCTCGATGAACTGCCCGAATTCGAGCGCCGCGTGCTCGAAGTTTTGCGTGAACCGCTGGAGTCCGGACGCATCACCGTGTCGCGCGCTGCGCGGCAGGCGGATTTTCCGGCGCAGTTCCAGCTGGTCGCGGCCATGAATCCCTGTCCCTGCGGTTTTCTTGGGCATTACAACGGGCGCTGCCGCTGCACGCCGGACCAGGTGGCACGCTACCGTTCACGCATCTCAGGCCCCTTGCTCGACCGCATCGATCTGCAGATCGAAGTGCCGGCGCTGGCGCAGGATGATTTGACGCGCAACGCCGGCGGTGAATCATCGGCCACGGTGCGTGCGCGTACGACAGCGGCCCGCGAACGCGCGCTGGCGCGGCAGCACAAACCCAACACCCGGCTCGCCACCCGCGAAATCGAGCGCCACTGTGCGCCGGACGCGCAGGGCGAAACCCTGTTGAAACAGGCCATCGTGCGCCTTGGCCTGTCGGCGCGCGCCTATCACCGCATCCTCAAAGTGGCGCGCACCATCGCCGATCTCGCCGGCGCGGATGCGGTCGCCGCTGCGCATATCGCCGAAGCCATCCAGTACCGCAGACTGGATCGCTCTTGAGCCACATGGCATCCTGGGCGCACACCTGATACAGTCAATGCATCATGGAATTTGAGTACGATCCGGCGAAAGCCGCGCGCAATCTCAAAAAACACAAGGTCAGTTTCGAGGAGGCCGCCTCTGTTTTTGGCGACCCCATGGCTTATACGTTTGCTGACCCGGATCACTCGATCGGCGAAGAACGCTGGCTGATGTTCGGTCTCTCCCGCATGGGGAGGGTTCTGGCCGTAATCTTTACTTACCGCAAGGCGACATGCCGGATCATCGGTGCGCGCCTTGCGACCAGACACGAAAGGAAAATCTATGAAGAAGGCTGAAGAAATGCGCGCCGAATACCGGATCGCAAGCCTCGGCAAAGGTGTGCGCGGGAAACACTACGCCGAGTTCAGGAAAGGCAGCAACCTGGTGATCCTTACGCCGGAATTGGCGAAAATTTTCCCGACCAACGAAGCCGTCAATGCGGCGCTGGGCTCTCTGGTTGGTGTTGCACGATCTGCAACACGGATCAGTCGACACCCGGCACGGGCACGCACGAAAGCGACGCGGGCCGGCTAAGTGTAGTTGGTAATGGTGTTTGCCCCATTTCCCAGCAACAGTAAGTGCACTTATGACCGGCCCGCGAACGCGCGCTGGCGCGGCAGCACAAACCCAACACCCGGCTCGCCACCCGCGAAATCGAACGCCACTGCGCGCCGGACGCGCAGGGCGAAACCCTGTTGAAACAGGCCATCGTGCGCCTTGGCCTGTCGGCGCGCGCCTATCACCGCATCCTCAAAGTGGCGCGCACCATCGCCGATCTCGCCGGTGCGGATGCGGTCGCCGCTGCGCATATCGCCGAAGCCATTCAGTACCGCAGGCTCGACCGCCACTAAAATCTTTGTGCGACCTATAATGGCTTTTTGGGACTGATCGAGCAATAAACAACAATATCCGATGTGCTCCGAGTCCATCCATCGGGCACATCCATAAACGGGGGAAAGACGTGGATCAGCCGTGGTTGGCACAGGATTTGGTATGGATGCTGGGGAGCTTGTGCCAAATCAACCGGGTTCCGTTTGATCCAGCATTGGTTGCCCAGCAGTATCCGCCGCCTCATTCCGAAGCGACTTTTATCGAGGCAGCAACGACGCTGGGATTCAGGGTGGGGCATTGCGATACCACCGGACGCAAGCTCCCTGAGCTGACGTTTCCGTTCCTTGCAAGGCTGCGCAGTCCGGATGCGGCGCAATCGTCGACAACCCGTTCAGCTCCTGACGCTTCCGCCGAACCCGATGCGGAACACACGACCGACGTTGCTGCAACCGGCGCTGAGGAAGTGCCGACCGCCAGCCTCGCACTGGTGATCAAGGCCGATACCGACCGGTTGTTGTATTTCCGGGCACAGAGCAATACCGGCGAGACCATCGCGAGCAATGAGTTTGCGCATCGCTTCGAACCGGTTGTATTGCTGGTCACGCACGAAGCCAAATCCAAAACGCCAGACGATGATTTGTGGTCTCACGATACACAGAAATTCGGTTTTCGGTGGTTCATCCCTGAACTCCTCAAACACAAGCCCATCTGGCGTGATGTATTGGTGGGGTCACTGGTTCTGCAGTTGGTCGGTCTTACAACCCCGCTGTTTACGCAAGTCATTATCGATAAGGTTGTCGTACACCAGACCCAGAGCACCCTGATCGCCATTGCAGCGGGGCTGGCCATGTTTTTGGTTTTTAATTCGATTTTGACCTGGCTCCGGCAGTATTTCATTTTGCATACGGGCAATCGTATTGACGCCGTGCTGGGCAGCCAGGTCTTTCGGCATCTGGTGCGGCTGCACCTGCGCTATTTCGAGCAACGCCCGACCGGCACGCTGATTGCACGGTTGCACGGCGTGGAAACCATCCGCCAGTTCATCAGTGGTGCAGCGGTGACCTTGTTCCTTGATCTGCCTTTCCTGTTTGTATTCCTGGCGGTGATGTTCTGGTACAGCTGGCAGTTGTCATTTATCGCGGTGACCACGGTGGTGTTGCTGGCAGTACTCAGCATTGCCATTACGCCGCTGTTGCGCCAGCGTGTGAATGATCAGTTTCTCAAGGGGGCGCGCAACCAGGCCTTCCTGACCGAGTATGTGGTCGGCATGGAAACCGTCAAATCCCTGCAGATGGAGCCGTATCTGGAAAAGCGCTATGAAAGCCTGCTCGCTGACTATTTACATGCTGGTTTTCGGGCGCGGCAGTTATCCAACACCACCAATACGGTCGCCAATGCCATCGAGCAGACGCAGACCCTGGCCATCCTGTGCGTGGGCGCCCTGATTGTCATGCAAAACGAGGGGTTCACCATTGGCATGCTGGTGGCTTTTCAGATGTTTGCCAGTCGCATGGCGCAACCCATGTTGCGGCTGGCTTCGCTGTGGCAGGAATTCCAGCAGGCCGATATTGCGGTCAAACGGCTGGGTGATCTGATGGACGCACCCGCCGAACCCTACGCGCTGATTCCGTCGCGTGCGCCGGGTGGTGTGGGGCAGATCAAAATTTCCGGGCTGTCATTCCGCTACAGCGAAGAACACCCTTACCTTTACCGCAACCTCTCACTGACACTGAAGCCGGGCAAGCTGACCGTCATTACCGGTCCCTCGGGCTGCGGCAAGAGTACGCTGGCCAAACTGCTGCAGGGTTTCTATCCGCCGGAGGATGGGCGTATCGAAATAGACAATCGGGACATCCGTCATCTGTCCGCCAATAAACTGCGCCAATACTACGGCGTGGTGCCGCAGGAAACGACGCTGTTTGCCAACACCGTCTATGAAAATCTTGCCATGGCCAGTCCGCATGCGAATTTCGAGGACGTAATCAACGCCTGTCGCATGGCCGGCATTCACGACGTCATCGAGAAAATGCCTCAGGGCTACCAAACCTGGCTGGGTGAAAATGGCGTCGGACTGTCGGGAGGGCAGAAGCAGCGACTGGCGATTGCCCGTGCCCTGCTCAAACGACCAAAAATATTGATATTTGATGAAGCAACCAGCGGCCTTGACCAAGCCACCGCGGAACAGTTTGCGCTGACCATCAACCAGCTCAAGGACAAGGTCACCATGCTTTTTATTGCACACAACCTGCCGCGTGGTCTGCAGGTGGATGATGTATTTAATTTTGGAGCAAGCCCCGCGTCGCAACCGGCGGCATCGGCATGATTACGTTCTGCAACGTTGCATCAATCCTGAATCATTTAATCGAACATCTTGAAAGGAATGAGTATGGCTGCCGCCGATGATAAGTCCACAAACACCGCGCCGGGTAAAAATGGAGCGAAACGCCCGGTGCGTATAAGTTATGCCCCTGACTTTGCCAGCAAGGCGGCATATGCCGATGGCGTGCATGGTGTGCTGCTGCACGGCGGCGTAGCGCACATCGATTTGTATCAGGTGATCAGTCCCGGGAATGAAAAGCAAAATCAACCGGAACAGCGGGTTGTCAGCCATCGCATGGTCTTGCCGTTGGCGGCGCTGGGGGAACTGGGCCAGATTATCGGCTCCATGCGACAGGCGGCGCAAAAGGTGGCAAAACAGCGCGCGACTGAGCCACAAAAATAATTCTTGACACATTGTGGATATGGTTGATACCAGCCATGAACCTATGAATACCTTCATATGTTGGATGCTGTTGCTATCTGGCTGAATTGATTAATTTTTATTGTAATGATTGATCGTGTAAGGGGTGGTTTTTTAAAAGCTAAATGTGGAAAATCTAACAGTTTGTTAAGTTTGACAGAGTGCCGGGCTTACCTACACCATCGGTAAAAACAGACGGGTGATGGCATCAATGCCATCGCCCCGGCAACAAGGGGCGTGAGCATGCGGCAGGCACGGGGAAACTGCAGCGATAGTACTCTGCGAGCGCCTGTGGGTCCTTTGCATTTCCTCCAATGGGTCGCGGGTTTTTGCATTGCGATGTCATTGACGATTCCGGCCTGGGCGCAGCAATACGACCTCGGTCGAGGCATTGGCCATAAAAACCGTAATTGCAGTTCCCTTTCAATTGCTCCGGGGATCAAGCCCGATGATGTTACGGTCGTCTACGTCAAACACAACAGCATTAAAGTAGGAATCAAGGGGACTGAGGACTCACTGTTGTGCGTCGGATTTTATGCTCCCCATGAGCGCAAGCTTATCGACCGCGTAAATTTCCGTTTCGCGGATGGTGGCATTTGGAAGTTTGACGATATCGATAGGCGTTCAAACCTTCGGGCACTTTCTACGCCCGTTGATCCGAACCGGGCAACAGCCTATACGCCAGCCCCGGCGCCCAAGCCGGGTGTAGATTATTTGCCGGCTCCAGCCTCTGCCCCCGCGCCAGGGCCAAGTAAACCCACTCAATTTCCGGCCCCTCCAACAGGTGCCCGTTCAGCACAGCAACTCAATAAATGCGTAGTAGACGGGAAAGTCAGCTACTCCGACAGCCCATGTCCAAATAGTGCAAACGTGCAGAAATCGTCACCAAAAACGGAGGTGAAGAATGTGCCCGCGCTTCCAGTTGTGCAACGCGGCTTGTGGAGACTGACCTGGACTATCGATGGCACTGTAACGCCGACCGAGCATTGCGGAGATCCGCTGGAAAGTGTTTCAAAGCAGATGGTAGTCACAAATGAACTTCGCGAGTTGGGATGTAAGTCTCGTTCATCGTCGCCGGCACCGCGCCATTTTAAATTTGTGGTTGATTGCCCCGTCGATTGGGTTAACGAAAATGGTTCGGCCTTTACTCTGAAGGGGCAGTCCGTGGTGGACGTGACATCGCCTTCGGAGCAATCGTTTTCGTATCGGATAGCGAAACTTGTGGGGCACAAACATCAAACAGTGAAGGGTTCGCGGGTAGGCAATTGTGTTGAATAAGCGCTTTAAATGATATCAAGGTGCCAGTGCTTACCATAGCAAACCACCGTCACGACCAGCGCGGCTCTGGCCGCAACACGCTGGAAGGCGGTACTGGCAACGACCTCATTGAAGATGCTGGCAAAGACGCTTACGGCTTCGACCGTGACCATGAAATTCACAGCACGACAAGTCGGGCGCAACCTGTAAAGCGCGGTTACGGCGCTATCACACAGCGGGGTTCATGAAGCTGATACGGGGGATGCGAAACCACGGTCAGAGGGCGGAGCAGCGCATTATAAAAATATCAATAAAAACAAATACTTATATATACTCACACAACGACACTATGTCAGTTTCTGGATCAAGGAATGGAGGCTCGAAATGGGCTTGGTAATCATTGGCGCGCTTGCGCTGCTCACCGGCAACGGCGGCAACGATGTCATCTATTCGGATCGCCCACGCGGCGAGCCGGACAACGGGCAAGGCAATATCGACTGGATCGTGGCGGGGGCGGCCTCGAACCGACATCCACGCTTTTCACATCATCAACAAGGATTCAGCACGCTCACGTGGTTATTGGCAATCCCGGCATTCTTGATTGCGCTGTTGATACTGGCGATCCTGTTTTACGAAGGGCGCAAGGCGTATTGGGATGCGCAGGTTAAGGAAATGTGTGCGAAGGATGGGGGGGTGACGATTAGTGAGCAGATTGTTCTCAGTAAGGCTGATTATGATCGGCTAGGCGGACAAGGTGGAATTATTCCTATCCCTAGCGAAGGGAAACTTTCAATTAAATCCCCTTTTTTTACCAAAAGAATTGAATCTATCATTAACGAAGGCAATCCTAAGGTTTATAAAGTACAAAATTTATTTGTTCGAAATATCGATCAGAAAGTTTTAGCGATTTCGGTGCGCTATGTTCGTGCTGGCGGTGATTTCCCATCTTTTGCGCATCCTTCATCGTTACTTTGTCCAGATCAAACTCAAACGGTTGCGCAAGAACGAAAAATTTTCTCTATTGATCGGGGTGCCAAATGAGCAACGTCAATATCGTTTTCGAAAAAGCTGAATTATCGCTTGCGTCATATGCGGTGCTCGCGGGCGGCATTCCAACAAATACTGCTGCGCAGAAAGAGGCGCTCATCGCGCAAGGGTTTACTGTGCAGCATGCTGATGAGTTTTCTATTCGTTACCCGACAATTGCCACCCAATTCAACGACACGGCTGCTGAAGGCGGCATGGGCACAAGTTTCAGCGCTACGGTTTTCAAGGATGCATCCGGTAATTTGACTCTGGCGATTCGCGGGACATTAGAGTTGGCGGGCATTCCCAGTGATTTGATACCGACTGACGCAAACGTTCTTGTCAACGGTGCAGGTTACGACCAAATCGTAGCGATGTATAACTGGTGGAAGCGAGAGGCTTCTGAAGGCGGATTGCTGGTTGAGCAATACCAGCTATTGTCGCGGCTGCGTGAAGAAGCTCAGCCACTGAATTCGGTTTTTCTTACTGCTGATCCGTTGCAGGCATTTTATTTAGAGCGCCTAACAAAATGACGCTTGTACTTTGTTGAAGGATTTTGTACGTTGAGGCATCGCGCAACCGAGAGGG
>JAIEPF010000023.1 GCA_019749945.1 Burkholderiales bacterium
ATGCGAATTTGGTCATTACTTGAAGGTCCGGTTATCAACTTGTTAATGGGCTCCGTGCTTGCATATGCAGCTTTCTCAGGACCGGAAATCCACTATTGATGCGGTATCTGTGGGGCCTGTAATTGTCACAGATAGGCCTGAGTTCTTGAGTGGAGTAGGAAGCCTTTTAGCCCCTGGAACCTCGACTGAACGTGACAAGCACCGGCAGTACGCTGCGTTCCTTAAGTCTTCACAAGTAGATGTTGGAGGCATTGTAAAGGCAGCGTTTGATGCGCAGCTTCGGCAACATCCTACTCTCGGCTCTAAAGTAAAGCCCGGCGCACGATATCGATTCGACATAGAAGTTCCGTATCACGCTCTTGTTCAAAGAAATACCTTTAGCGACGACTATCGCCCTTCTGTAGGTCTTCGTGTAAGACTCGTTGGGCCTGGAGGCGAGGTGATAAGCGAAGGTCGAGCCAGTTCTTGTATCGCTGGCGACTGTACCCCGTACCAAAAGCTCGACCAAATTCGCGCGAACCCCGACCTGCTCAAATCTCAATATGATGCAGCCGCAAGAGATGCCATTCGCCAAGTCTTGGAGGCTCTGTAACATTATGTGCGTTCTAACAGTTGCCCCCCACTGCGACGCGCATGATGCTGCGCGCGCGTGAGGCAAGACGTTAGATTTCTAAAGGCCGCTGTGCCGGTGAGTAAGACTTGCGGCGAAAGGTTGTTGTAGATACAATAACCCTATGCAAATCACGTTCGATGCGGCTAAGCGCGAAAAGACCTTGGCCGAACGTGGACTCGATTTCACTGATGCTGCGGTTGTCTTCGCGGGTGTCACGCTGGAGATTGAAGACACGCGGAAGAACTATGGTGAGAAACGCGTGATCTGCTACGGCCTGCTTCAAGGCCGGATGGTAGTCGTGGGATACACACCGCGTGGCGCGGATCGCCACATATTCAGTATGAGGAAAGCAAATGAACGCGAACAGGCCCGCATCGCGCCGCTCCTTGAAGTCTGATCTGGCGCGCGTTGACGCTCATACGGTGAAATCCGGGGAGTACGAAGAACTCCCCGAACTCACCGAGGAGATGCTCAGCCGCGCGAAGGTAAACAAGGGAGGAAGACCCTTTTCGCCAAATCCACGCAAGTTGATCTCTCTACGCCTACCTGCGGACGTTATCGAACGCTGGAAGGCTACCGGCCCAGGCTGGCAAACGCGCATTGCCGATCGACTCAGCAAAGTTCGGTGAAGCAATCTAACCGCGCGATCGACAGCGACGCGAGGCAGGCGCTTGACGCGCTTGCGGGCGCGCGTCATCGCGGACGTTAGGTCGCACGGCATTAAAAGCAGTCCGAATTTTACGTGGCTTGCTTTTCTGTATATACGTATATACAATAAATAGATGGACAAAGATCCAAAGAAAGAGCGCAAAAACATTGCAGTGCGCGGCCTTTCACTGGATCTTGCCGAACAACTCGACTGGGCGACAGCCCTGATCTGGGAAGACAGGCGCAAAGATTATGGAGAACGTCGTTATTGCGTGCTTGGCTTCATTGAAGATCGGCTGCATAGCGTTGTATTCACGCCACGCGACGGTAAGCCCCGAGTGATCAGTCTGCGTAAGGCCAACAAGCGCGAGGTGAGTCGATATGAAAAAGCAAGCCAAATCTAAGAAGGCCCTCCGGAAGAATCCGGAATGGACAGCCGCAATGATCGCGGAGGCGCGTCCGGCTAAAGAGGTGTTGCCCAAGTTATTCGGTGCCCGAGCTGCGGCTGCCATGCTCAAACCACGAGGCCGTCCGAAGTCGGCGGATGCAAAGGTGGCGATCAGCCTTCGGCTGCGCCCGGAAACATTGGCGCGCTGGAAAGCCACCGGGCCAGGATGGCAAACGCGTATGGCTGAAGTTTTGCGAGAGTCGGTGTAAGTGCGGTCCAGGCAGCGCTTGGAACAGGCGCAGTGTCCTGTTCAAGCGGGACCTTGAATTCTTGAAGCAAGAAATCATCGGCTTTTACCAGGACGATGCCGGTGACTGGGTCGCCGAACTCGCCTGTGGCCACCACCAGCATGTGCGCCACAACCCGCCCTGGACCAACCGCCCCTGGGTCACCACGGCGGAAGGCCGCCAGTCGATGATTGGCCACACCCTGCCCTGCAAGAAATGTGAAACCGGCGCGCCGCCGGACTGAATGCAGGCTAACGCGCCGCCCGCCGCACTTCACCCCCGGTCATCAGCAGCACGTCGCCGCTGATCCAGCGCGCGCTGGGGCCGCAGAGGTAACGCACCAGGTCGGCCACTTCCTCCACCGTGCCCGGGCGTTTGATCGGGATGGTCGACAGGCGTTTTTCCCATTTCACCGGATCGCGCAGCGTGTCGATGCGCGCGGTGTCGAGAAAACCCGGCGCGATGACATTGGCGGTGATGCCGTACTGGCCCAGCTCATCGGCCAGCGAAGACATCAGCGCATGCATGCCGGCCTTGGAGGCGGCGTAGGCGGAGAAGGTCGCCGGTGCCTTCAGTGCGGCGCCGGAGGAGATGCTGACAATGCTGCCGCCGTCGCCCTGGGCGATCATCTGTTTCGACACATACTTGGAGCACAGCATGGTCCCCGTCAGGTTGATGTCGAGAATGGTGCGCCACAGCTCGTCATCGAGTTCCTGCACCGGCACACGATCGGCGGCGCGGGGATAGGTGGCGTTGTTGATCAGGATGTCGATGCGGCCGAGGTGTCCCACCACTTCGCCGACCATGCGCTGCACGTCATCGGCCTTGCGCACATCCATGTAGGCGCCATATGCACGTACCCCCAGCGCTTCGATCTCGGCAACCACGTCGGGAAGGCCGTGCCAGCCGTCCTTCTGTTCATCGCTGCTCAGGCGCGACCGATCGCGGCTGTTGCCGGTGACGGCGACATCAGCGCCGGCTCGGGCCAGCGCCAGGGCGATGGCGCGGCCGAGGCCGCGTTTGCGCGTGGCGCCGGTGACCACGGCGACCTTGCCTTTCAATTCACTCATGGCGGTTTCCCCAGTGAGCCCCGATGGTAGGCGACCCCCGCACACCGGGCAACGCCACACGGTGTGGACCCGGTATCAGGGCCTGGTGCAAGGCCTTGTAAAATCCTGGAATACGGGAGGAATGGTCTTGGGCAAAACAATCGAACTGGTGGTCTGCGACATGGCCGGCACCACGGTGCGCGACGCGGGTCAGGTGCCGAAGGCGTTCACGTCAGCACTGGCGGCGCACGGCATCGCGGTGACGCCGCAGGCGATCAACAGCCTGCGCGGCGCGTCGAAGCGCCTGGCCATCCTCAACCTGATCCCGGAGGGCGGTGACCGCCAGGCGCGTTCGGAACAGGTCTATGCGACGTTTGTGCAGCATCTGGCGCAGGTCTTTAACGGTACCGTCGAACCGGTGCCGGGTGCGCGCGAGATGATCAATACCCTGCGCGGCCGCGGTGTAAAAGTGGCGCTGAACACCGGCTTTGACCGTGAGACCACGAATCTGCTGCTCGATGCGCTGCACTGGCGCGAGGGCGTGGTTGATGCCGTGGTCTGCGGTGATGAAGTGGCGCAGGGCCGGCCGGCGCCGTACATGATCTTTCGCTGCATGGAGGCGACCGGCGTCATCGATGTGCGTCGCGTGGCCAATGCCGGCGATACCGTGCTTGATCTGCAGGCGGGACATAATGCCGGTGTGGCGCTGAACATCGGCGTGTTGTCCGGCGCCCATGGCCGCGACCAGATGCAGCCACTGCCGCATACCCATCTGCTGAACAGTGTGGCCGAACTGCCGGCGCTCTTGGGAATCTAGTCGTCATTTGGCGACGCTTCGGAAAATTAGCGGTCGTGTTGTAGGCAATCGCCGTGTTGCGGCGTTAAGCTGTTGCTAACGACAACACTGTGCCGCTGAACTTTTGCCGTGGCATCCGGCCCAATCCTTCCATGCGTCCAGTCCCCCTGTTGATGTTGCTGCTGCTCCCGATCCTGCTGCCGGTGCACGGCATTGCCCTGGCATCGACTGCGGTGCAACCCGGCGCGCCGCAGAAAAAAACCGTTGGCGTAAAACCACCGTCCACCATCGTCAGACCGGCCGCGGCGAACGCGCTGTCCGTGGTCAGCGCGACGGGACCGAACCAGGCCGGGTATGTGCATTACTGGCTGATCACCGCGCCGGATGGCGAACAGGAAACGCAGGTCGGCATCGAACTGCCGGACCAGCGTATCGCCTGGTCTTTCCCCGGATTGGGCGTGCATGTGTCGCCGTTCATTGCCGAGGGCGAGGTCGATGCCGAAGGCAGGGTGTTCCAGGTGCGGCATCTCTACGGTCTGCGCCCTTTTGCCAATGACACGGCCATGCGCACCCTGCGCAGCAGCCTGATGCGCCGGGTGACCCCGCTGGTGCGTGAGCGCGTGCCTTACTGCGAGCTGAACGGTGTCGAACCCGGCTTGTGCATGAGCTGCATGGGTTTTGTGTCGCAGGTGCTGTTCCCGGGCCGGACCGCGGAATTCGCGAATTTTCCGCGCAACTTCACGCGGATCGACGGCGAGCATTACCACACCACCGAAGACCTGCTGCTGTACATGACGGGTTTGCATGCGCTGACCACCGACGCGGCGCGAAAACGGCGGCTGGACGCCATCGGCGGGCCGCCGGCGCTGCAGGAGGAACTGGTCCGGCTGACAACGAAACTGGCGGAGCAGTCAGCGGATCCGACGCTGGCGCTTGCTGCGGCAAAATCACCGGCCAAGCGCCGGGCGGCCGCGGCCAAATCCGCGATCAAACGTCCCGGCTGATCAGCCGAAGCTTTCGTCCTCGCGCAGATAGCGCCACTGCCCGAGGGGCAGGTCGCCGAGCATGACGCGGCCGATGCGCACGCGTTTCAGCCCGACCACGCTGAGGCCGACCATTTCGCACATGCGGCGGATCTGGCGCTTTTTGCCCTGGCGCAGCACAAAACGCAGCTGGTCCTTGTTTTGCCAGGACACTTCGGCGGGCCGCAGCGCTTCGCCGTCGAGGCTCAGGCCGTGGTTCAGTCTGGCCAGTCCGTCCTTGTTCAGCTGGCCGGTGACACGCACCAGGTATTCCTTTTCCACCCGCGAGTTCTCGCCGATCAGCTGTTTGGCGATACGTCCGTCCTGGGTCAGCACCAGCAGGCCGGTGGAGTCGATATCGAGCCGGCCGGCGGGGGCAAGGCCGCGCAAATGCTGCGGGCTGAAGCGCAAGGGGCTGCGGTCAGCGCTGTACCGGGTTTCGGCGCTGACCAGCGTGATCGCGGGGCGATAGTTTTTTTCCGGCTGGCCCGAGACAAAACCGATGGGTTTGTTGAGCAGCACGGTGACCCGCCCTTCCTGCCGGTTCTGCGCCGCCGGCGCCAGCGTGATGGTCTGGGTGGGCAGGATGCGGGTGCCCAGTTCGGTGATCGGCACACCATCGACCAGTACCCAGCCGCGCTCGATATAACTGTCGGCTTCGCGCCGGGAGCACAAACCTTGCTCCGACATCAGTTTGGACAGGCGGATTTTTTCCATGGTGGCGGATTTTTGCTGCAGCAGGGGTTATGGTGCAGCAAAAATATTATTAATAAGTGTTTGTTTATATTGATATTTTTATTATGCTGCGACTCAAAGTGCAGCAAAGACCTTGGCTGCGGCTTTGAGCGTGCGGTCGATTTCCGCCGCGCCGTGGGCGGCCGAGACAAAACCCGCCTCGTAGGCCGAGGGCGCCAGATAAATGCCTTCGGCGAGCATGGCGTGGAAAAACCGGTTGAAAGCATCCTTGTCGCATTGCATCATCTCGGCGTACGAGGCCGGCGGGGTTTCACGGAAATAAAGGCCGAACATGCCGCCGACGTTGCGCGCCGAAAACACGATGCGCCGCGCCTGCGCCGCCTCGGCCAGTCCGCTGCACAATTGGTGGGTCGTGCTGGCGAGTTTGTCGTGGAACCCCGGGGCCTGGATCAGTTTCAGCGTCGCGAGGCCTGCCGCCACCGCCACCGGGTTGCCGGACAGCGTGCCGGCCTGGTACACCGCACCCACCGGCGCCAGGCATTGCATGATGTCGCGGCGGCCGCCGAAGGCACCGACTGGCAAACCGCCGCCGATGACCTTGCCCAGCGTGGTCAGGTCGGGCCTGATGCCGTACAGCGCCTGGGCGCCGCCGAGCGCGACGCGGAAGCCGGTCATCACTTCATCGAAAATCAGCACGCTGCCGTGCTGCGTGCACAGCTTGCGCAGCAATTCGAGAAATCCCGGCTGTGGCGGGACCAGGTTCATGTTGCCGGCGACAGGTTCGACGATCACCGCAGCAATTTCGCCGCCTTCGCGCGCGAAGATCGCTTCCAGTCCAGCCGGGTCGTTGTAATCCAGTACCAGGGTATGGGCTGCGGTTTCTGCCGGCACGCCGGCCGAGGAGGGCTGGCCGAAGGTCAGCGCGCCGGAGCCGGCCTTGACCAGCAGCGCGTCGGCATGACCGTGATAACAGCCCTCGAACTTGATGATTTTGCTGCGCCCGGTAAAGCCGCGGGCGAGGCGGATCGCGCTCATCGTGGCTTCGGTGCCGGAACTGACCAGCCGGACCTGATCCAGCGACGGCACCAGCTTGCGCAGCACATCGGCCATGTCGACTTCGGCTTCGGTGGGTGCGCCGAAGGACAGGCCGCGCTCCGCCGCCTGCTGCACGGCGCGCACCACCTCGGGATGGGCATGGCCGCAGATCAGCGGACCCCAGGAACCGACATAATCAATATAGCTGTTGCCGTCGGCATCCCATACCAGCGGGCCCTTGCCGCGCTGGAAAAACAGTGGCGTGCCGCCGACCGACTTGAAGGCACGCACGGGGGAATTGACGCCGCCGGGAATAGTCAGCTGGGCGTGGTTAAAGAGCTTTTGGCTTTTTTTCATGACGGGGCTCGAACAAGGTCTGGAATTCGCGTGCCGCCGCGGCAACATCGGGCGCGGTGAATAACGCGGATATGACGGCGACGGCATCAACGCCGGCGGCAATCAGCAGCGGTGCATTGTGCGGGGTGATGCCGCCGATGGCCACCACCGGCCGGCGGAAGTGTTTTTTGGCGCGGCTGATCAAATCCACTGGCGGACGCACGGCACCGGGTTTGACGCTGGACGCAAAAAAACTGCCGAAAGCGATGTGATCGGCGCCGGCGGTAACCGCGCTTTGCGCCAGATCGATGCGGTCATAACAGGACGCGCCCAGCAGTTTGCCCGGGCCGAGCCGCGCCCGTGCCGCGGCGATGTCGCCGTCGTCAGCGCCAAGATGCAGGCCGGCGGCATCGACGGCCAGCGCGAGCTCGAGATGGTCGTTGATGATCAGCGGCACGGTGAATTCCATACACAATCCCTGCAGCGCAAGTGCCTGTTCGTGACGCAATGCGGGGGATGCGGTTTTGTTGCGGTACTGCAGCACACGGGCGCCGCCGCTCAGTGCGGCGCGTGTGCGCAGCAACAGCTCGGGGGTGTCGGCAATATCGGGCGTGATCGCATACAGCCCGGCGATCGGGGTGTTCACGCCGGTTTGTCGGTGCTGCCGCTGTCGCCGTCGACTTCAGTCGCCGTGGATGCGGCGTCTTCGTCGCGGGCCCAGAACAGGCGATCGGGGATGTACTGGCCCATGCCCGGACGGAACGCGAGTTTCAGCGACTGCCAGGTATATTCCTGCGCATCGCGCACCGCTTCCTGGATGTCGACGCCGTTGGCGATGGTGGCGGCCAGGGCGGAAGCCAGCGTGCAGCCCGAGCCGTGGTAGCTGCCGGGCAGACGCGGCCAGGCATCGCTGCGCACCACGCCGTCGTTGTTGTACAGCGTGTTGACCACGTCGTTGGTGTGTTCGTGGGTGCCGGTGATCAGCACGTATTCGCAGCCGGATTCGAGGATGCGCCGCGCGCATTCGGCGAGGTCGGGGTTGTCGCCCTCGTTGTCGTTGTCGGCGAGTCGCCGCGCTTCGATGCTGTTCGGCGTGACAATGGTGGTCTGCGGGATCAGCAGTTCGCGGATCGCCGCGAGCATTTCCTCGGAGGCCAGTTCATCGCCGCGGCCCGAGGCCAGCACCGGGTCGAGGATCAGCGGGATTTCCGGATAGTCGGACACCACTTCGGCCACGGCGGCGACTGCTTCGAGGCTGCCCAGCACGCCGATCTTGAATGCGGCCACAGGCATGTCCTCGAGGATGCAGCGCGCCTGGTCGGACACCCATTCGCCGTCGATTGGCTGGATTTCATCAACACCGGTGGTGTCCTGGATGGTGATCGCGGTGACCACCGATACCGGATGGCAGCCCATGCTGGCGAGGGTCATGATGTCCGCCTGCAAGCCGGCGCCGCCGGTCGGATCGGTGGCGGCAAATACCATGACTATGGGCGGTGAGTCGGTCATGCGCGGAGATTGGGCGCGAAGGGGGGATCAGCTAGAATAACGCCGCGATTGTAGCTTATTAACCTAGAAGACGCTGATGACCACCGATACCGGGCAGTACAAGAAATACATGTGTTTGATCTGCGGTTACATTTACGACGAGGCTGCGGGTGTTCCCGATGAAGGCATCGCACCGGGCACCAAATGGGAAGATGTGCCGATGAACTGGACCTGCCCTGAATGCGGCGCGCGCAAGGAAGATTTCGAGATGGTGCAGATCTGAAACCTGGAGTCCGCGCATGAGACTGCTGCATACCATGATCCGGGTCGGCGATCTGCAACGCTCGATCGATTTTTATACCCAGGTGCTGGGCATGCGCCTGCTGCGCAAATCGGATTATCCCGGCGGACGCTTCACCAACGCCTTTGTCGGTTATGACGACGAATCACGCGCCGCGGTGCTGGAGCTGACGCACAACTGGGATACCAAATCCTATGACATGGGCAGCGGTTTCGGCCATGTCGCGGTCGAGGTCGAGGACGCCTACAAGGCCTGCGAAGAAGTCAAAAAGCGCGGCGGCAAGGTCACCCGCGAGCCGGGACCGATGAAACACGGCAGCACGGTGATTGCGTTTGTCGAGGATCCGGACGGCTACAAAATCGAGTTCGTGCAAAGAAAGGCGGCGCCCGCCGCCTGAGTTTCAGCCCGGCGTTGTCACGGCGTCGGCGATCCGCACAAAATCCGCCACCGACAGTTCCTGCGCCCGCGCGCCGGGGTCGATGCCGAGCCGCGCGAAATCCGCGTCGGCAATGACGCCTTTCAGCGTATTGCGCAGGGTTTTGCGCCGCTGCGAAAACGCGCGCGCCACCACGCTGCTGAATACGGCTTCGTCACGCGCCGGATGCGGCAAGGTCGCGAACGGCATCAGGCGCACCACGGCGGATTCCACCTTGGGCGCCGGATCAAAGGATTCGGGCGGCACCGCGATGAGCATTTCCATGTCGAAGCGGTACTGCAGCATCACCGACAGCCGGCTGAATTCCGAATCGCCGGGTGCGGCGACCATGCGCTCCACCACCTCCCGCTGCAGCATCACGTGGATGTCACGGATATGGCCGGCGTATTCTGCAAAGCGGAACAGCAGCGGCGTCGAGATGTTGTACGGCAGGTTGCCGGCGACACGCAGGTCATGGCCCAGTGCGGTGAAGTCGAATTCGAGTACATCGCCTTCGTGGATGGTGAGCGGGTCAGCGGCATAACGTTCGCGCAATAACGCGATCAGGTCGCGATCGATTTCAATGACCTGCAGTCGATCGAGACGCTTGAGCAGCGGTGCGGTCAGCGCGCCGAGACCGGGGCCGATTTCGACCAGATTGTCACCGCGCTGCGGCGCGATGGCGGCGACGATACTGTCGATGATGCCGTCGTCGACCAGGAAATTCTGGCCGAAACGTTTGCGCGGGACGTGCTTCGTGCTCACGTCGCGGCGGTTTTTTTGCCGCGCAGCGCGAGTTCGGCGGCCAGTTCGACCGCCGCGATCAGGCTTTCGACCCGGGCCTTGCCGCTGCCGGCGAGTTCCAGCGCCGTGCCGTGGTCGACCGAGGTGCGGATGATCGGCAGCCCGAGCGTGATGTTGATGCCGGCGCCGAAGCTGGCGTACTTGAGCACCGGCAGGCCCTGGTCGTGGTACATCGCCAGCACGCAATCGCATTGCGCCAGACGTTCCGGCTGAAACAGCGTGTCGGCGGGCAGCGGCCCGGTGAGATCAAAACCTTCCCTGCGAAGATTTTCGAGGACCGGCGCGATGATGTCGATTTCCTCGCGGCCGAGATGTCCCGATTCACCGGCATGCGGGTTGAGGCCGGCGACGAGGATGCGCGGCCGCGCGATGGCAAAACGCGCGATCAGGTCGTGCTGCAGCACACGCAAGATTTTTTCCAGTCCGTCACGGGTGATCGCCGCGGCGACTTCATGCAGCGCCAGGTGAGTGGTGGCCAGCGCCACGCGCATGCCGCCGCCGGCGAGCATCATCACCACCTGCGGCGCGTGCAGCCGCTCGGCGAGAAATTCGGTATGGCCGGTGAAGGCGATGCCGGCGTCGTTGATCACGCCCTTGTGCACGGGTGCTGTGGCCATCGCGTCGAAGGCGCCGTCGCGGCAGCCGTCGGCGGCGATTTCCAGCGTGCGTAATACATAAGTACTGTTGGCCGGATTCAGGGCGCCGGCGCTTGCGCTTTGCGCCAGCGGCACATGCAGCACGGAAAAATCACCGGCGCCGGCCTCGCTGTAGCGCGGCAGGTCGCCGCGGAGGCCCAGTGCGCGTGCGCGATCCTGCAGCAATGCGGCGTCGGCAATCACCACCACCCGCGCCGGCAGCCGGCGCTGCGCCAGCAGCACGCAGAGATCGGGGCCGATGCCGGCGGGTTCACCCGCAGTGACGGCGACCAGGGGCTGACTGGAGGGGGCGGGCACGGGGGTGGGCCAATCAAGCCATTGTTTTATTGACTATTCGAGGCGTTGTTCGATATAAGCGCGGTCGCGCAACTGCCGCACCCATTCCTGATAGGCCTCGTCGGTCTTGCGTTCGCGCAGGGCCTGGCGCGCGTTCAGGCGCTGACCTTCGCGCGTCATGTCCTGGGTGCGCCGTTCCAGCACCTCGATCAGATGCCAGCCGAAGGGGCTGCGCACCGGCTGGCTGATTTCGCCGGGCTTCAGCGCGTTCATCGCCTGCTCGAATTCGGGCACGGTATCGCCGGGGTTGAGCCAGCCCAGGTCGCCGCCGCGCGAGGCGCTGCTGTCTTCGGAGCGGGAACGCGCCAGTTCGGCGAAATCCGCCTTGTTATCGAGGCGTTCCTTCAGTATCAGCAGGCGGTTGCGCACCTCGGCTTCCGACACCAGTTCGTTGGTTTTGATCAGGATGTGGCGGGCGCGGGTCTGCTGCACCATGATCGGCGCCTGTCCGCCGCGGCGCTCATTGAGCTTGAGGATATGAAAGCCGTTCGGGCTGCGCAGCAGTTCGCTCAGCTCACCGGTTTTCAGCGGCCGCAGGGCATCGAGGAACAGGGCGGGCAGGCGGCTGCTCTCGCGCCATCCGAGGAGGCCGCCCTGGAGTGCTTCGGGCGCATCGGAAAAGGCGGCCGCGACCTGGCGGAAATCCGTACCGCCTTTCAGCTGCGCCAGCGCCTGTTCGGCGCGCGTGCGGCGGGTCTGCAGCTGTTCCGGCGTGGCGTTTTCCGGCACGGTGACAAGGATGTGCGAAATATTGTATTCGTCGTTGCGGCCCTGGGTCTGCTGCGCCTGGATGAAATTGTCGATTTCGGATTCGGTGATGACGATTTTTTGCGCGACTTCGCGTTCGCGCAGCCGTGACAGCGTGATTTCATTGCGGATGTCTTCGCGGAATTTTTCGAACGGCACGCCGTCCTTCTGCAGCGTCGCGCGAATCTGCGTCAGCGACATTTTGTTTTCTTCGGCGATCCGCGCCAGGGCACGGTCGAGCTCGGCGTCATCAACACGCAGGCCGATGTCGCGCGCGTGCTGCATCTGCACGCGATCGGCGATCAGGCGTTCGATCAATTGCCGTTCGATGACTTCGCGCGGCGGCGGCGGCGTACCCTGTTGCTGCAGCTGGCGGAAGGCGAAATCGACGCGGGCGCTGAGTTCCTGCTGGGTGATGACCTCGTCGTTGACGACGGCAACGATGCGATCCAGGGTGACGATTGGCCGCGGTTTCGGCTGGCCCCAGGCGGGAGCGCCGGACAGCAGGACTGTCAGCAGGGCGCAGCAGGCAAGGCGATACGGCAGGATGGGGAGTTGCATGAGAATCCAGATTTTTCAGATTGATGCGGAATGCAGCAGAGTCCGGCTTCCGGCCGGCTAGAACAATCCCGGTACATTGTATTCGACCGGCCGGGTGCTGCGAGGGTCGAACTGTTTGTAGCCGCTGATGTTGCGCCGCAGGACGTCCAGCGGGTCGTTGCCGATGCGCGATATGCCGGAGAGTTCCAGCTGCACAAAAACGGAGGTGCTGGCGCTGGCCGTGGTCGTGGCGAAACGATGGGCGGCGATGCGCAGCGCCCAGCAGCGGTCGCTGTACTCAACCCCGGCCAGCGCTTCCAGCGTGCGCCCGTCCCGGATCGAAAAATTCCAGCGGCCGACGGCGGTCCAGCGGCCGTCGATCGGCCACTGGGTGGAGAAGTCCACCTGCTGCAGCGTGTTGACGGTTTCGCGGTAGGCGAGGTTCACCACCTTGCCGGCCTGCGGCTGGTAACGCGCGGCAATGTTGAATTTCTGGGTTTGTTTCAGATCGGTGTTGTATTGCCAGCCGGCGTCGCCGGTCCAGTTTTTGGCGATGTTGCCGCTGACGGCGGCGAGCAGATCCGAAGAATTGCGGTCGCTGGCGCGCGACGGCACGCCCGGGATGGTGACCTGCTGCGGCTCGAAATAATAACGCTGGGCGAGTGCGGCACGCAGGCGCTCGATGCCGCTGCCGGCATCGATGAAGCGGGTGCTGACGCCCAGCGTCAGCTGATTGGCATCGTTGATGCGGTCCTGGCCGCTGAACTGGTTCTCGGTGAAGATGGTCGCGAAGTTGATGTCCTGCAATCCGCTTTCAAAGTTCGGCAGCCGGCTCTGGTCCTTGTACGGGATGTGGACGTAATATGCCTTGGGCTCCAGCGTCTGGATCAGCTTCTCGCCGCGGGCCTCCATGTCGCGCTCAAAGACCAGCCCGCTGTCGACGCTGAATACCGGCAGGGTGCGTGTCGCGTCGGGCAGCCCGGCCGTATTGTTGCTGCCCATCGAGTAATGCGTGACATGCACGCCGGCCTTGGGCGTGACGTATGCAAAAGCGTTCTGCAGCGGCAGCGAAAAGCTGGGATTGACCACGGTGCGCTTGCCGTTGACCAGTGAGGGATGCGCGAACGAGGTAAAGCTGCTGAGCATGTCGAGGTCACCCCAGCGCATGAGGCGCTGGGCCGTCAGCGTGAGCTGCGGTTCGCGGTTGTACGGTGCGACCAGCGGCGCCAGGGGATCGGCCTGCAGGGTCTGCCAGCGCTGGGCGTATGCCGAAAAACCGTAGGTCCCGCCATCGCCCCAGTTGCCGCCGCGGCTCAGCGTCAGATCGTTGCTCAGGTAAACCTGCGAGGTCACCGCCACCTGGGTCGACAGGTCGGTGAAATATTTGCCGTCGGAAACGCGGTTGATGTTGAGCTGGCTGTTCCAGCCGTTGTCCAGCGCCTGCTGGTGCTTGGTGAACAAGCCCCAGCGGTCGCGGCCGATCTGCTGGTCGTTGGAGAGCATTTCCGCCCGCGCTTCACCCTTGCCTTTCGAATTCAGGTAACGGAACTCGCCGCCGAGCTGCAGTCCGCGTTTGGTCATGTAGCGCGGGTAGAGCGTGGCGTCCATGTCCGGCGCGATGTTCCAGTAAAAAGGGGTCGTGAATTCGAAGCCGGTGGTGTTAGAGGTGCGGTAACTCGGGGTCAGAAATCCCGACTTGCGCTGCTGGTGCAGCGAGAACGACAGGTAGGGCGAGTAAAAAATCGGCACGTCAAAAAACACGATGCTCGCGTCGCGGGCGACCCCGACGTCGCGATTGCGGTCAATGTCGAGCTGGTTGGCGCGCAGGTACCAGGCATCGTTGCCCGGCTCGCAGGTGGTGTAGCTGGCGGTCTGCACGCGGTACTGGCCCGGGCCTTCGAACAACAGCCGTTCGGCGGTGCCGCGCCCCTCGGTTTGGACCAGGCTTGCGGCGCCGCTGCTGATCGGGCCGGTCTCCGGGGTGCTCATCAGCAGGTAACGCGGGCGGTCCATGTAACCGCGATCGGTGGCCATTTCGTAACGCAGGGTGTCGCCCTGGAGGATTTCCCGATCCTGTTCGATACGGACATTGCCTTTGGCATTCAGCACGTCGGTCGGCGTATCGTGCCGCATCCAGTCGGCATAAAAAGCCTGGCCGCGCTTGCGCAGCCGCGCGTTGCCGAAGGCCTCGATTTCCTTGTCCTGTGTGCCCTGGATGCGGTCGGCTTCGACGAACAGCGGCAGCACATCACCGTTGTCGGGGGGGATCAGCATCAGCCCGGGCTGTGGCTTCAGTTTCAGGCCTTCGTCGGCGCCGGCCAGCAGCGGCAGCGCGCACAGCACGGCGAGTGTAATCCGGGTTTTTCGGGAAAAAGGCATCAGGGAGGGTGTCAGGCGAGGTGCTAAAATCTCACAATTCACTGCTTGAAGCAACGCTTGAAACCATCCTCAGCGGCCGGGCGCGACGAGCGTCTTGAACTCCTCGGCGCGTGGCTCGCCGGCCCGCTGGCCGGAGTGCCTTTCTCGCTCGCTCCGGCCTCCGCCGACGCGAGTTTTCGCCGTTATTTCCGCGTTACGCTGGACACCGGTACGCGTATCGTGATGGATGCGCCGCCGCAGCGCGAAGACTGCCGCCCCTTCGTGCAGGTGGCGCAACTGATGCGCGCTGCCGGACTGCATGTGCCGCAAGTGCTGGCCGCGGACCTTGACCGGGGTTTCCTGCTGCTGACGGATCTCGGCGATACGACCTACCTCAAAGCCTTGAACGAAGACAATGCCGCGGCGCTGTTCGGCGATGCCATCACCGCCCTGATCGCCTGGCAGCGTGCCAGCCGTCCGGGTGTGTTGCCGCCGTACGACCGCACGCTGCTGCAGCGGGAAATGGACCTGTTTCCCGAGTGGTACCTGGCCCGCCACCTCGGCCTCACACTGTCGGATGCGCAGCGCGCGACGCTGGCCGGCATCACCACGCTGCTGGCCGACAGCGCGCTGGCGCAGCCCGCGGTGTATGTGCACCGTGATTACATGCCGCGCAACCTGATGCTGTCCACCCCGAACCCCGGCGTGCTCGATTTCCAGGATGCGGTGTACGGCCCGATCAGTTATGACGTCGCCTCGCTGTTCCGCGATGCCTTCATCAGCTGGCCGGAGGAACGGGTCATCGACTGGGTCGCGCGTTATTGGGAGCAGGCGAAGCGGGCGCAGCTGCCGGTCGACGCCGATTTCGGCGAATTCTATCGGGCATTTGAATGGATGGGCCTGCAGCGCCACCTCAAGGTCCTGGGCATTTTTGCGCGCATCCGTTATCGCGACGGCAAACCGGCTTATCTCGAGGATGCTCCGCGGTTTCTCGTTTATGCGCATGCGGTGTGCGCGCGTTATGCCGCGCTGAAGCCGCTGGCGCTGTTGCTCGACGCACTCGAGCAGCGCGCCCCGCAGGTCGGTTACACCTTCTGAGCCGTTTGCGATGAAAGCCATGATCCTGGCGGCGGGGCGTGGTGAGCGGATGCGGCCGCTGACCGATCAGATGCCCAAGGCGCTGCTGCGTATCGGAGATAAACCATTGATTTTAATGATAATTTCAGCGCTGCTGCAGGCGGGCATCCGTGATCTGGTGATCAATCTGGCGCATCTTGGCGAACAGATCGCGACGACGCTGGGCGATGGTGCGGCGCTGGGCGTACATATCGAGTATTCATGGGAAACCACGGGCGAGACCACGGCGCTGGAAACGGCGGGCGGCATTGCCTGGGCGCTGCCGCTGCTTGGCGACGCGCCGTTTATCGCGGTCAATGCCGATGTCTACAGCGATTATGATTTTTCGGTGTTGCAGGCCGCAGCGCGGCGCCTGACGGCCTCTGGTCCGCTGGCGCATCTGGTGCTGGTCGACAATCCGCCGCAGCATCCGCGCGGCGACTTCGGCCTCGCCGCCGGCAGGGTGCTGGCGGAAGCCGCGACCCGACATACCTTCAGCGGCATGGGCGCTTATCATCCCGCCTTGTTCGCCGGTGTGAAACGCGGCGAGCGTGCACGGCTGGCGGATCTGCTGATCGCCGCGATGCAGCGTGAGCAGGTCACCGGCGAGCTGTATCGCGGGCAATGGCATGACGTGGGCACGCCGGAACGCCTGGCGGCGCTGGATCGGGCCGCGCGCCAGGCGTGAAGTGCGCCGGTGCGCGACTATAATCAAGGCATGTCCGCACAACTTTCCATCCCCGCCGCCGTTTATCAGGGTCGCCGCGCGCGCCTCGCAGCGCAGCTCGGCAACAGCGTCGCCATCGTGCCCACCGCACCGGAACAGATCCGCAACCGCGACGCGCATTATCCCTATCGTTACGACAGTTATTTCTATTACCTGACCGGATTCCGCGAACCCGAAGCGGTGCTGGTGTTGGTGGGTGGCGAAAAGCCGCAACACATCCTGTTCTGCCGCGAAAAAAATCTTGAACGTGAAATCTGGGACGGTTATCGCTACGGGCCCGAGGCCGCGAAAGCGGCTTTTGCCATGGATGCCGCGTATTGCATCACGGAACTGGATGCGCGCCTGCCCGAGCTGCTGGCGGATCGCGCTGTCGTGCAGGTGCACCTCGGCGCCGATGCGCTGTGGGACGCGCGGGTGCTGGGCTGGATCAATACCGTGCGCAACCGCGCGCGCAGCGGCGTGGCGGCGCCGAACGACATCCGCGATGTGCGCACACTGCTCGACGACATGCGCTTGCGCAAGGACGAACATGAAGTGGCGCTGATGCGCCGTGCCGGCGCCATTTCCGGTGCCGCCCACCGTCTGGCGATGCAGGCGGCGCGGCCGGGGGCGACGGAATATGAAATCGAAGCCCTGCTGCTGCATGAGTTCCGCCGCAGCGGCGCCCAGGCCCCGGCCTATACGCCGATCGTGGCCGGCGGCGCCAATGCCTGCGTGCTGCATTACGTCGAAAACAATGCGCCGCTGGCCGACGGCGACCTGCTGCTGATCGACGCCGGTTGCGAACTCGACGGTTACGCCTCGGACATCACGCGCACCTTTCCGGTCAACGGCCTTTTCAGCGGACCGCAGCGCGCGGTATACGAGCTGGTGCTGGCGGCGCAGGCCGCGGCGATTGCCGCAGTCAGGCCGGGGGCGCGCTGGAATGAACCGCATGATGTCGCGGTGAAAGTGCTGGCGCAGGGTTTCATCGACCTGAAATTGCTCAGCGGCACGCTGGACGGCGTGCTGGAGCAGGAAAGCTACAAGCAGTTTTACATGCACCGCACCGGACACTGGCTGGGGCTGGATGTGCACGACGCCGGTGAATACAAAACGGAAGGTGCCTGGCGCGAGCTGCAGCCGGGCATGGTGCTGACCGTCGAGCCCGGCTGTTATATCCGGCCGGCGCCGGGCCTGCCGGAGGGTTTTGCCGGTATCGGCGTGCGTATTGAAGATGATGCGCTGGTCACCGTCAAGGGCTCGGAAATCCTCAGCGCCGGCGCACCGAAAAGCGTTGCTGACATCGAAGCGCTGATGCGCGAGCGCCATGCCTGAATTCGGCGGCAATGCGTTCGCCGGCAATGAGGCGGCCGATATCGTCATCGTCGGCGGCGGCCCGGTGGGCAGCGCGCTGGCGCTGGCGCTGCGCGACAGCGGATTACGCATCGTGCTGCTCGAAGCGCGGGCGGCGGGCGGCGGTGATGCGCGACCGCTGGCTTTGTCCTACGGCAGCCGGCTGATCCTTGAGCGTCTGGGGGTGTGGCCGGCATTGGCGGCCACGGCAACGCCGATCCGCAACATCCATGTCTCGCAACGCGGCGGCTTTGGCCGCGTCGGCCTGGCCGCCGCCGAAGCCGGATTTCCAGAACTCGGCTATGTCGTGGATTACGGCCGTGTCGCGCAGGCACTGGCGCAGGCCGCTGCGCTGACCGCCGCGCAATGCCTGACCGGTGCGCGGGTGATCGCCACGCACGGCGGCGACCCGGCGCGTGTTCAATATGAATACGACGGCGAGCAACGCGAACTGACGGCCGTCCTGGTGGCGCTGGCGGATGGCAGCGCGGGCGGCGGGGCCAGCGCCGAATCCGTGGATTATCAGCAATGCGCGGTCACGGCCTGCGTCGTTAGTGAGCGCCCGCATAACAACACGGCGTATGAACGATTTACCGCGCACGGGCCGCTGGCGCTGTTGCCCGACAACGATGGCTGGGCACTGGTGTGGACCACAAGGCCGGAGCATGCCCGACAGTTGTGCGCGATGGCGCCGGAGATTTTTCTGGGCGAACTGCGAACGGCGTTTGGCGGCCGCACCGGCGATTTCATCAAGGTCAGCGGACGCGCGGCCTATCCGTTGCAGCGCCGCCGCGCACAAGCTGCGGCTGACCACATCGTGTTGATCGGCAATGCGGCGCAGACCCTGCATCCGGTGGCCGGTCAGGGGTTCAATCTCGGCTTGCGTGACGCCTGGGAACTCGGTGAGCAGATCAACAGCGGATCGACAGCGGCCCTCGGCTCGCGCGCCTGGCTGAACGCCTATCAGCAGCGGCGCCGCGTCGATCGCAGTGCCGGCCTCGGATTCACCCATGCGCTGGTGGAATTGTTCTCCAACGATCTGCTGCCGCTGCGTCTGGCGCGAGGTACGGGACTTGCTTTGCTCGGTTGCCTGCCGCCGCTGAAAAATTTCCTGATCCGGCGCATGACTTTCGGCGCGCGCGGCTGACCGCGCCGGCGAAACATTGCGCAGTCGCGGCTTGCCGCGGAATCTGCAGGTGGTGTTGCAGCAATCTCCGGTAAATGCATTGATACTAAGTGCTTTTGATGATGCATCTGCGGCTGTGCCGGCAACACACCGCGTATGCAAGCGCTGCATTGTTTTGCATAAGGCGTGCAAAATGGGGTGCAAAACTGTGGCGTAAAAGTCAGGTGCTTAAAAATGAGGCACATTTCTCTTTGCATGCCGCGCGACTGTGATTACAATGGCGCCCTTTCCCTCGTTACTCATACAAGAACAAGTCCGGTGCGCATCGGCCCTCATCAACTGAAAAACAACCTCGTCGTGGCACCGATGGCGGGCGTGACTGATCGCCCCTTCCGTCAGTTGTGCAAGACGATGGGTGCCGGCATGGCCGTGTCGGAGATGGTGGCGAGCAATTCCTTGCTCTGGGGTTCGGAAAAAACCAAACGCCGCGCCAACCACGACGGTGAGGTCGATCCGATTTCAGTACAGATTGCAGGGGCGGATCCCCAGATGCTCGCCGACGCGGCGCGTTACAACGTCGATCAGGGTGCGCAGATCATCGACATCAACATGGGCTGCCCGGCGAAAAAAATCTGCAATGTGATGGCGGGCTCGGCGCTGCTGAAGGACGAGCCGCTGGTCGCCCGCATCCTCAAGGCCGTGGTCGGTGCAGTCGGGGTGCCGGTGACGCTGAAAATCCGCACCGGCTGGGATCGTGACCATCGCAATGCGCTGATGGTGGCGCGCATCGCCGAGAGTTCCGGCATCCAGGCGCTGGCAATCCACGGCCGCACCCGCGCCTGCGGTTACAGCGGCGAGGCCGAGTACGACACCATTGCCGCGGTCAAGGCGGAGATCCGCATCCCGGTGATCGCCAACGGCGACATCACCACGCCGGAGCGTGTCAAACAGGTGCTGGAATATACGAAAGCCGATGCCGTGATGATCGGCCGCGCGGCGCAGGGCCGGCCGTGGATGTTCCGTGAAATCAGCCATTTCCTCGAGACCGGACGCCATCTGCCGCCGCCCGCCGTCGGGGAAATCCACCGCGTGCTGGTGGCGCATTTGCACGATCTCTATGATTTTTACGGCGAACTGACCGGGGTGCGCGTCGCGCGCAAACACATCTCCTGGTACACCAAGGGTCTGGCCGGCTCGGCGGCATTCCGCCACGGCATGAACCAGCTGCAGACCTGCGCCGAACAGATCAGGGCCGTGGACGATTATTTTGCCGAACTTTCAGGCCTGGGCGAACGCCTGATTTATGTCGAAGAACCCGGCATGATGAACAAACCCGAACGTATGGAAGAGCCTGCAGAACTTGCGGCGTGATGAATAAGTAAGTGGAGGAACCGGCAGCATGATGAATGAAACCGAAATGGCCCGCGTGGTGCGCCGGGCGATCGACGGCTATTTCCGTGATCTCGACGGTGAAAAGGCCTGCGGCGTATACGACATGGTCATCGGCAGCGTGGAAAAACCGCTGCTGGAATCGGTGTTGCACAAGGTGCGCGGCAACCAGTCGCATGCCGCGGCGATGCTGGGCATCAACCGCAACACGCTGCGCAAAAAAATAAAGACCTACAACATCAAGTTCTGACGAGCCCCGATAGTCAAGGGCCGCCGCGCGTGTTTTCGCCCCGCACTTTCGCCCCGCAGCCATGGCCATCATCAAACAAGCACTGATCAGCGTCTCCGACAAGGCGGGCATCCTCGACTTTGCGCGCGGACTCGCCGCTTTCGGCGTGAACCTGCTGTCCACCGGCGGCACCGCCAAAATGCTGCGTGATGCCGGACTCAAGGTCACCGAAGTCGCCGATTACACCGGCTTCCCGGAAATGCTCGACGGCCGCGTCAAGACCCTGCATCCGAAGATCCACGGCGGGCTGCTCGGCCGGCGCGATGTGCCGGCGCATGCCGAGGCAATGAAAAAAGCCGGCATACCCGGGATCGATCTCGTCGTCGTCAATCTGTATCCCTTCACGCAGACCATCGCCAAACCGGATTGCCCGCTGGCGGAAGCCATCGAGAACATCGACATCGGCGGTCCGGCGATGGTGCGCAGCGCGGCGAAGAATCATGAACATGTGGCGGTGGTCACCGATCCCGCCGATTACGCCGCCCTGCTGAAGGAAATGCAGTCGGCCAGCGGCGCACTGGGTGCGGAAACGCGGTTCCGGCTGGCGTGCAAGGCGTTTTCGCATACCGCCGCCTACGACAGTGCGATCAGCAATTACCTGACCGCGCTGCAGCCCGACGGCAGGGCCGCGGCATTTCCGGCGCGGCTCAATCTGCAGTTCGACCGGGTGCAGACTCTGCGTTACGGCGAAAACCCGCACCAGCAGGCGGCGTTTTACCGTGATCTTCAGCCTGCCCCCGGCAGTCTGGCCGCGTACCGGCAACTGCAGGGCAAGGAACTGTCGTACAACAATATCGCCGATGCCGATGCGGCCTGGGAATGTGTCAAGACGTTTGAGGCGCCGGCCTGCGTGATTGTCAAACACGCCAATCCCTGCGGCGTTGCGACGGCCGCCGATATTGCCGCGGCATACGACAAGGCCCTCGCCACGGATCCGACATCGGCTTTCGGCGGCATCATTGCCGTCAACCGCGCACTGGACGCGGCGACGGCGCAGGCGATTTCAAAGCTGTTCGTCGAGGTGATCATCGCGCCGCAGGTGCTGCCCGATGCGCTGGCGGTGTTTGCCGGCAAGGCCAATCTCCGCGTGCTCGAGGTGCCGCGGGCCGCGGGCGCCAACCGCTTTGACCTCAAGCGCGTCGGCGGCGGCGTGCTGGTGCAGACACCGGACAGCATGAATGTCGCTGCGGCGCAATTGAAAATCGTTACAAAGAAAAAACCGACGGAGGCGCAGTTGGCGGATCTGCTGTTTGCCTGGCGCGTCGCCAAATTCGTCAAATCCAATGCCATCGTGTTTTGCGGCAACGGCGGCACGCTGGGTGTGGGCGCGGGGCAGATGAGTCGCGTCGATTCGGCGCGCATCGCCTCGATCAAGGCGGAGAATGCCGGACTGAAACTGGCGGGTTCGGTGGTGGCCTCGGATGCCTTTTTCCCCTTCCGCGACGGCGTTGATGTGGTTGCCGCCGCCGGGGCGAATGCGATCATCCAGCCCGGCGGCAGTCTGCGCGACGAAGAAGTCATCGCCGCCGCCGACGAACATGGCATTGCGATGGTGTTCACCGGCTTCCGCCATTTCCGCCACTAAGAACAGTGAAGGGTGAACGGTGAAGAGTGAACGGGCAAATTCAGACCGCCGATATGGCTTAACGGCTTTCCCCATCACCCATCACCCATCACCCATTACCCGTTAGCACATGAAAATCCTCGTCATCGGCGGCGGTGGCCGCGAACATGCGCTGGCTTGGAAGCTGACGCAGTCGCCGCTGGTGCAGAAAGTATTCGTAGCCCCCGGCAATGCCGGCACGGCCTGCGAAGACGGCCTGCACAATGTTGCGCTGGCGGACAATCAGCAAATACTTGATTTTATTGATAAAAATGATATCGCGCTGACGGTGGTCGGCCCTGAAGCGCCGCTCGCTGCGGGTGTGGTCGATGCCGTGCGCGGCGCAGGTCATCGCATTTTCGGGCCGACGCAAAAAGCCGCGCAGCTCGAAAGCTCCAAGGATTTCGCGAAAAACTTCATGGTGCGCCATCGCATTCCGACGGCGAAACACGCGACCTTCAGCGATGCTGCAGCGGCGCATGCCTATATCGACCGCGAAGGCGCGCCGATCGTGATCAAGGCCGACGGCCTGGCCGCGGGCAAGGGCGTGGTGGTGGCAATGCAGCTGGACGAAGCGCATGCCGCCGTCGACATGATGCTGGTCGGCAACAAGATGGGTTCCGCCGGCGCACGCGTGGTGATCGAAGAATTCCTCGACGGTGAGGAAGCGAGTTTTATCGTGCTTGCCGACGGCCGCCATGCGCTGGCATTGGCCAGCAGCCAGGACCACAAGCGCCTGCAGGACGGTGATCAGGGGCCCAACACCGGCGGCATGGGTGCCTACTCGCCGGCGCCGGTGGTGACACCGGAAATCCATGCGCGGGTGATGCGCGAAGTGATCCAGCCGACCTTGAACGGCATGGCCGCCGACGGCATCCCGTACACCGGGTTTTTATATGCCGGACTGATGATCGGCGCCGGCGGCGCGCTGAAGGTGCTGGAATTCAACTGCCGCATGGGCGACCCGGAAACGCAGCCGATCATGATGCGGCTCAAAAGCGACCTGGTGCCGCTGCTCGAAGCGGCGATCGACGCCAGGCTTGATACCGTGCAGGCGGAATGGGACCCGCGGGTGGCGCTGGGCGTGGTGTTGGCCGCGGCGAACTATCCCGGGGATCCGCGCAGGGGCGACGTGATCAGCGGGCTGCCGCCGGCGGGCGAGGATTACCATGTGTTCCACGCCGGCACCGCGCTGGCGGGTAAGGATGGTAAGGACGTCGTGACCAGCGGCGGTCGCGTGTTGTGTGTCACCGCACTGGGTCATAACACCCGCACCGCGCAGCGGCGCGCCTACGAAATCGTCGACCTGATCCGTTTCGCCGGCATGCAGTGCCGGCGCGACATCGGCCACCGCGCGGTTGCCGCGGGACGCAAATAAGGCGTCGCGCGACCCGCGCAACCACAGAGATGGACATCGCCGCAGTCAAAAATTACCTGACCGGTCTGCAGCAGACCATCGTCGACCAACTGACAATGCTGGACGGCGGTTCCTTCCTGCGCGACGAGTGGCAGCGGCCGCAGGGCGGCGGCGGCATCACCCGGCTGCTCGAAGGCGGTGCGCTGTTCGAACGCGGCGGTGTCGGATTTTCCCATGTGTTCGGCGACAATCTGCCGCCCTCGGCATCCGTTGCCCGGCCGGAACTGGCCGGGCGCGGCTTCCAGGCCATGGGCGTGTCGCTGGTGCTGCATCCGCGCAATCCGTACATACCGACAGTGCACCTCAATGTGCGTTTTTTTGTTGCTGAAAAAGCCGGGGCTGCGCCGGTGTGGTGGTTCGGCGGCGGCATGGACCTGACGCCGTACTACGGTTTCGAGGAAGACGCCGCACATTTCCACCGCAGCTGCCGTGATGCGCTGGCGCCCTTCGGCGCGGAACACCATCCGCGATTCAAAGAGTGGTGTGACCGTTATTTTTTCCTCAAACACCGCAACGAAGCGCGCGGTGTCGGCGGCATATTTTTCGATGATCTGGCCGAGCCGGATTTTGCGACTGCATTCGCGCTGACGCGCAGCGTCGGCGACCATTTTCTGTCGGCTTATGCGCCCATCGTCGAACGCCGGCGGGATCTGCCGTACGGCGAACGCGAGCGCGATTTCCAGGCCTATCGCCGCGGCCGTTATGTCGAATTCAACCTGGTGCATGACCGCGGCACGCTGTTCGGGCTGCAGTCGGGCGGGCGCACCGAATCCATCCTGATGTCATTGCCGCCGGTGGTGCACTGGCGTTATGACTGGCGGCCGCAGCCCGGCACGCCCGAAGCGCGGCTGTACACCGATTTTCTGGTCGCCAAAGACTGGATCTAGAGCGGCGCCGGTTTCAGACACCGGGCCCGGTCAGACCCCGTGCCGGCTTCAGACACCAAGCCAGGATTTGACCGAACGCAGCCGTTCGCGCAACTGGCCCAGCATCGAGGCATCGGATGATTGCGCCGCCGCCACCTTGTGCTGTTTCAGCAGTTTCGGCGTTTTGCGGAACGACTGGTAACGCGCCAGTGCGGCATGTACATGCTGCTGCAGCAGTTTCAGGTTCAGCGGTTTGCTCAGGAAACGAAACACCTGGGCCTGGTTGATCAGTTCGATCACCAGTTCCGAATCCGAAGCCTCGGTGGTCAGAATGGCGAGGATTTCCGGATGGTCCTGTTTCAGCAGCTTGAAGGTGGCGACGGACTTCTGGTCGCCGCTGCGGATGTCGGCGATGATGACCGCGATTTCTTTTTCCGCAAGAATCGCCAATCCGCGGTCCATGTCCGGCGCATGCAGCACCGGGCAGACGCTGCCCATCAGTTCATTGACGGCGCGGAACACGCTTGCGTCCGGATTCAGCACCAGGATGCCGCTGCCGAGCCTGTCGGGCACGATCACCGGCGCCGCCGCCATGTCGGCGAGTTCCAGCGCGATGGCCGCGGCTTCACCGATGGTTTTCTGGATCTCGGCGTTGTCCCAGGGTTTGCTGATGAAGCGGAACACCTCGCCGTCGTTGATCGAGCCGACGATGGAGGCGAGGTCCGAATAACCGGTGAGCAGGATGCG
This sequence comes from Burkholderiales bacterium, assembly GCA_019749945.1. Taxonomy (GTDB): domain Bacteria; phylum Pseudomonadota; class Gammaproteobacteria; order Burkholderiales; family SG8-41. The sequence continues at coordinate 25,131 of JAIEPF010000023.1, forward strand.
CACCGTCTGCGGCGCAAAATCCTTGACCTGGCGCAGGAATTCGACGCCGGTCATCTCCGGCATGCGCTGGTCGCTGATCACCACATGCGGGCGGAAGCGTTTGAGGAATTCCATGGCTTCCGGACCGCTGCTGGCGGTGAACACGTTGTACTGGTTGCGGAACACCGAACGCAGCGCATTGAGAATCCGCTCCTCGTCGTCGACGAACAGCAACTTTGCTTTTTTGCCGCCGGTGTCGAATGCCGATGCGACCGCCGGCGCAGCCGCTGTCGGCGCCGCCGCGGCCTGGGCCGCCTTGGCGGCCTGCATGCCGGAGATCATCCGTGCCGCCGAGACCAGTTTCGGATCCAGGCGCTGCGTCGGCGCTTCGGCGGCTTCCTCCGCAGCGCTGACTTTGCTGGTGCGCAGGCTGGCGGCGATGCCCTGCACAAACGCCAGCGCGAATTCACGCGCGGTCTGGAAACGGTCTTCGCGTTTTTTGGCCAGCGCCTTGTGCGTGGCCCAGTCGAGCTGCACCGAAATCCGCGGATTGAAATCCGACGGGTTGGCGGGGCGGTCGCTGATCACCTGACGCATGATCTCGACATTGCTGCCGATGAAGGGCTTGCGGCTCGCCAGCAATTCATAGGCGATCACGCCGGCGGCGTAAATGTCGGTGCGCGCATCGGGTTCATCGCCGGTGAACTGTTCCGGCGACATGTAACCCGGGGATCCCATGATTTCGCCGACCTGGGTCAGCGAGGACGAATCGAGGTGGGCGATGCCGAAATCGCTGATCTTGATGCGGCCGTCATCGTTGATCAGGATGTTGGAGGGTTTGACGTCGCGATGGACAACGCCCTGGGCGTGGGCGTAACCGAGGCCGTCAAGGAGCTGGCGGATGATTTCGCCGATTTCCGCCAGCTCGAATTTCGCCTTGTTCTGCAGGTGTTCGTACAGCGACTTGCCGTTGACCAGCTCCATCACGATATAGGCGATGTTGTCGTCCTCGCCATAGTCAAAGATCGCGGCGATGCGCGGATGGGTGAGACGCCCCACCGCCTGCGCCTCGTGGCGGAAACGCGCGATGGCGTACTGCAGTTCCGAAGGATCCATCGCCGATTTGGTGATGGTCTTGATCGCCACCTGGCGGTGGATGGCGGGGTCGAAGGCCTTGTAGACCACCCCCATGCCGCCGCGGCCAAGGATGCCCTGCACCTCGTACTTGCCGATGTTTTTTGGGTAAGCGGTTGTCATGCCTGCTGCTCGTCCAGGGTCGCAGTTGCCGGAGGTGTCAGCGGCAGCACGATCGTGAAACGGGTGCCTTTGCCCACGGTGGAATCAACACTGATGGTACCACCGTGCTGCTCGATAATCTTGTACGAAATCGACAGTCCGAGACCGGTGCCCTTGCCCACGGCCTTGGTGGTGAAAAACGGGTCGAAGATTTTGGACATGATTTCCGGCGGAATCCCCTTGCCGTTGTCGGCGATTTCGACGGCGACATGATCGGCGCCTTCCGTCCGCGTGCTGAGGGTGATTTCGCCGCTGCCGGATTCGATGGCCTGCGCGGCGTTGTTGATCAGGTTGAGGAACACCTGGTTCAGCTGCGAAGGTGAACAGGTGATGGCCGGAATGTCGCCGAACTGTTTTTTGACCGTCAGGTGCTTCAATTCATGCTTGGCGAGAATCAGCGCGCTGTCGAGGCCTTCATTCAGGTTGAAACTCGACACCTTGCTGCGGTCGATCCGGCTGAAGTTCTTCAGGTTGAGCACGATTTCGGAGATCTGCTCGATGCCGTAAAGGCCGTCGTTCGCCAGTTGCCCGAGTTCGGCCAGCGCCTGCTGTTCGGCGAAATGGTGCACCAGGCCGCGCACCGAGGCATATTTGGCCTGCAGCCGCGCAGGATCCGGGCTGGGGTCTTCCATCAGCTTCAGCAGTTTGTTGGTCTCGACGATCAGCTGTTTGACGTCGGGCAGTTTGCCGGCGACCGAGCCCAGGCTGTTCTTGACATAGGCCAGAGGCGTGTTGATTTCATGCGCGATGCCGGCAACCATCTGTCCGAGGGACGACATTTTTTCGGTCTGGATCAGCTGCGACTCGGATTCCTTCAACTGGCGCAGCGCGTCGGACAGTTCGCGCGTGCGCTCTTCGACCCGCGATTCAAGCACGCGGTTGGCTTCGTTGAGCAGCCGGTAACTGACCGCGAGTTTTGACAGCAGCCAGCCGATCAGGATCAGCAGCGCGCCGGCATAGGCGATCAGGTAGATGCGGTAACGTTCGCTGTCGGACTGCACGTCCGCGCTCTCCAGGCTGAACGCGTCGGTCAGGCTGTCGATGCGCGGCCCCGCCGAGGCAATCGCGATTTTCTGGAACAGTTCGTTTTCCACCGGTTTGGCGCCGAGGATCTGTTCCACCGTGCTGTCTATGCGGGCCAGGCCATCGCGCAGCGCGGGCGGCACGCCGGTTCCGGCCTTGCGCAGGTCGGCGGCGAACAGTTCGACGTTTTTGCGCTGCGTGTCGCTCGGGTCGGTGGCGTAACGCATGACCTGGGCGAACAGCAGCGCCGAGGTGCTTTCGACGGCGATCAGCCGGTCGCGTTGCGGATAACCGGCCCAGACCCCGCGCACCAGTCCGGCGATTTCGTTGTCGAATTCGACCATGCGCCCCAGCGCCTGCGTGACCGCGCCGCTGGCCGCACGGTAACGTCCCATCAATTCGATTTTCTGTTGGAAGGCCTGCACCAGCGCCGGCAGGCTGCGATTGAGCACCGGACTCCCGGCGTCGGCGGCTGCTTGCTGAAGCCGTTTCAGCAGTTCGGGCGCACGAGCGCCGCGGTCGTCAGTGGGGCGCAGCTTGCCGGATGCGCCCTCAACCCGCGCGCGCAGCACTTCAAGATCCCAGCGCGCATCGATTTCCCGCAGCTCGCGCAGGTGGCCGAGAATTTCATTCTGGCGCCGGTAATCGACGCCCTGGCTTTTCAGGTAGAGAAAGCCGAGCAGTGCGACCAGTGCGGCAGCGATCAGAATGGTTAACGGCGCCCGTGCTTTGCGTGACACCAGGATTTCCTGACAGCGCAGCAGCAGCACAGCCGCGGATTTTTTGAATTTATTCTCCAAGATACGCTTGCCTCACTTGTGGGCTGGACAACAGGGTTTTTGCATTGTCGGCGAGCACGATGGCGCCGCTTTCCATGACATATCCGCGATCACAGGTTTCCAGCGCCAGCCTTGCGTTCTGCTCGACCAGCAGCATGGTCACGCCTTCTGCAGCCACCGCACGCACGGTCTCAAAAATTTTCTGCACCATCAACGGCGCCAGCCCCATGCTCGGTTCGTCGAGCAGCAGCAGCCGGGGCCGGCACATCAGCGCGCGCGCCATGGCAAGCATCTGCTGTTCGCCGCCGGACAGCGTGCCGGCGGGCTGTGTGCGGCGTTCCGCCAGCCGCGGAAACAGCGCATAAGCGCGTTCAAAATCGCGCGCAATCGCCGCCTTGTCGTGATGAATGTAAGCGCCCATCGCCAGGTTTTCCGCAACCGTAAGCCGGGGAAACACGCCGCGCCCCTCGGGCACCATGGCCAGACCGTGTCGCACCAGATGATACGCCGGTTTGCCGGTGATCTCGGCGCCGTCGTACTCGATGCGGCCGGCGCGGGGTTTGAGCAGTCCGGAGAGCGCTTTCAGCGTGCTGCTCTTGCCGGCGCCGTTGGCGCCGATCAGCGCCACCAGTTCGCCGCGTCCGATGCTGAGATCGATGCCCTTGACCGCCTGGATGCCGCCGTAGGAGACCTCGAGCTGGTGAACGGTCAGCAGGGCGTTCATACCAGAGCGCCGCCGAGGTAGGCGGTGATGACTTTGGCATCGCGCTGCACCGCCGCAGGCTCGCCTTCGGCAATTTTTTCACCGTAGTCGAGCACAGCCACGCGGTGCGACAGGCCCATCACCAGCTTCATGTCATGTTCGATCAGCAGCAGTGTGATGCCGTCGCCGAGTATTCTTTCCAGCAGTTTGCGCAGGGTGGCGGTTTCGGTGGCATTCATGCCGGCTGCCGGCTCGTCGAGGGCGAGCAGCCTGGGGTCGGTGGCCAGCGCGCGGGCAATCTCGAGCCGGCGCTGGTCGCCATAGGGCAGGTCGCGCGCGAGGCTGCCGGCGCGGGCGGCCAGCCCGCAATAATCCAGCAGTTCGCGGGCGCGCTGCGTGATCGCGCGCTCCTCGATGGCTGCCCCGCGTGTGCGCAGCACTGCTCCGAGTACGCCGGTGTGTGTGCGTACATGACGGCCTACCATCACGTTTTCCAATGCCGTCATGCCGCCGAAGAGGCGGATGTTCTGAAAGGTGCGCGCGATGCCGTGCTGCGCCACGAGATGCGGCTTGCTGCCGTCGACGGGCCGGCCGTCGAAGACCAGCTCGCCGGCATCGGCGGCATAAATGCCCGTCAGCACATTGAACAGCGTGGTTTTGCCTGCGCCGTTGGGGCCGATCAGGCCGAAAATTTCGCCGCGGCGCACGCTGATCGACACCCCGTTCAGCGCGGTCAGGCCGCCGAAATTTTTGATGATGCCGGTGGCGGTGAGCAGGATATCAGCCGGCGGCATGGTTCTCCTCCGCCTTGCGCCGGCGCGCCGGCCAGATGCCCGAGGGCCGGAACAGCATCATCAGCACCAGCGCCAGGCCGAACAGCAGCATGCGCAGATCCGAGGGGTCGATGAACACTTCGCCGAACCAGCGCTGCTGCAGCGGCCCGATGTAGCGCAATGCTTCCGGCAGCACGGTCAGCAGCACGGCGCCGAGCACGACGCCGGCGACATTGCCCATGCCGCCGAGCACAACCATGCACAGCACCATGATGGAATCGATCAGGTGGAAACTCTCCGGGCTGATGAAGCCCTGGAATGACGCGAACAGTCCGCCGGCGACGCCGCCGAAGGTCGCGCCCATCGCAAACGCCAGCAGTTTCATGTTGCGGGTGTTGATGCCCATGGAGGCCGCGGCGAGTTCGTCCTCGCGGATGGCGACCCAGGCGCGGCCGATGCGCGAATCCTCCAATCGCCGCGAAATGATGATCGACAGCACGGCGCAGGCGAGGAACACAAAATAGTAATTGTGCAGCGCGGTGAATGTCAGGCCGGCAAAGCTGTGGGTCTGCGCCAGTGAAAAACCGCCGATCTGCAGCGGGTCGATCAGCGTGATGCCCTGCGGACCGTTGGTGATGTTGACCGGGCGGTTCAGGTTGTTGAGCAGCACGCGGATGATTTCACCGAAGCCGAGCGTGACAATGGCCAGGTAGTCGCCGCGCAGCCGGAGGGTCGGGGCGCCGAGCAGGATGCCGAATACCGCGGCGACCATCGCGCCCAGCGGCAGCAGCACCAGGAAGGGCCAGTGCATCCCCAGCTGCGGCGAGGCGAGCAGCGCGTAACAATAGGCGCCGACCGCAAAAAACGCGATGTAACCGAGATCAAGCAGGCCGGCGAAACCGACCACGATGTTGAGACCGAGGGCGAGCATGATGAACAGCAGCGCGACGTCGGTGATGCGCACCCAGGTGCGGCCGAACAGTATTTCGATCAGGAACGGGGCTGCGAGCAGCAGCAGCGCAATCACCACCCACGCGACCCGGCGCCACGGCGCGCTTGCGCTCATACGCGGTCTCCGCCCCGGTGCCCCAGCAGTCCCGATGGCCGCAGCACCAGCACCAGCACCAGCACCAGGAACGCAAAAATATCGCGGTAGTTGCTGCCGAGCACCCCCCCGGTGAGGTCGCCGATGTAACCCGCCGCCAGGCTTTCAATGACGCCCAGCAACAGCCCGCCCAGCACCGCGCCGCCGACATTGCCGATGCCGCCGAGCACGGCGGCGGTGAATGCCTTCAGCCCGAGCATGAAGCCCATGAAGTAATGGCCGAGGCCGTAATAGAGCACGACCATCAGTCCGGCGACGGCGCCGATCGCCGAACCGAGGACAAAGGTGAAGGCGATCACCGAGTTGGTGTTGACTCCCATCAGCCCGGCGACGTCGGGATTCTGCTCGGTGGCGCGCATCGCGCGCCCCATGCGGCTGGTTTTGATGAACCACAAGAGGCCCGCCATGATCAGGCAGGCGAGCAGGAATATCGCCGCCTGCAGGCTGGTCAGCTGCGCGCCGAAAATGGTGAACTGCGCGGGTTCGATGATCTGCGGCAGGGAGATGTACTGCTTGCCCCAGACCAGCGCCGCGGAGTACTGCAGCAGTATCGATACGCCGATGGCGGTGATCAGCGGCGCCAGCCGCGGCGCGCGGCGCAGCGGCCGGTAGGCGACGCGTTCGATCGACAGGCCGAGGGTCGCGCAGACCACGACGGCGCCGCTGCCGGCAAGCAGCAGGATCACCGGCGCCGGCAGGCCGGCTGCCGCCAGCAGCTGGATGATGGCCAGCGACACCAGCGCGCCGATCATGGTGATGTCGCCGTGGGCGAAATTGATCAGCCCGAGGATGCCGTAGACCATGGTGTAACCGAGCGCGACCAGCGCGTAGATGCTGCCCAGCACCAGGCCATTGACGATTTGTTGCGCGAAAATTTCCATCGCCAGATGTGGCAACGGCACCCGGGATGGGGTGCCGTTGCTCAGCGGGTTATCGCAGGCTTACTTCTTGGCTTCGGGTGCGGGCGCGATGGCCGCCGGGGCCGAAGCCGCGGGGGCTGCAGCCGGCGCAGCATCCGGCTTGACGATTTCCAGCGGCTCCCATTTGCCACCCTTGACCACGTAAATGGTGATCGGGCCGTTTTTCAGGTCGCCCTTGTCGTCAAACGCGATCGGGCCGATGACGCCCTGGTAATCGGTCTTGCCGATTTCCGCGAGGAATTTCGCCGGGTCGGCGGATCCGGCGCGTTTCATCGCCTCGACAAACACGAATACCGCGTCGTAACCCATGGGCGCGAACAACTCGACTTCCTGGTTGAACTTGGCTTTGTATTTCTCGAGGAACACCTTGCCGCCGGGCATCTGGTCTTTCGGTAGCCCGGGGATCGAAGCCATCGCACCGTCGGAGGCATCACCGGCGAGTTTGATGAAATTGGGCGTCTGCATGCCGTCACCGCCGATGAATTTGGCCTTGATGCCGAGTTCCTTCATCTGCTTGATCATCGGACCCGCTTGCGGATCGATGCCGCCGAACATGATCAGGTCGGGTTTCCTGCCCTTGATCTTGGTCAGGATCGCCTTGAAGTCGGTGTCCTTGTCGGTGGTGTGTTCGCGGGCGATGATTTTCGCGCCCAGCGCTTTGGCGGTGGCTTCGAAGTTGTCGGCGAGGCCTTGGCCGTAGGCCGTGCTGTCGTCGATCACCGCGATGCTCTTCGCCTTCAGGTTGTTGATCGCGAAGCGCGCCAGCGTCGGGCCCTGCTGGCCGTCATGCGCGACCACGCGGAAGGTGGTCTTGAAACCCTTCAGCGTGTAATCGGGATTGGTCGAAGACGGCGAAATCTGCGGCACGCCGCCGTCGGCATACACCTTGGACGCCGGAATCGAGGCGCCGGAATTGAAGTGGCCGACCACTGCGGCAACTTTGGCATCGACCAGTTTCTGCGCGACCGTGGTGGCCTTGGTCGGATTGGCTTCGTCGTCCTCGGACACCAGTTCGAATTTCACTTTTTTGCCGCCGATCTCGACGCCCTTGGCGTTGAGATCTTCGATGGCGAGTTGCACGCCGTTGCGGATGTCGATGCCAATGTGCGCCTGCGGGCCGGTCAGCGGCGATGCCGAGCCGATTTTTACAGTCATGACTTCCGGCGCTTTCGGCGCCTCGGCTTTGGGCGCGGGCGGCGGCGCTTCTTTGCCGCAGGCAGTCATCAGGGTTGCGGCAATCAGTGCCGCGGTGACATGGCGTAAGGTGTACTTGTGCATGGTGGCTCCCGTGTGAAGTCGGATCAGCGGACAATCGCGGTGTGCATCTGGTGCTGGGTTTCGTATTTAACTTGTTGTTACTGAAAGGGATTTATTGATTATCGGGGGGGTGCCCGGCAATGTCAATTTCAGTCACTTGAATCAGGACCGCAAATCCCCGGCAACAAAAAAGCCGGCGCAGGCCGGCTTTGATGCGGATAACAGGAGGCCGCTACTTGACGGCCAGTATCCAGGCCACGATGGCCTTGATGTCCTCATCCTTGACATGGGCGTTCGGCGGCATCGGGGTGGGTCCCCACACACCTGAACCGCCGGCCTTCACTTTTTTCTCCAGGCTGGCTTCGGCACCTTTGTCGTTGCGGTATTTGGCGGCGATATCCTTGTAGCTCGGCCCGATGACCTTGCGGTCGGTGGCGTGGCAGGTCATGCAGCCGCTCGACTGCGCGAGTTTTTCCGATGCTGCAACGCTGCCGGAAACCAGAACACCCAGTGCAAACAGCACGGCAAAGACAAACTTCATGAAAGCTCCTTGACTGTCGAAATGAATGGCAAGACTGCGTGAGCCGCGATTGTAGCCGAAGCGGTTCACGGCCCGAAGGCTGCCGCGCGGGTTCGTCCAGAACACCGCGGGCTTCCTGTGTTTCATGCATTGCCCTTTATACGCCCCGGAATTATTTCATAACCCATTGTTTTTATTAAATATTTAAAGTTGAGTTCGATGCGATACCTGCCGCAACTGCGGACGATGAGGGGTGTTCATGTCCGCAGCGCCGCCCGGGCGATCAGTCGGTGACCGCGCCCTTGCTGGCGGTCGATACTAGGCGCGCGAACTTGGCCAGCGCGCCGCGGGTGTAACGCGGTTTCGGCTGTTTCCATTTCTTTTTGCGCGCCGCGAATTCCTTAGCGGAAATGTTGAGCTGGATCAGCAGTTTGTGCGCGTCGATGGTGATCGAATCGCCTTCCTTCACCAGCGCGATCGGTCCGCCCTCGAAGGCTTCCGGCGCGACGTGGCCGACGACCATGCCCCAGGTGCCGCCGGAAAAACGGCCGTCGGTGATCAGGCCGACGGATTCACCGAGGCCCTGGCCGGTCAGCGCGCCGGTGGGCGCCAGCATTTCCTGCATGCCCGGGCCGCCTTTCGGTCCTTCGTAGCGGATCACGACGACATCGCCGGCCTTGATCTTTTTCGCCATGATGGCTTTCATCGTCGCGGCCTCGGAATCGAACACCCGCGCCGGCCCGGTGATTTTCGGCGATTTCAAACCGGTGATCTTGGCGACGCAGCCTTCCGGTGCGAGGTTGCCCTTGAGGATGGCGAGGTGTCCCTGTTTGTACATCGGGTTCGACCAGGGACGGATCACGTCCTGGTCGGCACGCGGCGCATCGGGCACGTTTTTCAGTTCCTGCGCCAGCGTGCGGCCGGTGATGGTGATGCAGTCGCCGTGCAGCAAGCCCTGCTTCAGCAGCATTTTCAGCACCTGCGGCACGCCGCCGGCGCGATGGAAATCGACGGCGACATAACGACCGGAAGGTTTCAGGTCGCACAGCACCGGCACCTTGCGGCGCACGCGTTCGAAATCATCGATGCTCCATTTGACCTGCGCCGCATGGGCGATGGCGAGGTAATGCAGCACGGCGTTGGTCGAGCCGCCGGTGGCCATGATCAATGCCACGGCATTCTCGATTGATTTGCGGGTGACGATGTCGCGCGGTTTGATGTCCTGCTTGATCGCATTGACCAGCACCAGCGCCGATTGCGCGGCCGAGTCGGCTTTTTCCGGATCCGGCGAGGCCATCTGCGATGAACCGAGCACGCTCATGCCCAGGGCTTCGAACGAGGACGACATGGTGTTGGCGGTGAACATGCCGCCGCAGGCGCCCACCGACGGGCAGGCGTTTTTTTCGATGCCGATGAAATCTTCGTCGCTCATTTTTCCGGCGGAGTAGGCGCCGACGGCTTCGAAGGCGCTGACCACGGTCAGATCCTGGCCTTTCCAGCGGCCGGGCTTGATGGTGCCGGCGTAGACGTAGATGCCCGGCACATTCATGCGCAGCATCGCGATCATGCCGCCCGGCATGTTTTTGTCGCAGCCGCCGCAGACCAGCACGCCGTCCATGGCCTGGCCGTTGACTGCGGTTTCGATGCAGTCGGCGATGACTTCGCGCGACACCAGCGAATATTTCATCGCCTCGGTGCCCATGCCGATGCCGTCGGTGACGGTCGGCACGCCGAACACCTGCGGCATCGCGCCGGCGCCCTGCAGCGCGGCGATCGCGCGGTCGACCAGCGGCTGGATGCCGGCGTTGCAGGGGTTCATCGTCGAATGCCCGTTGGCGACGCCGACGATGGGTTTGTCGAAGTCGCGGTCGCCGAAACCCACGGCGCGCAGCATGGCGCGGTTGGGGGCGCGGGCGACGCCGGCGGTGATCAGGTGGCTGCGTTTATTGAGCGGCATGGTTTTTCTCCAGAGGGCCGGCGGAGCAGACAATGGCCGCCGCGGCCGGACACGTATAATAAGGGCGGCAATTTTATCGCATCCCCGTTTTCTCATCGATTTTTCCCCATGTTCGTACACCCCGAATTCGATCCCGTGGCCTTGCAGCTCGGGCCGCTGGCCCTGCGCTGGTACGGCCTGATGTACCTGCTTGGTTTCGCGCTGATCTGGCTGTTCGGCCGTTACCGCATCGACCGCAATCCGGGCGGCACATGGACCCGCAACGACCTCGACGACGTGTTGTTCTACGGCATCCTCGGCACCATCCTCGGCGGCCGGCTGGGTTACGTGTTGTTCTACAAGTTCGGCGATTACCTGGCGACACCGTGGAAAGTGTTTTATGTGTGGGAGGGCGGCATGTCCTTCCACGGCGGGTTCCTCGGCGTGGTCATCGCGATGATCTGGTTCGCCCGCAGCCGCCACAGGGACTGGCTGCAGATCACCGATTTCATCGCGCCGCTGGCGCCGCTGGGGCTGGCCGCCGGGCGCATGGGCAATTTCATCAACGCCGAATTGTGGGGCCGGCCGGCGGATGTGCCCTGGGCGATGGTGTTTCCGAACGTCGATCGCATCGCGCGCCACCCGTCGCAGCTCTACGAATTTGCGCTGGAAGGCGTCGTGCTGTTCGTGATCCTGTGGTTGTTTACGCTGAAACCGCGGCCGCGCGGCGCGGCCTCGGCACTGTTCCTGATCGGCTACGGCGTGTTCCGCTTCGGCGTCGAATACACGCGCGAACCCGATGGATTTCTCGGACTGCTGGCGCTCGGGTTTTCGATGGGGCAGTGGCTGTCGCTGCCGATGATCGTGGCCGGAGCCGGGCTGCTGGCCTGGGTGTACACCAGGCCCCGTTAATTCAATTTCTTCGGGTCGATCCTGCGCGCCGTTTTTCCCTGCGCGCGCAGCGTTGCGCGGCGCTCGAGCAGGCGCTGGAAATTGTCGAGTGACAGCAGGTGAGCGTAAACGCGCGACAGCATGCCATTGCGGGCGAGTTCCTGCAGTGTCGCGGCTGGCAGCGCCTGCAGTTTTTCCTCGGACACCCGGTGCATGCCGGTCAGCGCGATCGGGGCTTCACCCTGCGGCGCGACCTGCGCGGTGAAAGTCTCCAGCAATTGCAGCCCGTGCAGCCTGCGGCACAGTTCTTCGGTGCGCGCGAGATCGGCCTCGAACTCGAACAGCAGTTTGCGCAGCTGATCCCACACCGGCAGCGGTTCCCCCTTGCTGTCATAGAGGGCTTCGCCCTTGGCGTTCACCGCGCGTTTTTCGACGCAGGCAATGCGTTCCGCCTGTTCCTTCCCGTCGACGGTGACGCGGGTCATGCAGAACGGATAACGCCGCACATAGGCCGGCAGGTAAACCCCGGCGTCCCAGGTGTCGTCATCGGCGACAAACAGATTCTGCTGCGCTTCGAGGCCGAGGATGGCCATCGCGACAAATGTGCTGCCGCCATCGCCGGAAATGAAGGCAATCGGATAATCGTGGATCGCCGGCGCAAATTCGGTGAAGGACAGCGGCAGCGCCGTCAGCTTGCGGAACAGCACCGGCAGCCTGCGTTCCGCCGGCAGCAAAACCTTGTGGGTTTTCGCCAGCGGAACGATTTCCTGGTAACCGTAGGGGGGATTGATGTCCAAAAGGGTTTCCGGATGGGGTTTTGATCGATTATAGCCGCCGCTGCCGGCGATTTGCCGCATGCCCGCCGAGCGGGTAGAATCCGCCCTCTTTTCGGGGTGGTAGCTCAGCTGGGAGAGCGCCGCGTTCGCAATGCGGAGGTCGGGAGTTCGATCCTCCTCCACTCCACCAAAATATAAAAGCCGCCGCAGGGCGGCTTTTATATTTTGGTGGAGTGGCAGTTGGTGAGAACTCCCCCGAGTTCGACCAGCGCAGTCCGGGGGACTGCGCGCAGGACGCCGGAGCGCATAAGCGCACCGGCGGTCCCGCGGTACATGTCACCGTGGGATGCTGGTATCGCCCTAAGGCGATACAGCACAACCTCCTCCACGGGGCCCGCCATTACCGGCCGCCAGGAAACAGCGAATTCAACCGCAAGCCCCGGGGTGCGTGATCGCGCAGTGCTGGCTAAATTCCGCGCATCAAGCCGAAAATGGCGCAAAGGCCCCTCGATCATGTCCAGCAAAACGGCAATACGTGCAGCCGCCACCATCGGCGATCCGCGCTGGGCGGCGGTGGTCGCCCGCGACCCGGCGGCGGACGGGCGGTTTTTTATTCGGTCAAAACCACCGGCGTCTACTGCCGCCCGTCCTGTGCGTCGCGTACGGCGCGACCGGAGAATGTGGAATTCCATGCGACTGCCGCGGCGGCCGAACGTGCGGGTTTCCGCCCCCGCAAACGTTGCAGGCCGCACCAGCCGGCCAGGTTTGCCGCCGCGCGGGTGACGGAACTGTGCCGGCTGATTGAACGCGCTGAACAGCCGCCCAGCCTGCAAACGCTGGCGCAACAGGCGGGATGGAGTCGCTGGCATCTGCATCGCGTGTTCAAGGCGGTGACCGGCCTGACGCCCCGGGCCTATGCCGCGGCACACCGTGCGCGACGCGTCAAAGCCGGACTGCGCCGCGACACGACCGTGACCGAGGCGGTGTACGGCGCCGGCTACAACTCCAGCGCGCGGTTTTACGAACAATCGAACGCGGTACTGGGCATGACACCAGGCCGTTATCGTGCCGGCGGCGCCGGCACCACAATCCGCTTCGCCGTGGGCCAATGTACGCTGGGCGCGATCCTGGTGGCCGCCAGTGCGCGCGGCGTCTGCGCCATCCTGCTGGGGGATGATGCCGATGCGCTGGTGCGCGACCTGCAGGACCGTTTTCCGCGCGCCGAGCTGGTCGGCGCTGACGCCGGCTTCGAACAATGGGTGGCGCAGGTGGTGGGTTTTGTCGAGCAGCCCCGGCTCGGGCTGGACCTGCCGCTGGATGTGCGCGGCACGGCTTTCCAGCAGCGGGTATGGCAGGCCCTGCAAAAAATTCCCGCCGGTACCACGGCGAGTTACAGCGAAATTGCGCAGCGCCTCGGCGCACCCAAATCCGTCCGTGCCGTGGCCGGCGCCTGTGCCGCCAACGCACTGGCGGTGGTGATCCCCTGCCATCGCGTGGTGCGTACCGACGGTGGGCTGTCCGGTTATCGCTGGGGGGTGGCGCGCAAACGCGCCCTGCTGGATCGCGAAGCGCAGGGTTGACGCAGCGCCGCAGTTATTTGCCGAATACCCAGTCCGGCACCGCGCCCCACAACGCGGCGATGCCGAGCAGCGCAAAAATCAGCGCGGCCATCGCATGCACGACCATGGGCGAAATCCTGCGTGTGGCCATTTCACCGAGCAGCACGGCCGGCACATTGGCGATCATCATGCCCAGCGTGGTGCCGAGCACCACGGCGGCGAGGTCATCAAAACGCGCCGCCAGTGCAATGGTGGCGATCTGTGTCTTGTCGGCCATCTCGGCCAGGAAAAACGCAATCACCGTGGCACCGAACACGCCCAGCGGCGCGCGCGGCGTTTCGGCCGCGGCGGGATCGAGCTTGTCGGGAACCAGCATCCACGCCGCCATGCCGAGAAACGACAGGCCGAGAATCCAGCGCAGCGCATCGGCGCCGAGGATTGCAGCGCCCCATGCGCCGACAGTGCCGGCAAGGGCGTGATTGACCAGGGTCGCGACCAGAATGCCGGCGATGATCGGCCACGGTTTTTTGAACCGTGCGGCCAGCACCAGCGCCAGCAGCTGGGTCTTGTCGCCGATTTCAGCGAGCGCGACGATGCCGGTGGAAATTAGAAAAGCGTCCATGAAGGGGGCTTGATTGAGGGCGCGGACTGTAACGGAATGCCGCCCGCGTCGCAATGCGCGCGGGTCCGCATGCTGCAGTTGCGCGTGGCCCCCTGCCCGGTAATTCTGTAAGCTGCGCATGCGCGGCGCATGAGGCGATGAGCCGCAGCGCAACACATCATAAAATATCAATAAAAACAATCAGTTATGGCTAACCCACCAAAGTAAAGACCCACATGGCCACTTTATTTTCCAAGCTGATGCCGCGCGAGGGACGTTTTTTCGATTTTTTCAATGCCCATGCGCTGCGTATCGTGGAAGGCAGCCAGGAACTGGTCGGGCTGATGGCGAACCTGCCGCAGGCCGAGGCCTATACGCGGCGCATCGATGATGCCGAGCGCGCCGCCGACAAGGTGACCCACGACACGCTGCTGGTGCTGCACAGCACGTTCATCACACCGATCGACCGCGACCAGATCCACCAGCTGATCACCAGCATGGATGACATCCTCGACCTGATCCAGGACGTTGCCGAATCCCTGCTGTTGTACGACATCCAGCGTGTGACGCCGGAAGCCGAGCAGCTGGCGCAGATCTGCAACATGACCTGTGAGCGGGTGAAAACCGCCGTCGGCCTGCTGTCCAACCTCAGTGCGCCGCAGGCGATACTCAAGACCTGCGAGGAAATCGACCGCCTGGAATCGGATGCCGACCGCGTGATGCGTTCGGCGATGTCGCGGCTGTTCCGCGATGAATCCGACCTGAAGCAGGTGTTCAAGCTGCGCTCGGTCTACATGCTGCTCGAGGAAATCACCGACCGCTGCGAGGATGTGGCGAACATCATCGAAGGCATCGTGCTCGAGCACGCCTAGGCGGTCGCGGTCTTAATCATGGAAACCGTCAGCATCAGCCTCGGCGTAGTCGTGTTACTGGTCGTCGTCGCTCTGGCCTTCGACTTCATGAACGGTTTTCACGACGCCGCGAACTCCATCGCCACCGTGGTCTCGACCCGGGTGCTGAAGCCCTACCAGGCGGTGATGTGGGCGGCGTTTTTCAATTTCGCCGCACTGTTCGTGTTTCACCTGAAGGTGGCGACCACCGTCGGCCAGGGCATCATCGACGCCTCGGTGGTCGATCACCACATCGTGTTCGGCGCGCTGGTGGGCGCGATCGCCTGGAACATCATCACCTGGTATTACGGCCTGCCGTCGAGCTCCTCGCATGCGCTGATCGGCGGCCTGATCGGCGCGGCCGTCGCCAAAAGCGGGTTCTGGGCGCTGCAGAGCGCCGGCATTTACAAAACCCTGCTGTTCATCGTGATCTCGCCGACACTGGGATTCCTGCTTGCCGGGTTTTTGATGGTGGCGGTATCGTGGATCTGCCGGCGCACGACCCCGGCGCGGGTCGATCGCTGGTTCCGGCGCTTGCAATTGGTATCGGCGGCCGCGTACAGCCTGGGGCATGGCGGCAACGACGCGCAAAAAACCATGGGCATCATCGTCATGCTGCTGATTGCCGCGGGCCTGACGGGGCCCAAGGATCCGATCCCGATGTGGGTGGTGATTTCCTGCTACGTGACCATTTCGCTGGGCACCATGTTCGGCGGCTGGCGCATCGTCAGGACCATGGGCCAGAAAATCACCAAGCTGAAACCGGTGGGCGGCTTTTGCGCGGAAACCGGCGGCGCGATGACGCTGTTCCTCGCCACCGGCCTCGGCATCCCGGTCTCCACCACGCACACCATCACCGGAGCCATCGTCGGCGTCGGTTCGGCACATTCGATTTCCGCCGTGCGCTGGGGGGTTGCCGGCAATATCGTGCTGGCGTGGATACTGACCATACCCTGCGCCGCGACCATGGCGGCGATCGCGTGGTGGGCGAGCTTCAGCCTGTTTTCCTGATTGCAGCGAGATGGATGTGAGCAATGACCATACCTGATGACAACAGCCACGCCGCGCTGCTGGCGCAAAGCGTCGGCGATTTCGTCAAACGCGGCGCCGACCTGCCCCGGGTGCGCGCGCTGGCACAGACCCATGCCGAATTCGACCGCGCGCAGTGGCGGCAACTGGCCGAACTGGGCTGGCTGGGCGTGCTGGCGCCGGAATCCTGCGGCGGCCTCGGACTGGGCCTGGCGGAAGCGGCGATCGTCGCCGAAGGTCTCGGCCGCGCGCTGACGCCCGAACCGTATACCGCCGTTGCCGTGCTGGCGGCGCGTGCGCTGGAACATGCCGCTGACACGCCCTTGCGCGGTGAATTGCTGAGCGGCCTGGTGAATGGTGAGCGCGTACCCGTGGTGGCCTGCCATGAACAGGCCGACGATGTGAACGCTGTCCGGATTGCGACCACCGCGACGCCGTTTGAAGGCGGTTTCCGCGTCAGCGGACAAAAACAATTCGTGATCGGCGCCGCCGGCGCCGACGGTTACATTGTCAGCGCTGAGTCGGCCGGTGAACTGCAGCTGTTGTGGATGCCGCGTGATGCCGCCGGCTGCGACACCGGCCTGATCCCGCTGGCCGACGGCCGCAGTTACGGCACGGTGACCCTGCAGGATGTGGCAGTGCCGCGTGAACATGTGCTGGCATCGGGCGCTGCGGCGCGCGGCGCCCTCGGCCGCGCGCTGGACCATGCCGCGGCGATCGCTTCGGCGGAACTGGTCGGCGTGATGAAATGCGCCCACGAGATGAGTCTCGACTACATGAAAACACGGGTGCAGTTCGGCAAGGCCATCGGCAGCTTCCAGGCGCTGCAGCACCGCGCCGTCGATCTCTACATCCAGCAGGAGCTCGCTGACGCGGTATTGCGTGAAGTGGTGGCTCTGCTCGACGCGGCCCCCGACGACAATACCCGCGCGTTGCACGCCAGCCGCGCCAAGTCGCGCTGCGCGGAAGCCGCGCTGGCGATCACCCGCGCCGCGATCCAGTTTCACGGCGCGATCGGTTTCACCGAAGACTGTGATGTCGGACTCTATGTGAAGCGGGCGATGACCCTGTCGGCGTGGCTGGGCAACGGCCGCGCGCACCGGTTGCGGTATGCCCGCCTGGCAGCGCAGGGGAGGGCGGCGGCATGAAGGACTGGAATGCGATCGACGATGAGGCCTTCCGTGCCGAGGCCAGGGGTTTTTTCGAAACGGAATTTCCTGCCGAATTCAAATTCCTGCCGCGCCGCATGCGCTGGCATGAATGCCGCGACTGGTACCTGAAGCTGTCGAAAAAAGGCTGGCTGGCGCCCAACTGGCCGCGCGAGCATGGCGGCATGGGATTGTCGCCGACGAAGCTGCTGATTTATTTCGAGGAAACCGAACGCGCCGGTGTCGGCCGCATGCCCGACCAGGGAATCACCATGGTGGGGCCGACGCTGATCCGTTTCGGCAATGACGCGCAGCGCGCGTTTTTTCTGCCCAAAATCCTCGCCGGCGACGCGATCTGGTGCCAGGGTTATTCCGAACCCAACGCCGGCTCTGACCTTGCCAGTTTACGCACCGAAGCGGTATTGGACGGTGATGATTACGTCATCAACGGCAGCAAGATCTGGACCTCGATGGCGCACGACGCGACGCATATCTACGTGCTTGCGCGCACCGACAGGCAGGCAAAGAAAAAGCAGGAAGGCATCAGCTTCCTGCTGGTCGACATGAAAACGCCGGGCATCACCTTGCGCACCATCCGCAACATCGCCGGCCATGAAGAGTTCTGCCAGGTGTTTTTCGACAATGTGCGCACGCCGAAAAAAAACCTGGTCGGCGAATTGCACAAGGGCTGGACCATCGCCAAGGGTCTGCTCGGTTTCGAGCGGCTCAACATCGGCAGTCCGCGGCGGCCGCTGCAGGCGCTGGAAAAACTGGAAGCCCTGGCCGGGGCGCGCGGCCTGCTCAATGACGCCGCATTTAGCGAACGGCTGACACAGTTGAAGCTGGATCTGGCCGACCTCGGTTCGCTGTATGGTCGCTATGTCGAACGCGCGCGCCGCGGTGAAGCGCTGGGCCAGGACGTATCGATGCTCAAGGTGTGGTCGATGGAAACCTACCAGCGCCTGTCCGAACTGCTGATCGAGGCCGCCGGTGATTACGCCGCGATCGAAGGCGAAGTGGCGATGAACGGGGCCAGCATCGACGTGTTGTCGCCCTTCTACAACTCGCGGCCGGGCACCATCTACGGCGGCTCCAATGAAATCCAGCGCAACATCCTCGCCAAGTACGTGTTGAACCTGCCGTCCTGACGTAAACAGATTTTCCATGGCGCGCTCGCGGGCGGCGGCTGCCGCACCCCACCCTTCGCTGGCCGGACTCAGTGCCGGCACGCTGGCGCGGCTGGCAAAACTCGGCATCACGCGCCGTTTCGACCTGGTGCTGCACCTGCCGCTGCGTTATGACGATGAAACCAGCCTTTGTCCGATAGCTGATGCCTTGCCCGGGCAGGAGTTGCTGGTGCAGGGCACGGTCACCGGTTGCGACATCAAGTACCGCCCGAAGCGGCAACTGGTGTGCCGCATCAGCGACGGCAGCGGTGAGCTGACGCTGCGTTTCCTCAATTTCTACGGCAGCCAGGTCAAGACGCTGGCGCCGGGCAATGTGATCCGCGTATTCGGCAGCGTGCGTCTCGGCCATTTCGGCGCCGAGATGGTCCATCCGCGTTATCGCGTGGTGGCGGCGGATGCGCCGGTGGCCAAAGTGCTGACGCCGATCTATCCGACCACTGCGGGCCTCGGCCAGGACAGCCTGCGCCGCCTGATTGCGCGCGCGCTGGACAGCGAATCGCTGGCGGAAACGCTGCCGGCGGCATTACCCGTATCCCTGGGCATGCCATCGTTCGCAGCCGCAGTGCGGCTGCTGCACAACCCGCCGCCCGACATTGCCCAGGCCGCATTGCAGGGCCGTGTGCATCCGGCCTGGCGGCGCATGAAATTCGATGAACTGCTGGCGCAGCAGTTGTCGATGCGCGTGCATTACCGGCGCCGGCGTGCGGCCGGCGCACCGGTGCTGAAGGCGCGCGGCAAGCTGGTCAATGCGCTGCTGCAGCGCCTGCCCTTCCAGCTGACCCGCGCGCAGAACACGGTGCTGGCGCAGATCCGCGAAGACATCGGCCAGGCGCATCCGATGCAGCGCCTGCTGCAGGGCGACGTCGGCAGCGGCAAAACCGTGGTGGCAGCGCTGGCGGCATTGCAGTGCGTGGAAAACGGTTACCAGGCGGCGGTGATGGCGCCGACGGAAATTCTCGCCGAACAGCATTACCGCAAATTCACCGAGTGGCTGGCGCCACTGAATATCCATATTGCGTGGATTTCCGGCGGAATTAAAAAAAGTGATAAAAAACAAATAGTTACGGAGGTTGCCCAGGGTAAGGCGCAAATCGTCGTCGGTACCCACGCACTGTTCGAAGAGGAAGTGGTGTTCAAGAACCTGGGCCTCGCGGTGATCGATGAACAGCACCGTTTCGGCGTGCATCAACGGCTCGCGTTGCGCATGAAGGGCACTCAATCCAACAAAGGTGCTCAGCCGCATCAGCTGATGATGAGCGCGACACCGATTCCGCGCACGCTGGCGATGAGTTATTACGCCGATCTCGATGTGTCTGTGATCGATGAATTGCCGCCGGGACGCACGCCGGTGCTGACCAAGCTGGTGGCGGAGGAGCGGCGCGATGAAGTGATCCAGCGCGTGCGCGATGCCTGCATGGATGGTCGTCAGGCGTACTGGGTGTGTCCGCTGATTGAAGAATCGGAAAAGCTCCAGCTGCAGACCGCGCTGGATACCCATGCCCACCTGCAGCAGACCTTCCCGGAATTGCGCGTCGGCCTGGTGCACGGCCGGCTGAAGTCCGCGGAAAAGCAGCAGGTGATGACGGCATTCAAGAACGGCGAAGTGCAGCTGCTGGTCGCCACCACGGTGATCGAGGTCGGCGTCGACGTGCCCAATGCCTCGCTGATGGTGATCGAACACGCCGAACGCATGGGCCTGTCGCAGATGCACCAATTGCGCGGCCGCGTCGGCCGTGGTGCTGCGGAGAGCACCTGTGTGCTGCTTTATCAGGGCAAGCTGTCGCCGAATGCGCGGGAACGGCTGAAGGTGATCTACGAACACACCGACGGCTTCGAGATTGCGCGGCATGATTTGAATCTGCGCGGACCCGGGGAATTGCTCGGAGCTCGGCAGAGCGGGGTGCCGATGTTGCGGTTTGCGGATTTGGCGGTGGATCTGGATTTGCTGGATGCGGCACGGGATGCGGCGGAGATGTTGTTGCGGGATGAACCGGAGGCGGCCAAGGCGCATTTGGCTCGGTGGCTTGGTGGGCGGAATGAGTATTTGAAGGTGTAATGGTTTCTTTTTATGTTGAACAAGACATAGGCAAGACAACACCCCCATGTGAGTCGCCGAGCAGCGCAGCCGGTTCAGGGGTAGTCGGCGAGGACTGTCTGAGTCCTTGCCGAAGGCAAGGGCGAGTTGCGCGCCCCGAAGGAAGTCACCTTGGGTGGCAGCCGCCTGAATCGGCGAGCCCCTTCTCTTTGGTTACTTTCTCTTGGCGAAGCAAGAGAAAGTGACTAGCCGCCGGGCTACCCCCGGCGAACTTGCAGTGCTTGATGCGATAATCCGGCATCCAAAATCCCGTTTATTTGTGAAATCCATTCCCCAAGATTCTTCCTGGTGTTCTGCGCCCGTGGCAGCCGGCGCATTGCGCCGCTGGCTCACCGATCCCGGTTCTTTGACAGCGCGACTGGAGCGGCATGCCGGGGCGATCAAGGTGAAGGTGTTGTTTCAGGGTTTGCGTCGGGTCAATCGTGACGAGGCGTTTTTGTTTGCGGCGCCGGCGCGGCGCGTGATGGTGCGTGAGGTGTTGTTGCTGCGCGGGACGACGCCGCTGGTATTTGCGCACACCGTGTTTGCCGCCGGCGGATTGCGCGGCGCCTGGCGCGGCATTGCCGGGCTGGGCAACCGGCCGCTGGGCGCGGCGCTGTTTGCCGATCCGCGGATTGCGCGCTTTCCGCTGCGCCAGAAAAAACTGCCGCGCACGCATCCGCTGTATCGCGGTGCTGCGGCGCAGCTGAAAAAAATGCCACCGCCATTGTGGGCGCGCCGCTCAATCTTCGCCGCGGGCAAATCGCCTATACTGGTCAGCGAAGTCTTTTTGCCGGCAATACTCGACCTGTGACACTGACAATCAAGCAGCGACTGACCGCCTACGAAAAGCTGATGCGGCTCGACAAGCCCATCGGCATCCTGCTGCTGTTGTGGCCGACCTTGTGGGGTTTGTGGTTTGCCGCCGGTGGTTTGCCGCCGCCGGACGTGCTGCTGATTTTTTTCACCGGCACGGTGTTGATGCGCTGCGCCGGCTGCGTGGTCAACGATTACGCCGACCGCAACTTCGATCCCCATGTCGAGCGCACCAAAGACCGGCCGCTGGCCGCCGGCACCATCCGCCCCGCCGAAGCGCTGCTGCTTGCAGGGGTGTTGATGCTGCTGGCCTTCGGCCTGGCGCTGTTCCTCAGCCCGCTGACCATCAGGCTCGCTTTCGTTGCGGCGGCGCTTGCCGTCATCTATCCCTATGTGAAGCGGGTGTTTCCCCTGCCGCAGGCCTGGCTGGGCATCGCCTTCGGCTTCGGCATCCCGATGGCCTATGCCGAGTTGTGGCATGCGCTGCCGCGCGTGGCCTGGCTGCTGCTGGTCGCGAACGTGTTCTGGGCGATCGCCTATGACACCGCGTATGCGATGGTCGACCGCGATGATGACCTGAAAATCGGCGTGAAATCTTCCGCCATCCTGTTCGGTCGTTACGATGTGGCCGGCGTGATGTCTGCGCATGCGGTGTTTATCGGCTTGATGGCCTGGATCGGCTGGTGGCAGATGCGCGATGTGTTCTATTTCGCCGGGCTGTTGGCAGCGGTGGCGCTGGTGCTGTACCAGTACGGTCTCATCCGTAACCGCACGCGCGAAGGCGCATTCAAGGCATTTCTCAGCAACAACTGGATGGGCTGCGTGATTTTCATCGGACTTGCCGCCGATCTGTGGTTCGGCATCCGGATGCTGCGATGAGTTATCGCGACCTGCGCGACTTCATCGCCGGCCTCGAGCGCAGCGGTGAACTGAAACGCATCAGTGTCGAAGTCGATCCGCGGCTGGAGATGACGGAAATCTGCGACCGTGTGCTGAAGCAGGGTGGCCCGGCACTGTTGTTTGAAAAACCCCGGGGTCAGCAAGCAGATCACACCATCCCCGTGCTGGCCAATCTGTTCGGCACGCCGCGGCGTGTCGCCCTGGGCATGGGCCGCGACTCGGTGGCGGCGCTGCGCGAGCTCGGCCAACTGCTGGCGCAACTGAAAGAACCCGAACCGCCGACGGGTTTGAAAGACGCCTGGGACAAGCTGCCGCTGCTGCGCCAGGTGCTGACCATGCAGCCGCGCGAAGTCAAAAATCCGCCCTGCCAGGACATCGTATGGGAAGGGAATGAGGTTGATCTCGCGCGCCTGCCGATCCAGACCTGCTGGCCCGGCGATATCGGCCCGCTGATCACCTGGGGCCTGACGGTGACGCGCGGCCCGCAGAAAACGCGGCAGAACCTCGGCATCTACCGGCAGCAGGTGATCGGCCGCAACAGACTGATCATGCGCTGGCTGGCGCAGCGCGGCGGAGCACTCGATTACCGCGACCATTGCCTGGCGCATCCGCGTGAGCCCTTTCCGGTGGCGGTGGCGCTGGGGGCCGATCCGGCGACCATGCTCGGCGCGGTGACGCCGGTGCCGGACTCCTTGTCCGAATACCAGTTCGCCGGTTTGCTGCGCGGCGAAAAAACCGAAATCGCATCTTGCCTGAGCCACACGTTGAAAGTGCCGGCGCGTGCCGAGATCGTGCTCGAAGGTTTCATCCATCCCAATGACACCGCGCTGGAAGGTCCCTTCGGCGACCACACCGGTTATTACAACGAACAGGAACGCTTCCCGGTGCTGACCGTCGAGCGCATCACCCTGCGCCGCGATCCGATCTACCACTCGACCTATACCGGCAAACCGCCGGATGAACCCGCGGTGCTGGGCGAGGCGCTGAACGAAGTCTTCGTGCCGCTGCTGGTCAAACAGTTTCCGGAAATCGTCGACTTCTACCTGCCGCCCGAAGGCTGTTCGTACCGCATCGCCTGCGTCAGCATGAAAAAACAGTACCCGGGCCACGCCAAGCGTGTGATGTTCGGCATCTGGAGTTTCCTGCGCCAGTTCATGTACACCAAGTTCATCATCGTCACCGACGATGACATCAATGTGCGCGACTGGAAGGAAGTGATGTGGGCGCTGACCACCCGCGTTGATCCGCGGCGCGACACGCTGATCGCCGATGCGACACCGATCGATTATCTCGATTTCGCCAGTCCGGTGAGCGGGCTCGGTTCGAAGATGGGCATCGATGCCACCAACAAGTGGCCGGCGGAAACGAATCGCGAGTGGGGCACGCCGATTGTGATGAGCGATGAAGTGAAGCGGCGCGTGGATGCGCTGTGGGCATCGCTGAAGCTGTAATGCGCCGGCCCTGCCGGATCATCAGCGGCGGCTGAAGACCATTGATGAGCGCAATCCTGTTACTCAAGTTATTCCTCGTGCCCGCGCTGATCGCGCTGGTGACACTGGCCGGGCGGCGCTGGGGTCCGGCGGTGGCCGGCTGGCTTTCGGCGTTTCCGATCGTCGCCGGGCCGATCCTGTGGTTCATCGCGATCGAGCAGGGCGCGGCCTTTGCGGCACAGGCGGCGCTGGGCACATTGTCGGCCGTGCTGGCGATGCTGGCCTTCGGGCTCGGTTACGCCTGGGCTGCCACCCGCCATTCATGGCCGCTGAGCCTGCTGCTGGCCTATGTGGGCTACGCCGCCGCCGTCGTGGCGCTGGATCTGTGGAGGGCCAGTACGCTGTGGCTTGCAGCCCTTGTCGTCACGGCAGGGCTGTGGCTCGCACCGCGCCTTTATCCCGCTTTGCCGGCACCGGCCAAGACGCCGTCAAAGCCGCCCAATGACATGCTGCTGCGCATGGGGCTGGGCGCGTTGCTGGTGCTGCTGGTTACGCACTTCGCGGCCAATCTCGGTCCGGATCTGAGCGGCGTGTTTGCGATGTTTCCGGTGATGGGCACCGTGCTCGTGTTGTTCACGCATCGCAGCGCGGGTGCGGCCGCCACGATCCAGTTGTTGCGCGGCATGGTGCTGGGTTTTTACGCCTTCGGCACATTCTGCGTGGTTCTGGCCTGGACGTTGTCCACCAACGGCGTCGGCCTGGCGTTTTTATGCGCGCTGGCGGCTGCGGCGGCGGTCCAGCTGTTGTCGCGGCTCTGGCTGATGCGTTATCGCGCGGCGACCGCGGCGTAATAAATCAGGAGTCCTGCGGTTTTACTTTTTTCCGCGCCGCCGTTCCTGCCGCCCGCAGCAATTGCTGCTGTCGCGGTTGTGCACCCAGCCCAGCAGCGCATCCTGCGCCGCCTGCGCGTTGAAGGCGTTGGCATGGTTGACCATGAATACCACCACGGCGCGGTTGCCCTGTGCGTCGAGCACGTAGCCGGCGATCGAACGCACGCCCGACAGTGATCCGGTTTTGACATGCGCCTGGCCGGCGACTTCCGCGCTTTTCAGGCGGCGGCGCAAAGTGCCGTCGACCGCGGCGACCGGCAGCGAGGCCATCAGTTCCGGCATCACCGGGCTCGCATAAGCGCTCAACAGCACCGCGCCGAGGTTGCGCGCGCTGATGCGCTCGATGCGCGACAGGCCCGAGCCGTTTTCCAGCACCAGTTCCGGCGCGGCGATGCCCTTCAGCGCCAGCCATTGCTTGACGCTGTTCGCGGCGGCGGCGGTGGTCGCCGGCGCACCGTTATTCATCGCCAGGGACAGGAACAGCTGCCGCGCCATCACGTTGTTGGAGTATTTGTTGACGTCGCGGACGATTTCCGAGAGCGACAGGGAGCGCGCGGTTGCCAGGCGGCGTGCCTGATCCGGTGTGGCGCCGTCGCGCACCTGTCCGCCGAAGCTGCCGCCCAGATCTTTCCACAGCTGTGTGAACAATGCGCCGATGTACTGGCGATGGCCCATGACGCTGAAGCTGCGCAGGCCTTCGCCGCAGTCCAGCGCATAAGTGCCATTGAAGCCAAGTCGCGCCGAGTCGGCATTGCCCTGCGAATCCAGCCTGAGCTTGCCGACCCAGTCGCCGCAGGGGCCGTCGACGAGTTTCAGATTGTTGATGATCTGCACCTGCGGCAGCGGCGGTTCAACGGTGATGCGCACCGTGCGTGTGGCCGCGTCGGGGATGAACTGCAGCGTGACGGCCTTGAAATTCACCAATAACGCACTCGGCCCGGTGTTGTAGGGGCGCGTGGGCTGATCATCGAAGGCGCCCGGATCCTGCAGTTCTTCGGCGAACAGCCGGCGGTCGAGCACCAGGTCACCGCGGATTTCGCGCACACCGCGCGCGCGCAGGTTGCGCAGCAGCAGCCAGAAATTTTCCAGCGTCAGTTTCGGATCGCCGGAACCTTTCAGGTAGAGGTTGCCGGCCAGCACGTCCTGCGCGATGGCGCCGTCGGTGAGCGCGTCGGTATTCCAGGTGTAGGCCGGCCCGAGCATTTCCAGTCCGGCGTAGGTGGTCACCAGCTTCATGCTCGATGCCGGATTCAGCGCACGTTCGGCACCGATGGCCAGTACCGGTTGTTCGGCGCCGATTTCGTGCACATAAACACCGATCGCCGATTCGGGAATGCCGGCCTGGGCCAGCGCGCGGGCGACGGGTTCGGGCAGTGTGTTTGCCGGCTGCGCCATGACGAACAGGGGCAGCAGCATCAGCAGGGCGGTGGTGATCACGCGGGTCGGGAGCATGGGCATCAGGGGTTTGGCGGGGATTCCGGTTGATTTCAAAGGATGACCGAGCTGTGCAGCGCCGGCTTGTCGATGCTGCTCCAGCCCAGTTTGTCATGAATGGCTGCGGCAAAAATTTCGGCGGTCTCCGCTTCGCCGTGGACGACGAAGGTGCGTTGCGGCGCGCGCTTGAAATGCGCCAGCCAGCCGAGCAGTGCGTCCCGGTCGGCGTGGGCCGACAGTCCGCCGATGGTGTAGATGTCCGCCTTGACCGGGATCGGAATGCCGAAGATGCGCACGTTCTTTACACCATCGACGATGCGCCGCCCCAGCGTGCCCATAGCCTGGAAACCGACGATCAGGATCGACGAATCGCGGCGGCCGAGGTTGTGCCGCAGGTGGTGTTTGATGCGACCGGCATTGCACATGCCGCTGGCGGAAATGATCACCGCGCCGTGTTTGATGTGCTGCAGCCCGGTCGATTCCTGCAGGTCCTGCACAAAATGGATGCGCGGCCGTCCGCGTCCGCCTTTCAGCCACTGCAGCAGCGCTGCGGCATCCTGGTCGAGCAGCGCCCAGTGTTTGGCGGTGATTTCCGTGGCCCGGGTCGCCATCGGTGAATCGACATAAATGTTCAGCTCCGGCAGCCGCCCCCGCCGGTACAGATCCACCAGCAGGTAAATGATTTCCTGGGTGCGGCCGACGGCGAATGCCGGAATGATCACATTGCCCTTTTTGCGCACCAGCGTGTCGGTGATCGCGTGCTCCAGTTCGGCCAGCGTGTCGTCCAGATTCTTGTGCAGGCGGTTGCCGTAAGTCGATTCGACCACCAGCACATCGGTTTCAGTGACCGCTGTCGGATCACGCACCAGAGGCCGGCCCGGCTGGCCGATGTCGCCGGAGAACACGATCTTGCGGCTTTGCGTGCCTTCGCGCACCCACAGTTCAATGATCGCCGCGCCGATGATATGGCCGGCGTCACGGAACAGACAGCGCACGGCGGGGTGCGGCTCCAGCGCGGTGTCATAGGCGACCGGTTTCAGCTGGCGCAGTGTCCGCGTGACTTCGGCGACGGTGTAGAGCGGCGGCCTGCCGGCGCCGCGCCCGCGGGCTTTCTGCCGCCACTCGGCTTCCTTTTCCTGGATATGCGCCGAGTCGATCAGCATGACTTCGAGCAGGTCGCAGGTGGCCGCGGTGCCGTGGATCGGACCGCGGAATCCCGCCGCAACCAGGCGCGGCAGCAGTCCGGAGTGGTCGATATGGGCGTGGGTCAGCAGCACAAAATCGAGGCTCGTCGGATCGAAGGCGAAACGCGCGTAGTTTTTGCTGTCGGCTTCGCGCCCGCCCTGGAACATGCCGCAGTCGACCAGAAAACGCAGGCCTTCGGCTTCGACCAGGAAACTCGATCCGGTGACTTCGCCCGCGGCGCCGAGAAAAGTCAGTTTCAAAGCGTGGCGTCCATCGCCTCGAGAGTGCGCGCGGCAAGCAGTTCGATTTCAGCGTCGCTGATCACGTACGGCGGCATGAAATAAACCGTGGTGCCCGCATTTCCACTGATGGGTCGCAACAGCAGTTCACGCGCCAGCGCGGCTTCAAAAAAATGCCGGCCGAAGGCCGGATCGGTGCTGTCGACCTCGAAGGCCCAGATCATGCCGGTCGAGCGGAAATTGCGGACCCGCGGATGTGCCGCCAGTTTTTTTGTCGCCGCGGCCATGTGCTGCGCTTTACTGCGGTTGGCCGCGATCACCTGATCCTGTTCAAAGATGTCCAGCGTGGCCAGCGCCGCGCGGCAGGCCAGTGCATTGCCGGTATAGGAGTGCGAATGCAGGAAACCGCGCGTCACCGACTCGTCGTAGAACGCCTGGTAAATGCGGTCGCGGGTCATCACCACCGACAGCGGCAGATAACCGCCGGTGATGCCCTTGGACAGGCACAGGAAGTCCGGCTTGATATTGGCCTGCTCATGCGCGAAGAAGGTGCCGGTGCGACCGAAGCCGGTCATGATTTCATCGGCGATCAGGTGTACGCCGTAACGGTCGCACAGCGCGCGCGCCCGGCGCAGATATTCAGGATCGTACATCGCCATCCCCGCGGCGCCCTGCACCAGCGGCTCGACGATCAGCGCGGCGGTGTGTTCGTGGTGCTGTTCGAGATGGCTCTCCAGCGCTTCCGTGCAGCGTACCGCATGTTCATGCGGGGAAGAGCCGATGGCCGCCCTGCGCCAGTCGGGGCTGGGGACCTGGACGCTGGCGCGCAGCAGCGGCGCGTAGGTGTCCTTGAACAGCGCGACATCGGTGACCGACAGCGCACCCAGGGTTTCACCGTGATAGCTGCCGGCGAGACTGATGAATTCCGTTTTCTCCGGCCGGCCGCTGTTGCGCCAGTAATGGAAGCTCATTTTCAGCGCGATCTCGGTCGCCGAGGCGCCGTCGCTGCCGTAGAAACAGTGGCCCAGCGTGCCGCCGGTCAGCGCCGACAGGCGCTCCGACAGGGCGACCACCGGTTCGTGGGTGAAGCCGGCGAGCATTACATGTTCCAGCCGCTGCAGCTGGTCGATGATCGCGGCGTTGATGCGCGGCTCGGCGTGGCCGAACAGGTTGACCCACCACGAACTGACGGCATCGAGATAACGTTTGCCGTCGCAGTCGTAGAGCCAGCAGCCCTGGGCGCGGGCGATGGGCACGATGGGCAGCGTTTCGTGCTGTTTCATCTGCGTGCACGGATGCCACACCGCGGTGCGGCTGCGTTCTAGCAGCACAGTGTTGCGAGTGCTAGTTTGCATTTGAGGGGGGCTCTATCCAATACTTTCAGGCGTTCAACCGATTTGTATGGCCGCCGTTATACATCTTGATGCCGAAGGTTTGGCATTTGTTGAACCGGTGCCGCACAGTGGCACTGAATTTGCTCTGAATGTTTTCGGCAGTTGTTGTTGAGTTTAACAGCACACTAAAGGAGATGTTTGCGCATGCAGATTCTCGAACGCATCGAAGACCAGATGTCCGCCACCGGACTGCCGCTCGTCGGCATCACCCTCGCCGCAGTGCCTTGTCCCGACACCCCGGTGATCCTGACGCTGCACTGGCACGGCTTCATCAAACAGAAGCTGGCGGAACTGGAGGAGGCCGAAACCGTGGCCTACACGCCGATACCCAGTTCTTCCTTGCAACTGAATGATCGCTGGCGTGATCTGCGTGCCGTCGATCATGCCGCGATGGAAGCGGGCTGGGCGCTGGGTGCCTGGGATGTCGAGCGCGCCGAACGCCCCGCCTGTTTTCGACCGGGGGCCGACCCGAGCGAGGAGTTCGAATGCATGCAGGCTTTCGGCACCTACCCGTGCAACATCCAGGGCAACCAGGTGGCGATTTGCGATGCCCCCGATGTTGATGATCTGCTCGAAGTGGCGGCGATGCGCGGCTACCTGCTGTGGGCGTTCCGGCCGGTGCGCGGCAGCATCTGGAAGGATTTTGCCGATGACGCCACCCTCTCGGATGAGGGCCGCCGTTCCCTGCCTTGTCCCCATGCGCCGGTTCCCCCGAAGTGTGCCGGCAAGGGCAGAATGGTATACCGGTTTGGCATCCCGACTGAGCGGGCCTTGCCGGTGCCACGCCCGAATTGATTCGATAACCTATTGATTTAATTTATTTTTTAGAGTAAGCGGGCGCTCACACAGAGGGTCTGTTTTGACAGAGGGGCCGGATCACGGCCCCTCTTGATTTCTGGCGGTACATCTCTATCATTAGCACTCGCTTGAGCCGAGTGCTAACAAAACGGTTCGCGTTTACTGATTATTCAACCGATCCTTGAGGAGATGTACCCATGAAGATTCGCCCGTTGCACGACCGCATCATCGTGAAGCGGCTGGAAGAAGAGCGCAAGACTGCTTCCGGTATCGTGATTCCTGACACCGCCGCTGAAAAGCCGGATCAGGGTGAAGTCAAAGCCGTAGGCAAAGGCAAAAAAGGCGATGACGGCAAGGTCATCCCGCTCGACGTCAAAGTCGGCGACCGTGTTCTCTTCGGCAAATACTCCGGGCAGACCGTCAAAGTTGAAGGTGACGAGCTGCTGGTGATGCGCGAAGAAGACATCATGGGCGTCGTCGAGTAACCCACCAAGAATATCCAGGAGATTTCAAACATGGCAGCTAAAGACGTCAAATTCCACGAGCCGGCACGGCAGAAAATCATTGCCGGCGTCAACATTCTGGCTGACGCAGTCAAAGTCACCCTCGGCCCGAAAGGCCGCAACGTGGTGCTCGAGCGCAGCTTCGGCGCCCCGACCGTGACCAAGGACGGCGTGTCCGTCGCCAAGGAAATCGAACTGAAGGACAAGTTCGAGAACATGGGCGCGCAGATGGTGAAAGAAGTCGCTTCCAAGACTTCCGACATCGCCGGCGACGGCACCACCACCGCCACTGTCCTTGCACAAGCCATCGTTCAGGAAGGCATGAAGTTCGTCACCGCCGGCATGAACCCGATGGATCTGAAACGCGGCATCGACAAGGCGGTGACCGCCATCGTCGCCGAGCTGAAAAAACTGTCCAAGCCCTGCACCACCAGCAAGGAAATCGCCCAGGTCGGTTCGATCTCAGCCAACGCTGATGCTGAAATCGGCAAGATCATCGCCGATGCGATGGACAAGGTCGGCAAGGAAGGCGTGATCACCGTCGAAGACGGCTCGGGCCTGGAAAGCGAACTGGAAGTGGTCGAAGGCATGCAGTTCGACCGCGGCTACCTGTCGCCGTATTTCATCAACAACGCCGACAAGCAGCAAGCCATCCTCGAGAACCCGTACGTGCTGCTGCACGACAAGAAGATCTCGAACATCCGCGACCTGCTGCCGGTGCTGGAACAGGTGGCGAAGGCCGGCAAGCCGCTGCTGATCATCGCCGAAGAAGTCGAAGGCGAAGCGCTGGCGACCCTGGTCGTCAACAACATCCGCGGCATCCTGAAGACCTGCGCCGTCAAGGCCCCGGGCTTCGGCGATCGTCGCAAAGCCATGCTGGAAGACATTGCCATCCTCACCGGCGGCACGGTGATTGCCGAGGAAGTCGGCCTGTCGCTGGAGAAAGTCACGCTGGCTGATCTGGGCCAGGCCAAACGCATCGAGATCGGCAAGGAAGAAACCACGATCATCGACGGCAACGGCGACCAGAAATCGATCGAAGCGCGCGTCAAGCAGATCCGCGCCCAGATCGAGGAAGCCACCAGCGACTACGACAAAGAGAAGCTGCAGGAGCGCGTGGCCAAGCTGGCCGGCGGTGTTGCGCTGATCAAGGTCGGCGCCGCTACCGAGCTCGAAATGAAAGAGAAAAAAGCCCGCGTCGAAGACGCGCTGCACGCGACCCGTGCCGCCGTTGAAGAAGGCATCGTGGCCGGCGGTGGTGTTGCGCTGATCCGCGCGCGCCTCGGCCTCGGCAAACTGAAAGGCGACAACTCCGATCAGGACGCCGGCATCAAGATCGTGCTGCGCGCCGTGGAAGAACCGCTGCGCCAGATCGTCGCCAACGCGGGTGATGAACCCTCGGTGGTGGTGAACAAGGTCGTCGAAGGCAAAGGCAACGTCGGCTACAACGCCGCGACCGGCGAATACGGCGACCTGGTGGAAATGGGCGTGCTGGATCCGACCAAGGTCACGCGCTGCGCACTGCAGAACGCGGCTTCAGTCGCCGGCCTGATCCTGACCACCGCCGCGATGGTTGCGGAATCGCCGAAAGAAGACGCGCACGCCGGTCATGGCCACGGCATGGGTGGCATGGGCGGCATGGGCGGGATGGATATGTAATTCGCGGAACGCGAATTACATATCCTCCGGAAGAAGGACGAGCGGGGGGACCCCATGGTTTCCCCCGAGCCTCCTTCCTTCGGTATTGGATGCAGCAGAAACCCCGCTTCGGCGGGGTTTCTTTTTTTGGTGCCCGGCCGTCGATTACAATGCGGCACCGGATTCCTTAAACAAAGCCGATCATGCCCATCGAATACACGCTGCTGTCCATCCTGATCGCACTGGTGCAGGTCGCCTTGTATCTGTTTGTCGGCCGCGTGGCGTTGTGGATTTTGGCCGGAGCCAATCGCGAGCAGAACTTCATCTACCAGCTGTTCAAAAAGGGCACCGAGCCGCTGGTGAAAGCCGTGCGTGTCATCACCCCCAGATTCGTCATCGACCGCCACCTGCCGTTCGTCACCTTCATCCTGCTGGTGTGGATCGGCCTGTTCCTGATTTACCTGCGGCGCGGGGTCTGCGTGACCCAGCAACTGAACTGCGTCTGAGCGGCTATTGCCTTGACGCAAAACGGTTTTGAGGTTTAAATAGCGCCCTTTCGTCCGGCCACACAGGCGGCGAAATCCAGATCCCCCCAGTTTTTGCAGCACCCCCGCAGCACGGGGCCGGGTAGCTCAGTCGGTAGAGCAGAGGATTGAAAATCCTTGTGTCGGCGGTTCAATTCCGTCCCCGGCCACCATTCCCAGATTTGCGGGTTTATTCTCCTCAAGCCGCAGACATGGATGCGATGACTGATCTGACGGCTTGCGCATCCAGCGTTTCAAGCCGATTCAGTTGCTCGATCAGCTTTCCTCCGGCCGCCCCGGGCAGACCGTAATTCAGGCAATCGCGGAGTTTTTCTTCGTGGTCGGATTCGTCCATCGGAGAATTCCACGAACCGCGTGGCCCGTTGCAAACAGTGCCGTGTTTGCTGCCATCCTCAAGCTCGACTTCCACTTCCACATGCATGGAGTGGAAGTCGCCCTTGATCGATTCATCCTGACGCAATTCAAATTTGCTCAGCAGATCGACCATGTCGGCGCGGAAGCGGCGTTCATCGGTGAAGCTGGCGATCTTCACGATGCCATCGAGCAGCGCTGCTGAGGTGGTGTACTGCAGGCTGAACTTGCCGTCGAGACCGGTCGCCGGCTGTTGCCGGTCGACGTATTTCATCACCGGCGACACCATGCGTACGCGGCGGATGTCGCGACGCCCGCCGAGCGCGCGGTGCAGTTCGATGCCGGCGGTGATGCCGTAATGCGTGCCGTATTGCGAAGGAAACAGTTTGATGGCGAGGCCGGGGTCAACCACGCGGTAGGGTTTGCCCCAGGCGAGCAGGCGTTGTTCATCAAAGTGTTCGGGATAGAATGTTTTGACGAAGCCCTTGTGCGCTTCGAACACATCGGGGTTGGCGGTGAATCCCCGCCGGGCCAGCAGCGCTGCGTCCAGGCCTGATGCTGCAGCGTTGCCGCAATGCGTGGCCTTGGTCATGGATCCGACGTTCGCCAGCAGCGCCCCGGCGCGAGATGCAGCGAGTCCGATGGCATTGCGCATGGCGGGCACGTCGAGTTGCAGCAGCTCGGATGCGACCACCGTGCTGCCGATGACACCGGCGTAGCCCGGCGGGTGGAACTTCAGTTCATCCGGCACATACTGGTTGCCGGCGTACTGCAGGCGTCCCTGGATTTCCAGGCCTTTGGCGACGGAGGTGATGAGCTGTTTGCCACTGAGGTGCTGTAGTTCGGCGAGCGCGAAGGCGACCGGCACTGTGGGCGAAACCGCATGCGTCGGCGGGCTCCACATCGGCTCGAAATCAAGCACATGTGTGGCGACCGAATTGACATAAGCGGCCTGAACGACGGATACCTTGCGTCCGCTGCCCCAGATCGATGCTTGCGGCAGGCCACCGAGCGACAGCAGATGTTCGGTCAGGATGGTGACGGGTTCTTCCTTGGCGCCGGCGAGGGCAACGGCAATGCCGTCCTTGATCGCCTGTTTGACGCGATAGATGCAGTCCTCACCCAGCGACTCGTAAGTCGTTGCGTGGATGATTTCGCAAATGTCCTGAGTAATTCCCAATGCAATGTTCCCGACGCTGATGAAAATCGGCCGAGGCCGACGAGAGGGTTACTGTGCTTTCAACCCCAGTTTTTGGGCCAGTTGCCGCCACTTAAGGACTTCGTTGCGGATATAGAGCGCAAAGGCTTCGGGGGTGCTGGTGACGACATCAAAACCGATGCCGGTGAGACGCTTGTGCACGTCCGGCACTTTGGCCGCCTTGATGGTTTCGGCGTTCAGCCTGTTGATGATGGCTTTTGGTGTTTTGGCAGGGGCGATCAGTCCGAACCAGCCGACCGCCTCGAAATCCGGATATCCGGATTCGGCGATGGTTGGAATCTCCGGTGCAATCGGCATGCGCTGTTTACCGGTTACGGCGAGCAGCTTCAGCTTGCCTGCCTTGGCATGGCCGGCGACTGCGGACATGCCGCTGAACATGACGCCGACATGTCCGCCGACGAGGTCAACAACGGCTTGTCCGCTGCCTTTGTAGACAATGTGATTCAGCTTGATGCCCGCTGCCTGCTGCAACAGTTCGGCGCTGAGGTGTCCGATGGTGCCGACTCCGCCGGAGGAATAATTCAACTGCCCCGGTTTTGACTTGGCCAGCGCAACCAGTTCCCTGACGGAAACCACGGCCACTGATGGATGCACCGCCAGTACATTGGCCGACGAAGTCAACTGCGAAATTGCGGAAAAATCCTTCAGCGGGTCGTAGCCGACATCACCGGATATCGCCGGGTTGGTGGCCAGCGTGGCGATATAGGCAAGGCCGATGGTGTAACCGTCTGACGTGGCACGGGCGATGATCTGGGTGCCGAGCGCGCCGTTGCCGCCGCTGCGATTGTCGAGCACAACCTGCTGCCCCATTTGTTCAGCGAGATGCGGGCCGATCACGCGCGTGATCGTGTCTGAACTGCCGCCCGGTGCAAAGGGCACCACCAGGCGAATCGGGCGTGACGGATAACCGTCGGTGGCGACGGCGTTTTGCCGGGCCAGTGCCGGCGCCGTAGTAACAAGCATCAGTGCTGCGACCGCAGGTGTTACATGTCCGAACAAGCGAATTTTCATAATCCCCTCCCCGGCTTCGGTAAATTGCTGCAGGCCGGGGCTGAAGCGCCGATCCGGCTTGCAGCAGATTGTTATGGCGCGGCCTTGGCGGATGCGGGCCGTCTTCCTGAAATTATGCCTTGCAGCCGAATACGGTTGGCTGCGGAGCACATAGTGTGGTCTTTGCCAGTGCAAGCTGTTTATTTGATCGGTTCAAACGACAGTTTCATCACCACACCGCTCTTGGTCGTTTCTTCCGTCGCCACCGGCGGTTTGCCGGCCAGACGCGCCGGATCGAATTTGAGGCGATTGGTGAATGCGTTGGTGATGGCGGCGGCGCGCGCCCTGGCCAGATCTTCCAGTGCGGTCGGCGGCAGCGGCTGCAGCTCAAGCAGTTTTTGATGCATGGCGATATAGAGTTCGCGGTCGCCAGCGCCACGGCCGAGCAGCGCCAGCGCGGCATTGACGCGGCCGGCTTCACGCCCCGCGGTTTTCTGGAACGCTGCGGCAAACTGCGCGGCGGCATCACCGCCGGCGCGTTCGTTCAGCATGTTCTCCAGCGCGCGCTGCACTTTTGCGCTGTCAAAACCGATCGGCCCCGGATCTTCGCCCGGCGCCAGCTTGAGGCCTTCGCGGTTGGCGAGGTCGGCGCGGACGGCGATGGTGCGTAATCCCAGGCTGTCGCTTTGCACATGGTAGCTGCCCTGCACCACCAGCCGGAGCTGCGCGCGTTTCTGCAGGCCTTCGGCGACACGGCGTATTTTTTCGTATTCGGTGGGCAGGATGCGCGCGCTGCCCGGATCAAACACGATGTCGCCCAGCGTTTCCGAGTTGGCGCCGAACAGCGAACCCAATGCGCGGAAGGGTGCGGTCACGATGCGCGTGATCACGGTGCGGATGGCCTGCCAGATCACCCCGCCATAGCTGAATTCCGGGTTATCGACATTGCCGCTCACCGGTACGGCGAGGTCGATCTTGCCGTCGCTGTCGGTCAGCAGCGCAATGGCCAGATCCAGCGGCAGGTTGACCGCGGTCGGACTTTCCACGCGCTCGCCCAGCGTGAATTGTTCGAGCAGCACCTTGTTCTCGCCGGCGAGCTGGCTGTTGTTGATTTTGTACTGCAGGTCCAGCGACAGGCGGCCCGAGGCGATCTTGCGGCCGGCGAAAGTCGCGGTGTAGGGACTCAGCGGTGACAAGGCGACGTTACGGAACTCGACCGCGATGTCGGTGAATTTTTTCGGCGCGAAGGGCTGGATCGTGCCTTCGGCGCGCGCCAGTCCGCTGTCTTCGACGCGACCCTCGAATTTCAGGCTGGCGCGGGATTCGGGTGCGGAGGACAGTCCGCTCGCCGAACCGCCCAGGGATTTGATATTGGTGGCAAACGGCAGGACCAGGCTCAGATCGGCGAAATCGAGCTCGCCGCGTTCAACACTGACCCGCTCGACGGTGACGGCCATCGGGGCGGCAGCCTGATCCGTTGTGGCAGATGGTGCGGCGGCGGCAGGGCGCGGGCGCATGATGGCGCCGAAGTTGGTTGAACGATCCTTGTTGATTACCAGTTTGGAGTACGGCTTGGCGAGGCTGACCTGTCCCACGCTCAACTGGTTTTTGCCGGTATCCAGATCAATGTCCGCGACCTGCAGTTTTTGCCAGCTGAGCAGGCGCTCGGTGGAGTTTTCGATTTTCAGGTCGAGGTCGGTGATGCCGGCGCTGCCCCGGTATTGCACGGCAAGGGGCTTGTTTTTGCTGTTTATGGTGACGCGTCCGGCGACGCCGGCTTTGCCCGAGGTCAGTGCCAGCGTGGTGTCGCGTCTGAGCAGGGTGTTGAGCGGCGCCAGCGCGAGATCAAGAACTTCGAGTCGCGCATCGGTCGACTCTCGCAGCAGGTCGAGCGCACCCTTGACCTGCACCGATCCGCCCTGTTTGACCCGCAGCGCCAGCTCAAACGGGCTGGGTGTTTTGGTCGGCGGCAGCATGATTTTTGCAATGCTGCCGTTGATCTGTTCCAGGTCGTAGCCCAGCGCCGGCTCGAAGGTTTTATCGATCAGTGCCACCGTGTAGCCGGCAATCTCCGCGCGATCCACGCTGATGTTGAAGCCCGCTTCCTGCGGGGGTTTTTCCTGGCGCGGCGTAAACAGCTTGACCAGATGCAGGCTGCCGTCGCTTTCGCGCATTGCCCGGGTATGCCCGCCCGACAACCGCAGCAGACCGGCATTGATGCGTTTTTTCTGCAAATCGAAGTTGACGCCGCTGACTTCGGCAGTGACCAGCGTCACCGGCGGTTCTTTTTCATCGCCGGACATCACGCTGATGTCGTTCATGGTCATTATGCCGTCGCTGACGGTGACCTGGGTTTGTTCGCCGATCGCGGCGGCTACGCCGAGATTGATCCGGGTATTGCCCGTCGCGAGGCGCAGCGGTTTGATCCGGCTGAAGTCCGTCACCGAGATCGCCAGCGGACCGACGCTGATCTGCGGCAGCGCGATTTGCCAGGGCGCGGTTGGTGGTGCGGTGGCTTCTTTGGCCGTGTTCTTGACCGTGGCGTCGCCGTCGGCAGGCCGGCTGAGCACCAGTTTGGCCCAGTCTGCCACGCCATTTTCGTCGAGGGTGACATTGAGCGCGCCATCGGCGATGCGGATGTCCTTGAAAGCGAGGCTGCGCTGCGCGAGGTTGAAGGCACCGCCCTCGAAGGCGATCGTCGCCAGCTGCACCAGCACCGCGCCGTCGTTGCGCTGGGCGATTTTGAGATCCTTCATGCGCAAGGCCAGATCATCGACCTGCGCATCGAGTGCGCCTTTGGCGTAACGCAGACGGTAGCGCAAGGCCACTTCGTAAGTGCCCACAGGTTCGGCAATCGTCAGATGGTCCTGCACAAACTGCCACAGCGTCGCCAGTTTGGCTTCTTTCAGCGTGAGCGATCCGCTGGAATCCAGCGGCGACAGGCCGAGCTTGCCCTGCCACTGCAGGCTGCCGCCGCCGGGCAGGCGCGCAGTGAGTGCGTGTTCGCCGCTGTGATTGGGCAGCGTCGAGATGTCGTGGATTTCAAAATTGAACGGACTGATCTGGGCGCGGGCGGTTGGTTGCAGCGTGTGGTCGGTAAAGCGGAAACTGCCGCCGGTGATGGCGACATGCTGCAGCAACAGCCGCGGCAGGGATGCCGATTTTTCGGGGGGGGAAGCAGGTTCTGCAGTTTTCGGCGTCAGCAGCCGCGCCAGATTCAGGCTTTCCTTCGCATCCAGGTCTGCGTTGAGCACCGGCTGTTCAATGCGGATTTCGCTGAAGGTCCAGGCCCAGCGCAGCAGGCTGCTCAATTCGAAATTGATCAATACGCGACCGGCCTGCAATACCGGCGCGCCGTTTTTTTCGGCGATGACCAGATCCCTGGCGTCGAAGATCATCAGGAAGGGGTTGATGTACACCGACCCCACCGATCCCTGCGCATTCAGGTTCTTTTCCACCAGACCCGGAAACTGCTGCCGCAGCAGCCATGGCGCGAGCAGAAAACCGCAGATCGCGTAAATCACCAGCAACACACCGATGATCTTCGCCGGCCGCGTCAGCAGCAGTACGCGCAGGCGGGCGAGACGATCGGCGGTTTTGCTCATGGGTTCAGCACATCAGTCGTTGTCGGCACGCAGGATGGCAAAGCCGGCCTGCAAGGCGCGTTCGATGCGGGCTTTTTCCTTTTTGATTTTGTCGTCATCCCAGTCCCACATGCCGGCCTTGACCTTCATCCCCGTGCGGCCCTTGGCGACCAGGTCTTTCAGCCATTGCGGCGGTCCCTTTTCGTCGTGCAGGTGCGGGTAGAGCGCACTGGCGACCAGATCATGAGTGTCCCAGCCGGACATTTCCTTCTGTTTCATCGGCCCGCAGGCGATGAAACGGAAACCGAAACCGTAACGCACGGCGGTGTCGATGCCCTCGGCATCGGTGACGCCGTCGGCGATCAGGTACAGCGCTTCGCGCATCATCGCGTGCTGCAGGCGGTTGCCGACAAAACCGGGCACATCCTTTTTCACCCAGATCGGCGCCTTGTCGAGGTCTTTCAGCAGTTGCACCAGTTTTTCAGCGACCCGGGGATCGGTGTGCGACGAACTGACCACTTCGACCAGCGGCACCAGATGCGCCGGCATGAAAAAATG
The DNA here is from genome assembly GCA_019749945.1 of Burkholderiales bacterium. Taxonomy (GTDB): domain Bacteria; phylum Pseudomonadota; class Gammaproteobacteria; order Burkholderiales; family SG8-41. The sequence goes on from JAIEPF010000023.1 coordinate 64,051, forward strand.
CAGGCCGGCCACCCGCGCCGGATGTTTGAGGCCCTTGGCGATATCGCCGATGGGGAAATTCGAGGTGTTGCTGGTCAGCGGAATGTCCGGTTTCGCCAGCGCTTCCACTTCGGCGAACAGTTTCTGTTTCAGCGCGAGGTCTTCGGTCGCGGCTTCGATGACGATGGCAACATCCACCCACGGTATCGATTTGAGATCGGCGTAACAGCGCACGGCGGCGGCATGGCCGGCCGGGGCGCCGAGTTTGGCGAGGCCGCCACTGATGCGTGCGGGCAGTGCGTCACGCGTTTTGACGGAGGGGCTCATCACATGCACGGTCCAGCCGTGGGCCGCGAACAGGGTGGCGATGTCGCCGCCCATGATGCCGCCGCCGATGACGACCGCGTGTTGGGAAGAACTGGGCATGAGGATTTCCTTGGATGATTGTGGCAGGGGGTTGTGGAATTATATCGTCCGCGGCGGCGCGCCTTGTGCGGCGACCCGGCAGGAATGGTTAAATGTGGCGTATCCATCCGGATGGAACCCAGGAGATGCGCATGCTGCAGCGAATTCAACGATCTCATGCCGTACTGACGGCCCTGCTGGCGCTGGCTGCGCTGCATGCGCCGCAACTGCAGGCCCAGTTTGATCCGGCGCGCGCCTACAGGCAAAGCGCGGAGGTGCGGCAGCGTTATCCCGACCCGCAGCTTGTTTATGACACACCGGGGTTCAAGCCGGGCCGTCAGGATTTCACCTCGCATGAGGAAATGCTGGCGTTTGTAGAGGGTCTGCGCCGTCGTTCGGATGCAGTCCATGTGCGCATGATCGGGTCATCGCAGGAAGGCCGCGCGATGCCGGTGCTGGTGCTGTCGGGGGATGGCGTGAGAAACGGTGCGCAGGCGCGGCGCCTCGGCCGTCCGGTGGTGGTGATGGCCGGCCTGCAGCACGGCAACGAGCCGGCCGGCGGCGAAGCGATGCTGGCGCTGGCACAGGAACTGGCGACGGGCAGCCTGCGGCCGCTGCTCGACAGGCTGACCGTGGTGATCGTGCCGCATTCGAATCCCGACGGCGCCTATTATTTCCAGCGCTCGCCGTACAGCACCACGGACATCAACCGTGATCACGTCAAGCTTGACCTGCCGGAAACCCGGGCATTGCACCGCGTGGTCAACGAATTCGAACCGCAGCTGTTCATTGATGCACACGAGTTCAGTGTCGCCAACCGCTGGATCGAGAAGTTCGGCACCATCCAGTCCTATGACCTGATGGTGCAGTACGCGACCAATCCCAATGTGCACCCGTCCCTGACGGCGCTCGCCGACGGCAAATTCATGGCCGGGTTCCGCGAGGCCACCGCTCGCACGGGGTACAGCCATTTCTGGTACTACACCACCAGTTACAACATGAAAAACCTGCTGGTATCGATGGGCGGCACCACGCCGGACATCGGCCGCAATTTCGGCGGCCTGCAGAACGCGGTGTCGTTCCTGATCGAGAGCCGCGGCGTCGGCATCGGCCGCGAAAGCTTTGGCCGGCGTGTGCACAGCCACGTGGTGTCGATTGCCAGCCTGCTCGATACCGCGGCGGCGAACGCGCGCGAACTGATGGACACCGTGGCCGCCGCGCGCGCGGATACGGTGCGCCGCGGCCGCGATCCGCAGCCCGGCGACACGGTGGCGGTGCGCCTGAAAAGCCCGGTGGTCAAACAGAAGCTGGACATGCTGGATCCGGCGAGCGGCGCGATCAAGGTGGTCGAGGTGGACTGGTCGGATTCGCTGAACGTCAGCGCCGACATCGCGCGGCAGCGGCCCTGGGCTTATGTGCTGCCGCCGGTGTTCCACGATGTCGCCGAGCGCCTGATGATGTCGGGCGTCGAGGTGCGGCGGCTGGCAAAACCGGTGGAGCTGGAGGTCGAAAGTTTCCAGGTCACCGAACGCCGCGCCAGCGCCACCTTCGTCGAAGGCCGCATCACCCACCAGGTCAGCACCGAGGTGGTGCCGAAGAAGGCGCGGTTTCCCGCCGGCAGTTACGTGTTTCCGATGGCACAGGCCAATGCCGCTGTGATTGCGGTGGCGCTGGAACCGGAATCGCCGAGCAGCTTCGTGTCCTTCGGCATGATTCCCGTCGACCGCAAGGGCTCGCCCGCCACCATTGCCGCGCCCAGCGAGGTTCCGGTCTACCGTTTGCTGCGCCCCGCGGAACTGGAATTCATGCGCGGGGCGCGGGCGCCCTGACGTTACAGTCTTACTTGACGTTGACGAGGCTGGCGCTCCACGACGTGCCCTGGGCGTCGGGGCGCGGCCGCATGGTGCCCTGCATCACCGGGCCGCTGACGCGTCCGGTGTAACTTGCGGTGCCGGCGCTGAAACTGATCTGGTCGCCGCGCAGGCTGGTGTTGGTGAGCCGGTACGTCATGCCGTCGGCGGAGGTGTAGGTGCCGTAGATGTCCTGGAATTTCTGCTTGAATTCGACAGAGCCGTTGCCGAGGGTCCATTTGCCTTCGACCTTGGCCGGCACGATCCACAGGTAGGCGGTGCGACCCTCGGTGGAATCGGTCTGGTCCGCCGCCCAGTCATCCATGGTGAAGGCATGCGACACCAAGCGCGTGCCGGGTTTCATGTTGAGGAGGGTCGGCCGCAGTTTCAGGTTCAGGTACGGCAGCAGGTACATGGTGACCACGGTGGCCTTGCTGAAGTCGGTGGCGAAAATGTCGCCGCGGATGAACTCCGTCTTGTCGGCGACGCCTTCGCGCTGGGCGTTGCGCTTCGACAGCTCAACCATGTCCGGGTTGTATTCGATGCCGGTGGCGCGCAAGCCGTACAGCTTGGCGGCGGTGATCACGGTGATGCCGTCGCCGGAGCCGAGGTCGTACAGGACATCGCTGGGTTTGACATCGGCCATCTTGAGCATTTTTTCGACCAGGCTTTTCGGCGTCGGCACCCAGATCACGTCCTTGCCGGCCTGCCCGACCTGCGGTTTGAATTCGGTGGCGGCGGTCTGTGCCTGCGCAGTGCCCGTCAGTGCGGCGGCGACGAGCGACGTCAAAAGAATGTGACGAAACAGCGAAAACATGGCGATCTCCGTGGGTGGGGGCTGAGGATTATGCCTGATCAATCCGGTTTTGCGCCGGAGGCTTTGACCACGGGCGCCCAGCGCGCGATCTCCGCCTTGATGTGCGCGGCAAACTGTTCCGGCGTATTGGCCACCGGCTCGGCACCGTCGGCGGCGAGACGTTCCTTGACATCGGCGCGGGCCAGCACCTTGACCATGTCGGCATGGAGTTTCATCACGATGTCGCGCGGCACGGCAGCCTGCGTCAGCACGCCGTACCACTGGTTGGCGTCATAACCGGGTACGCCGCTTTCGTTGATGGTCGGGATTTCCGGCATGATCGTGAGCCGTTTCATCGTCGCCACGCCAAGCAGTTTGAGGCGGCCCGATTTGACATGCGGCATCAGCGCGACCATGCCGGTGATGGTCATGGTGGTCTCCCCCGAAATCATGCTGACCATGGCCGGGCCGGTGCCTTTGTACGGCACATGCACCATGTTGATTCTGGTGAGCAGCTTGAAGTATTCGCCGGCGAGATGCGAGGCGCTGCCGCTGCCGCCGGAGGCATACAGCAGTTCGCCCGGTTTGGCCTTGGCCAGCGCGACAAAGTCGCGCGCGGATTTCACCGGCAGCGACGGATGCACGGCCATGCCGTTGGGTACCGTCGCCAGCACGGTGATCGGTGCGAAGTCACGCACCGCGTCGTAGCTCAGCTTGGGATACAGCGTCGGATTGACGCCGAAGGTGCCGACATGGCCCATGACGATGGTGTAGCCGTCGGGTGCTGCGCGCGCCGCCAGTTCAACGCCAATGGTGCCGGCGGCGCCGCCGCGGTTTTCGACGATGACCTGCTGGCCCCAAGCCTCGGTGAGTTTCAGCGCGACCAGCCGCGCCAGCAGATCGGTGCTGCCGCCGGGCGGGAAGGGGGCGATGAAACGCACCGCTTTGGCCGGATAGTTGGCCGCAGCCTGCGCCCAGGCCGTGCCGGCGGTGACACCGAGCGCGAACAGGACGACAGACAGTAACATATTGATTTTATTCATTATTTACATGCTTCGCGCTGCGGGTTGTCAGGGTTTGGGCCGGCCGTCCAGCGTCGCGCCGCTGGCCAGCAAGGCCTTGATTTGCGCTTCGGACAAACCCGCTTCACGCAGCACTTCCAGGCTTTGTTCGCCGATTTTCGGCGCAAAGCGAAAATCCGTCCGTGCGCCGCGCGACAGTTTGTTCGGCAGTTTCATGTTCCAGATTCTGCCTTCGGTCGGATGATCGAGTTTTTCGAAAAACCCGATGTCCTTCAGGTGCGGATCCTCCATGATCTGGTCGAGGGTCTGGAACGGCATCGCCGGCACATCGTTGCGGTCAAAAATTTCCATCCATTCCGCGGTGGTTTTCTGTTTCAGGCCTTCGGCGCGGATGCTGAAATATTCCGGCGTGTTCTTGAAGCGCGCGGCGACGCTGTTGAAACGCGGATCGGTTTTGAGTTCCGGCCGGCCGATGGCGTCAAACACGGCAAAGGCCTGGGCGTCGGTATTGGCGGATACGCAGACCCAGCCGTCCCTGGTCGGCAGCGGCCGTGACTGGGGATCGATCAGGCGCGGATCACCGACATCGCCCAGCGGCGGATCGAAGGTCTTCAGGTACATGTGTTCTTCGAGCACCGACTTCACCATGTTTTCGAACATCGGCAGCTCGATGGCCTGGCCTTCGCCGGTACGTTCGCGGTGCAGCAGCGCCATCAGGATCATCTGCACGGCGATCAGCCCGACGGTGCGGTCGGCCACCACCATCGGCAGGTAACGCGGCTCCCCGGTCGCCATGTGATAAAGCGCAGCAATACCCGAGGAGCCCTGGATGATGGAATCGTAGGCCGGTTTGTCGCGGTAACGGCCGTCCTGGCCGAAACCGAACATGCCGCAGTAGATGATTTTCGGATTGACCTTGCACACGTCTTCGTACGACAGCTTCAGGCGCGCCATTGCCGGCGGCCGCATGTTCCAGATCAGCACGTCCGCGGTTTTGAGCAGGGTCATCAGCGCGTCATAGGCGCCGGGTTTTTTCATGTCCAGCACCAGCGAACGTTTGTTGCGGTTGAGGTGCAGATACTTGGCGGACATGCCCGCGGTGCGGCCGCGGCCGGCGAGAAAACGCACGATATCGCCGCCGGGGGCTTCGATCTTGATCACATCCGCGCCGTGATCGGCAAAGGTCTGCGTGGCCAGCGGGCCGACCACCACCGACGTCATGTCGATGATCTTGATGCCTTCGAGAGGTCCGCCGGCCATTACATTCCCTTCTGCAAACAGCCATCAGGCGGTTTGCGGCTGCTGCCTCCCCTCTCCCCATGGGAGAGGGGCCGGGGGTGAGGGATTTTTTTCATTTGAACTCCGCTTCTGCAGTGAGGGCCACGGCGCCGGTATCGTCCTGCGCCCACAGCTTCGCCGTCTTGTTGTCGGTGGAGGGTTCGCCGCACAGCGTGATGGTGCGGCCGACAAACAGCGCACGCACATTGCGCGAGGACATGAATTTTATGGGGGTTGTGCCGTGGGTGCGCGCCAGTTCGTACACCAGCAGCGTGGTCAGGCCGCCGTTCATCACCAGGTTGGGATAACCCTCGACAGCGGTGACATAGGGATGGTCGTAATGGATGCGGTGGCCGTTGAAGGTCAGCGCGGAATAACGGAACAGCATCACCGGATCCGGCGTGACTTCGTGTTTCCACACCGCCTTGCCGGGCGCCGGCTGCGCGGCGGCCGGCGGCGCATTTTTGTCGGGCTCGCCGCGATAGACGATGTCCTGCTCTTCGCTGATGGCGATGCCGCGCGGGCTCTTGATGTCGGTTTTCACGGTGACAAACACCATGCGCCCGCTGCGCCCGTCCTTGATGGTGACGTTCTGGATGGTCGACAGGCGCTGCACTTCATCGCCGACCAGCAGCGGCGCGATGAAGGTCGTGCGTTTGCCGGCAAACATGCGTCGCGGCAGCGGCACCGGCGGCAGAAAGTCGCCGCGCTGCGGGTGGCCGTCGGGGCCGATCTGCGAATGGCGCACGATGCGCGGAAAGAGGATGGCGTGCCAGCCGACCGGCAGCGGATCCCCCGCCTTGGGAAACGGGTCGTCGCGGTCGAGCGTCGCCGACAGGCGGTTGACGGCGGGAACGGTGACGTAGTCGATGGCCGTTTCAGTGCGGCCTATCCATTGTTTCAGGGATTCCAGATCTGCGGACATGCTTGATTGACCTTGTTGTTGCCAGGGAGGCGTGATTTTACGACAGTGACTGCGTGCAGCGGCTTAACTGCCCAGACGGAAATCAAACTCCACACTGTGATAAGGCAGCGGCAGCCGGTAACGTTGTGCCAGCGCGGCATCGCTGTCGAGGCGGGTCTGCACCAGCAGCGATTCGCGCACGCCGAACACCGCGTCCTCGTCGATGTAGCGGTCATCGGCAAAAAACACTTCGGTGGTCAGTGACCGGAAGTTCTTCGCGCTGACGATGAAATGAAAATGCGCGGGACGCCAGGCATGGCGGCCGCCGGCGCGCAGCAGGTCGCCGACCGGACCGTCATAGGGCACGGTGTACGGCGCGGGGCGCACCGTGGTGAAGGCGTAGCAACCGTCGGCGCCGGTGATCATGCGAAACCGCAGGTTGTGCGGATCCTGCGCCGGATCCTGCTGCCAGTATTTGCCGTTGATTGCGGCCTGCCAGAAATCGAGCTGCGCATTGGCAACGGGACGATTTTGCTGATCGAGCACGCATCCCCGCACCAGCATCGCTTCGCCGTCATTGTCGCGCTTGATGTCGCCGCCGACCTCGATCAGCGGCGAACCCTCCGCGTGAAACGGCCCCAGCGCGCTGCGTTCGGTGCCGCCGGCGCCGCTGGCGAGCAGATCGACCAGTGACGACAATCCGAGTACATCGGAGGAGAGGATGAACTCGTTGCGCGCCTCATCCGAAATTTTTCCGGCATGGTAGAGAAAGTCGATGCCGGCTTTCCATTCCTCCGGTGTCAGCTGCACCTCGCGCGCGAAAGCGTGCAGGTGGTGGGTCAGGCGTTCGATCAGGTGTTTGAAGCGCGGATCGGCGGCGCCGTCGAAGGAATGGACGACGGCTTGGGTGATGCTGGCGGCGGTGACGTTGCGCATCAGACGCCGCGTTCAGTCGACACGCGCGCCGGACTGCTTGACGATCTGCGCATATTTGGCGACTTCGGTTTTCAGCCGTGCCGCGAATTCAGCCGGTGTGTTGGGCGTGAATTCCAGCGACAGTGCAGCCAGCCGCTCTTTTGCAGCGGGTGATTGCAGCGCCGCGGTGAAATCGCGGTTGACCTGGTTGACGACCGCGGCCGGGATGCCGACCGGCGCGAACACCGAGAACCAGGTGTAATCATCAAAACCGGGGAAACCGGATTCAGCGACGGTGGGCACCTCGGGCAGCACCGCGGACCGTTTTGCGGTGGTGACGGCAATCGGGCGCAGACGCCCGCTTTTGACAAAAGGCACCGCCGGCGGCATCGAGGTCGAACCCACCGGCACCTGATTGCTGACCACTGCGGTGGCCGCCGCAGCCGGGCTGTACGGCACGTGGGTGATGTCGACTTTGGCCAGCGTCTTGAACAGCAGTTCCATGTCGAGATGCGGCGTGGTGCCGGTGCCTGAAGAGCCGTAACTCAGCGGTTTCGATTTTGCGAGGGCAATCAGTTCCTGCAGCGTTTTTGCGCTGACCGAGGGATGCACCGTGATCAGGTTGGGCGTGGTCGGGCCCTGCAGTATCGGCGTGATGTCCTTGATCGCATAGCCCGGTTTCGCATACAGGCTGACGTTGACCGCGATCGCCGAACTGTTCATGAACAGCGTGTGGCCGTCGGGATTGGCGCGCAGCGCGACCTGGGTGCCGATGTTGCCCGAGGCGCCGGGGCGGTTTTCGATGATCACGTTCTGGCCCCAGATTTCGGTCAGCCGTTCGCCGACGACACGCGCCACGATGTCGGTGGAACTGCCGGGCGGGAAGGCGACGATGATGCGCACCGGCTTGGTCGGGAACTTGGCGGCGGGCTGGGCAAAAACCGGTGCTGTGATTACGATCAGTGTAACGGAAAACAATAAACGATTGATTTTATTGATATTTACCATAACTCCTCCCAGAGGGATCGGTCAGATCCCGGTAATCAGCAGGTCCAGCGCCGAAATGATCGAATTGCGTTTGTCTGAAAGATTGCCGAGTTGTTCGCCGAGCATTTTCCTGGATACGCCTGCGAGTTCGGGCGTCAGCATGGCCATCTTGCGGCCTTCGACCTCGAGCACCGGATTGAGCCGCTCGGCCAGCTTGCCCTTCAGCATTTCGGGTTTGCACAGGGGCACGACGACCCGGGTTGCCAGAGGGTCGAGCAAGTCCGACTGAACGTCGAGCAGGTAAGGAATCCGCGCGCGGGTGGCGGGATTGGCGTTGCGATAGACGTCGAACTGCGCCATCAGAACGAGCGCAAGCCATCGCTGAACACGCCGTGTTTTTCCACGTGGTCGTTGTAGGCGTCAAGTGCGGCGCGATTTTTTTTGAGCCATTCTTCGCCCTGGCGCTGGCGGATGGCTTCGGTCAAGCCGGCTTCGAACACTTGCGACAGGTTCAGCTTGAGGCGCTTGGCCTGTTCCAGCAGCTTGTCATCAACGCTGAGGTTGGTTGCCTTCTTGCGTCGGCGCGGGGCAATGGTGGGTGTGAGCATGGGCAAGAGCTTGAGCGGATTGATGCGCATAGTGTATGCGCATCATGGGCTGGGCGCAACAGGCCCCAAGGCGCTTGCCGGGCCGGAGTTTCAGCCTTTCATCGCCGCCAGGGTTTTTGACTCGCGCGCGGTGATCGCATCAAAGCGTTTGAGCAGGCGTTCGGCGCGGACGATGATCGGGATGTCGATCATCTTGCCGTCGAGCGCGAAGGAGCCGCGGCCGGCGGCCGCGGCTTCCTTGTCCAGCGCGATGACTTTGCGCGCGTAGTCGACTTCCGCCGCGCTGGGCTTGTATTCCTCGTTGACGATGGTGACCTGGCCCGGGTGGATGCAGCCGGCGCCCATGAAACCGAAATCGCGCGAACGGCGCACCATTTTGCGGAAATTGTCCCAGTCACCGAAGGTGGCGACGCTGTCGACAAAACCCAGCGGCATGATGCCGGCGGCGCTGGCGGCAAAAATCATGTGCTGCTTGGGATAGAACAGCGCCTCTCCGGTCGGCTGCATGTTGCAGTTCAGCGCGTAGTCCTCGCCGCCGATGTTGCAGGCGATGATGCGGCTGCAGGCGGTGGTGATTTCGCGGATCCTGAAAAACGCTTCCGGCGTTTCGATCATGGTGATGAATTTGGTGTGGCCAACCGTCATGCCGCGCTTCTGTTCCAGTTCGCTGACCAGTTCGTCGAGCAGTTGCAGATGCGACACGCCGGTGGCCTTGGTCACCGCGATGCCGTTGACGTCGGGGCACACCGCTTCTTCGATGTCGCGCACCGCCAGCGACAGCGGCTGGTTGATGCGCACCACCACATCGGCGCCGCCGCGTTTGACCCGCGCCGCGTTTTTCTGGATCAGCTTGCGCGCGTTGGCTTTTTCCGCCGGCGGCACGCTGTCCTCGACGTCGAGCTGGATCACGTCGGCGCCGCGGGTGTGGGCCTTGTCGACGAATTTTTCGACATTGACCGGGACGTACATCAGCGAGCGCCAGACGGGGAGTTCACGATACATGGTTCAATCCTTTGCAGGGTTTACAGCGGCGGTGTGGCCGCAAGATTATTCTTCGTCAGTGGGGGCGGCGTTGCCGGCGCAGACGATGCCCGCCGCCAGCAGTTTCTGGTAGGTCGCTTCATCAATGCCCAGTTCGGCGAGCAGCGCCGCGTTGTGTTCGCCGATTTTCGGCGCCGGGGTGCGGATCGATGCCGGCGTGCCCGACAGCCGCGGCACGACATGGTGCATCGGATAACTGCCCATGTCCGGATCGGGATAATCGGCGATCAGTTCGCGCGCCAGTACATGCGGGTCTTCGACGATCTGCGAAATGTCGTAGATCGGGCCGATGGTGACGTCGGCTTTTTCGAAAAACGCGACATTCTCCGCCTGCGTGCGCTGCGCGATGAATTCGCCGATGATGGCGTCGAGCTCCGCGGCGTGTTTGACGCGGTCGGCGTTGGTTTTGTAACGCGGATTGCTGATCAGGTCGGCGCGGCCGATGGATTCGAACACGCGCTCGGCCATTTTCTGGATCGAGGCCGACAGGCCGACATATTTGCCGTCCTTGCATCGGTAGGCGTTGCGCGGCGCGGCGTTGGTCGAGCGGCTGCCGGTGCGTTTCTTGACCTTGCCGGTGAGCCGGTAATTGGCGGCCTGCGGCCCGAGCACCGCGAACAGCGGATCGAGCAGCGGCAGATCGATGACCTGGCCGCGGCCCCTGTTGTGCTCCACTTCGCGCAGCGCGATCAGCACGCCGCTGGCGCCGTACAGTCCGGCAATGGTGTCGGCGAGGTACATCGGCGGCAGCACCGGCTCGCGATCTTCGAAACCGTTGAGCGCGGCGAAGCCCGACATGCCTTCGACCAGGGTGCCGAAGCCGGGGCGCCGTTTGTACGGCCCATCCTGTCCCCAGCCCGAGATGCGCACGATGACCAGCTTCGGGTTGCGCGCCAGCAGCACCTCGGGGCCCAGCCCCATGTTTTCCAGCGTGCCGGGGCGGAAACTCTCGACGAACACGGCGGCCCTGGCCACCAGTTGCAGCAGCAGTTCGCGCGCCTCGGGTTTGCGCAGTTCGAGGCCCAGGCTTTTTTTGTTGCGCGCGTACAGTTTCCAGTTGGTGTCGACCTGCTCGACCTTCCAGGCGCGCAGCGTGTCGCCGGCGGGCGGTTCGATCTTGATCACTTCGGCGCCGAAGTCACCCAGCACCTGGGTCAGCGTGTTGCCGGCCACCAGCCGCGAGACATCGATGACGCGCACGCCGTCGAGCGCGCCGCGCGCCGCGGCATCATAAGCGCGTTTTTGCACGCCCATCGTATCGTCGTCCCGCTTATTCCGGCTTGATGCCGGTGTCCTGCGCGACCTTGCGCCAGCGCGTGATTTCGTTGGCAACAAAACGCTGGAAGGCTTCGCCGTTCATCGTCGCCGGTTCCGCGCCTTCGCCGGCAAAGCGCTGTTTGAGCTCGGCCGACTGCAGGGCCCTGGCGAGCTCGCTGCCCAGACGCGCGGTGATGTCCGCCGGGGTTTTTACGGGCACCACCAGACCCCACCAGAACTCGGCGGTGTAGCCGGGCACGCCGGCCTCGGCGATGGTCGGCACCTGCGGCATGAAGCTGCTGCGTTTTTCGCTGGCCACGCCCAGCGCCTTCATCCGTCCGGCCTGCACCTGGGTCATCGCCGAGGGCAGGCTGGTCATCACCAGCTGGATGTGACCGCCGATCAGGTCAGTCAATGCCGGCGCCGCGCCCTTGTACGGCACATGCACGATGTTGATGCCGGCCATGCGCTTGAACAGTTCGGTGGCCATGTGGTTGTGGCTGCCGGTGCCGGTGGAGCCGTAGTTGACCTGGCCCGGCCTGGATTTGGCGAGAACGATGAATTCACGCACGTTTTTCACCGGCAGCGACGGATGCACCACCATCAGCAGCGGGCCGCGCGCCATCATGCCGACATAGGCGAAATCGGCAATCGGCTCGTACGGCAGCTTGGCGCGCAGTGCGGCATTGGCGACGAAGGAGGCCTGGATGTTGAGCATGCTGTAGCCGTCGCCGGGCGATTTGGCGACGTTCTCGGCGCCGACGATGCCACCACCGCCCGGGCGGTTCTCGACCACGATCTGCTGGCCCAGGCCGGGAATCATGTTTTGCGCGGTGATGCGCGACAACACATCATTGCTCGCGCCCGGCGGGAAGGGCACCACCAGACGGATCGGCTTGGCCGGCCAGGCCTGGGCGTGGACGACGGCTGTGACGACGAATCCGAGCGCGGCAAGCGCCGCACCGAGCATGGTTTTCATGGCGTCCTCCTCGAGAAACTGCAGTTATGGCGCGCCGCGGGCGTCTGGGCGCACCGTACGCCCGGCATGGATGTCCGGTTTAGCGGATTTCCATGCCGTTGGCGATCTGGCGCTCGATCAGCCGCGATTCATTGCGCAGCAGGGTCGACAGTTCCTGGATGCGGCGGTCGGCCATGCGGCTGGAAATCGCCGAAATCGACAGCGCAGCAAAGGGCACGCCGCTCTGGTTGCGCAGCACCTGGCCCAGCGAGCGGACACCCGCCAGCGTCGGTGTTTCGCGCACGGCATAACCGAGCTTTTGCGCCTTGCGCGCCTGCGACAGCAGCGTGCTGCCGTTGAGCCCGTGTTCCTGCAGGCGGGGTTCGTTGCTGGCGATGATGCTGCGGAATTCTTCCTCGGGCAGCGCCGCGAGGATGGCGAGGCTGCCGGTGCCCACGCCCAGCGGTCGGCGCATGCCGACTTCGAGGGTGAAGGTCTTGATCGGGAAGGTGCCTTCGTGGCGGTCGATGCAGACGGCATCGAGGCCGCTGCGCTGGGTGAGGAAGATGGTGTCGCCGGTGGCTTCGGCGATGCGCGTCATGGCCGGGTGGCAGATTTCACGCAGGTTGAAGCGCGGTGCCGCGGTCAGCCCGAGCTCGAAGGCCATGGGCCCGAGGAAATAACGGTGCGTCTCCGAGTCCTGCTGCACCATGCCTTCGTGCGCCAGGCATTTCAGCATCCGATGCACGGTCGGTCGCTGCAGGCTGGTGCGCGTGGCGAGATCAAGCAGGCGTGAGCCGGAACGGTTGTGGGCGGCGATTTCGCGCAGCAGCAGCAGCGCGCGTTCAATGCTTTGGGTGCCGGTCAGACGACCCTGGTTGTCGTCATCGGAGGTTTTTGCAGTGGCCATGGGTTATTTATCCGAACTAGTCCGAATCGTGAGACTTGGGAGGCTGGATTATGCCACCGTGTCCGTCCTAGCGGAATAGCCCGTCCTGTGCTATCTTTTTGCGGACTATTTCTGATCCGTAAACCTGTTTTGTCCAGATACCGGACAGCCGCCGCAGGCTGTCCCCGCCCACGCACCCCCATTTTCCGTCTGCGTCCACATTCCGGCAGCCCCTGGGGCTGCCGTTGTCATACAGGAGCCCCGACCATGACCGCCTCACTCCCCCCAGCCACCACCCGCCAGTCGCCCGGCGCCCGCTTCCGCGCCGCAGTCGCCGCCGAAAAGCCGCTGCAAATCGTCGGCGCGATCAATGCCTACCATGCCCGGCTGGCCGAACGCAGCGGCTTCAAGGCCATCTACCTGTCCGGTGGCGGTGTCGCCGCGGGTTCGCTGGGCGTGCCCGACCTCGCGATCAGCACGCTGGATGATGTGCTGACCGATGTCCGCCGCATCACCGACGCCTGCAACCTGCCGCTGCTGGTCGACGTCGATACCGGCTTTGGCGGCGCCTTCAACATCGCGCGCACCGTGAAATCGCTGATCAAGTTCGGCGCTGCGGCGATGCACATTGAAGACCAGGTCATGCAAAAACGCTGCGGCCACCGGCCGAACAAGGAAATCGTCAGCAAGGACGAAATGGTCGACCGCATCAAAGCCTCGGCCGATGCCAAGACCGACAGCAATTTTGTCATCATCGCCCGCACCGATTCGCTGGCGGTGGAAGGGCTGGAGGCTTCGATCGAACGCGCCGTGGCCTGCGTTGAAGCCGGCGCCGACATGATTTTCCCGGAAGCGATCACCGAGCTGTCGATGTACAAAAAATTCGCCGACGCGGTGAAGGTGCCGATCCTCGCCAACATCACCGAGTTCGGCAAGACGCCGCTGTTCTCGACCCAGGAACTGGCCGGCGCCAACGTCGCGATGGCGCTGTATCCGCTGTCGGCCTGGCGCGCGGCCAATGCCGCGGCATTGAAGGTCTACCAGAGCATCCGCAAGGACGGCCACCAGAAAAATGTGGTCGACCTGATGCAGTCGCGCGATGACCTCTACGACTATCTGGATTATCACGACTACGAGCAGAAACTCGACGCGCTGTTCAAGCGCGACAAGTAAAAACAAGATTCGAATACTTTGCATTCAGTCCCACCCCCATCCCAACCTTCCCCCTGAGGGGGAAGGAGTTTTCGAGAAATTCCCTCCCCTTCAAGGGGAGGGTTAGGGTGGGGATGGGTTTGTCACCGATCAATAAAAACTCAACGATCAGTTTTAATTTAGTGGGGAAAATACTGCGATGACCGGCATCTTGTTGTCCAAGGGTTTTGTGGCGCAATTCGGCGCCGAGCTGCAGGTCGCAGCCCGGGCGGCGGGTGTCACGCCGAACATCATTCATCTGCCGGACGACGCGTCGCAGCGCCTGTCGGCGGCCGAGATCGCGAAAATCGAGGCGGCGTACCTGACCCGCGACATCCGTTTCTCCGACCACTATGTCAGCTTCGGCGACACGTTGAAAACCGCGGCCAACCTGAAGTGGGTGCATTTCACCAGCACCGGCATCGACCAGCATCCGTTCATGCCGGCACTCGCCGAGCGCAAGGTCCGGCTGACCACGTCGGCCGGCACCAATGGCGAACCGGTCGGCCAGACCGCGTTCTGCGGCCTGCTGATGCTGGCGCGCGGTTTTCCGCGCTGGCTGGCGGCGCAGCGCGAGCGGCGCTGGGATCCCGCGCGCGGCAAGGACACGCCGCGCGACCTGCAGGGCCAGACGGTGGTGATTGTCGGCCTCGGCACCATCGGCGCGACGGTGGCAAAGCTGTGCAAGGCACTGGGCATGAAAGTCATTGGCCTGCGCCGCAGCCCGAAACGCGACGGCGATCCGGTCGATGAAATGCATACCCTGGATAAACTGCCGGCGCTGCTGCCGCATTGCGACTGGTGGGTGCTGGCCTGCCCGTATACGAAGGAGACCCATCAACTGATCAACGCCAAAACCCTGGCGCTGCTGCCCAAACACGCCTACCTGATCAACGTCGCGCGCGGCGCGGTAGCCGATGAAAAAGCCCTGATCGCCGCGCTGCAATCGAAGCAGATCGCCGGCGCCTATCTCGATGTGTTCGAGAAGGAGCCGCTGCCGGCGGATTCGCCGCTGTGGGACATTCCGAACGTGATCGTGTCGCCGCACAATGCCTCGGCCTCGGACGGCAACGACAAACGCGCGGCCAGGGTGTTTGTCGAAAACCTGCAGTTGTACGCGGGCGGCAAAAAAATGCACAACGAGCAGGGCTGAACGGAAAAAGTTTGGCCAAAACAGCATGAAAAAGTGGCAATGCATACTCTGCGGTTTCATTTATGACGAGGCCGCCGGTCTGCCCGATGAAGGCATCGCGCCCGGCACCCGCTGGGAGGATGTACCGTCGGACTGGACCTGCCCCCACTGTTCGGCGGCCAAGGCCGACTTCGACATGATCGCAATCGGTTGATTTTTCAGGGCTAGGAACCCCCGTCGCGGCTGGCGAGGGTTGCTGTAAGCGGTTAAAATGCAAGGCCTTTTCGGGACCAGCCGCCACCGCCGCCATGCCGCTTTTTGCCTTCGGATTGAACCACCAGACCGCGCCGCTGGACGTGCGCGAACGGGTGGTTTTTGGCGCCGAACAACTGACCCAGGCCTTGCGTGACCTGGTCGACCGCCGGCCGGTCAGTGAGGCGGCGATCATTTCGACCTGCAACCGCACCGAAGTCTATTGTTCGACGGCCGAGCCGCGCAAGGTGGTGGACTGGCTGGCGGCTTATCACCAGCTGAAGCCGGCGCAGATTGCACCCTATCTCTACGAGTTGCCGCAGGATCGCGCGGTCAAACACGCCTTCCGTGTCGCCAGCGGCCTGGATTCGATGGTGCTGGGCGAGCCGCAGATCCTCGGCCAGTTCAAAAACGCGGTGCGTTCCGCCGAAGCCGCCGGAACCCTCGGCTGGCTGCTCAACAAACTGTTCCAGCGCACCTTCTCCGTCGCCAAAACCGTGCGCAGCGAAACCGACATCGGCGCCAGCACGGTATCGATGGCCGCCGCCGCGGTGCGCCTCGCCGAACGCATTTATCCGAGCATTGCCGAACAGAGCGTGCTGTTTGTCGGCGCCGGCGAAATGATCGATCTGGCGGCGACGCATTTTGCCGCGCATCATCCGCGGCGCATGACCTTTGCCAATCGCACCCCGGCGCGCGCGCAGCAGCTGGCCGACCGCTTTTTCGGCCATGTGATTCCGTTGAACGATCTCGCCGCGCAGCTCGCGCTGTACGACATCGTGATCTGCTGCACCGCCAGCCCCTTGCCGATCATCGGCAAGGGCTTGATGGAAAGCGCATTGAAAGCGCGCAAACACCGGCCGATGCTGATGTTCGATCTCGCGGTGCCGCGCGACATCGAGGCTGAAGTCGGCGCCCTCGACGACGCCTTTCTCTACACTGTCGATGACCTCGGCCAGATCGCGCGCGAGGGCATGGACCAGCGCAGCAATGCCGTGGCGCAGGCCGAAGTCATCATCGAAAACCAGGTCTCCGATTTCATGCACTGGCTCGACAACCGCGAACTGGTGCCGACCATCCGCGCACTGCGCGACACCGCGGAACGCGCGCGCCGCCACGAGCTGGAAAGGGCGCAGCGCCGCCTCGCGCACGGCGCCGATCCGCAGCAGGTGCTCGACGAACTGTCGCAGGCGCTGACCAACAAGTTCATGCACCCGCCGTCGCATGCGCTGAACCATGCCGCGCAGGACGAGCGCGATGAACTCGCGGCGCTGATCGCGCGGCTTTACCAGATCCAGCGCCCCGAGTAATGCCGGCTCTGGATATTCGCCGCTTCTGCGGCTTGATTGCGCATTCATGAAACCCAGCATTGCCGCCAAACTGAACCAGCTGTCGAACCGGCTGGGCGAGATCGACCGTCTGCTCGGCGCCGAAAACGTCACCGCCGACATGGACCGTTATCGCAAGCTGACGCGTGAACACGCCGAGCTCGGGCCGGTGGTCGAACTCTATCGCCGCTACCAGGAGAGCGAAGGCGACCTGAAAACCGCACAGGAAATGGCTGGCGATCCGGCAATGCGTGAATTCGCCGAAGCCGAAGTCGCGGAAACCCGCGCGCGGCTCGAAGGCTACGAAGCCGAGCTGCAGAAACTGCTGCTGCCGCGCGACCCCAATGACGAGCGCAATATTTTTCTCGAGGTGCGCGCCGGCACCGGCGGTGACGAATCCGCGCTGTTCGCGGCGGAGCTGTTCCGCATGTATGCGCGTTATGCCGAACGCAAACGCTGGCAGGTTGAAATCATTTCGGAAAGCGCGTCGGATCTCGGCGGTTACCGCGAGGTCATCGCCCGCATCATCGGCCAGGGCGCCTATTCCAAACTCAAGTTCGAATCCGGCGGCCATCGCGTGCAGCGCGTGCCGGTCACCGAAACCCAGGGCCGGGTGCACACCTCGGCCTGCACCGTCGCGGTGATGCCCGAGGCCGATGCCGCCACCGAGATCGTGCTCAATCCGGCGGAGCTGCGCATCGATACTTTCCGCGCCTCGGGCGCCGGCGGCCAGCACGTCAACAAAACCGATTCGGCGATCCGCATCACCCATCTGCCGACCGGCCTCGTCGTCGAATGCCAGGACGACCGCTCACAGCACAAGAACAAGGCGCGGGCACTGGCGGTGCTGGCGGCACGTTTGAAGGACAAACAGACCCGCGAGCAGCAGTCGAAGGAGGCCGCGACGCGCAAATCCCTGATCGGCAGCGGCGACCGTTCCGAACGCATCCGCACCTACAATTTTCCGCAGGGCCGCGTCACCGACCATCGCATCAACCTGACGCTGTACAAGATCGCGCAGATCATCGACGGCGATATCGATGATCTTGTTGACGCACTGGCGGCCGAACACCAGGCCGAACAGCTGGCGCAACTGGCTGAAGAGCAGGGCGTTACATAAGTATTTGTTTTTATTGATATTTTAAACCACGATGCCCGCTGCGCCGACCATACGTGAGGCCTTGGACGCCGCCCAGCAGGCCACCAGCCGCATTGAGGCGCGTGTGTTGCTGCGCGAGGTGTTGCAGCAAAACGATGCCTGGCTGCTGGCGCACGATGATGAACTGCTGACGGCTGAGCAGGCGCAACAGTACGTCGCGCTGGTGGTGCGCCGCGTCGCCGGCGAACCCATCGCCTACATCACCGGCCGCCGCGAATTCCACGGCCGCGAGTTCCTCGTAAACCCCGCCGTGCTGATCCCGCGGCCCGAAACCGAATTGCTGGTGGAGTTGGCCTTGCAGCGTTTGCCTGCCGCTGCGCCCGGTCGCGTGCTTGATCTCGGCACCGGCAGCGGCTGCATCGGCATCACCATCGCCGCCGAGCGGCCGCAGGTGCAAGTCACGCTGGTCGATGCCTCCGCGGCTGCGCTGGAAATCGCCCGCGCCAATGCCGCGCAGTGGGCGCCCGCCAACACCACGCTGCTGCACAGCGACTGGTACTCTGCGCTCGCCGCGGAGCGTTACGACCTGATCGTGGCCAATCCGCCCTATGTCGCGGAGGGTGACGCGCATCTGCAGCAGGGCGACCTGCGGTTTGAGCCGCGTTCAGCGCTGGCTGCCGGCGTTGATGGCTTGAATGATCTGCAGCGCATCATTGCCGAGGCGCCGCGGCATCTGCGTGCGGGGGGCTGGCTGTTGCTGGAGCATGGTTTTGACCAGGCGGCGGCGTGTGCGTGGCTGCTGGCGGCGGCGGGGTTGCAGGAGGTTTTTCATGCGCCGGATCTGGCGGGTATGCCGCGGGTCAGTGGCGGGAGGAATACCGGTGAGTGATGAAAACAGCAGGGCAAGCGCCAACAGGGCTGCGCGCAACGAAAAAAAAGAAGCCTATCTGCGCGCGATCTACGATCGTTATACGGCAGAGTTTCGTGCCGCCGAGAATCAGGATGCACTGACTATCGCACGCAGCACACACAGCACGATGGACACCGTGTTGCAGGCTGATCGCGCAAAAAATCCCGGCAGCGAAAATATCCGCTGCGGCAAAAGCTGCAGCCATTGCTGCCGTGAGGCGGTGGAGATCTGGCCGCAGGAAGCGGCCTTGCTGGCCGGTGTTGTGCGTGAAACCGGGATGGTGCTGGACATGGCGCGGCTTGAACGCCAGAGCGCGTACACCGTCGATACCTGGCGCCAACAGCCGCCGGCCGACAAGGCCTGCCTGTTTCTCGGCAGCGATGGCGCCTGCACGGTGTATGAATCGCGGCCCAATGCCTGCCGCAAGCTGCTGGTGGTGACCGATCCGGCCCTGTGTGATGCCGAAAAAAGCAAGCCGGACAGCGTCGGCCGCTGGTTCAGCTGGGAAGCGGAGTTGATGGAGTCGGCGGCGCTGGAAGTGTTTGGCGCGGCCTTGATGCCCGCTGCGTTGCTGGCGGCGCTGAGTGCGAAGTGACCGCTCCGCTTGTTGACCATCAGCGCCGGCGTCGGTAAACTTAAACCCGATGGTTTTGCTCAAGTAATTTTGGAGTGGCTAATTTTTGGAGCAGTGTATGTCCGTTCAAGACGAAATCAAGAAACAGGTGACCAGCAACAAGGTCGTGCTCTACATGAAGGGTTCGCCCGATTTTCCGCAGTGCGGCTTTTCGGCGAACGCGGTCAACATCCTGCGCGCCTGCGGCGTCAATGAGATGTTCACCGTCAACGTGCTGGAAAACCCGGAAATCCGCCAGGGCATCAAGCAGTACGCCAACTGGCCGACCATTCCGCAACTGTATGTCGACGGCGAGTTTGTCGGCGGCTCGGATATTGTGACCGAGCTCTACCAGAGCGGCGAACTGCAGAAAATGCTGCAGTCCTGATTCACGCGCGATCTGCAAAAAAAGCCGGCGACTGCCGGTTTTTTCATGGGCTCAGGTAACGGTGGGCGACCTGCAGCAGCAGGATGATCGCCATCGCCATCAGCATGCGGCGCATCCAGGTTTTGTAGGTTTCGCCGTTGATGCGGCTGCGCACACGTGTGCCGATCAGGCTGGTGACCGTGGCGACGACCGCCAGCGGCAGCGTCAGCAGCCACAGTGAGGGGGCGGCGATGTCACTGACGGCCAGCGTGCCGAACTGCGCGATCTTGCCGGAAAAAAACGAGATGTTCATCGCCGGCACCAGCAGCAGCGGCGGCAGGCCGATGCCGAAGTAATAAATGATCAGCGGCGGGGCCGCGATGTTGGCGGTGCTTTCGCTGATGCCGCCGAGCAGGCCGAACACCACGCCGAAGGACTTGTCATGCCGGCGCATCAGCGCGGATTCGCCGCGGCCCAGCCGTTCCATGTTCAGGTAAAACAGGATCACGCCGGCGAGCAGCAGCGCGTACGGAAAATCCGGAAACAGCACGAACAGCCGCGCGCCGATGATCGCACCCGCCAGCGCAAGCAGTGACATCCACCAGAAGCGGCGCAGGATATCGGCGAATCCGGGACTGCGAAAAATGCTGATGATGACCGTGGCAATGCAGGGGATCAGCACCATCACCACCGCAAACTGCATGTTGGTGGCGGCCGCGATCAGCGGTGTCGCGATCATCGGGAAACCCAGTCCCAGCGCGCCCTGCACCCAGCCGGCGACGGCGACGATGATCACCACGTACGCGATCAGCCACGAAGAGTAGGACTCCAGACCCGTCACGATGGCGGGCCAGCAGACTTTTTAAAAAGTGATTGGCGAGCGCGTTGGGAGCGAAGCGACCGAGCGCACACGCCTTCAAGTCGTTGATTAAGCGAGAGTCGCATCACCAGTAAGGTCGGGTGTTTTGCGGCAACCATGGTTTTCAATAAACTGTCAGCGGTTGTCGCGCGCGCGGTTCAGCGCGAGCGCGACGACTTCGGCGACATGCAGGGCATTGCGGTCGGTGAGTTGCGCAATCTGTTCGCGGCAGCTGTAGCCGCTGGCGATGATCATGGTCTGTTCGTCAGCCGCACGCACCGCCGGCAGCAGCGCAGCCTCGCCGGCTTTGACCGACACATCATAATGTTTCGGATTGAAGCCGAAGGCGCCGGCCATGCCGCAGCAGCCGGATTCCACGGTGCGCGCGCGGATGCCCAGCCGTTTCAGCAGCGCCATTTCCGCGGCCATGCCGAACACCGATTTCTGGTGGCAATGGCCGTGCACCAGCGCCTCGCCGCCGAGCTGCGGCGCGTCCCAGTCGCTGAGGTTCATCAGGAAATCGCTGAACAGATGGCTTTGTTTGCTCAGGCGCTGCGCCAGCACATCGTCGGGGAAAAAATTCAGCAGTTCATCGCGGAACACCGACAGGCAGGCCGGCTCGAGGCCGATGATGGGCACGCCGGCACGGATGTCATCGCCAAGCGTGTTGAGGATGTCCTGCAGATGGCTGCGCGCGCTGTCGAGCATGCCGAAGTCGTACAGCGGCCGGCCACAGCATAAATGTTTCTGTGGAACCGTAACGGTGTAACCCAGCGCTTCCAGTACTTCGACCGCGGCTGCGGCCGAGCCCGGCTGGAAATGATTGTTGAAAGTGTCGGCCCACAGGATGACCCGGCCCCGCGGGCCGGGGGCCGCGGCACGCCGGCGCGAGAACCATTTGCGGAAAGTGCGCCGCGCGAATTTGGGAATTTCCCGTTGTTGCGCCACACCGCCGGCGAACTTGAGCAGCGTCGCCAGACCCGGCGTATGGGTCAGCAGATTGACCAGGCGCGGCGCCACCGAGGCGATCCTTGCCCAGCGCTTGATGAGCCCCATGGTGTAGGCCTGCACCGGGCGCAGGCGGCCGAGATAGTGGTGATGCATGAACTCGGCCTTGTACGAGGCCATGTCGGTATGCGTCGGGCAGTCGCTTTTGCAGCCTTTGCAGGCGAGACAAAGATCGAGTGCTTCACGTACCGCTTCGTTGCGCCAGCCGTCATGGATGATGTCGCCGCGCAGCATTTCGGCGAGCAGCCGCGCCCGGCCGCGGGTCGAAAAGCGTTCTTCGCGCGTGGCGCGGTAACTCGGGCACATCACGCCGCCGGCATGCGCCCGGCATTTGCCCATGCCGACGCAGCGCTCAATGGCGCGGTTGAAGCCCCGGCCTTCGCGGCTGATGAAGGAAAACCGTGTCGCAGGGCGCACCGGGTGATAGTCGGGACCGTATTTCAGGTTTTCGTCAGCGCGGTAGGGATCGATGACCTTGCCCGGGTTCATCCGGTTGTGCGGATCCCAGATCGCCTTGAACTCGCGGAAGGCCTGCATCAGTTCTTCGCCGTACATGATGGGCAGAAATTCGGCCTTGGCCTGGCCGTCGCCATGTTCGCCGGACAGCGAGCCGCCGTATTTGACGACGAGTTCCGCTGCCGCGCGCAGGAAGCTGCGCCAGACCTTGATGCCTTCGACGGAGCGCGTATCGAAGGTGATGCGGGCGTGGATGCAGCCGTCGCCGAAGTGACCGTAGAGCGAGGTTTCGTAACCGTGGCGGTCGACCAGCGCCTGGAACTCGCGCAGGTAATCACCGAGGCGCAGCGGATCAACCGCGGCGTCTTCCCAGCCGACGACAGGATCGGGCTGGTCGGGATGGATGGTCAGCGCGGTGGCGGAGGCCGCGGTTTCGCGGATGGTCCAGATGCGTTCGCACATGCCTGCATCTGTGATCAGCCAGGAGGAAGGTGCGTTTGCCTTGCCGGTGTAATGATCGATCAGTGCCTGCGCCTGCGCACTCGCCGCATCGACGGTCTCGGCGCCGAACTCGATCATGATCCAGGCCTTGCCCGCCGGCAGCAGCGCGATGTCTGCGCCGCGCAGCCCGCGTTCGCGTAAGCCGCCGATGATGCGTTCATCAAGGCCTTCGGTGGCGATGGGTTTGAACGGCAGAATTTCAGGCACGGCATCGCCGGCCTGATAAATGTCGGGGAAGCCGAGCACCAGAATCACCCGTGAGCGCGGGCTGTGCACCAGCCGGGTTTTTGCCTGCAGCGTCACGACGCAGGTGCCTTCGCTGCCGACCAGCGCGCGCGCGACGTTGAAACCGTTTTCCGGCAGCAGCTGGTCGAGGTTGTAACCGGAGACGCGGCGTTTGATTTTCGGGAAACGCGCGCGGATCAGCTCGGCGTATTTGTCGCGCAGCGCACGCAGCCGGCCGTAGATTTCGCCGCGGCGGCCGCCGGCGCGGATGATGCGCACCAGTTCGTCTTCGCTGGTCGGGCCGACGGTCAGGCGCAGGCCGTCGTAGGTGATGATGTCCAGGGTTTCGATGTTGTCGACGGTTTTGCCCGCCATCACCGAATGTGCGCCGCAGGAGTTGTTGCCGATCATGCCGCCCAGCGTGCAGCGGCTGTGTGTGGCCGGATCCGGGCCGAAAGTCAGGCCGTGTTGTTCCGCGGCATCGCGCAGCGTGTCGCAGACGGTGCCCGGCTCCACCCGCGCAGTGCGCGCGGCGGCATCGATTTCAAGTACGCGGTTGAGGTATTTCGAGGTGTCGATGACCACCGCGATGTTGACGCACTGGCCGTTTTGCGAAGTGCCGCCGCCGCGCGGCAATATGGGCACGCCCAGTTCGCGGCAGATATCCAGTGTGGCGGCGATGTCTTCGATGCTGCGCGGGATCACCACGCCGATGGGCACCTGGCGGTAGTTCGAGGCGTCGGCGGAATAGGCGGCGCGTGCGCCGGTATCAAAACGGACTTCGCCGGTAATGCGGGCTTGCAGTTGCTCGGCCAGCACGATGGGGTCGGCGGCCGTCAGCAGCCGGTGGCCATCTACGGGGGCGTTCAATTCAACTCCGGATTCGGGGTGCGGCAGGTGGCATCAGTAGCCGGATTGTAGCTTGCCCGGGACGGCGCCATAAAATGGCTGCCAAAACAAGGGCTTGCATCGAATATCGATCCCGGCAAAAAGAAGAATTATATAATTAAAACAATGGGTTAATGTATTTTGTGCAAGCGCTTGCACCTTTTTCGCCGGCGGCGTATCATGCGTAGCCCCGGTTGTATTGATCGGCCGGCAGGCACGATTTTCCATGACCTTGCGCTGGATGGTGCAGCAGACCATCAGGCCATGCCCACTTTTTTACTGCGGAGGAATACCCATGAATACCATGGCAGACAGCAAAAACATCGCCAAAGCATCCGCCGCCGGCGGCAAGGTGCGCATGACCCCGTCCGAGGCCTTTGTCGAGACGCTGGTGGCGCAAGGCGTCAAGGACACCTTCGGCATCGTCGGCTCGGCGTACATGGATGCGCATGATCTGTTCCCGCTGGCCGGCATTCGTTTTCTGTCGGTGGCGCATGAACAGAACGCCGCGCACATGGCCGACGGTTATTCACGGGTGACCGGCAAACACGGCGTGTGCATCGCGCAGAACGGCCCCGGCATCACCAACTTCGTCACCGGCATCGCCGCCGCCTACTGGGCGCATTCGCCGGTGGTCTGCGTGACGCCCGAGTCGGGCAGCCTCAGCATGGGGCTGGGCGGTTTCCAGGAAACCGAGCAGATGCCGATATTCTCGAAAATCACCAAGTGGCAGGTGCATGTCAATTCGCCGCTGCGCATCGCCGAACTGACCGGGCGCGCCTTCGACATCGCGATGGCCGAACGCGGTCCGGTGCAGGTCAACATCCCCCGCGATTATTTCTACGGCGAGGGCGAGTATGAAATACCACAGCCGCGCAAGCTGGAGCGCGGTGCCGGCGGTCCGGAGTCCCTCGATGCCGCCGCACGCATGCTGGCCAAGGCCAAATTCCCGGTGATCCTGTCGGGCGGCGGCGTGATCATGAGCGGCGGTATCAGGGAATGCGCAGCACTGGCCGAGTACCTGAGCGCGCCGGTGGTGAATTCCTATTTGCACAATGATTCCTTCCCCGCCAGCCACCCCTTGTCCTGCGGCCCGCTGGGTTACCAGGGGTCGAAGGCGGCGATGAACATCATCGCCAAAGCCGATGTGGTGCTGGCGCTGGGCTCAAGGCTGGGGCCGTTCGGCACGCTGCCGCAGCATGGCCTCGACTACTGGCCGAAAAATGCCAGGATCATCCAGGTCGATGCCGATTCGCGCATGCTCGGTCTGGTCAAGAAAACCACGGTCGGCATCTGCGGCGATGCGAAGCTGGCCGCCGTTGCGCTGCTCGAACGCGTAAAAGCCATTGTCAAGCTGACGCCGAACAAGGCGCGCATCGCCGAAGTGCAGAAGGCGAAAAAAGCCTGGGCCGATGAGCTCGACAAATGGCCCTCGCCAAACACCAAGTCGCGCATCGGCCCGCGCCAGGCGCTGGCGGCGCTGGCGCGTGCGATGCCGAAAAACGCGATGGTCTCCACCGACATCGGCAACGTGTGCTCGGTGTCCAACAGCTACCTGCATTTCGAGCAGGCGCCGTCCTTTCTTGCCGCGATGAGTTTCGGCAACTGCGGTTATGCCTTCCCGGCGGTGATGGGTGCCAAGGTCGGCCGCCCGGATCGTCCGGCCATCGCCTATGTCGGCGACGGCGCCTGGGGCATGAGCCTGAACGAGGTGATGACCTGCGTGCGCGAAAAAATTCCCGCGATCGCCGTGGTGTTCAACAACGGCCAGTGGGGCGCCGAGAAAAAGAACCAGATTGATTATTTCGAGAACCGCTTCCTCGGCACCAACCTGCAGAACCCGAATTTCGCCGATGTCGCGGAAGCCATGGGCGCACAGGGTCTGACGGTGGAGCATGTCGACGAGGTCGGTGACGCGCTGCGCGCGGCGGTGCGTTCCAACAAGCCGACGGTGATCAACATGATGCTGACGCAGGAACTGGGCGACCCGTTCCGCCGCGATGCCTTCCGCCAGCCGCAGCGCCTGCTGCCCAAGTACCGCAAGCACAGTGCGAAGCAATATCGCTGATTGCCGCGGGCCACTGCGAAAAAGCCGGCGTCAGCCGGCTTTTTTCTCCGCGCCCGCTGATCTGCGATGAGAACCCGAGCCAGCAAGGCGGCCCGGCTGGCCGACGTGGCGCGATTGGCCAAGGTGTCGACGGCGACGGTGTCACGCGCGCTGACGCTGCCGCACAAGGTCAAGGCGCGCACGCTGGAGCGGGTGCAGCAGGCGGCGCGCAGCCTGGGTTATGTCGCTCACGGCGCGGCGCGCGCACTGGCATCGCGGCGCACCCACACCATCGGCGCCGTGGTGCCGACGCTGGACAATGCGATTTTCGCCAACACCATCCAGGCGCTGCAGCGCACGCTCGACGCCGCCGGCTACGTGCTGCTGCTGGCCAGCCATGAATTCAACGCCGGCATCGAGGCCCGCGTCACGCGCACGCTGATCGAACGCGGCGTCGACGGCCTGGTGCTGCTGGGCACGACGCACCATCCCGACATTTACCGCATGATCGAAGCCCATGCCGTGCCGTACGTGCTGACCTGGGCCTTCGACGAAAGCGGCGACCATCCCTGCGTCGGTTTCGACAACCGCGCCGCCGCGGTGCGCATCAGCAATTACCTGCTCGACCTCGGGCACCGCCGCTTTGCCATGGTCTCAGGCATCACCACACACAACGAACGTGCGCAGGAACGCCTGGCCGGTGTGCGTGAGGCGCTGGCGGCACGCGGCATTGCGCTGCCGGCGGAACGGGTGGTGGAGAAGCCGTACACCCATACCGGCGGCCGCGAAGGTTTGCGTGAGCTGATGACAGGCCACGAGCGGCCGACCGCGGTGATCTGCGGCAACGACGTGCTGGCGATCGGGGCGGTCGCCGAATGCCAGGTGCAGGGATTGGCGGTGCCGGACGATGTGTCGATCACCGGTTTTGACGACATGGAAATCGCCGCGCTGATGACGCCGGCGCTGACCACCGTGCGTTTTCCGACGACGGATCTCGGCGTTTATGCCGCCAACCATCTGCTGCTGCGGCTGGAAGGCAAGGCTGTGGACCTGCGCTGCAAGCTGCCGACCGAACTGGTGGTAAGGGCAAGCGCCGCCGCGCCGCGGCCGGATTAGGAAAATCCGGTCAGATCAGCGCAAATCACGGCAATGCGCATTACAGCAACGATTTTCGCGCCTTGGCGATCGCGGCCTTGACCCGCGCCGGCGCGGTGCCGCCGATGTGGCTGCGGCTGTTCA
Source organism: Burkholderiales bacterium (assembly GCA_019749945.1). Taxonomy (GTDB): domain Bacteria; phylum Pseudomonadota; class Gammaproteobacteria; order Burkholderiales; family SG8-41. The sequence goes on from JAIEPF010000023.1 coordinate 91,055, forward strand.
TCGAACCTTCCAGCGTCAGCGCGTCAAACGCATCGGCCGTGATCAGTTTGGAAAACTGCCGCAGGTCGTCGAGCGAAAGTTCGGCGAGGTCGCAGCCCCGCGTTTCGGCGAAACGCACCGCCTGCGCCACGGCTTCGTGGGCTTCGCGGAAGGGCAGGCCTTTTTTCACCAGATAGTCGGCGAGATCGGTCGCCGTGGCATAACCTTCACGGGCCGCCGCGCGCATCCGCTCGGCATTGACGGTGATGCCGCCGACCATGCCGGTGAACACGGCGAGGCTCATCATCAGCGTGTCGACGGTGTCGAGCAGCGGCTCCTTGTCTTCCTGGTTGTCCTTGTTGTACGCCAGCGGCTGGCCTTTCATCAGGGTCAGCAACGCGACCAGGTGGCCGTTGACGCGGCCGGTCTTGCCGCGCACCAGTTCCGCGACATCCGGATTTTTTTTCTGCGGCATGATGGATGAGCCGGTACAGTAACGGTCGGCGATGTCGATGAAACCGAAACGCGGGCTCATCCACAGGATCAGTTCTTCGCTGAACCGCGACAGATGGGTCATCACCAGTGCGCCGGCAGCGACGAATTCAATCGCGAAGTCGCGGTCGGACACGGCATCCAGCGAGTTTTCGCAGACGCCGTCGAAGCCCAGTTCCTTGGCCACCATCTGGCGGTCGATCGGAAACGAAGTGCCGGCGAGCGCCGCGGCACCGAGCGGCAGCCGGTTGACGCGTTTGCGGCAGTCGGCGAAACGCTGCGCATCACGCGACAGCATTTCGAAATAGGCGAGCAGGTGATGCGCGAACGACACCGGCTGCGCGACCTGCAGGTGGGTGAAACCCGGCATCACCGTATCGGTGTGGCGTTCGGCCAGATCCAGCAATGCCCGCTGCAGCCCCTTGATCAGGGTCTGCACATGGTCGATCGCCGCGCGCAGGTAGAGCCGCACATCGGTGGCGACCTGGTCGTTGCGTGAACGCCCGGTGTGCAGCCGTTTCCCGGCATCACCGATCATGTCGGTCAGGCGGCGCTCGATGTTGAGATGCACATCCTCGAGGTCAATCGACCACGGGAAGCTGCCGGCGCGGATTTCATCGGCGATGGCGGCCAGGCCTTTTTCGATGGCGGCGAGGTCGGCCGCGTTCAGAATGCCTACGGCATGCAGCATGCGCGCATGCGCCACAGAGCCCTGGATGTCGAATTCGGCGAGCCGCTGGTCGAAACCGACCGAGGCGGTGAAACGTTTGACCAGATCGTCGACCGGTTCGCTGAAACGTCCCGACCACGCTTTGGTGGTGTTCGGCTTCATGCCGTTTTTCGTTTTGTCCGTTGTTTTGTCTTTTGCCGACATGAATATTTACTGAAGCTGTTTACGGCCCTGCTAGAATGAAACTGCCATGGCGCGGAGTATAAATCATATTGCCAACACCGGCCCTCTGCCGGACTTCCGCAATTTCGGAATCCTGCTGCGCATCGTGCTGATCGTGAACGGCATTGCACTGCTCGCGGCGCTGTTGCAGGTGCCGACGGTGCGCGAATGGCCGGCGCAGTTCACCGAAAATGCCGCGCTGGTCGAGCCCTTGCTGATCCTGAGCCTGCTGGTGCTCGCCGCGGCGGGCGACGGCTTGCGCCGTCTGCCGTATGCGATGGCGATCATCGCCATCGTGGCGATTGAACTGGCGCTGACCGCAGCGCTGCATTTCGCCACCAGCGGACTGTTTTTTGTCGAAACCCATTCCCTGCCGCGCTGGTTGTGTGTCGTGGCGCTCGCCACCGGCATGCTGCTCGGCTATTTCGACCTGCGCGGGCGCGCACTGTCGCCGGCGCTGGCTGAGGCGCGTTTGCAGGCGCTGCAGGCGCGCATTCGTCCGCATTTCCTGTTCAACAGCATCAACGCCGTGCTGTCGCTGGTGCGCCAGGAACCGCGGCGCGCCGAGGCGGCGCTCGAGGATCTGGCCGGATTGTTCCGCGCGCTGATGGCCGACAACCGGCAACTGACGCCGATCTCACGCGAAATCGAACTCTGCCGCCAGTATCTGGATCTGGAACAGTTGCGGCTGGGTGACCGGCTGCGGGTGGAGTGGCATATTGAAATGATGCCGCCGGATGCGCTGGTGCCGCCGCTGGCGCTGCAGCCGCTGCTCGAAAACGCGGTGTATCACGGCATCGAACCCGCTGAAACGCCCGGTGTGGTCAGCATCAATATTCATGTCGCCCACGACCGTTTGCATGTGATGCTGCGCAACCCGTACCGGCTGACCGGTGACCACCATGTCGGCAACAAGATGGCCCTGGCCAATATCCGCGAACGCCTGCAGCTGCATTTCGACGTTGCCGCGGAACTGACGACCCAGGTCGGCGAAAACACCTTTGAGGTGCGCATGGTCATGCCGTACCTGAAAGCGGAACGAGGAGGAGCTTGACGTGACTGCCGCGCCGCGCCGGGTACTGATCATCGACGACGAAGCGCCGGCGCGCAGCCGCATGCGTGACCTGCTGGCCGACGTCAATGCCGAACTGCCCGTGGTTGTTGCCGGTGAAGCGGCCAACGGCCGCGATGCGCTGCAGATTGCCGCGGCCGGCGGCGTCGATGTCGCGCTGCTCGATGTGCGCATGCCCGGCATGGACGGCATCGAAGTGGCGCGGCATCTGCAGCAGCTGCAGCCGCCGCCGGCGGTGATCTTCACCACGGCGTACGACGCCTACGCGATCCAGGCTTTCGAACTGCATGTGGTCGATTACCTGCTGAAGCCGATCAAGGCGTCGCGCCTGCAGGAGGCGCTGTCGCGGGTTGCGCAAGCGCCGGCACTCAACCCCGAAACCCTGCGCGGTCTGCAGCAGGCGCCGCGCGTCTGTCTGAGTGTGGCCGAGCGCGGGCGGGTGCACCTGATCCCGGTGGAAGACATATTGTTCCTGCGCGCCGAACTCAAATACATCACGGTGCGCACCGCTGCGCGGGAATACCTGATCGAGGAATCGCTGACCCAGCTCGAACAGGAATTCGAAAACCGTTTTGTGCGCGTGCACCGCAACTGCCTGGTGGCGCGCGCCGCGATCCGCGGTTTCGAGCGGGTCGGTGCCGAGTCCGGCGAAGGGCCGTGGCAGGTGGTGCTGGCCGGGATCGAGGAGCGCATCCCGGTGAGCCGCCGCCAGCAGCACCTCGTGCGCGAGTTTGCCCGTTGATGTCTTCCGGCCGGGATCAGCGCCCGCGCGGCCGCATGCGGTTCAGCCCCGCTTCAATCGCCTGTTCGATATACAGCCGGTAAAAATCGTCGGACATCAGGCCGGCGAGCGGCGGCCCCACCGGTTTGCCGTCGGCATCAAACACGATCAGGGTTGGCACGCGGGTGACGTCGTGACTGCGCGCAAAGGCGCGGTGCGTGGTGGCGGTGCCGGCGAAATCGCGCATCTCAGTGCTGCGATCGACGTCGATTTCGCGGATCAGCACGCGATTTTTCCATTGCGGGTCGGCCTGCAGCGGGATCAGGTAATCGCGCCTTGCGACGGCGCAATACGGGCAGGACTGCTGCATGAAGGCGATCAATACCGGCACGCGGCGCGACTGCGCAGTGGCGGCGGTTTGCGCCAGATCCTCCGCCGGCAACAGCTGGGCTGCGGCCGCCGCGGCGCCGAACAGGGCCCATGTTACAATCAGGCAGCCCCAGCGCTTAAAAATATTCAATATAATCAATATGATACAGAGTGTTGCCCGACTTCGGCCCGATGCCGTGGTGATCGCCACCCGCGAGTCCGCGCTGGCCTTGTGGCAGGCGCGGCACGTGCAGTCCGAACTGCAGCGATTATATCCGGGGCTGCCGGTTTCGATACTCGGCATGACCACGGCCGGTGACCGCAATCTCGACAGTTCGCTGGCGAAAATCGGCGGCAAGGGTCTGTTCGTCAAGGAACTCGAAGATGCGCTGGCCGACGGCCGTGCCGACATTGCAGTGCATTCGATGAAGGATGTGCCGATGCATCTGCCCGACGGTTACGCGCTGGCAGCGGTGCTCGAGCGCGCCGATCCGCGCGATGCTTTTGTCTCCAATGAATTCAGCAGCCTTGCCGCATTGCCCGCCGGCACGCGGGTGGGCACCTCCAGCCTGCGCCGCGAGTGCCAGTTGCGCACGCAATTTCCCGGGCTGGTGGTCGAGCCCTTGCGCGGCAATGTACAGACCCGCTTGCGCAAACTTGATGAAGGCCGGTACGGCGCGGTCATTCTCGCCGCAGCAGGGTTGAAGCGACTCGGTCTTGCCGACCGCATTACCGCCTTGCTGACGCCCGAACAAAGTCTGCCCGCCGTCGGCCAGGGTGCGCTGGGTATCGAATGCCGCAGCGATCGCAGCGATTTGTTTAAGCTGCTGGCGCCGCTGGAGCATCCGGCGACACAGCAGTGCGTACAGGCCGAGCGCGCGTTTTCGCGCACACTGGCCGGCAGCTGCAATGTGCCGCTCGCGGGTTTTGCCGAGTTAAGCGGCGACCGGCTGCGCCTGCGCGGGCTGGTCGGCGCGCCGGATGGTTCAAAAGTGGTGCGCGGTGAAACCGCGGGCCTGGCGACGGATGCCGAAGCGCTGGGCATCGCGCTGGCCGAAAACCTGAAGCGCCAGGGCGCTGCGGACATCCTCGCGGCGCTGGACCGGCAGACATGACCGCGCCGGCGGGCCCGCTGGCGGGACGGGGCATCCTCGTTACGCGCCCGGCGCACCAGGCCGGACCATTGGCGGCACTGATCAATGCGGCAGGTGGACGGCCCGTTATTTTCCCGGCGCTGGAAATTCTCGACCCTGCGGATCCGCAGCCGCTGCTCGACGCCATCGAGCGGCTGGAAAGTTATGACCTGGCGATTTTCATCAGTCCCAATGCCGTGACGCGGGTGATGGAACGCATGGCCGGGCGACGCGCCTGGCCTGCCGGCCTGCGCGTGGCCGCGATCGGCAAGGGCGGGGTCCGTGAACTCGAGCGGCATGGCATCCGTCAGGTGATTGCCCCGCAGCGTTCTTTTGACAGCGAACGCCTGCTTGAAATGCCACAACTGCAGGCGGTCAAGGGACAGCGGGTGCTGATCCTGCGCGGCGACGGCGGGCGCGAACTGCTCGGCGATACACTGGCGGCGCGCGGCGCGGAGGTGAATTACGTTGCCTGTTATCGCCGCGCACGACCGAAAACCGACCCGGCGCCGCTGCTGCAGGCCTGGGCGCGTGATGGAGTACATGCCGTGACCGCCACCAGCAGCGAAGGCCTGCGCAACCTGTTTGTCATGCTCGGCAAACCCGGAGAAACCCTGCTGCAGCACACGCCCCTGCTGGTGCCGCACCCGCGCATCGCCGCGGTCGCGCGGGAGCTCGGCTGCCGCGAGGTCATCGAGACCGCTCCCGGCGATGACGGGCTGATCGCAGCGCTGCTGCGGCAGTCCGCCGCGAAATAGCGGCAGCACCCGCATGTTATTCTTCAATTCATGAATGAAGAGCGCATATCCGGCGAGCCTGCGGTCGTAAAACCGGTGGTGGCGGCGTCTGCTGCGCGGCCGGCGGGCGGCGCCTTGCCGGTGCTGGCGCTGATCGTGGCGCTGGGCGCCGCGGGGTTTACGGTTTACCAGTGGTATCAGGATCGCGGCGAGGAAACCGTGCTGCGCAGCGAACTGGCGCGGCGTCTGGCCGACATGGAAACGCAAAACAAGGACGCTGCTTTGCGCGTACAGCAGGCCGCGGCGGCATTGCGCGAAACCGAAGTCAAGGTCGGTGTGCTGGAAGCAAAACTCGCCGAATCACAAAACCAGCAGGTTGCGCTCGAAGCCCTGTATCAGGAACTCTCGCGCAACCGCGACGAGTGGGCCTTTGCCGACATCGAACAATCCGTGCTGCTCGCCAGCCAGCAGCTGCAGATCGCGGCCAATGTGCGCACCGCGCTGATCGGTCTGGAAAACGTCGAGGCAAGGCTGCAGCGCATGGACCAGCCGCGCTACAGCGCCCTGCGCCGGGCATTGACGCGGGACATCGAGCGGCTGAAGGCGCTGCCGCTGGTGGATGTTTACGGCACCGGCGCGCGGCTGGATGATGCGATTGCCGCGATCGACCGGCTGCCGCTGGCGATGGACGCCCGGGCGCGGCCTGATGCGGCGGCGGCAACACCAGCGCCCGCCGCGGAGCTGCCGGCGTGGGAGCGCGTGGTGCGCGAAGCGTGGCGCGAGCTGCGGCAACTGGTGCGGGTGCAGAGCGTCGGCGTGCAGGATGCGGCGTTGCTGGCGCCCGATCAGGCTTTTTTCCTGCGCGAAAACCTGAAACTGCGCCTGCTCGGTGCGCGTATCGCCCTGCTGTCGCGCGACGGCAAGAGTTACCAGGACGATCTGCAGGCCGCCTTGTCCGCGTTGCAGCGCCATTTTGACGCGCGCGACAGTGCCGTGATCAGCACCACGGCGTCCTTGCGCAAGCTGCAGGCGGCGCAGGTGCAGATCGAGTTGCCCGATCTGCAGGAAACGCTGGAGGCGCTGCGCAAGCTGCGCGTGCCGCGGGCCAAAGGGTCGGCGTAAGCGCCGGCCGCATCTTTCGATTTTATTTTCACCGCTCACACACCATGCGCTGGCTGATCTGGATCCTGGTACTGGGTGCCCTGGCCACCGGCCTCACGCTGCTGGCGCGGCTGAACACCGGTTATGTGCTGATCGCGCTGCCCGGGCACCGCGTCGAGCTGTCGCTGAATTTCGCGCTGATACTGCTGGTGCTGGGGTTTGTGCTGGGTTATCTGTTGCTGCGGTTTCTGGTCACCGCCATCGAACTGCCTGGGCGCGTGGCACAGTTCCGCGCTGCGCGGCGCCGTGAAACGGCGCATGGCACGCTGGTTGAAGCACTGCGCGAGTTTTTTGCCGGACGCTACGCCAGGGCCGAAAAAATGGTGAACCAGGCGGTTGCGCTGGGTGAACCCGGTGATCTGGGTGCCATCATTGCGGCGCGCGCGGCCCACGAATTGCGCGCACCCGGACGCCGCGATGCCTATCTCGCAAAACTGGCCATTGATCCGGCGCGTCCCGATGCCGCCGCTGCGATCAGTGCGGCGCAGATGCTGCTCGACGAGCGGCGGCCGGAGGACGCATTGGCGGCGCTGGCGGTGCTGCCGAACAAACATACTGCGGCCTTGCGTGTTGAATTGCGCGCGCGGCAGCGCATCGGACAATGGGAGCAGGTGCCGGCGCTGATCGACCAGCTGGAAAAACGCGACGTGTTCAGTGTTGAACAGGCGGACGCGGAACGCCGCCATGCCTGGCGGCAGCTGATCCAGCGCAAGTCCGGTGATGCCGCGGGTCTGGCCGCCACCTGGAAACGCGTGCCCGAACGTTATCGCCGCGACACCGCCGTCGCGGGCGCGGCCGCCGCGGCGTTTCTCGGGCTGGGACAGGACGCCGAGGCGGCGGACATCATCGAGCGCAGCCTCGACCGGGAGTGGGACGTCACCCTGGTCAATCTGTACGGCGAGTGCAGCGGTGCGGGTACGCTGCAGCAGATCGAACGCGCCGAGCGCTGGCTCAAGGATCACCGTACGGATGCCGCGCTGCTGCTCGCACTCGGACGTCTGTGCGCGCGACAGCAGCTGTGGGGCAAGGCGCAAAGTTACCTGGAGGCAAGTGTTGCGCTGGAGCCGACGTATGCGGCGCATCTGGAGCTGGCGCAGCTGCATGAACGCCTGGATCACGTTGATGCCGCGCGCGCCCACCATCATGCCAGCCTTGAGCTGGCGGTGGCGCAACTGAACCGGAGCGGGGCCGGGCGCCGGCGCAAGCCGGTCTGAGCCCGGGGGCTGAGATCAGGGAGCGGCCGGCGTGAACGCGTCGGCGTAAAACGCCGCTTCGGGCAGGCCGCAGCGCGTGATGAAATCACGCCGCGCGGCATCGATCATCGCCGGCGCGCCGCAGGCGTACACCTCGTGCCCCGACAAATCCGGCAGATCGGCCATCACCGCCTCATGCACCAGGCCGCGACGACCCGTCCACGCATCTTCAACGGCAGCATCCGACAACACCGGCACATAGCTGATGCCGTGTTCGCGCTGCCATGCTGCGGGCAACTCGTCCAGATACAGGTCGGCGGCGTGCCGTGCGCCGCGATAGAGCAGCAGCGGCCGCTTGAGCTTGTGGTGTATCGCGTGTTCAATGATGGCCTTGATCGGCGCGAAGCCGGTGCCGCCCGCGACCAGCACCGCCGGTTTGATGCTGTCTTCGCGCAGATAAAAAGTGCCGAGCGGGCCTTCGAAACGCAGGATGTCCTTTTCCTTCATCTGCGTAAATACATGCCTGCTGAACGGGCCGCCGTAATTGCGCAGATGCAGTTCGAGCAGGCCGTCGTCATGCGGCGGATTCGCCAGCGACAGGCTGCGCCGTGTACCGTCGCGCAGCAGGATGTCGATGTATTGCCCGGCGAGGAACTGCAGGCGTTCGGCGGCGGGCAGGCGCAGGCGGATGCGCATCACGTCAGGTGCGAGGAGCTCGAGCGACTGCACCCGGCAGGGCAGCGTTTTCACCGGGATGTCCCTGGCCACGCCGATTTCGCGGCACTCGATGATCAGGTCGGAGCGCGGCTGCGCCTGGCAGAACAGCGCCATGCCGGCTGCGCGCTCATTGGCATTCAGCGCGGTGTCCTGGGATTTGCCGTGATCAACGATCCCCGCGGCGACCTTGCCCTTGCAGGAACCGCAGCTGCCGTTGCGGCAGCCGTAAGGCAGCCGGTAGCCTTCGCGCAACGCGGCCTCGAGTACGGTTTCGCCGTCCTGCGCATGGAACACATGGCCGCTGGGGCGGAGGGTGATTTGGAATGGCATCGTTCGGGATTGAGGGGGCTGGGCTAAAATAGGGGCACTATGGCGGTAAGACTATGAAGCGGCTGCTGATCATCGGTTGCGGGGACGTCGGGCTGCGCGTGGCTTTGCTGCTGCGCGCGCGGCACCGCATTTACGCGCTGACCCACAACGCGGAGCGTGTTGCCGAACTGCGCCGCTGCGGCCTGATGCCCCTGTTCGGCGATCTCGACCACCCGCACACACTGACCGGCCTCGCCGGACTTGCGCACGACGTCATCCACCTCGCGCCGCCTCCCGCACGCGGCCACAGCGATACGCGCACTGCGCACCTGATTGCGGCTCTCGGGCGGGGCCGCAGTCTACCACGGCACTTTATCTACATCAGCACCAGCGGCGTCTACGGCGATTGCAGCGGTGCGCTGGTCGACGAAACCAGTCCTCTGAAGCCGCAAACCGACCGCGCGCGCCGTCGTGCCGATGCCGAACGCCGCCTGCGCGAGTGGGGTGCGCGCACGGGGGTCTGCGTCAGCATCCTGCGCGTACCGGGCATTTATGCCGCCGACCGCCTGCCGGTGGCGCGCATCGAACGCGGCACGCCGGCGCTGCAGCCGCAGGACGACACTTACGTCAACCACATCCATGCCGATGACCTGGCAAACATGGTGGTCGCCGCCCTGCATCACGGCCAGGCCAACCGCAGTTACAACGCCAGCGACGACGCGCCGCAGAAAATGGGCGACTACTTCGACCTGGTGGCCGATCGTTTCCGTCTGCCGCGGCCGCCGCGCGTGACCCGCGCCGAGGCGAAGACGGTGATGCCGGAGAACCTCTATTCCTTCATGAGCGAATCGCGCCGCCTCGCCAACGGGCGCATCAAGCAGGAACTGCGCGTGCGGCTGCGCTACCCGACCGTGCGCGAAGGCATCGCCGATGCGGATGCCCGGCAGGATCCGCCCCATGTCCGCTGACAGCGACGTGCTGCTGGTGCTGTCCAGCCTGCCGGATCAGGCGACGGCACAGCAGCTGGCGCGCACACTGATCGAACGGCGGCTGGCAGCCTGTGTCAGCGTGCTGGCGCCCTGTACCTCGGTGTATCGCTGGAAAGACAAGGTTGAAGAAGCCGCGGAAATACCGCTGCTGATCAAGACCACCGCCGGCCGTTATGCCGAGCTGGAGTCCACCCTGCGTGCGCTGCATCCCTACGAACTTCCGGAGATCATCGCGGTCCCAGTGCTGCGTGGCCTGCCCGGTTATCTCGACTGGGTGGCCGGCGAAACCGCCCCTTCCGGAATTGCCTCCCCTTCATGATGATCCTGCGCCGATTGTTCCTGCTGCTCCTGTTGTGCGCCGGCTTCGCGCACGCCGCCGATCCCGAACTGCTGGATCCGGAAAAGGCCTTCCAGTTCAGCGCCCGCGTGGCCGGGCCGGACGCCATTGAAGTGCGTTATGTGATCGCCAAGGGTTATTACCTTTACCGCGACAAACTGCGCTTCACGCTGGAGCCGGCAACGCTCGGCAACGGCAGCGCGCAACTGCCGCAGGGGCAGGCGCACAAGGACGAGTTTTTCGGCGAGACCCGGGTGTATCGCGATGAGGTGCGCATCACGCTGCCGATCCGGCGCGACGCAGAGCCGGGGCGCGCGGTGCTGACGGCGGTATCGCAGGGCTGTGCCGATATCGGCGTCTGTTATGTGCCGGTCGAACAGAAGGCCGAATTGCAGCTGATCGCAGCCGGCGGCGCCGCGCCTGTCCGCGACAACACGTCGGCAAAAGGTGAGGATGCGCTGATCGCGGACCTGTTCCACGGCGCGACCTGGCTGCTGATCCTGAGTTTTTTCGGCTTCGGCCTGCTGTTGTCGTTCACGCCCTGCGTGTTGCCGATGGTGCCCATCCTCTCCGGCATCATCATCGGCCAGGGACGGAAGATGACGCGCATGCACAGCCTGCTGCTGTCTGCCGCCTATGTCCTGGGCATGGCAATCACCTACACGCTGGCGGGTGTTGCCGCGGGCTTGTCGGGCGCGCTGCTGTCGGCCGCGCTGCAGAACCCCTGGGTGCTCGGCAGTTTTGCCGCAGTGTTCGTCGCGCTGGCGCTGTCGATGTTCGGTTTTTACGAATTGCAGCTGCCGTCATCACTGCAGTCGCGTCTGGCCGGCGCCAGCGGCCGGCTTCACGGCGGACATTACACCGGCGTTTTTGTGATGGGCGTGTTGTCGGCGCTGATCGTCGGCCCCTGCGTCGCAGCTCCTTTGGCCGGCGCGCTGCTCTACATCTCGCAAAGCGGCAGCGCGGTGCTGGGCGGAGCGGCGCTGTTTGCAATGGCGCTGGGCATGGGCGTGCCGCTGCTGGTGGTCGGCGCTTCGGCCGGCGCCCTGCTGCCAAAGGCCGGGCCGTGGATGGAAACCGTCAAACGCTTTTTCGGCGTGATGCTGCTGGCGGTGGCGATTTACCTGGTGTCGCCGGTGCTGCCGGTGACCGCACAACTGCTGACCTGGGCGGCGTTGCTGATATTCACCGGCATTTACCTGCGGGCGATCGATCCCTTGCCGCCGGCCGCCGGTGGTTTTGCGCGCTTCGGCAAAGGCGTGGGTGTCATGGCGCTGGTCGCGGGTATCGCCTTTGTCGTCGGCGCCTTGTCCGGCAGCCGCGACGTATTGCAGCCTCTGTCCGGATTGCGCGGTTCCGCGACCGCTGCGCCAGCCGGTCCCGGCGCGGCATTCCAGCGGGTGGCCAATAATGCCGAACTGGATGCGGCGATTGCCGCCGCCAGAGGCAAAACCCTGATGCTCGATTTTTATGCCGACTGGTGCGTCAGTTGCAAGGAAATGGAGCGCTACACCTTTACCGATGCGGCCGTGCAGTCGCGCCTCGCCGCCATGGTCAAAATCCAGGCGGATGTCACCGCCAACACGGCGGAACACAAGGAGCTGCTGAAACGCTTTCGTCTGTTCGGTCCGCCCGGCATCGTGTTTTTCGATCCGGCCGGGCGCGAAATCCAGGGCTTGCGCGTGATCGGTTTTCAGTCCGCCGACAAATTTGCCGCCGTGCTGGATCAGGCGCTCGCCGTCCGGTGACGCCGCTGCGGCGGGCACTGCTGGTGGCGGGGATCGGCGGCACGGCCGCGGCCGCCGGATACTTCGCCCATTTGTGGCGGATCGGCGCCACCGGCACGGCCGCGGGCGACGATGTTGCCGCGGCAATCCTTGGCAGCACCCTGCAGTCCCTGGATGGCGCGCCGCAGACGCTGGCCGGGCTGCGTGGAAAGATTCTGGTGATCAATTACTGGGCGACCTGGTGTGCGCCCTGCCGCGAAGAAATCCCCTTGTTCGTCCGTCTGCAACGGGAATACGCTGCCAAAAACGTGCAATTTGTCGGTATTGCCATCGATCAGGTGGATAAGGTGCGAACGTTTGCCCGGGAGTTCAACGTCGACTATCCCTTGCTGATCGCGGGTATCGATGCCGTTGAGTTGTCGCGCAAGGCGGGCAACAAAGCCGGTGTCTTGCCCTACACCCTGGTGCTGGATCGTTCGGGGAAAATTGCCGCCAGCCTGGTCGGGAGCATCTCCGAAGCCCGGATGCGCGCCCAGCTGGCCCCTCTGCTGTAGCTATTTTCCGGCAAAAACAATCTAATTTCGTTTAATTTCTGGTATTTCTCGAAATCCTGGAAAAGCCGGGTTTACGCTGAAGGTCATGGCGCGCAGGGCAGGCGCGGCGGAATGGGCTGGATTCGTGACGGCAAGAGAGGGCTGGCTAACTTCGCTTAATTACCCTATTAATGTGGACATTTTCTCTTAATTTAAGGCAAAATCCGGCATCTTGCTGGAATGTGGTTTGCCCGGCAGTGCTGGTGGGAAGCCATGCACTGCCTGACGGACGCCGGCGATTATAATCGGGATCACCATGGCCAGTACCAAACAGTTGCTGTTGCTGAACGGGCCCAACCTGAATCTGCTGGGTAGCCGCGAACCGGGCATTTATGGCGCGACCACGCTGGCTGAAATCGAGGCCCGCCTGCAGGCCCGGGCCAAAACCGAAGGTGTGGCGCTGGCCACCTTGCAGAGCAACTCCGAATCCGAATTGGTCGAGCGCGTGCAGCAGGCCGGCCGCGACGGCGTCGCCTTCATCCTGATCAACCCGGCCGCATACACCCATACCAGCGTCGCCCTGCGCGACGCACTGGCGGCGGTGGCGATTCCCTTTGTCGAAATCCACCTGTCCAATGTTTTTGCCCGGGAGTCGTTCCGCCGGGAATCCTATTTTTCCGATATTGCCGTCGGCGTCATCAGCGGCCTCGGGCCGGCCGGTTATGAACTGGCGCTCGACTATGCGCTGCGCCACATCAAAAAGGGCTGATTCATGGATTTGCGCAAATTAAAAACGCTGATCGACCTCGTGCAACAGTCCGGCATTGCCGAACTGGAAATCACCGAGGGCGAGGAAAAAGTGCGCATCAGCCGGTTCGGTACGCCGGGTGCGCCGATGATGATGCCGCAGCCGATGGCAATGCCGGCCGCCGCGATGCCCATGACCGAGACCGCAGAGCCGGCCGCCGAAGCGGCGGCGCCGGCGGAAGCCGAAAGTCATGCCGTGAAATCGCCGATGGTGGGCACCTTTTACCGTTCGGCGACACCCGGGGCCAAACCTTTTGTCGAGGTCGGACAGACGGTGAAAACCGGCGACACGGTGTGCATCATCGAGGCGATGAAGCTGCTCAATGAAATCGAAGCCGACCGCGATGGCGTGATCAAGGCCATCCTGGTTGAAAACGGCCAGCCGGTCGAATACGGCCAGCCGCTGTTTGTGATCGACTGAACCCTTTTGCCACCCGCGCTGCCGGAAAAAACGGAATCACGCATTGGCGTGGGATATCCGGCATCCGCGCAACGCCACCGACCTTACTGAGCGCATGTTCGAAAAAATCCTCATAGCCAATCGCGGTGAAATCGCCCTGCGCATCCAGCGCGCCTGCCGCGAAATGGGCATCAAGACGGTGGTCGTGCATTCCGAGGCTGATGCCGAAGCCAAATATGTCCGGCTGGCCGACGAGTCGGTGTGCATCGGGCCGGCGGCCTCATCCGCGAGTTACCTCAACGTACCGGCGATCATCAGCGCCGCCGAGGTCACCGATGCCGAAGCCATCCACCCGGGTTACGGCTTCCTGTCGGAAAACGCCGATTTTGCCGAACGCGTCGAACAGAGCGGTTTCACCTTCATCGGCCCCAGAGCCGAAACCATCCGCCTGATGGGCGACAAGGTCAGCGCCAAAAATACGATGAAAAAAGCCGGTGTGCCGGTGGTGCCGGGCATGGACGGCGCCCTGCCCGAGGATCCGAAGGAAATCGTCAAGATCGCGCGCCAGATCGGCTATCCGATCATCGTCAAGGCCTCCGGCGGCGGCGGCGGGCGCGGCATGCGTGTGGTGCATACCGAGGCCGCGCTGAAAAATGCAGTCACCACCACGCGCGCTGAAGCGCAGGCCGCGTTCGGCAATCCGGCGGTGTACATGGAAAAGTACCTGGAGAAACCGCGCCACATTGAAATCCAGGTGCTCGCCGACAAACACCGCAATGCGTTCTACCTGGGTGACCGCGATTGTTCCATGCAGCGTCGCCACCAGAAAATCATCGAGGAAGCACCGGCTCCCCTGCTCAATGAAAAGGCGCGCATCCGCATCGGCGAGCGTTGTGCGGAGGCCTGCCGCAAGATCGGTTATGAAGGCGTGGGCACCTTCGAGTTTTTATACGAAGGCGGCGAATTCTTTTTCATCGAGATGAACACGCGGCTGCAGGTCGAACATCCGGTGACCGAGTGCGTGACCGGACATGACCTGGTGCAGCTGCAGATCCGCGTCGCCGCAGGCGAAAAACTCGCGCTGCGGCAGAAGGACTTCGTATTGAAGGGGCATGCCATCGAGTGCCGCATCAATGCCGAGGATCCGTACAAATTCACGCCGTCGCCGGGGCGCATCACTTCGCTGCACATGCCGGGCGGCCCCGGGGTGCGTGTCGATTCACACGCCTACAGCGGCTATTTCGTGCCGCCCTATTACGATTCGCTGCTCGGCAAGATCATTACCTACGGCGACACCCGCGAACAGGCCATCGCGCGCATGCATATCGCGCTGTCGGAAACCATCATCGAAGGCATCAGCACCAACCTGCCGCTGCACCGGGAATTGATGCGCGACGCCGCCTTCCTGCGCGGCGGCACCAGCATCCACTATCTCGAAGAGCGGCTGGCGAAGCTGACCCGCGCCGAATAACCCGCGCCCGCTTTTCAGACCGTACCATGCCCTGGCTGTGCGCGATCCTGCATGTTGACGAAGCAGCCGTCGATGAACTGAGCGACGCACTGCTCGCCGCCGGCGCACTGGCGGTGGATGTCCAGGATGCCGCCGCCGGCACTGCCGCCGAACGGCCGATTTTTGCCGAGCCCGGTGAAACCCCCGCCAGCGGCTGGCATGCCAACCGGGTCAGTGCCCTGTTTGCGCTCGACGCCGATCTCCATGTCGCGATTCCACGGGCGCTGAACGAGGCCGGCATCGCGCCGGCGTCCGAATTCCGCGTCGAGCGCGTCGAAGATGCCGACTGGGTGCGCCTGACACAAAGCCAGTTCCAGCCGCTGCAGATCACCCCGCGGCTGTGGGTGGTGCCGAGCTGGCATGCGGCTCCGGATCCCGCGGCGGTCAACATCGTGCTCGATCCCGGCGTTGCCTTCGGTACCGGTGCGCATCCGACCACGCGGCTGTGTCTGCGCTGGCTGGATGAAGTCGTAACCCCCGATGCGGATGTGCTTGACTATGGCTGCGGCTCCGGCATCCTGGCGATCGCCGCGATGAAACTGGGTGCGCGCAGCGCGCGCGGCATCGACATCGACCCGCAGGCGGTGCTGGCGGCGCGGGACAATGCCGGACGTAATCAGGTGACCGCGAATTTTGCCGCAGCAGCGGACGATGCGCCGGTTCAACCCGCGCAGATCGTGGTCGCCAACATCCTGGCCAATCCGCTGACCGTGCTGGCGCCGCTGCTGGCGCGGCTCACGCTGCCCGGCGGACGCATCGCTCTGTCCGGCATCCTGGTCGAGCAGACGCAGTCGGTGCTCGATGCCTACGCGGCGAATTTCATCATGCAGCCGGCGGCGACGGACGAGGGCTGGGTGTTGCTGACGGGTATTCGCAGGTAGAGTAGCGCCCATGTCGCTGCTCACCCGCTGCACGCATTGCCATACCGTGTTCCGCATTACCGCGGAACAATTGCAGGCGCATGGCGGAAAAGTACGCTGCGGCCGTTGCCGGCAGGTGTTCGACGGCATGATCGCGCTGGCGCCGGATGCGCCGGTGGTGCCGGCCCCGGAGATCCCACAACCGGCACCAGCGGCGCCCGTGGTTGCCGCAGCCGAACCCGCGCCGGAACATGACCCGCCAGCACCGGCATTGACTGCACAATCGGCGGCGGCGCAGCCGGCGCCGGAAACGCTGCCGCAGCAGGCCGTAACCGGCACGAGCGCGGAGGCCGAATCGCCCCCGGATGTGCCACAAGCGAAAGCGCCAGCTGAAGCTGCCGCGCCGGCGGCGCTGGAACTGGAGGCGGAGCGGCTGGCGACGGCAGCTGAAAATCCGTTTATCGATGAAAGCGGGATCACGGAGCCCGCGCCGCGCCGGCCGTGGCTCGCGGCGGCCGGCATTGTGCTCGCGGTGGCGCTGGCAGGACAGGCGATTTTTTTCTATCGCGGTGAACTCGCGGCCCGGCATCCGCTGGCCCGGCAGTGGCTGAACGCGGCTTGCCTGCAGGCCGGCTGCACGGTGCCCTTGCCGCGGGTAACCAAGGCTGTGCTGATCGAAGCCTCCGATTTGCAGCTCGTTGATCCGGCGCGTCCGGATCGCATCCAGCTGACGGCGACTTTGCGCAATCATGCCGGTCATGATGTGGCCTATCCGGCGCTGGATCTGGTATTGACCAACGCCACCGACCACACGCTGGCCCGGCGTATTTTTTTGCCGGCGGATTATCTGGGCCGGCAGCGTGATTCGCGCGCCGGCCTCGCGGCCCACGCGGAACTGACCGTGCGCCTGACACTGGAAACCGGCAACCTCGGCGCGGCCGGTTTTCGACTGGCCCTGCTGCCGGCGCCGTTGCATTGAGCAGGTATTACATAAACCATTGTTTTTATTGAATATTCAAGGATTCTGCGGCAATCATGAGCTCCCCGGAACAACTCAAATACAGCGCCACCCATCAATGGGCAAGGCGCGAAAGTGACGGCACGGTCAGCGTCGGCATCACCGATCACGCCCAGGAAATGCTGGGCGACGTGGTGTTCATCGACAGTCCGAAGGCCGGCAGCCGCGTGAAGCAGGGCGAAGTCTGCGGCGTCATCGAATCGGTGAAAGCCGCTTCGGATATTTACGCGCCGCTGTCCGGCGAAATCATCGCGGTGAATGCCGAACTGGGGGATGCGCCGGAAAAGGTGAATGCGGATCCCTACGCGGCGTGGATGTTCCGTGTCAAACCGGCGAACGCGGCGGAGCTGGATGCCTTGCTCGATGCCGCGGCGTACCGGAAAATCGCCGACGCTGAAAAAGCCTGACTTTATCGACGTTTCTGATCAGCGCTTGTGCCGCGGTTCGGTTTTTTCATCAGTCCGTGATACAAGTCATGTCAAGCGCATTCATCCGATCATCACAAGGAGAAACACATGGCAGCAGTCACCCTCGGCGGCAACCCGATCACCGTCGCCGGCAATTTCCCGAAAAAAGGCGACAGCGCGCCCGATTTCACGCTGACCGCGAAAGACCTGAAAGAAACCGGACTCAAGGATTTCGCCGGCAAACGCAAGGTGCTGAACATCGTGCCCAGCCTGGATACTCCCGTGTGTCAGACCTCGACGCGCAAATTCAATGCCGAAGCCTCCAAACTCGGCAATACCGTGGTGCTGGTGATCGCCGCCGACCTGCCGTTCGCGATGGGGCGGTTTTGCGGCGCCGAAGGCCTCAATGACGTGTTCACGCTGTCGACTTTCCGCAACCGCGATTTCCACGCCAAATACGGCGTCGACATCACCGACGGCGCACTGCGCGGGCTGACCGCCCGCGGCGTGGTCGTGCTCGACGAAAACAACAAGGTCCTGCACGCCGAGCTGGTGCCGGAAATCAAGCAAGAACCGGATTACGAGGCCGCGCTGGCGGTATTGAAATAACGGCAGCCGCGGCGCCCGACCGGGCGCCGCGGCCTGTGTCCGGATCGGCGAGCTGAATCACCAGGGGCATGGCCATGCATGATGCACCCACCGGCGAAAGCCCGCACAAGGGCAAGACCGGATTGAAGCGCGTGTGGAACGCGCTGTTTTATTCCATCGACGGCCTGCGCGCGGCGTTCCGCCACGAGGACGCTTTTCGCCAGGAGGTTTTTCTTGCGGCAGTGCTGATTCCGGCGGCGCTGTTCACGCCGGCCGGCGGCCCCGGCAAGGCGCTGATGATCGCCGCGGTGCTGCTGGTGCTGATCGTCGAATTGCTGAATTCCGCAGTGGAGGCAGCGGTTGACCGCATTTCACTGGAGAACCATGCGCTGGCCAAACGCGCCAAGGACATCGGCAGCGCGGCCGTGCTGCTGGCCCTGATCAACGTGCCGGTGGTGTGGGGGCTGGTGCTGTTCGGCTGAAGCGGCGACGGCCGACCTGTATTGACGTAAATACTGTCGCGCAAATTTCATAAATGTTTCACCGGCCGGTCGCAGGGCCGCGGCATCATGCGCGGCATGGACGGCGCAGACATCGTGTTGCAGCATTACCCGGCGGCCATGCGCAAAATGCGCGTGGCGATGGTCACCGAAACCTATCCGCCGGAAATCAACGGCGTGGCGATGACCATGGGTCGCATTGTCAGCGGGTTGCAGGCGCGCGGCCATACCGTGCAGCTGATCCGGCCGCGCCAGCATCCCGGCGACCGTCCTGCGGCGCAGCCCCTGTTCGAGGAGGTGTTGCAGCGGGGGATGCCGATTCCCCGTTATGACGCACTGAAACTCGGGCTGCCGGCGAAGCAGGCGCTGCTGCGGTTGTGGTCCCGGCTGCGGCCGGACATCGTGCACGTGGTCACCGAAGGTCCGCTGGGCTGGTCGGCGCTGGGGGCAGCGTCGAAACTGAAACTGCCGGTGACGACGGATTTCCATACCAATTTCCACAGCTACAGCGCGCACTACGGCGTCGGCTGGCTGAAGACGCCGATCACCGCGTACCTGCGCAAATTCCACAACAAGGCGCTGAGCACGCTGGTGCCGACCGAAAGCCTGCGCCGGGAACTCGGCGCGCTGGGTTTCCGCAATCTTGAGGTGGTGGCGCGCGGTGTCGATACCGCCTTGTTCAATCCGCTGCGGCGCAGTACGGCCTTGCGGCAGGGTTGGGGCGTGCCGGATGATGAACCGGTGGCGCTGTCGGTGGGACGCCTCGCGCCGGAAAAAAACCTGCCGCTGGTGCTGCGCGCGTACCGTCTGATGCGCGAACTGCAGCCGAGCCTGCGTCTGGTGCTGGTCGGCGACGGGCCCGAGCGTGCACGCCTCGTCCGCGAAAATCCCGGCGTGGTGTTTGCCGGCATGCGCACCGGCGAAGACCTTGCCGCCCATTACGCGTCCGCCGATGTGTTCCTGTTTCCGAGCGTGACCGAGACTTACGGCAACGTCACCGTCGAGGCCATGGCCAGCGGGCTCGCTGTCGTCGCCTACGACTATGCCGCCGCGCAGCAGCACATCCGCCACGGCGAAAACGGCGTGCTGGTGCCGTTTGGCGCGGCGGATGACTACGTGCAGGCCGCCGCCGCGCTGGCTAACGATACGGCGCGCATCAAAACCCTGGGTTTGCGTGCCCGCGCCACCACCGAAAAACTCGACTGGTCATGCGTCGTCGCCGAATTCGAACAGGCCCTGCTGCGCCTGACCGGCGAGGCGCAGACACAGCTGATCGGCGTCCATGCTGTCGCTTGAGCGTGTTGCAAGGTGGGATCTGCAGATCTGCCTGCGCTTTAACCGCATTTGCCGGCGCGTCAGCTGGCGGCTGCTGTTCCGCTGCGTCAGCATGCTTGGCGACGGCATGGCCTGGTATGCACTGATGGCGTTCCTGCTGTTGCGTGAACGCGATGCCGCCGTGCTGCCGGTGCTGCATCTGGTGGTGGTGGGGCTGGCCAGCACCGTGGTTTACAAATGGCTGAAAAAACGCACGCTGCGGCCGCGGCCGTACCAGGCGCATGCCGGCATCGAACATTTCGCCGCGCCGCTCGACCATTTCAGTTTTCCCTCGGGCCATACCCTGCATGCCGTAGCGTTCACGCTGGTCACGCTGGCGTATTACCCCGCGCTGGGGTGGCTGCTGGCGCCGTTCACGCTGCTGATCGCGCTGTCACGCGTGGTGCTGGGCCTGCATTACCCCAGCGATGTACTGGTGGGCGCGCTGCTCGGCGCCGCGATTGCCGCGCTGTCGTTCGGCCTGATGGCCTGATCGCGCTTCATTTTCAACTTCATTCGCCATTGTTCCGGCTGAAAAAATCCCGCGGCAGCGGGATGAAGCGCGGCGAGTGCCGCGGCGCGCCGGTGTGGATGTTGTTGCGGGCGGTTACCGCACATGCGACTTCCGGCGCCCAGGCCGGCGCATCGCCGGCGATGACGCGGTTCATCTGCTCGAGACGCAGCGTGGTCTGCGCCACATAATAATCAAAGCGTCGTGTGACGCCGGCATCCATCAGGCGTGCGCCTCGATACGCGGCGTGATGCAGTCCGCTGCCGCGCAGCCATTGTTCGCCGTGCGCGAGAAAACACAACGCGCGCCGGGTGTCATCCGCGGTCGAACCGAAATGGCGTGCGGCAAAGCGGGTGATGACCGGCAGCTGCCGGCGCAGCAACTGGTGCGGCCGCGCATAAAGCTGGCCGGCGAGGTGTGCATCCATCGCCCACTCCGAGGCCGCGTGCACCGCCAGCGGCAGCGGATTCAGCCACAGCGTTTCATGCGTCGGCACAAAATGGTTGTGGGCGACGATGTCGGACAGCAGGTGGCTGCAGTAGCCGGCGGCCAGTGCGGCATGAGGTTCGTCATCAGCGTCGTGCAGCAGGCGC
Organism: Burkholderiales bacterium; assembly: GCA_019749945.1. Lineage (GTDB taxonomy): Bacteria > Pseudomonadota > Gammaproteobacteria > Burkholderiales > SG8-41. The sequence continues at coordinate 111,924 of JAIEPF010000023.1, forward strand.
CGCGCGACCGACCACTGATGCGTGACGGCCAGCCGCGGCTCGCGCACCCAGCCGCTGAACAGCGACACGTCGGGCAGGCAGGCGCCGGCGAGCAGCAGTTCCGGAAAACGCTGCACTGCGCGGCGAAAACGCGCATCGGCGAGCGGGATCGCCCACAGCAGCAGTTGCGCGAAATAAAGATGGGTGTAGAGCCCCCAGGCCCAGGCATCGGCGCTGTGCAGCGCGAGGGGCGCGATCCAGACCGCGGCGGTGAGGGTGTTGCGCACGACCGGAGTATCGAGGCCCTGTTTTGCCGCGCAGTGACGGCAGGGTGAAATTTTTGTGGCGAGTCAAGGGCTTGCCTCAATCGGCCGCGTCAAAAAAAGCAATAAAAACAATGGGTTATGGTGTTTCTCCGGCTGTGCCGCGGCCGGGCAGCCAAACAAAACGCGCCCCGCAGGGCGCGCCCGGTTTGCGCCGCAGACGGCTTATTTTTTCAGCGCATCGCGGATTTCGCGGAGCAGCAGGATGTCTTCGGCCGGTGCGGCGGGGGCTGCCGGCGCCGCCTGTTCGGCGCGTTTCATGCGGTTGATGGCGCGGATCAGCAGGAATACCGCAAACGCGACAATGATGAAACTGATGCAGGTGTTGAGGAATACGCCGTAGTTGAAAGTGACCGCGCCGGCTTTTTGCGCGGCATCCACCGACAGGTACGGGCCCGTGGTCGTGCCCTCGCGCAACACCACGAACAGGTTGGCGAAATCGACCTTGCCGAGCAGCAGTCCGATCGGCGGCATGATCAGGTCCTTGACCAGGGACTCGACGATCTTGCCGAACGCCGCGCCGATGATGATGCCGACGGCCATGTCGACAACATTGCCGCGCATCGCGAATTCCTTGAATTCCTTCAGCATGACGGGTTACTCCTTGAAATTGTGAATGACCGCGGGCCGATTATGCAGCAGGCATGCGTGGAACTCCAAGGCATGGCCGCAGAGGGGCATTGGTATAATCCGCTGGTTTTTCGTTCCATTTGTTCTTTTTTCAGGCGGCCCCGATGTCCATATTGATCTGCGGTTCGATGGCGTACGACACCATCATGGTGTTCAACGACCGTTTCAAAAACCATATCCTGCCCGACCAGCTGCACATCCTGAACGTCGCCTTCCTGGTGCCCGACATGCGCCGTGAATTCGGCGGCTGCGCCGGCAACATTGCCTACACCCTGCGGATGCTCGGCGGTGATGCGCGCATCATGGCCACGGTCGGCGACGATTTCGCGCCTTATGACGATCGCCTGCAGCGCCTCGGCATCGCGCAGGACCATATCCGCGGCGTGCCCGGGAGTTTCACCGCACAGGCCTTCATCACCACCGATCTTGACGACAACCAGATCACCGCCTTCCATCCCGGCGCGATGAATTTTTCCCACGAAAACCACATTGCCGACGCCCGCGGCATCAAGCTCGGCATTGTCGCGCCGGACGGGCGCGAGGGCATGCTGCAGCATGCGCGTGAATTCCATCAAGCCGGCATTCCCTTCATTTTCGACCCGGGCCAGGGCCTGCCGATGTTCGGCGGCCCGGAACTGGAGGAATTCCTGCGGCTTGCGGAATATGTCACGGTTAATGACTACGAAGCGCAGATGCTGCAGGAGCGCACCGGCAAAAAACTCGAGGAACTGGCGAAACTAGTCAGGGCGCTGGTGGTCACACTGGGTGCGCAGGGTGCCGTGGTGCACACCGGCGGTAAACAGATTGCGATTCCAAGCGTTAAACCGGAAGCGGTGCTGGATCCGACCGGTTGTGGTGACGCCTTCCGGGCGGGATTGCTCTATGGTCTGGCAGCAGGTGCCGACTGGGCGCTGACCGGGCGGCTGGCCTCGCTGATGGGGTCATTGAAGATTGCACAGCGCGGCGGGCAGAATCACCGCTTTACCCGCGATGAGGCGGCGGACCGCTTCCAGCAGGCTTTCGGCATGAAAATGTGGTGATGGAAACTTGATCACGGGAGAACGAATCATGGACAAACGGATACAGACAGCAGTGCTGGTCGTCGCAGTGGCGGTGCTCGCCGGTTGCGCACAGGGTCTTGGCGGCGGTTCGTACACCCGCGACGAAGCGCGGCGTGAACAGAACGTGCGCCTGGGCGTGGTTGAAAGCGTGCGCCCGGTGCAGATCGAAGGCACGCGCTCCGGGATCGGGCCGGCGGCCGGTGCGGTGGTCGGCGGCGTTGCCGGCAGCACGGTTGGTGGCGGCCGCGGTTCGACCGTCGCCGCCGTGATCGGTGCGGTGGCCGGCGGTGTGGCCGGTCAGGCGGTCGAAGAGGGCACGACGCGCAAAAACGGCGTCGAAGTCACGGTCAAGCTCAACAACGGCGCGCTGGTGGCCATTGTCCAGGAAGCCGATGAAACTTTCCGCGCCGGCGACCGGGTGCGCATTCTGTCGGACGGACGCACTTCCCGCGTCACGCATTGACTCGCGGTAAAACCGGAGTGTTCACGCGCGGCAGCAATGCCGCGCGTTTTTTTGTGATGCCTGCGCAGTCACTGATTTTTAACCGCTTGTTCATCGCGCTGTAATCCGCCCCGCCTAGCCTAGGGCCCGTCAACAATGACGGAGACTAGCCCGATGCTGGACCAAACCCGGAATCAAACCGCTCTGCGCGAACGCCAGGCGCCCGTGCTCGCCGTGTCCTGTGCGCGCAGCGCAGGCGAAGTGCTGGAGGCGCAGCGCCTGCGCTACAGGGTGTTTGCCGGAGAAATGGGCGCGCGCCTGCCCGACCCTGCATCCGGCATCGACAGCGACATCTATGACGCGCATTGCGATCATCTGCTGGCGCGCGACACCGGCAGCGGCGAAGTGGTCGGCACCTATCGCCTGCTGCCGGGGCTGAAGGCGCGTGAAATCGGCAGTTTTTACGCCGATGGCGAATTTGACCTGACCCGCCTCGAACACCTGCGCGACGAGACCGTCGAAATCGGCCGCTCCTGCGTGCATGCCGATTACCGCAACGGCGCGACGATTGCGCGCCTGTGGGCAGGGCTGGTCGCTTACGCCACGCAGCGCGGCTACCGTTATTTCATGGGTTGCGCTTCGCTCGGCATGGCCGACGGCGGCCACATCGCGGCGAGTGTTTACCGCAGTCTGGCCCGCGACCACCTGTCGCCGGTGGAATACCGCGCCTTTCCGCGCTGTGAATTGCCGCTGGAGGCGCTGGATCGCGACGTCGATGTTTCAGCGCCGCCGCTGGTGAAGGGCTACATCCGCGTCGGCGCCTGGGTCTGCGGCGCACCGGCCTGGGATCCCGACTTCAATACGGCCGATCTGCTGATGCTGTTGCCGCTGTCGCGGATGGATGCGCGGTATGCGCGGCATTTCATGAGCGCCTGATGGTGGCTGCATGAGGGCCGATACGCTGCACGCCCCTATAATGGCCGCCATGAGCGGCGGGGGGACATCGATGATGACGCGCGGCCTGCGCCTGACGCGGCTCGCGCTGCATGTGTTGCGCGGCCTGCTGACGGTGGCCCTGCGGTTTCCGTTTTTTACACCGGCGCGCCGGCGTGCCGCCGTCAAACGCTGGTCGCAGTCAATGCTGCAGCTGCTTGGTGTGCGCCTGCACGTGCATGGCGAGCCGCCGCGCGACCATGCGCAACCGGCAATGCTGGTCGCGAATCACGTGTCGTGGCTGGATATTTACCTCATCAATGCGACGCTGCCGGTGCGGTTTGTCGCCAAATCCGAAGTGCGCGCCTGGCCTGTGATCGGCTGGCTGAGCGCGAAGACCGGCACCCTGTTCCTTGATCGCGCACGACGCCGCGACACGGTGCGCATCAACCACGAAATCGCCGAAGCGATGCGCGGCGGGGATGTGGTTGCGGTGTTTCCGGAAGGCACCACCACCGATGGTTCGCGGGTGTTGCGGTTCCACAGTTCGCTGCTGCAGCCGGCGCTGCTGGCCGAAGCCCGGGTGCATCCCGTCGCTTTGCGTTTTGAACGCGATGACGGCTCCCTGTGCGTGGAGGCGGCCTATGACGGTGACAAATCGCTGGGGGATACACTGCGCCTGATCGTGGCCCAGCGGGTGATTCATGCCCACCTGTGGTTTCTCGAGCCATTGCCGGTGAACGCCGCGCACCGGCGCACGCTCGCCGAAACCGCGCACCGCGCTATTGCGGATCGCCTGCGCTGATATTTTCGCAGCCGCACTGGAATACGCGGCGGTCTTCCAGGCGCAGCGCCGTCAATCGCCGTCCCCAGACACAACCTGAATCGAGTCCGAGCACATCCGGGCGCAGTGTCAGGCCCAGTGCCGCCCAGTGGCCGAACAGCACGGGCGTGTCGCTGCTGGCGCGGCCCGGCACATCGAACCAGGGCAGGTAACCCGCGGGCGCGTCGGCGAGCCCGGTCTTGTGGGTGAATTCCATGATGCCCCCGGGTGTGCATAAACGCAGGCGTGTCATCGCGTTGACGATGACCCGCAGCCGGTCGTAACCCTTGAGCCCGTCATGCCATTGTAGCGGTGTGTTGCCGTACATGCAGCTGAGGAATTCGCCGTGGTCCGGACCCTGCAGCGCGGCCTCGACTTCACGCGCCAGAGCCATCGCCTGGGCGATGCTCCATTGCGGCAAGAGGCCGGCATGCACCATGGCATAACCGGCATCGGCATGCATCAGGCGTTGCCGGCGCAGCCAGGCCAGCAGTTCATCGCGGTCGGGTGCCGCGAGCAGTCCATCCAGCGTGTCGCCGCGATGCGGCTTGCGTACGCCGGCGGCGACCACCAGGCAGTGCAGATCGTGGTTGCCGAGCACGCTGATGGCGCGCTCACCCAGTCCGCGCAGGTAACGCAGTACTTCCACTGACTGCGGGCCGCGGTTGACCAGGTCACCGACCAGCCACAGCCGGTCCTGCGCCGGATCGAAGCCGACGGTGTCGAGCAGGCGGCGCATTTCATCGTAGCAGCCCTGGATGTCGCCGATTGCGTAGGTGGCCATGGGTGCAGAGAGGGGGGAGTTCAAACAAAAAGGGCGCAGCAATGCTGCGCCCCTGGATTATGCATCAATGAAAGCGGTTACTTGGCGAGCCCGATCAGGTAATCGACGGCCGCTTTGACGTCGCCATCCGACAGCGACGCATTGCCGCCCTTGGCCGGCATCGCACCCTTGCCCTTGATGGCCGCGACGTACAAGGCATCCTTGCCGGTTTTCAGGCGCGGCGCCCAGGCCGCCTTGTCGCCGGTTTTCGGCGCACCGGCAACGCCTGCGGCGTGGCAGGCCATGCAGGCGGCGTCATAAACGCTTTTGCCTTTGGCTGCGTCACCGCCGGCGGCTGCAGCTGGTGCGGCGGCGCCTGGTGCGGCAACCGCCACGACAGCGGCGGCAACCGGCGCCGGTGCGTTCGGATCCACCACCACCGAACCCACCGGTTTGATGCGTTTGGCGACGGCTTCTTCACTGGCCGCGGTGGCTTCGGGTTTGCGCTTGCCGTCCATCGCCAGCTGGGCCAGCATGATGATGACGGTGACCGGCACGATGAAGGACAGCAGGATAACGATGACCAGCTGTTTTGGTGTTTTGATCAGGGAAGTGTGTTCGGGAGTTTGATGGTCGCTCATGGCGAGATCCTGGAGCCGCAAGAAAGCGCGGATTATATCGGCAATGCCCCGCCCGGTAAAACTCGCCCGGGGAGGGCCATGTTAGAATCGCGCCGCAACGCGCCCGTAGCTCAGCTGGATAGAGTACTGCCCTCCGAAGGCAGGGGTCGGACGTTCGAATCGTCTCGGGCGCGCCATTTTTCGAGCTCCGCATCCCCGGCCAGCCATCCATGCCACCACCCGTAAGCTGCGATGCCCTGATCGTCGGTGGCGGCCATAACGGCCTGACCTGCGCCTGTTATCTGGCGGCGGCGGGACTCAAGGTCCGCGTGCTCGAACGCCGCGGCGTGGTCGGCGGCGCCGCCGTCACCGAAGAGTTCCATCCCGGTTTTCGCAACTCCACCGCGAGTTATACCGTCAGCCTGCTCAATCCGCAGGTGATCCGCGACCTGCGCCTGGTCGAACACGGCCTGCGCATCATCAAGCGGCCGATTTCGAATTTCCTGCCCTTGCCCGGCGGCGAGTACATCAAAATCGGCGGATCGCTGGCAGCCACCCAGGCCGAGGTGGCGCGGTTTTCCGCCAACGATGCTGCGCGCTTGCCTGCGTATTACGCGATGCTGGAACGCGTCGCCGACGTGCTGCGCGATCTGACACTGGAAACCCCGCCCAATGTCGGTGGTGGTGTAGTCGATTTTTTTGCCGCGATCAAAACCGCGCGCCGCTTCAAAAAACTCGACATGGCGGCGCGGCGTGACGTGCTGGACCTGTTCACCAAAAGCGCCGGCGACCTGCTCGACGCCTGGTTTGAATCGGCGCCGATCAAGGCGGCGTTTGGCTTTGACGCCATCGTCGGCAATTTTGCCAGCCCCTATGCGCCGGGCACGGCCTACGTGCTGCTGCACCATGTCTTCGGTGAAGTGAATGGCAAGCGTGGCGTGTGGGGCCACGCGGTCGGCGGCATGGGTTCGATTACAGAGGCCATGGCGAAGGAAGCGCGTGCGCGCGGCGTGCACATCGACACCAACGCCGAAGTCGTCAATGTCTGCATCGATTCGCGCGGCGCACAGGGCGTTCAGCTGAAAGACGGCCGCGTCATCGAAGCCAAATGCGTAGTGGCCAACGTCAACCCGAAACTGCTGTTTCTCAAGCTGATCGATGCGCCGGTACTGGAGGCCGAATTCCTGCAGCGCATCCGCGCCTGGAAATGCGCATCGGCGACTTTCCGCATGAATGTGGCCCTGCGCGAACTGCCGGATTTCACCGCGCTGCCGGGCACGACGCCCGCCGAACACCACCAGTCGGGCATCATCATGGCGCCGTCACTGGCGTACATGGAACAGGCCTACTTTGATGCGCGCAGCTACGGCTGTTCACGCGCGCCGGTGGTGGAAATGCTGATTCCTTCCACTGTCGATGACTCCCTGGCGCCGCCGGGGCAGCATGTCGCCAGCCTGTTCTGCCAGCATTTCAGCCCGGAGTTGCCGAACGACCTGTCGTGGGATGACATTCGTGAAGAAGCCGCGGACCACGTGATCGATACCGTGACCAAACATGCGCCGAATTTCAGGGACGCGGTGATCGCGCGCAAAATCCTGTCGCCGCTGGATCTGGAACGCGATTTCGGCCTGATCGGCGGCGACATCTTCCACGGCGCACTGACGCTGGACCAGTTGTGGAGCGCACGGCCGGTGCTGGGCCATGCCGATTACCGCGCCCCGGTGAACCGGCTTTACATGTGTGGCGCCGGCACGCATCCGGGCGGCGGCGTGACCGGCCTGCCGGGCCGCAATGCCGCCCGTGAAATTGTGCGTGATTTCAAAAGCGGAAAGTTCAAAGACAAAAACAGAGGAAGAAAATCATGATGCGCCTGTTGCTGGTTGCGATGATGACGATTTGGCTGACTGCTTGCGGCAACAAGGTGCCGCCGGTCGCCAAACTGGCGAGCACCGATGTCGTGCTTGCCTTCGGCGACAGCCTGACCTACGGCACCGGCGCCAAGGCCGAAGACAGTTATCCGGCCGTGCTCGGGCAATTGATCGGCCGCACGGTGGTGCGCTCGGGTGTGCCCGGCGAAGTGACGGCGCGGGGTCTGGAGCGCTTGCCCGAGGTTCTCGACGAACACAAACCAAAACTGGTGATTGTCTGTCTCGGCGGCAACGACATGCTGCGCAAGGGCAAGCCGGCGGAAATCGAAGCCAACCTGCGCAAGATACTCGCGGAAATCAAGTCACGCGGTCTCGATGCGATGCTGATCGGCGTGCCGACACCGACACTGATCACCCGTCCGCCGGATTTTTATTTCAATCTTGCCAAAGAGTTCGCGATTCCCTACGAGGGCGAAATCATCACCAGCGTGTTGTACAAGTCCGAATTGAAATCCGACCCCATCCACCCCAACGCCGCGGGTTACCGCAAGGTGGCCGAAGCCGTCGCCGAACTGATGCGCGACGCCGGCGCGCTGTAAGGAATGACGGCGACCAGAATGTCGGCGCGGCGGCTGACCCTCACCATGTGCCTGGCCGAGGCACTGTCGATGACGGGGTTTGCCGCCTACACCACGCTGCTGCCGCAGTTGCAGCGCGAGTGGGGCTTGTCGAATTCCGAAGCCGGCGCGATCAGCGGTTTTCTGTTTGCCGGTTACATGGTGTCGGTGCCGGTGCTGACCAGCCTCACCGACCGCATGGACACACGGCGCATTTACCTCGGCGCCTGCATCATCGGCAGCATCGGCGCGGCCTTTTTTGCGCTGTACGGCCAGGGCTTCTGGAGTGCCGCTTTCGCGCAGTTCCTGATCGGCGCGGCGCTGGGCGGCACCTATATGCCGGGCCTGAAGGCGCTCACCGACCATCTCGAAGGCGCGGCGCAGTCGCGCGCCACCGCCTTCTACACCGCGAGCTTCGGCGTCGGCTCGACGATTTCCATTCTCGTCGCCGGCAAGATCGGCGCCACGCTGGACTGGCACTGGGCGTTCTGGTTCGGCGCGATCGGTCCGGTGCTGGCGGGCCTGCTGGTGACCTTTGCCATGCCGATGGGCCGCATGAAGCCGGCGGCACACCACAGCACCGCGCTGCTTGATTTCCGTCCGGTGCTGAAGAACCGCAAGACCCTGCCCTACATCATCGGTTACGCCGTGCACAACTATGAACTCTTCGGCCAGCGTTCCTGGATGGTGGCTTTCCTGGTGTTTTGCGCAACGCTGCAGCCGGAAAACGCACCGATGGTGCTGAGTGCAGCGACGCTGGCGGCGCTGATCAACGTGATGGGGCCGGTGTTCAGCGTCAGCGGCAATGAACTGGCGATTCGTTTTGGCCGCAGCCGCATCATTTTCCTGTTCATGACCTTGTCCGGCGCGATTGCCTGCCTGATCGGCTACACCGCGGCCTGGCCCTGGTACATCGTGGTGCTGCTGATGATGCTCCACTACAGCACCATGCTCGGCGACTCCGGCGCGCTGACCTCGGGCGCCGTCGCCAGCACACCGCCGGAAATGCGCGGCGCGATGATGGCGGTGTATTCCTTCCTCGGTTTCAGCGCCGCGTTCCTCGCACCCCTGGTGTTCGGCATGACCCTGGATCTGGCTGGCGGAAACAAGAGCGTCACGGCCTGGGGGCTGGCCTTTGCCAGCATCGGCATTTTCGGTGTGTTGTCACCGCTGGCGCGGTGGTGGTATCTGAGGCGCACATAAAATATCAATAAAAACAAATACTTATGTTTTGTCCTGGCCCGGCGGGCAAGGGGGTTGCTTTTGGAACAGGAGTAACCATAATGGAACCATTATGGTTACTCCGCGAGGCAGTCCATGTCCACCACCCTGACCCTGAAGAACATTCCCGATGCGGTGTACGAACGACTCAAACAGTCCGCCGAGCTGCATCGCCGCAGCCTGAACAGCGAAGCCATCATCTGCCTCGAAACCGCGCTGGTGCCGGTGCATGTGCGGCCGGCTGAACGGCTGGCGCGCGCCCGCGTGTTGCGCGCCGAACTGCCTCTTAAACGTTATGAAGTCGAAGACATCGACACCGCCAAACGCCAGGGCCGGCGATGATCGTGGTCGACACCAATATCCTGGCGTACCTGTATTTGCCGGGGGAGCGCACCGCGCAGGCGGAAGCCTTGTACGAACGAGACAGCGCCTGGGCGGTGCCGGTGTTGTGGCGCAGCGAATTCCGCAACATCCTCGCCGGTTATCTGCGCCGCGAACAACTGACATACGAGCAGGCCCTGGCCATCATCAGTGAAGCAGAAGCAGTGGTGTCAGGTTACGAGTATGACGTGGCGTCCAGCGACGTCATGACGCTGGTGCGCGACAGCGACTGCTCGGCATACGACTGTGAATTTGTTGCGCTGGCGAAAAGCCTGGGTGTCGGGCTGGTGACGGCGGATGCGAAACTGCTGAAGGGGTTTCCGCGGGTGGCGATGCCGCTGGGCGGGGGGTGATCCGGGTTTGTCGCCGATGTCGTGTGGGGTCCCGTATTTCACTGCGTTGCATGCGGGCTACGCTTGCTGAGTGCACTGTGCTGAGCCAATCAATATTAGGTGTTAAGGGGCACATCGTCCCAATTACAGTTTGGGTTTAATACCCACTCCAGTGCCTTTCGGCGCTCCATCACGATATCCAAATCGGCTGGTTTAGTGGTGTAACCATTTATTTGTCCGTCACGTGCCCACCAGTGGACACGAAAGTACAAATCTAGCATTTGGAAAATTTTATTAGGCTTACGAAGCCGCATACGTTCTGTGAATTTTTGAGGCCCCTCGTTTTTTTCGAGATTTGGGCACATTGAGGCCATTCGATCTTCAACGGGGGACTGAAAGGGGAGATCGTCAATAAGACTTCCAACCCACATTAAGGCCCATAGTGCTTCGATATACCAGAAGAGATCAATTAATTGTTGCTCCGAGAGAGCATCATTTTTGCAACGCAGTAAATCCCGTTCGGTATTCGAGAGATGCCCAGTCAGGCCATGTTTAAGAATCCACTCAGCCACAACCGGAATTGGCGCTTTGAAATAGATATTCAATAGTGCATTCATCACAAGAGCGCGACCTATTATCTCGTCTGCCGGTCTGAGCTCTGCGCGATCAAGGCAGGGAAGCCAGTCACATATTTTTCCGCCCGCAGATCGGATGGCCGTTTCGGATTCGGCCTTTACAGTAATGGGATCGACGGTGATCTTCATGAGAGACGGCTTAACTAGAAGTCATTTCATAAATACCGACGCATGAGGATCATGGCGCAGGCGAGATGGACGAAGGCGTTGAAATGATCA
>JAIEPF010000006.1 GCA_019749945.1 Burkholderiales bacterium
CTTCTCGTTTGGCCATGCAAAAAACGTAGCACGGCCTTTCTGAAAAGTACAGAACCCATTTATGAAATGACTTCTAGTTACCCGTCAAAGACTTCGCCAGCATCAGCACCCAGTCCGGCTTGGTCAGCACCGGGCGGTGGCGGAACACATCGCCGTCGACCGCGGTGATTTTGCTGAGTATGCGATCGCCGCCGGCGATGATGGTGCGCATTTCGAGGCCGATGCGGCCCTTCAGGATGCGGCCCAGCGGTTTGCCTGAATACAGCAGCTCACGGCTGCGTTGCACCTGGAAGGCCATGAACCGCGGCCACGCGCCGCCGGCGTCGCCTTGCGCAATTTGATCTTCAGTGATGCCGTAACGCTGCATGTCGTCCTGGGGGAAATAGACGCGATCCTTGCGCCAGTCGATGGCGACATCCTGCCAGAAGTTGATCAGTTGCAGGCTCGAGCAGATGGCGTTGGAGTATTCGATGTTTTTGGGCGTGGCCGCGCCGTAGAGTACCAGCAGCAGCCGGCCCACCGGATCGGCCGAGCGGTGGCAGTAGTCGAGCAGGTCGGCGTAAGTGGCATACCGTTTGGTGGTGACGTCCTGGGCGAAAGCCGACAGCAGGTCGTGGAAGGCGTCGATCGGCAACCGGTATTCGCGGATGATCGCGGCGAGGTCGCCGAACCACGGGATGCCCGGCGGTTCATCGCGTGCGATGCCTTGCAGTTCACGGCTGAAAGTCGCCAGTTGCGCCAGCCGCTCGGCGTCCGCTGCGTCGCCTTCATCGGCAAAGTCGTCAGCCTCGCGCGCGAAGCGGTAAATCAGGGCAACAGGGCGCCGCAGGCGGCGCGGCAGCAGGATGGATGCGACGGGAAAATTTTCGTAGTGGTCGACAGCCACGGGATCCGGAAAAAAGAGAATGCCATCAAAGGCTTGGCGTGTTTTGACGGGATGGGTTGCCAGCCCGGGGCCATGTCGCTCAGGGCCCAAGTATATTACAATCAAAGGGTTGCAAGAGGCTTCAAATGAGGCGGCAAGGCAGCCGGCGGGCCCGGAGCCATGTTGCAGCGCGAAAGTGGCGGAATTGGCAGACGCACCAGATTTAGGTTCTGGCGCCGAAAGGCGTGTGGGTTCGAGTCCCTCCTTTCGCACCAGGCCGCCGCTGATTACGAACTTACAGGGAATGATTTGATGCAAGCGAATTTGGAAACGCTGGGCAGCCTGGAACGCAAACTGAACATTGCGGTACCGATGGCTGAAATCGACAGCGAAGTGGAGTCGCGGCTGAAGCAGTTGTCACGCACGGTCAAAATGGCCGGATTCCGGCCGGGCAAGGTGCCGTTCAAGGTGGTGGCCCAGCAATATGGTCCGCAGGTGCGCCAGGAAGTGCTCGGCGACACGCTGCAGAAAACCTTTGGTGATGCGGTGAATGCGCAGAAGCTGCGCGTTGCCGGTTATCCGAAATTCGATGCGGCGCCGCCGACTGACGGCGCCAATGAATTCCACTACAGCGCAACCTTCGAGATCTATCCCGAGGTGGTGGTCGGCGACGTGGCCAAAACCACGGTGACGCGCCCGACGCTGGAAGTGACGGATGGCGACATCGACAAGACGCTGGAGATCATGCGCAAGCAGCGCGTCACTTACGTGGCTGCGGCGCGCGCGGCCGCGAACGACGACCGCGTGACCATGGATTATGTCGGCAAGATCGACGGCGTGGAGTTTGCCGGCGGCAAGGGGGAGGGCCAGAGCGTGGTGCTCGGCTCGGGCCGTTTCCTGCCGGATTTCGAGAAACAGCTGCCGGGCATGAAGGCCGGGGACGTCAAAAGTTTTGAGCTGAAATTCCCCGATGACTACGCGGGCAAGGAAGTCGCGGGCAAAACCGCGGTGTTCGAAGTCACGGTCAAGGAAGTCGCTGCGCCGCAGCTGCCGGCAGTGGATGCCGAGTTCGCAAAAACCCTGGGCGTCGAGGACGGCGACCTGGCGAAAATGCGCGCCGAGATCCGCGGCAACCTCGAGCGCGAGGTCAAGGCGCGGCTGAAGGCACGGGTCAAGGAGCAGGTGATGGACGCGCTGCTCGCTGCGACCAACATCCAGGTGCCGAAGTCACTGGTCGACCTGGAAATCGGGCGGCTGCGCGACATGGCGAAGCAGGACCTGGCCTCGCGCGGCATCCCCGTGCGCGACGACATGCCGCTGCCGGCCGACCTGTTCGAGAAACAGGCGCAGCGCCGGGTCAGCCTCGGCCTGATCCTTGCCGAGGTGGTGCGCATCCAGAACCTCAACGCCAGGCCGGAGCAGGTGCGTGCGGCGGTGGAGGAGCAGGCGCAGAGTTACGAACACCCGCAGGAAGTGGTGAAATGGTTCTACCAGTCGCCGGAGCGGCTGCGCGACATCGAAGGCATGGTGCTCGAAGAGAACGTGGTGACCTGGGCGCTGGCGACGGCGAAAGTCGAAGACAAGGCGATTACCTTTGATGAACTGATGGGGAATGCGAAATGATGCGTTACACCGAGCCGCAGGCGATGATGGAGCCGCAGGGTCTGGGCCTGATCCCGATGGTGATCGAGCAGAGCGGTCGCGGTGAGCGCGCCTATGACATCTATTCGCGGCTGTTGAAGGAGCGCGTGGTGTTCCTGGTCGGACCGGTGAACGAGGTCACGGCCAACGTGATTGTCGCCCAGCTGCTGTTCCTCGAATCGGAAAACCCCGACAAGGACATCTCGTTCTACATCAACTCGCCGGGCGGGTCGGTGTCGGCGGGGCTGGCCATTTACGACACCATGCAGTTCATCAAACCCGACGTCTCGACCCTTTGCGTCGGCCAGGCGGCGAGCATGGGCGCGCTGCTGCTGACGGCGGGCGCCAAAGGCAAACGTTTCTGCCTGCCCAATTCGCGGGTGATGATTCACCAGCCGATGGGCGGATTCCAGGGCCAGGCCTCGGATATCGAGATCCATGCCAAGGAAATCCTGTTCCTGAAGGGCAAGTTGAACGAGATCATGGCCAAACATTCCGGACAGAGCGTCGATGCCATCGGCCGCGACACCGACCGCGACAACTTCCTTTCTGCGGAACAGGCGGTAAACTACGGCCTGGTGGACAAGGTGCTGACCAGCCGGGCGGATACCGTCGTAGCGGTCAAGTAGTTGCGGTAAAGTAGTGGTGCAAGGCAATATTTTGAGCGGTAAAACGGGCTTCCGGGACGGAATTTTCACCCGTGCCGGCGGTCACAGTGCAACAGTCGACAAAGGGTTGCGGGCATGACCGAAAAAGTAAGCGGTGAAAAGCTGCTGTACTGCTCGTTCTGCGGGAAGAGCCAGCACGAGGTGCGCAAGCTCATCGCGGGACCGTCGGTGTTCATCTGCGACGAATGCATCGAGCTGTGCAATGACATCATCCGCGAGGAAACCCAGGGCGATCAGGGCACCAAGGGCGCCAAGTCCGACCTGCCGGTGCCGCATGAGATCCGCGACATCCTGAACCAGTACGTGATCGGCCAGGACCTCGCCAAGCGCATCCTGTCGGTGGCGGTCTACAACCACTACAAGCGCCTGCGCAACGTCAGCAAGAACGATGACGTCGAGCTGGCGAAATCGAACATCCTGCTGGTCGGGCCCACGGGCTCGGGCAAGACGCTGCTGGCGCAGACGCTGGCGCGGCTGCTCAACGTGCCCTTCGTGATGGCCGATGCGACCACGTTGACCGAAGCCGGTTATGTCGGCGAGGACGTCGAAAACATCATCCAGAAGCTGCTGCAGAAATGCGACTACGACGTCGAGAAGGCGCAGCGCGGCATCGTCTATATCGACGAAATCGACAAGATTTCGCGCAAGTCGGACAACCCCTCGATCACCCGCGACGTGTCGGGCGAGGGCGTGCAGCAGGCGCTGCTGAAACTGATCGAAGGCACCATCGCCTCGGTGCCGCCGCAGGGCGGGCGCAAACATCCAAACCAGGAATTCGTGCAGGTCGACACCACCAACATCCTGTTCATCTGCGGCGGCGCATTCGGCGGGCTGGACAAGATCATCCGCGAGCGCTCGGAAAAAAGCGGCATCGGCTTCGGCGCCGATGTGCGCAGCAAGGACAGCCGCAAGGACATGGCGGTGGTGCTGCGCGACGTGCAGCCCGAGGACCTGATCAAATACGGCCTGATCCCGGAATTTGTCGGCCGTCTGCCGGTGGTTGCAACATTGGCGGAGCTCGACGAAGCGGCGCTGATGGAAATCCTGACGCAGCCGAAGAATGCGCTGCTGAAACAGTTTCAGAAAATGTTCAGCATGGAAGGCGTCGAGCTGGAGGTGCGCGATGCGGCGCTGCGCGCGATTGCGCGCAAGGCGCTGGAGCGCAAGACCGGCGCACGCGGCCTGCGCTCGATCATCGAACACACGCTGCTCAACACCATGTTCGATCTGCCGTCGCTGGAAAACGTCGTCAAGGTGGCGGTTGACGAAGGCACCATCCTCAGCGACGCGCCCCCGCTGCTCATTTACTCGGACCAACCCAAAGTTGCCGGATCAACCGTCTGACGAAGGCGCGGGAGCAGGCACCCCGCGCGGTGGGCCCAAGCTTCGATGCGGACGGAGCGGCGGTGGTGACGTCGCCGCCACGGGTTGCGGGCGCCGGCGCCATTCCCGCGCCTTGAATTGGTTTGTAATGCCCCAAGCTGCCCCCTAGATGCACCCATATTGACTCTCTCAGGTGATGCCAATGAATGACCAAATCAGCAGTGAAATCAGCAAGATGGAAATGCCCCTGCTCCCGTTACGGGATGTCGTGGTGTTCCCGCACATGGTCATTCCGCTGTTTGTCGGACGACCCAAATCGATCAAGGCGCTGGAAACCGCAATGGAAACGGGGAAAAGCATCGTGCTGGTGGCGCAGAAATCCGCCGCCAAGGACGAGCCCGCGCCGGATGATCTCTACGATGTCGGCAGCATTGCCAACATCCTGCAGATGCTGAAACTGCCGGACGGCACCGTGAAGGTGCTGGTCGAAGGCAGCCAGCGCGCGCGCATCCACAGCGTCGAAGACGTCAAGACCCATTTCACGGTGCAGGTCACGCCGATCGCCAGCGACCCGGCCACGGACAGCGAAACCGAGGCAATGCGGCGCACGATGATCCAGCAGTTCGACCAGTACGTGAAGCTGAACAAGAAGATTCCGCCGGAGATCCTGACCTCGCTGGCGGGCATCGACGAGGCCGGCCGCCTGGCCGACACCATCGCCGCCCATCTGCCGCTGAAACTCGAACAGAAGCAGGAAGTGCTGGAGATGATCAGCGTCAAGCAGCGTCTGGAGCACCTGCTGAAGGTGGTCGACGGTGAACTCGACATCCTGCAGGTGGAAAAACGCATCCGCGGCCGCGTCAAGCGCCAGATGGAGAAAAGCCAGCGCGAGTATTACCTGAACGAGCAGGTGAAGGCGATCCAGAAGGAACTGGGCGAGACCGAGGAAGGTGCGGACATCGACGAGATCGAAAAACGCATCAAGGCCGCGCGCATGCCCAAGGAAGCGCGCAAAAAAGCCGATGCCGAACTGAAAAAGCTCAAGCTGATGTCACCGATGTCGGCCGAAGCGACCGTCGTGCGCAATTACATCGACGCGCTGATCGGTCTGCCGTGGCGCAAGAAGAGCAAGATCAGCGCCGACCTCAGCATCGCCGAAAAAGTCCTCGATGAGGATCATTATGGCCTGGAAAAGGTCAAGGAACGCATCGTCGAGTATCTCGCCGTGCAGCAGCGCGTCGACAAGATGAAGGCGCCGATCCTGTGCCTCGTTGGCGCCCCCGGCGTCGGCAAGACCTCGCTTGGCCAGTCGATCGCGCGCTCGACCAACCGCAAGTTCATCCGCATGTCGCTCGGCGGCGTGCGCGACGAGGCGGAAATCCGCGGCCATCGTCGCACCTACATCGGTTCCATGCCGGGCAAGATCCTCCAGAACATGGCCAAGGTGGGGGTGCGTAACCCATTGTTTTTATTGGATGAAGTGGACAAGATGGGGATGGATTTCCGGGGCGACCCGGCGTCCGCGCTGCTCGAGGTGCTGGATCCCGAGCAGAACCACACCTTTGTCGATCACTACATCGAGGTCGAGTACGACCTCTCTGACGTGATGTTCGTCGCCACCGCGAATACGCTGAACATTCCGGCGGCGCTGCTCGACCGCATGGAAGTGATCCGCCTGTCGGGTTATACCGAAGACGAAAAAATCCACATCGCCGAGCATCACCTGCTGCGCAAAACCATGGAGAACCACGGCCTCAAGGCCGAGGAGCTGGTGGTGGCGGAGAGCGCGTTGCGCGATATGGTGCGTTACTACACACGCGAGGCGGGCGTGCGCAGCCTCGAGCGCGAAATTTCCAAGATCTGCCGCAAGGTGGTGAAGGAACTGGTCAGCGGCGGCAAGGAACGCAGGATCACGGTCAGCTCGCGCAACCTCGAAAAGTACCTGGGGGTGCACCGTTATTCCTTCGGCATCGCCGAGAAGAAAAACCAGATCGGCCAGGTCAACGGCCTCGCCTGGACCGAGGTCGGCGGCGAACTGCTGTCGATCGAGGCCGCGACCATGGCGGGCAAGGGCAAGATGACGACCACCGGCAAGCTGGGCGAGGTCATGCAGGAGTCGGTGCAGGCCGCGATGTCGGTGGTGCGCAGCCGTTCGCCGCGCCTCGGCATACACCCCGACTTCTACCAGAAGAATGACATCCACATCCACCTGCCGGAGGGTGCCACGCCGAAGGACGGTCCCAGCGCGGGCATCGGCATCTGCACGGCGATGGTGTCGGTGCTGACCGGCATCCCGGTGCGCGCCGACGTGGCGATGACCGGCGAGATCACGCTGCGCGGCGAGGTGCTGCCGATCGGCGGGCTCAAGGAAAAACTGCTGGCGGCGCATCGCGGCGGCATCAAGACCGTGCTGATCCCTGAGGAAAACGTCAAGGATCTGAAGGAGATTCCGGACAACGTCAAGAACAAGCTCGACATCCACCCGGTGAAGTGGATCGACCAGGTGCTCGAGCTGGCGCTGGAACGCAAGCCGGAACCGCTGGCCGAGGAGCAAGCCGTGCCGGTGCCGGCTGCGGATGGCAGCACGGCGCCTGCGGCAATCAAGCATTAAGCGCCCCTGTGCTGGAAATCGGGGCCGGATTGGGCTACAATCCGGCCCTTTGTTCGCGGGTGCTTAGCTCAGCTGGTAGAGCGTCGCCCTTACAAGGCGAATGTCGGCGGTTCGATCCCGTCAGCACCCACCAGCAGTACGGCAGCGATGAGTGCTGAATGCGGAGCGCAGGACTGATTTCGGTTCATCACTCATCATTCCGCGCTCAGCATTGGAAGTAATGGAGTGGTAGTTCAGTTGGTTAGAATACCGGCCTGTCACGCCGGGGGTCGCGGGTTCGAGTCCCGTCCACTCCGCCAGCTAATGTAAAAAAGGCGAACCTGGTTCGCCTTTTTTCTTATGGCGCCGGCGCGGCGCCGATTTCCGGGTATCCGGAGTGGAGAGAGTAAGAATGTTCAATTTGATCGAGAAACACCGTAAAGGGGTCATGATCGGGATTTTCATACTGATCATTCCGCCTTTCGCCTTTTTTGGCATCGACTCCTATTTTCAGAAGGGCGCCGGCGCCGACGTCGTGGCGACCGTCGGCGATTACAAGGTTTCCCAGGGCGAATTCGCGATGGCCTTGCGCGAACGCCAGGAAATGCTGCAGCGGATGTCGGGCGGCCGTGTTGATCCCGCCATGCTCGACAGCACAGAACTGCGTTTCTCGGTGGTCGACAACCTGGTGCAGCAGCGCCTGCTGATGGATCGCGCGGTGCGCGCCGGGCTGGTCATCACCGACCGCCAGGTCCAGGACATCGTCGGCAATGTCGAGGCCTTCCGCGAAAACGGCAAGTTTTCCTATGCCCGTTATGAAGAACTGCTCAAGGGCCAGGGCATGACGCCGGTGATTTTTGAGCAGCGCATGCGCCAGGACCTGCTGGTCGATCATGTGACCCACGCCTATACCGCCTCCGCTTTTGTGTCGCGCGCCGAAGCGGCCCTGCTGCAGCGCATTTCGGATCAGCAGCGCGAAATCAGCCATTTTGTGCTGAGCGCCGAGCGTTTTGTGCCGCAGGTCAAGCTCGAGGCCGATGCGGCGAAAAAATACTATGACAGCCACCAGGACGAGTTCCGGGTGCCGGAGCAGGTGCGCATCGAATTCGTGTCACTGAGCGCGGACAGCCTGCTTGCGCAGATGCAGCCCCCGGCGGCCGAAGTGCGCAAGGCCTATGACGACAACCTGAAGCGTTTCGAGGTCAAGGAGGCGCGCCAGGCCAGCCATATCCTGATCACCCCGGATGCCGGCGGCGGGGCCGACGCGAAGAAAAAAGCCAGGGCCCGCGCCGAAGAGCTGTACGCGCAGCTGAAAAAGAATCCCAGGGATTTTGCCGAACTGGCCAAAAAGTACTCACAGGATCCGGGGTCGGCGACCAACGGCGGCGACCTCGGTTTTTTCGAGCGCGGTGCGATGGTCAAAGCCTTTGACGACGCGGTGTTTTCCATGAAAGCCGGCGAGATTTCGGCGCCGGTGGAGAGCGAGTTCGGTTATCACATCATCCGCCTGACCGCGGTGCGCGGCGGCAAGGGCAAGACCTTCGAGGAGGCGCGGCCGGAGATCGAGACCGAACTGAAGAAACAGCTGGCGGGGCGCAAGTTCGCCGAGCTGGCGGAGGCGTTCAGCAATACGCTGTTCGAGCAGTCGGACAGCCTGAAGGCGGCCGCGGAGCTGGTCAAGGCGGCCCCGCAGAAAAGCGGCTGGATTACGCGCAACAGCGTCGACAATTCAATGCCCGGCAACCAGAAGCTGCTGCAGGCGGTGTTTTCGGAAGACGTGCTGAAAAACAAGCGCAACACCGAGGCCATCGAAGTGGCGCCCGGCGTGCTGGTCGGGGCGCGGGTTGCCGAGTACAAGCCGGCCACGATCCAGCCGTTTGACCAGGTCAGCGGCGCGCTGCAGAAAAAACTGACCCTGCAGCAGGCCGGCCAGCTGGCGGCGCAGGAGGGACGCGCCAAACTGGAGGCGCTGAAGCAGGGCAAGGAGGCGCAGGTGACCTGGAGCGCGCCGCTGCTCGCCGGCCGCGGCGACCCCAAGGGCATCCCGGTCGAAGTGCTGCGCCAGGCATTCAAGACCGACGTCAGCAAATTGCCGGCCTATGCCGGAACCGAAACGCCGGGCGGCGGTTATACGCTGTTGCGGATCAGCAAGGTGCAGGAATCAACGGAAAGTGCCCGCGACAAGCAGAACACGATTGCGCAGACACTGCGTCAGGTGGCGGGCCAGGCTGAACTTGCGGCTTACCTCGCGAGCCTGAAGCAGAAAAGCGAAGTCAAAATCCGCAAGGAAGCCATCGAGAAGAAGTAACGGTAACCATTGGCCGGCAAGGGCAGCCGGCGGCTGAACCCCTGGGCCGATAGAGGCGGCCAGCGGCTGTCAGATTAAACCCGGTAACCGTGGATGGTGCCGGGTTTTTTATTCGCCGCGCATGCCGCCGACGACGGTGCTGAAACCGCAGTCGACGTAGGTGATTTCGCCGGTGATGCCGCCCGCCAGGTCGGACAGCAGGAAGGCCGCAGCATTGCCAACGTCCTCGATCGTGACATTGCGCCGCAGCGGCGCGTTGTCCTCGACGAATTTGAGGATTTTGCCGAAGCCGCCGATGCCCGCCGCGGCCAGGGTCTTGATCGGTCCCGCCGAAATGCCGTTGACGCGGATGCCCTGCGGGCCGAGGTCGCTGGCGAGGTAACGCACGCAGGCTTCGAGGCTGGCCTTGGCCAGGCCCATCACGTTGTAGTTGGGGACGGTGCGTTCCGCGCCGAGGTAGGTCAGTGTCAGCATCGCGCCCGGTTTTCCGGCCATCAGCGGCGCCGCACCCTTGGCCATCGCGGCAAAGCTGTAGCTGCTGATGTCGTGGGCCATGGCAAAGCCGTCACGGGTCAGGCCGTCGAGGAAATTGCCCTTCAGCGCCTCGCGCGGCGCAAAGGCGATCGAATGCAGCAGGCCGTCGAGCCCGCCCCATTCCGACTGCAACTTGGCATACAGCGCGGCGATCTGGTCGTCTTTTGAGACATCGCAGGGCAGCACCGGCACGGCGCCGAATTCCGCAGCGAGCTTGATTACGCGTTCCCGGATGTCCTCGCCCTGGTAGGTGAAGGCGAGTTGCGCACCTTCGCGGCTTGCCGCTTTGGCGATGCCGTAGGCGATGGAGCGGTTCGACAGCAGGCCGGTGATCAGGATTTTCTTGTCTTGCAGGAACGCCATGGTTTTTCCTGTGGTGATGATGCGGGGCAGCCAGCCGGCGATTATAACCAGAAGATCAGGCCGCCATTATCGGCTACACTTTCCGCCAATGACCCGCATCCGTCCAGGATCGTTTTTGCCGATCCTTGCACTTACTCTCGTGCTTATTCTCGCGCTCACCGCGGGTTGCGGCGGATCAGCGTGGAACAATCCCTATCCTGCCGCCGATGCCGGCGCGAACATTCTTTATTCCTCGTTCTCCGAGCGCCCCAAACATCTGGATCCGGTGCAGTCCTACGCCGAGAACGAGTTTGCGTTCATCGCCAACATCTACCAGCCGCCGCTGCAGTATCACTATCTGAAGCGTCCTTATGAGCTGATCCCCTTCGGCGCCACTGAGGTTCCGAAGCCGGTTTATCTCGATGCCGCGGGCAAACCCCTGCCGGACAGCGCGCCTGCAGAGCGGGTTGCCTATAGCGAGTATGTGATCCGCATCAAGCCGGGCGTGAAATACCAGCCGCACCCGGCGTTTGCCGTCGATGAATCCGGCAGGCCGCGTTATCTCGCATTGACCGCCGCCGACCTGCGCGGCATCGATACGCTGGGCGATTTCCGATATACCGGCACGCGTGAACTCGAGGCCGCCGACTATGTGCACCAGATCAAACGCCTGGCGCACCCGCGGCTGCATTCGCCGATCCTGCAGCTGATGGGGGAATACGTGGTCGGGCTCAAGGAACTGGCCGACGAACTGATCAAGGTCGCCGCCAAACTGCCGGAAGGGGCCGCCGTCGACCTCGCGCCGTACGCCGTGTCGGGCGTGCGCATCATCGACCGCCATAGTTATGCGGTGCGGGTGCGCGGCAAGTATCCGCAGTTTGCCTACTGGCTGGCGATGCCGTTTTTTGCACCGGTGCCGCCGGAAGCCGACCGGTTTTATGACCAGCCGGGCATGGCGAAAAAGAACATTACGCTCGACTGGTATCCGGTCGGCACCGGGCCGTACATGCTGACCGTCAACAATCCGAACCGGCAGATGGTGCTGGAGCGCAATCCGAATTACCGCGGCGAAACCTATCCCGCCGAAGGCGAGCCCGGCGATGCGGCGGCGGGGTTGCTGGCGGATGCCGGCAAACCGCTGCCCTTCATCGACAAGGTCGTGTTCAGCCTGGAGAAGGAGCAGATCCCGTACTGGAACAAGTTCCTGCAGGGTTATTACGACGCCTCGGGCATCGGTTCCGACACCTTTGACCAGGCGGTGCAGTTCGGCGGCCAGGGCGACATCACGCTGACCGAGGACATGGTCAAACGCGGCATCCGCCTGCAGACCTCGCTGGCGACCAGCGTGTTCTACCTCGGTTTCAACATGCTCGATCCGCTGGTGGGTGCGGCGGCCGGCGAGCGCGCGCGCAAGCTGCGGCTGGCGGTCTCGATCGCCGTCGATCAGGAGGAGTTTATTTCGATTTTCCGCAATGGCCGCGGCGTGCCTTCGCACGGGCCGATTCCGCCGGGCATTTTCGGTTATCGCGATGCCGACGCCGCCGGTATCAATCCCGAGGTCTATGAATGGCGCAACGGCCAGCCGCAGCGTAAATCCATCGAGCAGGCGAAAAAACTGCTGGCCGAGGCGGGTTATCCCAACGGCCGCGACGCAAAAACCGGCCAGCCGCTGTTGCTGCACCTCGATACCACCTCCAGCGGTGCCGACAGCAAGGCGCGGCTGGACTGGTACATCAACCAGTTTGCCAAACTCGGCGTGCAACTGGTGATCCGCGCCACCGATTTCAACCGCCTGCAGGACAAGCTGCGGCGCGGCACCGCGCAGCTCTATTTCCTCGGCTGGAACGCCGATTACCCGGATCCGGAGAATTTCCTGTTCCTGCTCCACGGCGCGCAGGGGCGGGCGCAGACCCAGGGCGAAAATGCATCGAATTACAAAAATGCGGAATTCGATCAACTGTTCGATCGCATGAAACACATGACCAACGGCCCGGAGCGCCAGGCCATCATCGATCGCATGGTTACGCTGCTGCGTCACGATGCGCCCTGGGTGTGGAGTTATTTCCCCAAGGATTACACGCTGCACCACGGCTGGGTGTTCAACCGCAAACCTAACCAGATGGCGAACAACGGCCTCAAGTACCAGCGCCTTGATCCTGCGCTGCGCGCGCAGCGCCGCCGCGAGTGGAATCCGCCACTGCTGTGGCCATTGGCCTTGATCGTCGTGGCGCTGGTTTTGAGCGCGGTGCCGGCGGTGGCGGCATTCCGCCGGCGCGAACGGCGCACCGCAACGGCGGGGCAGCGATGACCGCCTACATCACCCGCCGGCTGATCTACGGCCTGTTCGTGCTGGTGGGGGTCAATGTGTTCACCTTCGCGCTGTTTTTTTTCGTCAATTCGCCGGATGACATGGCACGCGCGCAACTCGGCGCGAAGCGGGTGACGCCGGAGGCCGTGGCCAAATGGAAACACGAGCGGGGATACGATAAACCATTGTTTTTAAACGAAAAATCGACAGGCGTCGCGAAGCTCACCGATACCGTGTTTTTCGAGAAATCGGCCAAGCTGTTCGTGTTCGAATTCGGCGCCTCCGACCAGGGCCGCAACATCGGCTACGACATCAGCACCCGCATGTGGCCCAGCCTCGCGGTGCAATTGCCGGCCTTCATCATCGGCCTGCTGGTCTATATCTCGTTCGCGCTGCTGATGGCGTTTTTCCGTGCGACCTATCTCGATTTCTGGGGTGTGGTGCTGTGCGTGCTGATGATGTCGATCTCGGGTTTGTTCTACATCATCGGCGGCCAGTTCGTGTTCGGCAAACTGTGGAACCTGGTGCCGATTTCCGGTTACGACACCGGTTTTGACGCGATCAAATTCCTCGCCTTGCCGGTGCTGATCGGCGTGATCAGCGGCATTGGCAGCAGCGCGCGCTGGTACCGCACCATATTTCTCGAGGAAATCAGCAAGGACTATGTGCGCACCGCGCGCGCCAAGGGCCTGTCGGAGACGCGGGTGCTGTTCCGCCACGTGCTGCAGAACGCGATGATTCCGATCCTGACCGGCGTGGTGGTGGTGATCCCGCTGCTGTTCATGGGCGCGCTGATCACCGAATCCTTTTTCGGCATTCCCGGCCTCGGCAGCTACACCATAGACGCCATCAGCCAGCAGGATTTTGCCATTGTGCGGGTGATGGTCTTCCTCGGCTCGGTGCTCTACATCATCGGCCTGATCCTGACCGACATTTCCTACACGCTGGTCGATCCGCGGGTGCGCTTCTCATGATGCCGTTCATTGTTGAATGGTTGTGGAGTGATGCGCTGGTCTGGTTGCTGGTGGTCGCTGCCATCGGCTTCGCGCTGTACACGCGCAGGCATCCGCATCTGCGCGCGCCCTGGGCGCGTGTCGCGCGCAGCGCCAGCGGCATGGCGGCAGCCACCGTGCTGGCGGCGTTTGTGCTGGTGGGATTGATGGATTCCCTGCATTACCGCGCGGCGCTGCCGCAGCAGGGCGGCAAAACCGCCTATGCCACTGAAGTGCGCAGCCTGCTCGACCGCGTGCTGGAACCCTTGCGGCTGACCCGCGAAAAAACCTATTCCGCGCCGCTGGCGACCCACCTCTACGCCAAGGAGACGGTGCAACTGCAGGACGGCACAGAGGCCCGGGTGTTTCCGCGGTTGCGCCATGGTGGCGCGCATCTGAAGGATCCGCAGGCCGACTGGTGTCTTGATGTCGCGATGAAGGCCTTTCGCGGGCTGACGTTCGGCTTGTTGTTGTGGTTTGTGGTGGCGATCGGCATCTGCGCGGCGGTGGCCCGGGGCAGGGATGCCGGCATCGAGATGGTGTGGCGCGACGCCTGGGCCGGGCGCACTGAAGTGCCCTGGCGCGCGGTGTTCTGCGCCCTGGGCCTGTTGTGCATATTGATCGGACCGGTCGCGGCGCTGGCGCCGTACTACCATGTGCTCGGCACCGACAAGGTGGGCCAGGATGTCTTGTACCAGGCACTCAAAAGCATACGCACCGGGCTGGTCATCGGCACGCTGGCGACGCTGGTGATGCTGCCCTTCGCGCTGGTGCTCGGGTTGATGGCGGGTTATTTCAAGGGCTGGGTCGATGATCTGATCCAGTATCTTTATACGACGCTGTCGTCGATCCCCGGCGTGTTGCTGATTGCCGCGGCGGTGCTGATGATGCAGGTTTACATCGAAAACCACGCCGAGCTGTTTCCGACCACTGAAATCCGCGCCGATGTGCGATTGCTGGCCCTGTGCGTGATCCTCGGCGTGACCAGCTGGACGGGGCTGTGCCGGCTGCTGCGCGGCGAGGCGCTGAAGCTGCGCGAGATGGAATACATCCAGGCTGCGCATGCCTTCGGCGTGTCGCACTGGCGCGTCATGATGCGCCACATCACGCCCAATGTGATGCACATTGTGATGATTGCGCTGGTCATGGATTTCAGCGGCCTGGTGTTGGCTGAGGCGGTGCTGTCCTATGTCGGCGTCGGCGTCGATCCCTCGATGATCAGTTTCGGCACCATGATCAACAGCGCGCGCCTGGAAATGGCGCGTGAGCCGATGGTGTGGTGGTCGCTGGCTGCCGCCTTTGTGTTCATGCTGACGCTGGTGCTGGCGGCCAACCTGTTTGCCGATGCAGTGCGTGATGCCTTTGATCCCCGGCTGATTGTCGGAGGGCGCTCATGAGCGCGCTGCTGAAAGTAACGGGACTCAGCACGCTGATCTGTGGCGGCCCATTGCCGGTGCGCGCCGTGGACGGCGTCTCCTTCGACATCGCCGCCGGCGAGACCTTCGCGCTGGTCGGCGAATCCGGCTGCGGCAAATCGATGACCGCGCTGTCGATCATGCGCCTGCTGCCCGAGGCCGGCGAAATTGCCGGCGGCACGGTCGAACTGGCGGGCGAGAACCTGCTCGCCTTGCCGGAATCGCGCATGCGCGATGTGCGCGGGCGGCGCGTGGCGATGATTTTCCAGGAACCGGGGCTGTCTCTGAACCCGGTGATGACCGTCGGCGCGCAGATCGCCGAGGCGGTGACCCGTCACACCGCGCTGACCGGTGCGGCGGTGGAGGCGCGGGTGCTGGAACTGCTGGACGCGGTGCGCATGCCCGACGCGCGACGACGCATGACGGAATATCCCTTCCAGATGTCCGGCGGCATGAAGCAGCGGGTGATGATCGCCATCGCGCTGGCCTGCGATCCCGATCTGCTGATCGCCGACGAGCCGACCACGGCGCTGGACGTCACGGTGCAGGCCCAGGTGCTGGAACTGCTGCGCGAACTGCAGCGCTCGCGCGGCATGGCGATGCTGCTGATCACCCATGACTTGGGTGTGGTGGCGCAGATGGCGCAACGGGTGGCGGTGATGTATGCCGGTGAAATCATCGAAACCGCGCCGGTGGATCTGTTTTTTGCCGGCCCGGCGCATCCGTACTCGCGCAAGCTGTTCGAATCCCTGCCCGACCGCGCCGGGCGCGGCAAAACCCTGGCCGCGATCCGCGGCACGGTGCCGGCGCTGACGCGGCAGTTCACCGGCTGTCGTTTCGCCGAACGCTGCGACAGCGCGCTGGCGCACTGCGCGGACACGATTCCGCAATGGGGCGCGGTGCGCGAAGGCCAGCGCGCGAAATGCCACTTGTACGGCAGTGATGAGCGAGGAGTGATGAGTGATGAGCGGGGGGAAGCCAGCGCGGAGCGCGGAGTGATGAATGATGAGCGAACTTCACCGCGCGAAACCGCGGTCCGTTCATCACTCATCACTCATCATTCATCACTACTCCAAGTCGAAGACCTGCAAGTGCACTTTCCGATCCGTAAGGGGTTATTGCAGCGTGTGACGGGTCAAGTTAAAGCCGTCGACGGCGTATCGCTGGAAATCGCCCCCTGCCGCACGCTGGGACTGGTTGGAGAATCCGGTTGCGGCAAAACCACCGTCGGCAAGGGTTTGCTGCGGCTGGTGGCGCCGACCGGCGGACGTGTGCTGTTTGACGGCACCGACCTGCTGACGCTGAAGCGCAGCGCGTTGCGCGGGCGCCGCCGCCATGCGCAGATCATTTTCCAGGACCCTTATGCCTCGCTGAATCCGCGCGTGCGCATCGGGGATGCGCTGGAGGAGGGCATGCTGGCGCTGGGTGTCGGCGCCACCGCGGAGGAGCGCGCGACCCGTATCGATGCGCTGCTGGCCGAAGTCGGCCTCGCGGCCGAGGTCAAAGGCCGTTATCCGCACGAATTTTCCGGCGGCCAGCGCCAGCGCATCGCGATCGCGCGCGCGTTGTCGGTGGAGCCGCAGCTGATTGTCTGCGACGAACCGACCAGTGCGCTGGATGTGTCGGTGCAGGCGCAGATTCTCAATCTGCTGAAACGCCTGCAGCGCAGTAAAGGACTTGCTTATTTGTTCATCAGCCACAACATGGCCGTGGTCGAATACATGGCGGATGAGGTGGCGGTGATGTACCTGGGACGCATTGTCGAACGCGGCACGGTGGCGGAGGTGCTGCGCAACCCCAGGCATCCCTACACCCAGGCCCTGCTGTCGGCGGTGCCGGTGGCGGATCCGCAGGCGGCGCGGCCGGTGATCCGTGTTGCCGGTGATTTACCGTCACCGCTCAACCCGCCGCAGGGTTGTCATTTCCATCCGCGCTGTGGCGCGGCCTTGCCGCAGTGCGCCACGCAATTCCCGGACGAAAAAACATTCAGCGCTTCACATGCGACGCGCTGCCATCTCTACGATCGGGCTTGATCAGCGTCGCGTCGCGACGACGGTGCCGGGTTTTTTGGCGGCGGGGGCTTTGGCAACGGCCTTGGGACGTTTCGCCGGTGCACGTTTGGCGACCGCGGACTTTGCCGCCGGCTTGGCGCCGGGCTTGGCGGCGATTTTCGCGTTTTTGCTGCGTGCCGCCTTGTACGCCTTGGGCAGGGAGACCGGTGTTGCCGGCAGGTCGGGCAGGTTGGGGGTGACGCCGGCGGTGGCCTGCACCAGCAGCGACTGTCCCGGTTGAAACTTGTTTTTGCCGCCGATGTCGTTGACCTGCTTCAGTTCGGCGACGCTCATGCCGTATTTGGCGGCAATCTTCTCCGGTTTTTCACCGGCTTTGACCGTATGCGCCTGCCACGACACCAGCGGCTTGTCGTGATTGTCGAAGTTGGCGTTGAATATCGCGACCTTGTCGCGCGGCAGCACGATGGTTTCGCTGCTGCCGGCCTTGATCACCTGCTTGTTGTGCGCAGGATTGAGGAATTTGAATTCATCCAGCGGCATTTCCGCAAATTTTGCGGCGAGTTTGACGTCGATGTGGCGCTTGACGGTGACCACTTCGAAATAGGGCTGGTTCGGCACGCTGGCCAGTTTGACGCCGAAACGCGCCGGGTCGGCAATGATGTTTTTGACCGCGATCAGTTTGGGCAGGTAATTGCGGGTCTCGGCCGGCATGGTCAGGCTGGCGTAATCCCCCGGCAGCCCCTTGGCCTGGTTGCGTGCCACGGCGCGGGCAACCGCGCCCTCGCCCCAGTTGTAGGAGGCGAGCGCCAGTTCCCAGTCGCCGAACTGGGCGTGGAGTTTCTGCAGGTAGTCCAGTGCCGCGCCGGTGGCGGCAATCACGTCGCGGCGGCCGTCATACCACCAGTTCTGGCGCAGGCCGTAGTGTTTGCCCGTGGACGGGATGAACTGCCACAGGCCGGAGGCATGGGCCTTGGAATAGGCCTGCGGGTTATAGGCGGATTCGATCATCGGCAGCAATGCGACTTCGGCCGGCATCTTGCGGCGTTCGATTTCCTCGATGATGTGGAACAGGTAATGGCTGCTGCGGTCGACCATGCGCGCGAAATATTCGGGCTTGGTGGAGTAGAAGTTCTCCCATTGCCGGACCAGGTCATTGTCCATCGGCTGCATGGCGTAGCCGTTGCGGATGCGCTCCCAGACGTCGCGCGGCTGGGTCCTGATGGTTGCGGTGAATGCGGGCGGTGTTGCCGCCGGAGCGGGGACCGGTGCGGCAGCCGGTGCTGCCATGGCGGCGATCGGGTCGGCGGCGGGTTGAACTGCGCCGACTGGTCCGACGGTTTCACCGGCGGGCAATTGCGCGCAGGCCCCGGCAAGCAGGGTGGCGGTCAGCAGCGCACAGCGGGCGGCAATGTTCAACGGGCTCATCATGCGTTCAAGGTCCGGGGTTGGTCACGGACAAATGGCAAAACGTTGCCGGATGGTAGCCGTGGTCAATTTTAAAGTCAACCAGAATATTCCTTCAAAATCAATATTTTATTGTCATGTCTGGAGGTGGGGCGTGAGGTTTGTCACGAACCATTCAAAAGTTGTTTTTCCAGTCGCGGATTTCCGCCAGCACGCTGACCGGATCCGACAGCTTTTTGCCGGCGCGGGCGCTGGCGCTGTGGATCACACCGGGCTCGGCAACGCGCACAAACGGATTGCTGGCTTTTTCCTGGGCGATGGTTGAAGGCAGGGTCGGCTCGCCGCGCTCGCGCAGCGCCCGCATCCGCGTTTCCAGTTCCGCCAGCCGGCGGTTGTCGGGTTCGGCGGCGCGGGCAAACTTGAGATTGGCCAGCGTGTATTCGTGGCCGCAATAGACGCGGGTGGCGTCGGGCAGGCGGGTGAGCCGGGTCAGCGAATCGTGCATCTGGCGCGGCGTGCCCTCGAACAGGCGGCCGCAGCCGGCGGCAAACAGCGTGTCGCCGCAGAACAGCAGGCCGTCGCCATAAAAGGCGATGTGTGAACGGGTGTGGCCGGGGATTTCCAGGGTTTCCATTTCAATATTGAAATGCGGCAGCGTGAAACGCTGGCCGTCGGCGAGACGTACGCTGACTTCCGCGATGCGTTCGTCGCGCGGTCCGTAGACCGGCACTTTGGTTTTTGCGAGCAAGGCCGCGTTGCCGCCGACATGGTCGGCGTGGTGGTGGGTGTTGAGGATCGCGACCAGCTGCAGTTTTTCGCGCGCCAGGTAGTCGAGCACCGGTTGTGCCTCGCCCGGGTCGACCACCGCGGCAAACGCGCCGTCGCGGATGGTCCAGATGTAATTGTCGGCAAACGCGCGCAGCGCCACGACTTCGTATGCGGCCATATTCGGACTCCGTTCAGATCAGCGGCCGATTATGATTTAAACTCCGGTCATGTCAAATGCAGCCGGCGGCCTTACCGCGACTGAATGGCTGGCGAGTTCGCCGGGCCAGTACGTGATTGTGCGCGAACAGGCCTATTTCGACGAGGCTGTTGCCGACATTTTCGGTTATCACGCGCTGCAGCTGGGCCTCGAGCAGGTGGACCTGCTGCGCGCCAGCCGCATCCCCTTGCGCGTGCACGCGGGTCCGCAGGGGGCGGTCGGCCTGCGCACCGATTTCCGCGATCTGCCGATCGACTCCAACAGCGTCGATCTGATGGTGCTGCCGCACACGCTGGAATTTTCCGAGAATCCGCACCAGGTGGTGCGCGAAGTGGCGCGGGTGTTGCGTCCCGAAGGCCATGTCGTGATCTCCGGATTCAACCCGCTCAGCCTGTGGGGGCTGCGGCGCAGCGCCAGTGCGCATGACGATTTTCCGTGGAACGGCCGCTTCATCCATCTGGCGCGGGTCAAGGACTGGTTTGCGCTGGTCGGCCTCGAAATCGTTGCTGGTTCGATGGCCTGTTATGCGCCGCCGTGCACCGAGCAGAAGTGGCTGGATCGTTTTGCATTCATGGAAAAGGCCGGCGATCGCTGGTGGCCGATTGCGGGCGGGGTGTTTTTCCTGCAGGCGATCAAACGCGTGCGCGGCATCCGCCTGATCATGCCGAAGTGGAGCGACCGCGCGGCGCCGCAGAAAAACCTGGCACCGGTCCCGGAGCGCGTGCGTGACGAAGAGGGCATGGCGGCGAAGGTGCGTGCGGAATGAATGACATGGCGGGCGAACGCAAGGATCAAACCGCAGCCGACCTGGTCGAGATTTACACCGACGGCGCCTGCAAGGGCAACCCGGGTGTCGGCGGCTGGGGCGCCCTGCTCAGCAGCGGCGGCAAGACCCGCGAATTGTTCGGCGGCGAAGCATACACCACCAACAACCGCATGGAGCTGACCGCGGTGATCCGCGCGCTGGAGGCGCTGAAGCGCCGCTGCCGCGTGCGCCTGCATACCGATTCCAAATACGTGCAGCAGGGCATCTCCGAATGGATCCATGCCTGGAAAAAACGCGGCTGGAAAACCGCCGACAAAAAACCGGTGAAGAACGAAGACCTGTGGCGCGAGCTGGATGTGCTGGCCGCGCAGCACGACATCGAATGGCTGTGGGTGAAGGGGCATAACGGCCACGACGGCAATGAACGCGCCGATGAACTGGCGAATATGGGGGCTGCGACAGTCAAACCGGGGCAGGCGGCCTGATGGCGACCCGGCAGATCGTTCTCGATACCGAAACCACCGGCCTTGATCCGAAGCTCGGACACCGCGTGATCGAGGTCGCCGGGGTCGAACTGGTCAATCGTCGCCTGACCGGAAAGCACTTCCATCGCTATCTCAATCCGGGGCGCGACAGCGACGAGGGCGCGCTGCAGGTGCACGGCCTGACCACCGAATTCCTCAGCGACAAACCGAAATTCGCCGAAATCGCCGACGAGTTTCTCGAGTATGTTTCCGGCGCCGAATTGATCATCCATAACGCGCCCTTCGACATCGGCTTTCTCGACAGCGAACTGGCGCTGGCGCGCAAAAAACGCCTGAAGGCCTATTGCCCGGAGGTGATCGACACCCTGCGCATGGCCAAGGATCTGCATCCGGGCAAACGCAACGGCCTCGATGCCCTGTGCGACCGTTACCAGATCGACAATTCGGCGCGCACCCTGCACGGCGCCCTGCTCGATGCGGAACTGCTGGCCGAGGTTTATCTGGCGATGACCCGCGGCCAGGAAAGCCTGATCATCGAAAGCGAAACCGTGCGCAGCACAGTCAGTGCGCCGGGATTCCAGCGTGGTGAGTTGAAACTGACGGTGCTGCGCGCCAGTGCGGAGGAAATCGCTGCGCACGAAGCGCAGCTTGCGGAGATTGACAAGGCCAGCGACGGGGCGCTGTGGCGGGCTGAAGGGCAGCGATGAGTGCTGAGTGAGGGTTGAGTGGTGAGGATTGAGGATTGAGGAGTGAGGAGTGAGGCGGCTTGGCTTCGGGCCTGCTCTTGCCTCAAGGCGTGATATTACCGTAAATACTTGATTTTATTAACTATTTTGTCAGGGCCAGCAGTTGGCGGAACGAATCCTCGAACTGCTTCAGGCCTTCCGCCTGCAACTCCTGCCCGGCGGCCTCCATGTCGATGCCGAAACGCTGCAGTGCGGCGAATTGTCTGCTTGCGCCCTCAAGGTCGGCTTCCAGCGTCGGCTCCGCCTTGCCGTGGTCACGGAAAGCGGCCAGCGTGGCATCGGGCACGGTGTTGATGGTGTGCGGGCCGATCAGCGATTCGATGTACAGCACATCGTTGTAGGCCGGGTTCTTGGTGCCGGTGCTGGCCCACAGCATGGCCTGCGGCCGCGCGCCGCGTTTGGCAAGGGCGCCGAAGTTCGCATCGGCAAAGGTCGTGAGGTAATCCTGGTACGCCAGTTTGGCCAGTGCCACCGCCGAGCGGCCGCGCAAGGCCAGGGCTTCGCCGCCGATGGTTTCGAGGCGTTTGTCGATCAGCGTATCGACGCGGCTGAGGAACAGGCTGGCCACGGATTTGACCTTGCGCGCGTCACCGCCGGCATCCAGGTGGCGGCTGATGCCGCGTACATAGGCCTCAGCCACGTCGCGCACATGGCGCAGTGAAAACATCAGCGTCACATTGACCGAACAGCCGTGGGCCACCAGTTCCTCGATCGCGCGCAGTCCGGCGGCGGTGGCCGGCACCTTGATCAGCAGGTTGTCGCGGCACACGGCGGCTTTCAGCCGCAGGCCGGCGGCCAGCGTGCCCTCGGCGTCATGCGCCAGCGCCGGCGACACTTCGAGGCTGACATAACCGTCATCACCGGCCGTCGATTTGTACATCGGCTGCAGGATGTCGCAGGCGGCCTGGATGTCGGCGATGGCCAGCGTTTCGTAGCGTTGTTCGGCCGACAAGGCGGGATCGCTTTTCAGTTTCTGCAGCTCTTCGCGGTAATGCGGGCTTTCGCTGATCGCCTTGAAAAAAATCGTCGGGTTCGAGGTGACGCCGGCGATGCGGTCTTCCGTCACCAGTTTTTTCAGCGTGCCTTCCAGCAGCAGCGTGCGCGACAGGTTGTCCAGCCAGATGCGCTGGCCCAGGGCGTGCAGGCGGAGCAGGGGATTGGGGTTGATCATGGGAAAGTGGTTTTGACGAATGGTTAGAGTTTGCTAATAGCGTAAAACAAAATGAAATTTACCCTCTCCCCGCTTGCGGGGAGAGGGCAGGGTGAGGGGGCGCAAAAAAGTCATTTTGTTGCGTGCCCTTGAACTGTTCACCGCGGATATTGCCGCGCCAGTTCCGCCGCCACAGTAGTGATCAGCCGGCGCGAAATGCTGACGCTGGGCGGCAGCCGCGGCAATGCCTCAACATCAAACCACGCCGCTTCCTCGATCTCGACGCCGTCGGGACGCACCGCACCGCCGGCGTATTCGGCGGTGAAGGCCACCATCAGCGAATGCGGGAAGGGCCAGGGCTGGCTGCCGAAATAACGCAGATTGCCGACTTCGACGCCGACTTCCTCGCGGGTTTCGCGCGCCACGGTGTCTTCGAGCATTTCACCGGGTTCGACGAAGCCGGCAATCGCCGAATAACGCCCGGGCGGCCACGCCCCCTTGCGCGCCAGCAGCAGTTCGCGGCCGCGGGTGATCAGCACCATCACCGCGGGCGACACCAGCGGGTAAGTGGTAAAGCGGCACGACGGGCAGGCGCGCGCGCGTTCATCGCTGCGTGCCTGCATCGGTGTGCCGCAGCGGCTGCAGAACTGGTGGTTGCGTTCCCAGTCGATGATCTGCAGCGCGCGACCGGACAGCGCCGCCAGCGTGCTGTCGACCATGCCGAACAGATCGCGCAGGCCGAGCTGCGCCCAGCCAGCGGGCAGCGGCTGCGCTTCATCGACTTCGGCGGCGTAACAATGCTGATCGCCGAGCAGACCGAGATAGTGGCTGCGCACGGTGGCGACGCCATGTTCTTCCAGTGTGCAGCAGCAGGGCAGCGC
Organism: Burkholderiales bacterium; assembly: GCA_019749945.1. Taxonomy (GTDB): domain Bacteria; phylum Pseudomonadota; class Gammaproteobacteria; order Burkholderiales; family SG8-41. The sequence goes on from JAIEPF010000006.1 coordinate 23,416, forward strand.
TGCGGATTCGGCATTGCTGACCAGAATCGAACCGCGCTGGAAGGCGAACCACAGGGCGGGGCTGTCCTGTGTTGCGGGCGGTGTGGCTAGGGGGGTGTACTGGTCGGGCATGGTGTTGATTGGGCTTGAAATGCGCGAGTATATCGCTGTGATTCGTCCGGCTGTGATTCCGGAGATTATGAGCGCGCGTCAGGCAAAAAGAGTTGTGAGAGGTGCTGGGATCGGATCAGCGGTATCCACCGTTTGAACGATCTTGGATATATAGAAGCTTTTAAATCAATAACCTATTGCTATTGGCTCTGTGTCTTGACGACAGAAAGCGACAATTGGGGGCGCAAGTGATCCCAAATTCATGCCCAAGCTCGATCATGATCTGTCATCTGTCAATTGAGCCCAAATGGCCTGTAAGTGCGATATCGAACAGCCAACCTGAATTTGTCGATGGAAACTCCTTACCTGTCTTCTGTTAGATATTTCATTCAGCAAAAGGGTCTGCGGTGAACAAGAACACGATAGTTGCGACAATAGGATTGATCGGTTTGGTAAGTGCAGGAGGAGCACTGGCTGCGGGCGGTTGCACTTTTCAACCTACTCCGACTGGGGGGCTAAATCCGACAACTTATTCTCTGACTGCTTTACCCGCATCAATCAACCAAGGCTCATCCGCGATACTGACTTTCAACGCGACTGGTGCCGTCAACGGGGGTTGCTCTGGGGGTGACCTTAGTTCGACGACCTACAGATGGACAGGCACCACCGGCACATTCTTCTCAGGTGATGGCCAGCAAATGAGCATCGACAGCGCAACTGCTGGCCCCATCTCCGTCGCTTTCGATTATTTTAATGTCGGTACCTACGTGCCATCGTTTATGGGATTTCTTACGTATTTCAATACTTCAACTTCGCTGGTTCTCACTCTGGTCAGCGAAAACCGTGTTGAATTACTTCCGGTCACTACGTCCTTTATCAGCAATAGACCGGAGATGTCGCCTTGGCCTGAAAATTTTACTGCCTCAACATTCCTTACAGTAGTTACTTCTCCCGTTCCTGAGCCAGAGACCTACGCCATGATGCTGTCTGGTCTTGGACTACTATCCTTCATGGCTCGTCGTAAAAATCAGAAAACTGCTTAACTCTAAAAGCTGTAGTTCGAGTGGGTTCCACGGACGGGAGGCGGGAGCTTCGTCGACAGCCAGTATAGTTCTCCAGTGAGGCTGAGCGGCGGCGGTCGGTTGAATGCACTGGCACTGTCCAAAATAGTTCCAGTGCTTTGATTGAGGACTCGACCGAATGGTTAATCTTTGAAAGGGATTGGTGGGCGGTACTGGGATCGAACCAGTGGCTTCCACCGTGTGAAGGTGGCACTCTACCGCTGAGTTAACCGCCCCAGCCGGCGCGGATTTTACCACCGGTCGCGGACGGTCGCCAAACCGCTGGCGATATAATGCCGCCAGCCCATGCAAACCAAAAACATCACCGTCATCGGTGCCGGCATCGTCGGCATCGCGACCGCCAGTTATCTGCGGCGGGACGGCCACCGGGTCACGGTGGTCGATCAGCGCCCGCCCGGGGAATATTGTTCCTTCGGCAATGCCGGCATCCTCAGTCCCGGTTCCTGCGTGCCGATCGCGATGCCGGGGATACTGTCCCAGGTGCCCGGTTACCTGCTCGATCCCCTGGGACCGCTGGCTTTGCGCTGGTCCTATCTGCCGCAGGCCTTGCCCTGGCTGCTGAAATTCGTCGCGGCCGCCGACGTCAAGCGGGTGGAAAAAATTGCCGACGGACTGCGCGCACTGCTGAGCCAGACCTTTGATGCCTATGCGCCGCTGGTCAAGAATGCCGGTGTCGAAGACCTGATCCATAAAAGTGGTTACATGGTGGTGTATTCCTCGCGTCGCGCCTGGCAGGCGGATGCGCTGGGCTGGAAACTGCGGCGTGACCGCGGCGTGGTGATCGATGAACTCGATGCCGCGGAGGTCAAACGCCGTCTGCCCGGGCTGCATGGCGATTATGAGGTCGGCCTGTTCCTGCATGACCACGGCTGGTGCGCCAATCCGGAACGCCTGACCAAATCACTGGCGGCGCAGTTCGAACGCGACGGCGGCACCATCCTGCAGCGCCGCGTGCTGAGCATCGATGTTGGTCCCGACGGTCCGCGCGCCTTGCGCACCGATGCCGGCAATCTGCCGCTGGAACATCTGGTGATCTGCGCAGGCGCGCATTCCAATGAGTTCAGCGCGCAACTGGGCGATGCCGTGCCGCTGGAAGCGGAGCGGGGGTATCACATTACTTATTCCGATCCGCGTTACCAGCTGCCGATGCCGGTGATGCTGCCGGAGCAGAAATGTTTTGTCACGCCGATGGAAATGGGCCTGCGCATCGCCGGGCAGAGCGAATTCGCGGGCATAGATGCCGCACCGAACTATGCGCGCGCCGATGTGCTGGGCAAGCTGATGCAGAACATGTTCCCCGGCATCAGCAATGTCGATGCGACGAAGTGGATGGGGCGCCGACCGTCGATGCCGGACTCGACGCCGGTGATCGGTCCGGCGACGCGGTTCAGCAATGTGCATTACGCTTTTGGTCATGGGCACGTCGGTCTGGTTGGTGGTGCGCCGACGGCGCGCCTCGTGGCCGACATGATTGCAGGGCGTACGCCGCGTATCGACCTTGCGCCTTACAGTCCCGGTCGTTTTTCCCGCTGAAGCCGGCGCTCGGGGCAGGGTGCGTGACGTAAAATAGCGGCCTTTCCCGCGCATTTTTCCAACTCATTTTCACTGAATTCTCATGGTCCGCACCCGCTTCGCTCCCAGCCCCACCGGTTATCTGCATATCGGCGGCGCCCGCACTGCGCTGTTTTGCTGGGCTTATGCCAAGCAGCAGGGCGGCACCTTCATCCTGCGTGTCGAAGATACCGATCGCGAACGCTCAACCGAGGCCTCGGTGCAGGCCATTCTCGACGGCATGCAATGGCTGGGCCTCGATTACGAAGGCCCGTATTTCCAGATGCAGCGTCTGGATCGTTACAAGGCGGCGGCGGATCAGTTGCTGCGCGACGGCCATGCCTATCACTGTTATGCGACGCGCGAGGAAATCGACGCACTGCGCGAAGCGCAGCGTGCGCGCGGCGACAAGCCGCGTTACGACGGGCGCTGGCGTCCCGAGAATGCCAAACGTCTCGGCCTGAAGCCGCCGGCGGGCATGCAGCCGGTGATCCGCTTTCGCACCCCGGATACTGGTGAAGTCACGTTCAACGATCTGGTCAAAGGCCCGATCACCGTGGCCAATGCCGAATTGGATGATCTGGTGATCATGCGCGCCGACGGCATTCCGACCTACAACTTCGGCGTGGTCATCGACGACGCCGACATGAACATCACTCATGTCGTGCGCGGTGACGATCATGTCAACAACACGCCGCGGCAGATCAACATCTATCGCGCGCTGGGCGCCAATCTGCCGCTGTTTGCGCATCTGCCGATGATCCTCGGCGCCGACGGCGAACGCCTGTCGAAACGCCATGGCGCGATCAGCGTGATGCAGTACTTTGAAGACGGTTATCTGCCGGAAGCGCTGAACAACTATCTGGCGCGCCTCGGCTGGTCGCACGGCGACGCCGAAAAATTCTCGCTGCAGCAGATGGTGGAGTGGTTTGACCTCGCGCATGTCAGCCGTTCACCGGCGCGGTTTGACCCGGAAAAACTCGGCTGGCTCAATCAGCAATACATGAAGGAAGCGGATGACAGGCGACTGGCGGGGTTGGTGACGCCGTTTCTGGAGCGCGATGGCTGCAAGGTGGCGGCCGGGCCGGAGCTGCCGCGGGTGGTGGCGCTGCTGAAGGATCGCGTCAGCACCATAGAAGAACTGGCCGATGCCGCGGTGTATTTTTACCGGCGGCTGGAACCCTCGGCCGAATTGCGCCAGGCGCACTATGCGGCAGCGGTCAAACCGGCGCTGGTCGCGTTGCGGCGACAACTGGAAAGCGTGGAGTGGCGGCGTGAGGCCATCGGTGCCGCGCTGAAAGCGGTATTGGCCGAACATCAGCTGAAGATGCCGAAAATCGCGATGCCGCTGCGGGTGATGGTCACCGGCGAGCCGCAATCACCGTCAATCGATGCCACGCTGGAGCTGATCGGTCGCGGGGAAGTGCTGGCGCGGATGGAGCAGGAGTTAAGGGTATTCCCCGATTGAGTTTTGCGGTTTACAGCACCGGGTCGCATCGGTATAATCCGCCGCTCTCGTGGGGGTATAGCTCAGCTGGGAGAGCGCTTGCATGGCATGCAAGAGGTCAGCGGTTCGATCCCGCTTACCTCCACCAGCAGAACACCACGCTGTAACCAGACGTAGTCCCTATCGTCTAGAGGCCTAGGACACTGCCCTTTCACGGCGGTAACAGGGGTTCGAATCCCCTTGGGGACGCCAAATTATTGTTTATAATCAATGGGTTAAGTGGATACACTTAACCCATTTTTCTTTTGTGTCGACCAAGTCTCGCTCACGCATCACAGAAAACTGCTGATTGCGAATACCTACAGATCCAATTTCAGTTCAGGCTGCGGCCCGGGCAGTGGCAATGGCTTTTTCGACCGCGCGGCGGTCGAGATTGGATGCAAGCAATTTGATGAAATCGAACGCGTATCCGCGCAAGTAGTGGTTCTTGCGAATCGCCAGGCAGCCAACGTGAGGATCGAAAAGGTGGTTTACGTCGAGCGCGCGCAGCTTTGAATCACGCCGTGGCTCGAAAGCGAGCTTTGGCAGGACTGCGATGCCAAGTCCGGCTTCCACGAATGCTTTGACGACGTCCACATCCACGCCTGCAAAAACGATGTTCGGTTCGAGGTGGCTGCGGGCGAACAACTCGCGCATCTGCAACTGACCATGCGACCCGACATCCAGAGTGATGAGCGGGTGCATGGAAATGGCTTTCAGCGTGACGCGCTTCTCTCGCAGGAGAGGGTGCACGCCGGGCACGAGCAGTATTCTCGGCAGTTTGCAGTATTCGAGAAACAGCAGGTCGGGAAAGTCCTCGGCGGGGCGCGTGGTCATGGCGATGTCGGCTTCTCCCGAGGACGCCAGCCTTGATACCTGCGCGGGGCTATCTTGCAGCAGGTTCACTTTCACATTGGGATGGCGCGACACGAAGTTTCGAAACGCTTCAGGCAATATGTAGCGGGCGAAGGTGAACGTTGCTGCGATGTTCAAGTGCCCGCTGCCGCCCTCCCTAAATTCTTCGGCCACGGCCTTGATGTCTTCCAACTCACGCAGCACTAGGCTCGCGATGGCGGCAATACGCCGGGCAGGCTCGGTCATTTCGACGATGCGGTTGCCATTGCGGATGAAGAGGTCCACTCCCAGTTCTTCTTCCAGAAGACGAATTTGCTTGCTGATCCCGGGCTGGGATGTGTGCAGTGCCGTGGCCGCGCTCGAGAAACTCAATCCCTGGCGGGATATCTCGCACAGGTAACGCAGTTGATGAAGCTTCATAAGTTTTGCCCTTTGGCAGGTTACGGCTGCTCATGCAAGTATATCCAATGGTTATCGGTAATAACAATTCATTCTTTGTTGGTTATAAGATGGATTGGTAGCATGTTTTCTCCCGTGATTAACCGGAGACGACTCATGGCTAACAAGGAAACGATAGGCGGTATCAGCGTGTACGTCCCGACCGGTGATCCGTCAGCGATCGCGGCGTGCCTGGCCACCCGGCTGAATAGTGTGCGTGGTGCCCGTATTGGCATTCTCGACAACTGCAAGGAATTCGCAGACTTGGTCTTGAGTGGCGTGGCCGAAGTTCTGGAGCGCGAGCATGGCGCTATTGTCAGATTCTGGCGCAAGTCCTATCTGGGCATTCCATCGCCCTTCGCCAAAGAGATGGCGGCAGAGTGCGACGCCGTTATCAACGGCGTCGGCCACTGAGGGTCCTCGACCCCCTGGACCGCGCGTGACGCGGTAGAGCTCGAAAATCTGGGAATACCCACTGTAACTATCATCAGCACGGCTTTCGCCGCGCTGGGCCAAGTCACGGGCGAGGGTGCCGGGCATTTGAGTCTTCCCATCGTCGTCGTGCCGCATCCCGTCGGTGACCGCGACGAAAACACTGTGCGTCGCCGGGGCGAGGAAATCGCGCTGGACTGCGCGCGTATCCTGACCACTCCGGTCGATCAACTGTCCCACGAGTTCGAAGGCAAGCGCTATCCGCTGCCCCGGGCCGTCATGCCCCGTTGAGCGCGCGCCCATGAAACCCGAGATGCCCCCAGCTGCTGAAACCGATGCATCCTACGACCGTATTAACGAGTATTTTTACGAGCGCGGCTGGACCGACGGGCTGCCCATCGTGCCGCCGACCGAGGCGCGGGTGCGAGCGATGCTGGCCGGCATGCCGGGCCACGACGCAGAAGAACTGGTGAGCGTGGTGCCGCCCAAGATGGGCAGGGCGACGATGCGCCAGATTGCGACTAACGCGGTGATGGCCGGATGTCTGCCGGAGTATTTGCCGGTGGTGGTTGCCGCGCTGCAGGCGGTATCGGATCCCGCCTACGGATTATCACACCGGCAGACGACCACGCATGCTGGTGCGCCGCTCATTATCGTCAACGGTCCGATCGCGAAGCGCCTGAAGATAAACGGTGGGCGCGGCCTGTTCGGCCCCGGCTGGCGGGCCAACGCGACCATCGGGCGCGCGTTGCGGCTAGTCCTCGTCAATGTCGGAGGCGCCGGGCCGGACGTGGACGCGTCGCAGACCGGGCACCCCGGCAAGTACACCTACTGCATCGCGGAATTCGAGGACGCGAATCCGTGGGTGCCGCTGCACGTCGAGCGTGGTTTCCGGCGCGAGCAGAGTGTCGTCACGGTGGTGAACACCGAGGCGCCGCACAGCATGACGGAGAACGTGCAGACCGACCCGGACGAAATCATGACGACGTTCGCGTCATGCATGGCCACCCTCGGCGTCAACAACCTCTACTCTCAGGGCCATCCGGTGCTGGTGCTCGGTTTGGAGCATGTGCATCACCTTGAGGCGGCAGGTTGGAACAAGATGGACGTCAAGCTGGCACTGTTCGAGCGCGCGCGCCAGCCGTGGGGCCTGATGAAGAACCGCGGCAAATCGAAGGGGCCGCGCTTCCCCGAGTCCGTCGACAAGAACGACGACAACTCGATGGTGCCGATCTTGTGGGAGGCGAAGGACCTCATATTGATCGTCGGGGGCGGTGCCGGCGGCAAATCGATGTTCCTGCCGACTGCCGGCGGGCAGAGCCTGAGCGTATCCAGGCAGATTGAAACGCATAATTGATAACTAAGGCGCTTGAGACGTCAATCTGAGGAGAGAAGCGATGTTAAGAAATTCGAGACTACATTCAGCCGTCGGCATCCTTTTACTGGCATTCGCATGTTTTGGCTCTTCTGGCGTCCAGGCCCAACCGTACCCGTCTAAGACGATCCGATTGGTCTTGCCGTTCCCGCCTGGCGGTGGCACGGACGTGGTCGGCCGTCTACTGGCACAGAAGCTCGGCCAAGCGCTTGGTCAGCAAGTGATCGTGGATAACAGACCGGGCGCTGGCGGACGCATCGGCACTGACCTGGTCTCCAAGTCGCCGCCCGACGGCTACACGCTGATGCTGGGTACCAGCAGTGTCATGGGAACAGGCCCCGCGCTTTATAAAAAGCTGCCATTCGACATGCCGAAGGATTTCGCGCCGGTCTCGCTCGTTGCCTATACCGCGTATGTACTCGCGATTCATCCATCCGTTCCCGCCAAGTCCGTCAAGGCGCTGGTGGCGTTGGCTAAGTCGCGCCCCGAGCGGCTCACGTATGCATCCTCGGGCGCCGGCGGGGCGGCGCACCTGTCCGGAGAGTTGTTCAGTTCGATGGCCGGCGTGAAGATGATCCACGTCGCTTACAAGGGCAGTGCTCCGGGCACGCTTTCGGTGATGTCTGGGGAAACGGATATGATGTTCAGCAACACGCTGCCCGTTCTGCCGCACGTAAAAAGCGGCCGTTTGCACGCGTTGGCTGTAACGACACCGCAACGCTTTGACCTGCTGCCCGGGGTTGCCACGGTGGCCGAGTCGGGTCTGCCCGGGTTCGAGGTGCAGCAGATATACGGCGTGCTTGCGCCCGCGGGCACACCGCGTGAAATCGTTGTCCGCCTCAATCAGGAAATCGCGAAGGTCATGCAGACGGAGGACACGCGCAGTCGGCTTCTCGCAGAAGGTTCTCTGGTGAAATTAAGCACGCCCGCTGAATTCGAAAAGGCGATTATTGCCGAGATTGCGAAATGGTCGAAGGTGATCAGAGAAGTGGGCATCAAGGAAGAGTAATTTTGGCCGGGAAGCAACCGGTGCGTTGACGCATGGAGGAGGCAATTTGAACACCGCTGTCGATCCGTTTGAGTTTTTCCTGGAGAAAGTCTGGTCCGACGGTTTCCCGGTCGTGACTCCGACCGAAGAGCGCGTTCAGTGGATGCTCACAGGCACGCATCGTGCGCCAGACGAGGTGATTGGACGTGTACCGCCCGCACTTGAGACAGTGACTGTGCGCATTGCCGCCACTCACGCGCTGATGGCGGGTTGCAAGCCGGAATACCTGCCAGTGGTCCTGGGCGCGCTCGCGATCATCCTGCGCGATGAATTCAACATGGGTGGCGTGCAGTGCACGATGCACGGTGTTGCGCCTCTCATGATCGTCAACGGTCCGTATGCGGAGAAGATCGGCCTGCACGGAGGGAACGGCTGCTTCGGGCCGGGATTCCGCGCCAACGCCACGATCGGGCGTGCGATCCGGCTGATGCTGACCAATCTGGGTGGTGGCATCCCGGGCATGGCGTCCGCCAGCGTGTTCGCCTCGCCGATACGCTACACCGCCTGCCTGACCGAACACATGGCGAGAAGCCCGTGGGAGAGCCTCGCGGTCTCGCGCGGTTATACGGCGAAGGACGACGTGATCACCTGCGCGATGGTGGATAGCCCGCGACTGCACTTCGACGACGTGAGCACCGAGCCCGAGCGGCTTCTGACCGGCATTGGTGATGCGATGACCGCGTCGGGTTCATGGAACATGTGGTTCAATTCCGACGTGGTGGTAGTGATGGGGCCGCAGCACGCAAAGATGTGCGCCGAAGCCGGAATGAGCCGTTCGGACGTGCAGCACCGCCTGTGCAAGCTCGCGGTGCGCAAACAGGGCGACCTCAAGCGCGGCGGCAATTGGCGCCCTGAACGGGCACGGGCGATGGGGGTGGACCCCGACGACGACGAGTTTCCGATCGCGGCGGTGAAGGACCCGAATCGCCTGCATCTCGTCGTCGCCGGCGGATTGGGGCCGATCACGGCCGTGTGCCATGGCTGGAACGATTCCAGCCATTCGGTGCACGGCAAGTACGAGACATGAACGAAAGCGGACTGAAAATGACCCGGAGGAAACAGCCATGACAAACGATCTCGGATTCATCGATCCTACCGCCGGCGGAGGCGCTGCGAAGATTCCGCTGGCGCCGCGGCCGATGGATCTGGCGGGTAAGGTGGTTGGACTGCTCGACAACACCAAGGAACAGGCAGACGTGATCCTGGAGTCGATCGCGGATGTATTGCGCGAGCGTTACGGGGTGGCGAAGGTGATTATCCGGCGCAAGGAGTATTACTCCAAGCCCGCGAGCGAGGACCTCATCAACGAAATGGCAAGCGAGGTGCATGTGGCGGCAGCCGCCGTCGGCGGGTGAGGGTCCTGCACGTTGTGCAGTGTGCACGACACGGTGGAATTCGAGAAGCGCGGCATACCGGCGACGGTCTTTCTCACGCAGATTTTCAAGAGCTCGGCGGTTCACACCTTTCGCAGCAAGGGAATGGACGGTCATCCCTTGATCGAGTTGCCTCACCCGATCAGCAACCTGACTCGGGACGAGATGCGCGTGGTCACGCTGCGCTACGTAGACGAGTTCGTGCGTCAACTGACATCCTGAGACCGGAGACCTCGCATGCGATATTCTTTTGTCATTCTCCTGGCGGCGTTTGCCGCCATTCCGGTCCAGTCACAGCAGTACCCGGTTCGTCCCGTCCGTATGATCGTTCCTTTCGCTCCAGGCGGCGCGGTCGATGTCGTTGCCCGCATCGCGGCGGTCGGAATGACAGATACTCTGGGGCAGCAGGTCGTCGTCGATAACCGCGCCGGTGGCGGCGGCGTCATCGGCACGGACATCACCGTGCAGGCGCGCGGAGACGGCTACACGCTGTTGCTTCACAGCGCCGCGATTGCGTCCGAGCCTGCGCTGCGCGCCAAGCTGCCCTACGACGCCATGAAAGATCTAGCACCTGTCACGCTGGTGGGTGTAACGCCGAATCTGCTCGTTGCGCATCCCTTGTTCGCGGCGAAGTCGGCACGCGACCTTATCGCGCTGGCGAAGGAGAAACCCGGCATCATTACCTACGGGACGGGTGGTGTTGGCAGCTCGTCACATCTTGCAGTCGAATTGTTCGGTATCTTGTCGGGAACACGGTTCAACCACATCCCGTTCAAAGGCGCCGGCCCTGCGGTGACCGCCGTGGTTGCGGGCGAGCTGAATTTCACGATCGCGCCCATGCCGGCTGCGATTTCCCATACTAGGGCTGGGCGTCTGCGAGCGCTCGGCGTTTCGGGCCTGAAGCGTTCCCCGGCTGCCGCGGACATCCCGACCATCGCTGAAACGGGGCTACCCGGCTACGAGTTCGTGGCGTGGTTTGGCCTGCTCGCGCCGGCGTCTACGCCGCCGAAGCTCGTCGAGCGCATCGCCTCACAGGTTCAAGCGGCGGTAAACGCGCCCGACACGCGCGGAAAAATGGAATCGCAAGGCTTCGAGCCGGAAACCAATTCTCCGGCGGAATTCCGCGCGCACATCCTGAAGGAAACGGAGAAGTGGAGAAAGGTGATAACGCAAGCCGGGATAAAGGCCTCATAGCCGAAGGCGGAAGAAAGACCGTTTAACCGGTTTTCAGCCAGTCACCTTTCTGCTGTCATGATTAAAAAGGGCGGCCTCCGCCGCCCTTTTTGTGGATTCCGATGTCCAGTCATAGGCTTCCGGATATCTTGTCGCTGTCGGGTTGCGCGCAAGCGCAACCCCTTTTGTTTTTGGTCCCGGGCCGCGCATCCGCGCGCGCCCTCGCTGGCGAGCCCTCGAGCCCTGCCGGGCGCAAATTTACCTTGCTGTAGCGCGATCCAGCTGATGCATGCGTCCGGTGCAGCGACGCCGATGCTGACGGCCCCTGATAATTATTGCGATGCATGATGATGGCTTGATCCAATCCGGGCGATGCCCGTTTTTCAGGCAACAATCATGAGCATCAAGCGCCATCCATCCCTGTCCAGATGTGGCCGTTGCGACGCAGCATCTGCCGCGAAAACCGGGCGTGTATGAGGAATTGTTGTTGCTGATCCCGATGCGGCGTGCCGGGCGGGCCGCGACTTCTATTTGACTATATGCGCATAGGCGCATACAGTAATTTTATTGCTGAACTTATTCGGGTGATCATTTCATGGACGAACTGGATCCGGTATTCGATGCGGTGGCCGCTTATTTTTCAGTGCTGTCGGAGCCGACGCGGCTGAAAATCATGCATGCGGTGTGCGACCACGAGCAGTCGGTGTCGCAGATCGTTGCCGCCACAGGCGGCACGCAGACCAACATCTCGCGGCATCTGGGTCTGATGCATCGTTACGGCGTGCTGGCGCGGCGGCGTGACGGCAACCAGATTTATTACCGCGTGGCCGACGAAACGATGGTCGAGCTGTGCCGGTCGGTGTGCAACCGGATCGCCACCACGATTGATGACAATCGCCCGCTCAAGAAGCAGCTGTTGAAGCTCCTTCCGGTCCCGGGCAGACGCGCGGCATAAACAATGGCCCGCATTGGCAACATGGCGCAGGGTCGTGTTTTGCCGGCGCTTGAAAACCGCCGCGGTTTCCTCAGGAAATCCATGTCGCTGGCCGGCGGTGCGGCGATCGCCCTCGGTGGCGCAGCCGCGGTGCGGGCGCAGGGGGATCCCGCCATACTTGAACTGCCGGCCCACTCCAAAGGGCTGGGCAAGCCGGTCGCGACTTCCGGTTACGGCCTGCCCTCGGAACATGAAAAAAATCTGCAGCGCCGCGAGAGCCCCGGGCTGACGCGGGTGCCGCAATCCTCGGTCGCATTTGCGCCCTTGCAGGGCCTGTTTGGCATCATCACGCCCAGCGGCCTGCATTTTGAGCGCCATCACCAGGGCTGGTGGGATATCGATCCGCGCCGGCATCGCCTGATGGTGATGGGCATGGTGCGCGAACCGCGGGTCTACACCATGGATGACCTGATGCGCCTGCCTGCGGTGTCGCGCATTCATTTCATCGAATGCGGCGCCAATACCGGCATGGAATGGGGCAACGTCGCGGTGCCGACGGTGCAGTACACCCACGGCATGTTGTCCTGCTGTGAATTTACCGGCGTGCCGCTGTCGAAATTGCTGGAGGATTGCGGCGCCGATGTCAGCAAGGGCCGCTATGTGCTGGCCGAAGGTGCGGACGGTTCGGGTCTGACCCGCACCATCGGCATGGAACGGGCGCTGGATGACGTGATGGTGGCCTGGGCGATGAACGGCGAGATGCTGCGTCCGGAGAACGGTTATCCGCTGCGGCTGGTCGTGCCCGGCGTGCAGGGTGTGTCCTGGGTGAAGTGGCTGCGCCGCCTCGAGGTGGGGGACCAGCCGTGGAACACCCGCGAGGAAACCCTGCATTACATCGATCTGATGCCCGACGGCAGGCACCGCCAGTACACCTCCGTGCAGGAATGCAAATCGGTGATCACCACGCCGTCGGGCGGGCAGGTGCTGCTGAACAAGGGGTACTACAATGTCACCGGCCTCGCCTGGTCGGGGCGTGATCGCATCCGGCGTGTGGATGTGTCCTTTGACGGCGGGCGCAACTGGAGCCAGGCGCGCCTGGAAAATCCGGTATTGCCCAAGGCACTGACGCGTTTCAACATCGACTGGGTCTGGGATGGCCGGCCGGCCATCCTGCAAAGCCGCGCCGTGGATGCCACCGGTTATGTGCAGCCGAAAATCGGGCAGCTGCGCGCGGTGCGCGGCACACGGTCGATTTATCACAACAATGCGATCCAGTCCTGGCTGGTGGCGGCGAACGGCGAGGTGTCCAATGTCCAGGTGGGTTAAATGGATGGCTGTCGCCGCGGCCGGGCTCGTCTGCACGCAGGCGGCGGCGCAGTCGCGTTATCCGGGTGTCGGGCGCACCGCGACGCCGGCGGAGATCGCCGCATGGGATATCGACGTGCGCGCCGATTTCAAGGGGCTGCCGCCGGGATCGGGCAGCGTGTCCAGGGGCGAGGCGGTGTGGGAGGCGAAGTGTGCGTCCTGCCACGGCAGCTTTGGTGAATCGAACATGTTTTTTCCGCCGATCATCGGCGGCACCCGCGCCGAAGACATCGTGCGCGGCCGTGTCGAGGCGCTGGCCAGGCCCGGCGAGCAGCGCTCGACCCTGATGAAACTTTCGCAGATCTCCACGTTGTGGGACTACATCAACCGCGCGATGCCGTTTAATGCGCCGAAGACGCTGACGGCCGACGAAGTGTATGCCCTGACCGCCTACATACTGAATCAGGGTGATGTGGTCCCGGCGAATTTCGTGCTGACCGAGCGCAACATGGCCGAGGTGCAACAGCGCCTGCCCAACCGCAACGGCCTGACGCGCGACCACGGGCTGTGGGAAACCCGCGGCCGGCCCGATGTCAAAGCCTTTGCCTGCATGGCCAACTGCGGTCCGGAGCCGCGCATTGTTTCGCAGCTTCCCGATCATGCCCGCGGCTCGCATGGCGACCTGGCCGCGCAGAACCGTCTGATCGGGCCGGTGCGCGGCGTCAGTCTGACGCAGGGCGCCCCTGCGGCTGCCGCAGTGGCTGCGGCGCCGGCAGCCAGGGATCCCGCGCGCGATCTTGCCGAGAAATCCGGCTGCCTTGCCTGCCATGGCGCGAAGCAGCGCGTGGTCGGGCCGGCGCTGGCGGAAATTGCCGCCAAATACCGCAACGACGGCGGGGCGGAAGCGAGGCTGGTGGCGAAAGTGAAATCGGGTGGACAGGGCGTCTGGGGCAATGTGCCGATGCCGCCCTCGCAATTGCAGGAGCAGGACCTGCGCACATTGGTACGCTGGATTCTTAATACGCACTAAACAGGAGGCTTTATGAATCATTCACGCAGAAAGGCAATAAAAACAGGCGGCGGCGTGCTGGCGATGCTGTTCGCCGCAGGCGTCATCGGGCCGGAAATGGCGCTGGCGCAGGGTCTGGGCGAGTCGGCGTTTTCGATGAAGACCCTGGCGGAGGCGATGCGGGCCGTCGGTGCGCAAAGTCCCGCGACCTCGGACGCCATCGTCATCAAGGCGCCCAGCATTGCGGAGAACGGTGCGGTGGTGCCGGTTTCGATTGAAAGCAGGTTGCCCGGCACTGAATCGATCACGCTGCTGGTCGAGAAAAACCCGACGCCGCTGGTGGCCAGTTTCGGCATCCCCGCCGGCACCGAGGGCAATATCTCGACGCGGGTCAAGATGGGGCAGACCTCGGACGTCTATGCGCTGGTCAAGGCCGACGGCAAGTTTTTCATGGCGAAACAGGAAATCAAGATCACGCTCGGCGGCTGCGGCGGCTGAGCAAACCAGGAGAAATGACATGGCAGATCCGATGAGAATCCGCGCCACCGTCCGCGACGGCGTGGTCAATGTAAAAGTGCTGATGAGTCACGAAATGGAGACCGGCCAGCGCAAGGATGCGGCAGGCAAGCTGGTTCCGGCGCACTATATACGCAGCGTCAGCGCCACCTATCAGGGCAAGACCGTGCTGTCGGCGCAGTGGGGGCCGGCGATTGCGAAGAACCCCTACCTCGAGTTCAGTTTCAAGGGCGGCCAGAAGGGCGACAAGGTTGTCGTGACCTGGGAAGACAACAAGGGCGAGAAGCGCAGCGACGAGGCCACGATCAGCTGAGGCTGCTGCAGTTCGTACCGGCCATGACACATTCCGGGGAAGAACAGCTGGAGCCGGTATATTTAACTAAGTTATTGATTATAAACAATATTTTATAAACAACAGGGTACTGACCAATCCGCCTGCGGGCGGTGACGAGGAGGGTCTGGTGATGGTCGAGCATAAAAGTGTCGCAGTGGCGCTGGTGATGATGGCGTCTGCCTGCAATGCCTGGGCGCAGGGCAGCGCCGTGGACGAAATCGCCCGTTATCGCGCGCAGTTGCAGGACGGCAATCCCGCCGAGTTGTGGGAGGCGCGCGGCGAGGATTTATGGAAGCAGAAGCGCGGGCCGAAAAATGTGTCGCTGGAAGGCTGCAACATCGGCAAGGGCGCCGGCGTGGTGAAGGGTGCTTACGCAGAATTGCCGCGCTACTTCGCCGACGCTGACCGCGTGATGGATCTCGAGACGCGGCTGGTGCATTGCATGGTGACGCTGCAGGGTTTCAGTTATGCCGACGCCACCAGGCGCGTGTTCGGTTCGGGCAGCAACCGCTCGGACATCGAGGCGCTGACGGCGTGGATCACTGCGGAGTCGAAAGGTGTCGTGATGAACGTCAGGCTGAACCATGACAAGGAAAAGGAAGCCTATAAGCTCGGCGAAAAAATGTTTTTTTTCCGCGGCGGACCGCATGATTTCGCCTGCTCGACCTGCCATGCCGAGAGCGGCAAGCGCATCCGTTTGCAGGACCTGCCCAATCTGACCGAGAAAAAAGGTGCACAGCTCGGTTACACCACCTGGCCGGCGTACCGCGTGTCGCAGGGGGAATTGCGCACTTTCCAGTGGCGGCTCAATGACTGCTTCCGTCAGCAGCGTTTTCCGGAGCTGGTGTTTGGCTCGGAAATCTCCATCGCGCTGACGACATTCCTCGCCAACAACGCCAACGGCGCCGCGTTTAACGCGCCTGCGATCAAACGCTGAGGAGACCACCATGAGAAATTTAAAACGGGCATTTGTGTCGGTTTCTGTCTCGGCGCTGGTCGCTGCGGGTTGCGCCACGGTCGCTGACAAAACCGTGACCCAGGAAGATCTGAAAATCATCAAGGCATCGTTCAGGGAGAACGGGCAGGCGAAGCTGGACCGGCTCGACCAGGATGAGGCGCAGCGGCTGTGCAGCAACGCGCCGCCGGCGACGATTGCCAAGGCCGATGCCGAACGCGTCGAGAAGATGAATCTTGAATCCATCAAGTATCCGGCCGACGGTCGGCTGATGGGGGACTGGCAGCAGGGCGAGCGTATTGCCCAGACGGGCGTCGGCAAGCAGTATTCCGATAATCCGGCCACGCCCTCGGGCGGCAACTGCTACGCCTGCCACCAGCTGAGCAAGGCGGAGATCTCCTTCGGCACCATCGGGCCCAGCCTGTACAACTACGGCAAGCTGCGCGGCACCAGCGTGGAAATGCAGCGTTATACCTATGGCCGCATCTATAACCCGCAGGCGTACTCCGCGTGCTCCAACATGCCGCGTTTTGGCCATAACGGCATCCTCACCGAGCAACAGCTGAAGGATGTCACCGCGCTGCTGCTCGATCCGAAATCACCGGTCAATCAATGAACCGGCGCGAATTCCTCGGCACGCTGGCCGCCGCCGCGGCCTGCGGCGCACCGCTAGGCGCAGCACGGGCGCAGGTGACGCAGGCCTTGTACGACCTGCCGAAGTTCGGCAATGTCAGCCTGCTGCACTTCACCGATTGCCATGCGCAGCTGCTGCCGGTGCATTTCCGCGAGCCCAGCGCCAACATCGGCGTCGGCGAGGCGGCGGGGCGGCTGCCGCATCTGGTGGGCGAACACCTGCTGCGCAGTGCCGGCATTGCGCCGGGCACGGCCGAGGCCCATGCCTTTACCGCGCTTGATTTTGCGGCTGCTGCGAAACGTTATGGCAGGGTCGGCGGCTTTGCGCACCTGGCGACGCTGGTCAAACGGCTGCGCGCGACCCGCCCCGGCGCCCTGCTGCTCGACGGCGGTGATACCTGGCAGGGTTCGGCCACGTCGTTGTGGACGCGCGGGCAGGACATGATCGATGCCTGCCAGCTGCTGGGTGTGGATTTGATGACCGCGCACTGGGAATTCACCTATGGCGACAAACGCGTGCTGGAGGCCGTGAAGTCGCTGGGCCGCACCGAATTTCTTGCGCAGAATGTCAAGACCGCGGATTTCGGCGATCCGGTGTTCAAGCCCTATGTGATCCGTGAAATGAACGGTGTGCCGGTGGCGGTGATCGGGCAGGCGTTTCCCTACACGCCCATCGCCAATCCGCGGTATTTCGTGCCGGAATGGACCTTCGGCATCCAGGAAGCCGAGTTGCAGAAAATCGTCGAGGAAGTGCGCGCCAAAGGCGTGCGTGCCGTGGTGCTGCTGTCGCACAACGGCATGGACGTGGACGTGAAACTCGCCGGTCGGGTGCGCGGCATTGATGCCATTCTCGGCGGCCACACCCACGATGGCGTGCCGGTGCCGGTCATCGTCAATAACGCCGGCGGCAGGACGGTGGTCACCAATGCCGGCTCCAACGGCAAATTTCTCGGTGTGCTGGATCTCGAGGTGAAGACCGGGGGTGTTGTGGATTTTCGTTACCGGCTGCTGCCGGTGTTCGCCAATCTGCTGCCGGCGGATGCGCAGATGCAGGCGCTGATCGAGCGTGTGCGCGCACCGTTCAAGGCCAGGCTCGAGGAGCCGCTGGCGGTCAGCGAAGGGCTGCTCTATCGCCGCGGCAACTTCAACGGCACCTTCGACCAGCTGATACTCGATGCCTTGATGACGGAAAAGGGCGCCGAGATCGGGTTTTCACCGGGCTTTCGCTGGGGTACCACGCTGCTGCCCGGCCAGACCATCCTGCGCGAACACCTGATGGATCAGACCGCGATCACCTATCCCAGCGTGACGCTGAATGAACTCACCGGTACTGAAATCAAGGCCATCCTCGAAGACGTCTGCGACAACCTGTTCAACCCCGACCCTTATCTGCAGCAGGGCGGTGACATGGTGCGCGTCGGCGGCATGACCTACACCTGCGATCCGAATGCGGTGATCGGCAAACGCATTTCCGACCTGCGTCTCGGCGGCAAGGCGCTGGAGGCGGACAAACGTTACAAGGTGGTCGGCTGGGCGCCGGTGGCGGAAGGGGTCAGGGGGGAGCCGGCCTGGGATGTGGTCGAGCGCTACCTCAAGGACCGCAAAACCATCACGCCGCGGGCGCTGAATGTGCCGAAACTGATCGGCATGGAAAAAAACCAGGGGCTGATGTGAGGCTCGCTTTCATCAGACTCGTTCTGGCGTTGATATGCAGTCCGGCGCTGATTGCTGCCGCGCTGGAACCGATACGCATCTCGCCTAATGTCTACTACATCCGCGGCGAAAGCGGTGTGCCGTCAGCGGCAAACCGCGGCCATACCTCGAATGCGGGGTTTGTCGTCACCGGCGATGGCGTGGTGGTGTTCGATGCGCTGGGCACGCCCGTGCTCGGGCAGGAGTTCATCGCGGCGATACGCAAGGTGACGCCGCTGCCGATCCGGCGCGTGATCGTCAGCCATTACCATGCCGATCATGTCTACGGCCTGCCCGCGTTCAAGGCGCTGGGCGCGGAAATCTGGGCGCATCCCGCGGCGGATCTCTATCTGAAATCGGATGCGGCGCAGCAGCGGCTGGCCGAACGGCGCACGACACTGGCGCCGTGGGTGGGGCCCGACATGCGACTGGTGGGCGCGGATCGCTGGGTCGACCGCGAAGTGACCTTCAGGCAGGGCGGTGTCACCTTTCGTGTGTTTCCGGTGGGCCCGGCGCACACGCCCGAGGACCTGGCGATGATCGTCGAGGAAGAGGGCGTGCTGTTTGTCGGCGATCTGATGTTCGGCGGACGGCTGCCGTTTGTCGGCGAGGCCGACAGCAAGGCCTGGATCTCCGCCATAGACCGCATCGTCAAATTCAATCCGAAGGTCATGGTCGGCGGACACGGCGATGTGTCGCGCGATGCCGCCACGGATCTGCGCCTGACGCGGGAATATCTGGTCTATCTGCGCGAAAAAATGGG
Organism: Burkholderiales bacterium; assembly: GCA_019749945.1. Taxonomy (GTDB): domain Bacteria; phylum Pseudomonadota; class Gammaproteobacteria; order Burkholderiales; family SG8-41. The sequence continues at coordinate 42,460 of JAIEPF010000006.1, forward strand.
CGCGGCGGCCGATGCGCTTGAAGATTTTGATGAGGCATACAGCAAAACCGACTGGTCCCGTTTTTCGCATTTGCCGGCGTTTCACGAGGCAAACCGGCGCAACGCCTACAATACCTATATCCGCATCCAGGGAGGTGACAAATGAAAGCCCATTTCAATCGGTATGTCCTGACAGTTCTGGTGGTGTCCACGCTGGCCATCGGCGGCTGCGCAACGGGAGGAAATACGCCGGGTGGCGGCGCGTCACGCGACGCTGCCGGCCCGGACAAGGTGGTCTACCACATCAATGCCGGCCTCGATCAGGCCACCAACGGCCTGAGAAATGTCCGCAATCACCTGGAAGTGAACCCGCAGGCGAAAATTGTGGTGGTCACGCATGCCCAGGGCGTTGATTTCCTGATGAAGGACAAGAAGGACGCCAACGGCAATCCCTTCGAAGTGACCGTGCAGGAACTGAAAGCGCAGGGTGTGCAGTTTGACGTCTGCCTGATCACCCTGCGCAATCGCAAGCTCAACCGCAATCAGTTCATCGAGGAGGCCACCTACGTGCCTTCCGGCGTCGCGGAAATCGCGCGCCTGCAGCAGCGCGAGGGTTACGCCTACCTGCGGCCTTGATCAGGCCTGATGCGCGGGCAGGACGTTGAGCGGAATGCGCAGATAGGCCACGCCGTTGTCTTCCGCCGGCGGCAGCGCTCCGCCCCGGATGTTCACCTGGATTGCCGGCAGGATCAGCGTCGGCATTTCCAGCGTCGCATCGCGTTTTTTGCGCATGCTGACGAATTCGTCCTCGCTGATGCCGTCGCGCACGTGGATGTTGTGCGCGCGCTGCTCGGCGACCGTGGTTTGCCATGCCGCGTTGCGCGAGGCGGGCGGGTAGTCGTGGCAGACATAAATCAAGGTTTCCGGTGGCAGGTCGAGCAGGCGTTTGATCGAGCGGTACAGCTGATGCGCGTCGCCGCCCGGAAAATCGGCGCGGGCGGTGCCGACATCCGGCATGAACAGCGTGTCACCGACGAATAGCGATCCGTCAATCCGGTACGCCATGTCGGCCGGGGTGTGACCGGGCACCAGCATGGCGCTGGCTTCGATTCCGCCGATCATGAAGCGCTCGCCATCCCTGAACAGGTGGTCGAACTGGCTGCCGTCGGGCGCAAAGCGGTGGTCGAGGTTGTAGATTTTCTTGAACGTCGCCTGCACTGCGCGGATGTTTTCGCCGATGGCGATGCGGCCGCCGACGCGCTCCCGCAGATAATGTGCGGCCGACAGGTGATCGGCATGGGCGTGGGTCTCGAGTATCCAGTCGACGCCAAGATCATGTTTTTTCAGGCAGGCCAGCAATCGATCGGCCGCGTTTGTGCCGGTGCGGCCCGATTTGAAGTCATAGTCCAGCACCGGATCGATGATTGCGGCGCGCCGGGTCGCGGCATCCCATACAACATAGCTGACCGTGCCGGTGCCGGGATCGAAGCCCGCTTCGGTGTTGATGCGCTGTTTCATGGCTGCTCCCGGCTGCAATTAATATATTGACTTATATTATATATAATTATATATTATTTCAAGTTCTAAACGAGTTCACCATGAAATCCGCGCAAATGGCCATCGATGTCGCAGCGCTGCGCCTCGGCGCAGACCAGGCGGTCAGCGCCTTGCGGCTGTTGTCCAACAAGGACCGCCTGTTGTTGCTGTGCCAGCTCGCACAGGGTGAAATGTGCGTCAGTGATCTGGAAGCGCAGCTCGACATCCGCCAGCCGACCCTGTCGCAGCAGCTGGGTGTGCTGCGCGGCGAGGGCGTGGTCAGCACCCGCCGCCAGGGCAAAAACATATTTTATGGCGTGGCTGATCCGGCCTTGCTCGAAATCCTCGCCGTACTGCATCGTCTCTACTGCAGGAAGGATTCATGATGAACATCGATTGGAGCGCCTTTACGCCATGGTCTGCACTCGCCGGCGGGGTGTTGATCGGCGTTGCCGCGGGGATGTTTGTGCTGCTCAATGGCCGCATTGCCGGCATCAGCGGCATCCTCGGCGGTTTGCTCAAACCGGTCCGGGGTGATGCGGCATGGCGTGTGGCGTTTATCGGCGGCCTGCTGATCGCGCCGCTCAGCCATGCACTGATCGCGGCTTTGCCCAGGCCGCAGATCGACGCCGGTTACGGCGCGCTGGTGCTGGCCGGACTGCTGGTCGGCATCGGCACGCGTTACGGTTCGGGCTGCACCAGCGGCCATGGCGTCTGCGGACTGTCGCGGCTGTCGCCGCGTTCGCTGGTTGCAACGCTGGCATTCATGACCGCCGGTTTTGCCACGGTGTTTGTCATCCGCCACCTGCTTCACGTTTGAGGAATCCGCCGATGAATCTTTTTACCTCGTTTCTGGCCGGCCTGGTTTTCGGACTCGGCCTGATCGTGTCCGGCATGGCCAATCCGGCCAAGGTGCTGGGTTTTCTCGACCTCGCCGGCGCCTGGGATCCGTCGCTTTTGCTGGTGATGGGCGGCGCGATTGCGGTCGGCGTGATTGCGTTTTTCATCGCCAGGCGGCGCACGGTGTCGTTGCTGGGCACCCCCATGAGGTTGCCGACCTCGCGAGATATCGACCGCCGCCTGGTCGGCGGCAGCCTGTTGTTCGGCATCGGCTGGGGCGTCGCCGGTTTCTGCCCGGGTCCCGGGCTGGTCGCGCTGGGCATGGGCGAGGTGAAGGCGCTGGTGTTTGTCGCGGCCATGCTGGGCGGCATGGGCTTATGGACCTTGTTTGAAAACCATGCGAAGGTTTCGAAATGAGCGATCTGCTTGTTTCATGGCTGGCCCTGCTGGTGATGGTTGTTGTGCTGGCCGGTTATGAACTGAAGCTGATGTTGATGCAGCGTCGCGATCCGGCGCGGCTGGCGCGCAGCGCGCACGCGAACCTGCGTCAGGAGTGGTTTGTCGCGATGTCGGCGCAGAGCGGTTCCGAAATCCTCGCCGTGCAGGCGTTGCGCAACTCGATGATGTCGGCGACGATGGTGGCATCGACGGCCGCGCTGGGGCTGATCGGCACTGTCACCATGGCGGCACCGTCCCTGCATATCGATTTTGCCGGCGGCATGTCCGCGGTGAGGCATCTCAGCATTCGTCTGGTGCTCGAACTGTTGCTGATGATTTTGCTGTTTGCGGCCCTGGTTTCCTCGACCATGGCGGTGCGTTTCTACAACCATGTCAGCTTCATCGGTTCCATGCCGGTGGGTTCCGAGGCGCGCCGGCGCTGGACTCCGGTGGGGATCGCCTATGCGCGCCGCGCCGGTCTTTTGTACAGCTGGGGACTGCGCCACCTGATTCTGGTGGCGCCCATCCTGGCATCCATTCTTCATCCCTACGCCGGCCCGCCGGCGGCGGTTGCGATCGTTCTGGTGCTTTACGGTTTTGACCGCGCCGACACGCCAGGAACGGAAGGGTGACGGTCTGGCTGTTTGCGTCCGGGGTCGTGGCGATCATTGCGGCAAAATCCCCCGGGTGACCTGACCAGGCAGTGGATCGGCGCGACAGGCGGATCGCATTGCGACGCCCCGGCGCATGCGCTAGAGTCGGCAGGCGCTCCGCGTTTTGCCAAAGCGGAGATGTTTCCATCGTCTGCAGGAGTTCAACATGAATCAGAAAGTCCGTCTGGTGGTGCCCGAGGCGCCGTCACCGCAGGCTGTTGCGGTCACCGAGACCCGCGCCGTCGCCAGCGGCGGCATCCGTCTCGGCGTGCTCGACAACAGCAAGGGTAATGCCGACCACCTGTTGAAGTTCATCGTCGACGGCGTCAAGGCGCAGCTGCCGGTGGCCTCGGTGGTGTCGCTGCGCAAGGACAGCGTCAGTCTGCCGGCGCCAGACGCCATCCTTGATCAACTCGCTGCGGAATCGGATTACGTCATCACCGCGATGGCCGATTGAGGGTCGTGCACGTCGTGGAGTGTCCACGACATGTCGAACCTCAGGAAGCGCGGTCTGACCACCGCGGTGATCTGTTCGGGCCCTTTCATGAAACTGGGGCAGGCCCAGGCGCGTGTATTCGGCGTGCCCGATCTGCCGCTGCTGCTGATCCCGCACCCGCTGGGGGGCATCAGCATTGAGCAGGTGCAGGCGCGCGCTGAAGTCGCGGTGCCACAGTTCGTGAAACTGCTCAAGGAGAGTGCCGGTGCTTAACTTGCTGCCGCTGTTGTTGGCGACCTGGGAATCAGGCAATGCCTGTCGCCCTCACCCCCGCCCCCTCTCCCGCAGGGAGAGGGGAGATATTAGCGACAAGTGGGTGTTCCACCCCCTTGCCGGATTAATGTCGACCGAGCACATGCAATGAGCAATCTGGCGCAAATGCTGGAAGCGTCAGGCGCGAGTGTTGAGGCCGAGGACGATTTTGACGCCATCAATGCGCTGATGCGTGAAAAGGGCTGGAGCGACGGCCTGCCCGTCGTGCCGCCGACCGAAGCACGCGTTGCGGCGATGCTCGAATACTGCGATCGTCCCTGGGACCAGCCCATCGCGAAAATCCCGCCGCGCTGGGGCGAGGCGACACCCTTGCGGCTCGCCGCCAACGCGGTGATGGCGGGCTGCCAGCCGCGTTATTTCCCGCTCTACATGCTGGCGATCGAGGCGATGTGCGAGGAGCCGCTCAACCTCTACGGCGTGCAGGCGACGACGCATCTCTGCGCGCCGCTGGTGATCGTCAACGGTCCGGTCGCGCGCGAGCTCGACATCAACTGCGGCCACAATGCCTTCGGCCCGGGACACCAGGCCAACGCCAGCATCGGCCGTGCGATCCGGCTGGCGCTGGTCAACATCGGCGGCGCGATTCCGGCGCTGGGCGACATGTCGACCTTCGGCTCTCCCGCCAAGTACAGTTATCTGGTGGCCGAGAATGAAGCCGAAAGCCCCTGGGAGCCCTTGCACGTCGAACGCGGCCTGCCGCGGGAGGCGAGCGCGGTGACGGTGATCGGCGCCGAGTGTCCGCATAACGTCAACGACCATGAAAGCCTGAGCCCCGAGGGCGTGCTGACGACGATCGCCGGCACCATGGGCATTGCCGGCGTCAACGACATTTATTACCAGTCACATCCGCTGGTGATCATGGGGCCGGAACACGCGAAGATGGCGGCCGCCGGATTCAGCAAAAGCGAGGCGAAGAAGTTCATCCAGCAGCGCGCGCATGTCGCCGTCGGCAAACTGTCGCGGGAAAACATCGATCGCCGTGTCAGGATCACCTTCAAGGAGCGGCTGCCCAATCCCAAACCGGAGGATGTGATTTATGCGGTGCAGCGTCCAGAAGACCTGCTGATTGCGGTGATCGGCGGGGCGGGCAAACATTCCGCCTATGTGCCGACCTTCGGCGCGACCAAGCCGGTGACCCGTGCGCTGAAAACGGCGGACGGCAAACTGGCGAAATCGGTGGAGGATTTCCGGCGGCGGTGAGCGGTTGCAGGCGACCGCTCCGCTGACACGGCGGTGTTCATGGCGACTCCCGCGCAAGGCATAGCCCGGCTGGGATTCCGTACCTGGTATGAACGCCAGCTGATCGAAAGCCATGTGTATTTCATCACCGGTTTCCTGTGTGCGGTGCTGATCATGGCTTTGATGGAGGATCTCAATCTGCGAAAGCCGGAACCGCTGTCGCTGGCCTCCCTGGCGATGATGGTCGCGGCCTTGCTGCTCGGCGCCGTCGCCATGTACCGTTACCTGCGCATGTTGAGTCGGGCCGAAATGCTGGCGGAGCAATGCGTGTGTCCCGGCTGCACCGTCTACGGTTTGATCCAGGTGCTCGAAACGGGGGTTGTCGAGGCCGATGAGCGTTCGCAGTGGATGCGGGTGTCGTGCAAAAAATGCGACCGGCAGTGGCGTGTGGAGTCGATATAAATTACTTTAAAAACAATAAGTTATGACATCCCCGCGGGTGTGTGTCCGACCCCGCCTTGACACTGCCTGCCGTACGGCGGTTTGATGAGGGCTCAGGCGGCATTACTGCCCTGCACCGGGCCCTACTTCCATGTTCAATATGCAGCGCGTCAGGCGAGGTGTCTTCATCACCCTGCTGCTGGCAACGGCGGCGGTGCCGGCGCATGCCGCCGATCCGCTGACCTTGTACCTGTTGAAGATGCTGCGCGACCAGATGGCCAGCTCGGTGCTGGAATCCGCTGTCAGCAACATGCCGCCCGCGGCTGCGAAGCAGTCTCCGCCATCGGCGCTGGCCGGTGTATATGGCGTCAGCGAAGAGCAGCTGCGCATGCTGGTGGACGCCGGCTTTGTGCATCTGAGCGCGACGCAGCGCGCTGAAATTCATGCCAGCCTGATGCATCTGCTCGCCGATCCGAAAAACGCGCTGGCGCGTCCGCTGATCATCGAGGAGCTCGCATTGAAGGCGTCTGCGGTTCGCGGCGCGCACGAACGTCTGTCTGCGCTGACTGCCGCCGAGAAACGTGCGATTGCCGCGGATGCGCGCGCCGAATATGAGCGTCTGCCGGAGCAGGAACGCGGGCAGATGCTGCAACTGCTGCAGGCGGGCGTGGCGCCGATACCGCGCGACCTGAACGAGCTGATACTGGCTGAATTCAGCGCCGTGCAGCAGGTGGCCGGGGCGTCGGTCGTCCCGGTGCCGCAGTAGCCGGGCAAGCACCCCCGGTCGTTTACACCGGGGCCGATTTCAGCATCGGTTGCGTCGCGCGCAGCGGTCGCGCCTCGGTGCGATCGATGCGGGCAACATCACCGGTGATTTCCGCGCCTTCCTCGATCTTGATCTTGCCGTAGCGGATTTTTCCCGATACGCGTCCGGTGGCATGGATGATCAACTGATCGCGCGCAGTCAGTTCGCCATCGAAGCGGCCGTGGATTTCGGCGATGTCGATGCTGACCGTGCCGTTGAACACACCGTGTTCGGCGATCTGCACGACACGGCTGTCCATCGAGGCTTCGACGGTGCCTTCGACCACCAGCGTGTCGCAGTCGGTGATCTCCGCCCCCTTCAGCTTGATGTCGGGGCCGACGATCAATTTGCTGCCGACCTCCGATTTCGCGCGTTCCGGCGTCTGCGAGTTTTCGGGGCGGGTGGCGGCCGCGGTCGGCACTGCAGGCTTGGTGGAGCCGTCATGCGGCTGGCCCAGTGCGCCCAGGGCGGGGGTCACGTTGACGTTGCGGGGAGCGGGGGTGTCTTCGCGTTTTTTGAAAAACGAATCTCGATTCATGATGGAGCCTCCTGGTATTGGCACGCCCGGTGCTGGACGCATGGAAAATCAACGATTTGCAACGCTGATTACATAAGCAACATCAGGGCCAGAAAAAAATACCAATAAAAACATAAAGTTATATATTTTTTCCGGGCGCAGGCCAGGATTCTGGCCGAAATGCGTCGTTGCCCGGAGACGGGGATTGCGGGCCATCACTTAACACGCTGTTTATAAGGATTGTTTCAGGTCGTTGCGGAACGACGTGCCAAAACCGGCAATGGCATTTGCCGGCAAAAAAAACGCGGCGGGCGAGGTTGCTGACTCGCCGCCGCGTTTGCTCAGCGGCACCGGGAGGTGCCGCAATGGTCAGGGGGAGGAGGAGCCCCTGGCCGCAGTCGCGGCATCTGCAGCCGCGGAGCTACGCTCAGATCAGTTGTGTTTGATGCCGGGTTTCAGGAACAGGGAGGCACCGATTTGCTCGATTTTGTGCGTGACCCAGAGGATGGCATCGACGATCGCGTCAGCATCCTGCATCGCGTTGATCGCTGCCTGGCGCTCGATGCTGCTCATCGGCAGGGCATTAAGCTTGTCATAAATGACTGAGCCAAATTTGACTTGAGAATTGCTGTTCATGATATTTACCTTAACCTTTCTGGTTGTTCGCCGTCCCGGCGTTGAGGTCTCACTGCCATATAACTCAATGAGTTCGGACTGAAGTATAGACCCGGGGAGGGGGTGTTTGTTGCATCGCACCACCTGATAGTTTGTCAAGAGTCGGTTAAGTTATGCTAAGCTGAATACCATTATGACCCAGCGCCTGCCCCCCCTGAACGCCTTGAAGGCTTTTGAAGCCGCGGCCCGCCATTTAAGCGTGAAAAAAGCCGCGGTTGAACTCAATGTGACCCCCGCCGCGGTCAGCCACCAGATCCGCACCCTGGAGGAATATCTCAACGTCCAGCTGTTCCACCGCTATAACCGGGCGCTGGAACTGACGGATGCGGCGCGGGCCTGCCTGCCCAAGCTGCGTGAGGGTTTCGATTGCCTGGCACAGGCCGTCGACCGGCTGCGCACGCATACCAGCGGCGGCATGCTGACCGTCAGTGCGGCGCCGTCGTTTGCCGCGCGCTGGCTGATGCCGCGGCTGCACCGCTTCATTGCCGCGCACCACGAGATCGATGTGCGGATTTCAGCGCGCATGCGCCGCGCCAGCGTTGACGGCAAGGCCGATGTCGCGGAACGCGCCACCATCGAGAGCTGGCTGGATGATTCGGATGTGGCGATCCTCTACGGACACGGCCATTATCCGGATCTCGATGTCTACAAGCTGCTGCCGCTGGCGATCACGCCGATCTGCAGTCCGCAGGCGCTGACCGGCGAACACCCGCTGCGCACGCCCGAGGATCTGAAGCACCACATGCTGCTGCATGACGACACCGGCGAGATGTACGACGGTGAGTCGTTCTGGGATGTCTGGCTGAAAGCGGCCGGTGTCAAGGGCATCGATGCCAAGCGCGGCGCGCGGTTCAGCCATGCCGTGCTGGCGTTTGAAGCCGCGATGGATGCCGTCGGCGTGGTGGCGTCGATGCCGGCGCTGGCGGCCGAGGATATCGCCGCCGGGCGGCTGGTGATGCCGTTTGCGCTCAGGGTTCCGCTGCAGTCGGCGTATTACCTGGTGTGCGAACCGCACGCCAAAACACGACCTGCGGTGGCGGCCTTCCGCGACTGGCTGATCGCCGAGGCGGTGAAGGACGCGGCCGTCGTTGCACCGACCTGATCAGGCGGGTTTGGCGACGGCCCGGTCGATCTGACGGTCATCGACCGGCAGGTTGAGCAGGGCGGCAACGATGCCCATGCCGATGGTCAGCAGCCACATGATCATGTACGAACCGGTGGCGTCGAACACATAGCCGCCGATCCATACGCCGGCAAAACTGCCGACCTGGTGGAACAGGAAGGCGATGCCGGTCAGCGTCGACAGGTATTTGACGCCGAACACATGTGCGATCAGGCCGCCGGTCAAAGGCACGGTGCCCAGCCAGAGGAAACCGATGGCCGCGGAAAACAGGTATACCGTCAGCGGCGTCACCGGCAGCAGGATGAAGATCGCGATGACGACCGAGCGCGTGAAATAGAGCAGCGACAGCAGGTATTTCTTGGTGTGCCGCCCGCCGAGCCAGCCCCAGGCATAACTGCCGATCATGTTGAAAAAACCGATCAGCGCGAGCCCGATCATGCCGGTCTCGGGCGTCATTTTCTGATCGACCAGGTAGGCCGGGAAATGCACGGCGATGAACAGCAGCTGGAAGCCGCAGACCGTGTAGGCGGTGCATAACAGCAGAAAGCCGCGGTGGGCAAAAGCCTCGCGCAGCGCTTCACGGGCCGATTGTTTGAACAGTGTGGCGGCCTGGGCGCTCTTGTCTTCGACCAGCGCGCTCGACAGCGGAATGATCACCAGCACGGTGAAGGCGAGGATCACCAGCGCCTGCATCCAGCCGACCTGGTTGATCAGCCACTGGCCATAGGGCAGCAGCGCGAACTGGCCGAACGATCCTGCGGCGCCGGCGATGCCGAGTGCGACGCTGCGTTTTTCCGGCGGGAAGGCGCGACCGATGACGCCGAACACGATGGAGAAGCCGCTGCAGCCGAGCGATGCGCCGATCAGCAGACCGGCGCTCAGGGTCAGTTCCAGGCCCGTACCCGATACCGACATCAGGCAGAGGCCCAGCGCGTAACACAGTGCACCACCGACCAGCACGCGCGCGGTGCCGAACTTGTCGGCGATCAGGCCGGTGATCGGCTGCGAAATGCCATAGAGCAGGTTCTGGATGGCGATGGCGAAGGCGAAGGTCTCGCGGCCGATGCCGAGATCGGCGGTCATCGGCTGCAGGTAGAGGCCGAAGTTGTGGCGCACGCCGAGCGCGATGGTGAGAATCATGCCGCCGCAGAACAGCACCGTTGCGGGAGTGCGCCAGTTGGAAGTCTTCATCGGGGCTTTACCAGGAAAAAGCGCGGCAAAGAGCGGATTTTATCGGAAAGCCGCCGGCATCATCCGGCTGCGCTGTCTTTTGAGACGGCATGCCCCGTCTTTCCGGTAAAATGCGCGGCTTGCCGAATCGGGGTGTGGCGCAGTCCGGTAGCGCAGGGCGTTTGGGACGCCAAGGTCGCAGGTTCGAATCCTGCCACCCCGACCAGCAAATCCGTTTTTTGTGTTTTTTTATTGGTGTTTCCCGCATCCGATCATGTCGTTTGTCATCGCGCTGGGCGCGTTTCTCGGTTTTATCGCACCACAGAATCCGCTGCTGGCACTGTCGGTGCTGGCTGCGGTGTTGTTTGCCAAGGGCATTTTTGATGTGCGCTACAGCCACCTGCAGCTGTTCAAGCGGCCTTCACCTTTTTTGCACTATTGCAAGAACCTGATGGAGCGCGACGAGGAGATCTCGGGCGCCGGATTCAGCTACATGCTGCAACTGGTGATCTTCGGCATGCTCGCCGGTGGCGGCATGTACTTGCTGGTGCGTTTCCTGCGCGCAGGAATGTAAACGACCCCGATCCGGGTTATTTCAGCGCGAACGGGCTGAAGTTGGTGTCGCGGTCGTAATAATCCTCGTTCTCCGCCCGCTTCAGGAAATTCACGATTTTGTAGGTCAACGGGGTGAACACCACCTCGACGCCGACCTTGGTCAGGAACTGCGCCAGCATCACCAGCGGCAGCTTGTCGTCGGGGATGATGCCGGCGCCGTAAAACGCCAGTGGGTAGAACAGTGCCGAGTCCACCGCCTCACCGGCGATGGTCGAGCCGATGGTGCGTGACCACAACCAGCGCCCTTGCGTTGCCACCTTCATCCGCGCAAGCACATAGGAATTGACGAACTCTCCGCAGAAATACGCGAACATCGATGCCGCGACAATACGCGGCGTGTTGCCGAAGGCGATTTCGTAGGCGCCCTGGTGTGACCAGAACGGCGCCGGCGGCAGCGCGACGACGATGGTGGTCATCAGCGAGGCGAATCCGAGCCCGGCGAATCCGGCCCAGATCACCCGCCGCGCGCGGGCATAACCGTAGACCTCGGTGAGGATGTCGCCAAACACATACGAGATCGGGAAAAACAGCACGCCGGCGCCGAAGGTGACCACCCCCAGCAGCGGCAGGTCGAGCTGCGCGATTTTCGCCGGACCGATCAGGTTGGAGCAGATCAGTATGGTGACGAAGGCCGCCATCACGAATTCGTAATAGCGGTAGTTGCGCTGGGTGGTCATTGAAGAAAAAGGCATTTAGCCACAGAGGACACAGAGATCACAGAGAAAACCAAGGGGGGGGTGTCATTAAGCACATGATTTGGAACTCATTCCAAGGTTTTTGCTTTTCTGCTTTCCTCTGTGTGCTCTGTGAACTCTGTGGCTAAAGGTTTTGGTTCTTTCAGGTCAGTGGCGCCGCGCAATGCAACTGGAAGCCCGGGCGGTTTGACACGGTCCTGAACCAGCGTTCGAAGTGCGGCAGCGCCGGGCGTTCGATCGGCACGTTGAACCAGCGGTGGGCGAGCACGGCGAGCGGGATATCCCCCATCGTGAACTGCGTGCCGGCGAGATATGCATTGTTTGCCAGATGACTGTCGGCCATCGCCAGATAACCCGCAAGTTTCTGCCGGTTGTCCTCGACCTCCGCCATGTTGCGCTTTTCGGGCGGAGTCCGGATCAGTATCCAGAACACCGGTTTCATGTGATTCCAAAGTGTGGTGCTGTACCACTCCATCCAGCGGTCGGCATCGGCGGCCGCGCGCGGATCAGCGGGGCACAGCGTGCCGAGGCCGTGTTTGCGTGCCAGGTAGCGCACGATGGCATGGGATTCCCACAGCACAAATCCGTCATCGTTGATCAGCGGCACCAGGCCGTTCGGGTTCAGCGCCTTGTACTCCGGCGTGTTGTTGACGCCATACTGCATGCCGGCATCGATGCGCTCGAAGGGTATGCCGGCCTCGGCGCAGCACCACAGCACTTTTTGCACGTTGATCGAATTGCCGCGCCCCCAGATTTTGAGCATGAGGTTTTCTCCCCGCAGGTTTCATGGATTGGTTCACAGTTTAGCAGGGCATTCTTTGGCCACGGCAGGATATAATTTTCCCTGGAGTGTAAGGATTTAAACCTCGACGACTACACGGATGGAGGAAGACATGGGCGGCATGATTGAACTGACGGCGGCTGATGGCCACAAATTTTCGGCTTACAGGGCCGAGCCCGCGGGCAAGCCGCGCGGCGGACTGGTGGTGGTGATGGAAATCTTCGGTGTCAACAGCCATATCCGCGCCGTGGCCGATGGTTATGCCGCCGACGGTTACATGGTCATTGCGCCGGCGATGTTCGACCGTGTGCAGCGCAATTACGAGTGCGGCTATACCCCGCCCGAGATCGAGGTCAGCCGCGGGCTGATGCAGAAGGCCAGTCTCGATGATGCGATCAAGGACGTGACGGCGGCGGTCAAGGCGGTGCAGGGCGCAGGCAAGGTCGGCATTGTCGGTTATTGCTGGGGCGGCACGGTGGCCTGGAAATCGGCGGCGGAGGTGGCGGGTCTCGCCTGTTCGGCGCCGCATTACGGCGGCGGCATTCCCAACCACGCGACGTTGCAGCCGAAATGCCCGGTGATGTTCCACTGGGGCGAAACCGACCAGTCGATCCCGATGGAAGCCGCGAAAAAAGTGCAGGCGGCGCAACCGCAGGCCGAGCATTATTTTTATCCGGCCGGTCACGGCTTCAACTGCGATCAGCGCGGCTCATTCGATGCTGCCAGCGCCAAACTGGCGCGTGAACGCACCCTGGCGTTTTTGCGCAAGCATGTCGGATGATCCCTGCTGATCACATAAAAAAACCGGCCTCCGCGCCGGTTTTTTTATGGCCATGGCTTTTTTTCAGGCGGAGTTGGAGCCGCCGCTGGCGTGTTTGTTGAATGCGGTAAAAAACTGCTCCGCCATTTTTTTGGCCACACCGTCGATCAGCCGTGCGCCGACCTGCGCCAGTTTGCCGCCGATGCTGGCTTTGACGCTGTAACTCAGGCGGGTGCCGTCGCCTTCCGGTGCGAGACTGACCTGCGCCTCGCCCTTGGCGAATCCGGCAACGCCGCCCTGGCCTTCGAACTGCAGCGTGTAGGCATCCGGCGCCTGCACATCGAGTAATGTCATCTTGCCCTTGAACCTGGCGCTGACCGGGCCGACCTTGGCAGTCATGGTCAGCAGGTATTCATTGTCCGATTGTTTGTCGATCGAATCGCAGCCGGGGATGCAGGCCATCAGCACGGCGGTATCGTTCAGCGCATCCCAGGTGGCCTGCTGGGGCAGGGCGATCAGTTGCTCGCCGGTCATTTCCATTGCGTTATTTCTCCACGGGTTTACCCGCCGATGTTACCGCATGCGGCGCGCTACAATAGGGGCATACACAGACTTGGCTCAGAGGTTGGTTTATGGACAGCGTGGATTTACAGGTTATTCGCACCGCGCGCGACTGGGTGGGCAGCGGCCGCCGCGTGGTGCTGGCGACGGTGATCCGCACCTGGGGTTCCGCGCCGCGGCCGATCGGCGCCCTGTCGGCGATCCGCGACGACGGCATGGTGGTCGGCTCGGTTTCCGGCGGCTGCGTCGAGGATGACATGATTACCCGCGTCAAAGCGGGGACACTCGCCGAAAACACACCCACCACCACCAAGTACGGCGTGTCGGCAGAAGAGGCGCAGCGCTTTGGCCTGCCCTGCGGCGGCACGCTGGAACTGGTGCTTGAGCCGTTGACAGCGGCCAGCGGCCTCGACGATCTGCTGTCGCGCATTGAACGCCATGAACTGGTGCTGCGCCGGCTCGACATGAAAACCGGCCGCGCCACCACCGGTCCGGCGCAATGGTCGGATCAACTGGCGTTTGACGGCGCGACGCTGACGACGGTTTACGGTCCGCGCTGGCGACTGCTGATCATCGGCGCCGGCCAGCTGTCGACCTATCTGGCGCAGATGGCGCAGGCGCTGGATTACCAGGTCACGGTCTGCGATCCGCGCCAGGAATACAGCGAAACCTGGAGCCTGCCCGGCGTGGAGCTGAAGCGCGGCATGCCGGACGACGTGGTGACCGCGTTGAACCTCGACGGCCACAGCGCGGTGGTGACGCTGACCCATGATCCCAAGCTCGATGACATGGCGCTGCTCGAGGCGCTGAAATCGCCGGCGTTTTACATCGGCGCCATCGGTTCGCGGAAAAACAACGACGCGCGCCGCCAGCGGCTTGCCGAGTTCGACCTGTCGCAGGCGGAGATTGCGCGTCTGCACGGCCCGGTCGGCCTGAAGATCGGCAGCAGGACGCCGCCGGAGATTGCGGTGGCCATCCTCGCCGAGATGACGGCAATCCGTAACGGCGTCGATATCAAACGTTTTGTCGAGCCGCCGAAGGCGACCACGGCGGGCTGCGCGGTCGATTAAGGCCTGTGCCGGTCTGGTGGGGCAGGCGATAACTCGCAAAAATATCTTTTAAAAACAAATAGTTATATTCACCCTTGCGGATGGTAGGGAATTTACTGATAATGATTCTTATTAAGTTAAGAGTTATCATTCAGATCCCATGTATATCTGTGTCTGCAACGGCGTCACCGAACGCGAAATTCGCTCCAGCATCGAGGCCGGTGCGCGCTCCCTTGACGATCTGCAACGCGAACTGGGCGTCGCTTCCGGCTGCGGCCAGTGCAAGCAGGAGGCCAAATGCCTGCTGCGCGAAGTGCGTCGCGAGTGTTTGTTTGCCAGCACGCTGCAGGCTGCGTAAACCGCAGCCGCTGTTCGCTGTTCTTCCCCGCGTTGCTTTCGTTTTTCGTAACTCCGGCTTTTGCCGTAACGCCGGCTTCTGTCTTGTGCGGTTAGCTGAGACCTATTTGCGTCTCGGTTCTCATTCTCGGAATGGCCTTGTGCCTGTGCTAGGCTGACGCATCATTTTACGTGCGAGGTACGACCATGAAGGGCGACAAAAAAGTCATCAGCCATCTGAACAAAATACTGGTTAACGAACTGACGGCAATCAACCAGTACTTCCTGCATGCCCGCATGTTCAAGAACTGGGGGCTAAAAAAACTCGGCGAACACGAGTATCACGAGTCCATCGACGAGATGAAACACGCCGACAAACTGGTCGAGCGCATCCTGTTCCTCGAAGGGCTGCCCAACCTGCAGCAGTTGAACAAGCTGATGATCGGCGAGAACGTCAAGGAATGCCTGGAGTGCGACCTCAAGTCTGAAATGCACGCGCATCCGATGCTGAAGGATGCGATTGCCTGCTGCGAAGAGACCGGTGACTATATCTCCCGCGAATTGTTCGAGGACATCCTCGAATCCGAGGAAGAACACATCGACTGGATCGAAACCCAGCTCGATCTGATCGGCAAGGTCGGCATCCAGAACTACATGCAGTCGCAGATGGGCGAGGGCAGCGCTTCGTAAGGCTGCATGTGTCATGCCGGGGGCATCGTCTGCCTCGTTTCCTGCCCTTGAAACTCAGAATTTATCCAGATTCATTGAGTGTGTGCGGGGCCTGAGTGTTTTATATCAAAGTCATGCATTAGCCAGTTTTCCGCGGTCAATGTCCTTGCGCAGAAACGTGTGGCAGGGACGGGGTGGCCCGGTTTTCCGCAACTGCGATGCGCCTTATTTTTAAATAAAAATGATTCCCATTCCATATTTTCCGTGCTAATATTTCATTTCTTTAATCTGCCAGCCAGTTAGCAGTGAGGTAGTCAGCCGCCGTTTCTGCTGACTATCAATGTAACGCCGCTTGCGAGCCCGCCAAAAGTCCGTTGATATTTTTTGGAGAGCTCCATGCATCGATACCGTCAAAAAAATCTGGTTGCAATGACTGCCTTGGCTTGCGCAATCGTTGGCGCGAGTACATGCGCGCGCGCAGCGGCTGCCACACCCGGCGACGCCCAGGAAAAAACGCTGGGTACAGTAACCGTCGAAGGAATCCAAAGCGCCGACCCCTTGATTACGCAGTCAAGCCCCGCCTCCGTTGGCAAGAGCAATGTCAGTGTTCAAGACACGCCGTTTGCGATTTCTGTAATTGATGTGGAGCAGATACGTGAAACTGGCGCAAAGAACGTGCAGGATGCGCTGCTGTATAGCTCCGGGGTATATGCGGGACGATATGGCTTCGACACTCGCGGAGACTGGGCTGCGGTCCGGGGCTTGGCCACCGCAACCTATCAGGACGGTTTGCGTCGCATCTATGGTTTTTACAACAATGTCCGCCCTGAAATTTACTCCCTCGACAAGGTCGAGGTTCTGAAAGGACCTGCCTCTGTTCTGTATGGCCAGGCTGAACTTGGTGGGATTGTTAACACCGTAACCAAGCGCCCCCAGAAAACCGCATCCAAAGAAATCGAGGTGCAATTTGGCTCATACAATCGAAAACAAGTTGCTGCGGATTTAACGGGACCTATCGACAAGGAAGGCACGTTGCTCTATCGATTGGTTACCCTTGGCCGGGAAAGCAATACACAAGTCGATTTTGTAAACGATGATGCGCGGTTGCTCATGCCATCGCTGACCTGGCGCCCCAATTCAGACACGAGCGTTACGGTGCAATATACCTACCAGGAAAACAAGACGAAGGTTTCATCCCAGTTTTTGCCGCAAAAAGGCACCCTTTCTCCCGCGCCATTGGGGCGGATTCCAAGCAGTCGGTTTGCCGGGGAGCCGGGTTGGGATCGCTACGATACAGAATTGCACGAATTTGCCGTATTTGCCGAGCAGAAGTTATCACAAGACTGGAAACTGGTCGCCAATATTCGCCAATCGAATTCCACAGGCATCACGCGGGAAATTTACACCGTGGTAGGGGCTATCCCGACTGATGCCGGAAACATCGCACGAACCATCCATACGGCGGATCGAAAAACCGACGTCTTCGCAAGTGATATTCGGCTGGAAGGCGGTTTCAAGCTGGGGCCGACCAAGCATTCGATCGCATTCGGCGTTGATCACCAGGATGCGCTGTGGAAAGAACATAACTACTCGTCCTCTACGCTTCCGGGTACTTTTAACGTTTACAACCCGGTTTATTCAAACTTCGTAAATGAAGCTGCGCTTGCGTGGAGTGACCGTCCGGATAACAAAATCGTTCAGACAGGCACCTATTTGATGGATCACATCGAGTGGGGAGCTTGGGTTCTATCCGGCGCACTTCGTTATGACGACAATGAGAACACCATTCTCAATGTTGGTACCACGCCGAATTCCATTGTGAATAATACGGCGACAACCGGGCGGTTAGGTTTGATGTATCGGTTTCAGAATGGAATATCCCCCTACGCAAGTTATTCCGAAGCATTCGTGCCCAATCTGGGAACGGATGGCACTTCCAGTGCCAGCTATCTGAAGCCGACCACGGGCAAGCAGCAAGAGGTGGGCGTCAAGTATCTGGCTGATTCCGGCAAGACATCAGCCGCGTTTGCCTGGTTTGATATTCAGGAAACGAATCGTGTGGTTCAGGGAACCACGCCGGGTGGTGTGGAGCAGGTTGGCGCTGTCATCCAGGGTTGGGAGGCTGAACTGAGAAAACGGATTGGCGCATTCGAATTCATGGCGAATTACATGAACATTGAGGCCATTAATGACGGTACGAAGAGGCGACTGAGCTCGGTCGCTGAAAAAGCCGGCTCGGCGTGGGGGCAGTATCTGTTCGGGAATGGGTGGCGAATGGGTCTTGGTGCTCGCTATACCGGTAACGTAACAGGCGCCAACAGCCTCCCCGTGGTCCCGTCGGTAATGCTGTATGACGCCATGATCGGGTATGGCGTAGGAAAGTGGGACTTAAGGTTTGATGTGAAAAATCTGGCTGACAAAGAATACATCTCGTGGTGCCGGCGCCAAGATGGCGACTGTGGCTACGGTGAACGCCTGAGTGCAGCGTTGACCGCGCGGTACCGGTTCTGATCTTTCTTCCCGTTCATCACGGGAATAACCGGAGTCGGGGTTGTAAGGGGCGGGTCGGGCGTTGTTGCAAAAGGCCGAACAGCATGCGCAACTCATCCAGAGCGGTTGATCACTGCATCGAGATTCAATCGGATGTCTTTGGCGTAGGCGCAACGCCGGCTTCTTTTCATGCACGCCAAGCGAGCCGATCAGAGCGCCGGTGACATCGGCGAATGACCGGTAACGCTGAATGTCTCGAGTTTGTCGCCTGTGGTTTTTATGCTTGCCATATCTCTTTGTGCTGCGGGGTGGTTGACAACGATAGGAATGTGAGGTTCAGTTGGGCAGCTTGTGCTGACGGTCGAGCACGCTGCGCATGGCGATCATGGCTTCCCATTCCCTGACGGATTGGGTGGCGGCCAGGCGTACCGGATCCGGTAAACGTGCATCGGAAGCGACGAAGTTCAGATGTGCCGTGATCGAGTCCGCCATGGTCCGGCAATCGACCATCGGGAAACGTACCAGCATGTACAGCAGCGCGGCAATGGCATATTCCGGGTGGCGCGAATAATCAGGATCCGGGCGTGATGTGTTTTGAGACATGGTGATCTCCTGAGTGGACGACGGGCTGGTTTACATGCGCTGGGTGTAGTACTCGACGACCTGCTGAATTTCGATCGGGAGAGGCACTTCATCCGCCATCGGCAGGCGCGTGATACGTGCGGTTTTCGCGGCCTCGTTGAATTCCAGCCATTCCGGTCGTTGCAGCGGCAGGTTCGTCAGCGCATCTATGACCGCGGGAATCTGCAAGGCCCTGCTCTTGATTGAAATCTGGTCACCGGCGCGGATGCGGATCGAGGCGATGGTCGCGGCGCGGCCGTTGAGCAGCACATGGCGGTGGTTGACCAGCTGGCGCGCGGCGATCAGCGTCGGGGCAAAACCTGCACGAAATACAAAATTGTCGAGCCGCCGCTCCAGCAGTTCCAGCATCGTGGCGCCGGTATTGCCTTTGGCGCCGCGCGCTTCGGCCATGACGCGACGCATCTGCCGTTCGGAGAGACCGTAGTTGTATTTCAATTTCTGTTTTTCACGCAGCTGTTTGCCGAATTCCGATTTGCGGGTGGCGAACAGGCGCGCGCCGTGCTGGCCTGGCGGATGCGGGCGGTTCTCGATGGATTTGCGTGACAATCCCGGCAGTTCGGTGCCGAGGGCGCGCATGACTCTGAGGCGGGGGCCGGTATAACGCATGGCGTGGATTCCTAGTGTGTGGTGATGAGAAAGGTCGCTTACTTAGTACAGTGAGCAGGCAGCAGGCTCTGGCGCGCCCAGCACGGCGGCTTTACGCGTGACTAGTTCACGTTCTGCGCCGATGTGCTCCCAGTCGGCCTGCAGCTTGCGGCAGGTTTCGCGCAGGTCGTCGGGTACCGACGGGTCCGGGTGGTTTGCGATGAGTTCAAGCTGCTGCATCACCATGCGGCAGATGGTCGGGCAACCGCTCCGGGCGTAGCGGGTGGTCAGGTACAGCGCCGCCGCATACAGCGTTGCGGGGCAGGGTGTTGCGGGTTTCCGGTTTTGCATCGTGTAGCTTCCTGGCGATTGGAATGACCGGGGCTGGCTGGCGCATGGTGCGCGGGCTGGCGGTTGGTTGCGGATTTTTCTAGACGGCGGCTCCTGCCGAATCGCCGGTGCCGCGTTTGACGATGGTTTCCTCGGCGTACCGCGCCCTGCGTTTGCGAACCCAGATCACCACGCCGGTCACGGACAGCATCGCGACGATGATGCCCATGATTGATATTAGGATGCGGCCGGGAATGCCGGCGATGCGCCCTGAGTGCAGCGGAAACTGCAACTGCACGAACACGTCCGCGGCAGTTCCTTTCCATGGCACGCGTTCGCCCAGCACCCTGCCGTCGGCGCCGTCGATGTAGATCGACTTGACGCCCATGCCGCCGCTGCCGTGGTCATTACCGGGTTCGTAGAAGCGCGCGCCGTAGATGCCGAACCGCTGCGCGTAGAAAATGCTGCCGACGGGTTCAGGCCAGCCGCGTGCCGATGCCTCTGCCTCTGCTCTGGTGATGGCGTCGGCAAAGGGCACTTTTGGCGCAATCGGCTGATGCCTGGGGCGCAACGGGCGGGTGGTGAACGGCGTCGGTGTCAGTTCCGAAAACGTGGCCAGCAGCGGGCGGAATATCTCGTTGTTCAGGTTCAGCGACACCGCGGTCAGCGCGAGGATGAACAGCAGCATCCAAGTCCACAGGGCGCCGGCGCGGTGGAGGTCAAAATTCAGCCGGTAGCCGCCGGCACGCCAGCGCACAGCGAAGGATTTTGTCCACACACTCGGGTTCGGGAATGAAATAAGCAGCGCAAAGAAGCAGTCGAGCAGCCAGACCACGCCGACGATGCCCATGAACCAGATGCCCCAGCGGTCGACGCCGCCCATTTCGGGGATGTGCAGGCTGTAGTGCAGCTTGTAGAGAAAGGACATCAGGTGTTCGCGGTCGAGGGCGACCTTGCCCCATTCGCGACTGCCCAGAGTTTTGCCGGTGACCGGGTCAACGAACACCTGGTTGTAGCCGGGCTCGAACAGGCGCCCGGTTGCGGGATTGACGCGTGGTTGCACGCCGAACACCAGCGTATGGCCTTCCTCGTACTGCAGCGGCACGAAAGTGACCCGTACGCGGGGATCCGCGGCCTCGATGCTGCGTACCAGATCGAGCGGCGCCTTGACGGCGCCGCGGCTGGAGGTTTCGAACAGCCGGCTGTTCAGCCACTCGTCGATTTCGTGATCCCACGAAATGATCGCACCCGTCAGTCCGGCGACAAACAGGAACATCGCGGTGGCTAGTCCGCACCAGCGGTGAATGACGACCCAGATTGCACGCATGTCTTGTTTCCCCTTTTTACGGTCTCGCGTTACCGGGGGCTGGCTGGCGCTGTGCGCGTGGCTGGCGGAGTATTGCGGATGAGTGAATTAGTGTGCGGTTTCGCGCCTGCTGTTGCTGTGATGCGCCCAGAAAAAGGCCGCGATGACGGTCAGCAGCACGAACAGCTGCGCCAGCATCGATTCGGCAGTGGCATAAATGCCCAGCGCAGACAGGTTGAAGCCGCCGAAGGGCACCGCGGCGATCATGCCGGCTTCCTGCAGGGCCTTGATGCCGTGGCCGGTGAAGATCACCGCCAGCGCCGCCATCAGCACCGAGCAGGTCGCGAAGAACGGTCCGATCGGCAGGCGCACGCCGTAGCGCAGGATGACCCAGGCCAGCGCCACGAGTACGGCGACGCCGCAGAGAAAACCGATGACAATGTACCCATGCGCGCCTGCGCCGACCTGCTGCCACAGCGCCTGGTAAAACAGCACGGTTTCGAAGGCTTCTCGGTAAACCGCGAGGAAAGACACGCCGGCCAGAGCCCACAAGGTGCCGCCCTGCAGCGCTGCGCTTAGGTGTTGGTCGATGAAGGCTTTCCAGGCATGGGCGTAACTTTTGCCGTGCAGCCAGAAGCCGACGTAGATCAGGATGGCTGCCGCGAGCAGCGCGGTGATACCCTCGGTCAATTCGCGCGTGGCGCCGCTGATGGCGATCAATGTCGATGCGATAAACCAGGTCGCTACACCCATGACCAGCGCGCCGATCCAGCCGGCATGGATCCACGGCAGGGCTTCGCGGCGTCCAGATTTGACCAGGAGGGCGATGATGGCGGCGACCACCAGCAGCGCTTCCAGGCCTTCGCGCACCAGGATGAAAAAGGCGGAGATGGCGGCGGTGGTGGGGGACAGCCCGGTGTTGCCGAGTCTGTCGGCGCTGGCGGCGAGCAGGCCGTCGATACGTTCCGCCAATTGCGTCACCGGTTCCGCCGGCGCGCCGCGCCGCAGCAGATCGCGGTAGGCGATCATCTGTGTCTCGACTTCCTGGCGCAGATTGCGATCCAGCGTGTCGAGGCTGGCTTCCACCAGTTCGAAACCTTCGAGGTACGATGTCAATGCGAGTTGCTGCGCTTCGTCGCGTTTGCCGGCGCGGTATGCGGCCAGGCTTTCACCGAGCAGGCGGCGGGAGTAGGCGATGGGTTCTTCCTTGATCACGGCCAGCGCCTGCGGGTTGGCTTTCAGCCAGGCGAATGCGGCGGCGACGTCGGGACCGTATTTTTCCGTGACGTCATTGTCGGTGAGCGTGGCCACGGCCCGCAGCGTGCCGATTTCCTTGTTGCCAGTTCTAGCCTGCCACAGCGCGCCGCCCTTGCTGATGCGTTCCGCGGCCTGGCCCATGGTTGCGACATACAGTGCCAGCGCCCAGCGCTCGTCTTCACTCAATGCGCTGAAAGTGGCCATGCCCGTGCCGTCAACGCCCAGCGTAATCGTGCTGTAGAGCCCGTAAACACTGCGCTGCGCCATGCGCGCGCCGTCATGGAAATTCGACGGTGCCGGTTCCATTCCTTTGCCTGCAATGCCGTCGCCACGGCCTTCGCTGCCATGGCAGGCGGTGCAGTGCGCAACGTACAGCGCGGCGCCGCGTTTCAGGTCCGGACTGGTTTTGGGTGCAACCGTCAATTTGTAAGCGTCGATCATTTTCCAGCGCAGCGCGGAGGCCAACGCGGTAATCTCCGGGCCCGGCGCCTTGGCGAGGATGCGTTGCTTTAATTGTTCAGCCTGCACCAGCAGCGCGGCCTGTTCCGGCACCGCCGGCAGTTTCGCCAGCAGCACCGCAGACTGCGCTGCAAATTCCAGCTGTTCCTTGTATTCGGCTTCGTCCAGCACTGTGCCGTTCTGTACGAATTCCGGGTAGTCGACGCTGACGTAATCGAGCATGTGCACGATGGTCTGCGCGCTGTTGTCGGCGCGTGCGCACAGTGAAGTGGCGAGCAGCACGGCGAGCAGCAGGCGGGCGAGCATTACGAAGCCTCTCCCGGTTCGCTGATAAATCCGATTTTGACCAGTCCGGCGCGAGCCGCCGCCGCCATCACCGCGGCAACTTTCTGGTATTCGGTGATGCGGTCGGCGCGGATGTGCACTTCCGGCTGCGGATTGATCGCGGCGGCGGATTTCATCCGTGTGTTCAGCGTGGCCATGTCGACCCGTTCGCCGTTCCAGTAGATATCGCCCTCGGCGCGGATGCCGAGCTGGATGTTGTCGGGTTTGGTCAGGTTGGGCTGGCTGGAGGCGCGCGGCAGATCGATTTTCACCGCATGGGTCAGCAAGGGCGCGGTGATGATGAAAATCACCAGCAGCACCAGCATCACGTCGATCAGCGGCACCATGTTGATTTCTGCCATGGGCGCGCTGTCGCCCGATTTGTTGAATCCGCCGAAGGCCATGGTGTTTACGCTCCGGCTCTGGCGACTGCTGCCGGGCGCGCCGGGACAACAGCAGCCACGTCGTTGACGTGCGAGCCGGTGGTGAGAAAGGCGTAGAGGTCATGCGCGAAGGAGTCGAGCTGCGCCAGCACCATGCGGTTGCTGCGCACGGCGAAGTTGTAGGCCAGCACTGCGGGTATCGCCACGGCCAGGCCCAGTGCGGTCATGATCAGTGCTTCGCCGACGGGGCCGGCGACCTTGTCCAGCGTGCCCTGGCCGCTCATGCCGATGTTGACCAGCGCGTGATAGACGCCCCACACCGTGCC
This sequence comes from Burkholderiales bacterium, assembly GCA_019749945.1. Classification (GTDB taxonomy): domain Bacteria; phylum Pseudomonadota; class Gammaproteobacteria; order Burkholderiales; family SG8-41. Next base: position 66,153 of record JAIEPF010000006.1, read on the forward strand.
GAACAGGCCGATGAACGGCGCAGTGCTGCCCACCGAGGCGAGCACGGTCAGGCCGGATTCGAAGCGCGCGGTTTCCTCATCGATCACACGGCGCATCGAGCGGGTGATGAAATCCGCGCCCGAGCCGGCATCGTTCAGTTTATTGCCGCCGTGGCGCTGGTGGTGGCGTGCGGCGACGATGGCATGCCAGGTCAGGTGGGAGAACGGCTCATCCGGATGTTGATCCTCCAGTCGCGTCGCGACCGCCTGCAGCGACGGCGCATTCCAGAACGTGTCGAGAAAGCGACGGGTGCGCTGGCGAAGAGTGAACGCGGTAATGGTTTTGGTGATGATCAGGTACCAGGTGACGGCGCTCATCAGCAGCAAGATCACCAGCAGTGATTTGCCGACGATGTCCGTTTGCCCGAGAAAATGCGCGAAGCCTATGGTTTGTTGCGGTTCCAAATTGCTAACTCCTCAAACTGAATGAAATGGGGACAAGCACCCAGGCGCTGATCGCCTGGTCGCCGCGGCGTGCGGGTACGAATTTCCATTGCCTGACCGTTTCCAGCGCGATGCCGTCGAGGCGGTCATGGCCGCTGGAGGTGCGCATTTCGACCCGCGCCGGCAATCCGCGCTCATCGACGAACACGCGCAGGATCACGCGACCCTCTTCGCCGAGCCGGCGCGACAGTGCCGGATATTGCGGTGCCGGATTGTTCAGGTAATCGGCGTTGAACTGCGGCGGGATGACTACCGCAGCCGGCTGTGGTTTGGCGGCAATCGGTTCCACGGGCTGCGGCGGCGCCGGCGGGGGCGGCACGATGGCCGATGGCGCCGGTGCGGGTTCGCTGATGGCCAGCAATGGCTGTGGCTTGGATTCGGTTCGGACGGGCTGTTTGACCACCGGCTTGGGTTTGGGCAATTCCTGCGGCTGTTCGGTTTTTTGCGGTTGCAGCAGGCTGACCATGATCGGTGCCAGTTCGGCCAGTGATTCCCGCGCCGGCGCATAACTCAGCAGTGCGATGACCGCCGCGGCGTGCAGGGCCACGGTCACGGCGATGCCGGGCAGCCGTGACGGCGTGATGCGGGAGAATGTGGTGCCCGGGTTCATGATGCGGCGCGGTAATGACGCAGATAAGTGACGCAGGTAAGTGGTTGTTTGCGAGGCGCTTGAGGACACTAATGATAATTGTTCTCATTCTTGTTCGCAAGCCTTTATTGGTCCTTCTGGCTTGTCCTGGGCCACGACCTGACCCATAACCTTGACCCGCCGGGTTGCCGGGATATATTCGAGGGCTCCATATACGCGGGATACAGACATGAAACTGGCATTTATCGGACTGGGCGTCATGGGCGGACCCATGGCGGGGCATCTGGCGGGTGCCGGACATTCAGTGACGGTCTACAACCGTTCCCGCGCGAAGGTACAGGCCTGGGCGGCGCAATACACCGGCACGGTGGCCGACACGCCGGCCGCAGCGGCTGCGGCGGCAGACATCGTATTCAGTTGTGTCGGCAATGACGATGATGTGCGCGAGGTGACCATCGGCCAGCACGGCGCGTTCCGTGGCATGAAGCGCGATGCGATTTTTGTCGACCACACCACGGCATCTGCAGCGGTCGCGCAGCAACTCCATGCCGTGGCGCGTGCGCAGGGCCTGCATTTCCTCGATGCTCCCGTATCCGGCGGTCAGTCCGGCGCGGAGCAGGGCATCCTGACAGTGATGGTCGGCGGCGATGCCGAGCCCTATGCGCGGGCTGAACCGGTGATCACGCATTACGCGCGCGCGGTGACGCTGATGGGCGCGTCGGGCGCCGGACAGAAAACCAAGATGGTCAACCAGATCTGCGTCGCCGGCGTGGTGCAGGGGCTGGCCGAAGGCCTCGCGTTTGCGTTGCACGCGGGGCTTGATGCAAAACGCGTGGTCGATGTGATTTCCAAGGGTGCGGCCACATCGTGGCAGATGGAAAACCGCGGCAAGACCATGGTCGACAACAAATTCGATTTCGGCTTTGCGGTGGACCTGATGCGCAAGGATCTGCGCATCGCGATGGAGGAGGCGCGGGGCAATGGCGCGCAGCTGCCGTCGATTGCGCTGATCGACCAGTTTTACGCCACAGTGCAGCAGCAGGGCGGTGGTAAGCTGGATACATCGAGTCTGATCAAGATGTTGGTGAAGCAGTGAAGTAGTGAAGTAGTGAATGCGTGAAAGGGCAACAGCAGTGAAAGACGGAATACAACCAAAGCCGGCGGTGCCGATGCCGTCGGCGACGGTGACCATCGTGCGTGATGCGGGGCGCGGCATCGAAGTGCTGATGATGAAGCGCAACCTCAAGTCGGGGTTTGTGCCGGGCATGTATGTGTTTCCGGGCGGCGGTCTGGACGATACTGATTTATTGTTTAAAAACAATAACTTATGTTTGTGTCTCGATGATGCCGCGGCGAGCGGCGTGTTGGGCATGGCCTGCGACGGGCTGGCGTACTGGGTGGCGGCGATCCGCGAAGCCTTCGAGGAGTCCGGATTGCTGCTCGCGCGCAACGAAGCCGGTGCAGTGGTTTCGCTGACCGATCCGCGGATTGCGCAGCGCTTTACCGAACACCGTCGCCGGCTGAATGCCGGTGCCGTGGAATTTCCCGCGCTGCTGCAGGCGGAAAACCTGCAGCTTGCCGCTGACCGGCTGACTTATTTCGCGCACTGGATCACGCCGGTCGGATTGCCGCGGCGTTATGACACGCGGTTTTTCATGGCCGAAGCGCCTGAGGGACAGGAGCCCTTGCAGGATGAGCGCGAAACCATTGCCGCGACCTGGGTCAGCCCCGGAGATGCGCTGTCGCGCCACCGCAGCGGCGATTTCGAGATGCGCACGCCGACCGTGCGCACGCTGGAGCGTTTTGCCGATTACGATACGGTCGCGAACCTGCGTCGCGGGCTTGCCGCGCAGCGCGATGTACGCGTGATGCTGCCGCGCATCGGCCCCGATGGCCGCCGGGTGCTGCCCGGTGAGCCCGGTTACGAGGAAATGGATGCCGCGAACGGCGCCTGACCATGAGCGCATTGCCTGTCATTGTTCCCGGTGAGGTGGTCGCAGTCGCGCCCGGCGTGCGGCGCATCACCGCGCCCAATCCCGGCGTGATGACGGGGCCGGGCACCAATACCTATCTGGTCGGTGACGCGCTTGGTGACGGCGGACTGGTGTTGATCGATCCCGGGCCCGAACTCGACGCGCATCGCGATGTGCTGCTCAAAACCGTGGGTGACCGCCTGCGCTGGATCCTGTGTACGCATACCCATCGCGATCATTCGCCGCTGGCGCGCGCGCTGAAAGCCGCGACCGGTGCGCAGGTGCTGGGGTTTGGCGCGACACCCGATGACGGGCGGCAGGATGAGGCGTTCGCGCCGGATCGTGTTTTGCGCGACGGCGACGTGGTCGCCTGCGGTGATTACCGGCTGCGTGCGGTGCACACCCCCGGCCATGCGTCCAATCATTTGTGTTATCTGCTCGAAGAACGCGGCCTGCTGTTCACCGGCGACCATGTGATGCAGGGCTCGACGGTGGTGATTTCTCCTCCTGATGGCGACATGCAGGCCTACCTTGATGCGCTCGAACGCCTGCTCACGCTGCCGGTCACTGCCTTGGCGCCCGGCCACGGCCATGTCATCACGACACCGCAGGACGAAGTGCGGCGGCTGATCGCGCACCGGCTGAAACGCGAGGAGAAGATTTTTACCGCACTGGCGGCCGTCGGCCCGGCCACGCTGGAAATGCTGGTGCGCCGCGCCTACGACGATGTGCCGGAGCGCATCCACAATGTCGCGATGCGTTCGCTGCATGCGCATCTCTTGCGGCTGGAGCGCAACGGACGCGCGGCACAGATTGCCGGGCAGTGGCGGGCGGGATGATTGCCGCGATCCGCCGCGGCCTCGCCGCCTGCACCGATCTGACGGTTGCGACCGCCTTGTTCAGCCTGGTGGTGATCGCCGCCATCTGGAGCGCGGTGGTGGTGGGGCAGCGCGCCGAACGTGAATATGTCATCGCTTCGGCCGTCAGGCAGAATGCAAATCTGGCAGTGGCCTACGAGGAACATATCGTACGCACGCTGAAAGGGCTCGACGCAGCGCTGCTGTTCATCCGTCACGAGTACCGGCGGCTGGGCCCGAAGCTGGACATCAATCGTTACATCGCGGAAGGCGTGCTCGACGGGCGCCTGTTCAACACCCTCAGCGTGGTCGACGAGCGCGGCAACATCGTGGCGAGCAGCAGGACTGCCGATCCCGCCTTGAGGTCCGTCAACTATGCCGACCGGGAATTTTTCCGGGAACATCAGTTGCGCCGTAACCAGGACACTTTTTATATCAACAAGCCGGTGCTGGGGCGCATTTCCAATGTCTGGCAGGTGCCGGTGTCGCGCCGGATCATCAAGCCCGACGGTTCATTTGGCGGAGTCATCGTGCTGTCGGTGGATCCCGGGTATTTCACCCGCTTCTACCAGAAGGCGGAGATCGGCGGCCAGGGGGCGGTGGTGCTGGTCGGTCTGGACGGCATCGTGCGTGCACGCCGCGTCGGCAGCAGGCTGACCTTCGGCGAGGATTATTCCAAAAGCAGCCTGATGCAGGAGCAGGCGAAAGCCCTCGTCGGTGATTTTGTCAGTCGCGGCGGGGTGGATGGCCATGCGCGGCTGTTCAGCTACCGCACGCTGCCCGGTTATCCGCTGGTGGTGGCCGTCGGCGCCGGGCAGGACGAAGTGCTGGCGGGGTTTGTGCGCAACCGCAACCGCGACTACGGCATCGCCCTGCTGGCCAGCATCGTGGTCGCCGCATTCGCCGGCATGCTGATGGTTGCGCTGGCGCGGCAGAAACGGGCCAGCACCGCGCTGGCCGTCAGCGAGGCGCGTTTTCGCGCCACCTTCGAGCAGGCCGCCATCGGCATCGCTCATACTTCGCTGGACCGGCGTTATCTGGAAGTCAACCAGAAGTTCTGCGACATGCTGGGTTACACCCGCGATGAACTGGTGGGCATGCCTTCAAACAGCCTCACCCATCCCGATGACGTTGAAAGCGCCGGCAGCTACCGGCAGCAGCTGCTGGCCGGTCTGGTCAAAAGCGCGACGGCCGAGAGGCGTTATGTACGCAAGGACGGCAGTGTGTTCTGGGCCAACCGCACGGTATCCCTGGTGCGCGACCATGCCGGCAAGCCGCTGTATTTCCTGCGCGTGGTCGAAGACATCACCGAGCGCAAGCGGCTGGAACAGGAACTGCGCGAACTGGCGGCCACCGATGTGCTGACCGGCCTGCCCAACCGCCGCGCCTTCATCGCGCGCCTGGAGGAAGAACATGCGCGTCTGCGCCGTTTTGACGGCCAGCAGGCGGCGGTGCTGATGCTGGATCTGGATTATTTCAAAAACATCAACGACACCTGGGGCCATCCGGCCGGCGATGCGGTATTGCGCGAAGTTGCCGCGGTGATCAACGGCCAGATCCGCCAGGTCGACCTGTGCAGCCGGCTCGGCGGCGAGGAATTTGCGATGCTGCTGACCGGCGCCGCGCCGGAGGCGGCGCGCGAATTCGCGGAACGCCTGCGGCGCAAGATTGCGGAAATCGTCGTGAACCACGAAGGCAACAAGATCAAGCTGACGGCCAGCATCGGTGTCGCGGCCTTGCGCGCCGCCGATGACAGCGCGGATGCTTCGCTGCTGCGCGCGGACCGGGCGCTTTACAAGGCCAAGGAGGCGGGGCGCGACCGGGTGGAAGTCATCGCCAGCGACGTGTGAGATTCAAGTTATTGTTTTCATTATAGTTTTTTTGCGCTGATCAAGCCCCTGGGTTTGCCCGCGGCAAAAGCCGCGGCATTGGCAAAGGCCTCGCCGAAATACAGCTCGTAGGTATCGCGTTCCAGCCAGGCGCTGTGCGCCGTGCACAAGGCATTGTCGAGTTGCAGCAGCGGATGTTCGCCCTTGAGCACCGGTTCGTTTTCGTAGACATCGACCGCGGCGTAACCGGGGCGTCCCTTTTTTAATGCCGTTTCCAGCGCCCCCGGCGCAATCAGTTCGGCACGCGCGGTGTTGACCAGCAGCGCGGAAGGTTTCATCCGCGCGAGGTGGGCGGCAGTGACCACGCCGCGGGTGTCCGGCGACAGCCGCACCATCAGGGTCAGCACGTCGGACTGTTCAAACAATTCATCCTGGCTCGCTGCCATGTCGTAACCCGCGGCGCAGGCCGCGGCGAGCGAGCTGTCGCGGCCCCACACCAGCACACGCATGCCGAAACTGGCACCGGTGGCGGCGACCAGCTTGCCGATGGTGCCGAGGCCGAACACGCCCAGCGTGCGGCCTTTCAAGCCCGTGCTGAAACGGTTACGCCAGGCGCCGCTTTTCATCAACGCGGTTTCGCGCGGAATTTCGCGCAGGCTGCCGAGGATCATCGCCCAGGTCTGTTCGGCGACGGTGTGGGGCGAGGCGTGGCTGCCGGCGGCGACGGCGATGCCGCGCTCAGTGCAGGCGTCGAGGTCGATGTGGTGGCAGCTGCGTCCGGTCTGGCTGAACAGTTTCAGCTTGGGCAGTTGTTCAATGATGTCGCGGGTGAAGCGCGTGCGTTCGCGAATCGGCACGATGATCTCGGCCTCGCGCAGATTTTTCACCAGCGTCGTCACGGGCGGTGCGGCATCGGTGTAGACGCGCACGTCGTGGCCGGCGAGCAGTTTGATGCAGTCCAGTGAATGGACCAGGCCGTGGTAGTCGTCAGGGATGGCGATAATCATGGGGGGCGAGTCTACCGTGGCATTGCGGATGTGTCACAATCGCCCCCTGAAATTAACAGCGACAATAATGAGGATCACGTTATGGAACTCGGATTAAAAGGCAAGGTTGCGGCAGTGACCGGCGGCACCGAAGGCATCGGCGAGGCGACCGTGCGGCGCCTGGTGGCGGAGGGTGCAAAGGTCGCGTTCTGCGCGCGCCGCAAGGAACTGATCGACGCCTTTGCCGCCGAACTGAAAAAGCAGGGCGGTGATGTGCTGGGCGTGGTCGCCGATGCCTCCAAGGAAGGCGACATGGAACGCTTCATCGACGAGACCGCAAAACACTTCGGCCGCCTCGACATCGTCGTCAACAACGCCGGCGGTTCGGGCCAGATGGCTTTCGACAAGGTTGAAGACAATTTCTGGGACCTCGACATGGAAATCAAGGTCATGGCGCAGGTGCGCACCGCGCGCGCGGCCATCCCGCACATGAAAAAAGCCGGCGGCGGCCGCATCATCAGCCTGAACATGGTCGGGGCCAAGCAGCCCGGCGCCGCGATGTTCCCGACCACGGTCAGCCGTGCCGCGGGCCTCGCGCTGGCCAAGGGTCTGTCCAAGGAACTCGCCGCCGACAACATCCTGGTCAACGTCGTTGCCGTGGGCAAGATCAAGTCGAAGCAGCAGGAACGCGGCGCCGCGCGCAACAACAAGACGGTCGAACAGCATTACGCCGATACCGGCAAGACCGTACCGATGCAGCGCATGGGTGAATCGGCGGAAGTCGCCAACGTGATCGCCTTCCTCGCCTCCGATGCCGCGAGTTATGTCACGGGCTGTTGCATCAACGTCGACGGCGGTTTGTCCGGCGTGTTGTGATGTCCGGCGGTGATCTTTCCGATCACCTTCCCACCCCGTCATTCCGGACGCGCGGAGCGCGAGCCGGAATCCAGGGACTTGAAGTGGCAATTTCCTGGATTCCAGCTTCTGCCGGAATGACAGCTCTCCCGAAAGTCTGTCGCTGAGCCCCCTCATTTTTTTTCGCGCCAAACTCGCCGCCTGGTGTTACGTCGCGGTGGTCATCCTGGTCGTCGCCGCGGTCTGGCTGCCGGCCTACCCGGCATGGATCACCGGCGTCATCGCCTGGGCCGCCTGCCTGCTGTTGCTGCCGCGCCTGCCGCGTCAGCAGTTGCTGATGGTGCTGGCACTGGCGGGGATCGGCGCCCTGGGTATCGCCTTCGGCATGGCGCGCGGCAGCGATGGACTGATCGTGATGGCGCTGACGCAGAACGTGCCGCTGGCCGGCATGCTGATCGCGGTGTCCTTGCTGCAGTTGATTGCCGTCAGTCCCGATGCGCGGGAGGAACCGCTGCAGCGGGGACGGGGCGCGCTGTTCAAAACCATGATCGGCGTGCATCTTTTCGGCGCGGTGATCAATTATTCCGCGGTGGCGATATTCGCCGACCGCTTGAGCGCGCGCACAAAGCTGACCATGGAGCAGGCGATGGGTCTGTCACAGGCCTTCATCGTCGGCGCCATCTGGTCGCCGTTTTACGGCGCGATGGCGGCGGCGCTGACCTCGGCGCCCGAAGCCAGCCTGACACAACTCATTTTCTGGGGCATCCCCGTTTCCGCGATCGGCATTGCGGTGACCTGGTTCACGCTGACCTCCGAGCGCCACGGCAGGGCGGAACACTTCGTCGGTTATCCGCTGCACCTTGAAGCGTTATGGGTGCCGGCAGTGCTTGCAGTCGGCGTGCTGCTGGTGCATGAATGGCAGCCGCGCTGGTCGGTGATGGCGATCATCGCCGCGATGGCGTCGCTGGTCACCATCGCGACCTTGCTGTTTCGTCATGGTGCGCAGGCCGGCCCGACGCTGCTGCGCCATGTCCATACCCGGCTGCCCGGCATGAACGGCGAGCTGACGCTGTTCCTCGCCGCAGGTATTTTGTCGGCGGGCATGAACGGCACGATTGATGCGCTGGACCTCGGCTTGCCGTTTGCGCAGTTCGGCGCTTTCGAGGCGAGCATCGTGCTGATCGTCATGAACGTCTGCGCCTGGCTCGGACTGCACCCGATCATCCTGGTATCCGTGCTGGGGCCGTGGCTGCTGCCGCTGCAGCCGGATCAGACGCTGCTGGCGATGGTGTTCCTGATGAGCTGGGGCATCGGCCTGACCGCCTGTCCGATGTCGAACACCATGCTCGGGATGGCGGGGCGTTACAGGCTGCCGTTCGGGCAACTGCTGGCGCTGAACCGGCGTTACAGCATAAAAATGACTGCGGTGTGTATTGTGGTGCTGTATGTGTATGCAGCAGTGAAAGGGATTACTTAGAGCGCCCAACAAAATGACTTTCCACAGCCCCTCACCCCAACCCTGCTTTGCTTCAAGTGTTCCCTTGTCTCCCCGCAAGCGGGGAGAGGGGTTTTTCATTTTGTTACGCGCTCTTAGATGGGTAGGGTGGGCAAAGCGTAGCGTGCCCACCATGTGTTCAATGAGACGGTGTTTCCGTGGACACGCTACGCTTTGCCCACCCTACGCTTGCTTGATTTTATCAATCACGTACAGCGGCAATCCGGTGTTTGTCGCCAATTCACGGGCAAGAGTTGACTTACCGCCGCCTGCGTTACCGAATATAGCCACGCGCTTCATGCGCTTGTCAGGCGGCATTTTCGCGCCACCGACCGCGGCTGATCCGATAAAGGCAGTGCAGGCGAAGCGCATGACCTTCCGGTACCCCCGGATGCTCGAAATCCTCGTTGGCGTTGGCCATACCGATACGCTCCATGACTGCCCGCGACTTGAGGTTGCCTACTGCCGTGAATGACACGACTTCCGATAGGCCGATGCGCTCGAACCCCACTCTTAGTGCGGCTTGAGCTCCCTCTGTAGCGTAGCCATTGCCCCAATACGCACTCGCAAGGCGCCAGCCTATTTCGACGCACGGGGAGAATGGGAGGGTGCGGCGCGGAACGGATAGGCCGATGAATCCGATGAACTGACTCGACTCAAGTAATTCGACAGCCCAGTTGCTCCAGCCCCGGGAAGCGAACTGCGATTGCCAAGCTGTGATGCTCAGGTCACTTGCCTCGCGGGACTGCAGTGCCGGGAAAAACTCCATGACCGCCGGGTCTGCGTTCATCGCGGCAAAAGGCGCGCGATCTGACTCGTGCCACTGCCGCAGGCGAAGGCGGTGTGTTTCGAATTCAATGATCCCTGGCATTTGATGCCTTGCGTGCTATATAGGGTCAGTGTAAGTTTTTCGCAGCACCTGCTCATTATGAAAACGCAACTAAAGGTTCCGGAGTCAATTTTCCTCGGCCATGGCTTTGACGGTTGATGCGTGACATCATTACTCAACCACAGCCAACAGCGCTTTCGGATTGGTCTTTGCAATCGCCAGCAAGGTGCGTGCCGCGCCGCTGGGCTGCTTGCGGCCCTGTTCCCAGCCCTGCAGGGTGCGTACGGACACGCCCAGCAGTTTGGCGAACTGGGACTGCGACAGACCGGTTTTTTCCCGCGCTTCGACTGCTGGTGTCAGCACAACCCGGGTTTTTCCGGCTTTCATCTGTTTAACGGATTCGAGCAATTCTGCGGCGAAGTCACGTTTGGCTTCCATTGCGCGCAGCTTGGCGTCACTGAGCGGTTTAGTTTTCGAGGGCACGGCGGATCTCCTTCAGTTTTTGGCCGGTAATGTTGGTCGTCGCGGATTTTGAATACATCAACAGCAACACGACTTCCTGTTCGGCGTTGTGCGTGAAATAGATGACGCGAACACCGCCGGATTTGCCGCTGCCTTTGCGCTTCCAGCGCACCTTGCGGATGCCGCCGGATTGCGGCACCACGTCGCCGGCATCCGGAAACTCTGCGATGTAGGCGGCAAATTCACCGCGCCCTTCCTCTGTCCAGTAGTCTGGCCATTGTTTCTGGAACAGCAAGGTTTCAATAACGGTGAACACCGGACAAATATACTCCCAAGGAGTACGGTGGTCTACAGGCGAGGCGGGCGTGATCCCGTAATACGCTGTCCCCCAAGAGGACTTCCTGCGGGGCGCGCTTCTTACGGGCTGAAATTATTCAAGTATTTGTTTTTATTGATATTTTAATCAAAGTCGGCTGAGAATTGCTGCCCCCTTGGCCAGCGTCTGCTCCGACTTGGCAAAACAAAATCGTAACACCCGATGCGCCGGTGGCTGGCGATAAAACACTGACACCGGGATCGATGCGACGCCATGTTCTTTGGTCAGTCGCACCGCAAGATCAGTATCTTTTTCTTCGCTGATCGCCTCATAAGACAGGTTCTGGAAAAAAGTGCCGCGCGAGGGCAGGGGTTTGAAGCGTGAACCTTTGAGGCCGTCGAGAAAGAAGTCGCGCTTTTTCTGGTAAAAGGCAGCGAGCTGCAGATAGGCGTCCTTGTTCTGCATGTATTCGGCGAACACGTACTGCAGCGGGCCGTTGGCGACGAAGGCGTTGAACTGGTGCACCTTGCGGAATTCGTTCATCAGCTCGCGCGGCGCGGCGACATAGCCCATTTTCCAGCCGGTGACGTGATAGGTCTTGCCGAAGGACGACACCAGGAAGCTGCGTTCGGCGAGGCCGGGAAAGCGGGCGATGCTTTGATGCTTGTACCCATCAAAGACGATGTGTTCATAGACCTCGTCGCTGATCACCGCGATGTCGGTTTTTTTCAGCATGCCTTCGAGCAGTCGCAGGTCTTCGGCCGACAGCACAGTCGCCGTCGGGTTATGCGGGGTGTTGATGATCATCAGTCTGGTGCGCGGCGTGATCGCGGCTTGCACCGCCTGCCAGTCGATGCTGTAGTCGGGGTAACGCAGCTGCACATAGACCGGCACGCCGCCATGCACTTCGATGGCAGGTCCGTAGCTGTCGTAGGTCGGTTCGAACAGGATGACTTCGTCGCCGGGGCGGATCAGCGCTGCGACCGCGGTGTAGATCGCGTAGGTGGCGCCGGGCACGATGGTGACTTCCTGTTCCGGGTCGTAGGCCGTGCCGTACAGCGCTGCGATTTTTTCGGCGACCGCCTCACGCAGCGGCGCGATGCCGGCCATCGGCGGGTACTGGTTGACGCCGGCGTTGAAGTGTTTGGTCACCAGCGCGCGCAGCTCCGGCGTGCAGTCAAAATCCGGGAAACCCTGCGACAGGTTGATTGCCTTGTGTTCGGAGGCGAGGCGCGACATCACCGTGAAGATGGTGGTGCCGACATGGGGGAGTTTGGATTGGATGCGGCCGGGATAGGACGGCATGGCTGTCAAAGGATGATTAGGTGATTAGGTGATTAGGTGATTAGGTGATTAGGTGATTGGGTGATGCGGATTTTACGTTCAGCGCGCTTGCGCCACGCCGGGCCTGGCTTTGGACAATTCGCGGAAGTCGTCGATGTAGTCCTGCAGCTTGCTGAGCAGGTGGGTGCGCTGCGCGGGTGTCAGCGTATGGTCGATGGCGGCATAGAGCTCGGCACGCTTTCTCCATGACTCGTCGAACAGCCTGGTCTGTTCGGCGCCGCGCCCGGCTTCCCAGTGCTGCAGCCAGTCGCGCAGGCGCTGCGCGAATACCGCGCGGTCGCCGGCACGCAGTTCGAGCAGCGCAAAAAACTCGCGCTGGCGGCGCAGCCGGTCTTCATGGCGCAGTTTGTCGACCAGCGGCATGGTCTTGAGCATGGCGATGATGCGGGTTTCCTGGATGTCGTTCAGCAGCCCCACCCAGTCGCGCAACTGCGACAGTGTGCGCTGCTGCACCACCTTGCGCCGTTCGGCTTCGCTGTCATTGATGCGGTGTTCGCGCATGAATTTTTTATTGTCCTTGTCGACCTGCTGGCGGAAAGTTTCGATCTGTTCCGGCGTCAGCGTCGCCAGCAGGTCCGCGGCATCCGCGGCGCCGCGTACGGCGATGCGTGCGTAACGCTGCTTGAAACCATCCACTGCCCACAGCATGTCGGCTTCACGCAGGCCGCGTTTGGCGCGTGCCTGAAAGTCGCCGAGGAACTGGGCATATTCCGGCAGCTGGGTCTGGCGATGCCAGGCGTGCAGGCGCTCGAAGCGTTGCGCGAACAGGTCGCGCTGGTCGGCATTGAGGTCGAAATAGTCGTGGACCATCCACGCCGCGACCGAATCGAAGTGGCCGTAACCCACACGTATCATGCTGCAGCCGCTGCTGAGCAGCAGGCACAGCAGCAATGCAACCAGGCGGACATGGCGAAAGCGCATGTGGGTGATCACATGGCAGATAAATAGTCGGCCATGCGTTTGCGCAGAGCGGCATCCGGCAGGCGGCCCATGCATGCGGCCATGTTGTCTTCGATGTGGCTGACCCGCCGGGTTCCGGGGATGGCGCAGGTCACGGCCGGGTGACTGATGATCCATTTCAGGAAAAACTGCGCCCAGCTGCTGCAATCCAGATCCGCGCACCAGGGTGGCAGCGCTTTGCCGCGGACTTTGCTGAACAGACCGGCCTGCGAAAACGGGCGGTTGATCAGGGTCGCCGTGCCCGAGTCGGCGCAGGCCGGCAACAACCGCGCTTCGGCTTCCGGCTCGTCCAGCGAATAATTGAACTGCACAAAATCAAAGTCGCCGGTTTTGACCAGCTTTTCCAGTTCGGCATGCGCGCCGGCGTGGTAATGGGTGATGCCGAGATAACGGATGCGTCCGGATTTTTTCCAGTCGCGCAGCACCGGCAGGTGGGTTTTCAAGTCGAGCAGGTTGTGCACCTGCATCAGGTCGATGGTTTTGGTTTGCAGCAGTCGCATCGATTCTTCCATCTGGCGGATGCCTTCGCTGCGTCCGCTGATCCAGACCTTGGTGGCGAGGAACAGTGATTTGCGCGCGTCCAGCGCAGCGGTCAGCACGCCCACTGCGGTTTCGGCATGGCCGTACATCGGCGAAGAATCGACAACCTGCCCGCCGAGTTCGATGAAGCGCCGCAGTACCGCCTGCAGTTCGGTCTGCGCCAGACGGTCGCGGGGGATATTGAAGGTGTCGTAAGTGCCGAGGCCGATTGCGGGCAGCCGTTCGCCGCTGCGCGGAACGGGGCGCGTGATCAGTCCGGCGGGTGCGCTGCGCGCCTCAGGCATGGTGAGCAGCAGCGCGGCTGCGGCCTGCAGTGCCCTGCGGCGCTGCGGATTCGCGGGTTGGTTCATGGCGTTTGTTCATTCCGGTCGGGCTGCTGTCGCAGGTGGCTGCAGGCTATATCCCAGTTGGGTCATGCACTGGCGGAGCAGGCTGTTCTCGAGAAAAAACCGTTCGGAGTCGGGCTGCGTATTCTGCGTGACAATGGTTCTGCCCTGCCGGTCCACGATCACCTGCGGCGCGGGGTTTGCCTGCATCGGCATGCGCTGCCGCGCCTCGAGTCGCGCCTGTGCCATGCATCGCGCCTGATCGCGCCCGATGTCGGCTGCGGCAGCTCCGGATTTCTGCCACTCGAGCGGCGCGCACCCGCAGACCAGCAGCACCAGGGGTGCGCACAGCTGAGGGATGGCGGGGTGGGGCGGCATATTGGTTTAGTTTAGACTAGTAAAACGTCGCAGGTCTGCATTGTCCGCATAACCCCCCCCGAATCCAGGAGCACGCATTGATGCCGGTGATTGAAGATGGTCTGGTGGTGTTTTCCAAACGCGCCTGTCCGACCTGTGTGCTGATCGAGGGCGAAATGCAGCGCGCGGCGCGCGAAGTGCGCAATTTCCGCATCGTGTCACAGGACGATCCGTGTTTTCCGGCGGGTGTTGCCGGCATCGTCGATGACCGTGAACTCGACTTGTCGTGGACCAACCATATTGAATTCATGCCGACGCTGATCCGTTTTGAGCGCGGCCGCGAAACCGAGCGCATCGTCGGCTGGGATCGCGCCGGCTGGCAGCGCCTGACCGGGATTGCCGATCTGGGCGCGCAGCACCCGCCGCTCAAACCCGGGTGAGGATCGCTGGCACTCGAGCCCGGGGTGGCCGAGCGGCTGGAAGCAAAACACAGCGCTGCTGCCTGGCTGGCCGCGCGCAGGATCGAGTATGGCGAAACAGTCGACCCGGCGGAGCTCTGTTACCAGCGCGGCTGGACGGACGGTTTGCCGGTCACGCCGCCGACCGACGCGCGGGTGATCGCGATGCTGAAGGGCACGAACCGCAAACCCGGCGAGATTGTCGGCAGGATTCCGCCGAATCTTGTCGAATGCAGCATCGAGAAAGTCGCGATCAACGCGGTGATGGCCGGCTGCAGGCCGGAATACATGCCGGTGCTGCTTGCCGCCATCGAGGCCGCGCTGGAGCCGGTGTTCACGCTGCACGGCGTGCTGGCGACGACTTATTTTTCCGGCCCGGTCATCATCGTCAACGGGCCGATGGCCAAACGCATCGGCATGAACAGCGGCATCAACGCGCTGGGCCAGGGCAACCGCGCCAACGCCACCATCGGCCGCGCGCTGAACCTGATCGTACGCAATGTCGGCGGCGGGCGTCCCGGCGAAGCCGATCGCGCGACGCTGGGCGCGCCGAGCAAATACACTTTGTGTTTTGCCGAGGATGAGTCCGATCCGGCATGGCAGCCGCTGTCGGTGGCGCGCGGTTTTGCGCCCGGAACCTCGACCGTCACGCTGTTTCAGGGGCATGGCCCCGAGGCTTTCGTCGACCAGAAATCGCGCACAGCCGAAGCGCTGACCCGATCGTTCGCGATGTCGCTGGTGAAAATAGGGCACCCGAAGCTGGTGCAATCGGCGCGCGCGGTGGTGGTGCTGTCGCCGGAGCATTATGCGATTTACCGCGAAGCCGGCTGGGATCGGGCGCGCATCGAACGCGCCTTGTATGAGGCGACCATCCGCCCCGGCGCGGAACTCGTCGCCGGCATCGATGGCGTGGGCGAGGGCATCCCGGCGAGCCGCGCGCATGAGCTGGTGCCGAAGTTTCACGAAGATGGCCTGATGGTGGTGCGCGCCGGCGGCGCCGCGGGACTGTTCTCGGCAATCCTGCCGGGCTGGCTCGCCGGCCGCAACCGCACCGAATTGCAACCGGTGACCAAGGAGATTCGACTATGAACATGATGAACTGGCTGCGCGATCCGACAGCCGAAACCGAGGCGGTGATGCGCGCGCGCCGCGCGCCACCGGCATCCCTCGACGGCCTCACGCTGGCGCTGTTCGAGATCGGCAAGACGCGCAGTGACGAATTTTTCGACAGCGTCGAGAAACGCATGGCCGAGCGCGGCATCAGGACCAGGCGTTACGCCAAGCCGACCAATGCCAAGGTTGCGCCGAAGGAAGTTGTTGACCGTGTGGTTGCCGAGGCCGATCTGGTGCTGATCGGTTTGTCCGATTGAGGGTCATGCACGTCGTGCAGTCTGCACGACCTGATGACTTTCGACGCGCTGGGGCTGCCGGGGGTGTCGGTGGTGACCACCGAATTCAGGGACGCCATTGCGGCGCAGAGCCGGGCGCTGGGTTTTGATCCGGCCATCGTTTATGTGCCGCATCCGGTGCAGAACCGCACCGCGGCCGAGCTGGCGGCGCTGGCCGATGCGGCGATAGAGCCGGCGCTGGCGTATCTGGTAAAAAGTAGTTAAAAAACAATAACTTATGTTGTTTCTCGCAGCATAATCCGTTGCGCGCAACAATTTTGCTGAGCATCACACAAGAAGGCGGATGATGAAAATACTGGTCTACGGAGCGGGAGCGATCGGCGGTTATCTGGGGGCAATACTGACCGCCGCCGGCGAGAACGTGACACTGGTGGCGCGCGGCGCGCAATACGACGCTTTGTTTTCGCGCGGCATCTTCCTCGAGGGGCCGCGCAGCGGGCGACCCGATCCGGTCAAGGTGCGCGTGTGCAAACCCGGTGAGGAAAAAGCGCCGTATGACGTGATTTTTGTGACGCTGAAATCACAGCAGATTGCGGCGGCGGCACAACATCTGCGCGGCCTGGCGGCCAAAGACGGCGTGTTTGTATTTCCGCAGAACGGCATCCCGTGGTGGTATTTCGACGGCATTGATTCCAGATACCGCGGCACGCCATTAAAAACCCTGGACCCGGACGGCGTGCTGGCGCGCACCTTCGAATCACGCATGATCATCGGCGGCACGGCGCTGAAACCCGCGGATCTGGTGGAGCCGGGGCGCATCCGCCTGCCGGATGCCGACACCGATGCCCTGGTCATCGGCGAGATCGACAATGCCATCACGCCGCGCGTGCAGGAAATCGCCGCGATCACCACCCGCGCCGGCTGGAACGGCAGGGTATCCGATGACATCCGCAAGGTGAAATGGACCAAGCTGACGGGCAATGCGGTGTGGAATTCACTCGGTGCGATTACGCAGTCGACTGCGCGCGAAGTCGCGGAATTTCCGGAAACCCGGCGGCTTGCGGTGACGCTGATGCGCGAAGTCATGGCGGTGGCGGCTGCCGTGGGCACGAAGCTGGATGCCGATCCCGAAGCCATGGTCAGCGGCGCGGCAAAACGCGCGTCCTTGCCGACCTCGACGCTGCAGGATGTGCGTGCCGGCCGGCCGCTGGAAATGGATGCCATTGTCAATGTGGTGCTCGAACTCGGCGCATTGACGGGGGTGGCGACGCCGTCGCTGCAGGTGGTTGCGGCCTGCGTCAATCTGCTCAACCGCCGCATCAGCGTCGACGGCGTGGCGGTCAAACCGCTCAAACTCGCCAGCTGATTCCAGAGGGTAAGCCCCTGTTTTTCCGGCCGCTATGGCTGTGCCGGCGGGGCCGGCATGGACGTTATCAAGGGTATCGTGAGTTACAATATGTGGAAAATCCGACGCCTGCCGGCCCGGTCCGCAGCGGGTGTCATCCGCGAACATCATGCATTCCTGGAGGAGACCACGATGCCCCGTCGTTTTGTCTTGCGCAGCCTGGCCATGACGCTGCTGGTCATGACGTCCGCAGCCTTTGCCCAGAATTATCCGGCGAAACCGATCCGCATCATCGTGCCCTTCGGCGCCGGCGGTCCCGCCGACGTTTACGCGCGGTTCCTTGCCCAGCAACTGCAGCAGCCCTTGGGGCAGAACGTCATCATCGAGAACCGTCCCGGCGCGGGATCGATCATCGGCACGGATGTCGTGGCCAAGTCGCCGGCCGACGGCTACACGCTGCTGCTGATGTCGAACACCCACACCGTCAACGAATCGCTGATCCCGAAAAAGCCCTTTACGCTGATGAAGGATTTTGCGCCGGTGGCGCCGATCAATTATTCCGACCTGATCCTGGTCGTTCACCCCTCGCTGCCGGTGCGCAGCGTCGGCGAACTGGTCAAACTCGCCAAAGCCAAGGACAAGGGACTCAACTATGCGTCCTCGGGCAACGGCACCCCGTACCACATGGCCGGAGAATATTTCAAATCACTGATCAAGGCCGATATCGTGCATGTGCCGCACAAAGGCAGCGGCGAGGCGCGCACCAGCGTGCTGAGCGGTCAGGTCGAAATGATGTTCGATGCGGTGACGACGATGACCACGCATGCGCGCGCCGGCAAGGTGCGTGCGCTGGCCACGACGGGACAGAAACGCTCCAGGGTCACGCCGGAACTGCCGACGGTTGCGGAGGCGGGCGTCAAAGGTTATGAAGCGACGATCTGGCTCGGCGTGATGGCGCCGGCGCAGACCCCGCGGCCTATCCTTGATCGCCTGAACGGGGAGATCACCAAAATCACCTCGCGCGCAGATACCGCTGCAAACTGGGAAAAGCAGGGCGCCGAGGCGATGGTCATGACCGTGGCGGAGTTTGAGAAGTATCTGAATCAGGACATCGCGAAGTGGGCGCAGGTGGTCAAGGTTTCAGGCGCCAAGCCGGACTGATGAAAGTGTTACCCGCACTGCGGGATTGTATTTGTTGATCAACAAGGAGTACGGAATGCGTCTGGTTACTTTTTCCGATGACCATGGTGTGCGCATCGGCGTTCATGACACGGAGTCCAACACCATCGTCGATCTCGCCGCATCGACACGGCTGCCGAAGGAAATGACGGCATTTGTCGCGCTGGGCAAAAAAGGCCTGGCCCGCGCGCGCAAGGCGGTCAAAAGCGGCGAAGGCCGTCTGCCTGTGGCCGGCGTCAGGCTGCTGGCGCCGTTTCCGCGCCCGGCAAAAAACATCCTCTGCGTCGGCAAGAACTATCACGACCACGCCAAGGAATTCCACAACAGCGGTTTTGATGCCAGCGCCGGTGCGAACGCGATTCCCGATGTGCCGATCATGTTCACCAAATGGCCGAATTCGGTGATTGGTCCCGGTGTCGCCATTCCCAGCGCCAACGATTACACCAACTCGGTGGATTACGAGGGCGAACTGACGGTGGTGATGGGCGAGGGCGGGCGCAACATCAGCCAGAAAAACGCCTACAAACATGTCTACGGCTACACCATCATCAACGATGTCACCGCGCGCACGCTGCAGAACCGCCACAAGCAGTGGTTTCTCGGCAAGAGCCCGGACGGTTTCTGCCCGATGGGGCCGTGCATCGTCACCAGCGACGAGATCAAGGACGTCACCCAGCTGCGGCTGATCACCAAGGTCAACGGCGAGCTGCGCCAGGATGCCTACGTCAGCCAGCTGATATTCGACATCCCGCGGCTGATCGAGGACCTGTCCAAGGTCATGACCCTGGAGCCGGGCGACCTGATCGCCACCGGCACCTGCGCCGGCGTCGGCATCGGTTTCAACCCGCCGAAGTACCTGAAGCCCGGCGATCACGTCGCGATCACCATCGAGCCCATCGGCACACTGGAAAATCCGGTGGCCTAGCGATGAAATTCGTCAGGTATGACCGTAACGGCGCATTGCGGCTGGGCGTGCTTGACGGCGACAGCGTGATTGACCTGCTGGACGCGGCGCCGGGTGGCGTCGCAGCCGGAATGCTCGCCGCGTTTGCCGACATGACGCGGCTGATCGCAGCCGGGAATGAGGCGATCAGGCTGGCGAAAGCGGCGCTGCGGTCGGCGGGCAAGGCGGCGCGTTCCCCGCTGGCTGATGTGAAACTGTTCGCACCACTGGCACCCGCGCTGATCCTGTGCAGCGGTGAAAATTACTGGGACCATCGCGAGGAAAAGCCGCAAGTCACGCGCAAGGATCCGGAGTTTTTCCTGAAAACGGGGCTGGGCGTGATCGGCCAGGGCGACGCTATCGTCTGTGATCCGCGGGTGACCAGAAAACTGGATTACGAAACTGAACTGCTGATCGTCATCGGCAAGGCGGGACGCCATATTCCGGCGTCCCGCGCACTGGAACACATCTGGGGTTACACCGTGATGAACGACGTCACGGCGCGCGACCGCCAGGTCACGCTGCGTGCCGACGGTTCCTCGGTGTACAACCTGGGGCCGGGTAAAAACTTCGATACCTGCGCCCCCATCGGGCCGGCGATCGTCACCGCCGACGAAGTCGGTGATCCGCAGCGGCTCGCGTTGAGAACCTATGTCAACGGTGAACTGCGCCAGAGCAATACCACGGAGAAGATGATCTGGACCTGCGCGCAACTGGTCGAATTTTTTTCGACTTTCATCACGCTGCAGCCCGGCGTGGTGATTTCCACCGGCACGCCGGGCGGCACGGCCTGGGGCACTGACGCTGAACTCAGCGGCAGGAAGCCGATGCGCAGGGATGTGGTGACCGCCGGCGGATATCTCAAGCCCGGCGATGAGGTGGTCTGCGAGATCGAGGGTGTTGGCCGCCTGGTCAACAGGGTTGTTGCTGCCGCCTGATGAACGAATCAACAAATCAGTAAATCAATAATGGAGGATGACGCCATGAAACGGATTGTGATTGCCCTGGTCGGGGTTTTGGTTGCGGCAGCCGCGCAGGCGCAGGAGACCTTCCCCAGTCGTCCGATCACCATGATCGTGCCGTTCCCGCCGGGCGGCGTGGCCGACATCACCGGTCGTCCGACGGCAGCCGCGCTGGAAAAAATCCTCAAGCAGCCGGTGTCGGTCGCCAATCGGCCGGGCGCCGGCGGCGCCGTGGGCAACGCCGCGGTGGCCAATGCCAAGCCCGACGGTTATACGCTGCTGATGGCGCTGTCGAGCATTTCGGTGATCCCCGAAGCCGACAAACTGTTTGATCGCAAGCCGGCATATGCGCTGGATCAACTGGCGCCGGTGGCGCTGATCTCGGCCGACCCGGTGATCCTGGTGGTGCATCCTTCGCTGCCGGTGAAAACCCTGAAGGAAGTCATTGCGCTGTCGCGCAAGCAGCCGGGCGAACTGTCGTTCTCGTCCTCCGGCGTCTATGGCGCGTTGCACATGCCGATGGAAATGTTCCTGCACGCCGCCAAGCTGAAAATGCGCCATGTGCCAACGACCGGCGGCGGGCCGGCGATCACGCAATTGCTGGGCGGACATGTGACGATGACTGCGGGCGGCCCCGCCGCGATCAGCGGCCACGTCAAGGCCGGCAAGATGCGCACCATCGTCAGCTGGGGGGCGGAGCGCCATCCGAATTACCCGGATGTGCCGACCTTCAAGGAGCAGGGTTACGACATCGTGTATTACATCTGGGCGGGGATGTTCGTGCCGGCGGCGACGCCGGCGCCGGTGGTCAAGGTGCTGCGCGACGCGACGCGGCAGGCGGTGGCCGATCCCGATTTCAAAAACCAGATGGCGAAACTGAATTCGCCGGTGCAGTACCTCGATGCACCGGAGTTCGCCAAATACCTCGATGCCGATGCCAGACGCCTCGCGGCCGTGGTCAAAATCGTCGGCAAGGTCGGGGGGTAGCGCTTCATGGCATGGACTGGAATGAAAAGCGATCAGGTTTCAGGGCTGATGCTGTTTGCCCTGGCGGTCTGCGTGTGGTGGCTGAACCGGGCTTTTCCCGTGGGTTCGCTGTCCGATCCCGGACCCGGTTATGTGCCGTTGCTGCTGGCGATCGCCTTCGGCGGCATCGGCCTGTTGATTGCCGCGTTTGGCGGGCGCTCCGAGCCGCTGCTGGCGATCCGCTGGCCCGAAGCCGGACGTGCGGCGGTGATCCTGATCGCCTGCGCCGTCGCCACGCTCGCACTCGAGCGCATCGGTTACCGCTTGTCGATCATGGTGTTCCTGGTGTTTTTCCTCGGCGTGGTTGAACGCAAGAAGCCGCTGGTGGTGGCGCTGGTCGCGGCGGGTTTCAGTCTGGCCTCGTTTTATGTCATCAGCGACCTGCTGAGGGTGCCGCTGCCGCGCGGCCCCTGGGGCTTTTAGAGTGCCTGACAGAATGAAACACGTGTGCGTTACAGCCAGAATCGGCGCTGACGCGAAGCGTGGCGCAGCTCATATCGCGAATATGAGCAAGTCGCGCGACAAAGTCAGAGTCGATTCTGGCTGTAACCCGATAATGTTGTTGAATTTTTCGAGCTCTCGCCGGGCTGGCACGATTTTGGCCGGAGGCGGCGTTCCGGCCCTTGCGAATATTCCCGATATTCGCTGCGGACTGCTCCTTGCCTCCAGCCAAAATCGTGACAGCGCATCGCGCGTTTCATTCTGTCAGGCACTCCAATGATCGAAACCTTCAACAGTTTGATGATGGGATTCTCGGTGGCCTTCCAGCCGCAGGTGCTGATGTATGCCTTTTTCGGCTGCATCATCGGCACGCTGGTCGGCATGATGCCGGGACTGGGGCCGCTGGCCGGCATCAGCCTGCTGCTGCCGGCCACCTTCGGCCTGAATCCGATCGTGGCCATCGTGCTGCTCGCCGGGGTTTATTACGGCGCGATGTACGGCGGGTCAACCACATCCATCCTGATGCGCATTCCCGGTGAAGCGGCGTCGGTGATGACCTGCGTCGACGGTTATGCGATGACGCAGCAGGGCCGCGCCGGACCGGCGCTGGCGATTGCCGCTATCGGTTCGTTTTTTGCCGGCACGGTCGGCGTGGTCGGCCTGATGCTGCTGGCGCCGACACTGGCGGATTTTGCGCTGCGCTTCGGTCCGCCGGAATACACCGCGCTGCTGCTGATGGGCCTGTTCGTGCTGGCCTACATGAGCGGCGGCTCGATGCTGAAGACGCTGGCGATGGCGGTGCTCGGCCTGCTGCTCGGCATGATCGGCATTGACGCGATGAGCGGTTACACGCGTTTCAGTTTTGACATTACCGAACTCGGGGATGGCGTGGGCATCGTGCCGGTGGCGGTCGGCCTGTTCGGCATTTCCGAAATCCTGCTGACCGCGGGCCAGCCCGAGCCGCCGAAAGTACAGCAGCCGACACTGCGTCAGCTGATTCCGTCGCGCGAGGATTTCCGCTATTCGGCGGGCC
The DNA here is from genome assembly GCA_019749945.1 of Burkholderiales bacterium. GTDB lineage: Bacteria > Pseudomonadota > Gammaproteobacteria > Burkholderiales > SG8-41. The sequence continues at coordinate 89,090 of JAIEPF010000006.1, forward strand.
CCATCATGCGCGGCAGCCTGCTCGGTTTCATGATCGGCATCATTCCCGGATCGGCGCATATCATTTCGTCCTTCGTGTCCTATGGCATCGAACGCCGGCTGTCGCCGCATCCCGAGCGTTTCGGCAAGGGCGCGATCGAGGGGGTCGCCGGTCCCGAGTCGGCGAACAACGCGGCGGCAACCGGCGCCTTCGTGCCGATGCTGGCGCTGGGCATACCCACCAGCCCGGTGACCGCGGTGATGATCGCGGCGATCATGGTTCACGGCATCCTGCCGGGGCCGATGCTGATCCAGCAGCAGCCGGACCTGTTCTGGGGTTTTGTCGCGAGCATGTATGTCGGCAACGTGGTGCTGCTGGTGCTGAACCTGCCGATGGTCGGCCTGTTCGTGAACCTGCTGCGCATCCCTTATGCGTACCTCTATCCCTGCATCCTCGCGTTCTGCATTCTCGGCTGTTATTCGGTGAGCAACAGCATGATCGATGTGTGGATCATGCTGGGCATGGGCGGCGTGGGTTATGTGCTGCGCAAATTCGGATTTGACCTGGCGCCGGTGGCGCTGGGCCTGGTGCTGGGCCCGATGCTGGAATTGTCGCTGCGCCAGTCGCTGGCGATGAGCGGCGGCAGTTACGGCATATTCCTCGAGCGCCCGATTGCGGTGGTGATGCTGGCGCTCGGACTGCTGCTGCTCGCACTGGCGCTGAAGCCGGTGTTGTTCAAGGGTCGTGACTGGCGCTCCAAGGTGGGCCTGGATGATCAGGCTGGCTGAGGCGGAATTTAAATAAGTTATTGTTTTTAAAGGTTTTTTGTGTTTCTTCGGGTAACGGGCAGATTTGCGGCTGGGTTGTTGCTGATCGCAACTGTCCACGCTGCCGCGGCAGAGCAGCCGGCGCTGAGCGGCGGCCCGTACGTGCCGACACCGCAACGCGTGGTGGATGCGATGCTCGGCATTGCCGGCGTCTCCGATCGCGATTATGTGATCGATCTCGGTTCCGGCGATGGCCGCATTGTGATCACCGCTGCGCAGAAATTCGGCGCCCGCGGCAAGGGTTATGACATTGATGATGAGCTGGTTGAACGCAGCACCCTCGCGGCGCGCAAACTCAGGCTGGAGCAGCGCGTGAGTTTCGAGACACGCGACGTGCTGCAGGCGGACATCCGCGAAGCGACGGTGATCACGCTCTACCTGCTGCCCGAGATGATGAGCGCGCTGCGCGCCAAATTGCTGCGCGAGCTGCGTCCCGGCACCCGCATCGTTTCCCATGACTTTGATTTCGGCGACTGGAAAGCCGAGCGCACGGTGAACCTCGACCTCGACGAAAAATATGACCTCACCGGCAGCTGGTCGTCGACGATCCATCTGTGGACGGTGCCGCCCCGGACCGCGCAGTGACGGCGGATCCCGCACGTTTGCCCGGGGACGACCCGCGCCGGCCATCCTTCGGTTTCATGATCGGCGTGCTGCTCGCCGGGCAGACCATCGGCACCATGGGCACCACGATGATTCCCGCGGTCGCGCCCAAGGTCGCAGAAACCTACGGCATATCCTCCGCGCTGGTCGGTTACCAGATCAGCCTGCTGGCGCTGGCGATGATAGTGGCGCTGGCCTTCGGCGCCCGCTTCAACCGGCGCTGGGGTTCAACCCGCATGCAGCAGATCGGACTGACGCTGGTCGCCACCGGCGGTCTGATTGCGATCCTGCCGCATGTCGCTTTCTTTTTCCTCGCCTCGATCCCGCTCGGACTCGGCTACGGCACGCTGACGCCGTCGGCGTCGAACCTGCTGATCCGTTTCACGCCGGAGGCGCGGCGCAACCTGATTTTTTCGCTGAAACAGACCGGTGTGCCGCTGGGCGGCATCGGCGCGGCGCTGATCACGCCGGCGGTGGCTGTGGCTTTCGGCTGGCAATGGGCCATTGCCGGCAACGCGCTGGTGCTCTACACGCTGGTGCTGGTGATGCAGCATGCGCGGCCGTACTGGGACGATGACCGCGAGCCCGCTGCAAAAATCGGCGGCAATCCGTTCAGCAGCGTGATGGTGATCTGGCGTCATCCGGCGCTGCGCCTGCTGTCGCTGTCCGGCGGCTGTTTTGTCATCGTGCAGTTCGGCATCACCACCTTCACGGTGATCCTGTTCAACGAACAGCTGGGCTGGGGTCTGATCGAGGCCGGCATCGTGCTCACGGCGTCGCAGGTCGGCGGCGTTTCGGGGCGTTTGTTCTGGGGTTGGATGGCCGACCGCATCGGTGATGCGTTCACCGCGCTGCTGTTTCTCGGCGCGGTGATGGTGCTGTCATCGCTGCTGTGTGTGCTGCTGACGCCGGGCACGCCGATGGTCGCGGCCTGCGCGCTGTTTTTTGTCATGGGTTCGACCGCCAGCGGCTGGAACGGCGCGTTTCTGGCCGAAGTGGCGCGGCTGGTGCCGCGTGACACCATCAGTACGGCCACCGGCGGTTCGCTGGTCTATGTCAATTCCGGCAAGGCCATCGGCCCCATTGTTTTTGCCAATGTGGCCCTGCTGACGGGGAATTACGCCCTGACGTTTGCCCTGCTCGCGGTGCCTGCGGCGGCGGGCTTGTGGTGTTTGTGGGCGGCGCATCGCGGCTCCGGCACCCGCTAGCCGGTTTTCAGCGCGGCCCGGCGCGCATGATCTGGTTGATCATGTCGCGGTTCCAGGCCGGCGCCACCAGCCGGATGAAATCGTACATGTAATCGCGCAGAAAACTGCTGCGGCGGATTTCAATGCGCGTGCTGGTGGGGTCGAACAGACCGCTGGCGTCCCTCACGCGCAGGTTGCGGTCGCGTGCCGGTTCATAGGCGACAGTGGGCAGGATGGCAATGCCCAGTCCCAGCTCGACATAGGTCTTGATGACGTCGGCGTCGATCGCCGACAGGACGATGTTCGGCGTGATCCGCGCTTTTTCGAAAGCGCGCAGCACCGCCGAGCCGCCGACATAACTCTGGTCCAGCGTGATCAGCGGATAGGCCGCGAGCATTTTCAGCGTCAGGCGTTTTTCCTTCAGCAGCGGATGGCGCGCGCGCGTAATGAGGCTGCGCTCAAGCTTTGAGCAGGGCAGCATCACCAGTTCATCCACCGGTTCCGGCGGTTCGCTGCTGATGCCGAGATCGGCTTCGCCGGCGGCGACCAGTTGCGCGATCTGCGCCGGGCCGCCCTGGCGCAGCACCAGCTGCACCCGGGGATGGCTGTTCATGAATTCCTTGATCACCCGCTGCAGCACATAACGGGCATGGATGTGCGTGGTGGCGATCACCAGGCGGCCGGATTGCTGCTGGGTGAATTCGGCGCCGATGTTGCGCACGCTGTCGGCGTCGCGCAGCATGCGCTGCGCGACTTCCAGCACCGCTCCTCCGGCTTCGGTGACGCCGACGATGCGGTTGCCCTTGCGCAGCAGCAGGCCGACGCCGAGCTCCTGCTCGAGGAGCTGGATCTGTTTGCTGACGCCGGGCTGCGCGGTGTGCAGGCGGGTGGCAGCGCGCGAAATGTTGTAGCCCGATTCAGCGATGGTCTGGAGGTAGCGGAGCTGGCGCAGGTTCATGGATGTGCGAGGCAGGTGAGTGGGGCGGGTGCGTTTTTTTAACTATAACAAAATCATATTGAACAATATTTAAATATTCTTTTATTACATATACCAGCGGTTTTACACTGCGCGCTCCACTCTGGAGGGGGTAGGCATGCCAAGAATGACGGGTTCGCGCCTGGTCGCGGAGATGCTGCGCGGTTACGGCGTCAGCCACCTTTTTTATGTTCCGGCCATACTGCTGAAGGGCATGGCGGAAATGGAGGGCATGGGCATCCGCCGCATCATGACCCATGGCGAAAAATCCGCGGTCTACATGGCCGACGGTTATGCCCGTGCCAGCGGCAAACCCGGGATCTGCCTGTCGCAGCAGATCGGAGCATCCAATCTTGCTGCCGGTTTGCGCGACGCTTATATGGCTTCCGCGCCGCTGATTGCCATCACCGGCGGCCATGTGCCCTCGGGGCGTTATCGCAACGCGTACCAGGAAGTCGAGGACATGTCGCAGTTCGACGCGGTAACCAAGTTCAACGCCCGCGTCGATGATCTGGCACGATTACCAGACCTGCTGCGCCAGGCCTTCCGTGCCGCGACCTCGGGCGCGCCGCGTCCGGTGCATCTGCAGCTGCGCGGTCTGCACGGCCAGGTGGCCGATGGCGAGGCCGAACTGTCAGCCATGACCGAAGCGCAGTTTGCCCGCGTGCCGCCGTTCCGTCCCGTGGCGGATGCGGTGGCGATCCGCGAAGCCGCGAAACAGCTGGCTGCGGCGCAGCGCCCGATCATTGTCGCCGGCGGCGGCGTGATGTCGTCGGGGGCGCAGGCCGAAGTCCTGGCACTCGCCGAACGACTGTCGATCCCGGTGGCGACCTCGCTCAATGCCAAGTCCGCGATTGTCGACCAGCATCCGCTGGCGGTGGGGGTGGTCGGCACCTATTCGCGCGCCTGCGCCAACCGTGCGGTGCATGAGGCTGACCTGGTGTTTTTCATCGGTAGCCGCACCGGCGGCCAGACCACGGTGAACTGGAAAATCCCCGGCACCGGCACCCGCGTGATCCAGCTCGACATTGAGCCGCTGGAGCTGGGACGCAATTATCCGAACAGCGTGTCGCTGGCCGGCGATGCCAGGGCCACACTGCAGCAGCTGCTCACGGTCATTCCGGCGCAGGCATCCGCGGCGATGCTGCCCTGGGTCGCCCGCGTGCAGAAACTGGTTGCCGACTGGCGCGCCGAAAGGGCGCCGCTGCGTGACTCTGATGCCGTGCCGATGCGGCCGGAACGTATTTGCCGGGAAATCTCCGATACCCTGCCCGACAACGGTGTGGTGGTGTCGGATACCGGCCACTCGGGCATGTGGACCGGCGTGATGGTTGAATTGCGCCATCCGGCGCAGCGCTATATCCGCTGCGCAGGCTCCATGGGCTGGGGTTTTCCCGGAGCGATGGGCGTGAAGTGCGCGCTGCCCGATCAGCCGGTGCTGTGTTTCACCGGCGATGGCGCTTTTTACTATCACATCGGCGAACTGGAAACCGCGGCACGCTTCGGCATCAACCTGGTGGTGGTGGTCAACAACAACAACGCGCTCAATCAGGAGATTCCGTTGTGGGACAAGGCGTTTGACGGTGTGGCGCAGGCTCATCCGGAGGACTTGTGGAAATTTCGCACCACGGATTTCGCGCAGGTCGCTGAATCCTTCGGTTGTGTCGGCCTGCGCGCCAAAACGCCGGCTGAACTGCGCGCCGCGCTGCAAAAGGCCTACACGCTGAATCGCCCGGTGGTGATCGACGCCGCCAGCGACGTCAGGGCCTTTGCCAAAAAAGCCTGGACGCCGGAAGGAGCTGCCGGTGGATATTGATCTCGAAGCACCGGGCCTCGCGCACATCATCGGCCGCGATGCGCCGCTGGACCGCATCGCCCACGGTCTGACTTTCGGCGAAGGCCCGGTGTGGGACCGGCGCACGGCACAGCTCTACTGGGTGGACATCATCGGCAACACCATCTGGAAGTGGAAACCCGGTGGCAGTCAGGATGTGGTGATGCGGCCCTCGGGCCACGCCAACGGCATGACTTTTGACCGCGACGGCCGCATCGTCGTCGCCGGCTGGTCCAACCGCACCATCTGGCGATTTGAGAAAGACGGTTCGACGAAAGTCATCGCGGATCGTTACCAAGGCAAAAAATTCAACAGCCCCAACGATATCGTCGTCAAATCCGACGGGTCGATCTGGTGGACCGATTCCGCGGGCGGCCTGGTGATTCCGGGCATGGTGGCGCAGGACACGCAGCGTTATCTCGACGTGATGGGCGTGTTCCGCCTGTCGCCCGACGGCAAGACGGTCAGCCTGGCGATTGCCGACTGCACCTATCCCAACGGCCTGGCGTTTTCGCCCGACGAGAAGCTGCTCTATGTCAATGACAGCCGTCTTGGTCTGATCAATGTGCATGACGTCAACGTTGATGGCAGCGTCGGCGCCGGCCGGCTGTTCCACAAATTCACCGAACCCGAACCCGGCGTCGCAGACGGCATGAAGGTGGATGTCGAGGGCAATGTCTACTGCACCGGACCGGGCGGGGTGTATGTGCTCGATCCCAAGGGGGACGTGCTGGGCCGGCTGAAGATACCCGGACACAGCACCAACATGGCCTGGGGTGATGAGGACTGGAAGTCCTTGTACGTCACCACTTACGATTCTGTTTATCGCACCCGGGTTCATGTACCCGGCGTTGCAGTCTGGTAGGAGCCACCGATGACATGGACTTTTGAGCGGGTGGCGGGGCCGCACAACGGACCGGCCGGCGGACTGGTGTGGGACGGCAGCGGCCTGTTGTTCAGCCTGATCAACGAAGAGCGCATTCTCCGCTTTGATCCGGCAACGGGCGCGACTGTGGAGTTCCGGCGTTACACGGGACGCACCAACGGCATCGCGCAGGGGCCGCGCGGCTCGATTTACGGTTGCCAGGAGGGCGGGCGGCGCATCGTGCAATACCTCGCCGACGGTTCGGCCACGGTGACGGCGACACGGCTGCATGGCCGCATTCACAACCATCCCTGCGATCTGGCCGTCGATCGCGCCGGCCGCGTCTGGTTTTCCGATCCGCACAGCGGCACGCCGGCCTTCGGCCCGAAGATTTTTCCGCCGCTGGAGCATGCGTCGGTGCTGCGTCTCGAGCGCGATGACCGCAAGTCCTGGACGCTGCGCCGCATCACCCACGACACGCGTGCGCCGCGTGCGGTGTTGTTGTCGGGCGACGAAAAAACGCTGTATGTCGCCGAAGGTGACGCGCAGTCCGCGCTGCGTGAACTGCGCGCCTATGCCGTGCGCGATGACGGCGAGGTCGGGCCGTACACGGTATTGCACACCTTCGGCGCCGATCACCGCGGCCCGCATCGCGGCATCGAGGGCATGTGCCTGGATGCGGACGGCAACATCGTCGCCTGCGCAGGTATGCAGGGCGTCGGTGCCGGTGCGCTGGTTTATGTGTTCAGTCCGGCCGGAGCCGTGCTGGAGACTCATCCATTGCCGGCCGGGCTGCCGATGCGCTGCGCCTTTGGCGATGCCGGCCTGACCAGCCTGTATGTGACCACGGCGGGCGGCGAACTGTTGCGGGCGCGTAATTGCGGCCGGCGCGGATACAGCCGGACAGTTTGAGGGGCGCCATGTCCGCATCCGGCCTCAGGTTCATCATCGCAGTGTCGGCACTGCTGATGTGCTGGCCGGCGGGCGCGCAGAACTATCCGCAGCGCCCGGTGCGGATGATTGCGGTTGCCGCCGGCAGCGGCCCTGATGTCATCGCGCGCATGCTCGCCGCCAAATTCGCGGAGCGGATGGGCCAGCAGTTCTATGTCGAGAACCGGCCCGGCGCCGGCGGCAATGTCGGCGCCGAGTTTGTCGCGCGGGCGCCCGCGGACGGCTACACGCTGCTGATGGGTTCGGCGAGCCAGGCCATCAGCATGACGCTGTTCCCGAAACTGGGTTACGACCTGACACGCGACTTTATTCCGGTATCGATGATCTCGACGGCGCCTTTTGTGCTGGTCGTGCATCCGAGCATGCCGGTGCGCTCGGTGCGCGAATGGATTGCGCTGGCGAAATCCGCCCGCGGGCAATTGTTGTATTCCAGCGGCGGTGCCGGAACACCGCCGCATCTTGCCTCGCAAATGCTCAAGACCGCCGCCGGCATCGATTTTGTCCATGTGCCGTACAAGGGCATCATGCCGGCGGTCAACGACCTGATCGGCGGCCATGTGCATTTCTCCATCGCGGTGACGACGGCGGTGCTGCCGCTGGTGCAGTCCAAACGTCTGCGCGGGCTGGGTGTCACCAGCGCGGCGCGCTCGGCACTGGCGCCGGAGATGCCCACCATCAGCGAAACGATCAAAGGCTTCGAGGTGATCGGCTGGTACGGTCTGTTCGCGCCGACAGGAACGCCGCCAGCCGTGGTTACGCGTCTCTACCAGGAAACCCAGCATGCCATCGCCCAGCCCGATGTGATCGAGCGCCTGCTCGCCGTCGGCAGCGAGCCGCAACCCATGACGCCCGCGGCCTTTGCTGCGTTTGTGCAGAGCGAAATCCGCAAATGGGGCAGGGCGGTGAAGGAATCCAATGCGCAGCCGGATTGAGGCGATGCGCGCGGCAATCTGCCATGGCGCAGCGGGGCTGGCGCTGATGGTGATGGCCGGTGCCGCTTCGGCGCAGGAATATCCGCTGAAACCGATACGTTTCGTGGTCGGACCGGGACCGGATGCGCTGGCGCGCGCGGTCGGCCAGAAACTGACCGACGCCTGGGGACAGCAGATTGTCATCGACCAGCGGCCCGGCGCCGGCGGCAGCATCGCCGCCGACATCGTCGCCAAGGCGCGCGGCGACGGTTACACGCTGTTGCTGGCCACCGGGTCGCATACCATCAATGCCAGCCTGCAAAAACAATCCTACGATCTGATCCGGGATTTCCGTCCGGTGTCCCTGGTCGGCTCGGTGCCGTTCATCCTGGTGGTGCATCCGTCGCTGCCGGTGCAAACGGTAAAGGAACTGATCGATCTGGCACGGGCTAAACCCGGTGAACTCAATTACGGCTCGGCCGGCAACGGCACGCCGCCGCATCTCGCCGGTGAAATGCTGAAAACACTGGCCGGCATCCGCCTGACGCATGTGCCGTACAAAACCGCCGCACAGGCGATGGTCGATGTGCTGGGCGGCCAGCCGCAGCTGATGTTTGCCGTGGCGCCGGTGGGCCTGCCGCAGGTCAGGGCGGGACGGGTGCGCGGCATCGCGGTGTCCACGGCGCAACGGTCGCGCATGGCGCCTGAACTGCCGACGCTGGCCGAGTCCGGTGTGCCCGGATTCGATGTGCTTGGCTGGAACGGCGTTCTTGCCCCGGCCGGGACTCCGCCGGCGGTGGTGGCCAGACTGCATCAAGGCATTGCAGCCGCGCTGAAACTGCCTGATGTCATCACGCGGCTGGCGGCCACCGGTTTCGAGCCGGTGGGCAGCACACCGGAGGCCTTCGGCGAATTCATGCGCACGGACATGGCGCGCTGGGCCCGGGTGATCCGGGACGCCGGCGTCAAGGTGGATTGAGTCAGGATGAATTGATCAACCCCGGATCGTCCGGGATACGGAGGAGCATCATGGCAGTCAAGTCGAAGAAAAAAACGGTCGTCAAAAAATCCGGAAAGGCCAAAAAAACCGGGAAACCTGCGGCGCGCCCGCGCATCGACGTGCACAGTCACGTCATTCCGCTGGAAATGCTGCAGGCTATAGAGCGTGATCCCCTGCGCTACCAGATGCGCATTGCCGAGGTCGACGGCAAGCGCCGCATCGTCCGCGAGGGCGGGCACACCTTCCCGGTGTTCGAGGAGTTTTCCGACCCTGCCGTGAAAATCCGCGGCATGGATCGCAAGGGCATCGATATATCGTTCATTTCTCCGGCGCCGATGGTGTTTTTCTACTGGCTGGAGGCCGATGCGGCGCTGGCGGCGTCGCGCATCGTTAATGACGGCATTGCAAAAATGGCTGCGGCTTATCCTGACCGGCTGCGTCCGATGGGAACGATTCCGATGCAGAGTCCGGATGCGGCGATTGCCGAACTGGAGCGCATCGTGCGCGACCAGGGCTTCCGTGCCATCGAACTCGGCACCTCGGTGGAGGAGGCCGCGCTGGCTGATCCGAAATTCCGCAAGGTGCTGCACCGGGCGCAGGAGCTGAAGGTGTTCATTTTCGCCCACCCGTATTCCTTTGATGCCTCATGCGGGCTCGAAGGTTATTACCTGCGCAACCTGATCGGCAATCCTTTGCAGTCGACGATCATGGCGGCGAACCTGATGTACAGCGGTGCGCTCGACGAACTGAAACAGCTGAAGATCTGTCTTGCCCACGGCGGCGGTTATGTGCCGTACCAGATCGGGCGCTTTGTGCATGGCCACAAGGTGCGCAAGGAAACCCGCGCGCTGACCAAAACCTCGCCGTACAAGCTGATGCGCCGCTTTTATTACGATGCCCTGATCCACGACCCGAAGGCCCTGCGTTACCTGATCGACCAGGTCGGCGCGGACCGCGTCACGCTGGGCACCGATGCGCCGTTTGACATGGGCGAGGAGGCGCCGCTGGCGATGCTCGACAAGGTCAAGGGTTTGACCAAGCGGGAGCGCGAGCAGATCTGTCACTACACGGCGATGGATCTGCTGGGCGGCAAGCTTTAAGTTCATGAAAAACCACTTAATCATGAGGAGGAATACAGCATGAAATACATCATCGGTTTCCTCGCGGCACTGGTCACGATGCCCGTTGCCCCGCCGGCACAGGCGCAGTCCGGGTATCCGACGCGCGCGATTCGTCTGGTCGTGCCTCTCGCGCCCGGTGGCCCCAGCGATATCCTGGCGCGCAGCATGGCGCAGCAGTTGACGGAGAGCATGAAGCAGACGGTGTTCGTCGATAATCGTGCCGGTGCCGGTGGCGTCATCGGTTCTGACAATGTGGCCAAGTCGCCCGCCGATGGTTACCACATGCTTTTGCTTGCGGTCGCCACCTATTCCATCAACGCCGGTCGTTATGCCAAGCTGCCTTTCGATCCGGTCAAGGATCTGAAGCCGGTGTCCATTCTGGCCGGGGCACCCTACGCACTGGTCGTGCACCCGGCGCTGCCGGTTCGTACGCTGAAGGAGTTGATTGCGCTCGACAAAAAACGTCCGGGCCAGCTCAACTACTCCTCGGGTGGCGCCGGCACCGGGCCGCATCTGGGGACCGAAGTGCTGAAGGCGGCGACAGGCATGACGGCGGTGCATATCGCCTACAAAGGCGCGGGTCCTGCGATGACCGACTTGATCGCGGGGCAGGTTCAATTCCAGCTCGCCAACATGATTGCCAGCGTGCCGCTGGTCAAGCAGGGACGTTTGCGTGTTATCGCCATCAGCGGATCCAAGCGTTCGAAGGTGTGGCCCGAGGTGCCGACCATTGCCGAATCCGGCTTTTCCGGGCTTGATGAAGTCGGTGGCCACATGATCATGGTTCCGGGGGCGACGCCGCCGGCCATTGTGGCGCGTCTGCACCAGGAGCTGATCAAGGTCCTGCAGCAACCCGACGTGAAGGCGCGGCTCGAAGGCGAAGGTGCGGAAATCTTCGGCACAACACCCGAGCAGTCTGCCGCCACTGTGCGCTCCGAGATCGAACGTATGGGGAAACTGATCAAGCAGTTGGGACTTCAGGCGGAGGGCGCTTGAACAACAGGATCAAGGCGATACGCCGGGTCGTCACCGGCAATGACACTCATGGTCGTTCCTGTGTGCTGTTTGACAGTGACGCCCCCAACGTCAATCCGGGGGCCATCCGTCCCGGCACCTGCATGACCGATATCTGGGTCTACAAGGAATGTCCGGCACCGATCGCGGGCAATCGTGACGACGGCAATCTGCCGTTCAGCTTCGAACCGCCGGCTGGCGGCGGGCATCTGCGCATCGTGCAGTCCCCGGCCAGGCCGGCTGGTTACGATCCCGCCGACGACAAGACCGCGATTCCACTGCATGAGCCGCGCCGGCGCCATGGCGGGACCTGGGACAAGGGCGGGGCCAATGCCTATTCGTCACCGGTGCATAAATCGGAAACGGTCGACTACGGCATCATGCTGCAGGGGGAGCGTGTGCTGCTGCTGGATGACGGCGAGCATGTGATGCACCCGGGGGACGTCGTGGTGCAACTCGGCAACTGGCATGGCTGGACCAATCCGCGCCAGGGCAGCCTGATGGCCTTTGTGATGATGGGCGCAAAGTACAAAGACTGAACAGGGAGCCGAGCCATGGCCATATCCACCGCAGTGAAACCCGTGCGCCGCCTGATTACCGTCGATGATCAAGAGGGCCGTTCGCGCAAGATTGCCGACGGCCCGTCCCCCGACGTACGCCTTGACCCGGCGCGTCCGGGCTACAGCGCCACCCGCATCTGGGTCACCGACCGCACCCCGGCGCGCATCGGCGGCATCACCGACACCCTGCACCTGCCGCACACGCTGGAACCTCCGCCCGGCGGATCAGTCTGTCGTGTGGTCACATTTCCGCCCGAGCGCGGCGCGGCGTGCGTCAGCGCGGGCGATGTGCAGGCTTTTTTTGCCGCGATGGGCTCTCCGGCGGCATCAACCGGGGGCGCCGGTGCACCGCATCCCTACATGCAGCGCACGCGGACACTGGATTTCTGCCTGGTGCTGGAGGGGGAAATCACCCTGGTGCTGGATACCGCGGAAGTGCAGCTGAAAGCCGGCGACACGGTTGTGCAACGCGGCACGAACCACGCCTGGAGCAATCGCTCCGGCCAGCCCTGCACCATCGCCTTTTCGTCGCACGACGCAAAAGCCTGATCAGGCATGTGGCGGCACCGCCTTGGAGCGCATTGGCCCCGGGTGTGCACGCGATAAGGGCGTTTGTGGTCATTTTTGCATAACATGGGACTTTGATGTCAGGCACGACATTTGCTGTATTTGGCATGTCGTAATCATTTTCCCATCTGAAAGGTGCAACATGAAACCGCTTACATTCCTGGCGCGTGCCGCGATACCGCTTGCGCTGTTCGCATGCGCCGGCAATACGCAGGCGCAGGGCTATCCGAGCAAACCGTTGCGCATGGTGGTGCCGTTCGCGCCCGGTGGACCCAACGACATTCTCGGCCGTTTGATCGGGCAGAAACTGACCGAGGCCTGGGGGCAGGCCGTGACCGTGGAAAACCGCGGCGGTGCCGGCGGCACGGTCGGCATGGAGGCGACCTCGCGCCTGCCGGGTGACGGCTATTCGATGGCGATGGGCGGCTCCAGCAACCTGGCGGTGGCGCCGAGCCTGTATGCAAAACTGCCGTACGATCCGCTCAAGGACTTCACGCCGATCATCAATGTCGCGATCGTGCCCTATGCGCTGGCCGTCAATCCGACAGTGCCGGCGAAAAACGTCAAGGAACTGATTGCAGTCGCCAGCCGCAAAGCCGGTTACCTGAGTTACGGCTCATCGGGCATGGGCAGCATGTCCAGCCTGGCGGCGGAAATGCTGAAATCGATGTCCAAGACCGATATCGTGCATGTGCCGTACAAAGGCACGGCGCCGGCGCTGACCGATGTGGTCAGCGGCCAGATCGATCTGATGCTGGCCGATCTGGCCGTGATCCAGCCGCATGCCAGCACCGGCCGTCTGCGCGTGATCGGTGTGACCGGCAGCAAACGTTCCAGTGCGGCGAAGCACATTCCGACCATCGCGGAATCAGGTCTGCCCGGTTATGAGCTGTCGCCGTGGTTTGGCGTGGTCGCTCCGGCGGGTGTGCCGAAGGAAGTGGTGACGCGCTTGAATGCCGCCATCGGCGCCAGCCTCAAGTCGCCCGATGTGCTGCAGCGGCTGGGCGCGCTGGGTTATGAGCCGCTCGGCGGCACGCCGGAGCAGTTCGCGGAGACCATCAGGACCGACATTGCCAAGTACGCGAAGATCGTCAAGGCCGCCGGCATCAAAGCGGATCTTTGATCGATAAATATCAGTCGGTAATAATGATCGTAACAATCACGGGCGGCTTGGGCCGCCCGTTTTTGTTCAGGTTTTGACCGGCGCCAGTTGTGCAACATGGCGGCCCGCGATCCTGCCCGTGACAAAACACTCCGCGATGTTGCCGCCCGACAGGTAGAGGTGGCCGAAGGAGCTGCCCAGTTCACCGGCGGCATAGAGCCGCGGTATCGGCCGGCCGTAAACATCGATCACGCGCGAGTGTGTATCGTGCACGGGTCCGCCCTGGGTATTGGAAATCACCGCATGCACCGGCGCACCGTAAAACGGCGCCTGGACGATGGGCAGCATGCTGTTGGCGGGGCGTTGATGGTCCTCATCACGGCCGGCGGCGCATTGCGCGTTCCAGCGCGCTACGGATGAAGTCACTGCCGCGGCATCAATGCCGAGCAGAGCGGCGAGTTCTTCCAGCGTGTCGGCACGCTTGAGGATGCCGTTGTCCACTTCTTTCAGGTTGTCGTCGCTCCAGTCGTAACGCAGGCCTTCATCGTTGGAGGTGGCCTTGCCCAGCGGATACAGCCGGCGGCCGATGTCGTCGCAGATCATGTAGGCGGGGTTGCGCGTGGCGCGCTGCGTCACCGGATCGAAGTGCGACAGCGGGCGCACGGCAGTGTCCTGGGTATAGGGCTGATATTCGGACATGAAGCGTTTGCCCGATTGGTCGAGCAGGATCCACGCCATTTTAAGCTTGACCTGGTCGTCGGCGCCGGGGAACCAGTCGGGGAAACGTTTGACGCGCATGCCGTACGGGTAGGTCGGGTCAGTGTGGCGGAAGCCGTAGGCGCCGTGCACATGCCACATGTGCCACAGCGCAGCACCGAGGTCCTGCGCCATGCGGATGCCGTCGCCGGTGTTGTTGCGCGCGGCGGCGTTGAGGACGGGATGGGTTTCGAGGAACTGCGCCTTCATCGCCGCATTGCCTTCAAAACCGCCGCAGGCGAGCACCACGCCACGGCGTGCGGCGATGTGATGTTCCTTGCCCGAACCATCCTTGACGGTGACGCCGCGCACTTCGCGCGTCGCCGGATCCGCAATCAGGCGCAGGGCGGCGGTGCCCATCCGTACTTCGACACCGGCGGCGAGCACGTTGTCGTGTACCACCTTGAATAATTTCGGCCCGTTGGGCGCGCCGTTTGCCCAGGGGTAGGCCTTGCGCGCATCAAGCCCGGGCACATCAACCACCGACGTGTGATAAAAAGTGTCGGTGCCGGGCAGCGGGTAGTTGCCGCGGATCTGGCGGCGGTACGGGTCGCCGGCCTTTTGACGTTCGGCATTTTCCTCGACTGAAGTGATGACACGCGCGTTGTTGATTCGCGCCAGTTCGCGGACATAGGCTTCCAGTCCGCACATGCCTTCGGCCAGCGTGCGCACCACGTCATCCGGCGTGCGGCCGCCGTTGGTGGCCTGCAGATAGGCGAAAGCCTGATCCGGGTCGTGCGCGCTGCGCACCGCTCCGTACGAGCAGATCGACAGGCCGCCGGGGACCGTGGATTTTTCGATGATCAGGGTTTTGGCGCCGGCTTGCGCGGCGTTCAGCGCGGCGATGCCGCCGCCGTGGCCGAAGCCGATGACAATGACGTCCCATGTTTCTTCGGATTTCATGAATAATTTAATAAAAACAATAAGTTATAATGATTTTCAGCTCAGCGCCGGCAGTGCCGTGCCGGCCTGCTGAAACAGGATGGAGCCGCCGACTGCGCCGGGCCAGCGCAACAGTAATCGGTTGCCGAGTTCGCTCACATCGCATCGCGCAGCGTCAAGCGCATCGCGCGTGGCGGAAAGGCTGTCGCTGGTCAGCACATAACCGGCAATCCACGGCAGCGCCGGAGTGGTGATGCCGAACTGTTTTTCAAGCGCGGCCTGGGTGACAAACAGCAGGGCGCCGCGCTGGGTATCGATGCGCCATTGTGTGCCGGACACCTGTGCCAGCAGGCCGGTGTAACGCGCATAACGCTGCGCCGCTTCCTGCGGATTGGCGACGCAGATCATCACTGCGGCGAGGCCGCGCGCATGGTTGCGATGTTCCAGCCAGCGCGGCTGCCACAGCAGCTCGGGTGTGTGCTGCTGGCAGTACTGGATGCGACCCTCGGCCATGGTGCCCGGCGGCACCCGGACCACGGTGAAGCGCGCGGTGCCGCTGCCTTCAGCAGTGCCGATTTCACGCTGCAAGGCGACCGGGGGCAGCGGCGAAAACCCGTTTTTTGCCAACCGCGCATGATCGATGTCCGGCGCAACGGTGCCGAGTGCGATCAGGTGCAGTCCGGTGTAACGTTGAATGGAATTGCGCAGCTGCTGTGCGATGGCGGTGTCGCCGGTCGGGGTCAGGAACTCGAGATAACCCTCGCGCAGCATCACGCAGCGGTTGCCGGCGCCGGCCGGGGTCAGCGGACCGCCGGGTTCGAGGCGGTGCGACTGCTCGGAAAACGGCGTCAGCGTGAATCCGGCCTGCTCCAGCGCCGCGCTGGCAGTGTCGATATGCGGCACGAAATGCGCAACGTGGTCGATGTTGAGCTTGCCCGGCGGCGGATTCTGGGCGGCGGCGTCGAAAGCGGCGTGTTGCATCATGTCACCGGTTCAGGGTCGGCGCGCGACCATGTCGATTTCCACGCGCGCATTGCGCGCCAGACCGCTGACGCCGATGCAGGTCCGTGCCGGGCGTTTGCCCGCCGGGAAATAGGAGGCATATACGGCATTCATGCGTTCATAGTCCGCGTTGAAATGCAGCAGGAATATGCGCACGGATACCACGTTGGGAAAATCAAGGCCGCAGCCGGCGAGCACGCGCTGCAGGTTTGCCATGACCTGGCGGGTCTGCGCCTCGATGCCTTCCGGGTAGGGTGAGTCGTTTGCTGTGCCGCTGAACGGCATCTGTCCGGTCACGAAAACCCAGCCGTCGGCTTCAACGGCGTGAGAAAACGGCGCGACCGGGTCGGGAGCGCCGGCAATCATGTGAAAAAAGGGCAGGCTCATGGCGATGCTCAGTAACCGAGCCGGCGGTCGACGATGTTGCGCAGGGGGCGGCCGGCGACATGACGTCCGAAATTTTCGAACCAGCGGTCGAACAGCATGTCGATGTAACGCGGGTCGTCGCATGAAATGTGCGGCATCACCACCAGTCCCGGGGTGTTCCACAGCGGTGAATCGGGCGGCAGCGGCTCGGGTTCGAACACGTCCAGCACCGCGCCCGACAGCGCGCCCTTTTCCAGCAATGCGCGGAGTGCGATGTAATCGATGACCGGCGCGCGTCCGATGTTGACTATGCCGGCACCAGCCTTGATTTTTTCAAGGCGCGCGCGGTTGAGCAGGCCGCGGGTCTGTGGTGTCAGCGGCGTGGTGACGATGACGAAATCCGCCTTGGGCAGCGCCTGGTCAAGGCGGGAGACCGGGTAGACGGCGTCGGCCGGCCGACCCGCCTTGCCGCTGCGGGTCACGGCGATCACCTTGAGCCCGAGTTTTTTCGCGGCGCGGCCGGCCGCCAGTCCCAGATCGCCGAAACCGATCACGACCACGGTTTTGCCCGAGACCGGGGTGGTGTAGGCCGGCCGCCAGAGGTGTTCGCGCTGGGCGTTGAGCACTCTGGGCATCTGCGCATTCAGCATCAGCAGCGCCATGGCGCAGGAGTCTTCCGCCTTGGCGCCGTGGGCGCCGCTGTTGTTGGTCAGCGTGATGCCGGCGGGCAGCCAGTCGAGCGGCATCAGCGCGTCAATGCCGGCGCCGGTGGTCTGGATCCACTTCAGTCGCGGAGCGCGCTCGCGCAGCCGCTCGCGCGGCGGATTCGAATTGATCATCAGGTCGGCGGTTTTCAGCGCGGCATCGAGGATGTCGCCGTCCCAGCCGATGGTGACGGTCAGGCGTCTGGCGAGCGCACGATGCCGCTTCGCGGCGGCAGCCCAGCGTTCTTCAGTCAGATGGAACAGCGGATTGCGCTTGCTCGCGCTTTCAAGGTGGAGGTGCAGCGCTGCGGTTTTTGGCATGGCGTGTTCAGAGCGGAATGACGACAAGGGTGTCAAAACGGGGTGAATCCGGGACGACAATGCGTTTGCGGAAACGCGCTATGGCGCCGTCAACCTCGATTTCATCGACGTAGCGGCCGGCGCTGAACACCTGCATGGCGCCGTCGTGCATGGTGCGCACGACGATGTAGCTGGTTTGCGCGGTCCAGGCGCCGTTGTTCATGCCGGTGATTTCGGCGGGGCTGATCACGTGACGATAGACATGGGGTTCGTACACATTGACTTCGCGGATCGAGCTGACGCGGTCTTCGAGCATGTCACGGTTGTCGCAGAACCAGATGCCGATCGGCCGGCCCTGCCGGTAGTCCGGGCGGGGCAGGATCTGGTACAGGCACTGCTCGGTGAAAAAATGCGGCCAGCGTTCGAGTTCATCGTTGTCGATCGCGTTTGCGTATTCCGTCATCAGCCGCGCGATGGCGTCGCGCACCGCCACGGGCACGTCGGTCGCGGGGCCGGCAGGGGTCTTGGCGTTCATGTCCTCTTCCTGTGGTTGCCGGGCTCAGACGCCCATCAGTTCGCGGTACAGCTTCCAGAAGCCGCGCACCGAAGTTTCGGTGGCGCGAGTCGGCATGCCGCCGACGCCGCGGCCGCCCATTTCGATCACGGCCACATTGTCGAGATCGCCCTTGATGCCCTGCTGCACGAAATTGCCGATGGCGCCGTCTTCCATCGACACCAGTCCTGCCGGACCCACCAGGTTGCTCTGCTTGACGCGCACGTAGGTCTGCTCCTCGGTGTCATCCTCGAAGCCGATCAGCGTCCACACCAGTTCGCATTTGTCGGTGCCGCGGGTGATGATCTGGCGCGTGCCGATGGAATTGAGGATCTGCTGCAGCACGAAACCGGGAAAAATACTCTGGATGGAATTGGTGATCTGGTCCGGGTATTCCATCCACTGGTCGATCAGCGAGGGATCCTTCAGCCCGTAATTGGTTTTCATCGCGCGGATCATGCCCGAATCGTAGGCCTGGTCGCCGGCGTCGGTATAACGCTTGGTGAAAGTGATGTGGTGCCAGTTCCTGTCGTCCTGCCGGGTGCCGCCTTCTGCGGACAGCCGGTTCAGCTTGAATGTCGAAAAAAATGCGTGGAGCAGGCTGGGATGATAGTTGTCGCGGCTGTTTTCGACGTAGAGTTTCCAGTTGTTGTGCATGAACTGGCTGTAGCGGCCGAGGATTTTCGGTTTGCCGTGTAGGGTGCGCTCGATGTGTTCGACCATCACCGGCCCGAGGTAGTCGCGCAGCGGCGGGGTTGCCTCAGGGAATGTGCCGAAGATCAGGCCGCGGATGGTGTCCACGCGCAGCCGGATCAGCCGGTGTTTGGATTTGTCGAAGTCCTCCGGCATGCCGCCCTTGTCCTGGATGCCTTTTTCGAAGGCGATGGTCTTGAGGCCGCCCTCGAAGTCGTAGATCCAGTTATGGTACGGGCAGACGAAATTGTGGGCGCGTTTGCGGCTGCCTTTGGGTTCATAGCAGATGATCGAACCCTTGTGCACGCAGCGGTTGACCAGGGCATTGATGCCACCGTCCGCGGTGCGCACGACGATGATCGGGCTGTCGCCGATGAAGGTCGTGATGTAGTCGCCAGGCTCGGGGATTTCAACTTCCAGCCCGAGGAAGCTCCAGGTCGGGCCGCGAAAAATCAGATCCTGTTCCCAGGAGTAGATTTCGTGGTCGGCGAACACCTGCAACGGCACCCGCGTATAACCTTCCTGCGGCCAGGTGACGAGATCACGCATCGGGCGTGCTGCAACGGCTTGGCTCATGCTCTGCTCCTGCCGGACGCTGCCGCAGGGCGGCAGCGCGGCAAACGGTTACCGGGCCTGCTTGGCTTTCAGATACGGTTCCGCGACAAAGGCGCTGTCCGGCACGTCCTTCTTGGCGGTGCCGCCCTGCTTGAAAATATCGTTCATGCGCTTCAGCGTGGCGATGTCCTCGGCCTCGAAGCTGGCGCGATAGATGTTGTCCCACAGGTTGGCGTAGGCGGTGGCATCGTCGGCTTTCATGTTTGCCGCCTTCATCAGGGTATCTGCGACTATGTTCTTGTTTTTGCTGCCGAATTCGGTCGCCTTGCGCACGGCGGAGACGTATTTCGCCACCGCTTCCGGATTTTTGGCGAGGTATTCGCTGTGTACGATGGCGACACCGATGAAGGGTGCGGCCCTGGACTTGGTCATTTTGCGCCATTCATCGAGAAAGTTGCCGAGGCTGCGCAGTTTGACCTCGTTCATCTGCGCGATGGTGGTGGAGCGGATCGCACCGACGTCCATTTCCTTCTGTGACAGGAACTGGGCCAGCCGCGGCTCGGTGCCCGGAATCACGGTGTAGTCGGCGGGTTTCAGGCCGTGGTTGTTTTCGAGCAGGGCGGTGGCGATGGCATGTGTTGCGCTGCCGGGCGGCGACATGCCGATCTTCTTGCCCTTGAAGTCGGCGAAGGATTTGATCGGTGAGCCGTCAAGAACGACGAATTGCGCTTCGGCGAGCTGGGTGCCGAGGATGATCTTGATCGGCACGCCATCAGCGGCAATGTTGAGCGCACCGGCTGCGCTGGCGCCGAAGGCAACGTCGATCGCCTGGGAAACAATTGCCTTGGTCGGGCCGTTGACGTCGGCGAACTTGACCCATTCGACTTCAAGCCCTTCCTTCTCAAGGAATTTTTGTGTCTCGAGCAGCGCGCCAAAGCCCAGGCTTACGCCGCTGGTCCAGTAGCCGACCTTGATTTTTTGCGCGTGTGCGGTACCGCTCAAGACCGCGAAGGCAAGCAGGGAAGCGGCAATCAGTCCGGTCCGGCGATTTGCAAACATGGCGTGGCTCCTTGGTGGTCGAAAAAGAAAAGAGAGGGGGTCAGAGCAGCGCGCGCAGGCGCTGGATGTAACGGGTGACTTCGGGCAGCGTCGGATCCCTCGGCCTGTCGAGTTCAATGTCGACGAACTCGCGGACGCGCCCCGGGCGCGGCGCGAGCACCACGACGCGGTCGGCAAGTACGACCGATTCCTCGACATCATGGGTGACGAAGATGATGGTCATGTGCTTCATCTGCTGGATGCGCAGCAGTTCCTGATGCATCAGCGAACGCGTCTGGGCATCCAGCCGCGAGAACGGTTCATCCATCAGCAGGATGCAGGGGTCGAGCACCAGACTGCGGGCGAGCGCGACGCGGCTGCGCATGCCGCCGGACAACTGGTGCGGAAACGCATCCTCGAAGCCGTTGAGCCCGACGAGCTGCAGCGCTTCCAGCGCGCGGCGGCGGCGTTCGGCGCGCGGCATCTTGCCCGCTTCCAGGCTGAATTCGACGTTGGCGAGCGCGGTGCGCCACGGCAGCAGGCGGTCCTCCTGGAACATGTAGCTCACGCTGCGCCAGTCCTGGAAATCGCGTGACGGGATGCCGTTGATGCAGACATGGCCGCGATCGGGTCTGAGGATGCCCGAGATGATGTTGAGCAAGGTGCTTTTGCCGCAGCCCGAGGCGCCGAGGATCGCAAGTATCGATTGCGCCGGCACCTGGATGTCGATGTCCTTGAGTACCAGCAGCGATTGTCCCTCGCTGCCGTCGAACCACTTGCTGACGCTGCTGACGGCGATGGCTGCGGCGGTTGCCGCCGTGGCCGGGGATTCACTGGCGATTGCGGGCGCGTTCATGGCTTCAGGCGTTCCGCACCGGAGGTTTGGCGGCGAATGCCGAGCCGCGGATGCACATGCGGCCACGCGGGTCCTGCCACAGTTTTTGGTCGGCATGCAGCTTGCCGAGCGCCCGCGCCACCGACTGGAACTGGTGGTCGGCGAATTTCTCGGCGAGTTCCGTGTAGTACATCGGGACTTTTTCAATCAGGGCATGGATTTCGCCCGCCAGCGCGGCGATGGCCTGTTCGTCGGCGGCGGCCCTGGCCGGCACAGGGTCGGCCTTGCCGCCGGTGTAGTCCTTTATCTTCGCGGTGTCGGCATAGGCATAGGCGATGCGCTCGAAACGTTCGTGCGGAATGCCTTCGCCGATGGTTGCATCGATGCCGACCTTGGCGCCGAGCGGCACCACGCCGGGCGGCATCACCGCCAGGCTGGGATCGAGCGGTTTGGCGCGCGCCCCCGGGATGATGATCACATCCTTGTCGCCCTGCACGCGGGTGGCGATCGCCCACTCGACGTCGGTGGCGTTGTGCACGTCGATGTCCTCGTCGACCACCACCACATGTTTGAGATCCATCACCGACAGGGCCGCGAGCAGTGCGTTTTTGCCTTCGCCCGCCTGTTTTTTGATCGAGATCACGGCATGCCAGAACGCGCAGCCGCCGAGCGTGACGTTGATGTCCTTCACCTGCACGCCCGCGTTTTTGAGGGCTGCGCGGATCGCGGCGTAGCGGGTGGGCGCGGCAAGCCAGGTGTTTTCCCAGGGCATGTGCAGCGCGTAATAAATCGGATTCCTGCGCATGGTCACGGCCTTGATGCGCACCAGCGGGTTCCAGTGCAGGCCGCCCATCAGGCGCGTGAACTCGCCGAAGCGGCCTTCCGGCCATACCCAGCCGGTGGGCAGGATCTCGCCTTCGAGCACGATTTCGGCATCGGCGATGCAGGGCAGGTCGATGGTTTCGCATTGCGCCATCTGCACCGGTGCGCCGCGCAGGCCGCCGGCGATGGCCATTTCATCGACACCGATCGGGGCGCGGAAGCCCGAGCCCATGATTTCGATCGGGTGGGTGCCGATTGAAATCGAGATCGGGCACGGCCGTCCGGCCTCGTACGCGCGCTGCGCGTACATGCGCATGTTGTTCGGCGTCACGATGTCGATGCCGGTCAGGTTTTTTTCCTTGACGATGAAACGATAAATGCCGGAGTTCAGGCCGTATTCAGGATCGCTGGCGATGACCACGCCGGCGGTGATCATCGGGCCGCCGTCATAGATTGACGACATCGGGATCGGCAGCTTGAATAAATCTACTTCGTCCCCGGTCTGCACGATTTCCTTGTTGGGGGCGTTTTCAATGTAGCGGGGCGGGATCGGGTTGTCGATCGCATGGCGCAGCCTGGTTTCGATTTCGCCGTATTCCGTGCAGCCCATGGACATGATTGCGCGTTCGCGGGAGCGGATGATGCCCGATGCCACCGGTATGTCGTAGCCGATGACTTTTTCGAAAAAAAGCGCCTTGTCCGACTGGTCAACCAGCGTCGCGATGTGGCGGATGTCGACCGGTTGCCGGATGTCGATCAGTTCACCGGCGCTGCGCAACCGGTCCAGGAATTCGCGGAAATTCTCTTGCATGACTTCGTCCTTGTGGCGTTATTGCTGATCGTCTTTCAATACGTCGTTGCGGATGCCCTGCCAGCGGTGGATCGTCTCGTGCTGGACGCCGAACAGGTCGAGTACGCGGCCGACGGTGTGGTTGACGAGGTCATCGATGGTCTTGACCTTGCTGTAGAACGCGGGGACAGGCGGGAAAATCACCCCGCCCATCAGTGTCACCGCCTCCATGTTGCGGATGTGTGCAAGGTTGAGCGGTGCTTCGCGCGTGATCAGCACCAGCCGGCGGCGCTCCTTCAGGATCACGTCGGCGGCGCGGGTGATCAGGTTGTCGGCAAAACCGTGGGCCACGCCGGCCAGCGTTTTCATCGAGCACGGAGCGATCACCATGCCCGCAGTCAGGAAAGAGCCGCTGGCGATGGTGGCACCGACATCGCGCACGTTATGCACCACATCGGCCAGTTTCTGCACATCCTTGCGGCCGAGCCGGTATTCCTGCCAGATGTTGAGCATGCCGGCTTCGGACACGATCAGGTGGGTTTCCCAGCCGCCCATGCGGCGCAGGGTTTCGAGGATGCGCAGGCCGTAGACGGAGCCGGTGGCGCCGGTCATCGCGATGATCAGGCGTTGTCCGGGGACGGCGGTGGTTTTTTTGCTCATGAGCCTTCAGCCTCTTTTTTCCAGCGGAACACGTGGTTTTCCAGAGGGCGCAGTATGCCCATTTCCAGTATCGCCATCATCATCACCAGGGTGATGGTCCAGGCAAACACCTGGTCGGTCTGGATCAGGTCGGCGGCCTGGCGCAGCCGGTAGCCGACGCCGCTGGACGAGCCCAGCGTTTCGGCCACCAGTGACACCCGCCAGCCGAAACCGAAGGCGAGCCGCGCGCCGGAGAAAAAGTAGGGCAGGATGGTCGGCAGATAGATCTTGATCATCACCTTGTGCGCCGGCATGCGCAGGGTTTGCGCGAGTTCGATGAAATCGGCGTTGACGGTGCGCGTGCCCTGCCAGACGTTGGTGATGATCAGCGGCATTGCGGTCATGAATACGACGAACACCGTGGTGGCGTTGGATACGCCAAACCAGATGATCGCGAAAGTCGCCCAGATTGCCGAGGACACGGTGTTCATCACCGGTATGATCGGTTCGAAGAAATCGCCGAGCCGGCGGTTTGAGCCGAGTATGATGCCGAGCGGCAGTCCGACAGCCGTGGCCAGCAGAAAACCGGTGCCGACGCGGCCCAGCGTGATCCCCAGATTCGACCACAGGTCACCGTTGCCGGCGATGGTGCGGAATGCTTCGAGTACGCGCGGCGGGCCGGGCAGGATGAAATGCGGCATCGGCAGCGATGCGATCCACCAGATGGCGAGAATCACCCCCAGCAGCGCAAAACGCTGGGCAACAAGACTAATACGCCATTTTCGCGGCGGCGTTCTGGCGTGTATGCTTTCTTCGAGTACGGTCGGCATGGGCGGTATCGGGCTCAGCTGGGCTGCGGTTGCGGCATAGCGGATGCTCCAAGCACGATCCGCGCCAACCCGCAGCCCGGGCAGCCTTCGAACGCAGGTATTTTTTTGATCATACGCTTTGCGCCCGATGACCGGTGTGCTGCGGCAGACACGGTCTCATTTCGGCGGCGCGGTGAAGTAGGTGCCGCGACCGCTGGCGACCAGCGCGCCGTCCTTGTCGTATACAAACGCTTCCGCGGTCGAATACTGGCTGCCCATGCGCACCACCTTGGCCTTGGCCGTCAGATCGCCCGGCATCGCGGCCTTGTGGTAATCGACGCGGATGTCGATGGTCGGCACCGGCCTGCCGAGTTGTGCGGCGATGGCGTAATCGGCGGCGACGTCGACGATGGCGGCGAGGATTCCGCCATGGGTGTAACGGCGCTCGGGGTTGACCACCCATTCTTCGCGCCAGCCAGCTTTGATTTCGACGCCGCTGTCGTCGGATTTGAGCACGGTGAAATTGAGCCATTGATTGAACGGCCCGCGCGTGATCAGTTGCTGGAGTTTTTCGACGGTGACTTTTTCTTCAGGCATGGTTCGTGCTCCGGTGGATGATCGTATTTGGATTCAGGCGGCGGCCAGGGCGCGCAGGCGCTGCTGGTCGACCTTGTTGGTGCCGGCCAGCGGCAGCTGGTCAAGGAAAAAAACGCGGCGCGGATGCTGGTAGGCCGGGCCGTTGGCGAGGGCGAACTGTTTGAGTTCTTCCTCGCCGGCGCTGCTGCCGGCACGCAGCACGACGAAGGCATAGGGTACCTTGCCCTTCAGTTCGTGGTCGAAGGGCATCACGTAGGCCTGATGCACGGCAGGATGGCGCTCAAGCAGGCGCTCGACCTCGATCGGAAATATGTTTTCGCCGCCGCAGACAAACATGTCGTCGGTGCGGCCGACAAAAAAATAGAAACCGTCGGCATCGCGCCGGCACACGTCCCCGGTGTGGTACCAGCCGTCGCGGATGCGCCTGGCGCTTTCTTCGGGCAGATTGTGATAGGCCGCCAGGATGCCGGGGTTCCTGACGATCAATTCGCCTTCGTCCGCTGTTGCGCCGTTGATCAGTTTTGCTTCCGTGCCGGGATAGGGCACGCCGATGGAACCTTCGGGCCGGGTTTTACCTTCGGGGTGCGGTCCCAGAGGCACCGGCCCGCCCTCGGTGACGCCGTAGACCACCAGTGGCTGGGCATTGGGGAAATACACGTTCAATTCGCGCAGCAGCTGCGGCGAGGAGGGCGCGGATCCCATCATGATCGTGCGCACCGACTTGGTATCGATCGTTGCCAGCAGTTCCTTGCGTGCGAGCACCATCGACATCATGGTCGGCACGCCGGAGATCACGGTGCAGCGGCATTGCCCGATGGCGGCAATGTAGCGCTCGACATTGAACTGCGGCAGCAGCGGCAGCATGGCGCCTGCAGTGAGCCCCTGCTTGATCGCGTTCAGCGCGTTCTTGTGGTACAGCGGTGCCGCGACAAGGATCACGTCATGTTCCGTGGTGCCGCGGGTGTGGGCAAGGATGCGCCGGCTCCAGTTCTGGCCGTAATGGGTCAGCAGCACGCCCTTGGGGCGGCCGGTCGAGCCCGAGGTATAGGGCTGGATGGCGACCGAGTCGGCAGCCGGTTCGAATGCGGTGTGCGGGCCGGGATCGAGGAAGCTGTCGAAAGCTTCCGCGCCTGCGCCATCATAAACCACGGCCGGCAGGCCGGCGGGGCAGAGGTGGCGCAGCGCGGCTTCGACAAATACCAGGCGCGCGCCGGCGTCATTGAGGATGAAGGCGATGCTGTCGGCGGCGAGTTTGATGTTGACCGGTACCGGCACCACGCCGGCGCGCATGGCGCCGAGCAGCGTCATTACGAACTCGGCACGGTTCAGCGACAGGATGCCGATGCGGTCGCCGGCACGCAGTCCCGCCCGTAACAGTCCGCGCGCCACAGCGTCGCAGGCCGCGTCGAGTTCGCGGTAGCTGACCGGACGCGGCTGCTGCGCGTCGCGCAGGTCGACGATGGCCGGGCGCTCTGCCTGCGCGTGCGCGGCGAAGGCCATTCCGAGGTTGCCCGGGTAGCCGCGCGGTTCGGGAAGGGGGATAGTCATCAGGGGCTGAAATCAGATTCAAAAGCACTTAGCCACAGAGAGCACAGGGTAAAACCCGGGGCATACCGGGTTCTGCTTTTCCTCTGTGACCTCTGTGATCTCTGTGGCTCAAGATGTTGTGTTCAAGGCTTGATGATGACCTTGCCGAAGACTTCGCGGTCTTCGATCAGCTTCAGCCCTTTGGCTGCGCCCTGCAGCGGCATCACCTCGTCGATCACCGGCTTCATTTTGCCCTGCTGGATCAGGTCCATCAGCGCTTTCAGATTTTCATCGTAGAAGCTGTTGGATCCGATGATCTGGATTTCGAAGCTCCACACGTAACGCAGGTCTTCCTTGGGGTCATAACCGGCCGTTGCGCCGCAGACCAGGATCTTGCCGCCGCGTTTGACGCACTTCAGCGACGGCGCCCAGGTGTCGCCGCCGGTGAAATTGATCACCACATCGACGCCGCCTTCGTAGCTGCGCCGCTGCGGTTTGCCGAATTTCTCGACAGCCCACTTCGAAAAATCGGTTTCCTTGTAGTTGATCACGTGGTCGGCGCCGAGATCCTTGAGGCGCTGGATCTTGTCCGCGCTGGAGGCGCAGGCGATGACTTCGGCGCCGAGCATCTTGGCGAGCAGCACGCAGCCGGTGCCGACCCCGCCGCTGGCGCCGAGCACCAGCACCTTGTCGCCTTTTTTGATGGTGTTGTGGGTGATGATCATGCGGTGCGCGGTGCCGTAGGCCACCGGCAGCGAAGCGGCCTGTTCGTAACTGACATCATCCGGCATTTTGATCAGCTGGTCGGCGGCGACCAGGCATTTTTCGGCGAGGCCGCCGTGCATCATTTCGCCCATCAGGCCTTTTTTCTTGTTCAGCGGATTGACCAGCACGCGGTCGCCCGGTTTCCAGCCGGAGACACCGGCGCCGACTTCGAGGATTTCACCGGCGATGTCGAGGCCGATGATCATCGGGAAGGGCACCTTGATGCCGGGCATGCCGCGCACGGTGAACACGTCGTGATAGTTGAACGAGGTTGCGCCGACGCGGATCACCACATGGCCTTCGATGACGGCAGGATCCGGGAAATCCGTTACGTATTCCAGTTTGTCCAGGCCGCCGTGTTCCCGCAGTACTACTGCTTTCATGCCATTCTCCAATACGATCGTTGGTTAACTGCAACGGTGGCGCGCCGGGAACGGCACACCACCTTTTGATTATCGGGTTTTCCCCGTATTTTCCCATTACTCATGCCCAGCCCAGCACGCGGTTGACGCCGGTGGTGATACGGGCACGGTCCACGCCGTAGACGTGGATGGACACCGCCGGGTCGGGCTCGGTGTTGGCGATGCGGTGGATGCCGTTGTTCGGCATGTCGAAGCTCAGCGTACCGCTGCCTCTCACCGCGATATTCAGCAGCACCGGCGCGCCACCTTCGGCGTTCTCCAGGTAAAGCGCTTCGTTGAGTTTGCCGCGGTAGACGCCGACGCCGCACCAGGTGTGGTGGGCATGGATGGGGCTGCGCTGCCGGGCGCCCCAGACGATGGCGACAATGGTATAGCGGCCGTCGGGGTCGCCATGGAGTACATGGCGCGTGTAATGGTCGTGGCTGGGGCGGCACTGTTCGGCGGTCAGCCAGTCCGGACTGGCCACGGATTCTTCGAGCGCCGCGGTGACGCGGAAGGGCAATTCGTCCGCGGGGGCCGCGACCGCCGCGTTGATGCGCTCAACCAGACGGTGCAGTCGGGCGTTCATTTGTGGTCAGCCGTGATCGGCAGATTCATCACCGATTTGCTGGCGAGTATGGCGCCGAGCACCATGCTGCGCGCGGCTTCGATCTGTTCGCGGCAGATGTTGGCCGCCGTGTCGCCGTCGCCGCGGCTCAGTGCTTTGACCAGCGTGCGGTGCTCGTGCTGCATTTCCTGGGTGCGGTTGCGCGAACCGAGTCCGAGGTGCAGCAACCGGGTCATTTCATCGAGCAGCTGCTCGATCGCGCCGGCCAGCCGTGCATTGCCTGCCGCCTGCGCAATGGTCACATGGAAAGCCTTGTTGGCGTCGAGGAAACGCGCTGTGCTTTTGGCGTTGCCGGTCTGGTAGCCCTCGCGGCAGACGTCATCGAGCATGCGCAATCGTTGCGCATCGACACGGCCTGCCGCCATCCGCGCCGCCACCGGTTCCAGCATCAGCCGCAGCTCGAACACATCGTGGATGTCCTGCAGCGTCACCGGCGTCACCATGTAGCCGCGGCGGGGGATGGCGCGCACCAGGCCGTCGTGCGCGAGCCGCGACAGGGCCATGCGTACGGGAGCTTTGCCGAGCTTGTACTGTGCACAGAGCTGGGCTTCGGAGACCTCGGTACCCGGTGCGAACAGGCAGCAGATGATGTCGTGCTTGATGCGCTCGTAGGCGCGGTCGCTGAGCAGCGGGATGGTTTTTGCGGTTGCGGCGGCCATTCTGCTGAAATCTTAGTGAATGATATCTGACATGTCAATGATGGTTTCAGGCTGGGGTGGCGCGGGCAGGACCGCATCGTGAAAATGCGTCTTGCGCTGCGTCGGCTCAGTCACCACAATGCAGCTACTCCCACAAAAGAAGATCTGTCTTGAACAAAGCCGCTGCCATGCCCGGCCCGTGGGTCGTTGTTGCCGTTGCGACATTTGCGCAGATGGTCGTGGCAATGTCGAACATCCTGCTGCCGACCATTGCGCCGAAACTGGCGGAATCCCTGGGGGTCAGCCCGATACTGATCGGTTACCAGGTCAGCCTGACCTTCGGTGCGGCCACGCTGGCGACCATGTTCGGCGGCAACGCCGTGCTGCGCTTCGGCGCGGCGCGTGCCACGCAGTTTTCCATGCTCTGCTGCGGCGCCGGCCTGCTGCTGTTTGCGCTGCCGTACGTGACGGCGATCGCGCTGGGCTCGGTGTGCATCGGCATGGGCATGGGCATGATCAATTCGGCGGCGGCGCACCTGCTGGTGGCGTACACGCCGCCGCAGCGCCGCAACATCATGTTTTCGATCAAACAGACAGGTGTGCCGGTCGGAGGTGTCATCACTTCACTGACTGCGCCGGCCATCGCCGTACATTACGGTTTCCACTGGTCGCTGGTGATGATTGTGCTGTTGATTGCGGGATTGCTGGTGTTTATCCAGGGCCATCGCGCGCGTTGGGACAGCGACCGGGGGGTGTCAGGGCAGGGCGGGCAGGCCGCCTTCGGCGGCGTGCCGCTGGTGTGGCGCCAGACCAGCCTGCGCTGGGTTTCGCTGGTGGCGATGATTTTTTCCGGCATCCAGCGCTGCGTGCTGAGTTTCACCGTGATTTATCTGGTCGCCGAGGGCGGCATGGGGCTGGTGGAGGCGGGCGTGATGCTGTCGGTGGTGCAGATCGGCGGCTCGGTGTCGCGGATTTGCTGGGGCTGGCTGGCCGATCGCCTGGGCAGCAGCCTCACGGTGTTGATGATTATTTGCGTGATCACCGTCCTGTCCACGCTGGCGCTGGTATTTTTTGATGCCGGATGGAATAAATTATTGATTTACATATTATTTTTTGTGATTGGCGTGACGGCGGTGGGCTGGAACGGGGTGTTCCATGCCGAAGCGGCACGCCTCAGTCCGCCGGGCATGGCGAGTGTGGTCGCTGCCGGCACCACTTTTTTTGTGTTTGCCGGCGTGCTGATCGGTCCTGCGGCGTTTGCCGCCGCCTATGGCGGCATCGGCAGCTATGGCAATACTTTCCTGCTGGTGACGGCTGCGGCCCTTGTCGCGTTCGGCCTGCTGCTGATGGCGCAACGCGCGGCGCGCAGGCGGTGATGGCATGACAGATACCAAACCCTTGCCCGGTCCTTCGATTGTGGTGGTGGTGCTGGTGACCATGGCGGTGCAGATTGCGTCGGCGATGGGCATCGCGATTTTCCCGGTGATTGCGCCGCAACTGGCGCAGATGCTCGGCGTTGATGCGTCCTGGGTCGGCTACCAGATCAGCATCCTGTTCGGCGCAGCGGTGCTGATGTCGTGTTTTGTCGGCACAGTGGTGTTGCGCTGGGGCGCCTGCCGCGCCATGCAGTGTTCGCTGTGGCTCTGCGCCGCGGGCATGGTCGCCGGTCTGGCGGGACATCTGCTGCTGATGCCGCTGGCGGCGATTTTTGTCGGCGCCAGCACTGCGCTGGCGGCATCCGGTGCGTCGCACCTGCTGTTCCGTTTCGGGCCGCCGCAGCACCGCAACCTGATATTTTCGATCAAACAGACCGGCGTGCCGCTGGGGTGGGCGACCATCGCGCTGATCGCCCCGGCATTGACCGTGGCCTTCAGCTGGCGGGTGTCCCTGCTGGCGGTGCTGGCGTATTCGGCAGCCGGTGCGCTGCTGCTGGAGCGCTGGCGCAGGGATTGGGACGATGACCGCAATCCCCGCGCCGCAGCACAGACCAACCTGCTGTCCGGCGTCGTGGCGTTGTGGCGTTACCCGACGCTGCGTTATCTGGCGATGGCAGGATTTTTCTTTTCTTTTGTGCAGCTTTGCCTCGGCAGCTTCACCGTCAATCTGCTGGTGCAGGAGGCCGGTTACGGGCTGGTTGCCGCCGGCGTGATGTTGTCCCTGGTCCAGGTGGCGGGAATGGCGGGGCGGCTGGTGTTCGGCTGGTTTGCCGACCGCAGCGGCCGGGCCATAGCCGCATTGCTGGCGAGCAGCCTGATGGCGGGCGCGGGCTGTATCGCAAGCCTGTTCATTTCCGGAAGCTGGCCGGGGCCGGCGCTGGCCCTGTTTTATGTGCTGTTCGGCATGGTCGCCTACGGCTGGAACGGCGTGATGCACGCGCAGATCGCGCGCTTGAGCCCGCCGGGCATGGTCAGCGTCGCGACCGGCGGCATGATGGTCTGGGTTTTCGGCGGCATACTCGTCGGCCCGGCGCTGTTTGCGGCGACGTATCGCGCGATCGGCAGTTATACGACGACTTTCGGCGTGCTGGCGGCGGCGGCCCTTGCCAGTGCGGTACTTGCCGCCGTCGCCGTGCGCGCGGAGCGCGTTGCATGAGCGCGGCATCGGCCCATTCCGCCCCCTCCGTCGCCGCGGTCGTGGCGGCAACCACCGCGGCACAGGTGGCCGGCGCCATGGGCGCGGCGGTGTTTCCGGTGATTGCGCCGGAACTCGCGCGCAGCCTCGGTGTGCAGGCGTCGCTGATCGGTTACCAGATGAGCCTGATTTACGGTGCGGCGCTGTTCGGGTCGATGCTGTTCACCTGGATGGTTGCGCGTTACGGCGGCTGCCGCACCACGCAGATCGGCATGGCCTGCTGTGTGGCCGGGCTCTTTGTCGGATTTCATGCCAGTGTCGCGGCGCTGGTGGTGACTTCGGTGTTCATCGGCATCGCGATGAGCATCAATCTGCCGGCGGCGACGCACCTGCTGCACCGCTTCAGTCCGCCACAGCATCGCAATTTCATTTTTTCACTGAAGCAGACCGGTGTGCCGCTGGCCTGGGCCTTGATGGCACTGCTTGCCCCGGCAATCACGCTGGCCTGGGGCTGGCGCTGGGCGCTGGCGTTGGTGCTTTTGGCCTCGCTGGCGACGCTGCTGGCGCTGCAACTGGTGCGCGAGCACTGGGACGATGACCGGCGACCCGATCTGCCGGTGCGGGCGCGGGTATTCGAGGGTGTGCAGCTGGTGTGGCGGCTGCCCGCGCTGCGCTGGCTCGGTGTTGCAGCGTTCGGCATGGCGTTCGTCCAGCTCTGCGTCGGCACCTTCACCGTGATCATGCTGGTCGGAGAGGCCGGCTATTCGCTGATCGAGGCCGGTCTGATGCTGTCGGTGGCGCAGATTGCCGGCGTCCTGGGCAGGATTGTCTGGGGCTGGCTGGCCGACCGCACCGGCAACAGCCTGCAGGTGCTCCAAGGGCTGACTGCCGGCATGCTGCTGTGCTGTTTCGCAATCGCCTTCCTGCAGCCGGGTTGGCCGGTGCTGCTGACAGCGCTGCTGTTTGCGGTGTTCGGTGCGACGGCGATCGGCTGGAACGGCCTGTACATCGCGGAAGTTGCGCGCCGCAGTCCGCCGGGTCAAGTCAGTCTCGCGACCGGCGGTGCCATGGTGTGGAATTTCGCCGGCATACTTGCCGGGCCCACCGCATTCACGCTGGTTTACGAACTGCTCGGCCGTTACACCTGGACCTACGGCACCATGGCGGTGATGGTTGCGGTCATTTTCCTGGCATTGCAGGCCACCGGTCGCGCGCAGCGCAGGGAATCGTGATGCAGGAATTGAGCGTACTGCAGATGGTGTTCTGTGCGATGGTGGTCACCGTGGCCTTCGCGGTGCGCGGAGGCACCGGATTTGGCGGCGGAGCGATTGCGGTGCCGCTGCTCGCGCTGGTTTTTCCGCTGCCGGTGACGGTGCCGGTGGTCACCGTGCTCAACATGTTGTCTTCGATCGGCCATGGGGTCACTGACTGGCGCCATATCGCCTGGCGCGAGATCCGGCGCATCCTGCCCGGGAGCCTGCTCGGTGTTTTTGCCGGGCTCTACCTGCTGACACTGTTTGATCCGCAACCGCTGGCGCAGGCGCTCGGTGTCTTTGTCGTGCTTTATGCGCTGTATGTGATGGTTTTTGCCGGACGCACGCCGCAGATACCGCCGCGCTGGATGCTGCCGGTGGCGGCGCTGACCAGTTTTGCGGCGGGCATCGTCGGTTCCCTGTTCGGCGCCGCCGCGGGGCCTTTGTACGTGATTTACCTGAACTCGGCGCGGCTCGGCAAGGATGCCTTTCGCGTGACCATCACCACCGTGATGCTGTTTCAGGGGCTGACGCGCATCGCGGGTTACGCGACGCTGGGCTTGTATGACGGGCGCACGCTGTTGTTGCTGGCGGCTGCGTTGCCGATGGTGGTCATCGGATCATGGCTGGGGGCGCGTGTGGTGCGCCGTTTCGATCCGGTTCTGTTCAACCGCGCGGTGGGTGCCGTGCTGCTGGTCAGCGGCGCCGCGCTGATGTTCAAGTGACATGATGTTTGAACTGGCTTTATTTGATCTGACCCTGTTCCAGCTGGCGTGGGTCGCCGCGGTGTTTTTCCTCGCCTTTGTCATACGCGGCATGTCGGGTTTCGGCGCCGGCATGATCGCCGTGCCCTTGCTGGCCTTCGTCATTCCGCTGCAGCTTGCGGTGCCTTTGTGCAGCCTGCTGGTGTTCGTGCTGTTCGTGATCCTGGTTATCCGTGACCGGCGCGAAGTGGTGTGGGCGGAACTGCGCCTGCTGGTGCCGCCGACCATCATCGGCGCCCTGGTCGGGTTGTGGCTGTTTGCCAGCCTCGACAACCGCATGCTGGTGCTGATGCTGGGTTCGTTCCTGGTGTGTTATTCCTGTTACATGCTTGCGGTCAGCGTGCTCGGCTTGCCGCAGCTGCGCTGTTCGCAGCGCTGGGCGCTGCCGGTCGGATTTTTCGGCAGTTTTTTCGATACGCTGTTCGGTGGCGGTGGCGGAACCCTGGTGGTGATTTACATCAATGCCCGCGGCATTGGTCGCGCCGGGTTTCGCGCCACGGTGGCGGCGCTGTGGTTTACCGAGATGATTGCGCGCATCGGCGGTTATGCCTGGGCCGGGTTTTACACCGCAACGACGCTGTTGCTGTTTGCCGCCCTGCTGCCGCTGATGTGGGCGGGCACCGTGGTCGGGGAACGCCTCGGCAACCGGGTCGACAGCGAGACCTTCGCGCGGATACTGGCGGTGATGCTGCTGGCCAGCGGGGTGAGCCTGCTGGCGAAGTGACGCCGCGGAAAAGCCTGTCAGCGCAGGAAAATGACGACGGGGAACACTGCGACGGCCATCACCAGTACCATCCATTCGAGCCGATTGCGCTTCAGCCAGCCGGTAAAGTGCAGAATCAGTACGATCGCGGCAATCACATAAAACGCATAAAAAGCCATTGCAAAATCCCCCTGTAATTTCGGTTTGGAGAATAACCGAATTCAGCAGCAGTCGCCATTGGCTGCTCTAGCCGTCATGGCAGGGTGACATCCTGATCGCCAGCCCGCGGCCGGTAATTTGTCACGGTTGCCTGATCTTTGGATTCCTGGGCGCGGGACTTCCCGGACGCCAAGCCATCTGGCGCAGGGTCGATGCCGCCGTCGGCCGGACTTGTGTTGCTGGCGGCTGCCGCAGATGCAAGCCGGTTGGTTTTCATTAACTTATTGTTTATTAAATGATTTTAATGCTGCGGGTCTGAATGCCGGCGGTACGTAGTCGCGTTTCAACAGTTGGTTGCAGCAGATTCCTCGCCACGAGTCGCATGATGTGTTGCCAAGCTGCTGATTGCCGGCGCAAAATGATCGGCCCTGTCCCTGTAGCGCGGCCCCAACCTTGCGGAGAGTGCAGTGGCGCGTATCGCGGTGTTCAATCAGAAAGGCGGCGTCGGCAAAACGACGACGACGCTGAACCTCGCCGGCCTGCTGGCGCGGCGCGGCGCCGATCCGCTGGTGATTGATCTGGATCCGCAAGCCCACCTGACCAGCGTCTGCGGCATTACGGTGCCGCGCGCCGAAGCCAGCATTTACGGTCTGTATGCGCATGGTGCGCCGCTGGCGTCGCTGACCTGCGGCACGCGCAACGGCTGGAAGCTGGTGCCCTCGCACATCGAGTTGTCCAAAGTCGACAGCCAGTTCGGCAAGGGGCCTGCGGTGCTCGGCCGGCTGGCGGCTGCACTGGAACGCGAGCCCGCGGAGCGTCCGGTGCTGATGGATGCCTGCCCGATGCTCGGCGTGCTGTCGCTGGGCAGCGTGTTTGCCGCCGACGGCGTGATCATTCCGATTTCGACGGACTATCTGGCGATGAAGGGCGCGCTGCAGATGGAGCGCACGCTGAAGGCGCTGGAGCAGGTGCTGAAGCGGCGTGTGCCGCGGCGTTACCTGATCACCCGTTATGATCCGCGGCGCCGGATGTCAGCGGATATCGAGCGCCAGCTGCGCGCGCGTTACGGCGACGAAGTCTGCGCCACGCGCATTGCCGAAAACGTCAGCATCGCCGAGAGTCCGGCCTCCAGCCAGGATGTGTTCGAACATGCCCCGGCGAGCCGCGGTGCACGCGATTACACCGAACTGCTGGATGAATTGATGGCCGGCGGTTTTATCCGGCTGGCCGGCCGCGAAGTCAGACCGGCCGTACGGACTGCGCCGCCCGGCGCACGCACCGCGCTCGTCGCGGAGAAGGAAGCGCAGGCGCGGCGCGGTAATGCTGCCGGACTGAAGCTGGTCGCGATGCGTCGGATCGGCAGCTGATGACCGGCTAGCGCGGTTCTTCCTGCCGGCTGATCAGGGAGATCATGCTTTCCAGATCGACGCCGTCACCGCGGCTGTCCGGGGCGAGGGTGCTGCAGTCGAGGATTTCGCAATGCTGGTAGATCTGGCGGATCCGGGTTTCGGCGCCATCCCGGTCACGCGCCTGCACCATCAGGTTCTCCACCACCATGCCGCCGCGAGTCCTGATCCTGAATCCGAACTTCATCATGTCGGCCATGTGCGCTCCCGTTATTTGACGTTCAGGATTCGTCGGTTTTCAATTCGTTGCGGTAACGCCTGAAGTTCTGCACATAGTGTTCAGAGATGCGGTTGATGCCCTTGATCTGTTCCGGGGTCAGCTGGCGCACCACCTTGCCCGGCGCGCCGAGCACCAGCGAACCGTCGGGGATTTCCTTGCCTTCGCCGATGAAGGCGCCGGCGCCGATCAGGCAGTTTTTGCCGATTTTCGCGCCGTTGAGGATCACCGCCTTGATGCCGATCAGGCTGCCTTCACCGATGGTGCAGCCATGCAGCATGGCCATGTGGCCGACGCTGACGTTTTTTTCCAGCGTCAGCGGAAAACCGGCATCGGCGTGCAGCACCGAGCCGTCCTGCACCTGGGCATTTTCGCCGATGGTCAGCGTGTCGCTGTCGCCGCGCAGCACGCAGTTCCACCAGATGCTGGCGTTGTTTTCCAGTATGACGCTGCCGATGACCGTGGCGTTGGGGGCGATCCAGTAATCACCCTTGCAGATGACCTTGCGTTCGCCGAGGGAGTATTTCATGCGGGATGTCCGTGATTGCCGGTATCTTTTATCGGGCTGGACGCTTGACGAGCAGGGGGGGCGGTGACGCCTTCCATGCCGGTCAGCGCCAGGGTGAGCAGGAACACGTTCTGCGCGCCGACATGGTTGTTGACCGGGGAATACCACTCGCCGGGCGAATGGCTGCCGCCGCCGGTGCCGCTGGAACTCAGTGTGATCGCGGGGATGCCCAGCGACATCGGCAGGTTGGAGTCCGTACTTGAAGCGGTGATTGAGCGCACCTGCGCGCCGACCCGGGGCATTGCAGCCCGCGCCGCCTGGATGATCGGTGTATCGATCGGGGTGACACCGGCGGGACGGTCGCCGACCTGCTTGATCTCGACGCTGATTTTGTCGGACTTCCAGCGCGCGTTTTCTTCGTTCACGGCATCCTGCAGCGCGGCGAGGACTTTTTTCTCGAACTCGAGCAGCGCGGCGTTGCCGTTGGAGCGGATGTCGATGCCGATCGTCGATGTCGCGGCAATCGCGTTGACCGAGGTGCCGCCGGCCACCGTGCCCACGGTAAACGTCGTTTTCGGTTCGGCCGGCGGTACCAGATCGCCGATTTTGGCGACGGCGCGGCCCATGGCGTGGATGGCGCTGGGCAGGCCGAAGGCCGAGAAACTGTGGCCGCCGGGGCCCTTGAAGGTGGCCAGGTAGCGGTGGCTGCCGGTGGCGTGATGGACGATGCGCCCGAGGCCGACGCCGTCGAGGGAAATGAAGCCGTCGATGTCCTTGATGTCGCGGAACAGCGCCTTCACGCCGCGCAGGTCGCCGAGTTCCTCCTCGCCAACCGTGCCGACAAAAATGATGTCGCCGACGGTTTTGATATTGCTCTTGTTCAGGGCTTCCAGGACCGTGAGCAGGTTGGTCAGGCCGAGTGCGTCATCGCCGATGCCCGGCGCATAGTAACGGCCGTCCTTTTCGCGCACCTTGACGTCCGTGCCTTCCGGAAACACCGTGTCCAGGTGTGCGGATACCACCAGCCGCGGCCCCTTGGCGGTGCCGGCGCGCACGCCGATGACATTGCCTTCCTTGTCGATGTAGGCGCCGGGCAGTCCTGCTTCGCGCATTTTTTTCAGGAAGTACTCCGCCCGGAGTTGTTCCTTGAAGGGCGGCGCGGGCACCTCGTTGATGCGCACCTGCTCCTCAAACATCCGCACACCGGCGCCTTTGATCGCTGCCAGCGCTTCCGCAACTTCGCTGCGTGCAGTGAGTTTGCTGTAGCTGTCTTCAACAGACGGCGGAATCGGCGGCAATTCCATCTGCGCCATGGCGGCGGGGGGCGCCGCCATCAGCACAGTGGCCAGCAGTAAACGCAGTATCGGGGTCATGGATTTTTCTCTGGGGGGATGACGGCAGTTGCAGGCGTTATCAGAATCCGACGGCCTGACCGTCGGTGCGGCGTTCGGAGGCGGCGAAATAACCGTCTTCCATCTTATAGATCAACTGGGCACGGCCGAAGTCGGTGGACCAGCGGTCGGCCTGCAGCAGGTCATGGCCGCGTGCGCGCAGCTCGCTGAGGGTATCCGCGGACACAACGTGTTCGATGCCGACCTTGAGGCCGGTGTCGATGCGCCAGCGCGGCGCGTCGGCGGCGGCCTGCGGATTCTGACCGTAATCGACCAGCCGCGACACCACCTGCATGTGGCCCTGGGCCTGCATGGAGCCGCCCATCACGCCGAAACTCATCAGCGGTTTGCCGTTTTTGCTGAGGAAGCCCGGGATGATGGTGTGGAAGGGGCGCTTGCGCGGGGCGACGACATTGGCGTGGCCGGGTTTCAGGCTGAAGCCGTAGCCGCGGTTCTGC
Source organism: Burkholderiales bacterium (assembly GCA_019749945.1). GTDB lineage: Bacteria > Pseudomonadota > Gammaproteobacteria > Burkholderiales > SG8-41. The sequence continues at coordinate 127,317 of JAIEPF010000006.1, forward strand.
AGGCTGATGCCGGTGCCGGGCACCACGACGCCGGAGCCGAAGCCGGCGAAGTTGGACTGGATGTACGACACCATCATTCCTGATTCGTCGGCAGCCGTCAGATAGACCGTGCCGCCTTTGGCCGGGTGGCCGAAGACGGGATCCTGCGCTTTTTTCATGTCGACCAGCTGCGCGCGTTTTTTCAGGTACGCCTTGTCGAGCATTTCGGCGGGCGTGACGCGCATGGTTGCCGGATCGGACACATATTCATTGATGTCGGCGAAGGCGAGTTTCATCGCTTCGATCTGCAGGTGCATGCTGTCCGGGGAATCCACCGGCAGCTTGGCGACATCGAAATTCTCGAGGATGCCGAGCGCGATCAGCGCCGCGATGCCCTGGCCGTTGGGCGGGATTTCATGCAGAGTGTAACCGCGGTAATCGATGCCGATCGGTTCCACCCAGTCGTTTTTGTGGGCGGCGAGGTCGTCCAGGGTCATCGCGCCGCCATTCTGCTTCGACCAGGCGACGATTTTTTCGGCGAGGTCGCCTTTGTAGAACGCCTCACCTTTGGTCTCGGCGATCCGCGCCAGGGTTTTGGCCTGGGCCGGGAAGGAGAATTTTTCGCCCGGGGCCGGTGCACGGCCGCGCGGCATGAAGGCCTCGGCGTAGCCCGGCTGGTTTTTCAGTTCCGGCGCCTGATTGGCCCACAGCCGGGCGATGGTCGGTGTCACCATGTAACCGTCGGTGGCGTACTTGATCGCGGGTTCGAACAGGTCGGCGAAGGGCAGCTTGCCGAACTTGGCCGACATTTCCGCCCAGGCCGAAACGCAGCCCGGCACGGTGACGGAATCCCAGCCGCGCATCGGCATGGCCTGCGCGCCCTTGAAACGGTCGGCGGTCCACGCCGCGGGAGAGCGCCCGGAAGCATTCAGACCATGCAGTTTTTTGCCGTCCCACAGGATGCAGAACGCGTCGCTGCCGATGCCGTTGCTGGTGGGTTCCAGCACGGTCAGCGAAATCGCCGTGGCGAGGATGGCGTCCACGGCGTTGCCGCCCTTCAGCAGCATGCGCAGACCGGCCTGTGCCGCCAGCGGCTGCGAGGTGGCGACGGCATTGCGCGCCAGTACCGGCATGCGCTGGGAGGTGTAGGGAAACTGGAAGTCGAGGGGAGTCATGGTGTTTTCGGAAAGTGAGCGGAAAACAGGCTGAAAAAAATACGGGGCGTTGAGGCCCCGTATTTTAACGCAAGCGCCTGGCGCAGAGTGCCGTTGTCAGTTCGGCTCGATGCCGGCCGCACGTGCAACCTTGATCCATTTCTGGATTTCGGCACGATTGAACTTGTCGTGTGCCTCGGGTGTGCTGCCATTGGGTTCGGCACCCTGATCGAGCAGCGTCTTGCTGACCTTGGGATCTTTGAGCGACTGGACCAGCGCGGCATGGATCCGATCCACGATGGGTTTGGGCAGATTGGCCGGCCCGAACATCGAAAAGCCGCTGGATACCACGAAATCCTTCAGACCCTGTTCGATCATGGTCGGCACCGTCGGCGCGGCCGGGGAACGTTTCTCGCCGGTTTGCGCAATCATACGCAGCCTGCCGGAGGCGACATAGGGCACCGCCGCCGGCATGCTGGGAAACTGCATCTGGATATGGCCGCCGACGAGGTCGACCATTGACGGACCGCTGCCTTTGTAATGCACGCCGGTGAGCTTGATTTTTGCCGTGGACACCAGCAGCTCCGCGGACAGATGGCCCACGGTGCCGATGCCGGCGGTCGAATAGAAGATGTCGTTGGGGCGGGCTTTCGCCAGCGCAATGAATTCCTTGACGTTTCTGGAGGGCAGCGAAGGGTGGATGACGAAGGCTGTGGGCACATCGGCAACGACGCTGATCGGTGTGAAATCCCTGACTGAATCGTAGGGCAGTTTCTTGATCATCGCCGGATTGATGGTGTGCGCGGCCGAGGCCAGCAGCAGCGTGTAGCCGTCGGGGGGCGCACGCATCACGATTTCAGTGCCGATCACGCTGCCGGCGCCGCCGCGGTTGTCGATGATGATCTGCTGGCCGATGATTTCCGCCATCTTCGGCACGAACACGCGGCCGATGATGTCGGTGTTGCCGCCGGGTGCGAAAGGAATCACCATGCGGATCGTCCGCACGGGATAATTTTGCGCCTGCACGGGGGCGGCCAAAGCCAGGGCGCCGGCGACAGCGGCAATGCCCAAACGGGTCAGTTTCATCGGTTTTCTCCTCGGGGTGGCCTGCATCCGGAAGCGGATTTTCCGTCACAGGTGTTTATCCAGTGGCGGAGTTTACCAAGCTTGCCGTGCTTGTGGAGTGCCGCCACGTCCAGTTTGTGGTGCCGGCGAGGGCAGGGAGTCGGACGCAGGGTAGAATCCGGTCATTCCCGCATTGCTGATTTGCACCCCGGAAGGAGATCGAATGACCAGCAAACGCATGACCATCATGGGCACCCGGCATGTGGTCGCCGCAGGCCATTATCTGGCCGCCCACGCCGCCTTCGAGATCCTCGAGGCCGGCGGCAACGCCATTGATGCCGGCGTCGCAGCCGGTCTTGCCATCGGCGTGCTGCAGACCGAGAAGGTCAACATTGGCGGCGTAGCACCACAGATCATCTACACCGCCAAAGACCGCAAGGTGTATTCCATCGACGGGCTCGGTGTCTGGCCGCGCGCGGTGACGCCCGACTATTTCCTGAAAAAACACGGCGGCAAGATTCCGCTGGGCGTGGAGCGCTGCGTGGTGCCGGCGGCCCCCGATGCCTGGATCACCGCGCTGTCGCGTTTCGGCACCATGAGTTTCGGCGACGTGGCGGCAGCGGCGATCCGCTTCGCCAGCCAGGGTTTTCCGATGTATCCGCTGATGGCGGAGTTCATTGCTGACAACACGGACAACTATTCGCGCTGGCCGTCGAGCAAAAAAGTATTCATGCCGGGCGGCAAGCCGCCGGTGCCGGGCAAGGTATTTGTGCAGGCCGACCTCGGCCGCACACTGCAGTACATGGCGGATCAGGAGCGCCGCGCCGGGCGCAAGGGCCGCAAGGCCGGCCTGCAGGCGGCGCGCGATGCGTTCTACAAGGGCGACATCGCGCGCGAGGTGACGAAATGGATCACCCGGCAGGGCGGCCTGATGCGTTACGAGGATTTTGCCGGCTTCAAGGTCAATTTCGAACCGACGGTGAAATCGAAGTTCGGCAACATTGAACTGCACGCCTGCGGCCCGTGGTCGCAGGGTCCGGCATTGCCGATGGCGCTGAACATCCTCAAGGCTTACGACCTGAAGGCCATGGGGCACAACACGCCGCAGTACATCCATGTCGTGACCGAGGCGCTGAAGCTGGCGTTTGCCGACCGCCACCACTATTTCGGCGACCCCAAATTCGTCAAGGTGCCGCTGACCGGTTTGCTGTCGGAAAAATATGCGGCGTGGCGGCGCACGCTGATCCGCGACAAAGAGGCCTGGCCGGAAATGCCGCCGGCGGGTGATCCGAAATCGCTGAGCGCGCTCGCCAACATCTGCATGCCGCCGCCGCAATCCGAGGAATCACCGGGTCCAGGCGATACTTCCTATCTGTGCGTGATCGACCGCCATGGCAACGCATTTTCCGCAACACCCTCCGATGGTTCCGACAAGACGCCGATCATTCCCGGCGTGGGCATCCTGTGCTCGGGGCGCGGCACGCAGTCCTGGGCGGATCCTGCGCATCCGTCATCGGTGGCGCCGGGCAAACGCCCGCGGCTGACGCCGAATCCGGCGCTGGCGCTGAAAAACGGCCGTGCCTACATGCCCTTCGGCACGCCGGGCGGCGACGTGCAGATCCAGGCGATGATCCAGGTGTTCCTCAACGTCAATGTGTTCGGCATGGGCGTGCAGGATGCCGTCGAGGCGCCGCGTTTTGCCAATTACAGTTACCCGGGTTCGTTCGAGCCGCATGCCTATTTCCCCGGCCGTCTGTACCTGGAATCGCGCATCGCAAAACAGACCGGCGAAGCGCTGGCGGCGATGGGCCACAAGGTGTACTGGTGGGATGACATGACCTGGCTCGCGGGTTCGGTGTGCACCATCGTCAACGACCATGCGCAGGGGGTGCTGCATGGCGGCGCCGATCCGCGCCGCCCGGCCTATGTACTAGGATGGTAATGAGGGGCTGGTAACGGGGGCAGTGGCACGATTACTGCTGCGGTTTTTGCCGTGATCGGCGCGGTCATCCCGGCGTACGAACATAACAACTACGAGGAGCCACCATGAACATCCCTTATGCAGGACTGGTTTTTGCGGCATTCACCACCGCAGCCGTGTTTTCCCCGCTGGTGTCAGCCGCCGCTGCCGGTGCTTATCCGGATCGCCCGGTACGCCTGGTGGTGGGTTTTCCGCCGGGCGGTGCTGCCGACATTCTGGGGCGCGTTGCAGCCCAGCAACTCAGCGACCGGCTCGGGCAGCAGGTGGTGGTCGACAACCGCGGCGGCGCCGGCGGTCTGATTGCCACGGAAATCGCGGCGCGGGCCAATGCCGACGGTTATACCCTGCTGTTTTCATCGATCCCGCATGTCATCAATCCGCATCTGTACAAGAAGGTGTCATACGATGCGATCAAGGACTTCACTCCGGTGGTGCAGTTCGTTGCCGTGCCGCTGATGATGGCGGCCGGTCCGTCGCTGCCGGCGAAAACGGTGAAGGAACTGGTCACCTACGCCAAAGCCAATCCCGGCAAGATCAATTACGGTTCGGCCGGCAGCGGCTCATCAAGCCACCTCGCGGTGGAGTTGTTCAAGTCCATGGCCGGTGTGCGCATGGAGCATATTCCGTACAAAGGCACGGGACCGCTGATCACCGACCTGCTGGCCGGACAGATCGGTGTGACCATTGCCAGTGCGGTGCCGCTGGCGCCCCAGGTGCGGTCCGGCGGCAAGCTGCGCGGTCTGGCGGTGACCGGACCGAAACGCTCCGCGGCTTTTCCGGAGTTGCCGGCGATTGCCGAAACGGTTCCCGGTTATGAGGTCGTCAACTGGTTCGGCGTTTTTGTGCCTTCGGGTACGCCCGCGGCAATCGTGAAACGCGTCAATGCCGAATTGAATACCGCGCTGAATTCACCGGATCTGGTCAAGCGTTTGAATGCGCAGGGCGCGGATACCGTCGGCGGCAGTGCTGAAGCATTTGCCCGCGTGGTCAAGACCGATTATGCGAAGTGGGCCAAGGTCGTGAAGGAGTCCGGCGCACAGGTCGATTGATGATGGCGTGCGCTGATGCCGCGGCAGATGATACCGGCAGCAATCCTTATATAATACGATTTGGTGAAAATGTGTTTAAAAACAATAAGTTATTGATTTCTGCTGCGGCTTGGGCGGTGCTGGCGATGATGGGCGCGACAGGTGCCGCGCTGGCGCAGGATGCCGCCGCTTATCCGTCGCGCACCATCCGTTACATCGTCGGTTATACGCCGGGCGGCACGGCCGACATGCTGGCGCGCGCGGTCGGGCAGAAACTGACGGCAGCCTGGGGCCAGCAGGTGATCGTCGACAACCGGCCCGGCGCCGGCACCAACATCGGCACCGAACTGGGCGCGAAAGCGCCGCCTGACGGCTATACGCTGTTCATGCCGACAGTGGCCAATGCCATCAATCCGACGCTGTATCCGAAACTCAATTACGACATGCTGAAGGACTTCGCCTACGTCACCAATTTTGCCAGGGTGCCGGGCATCGTCGTCGTGCATCCGTCGCTGCCGGCGAAAAATGCCAAAGAGCTGATCGCCATCGCCAGGGCCAATCCGAATTCACTGCGCCACGGCTCCACCGGCATCGGCAGCCCGCACCACCTCGCCGGTGAAATCTTCAAAACCATGGCCGGGGTGAAAATGGTGCACGTGCCGTACAAGGGCGCGACGCCGGCGATTGCCGACAGTATCGCCGGACATATCGAGGTTTATTTCGGTGCGATGGTGTCGACATTGCCGCATGCGCGCAGCGGTCGGCTGCGCGCAGTCGGCGTCACCAGCCTGAAGCGGGTCGATGCCGCGAAGGATGTGCCGACGCTGGATGAGCAGGGACTCAAGGGATTCGAAACCGGCTCCTGGTTCGGCATGGCGGTGCCGAGCGGAACCCCGGCGGCGATCATTGCCAAGCTGCACGCGGAATCGACCAGGGCATTGCAGGCGCCGGATCTGCGTGACCGCATGACGGCCGAAGGCGCCGAGTTCGTCGGTGACACGCCGGAACAGTACACCGCGTACATCAGAACCGAACTGGTGAAGTGGGGCCAGGCCGTCAGGGCATCCGGCGCAAAAGTGGAATGAGTGTGACTGGGTCATTGCCGGAGCCGCGTGCCGCCACGGCAGTGCGGAATCCTTTGCTCGACGCGGCGGCGCAGAATGACGCCGAGCCGCTGGCCGCAGACCTCGGCGCCGCGCTGGCGGCGGGGGATGATGCGGTGATCCGCGCTGCATTGCAGGGTGGACCGCCGGCTGCCGTGCGCCGGGTATGGCAGGCGCTGGCTGCCGCCATCAACGGCGGCGGCGAGGGCATCGGCCTGCAGCTCTTTGCGATTCCGCTGGTCATCGTTGCCGGCGCGCGCACCCAGCTGACACTGCCGGGCGTGCTCCCCGAAATCGACAGAGTCACTGCGCTGCTGGAGCAGCATGGCGCCGTCGGTGCGACGCGCAATTTCGGTCTGGGCAATGCGCTCTGCGCTGCCGCCGCGCTGGAAACATTGTCACCCTGCGCGTTATGGCGCGCGGTGCGTGATCCCGCGGAACGCGCCGTTGCCGACACGCTGATACCCGAACCGGTGGCCGTGGGTCCCGGCCGGGAACAGGTGCATCTGCGTTTCCTGATCGGCGCCGGCGTCACGCCGCAACATCTGCCCTCGTTTCTCGAGTCTGCATCCAACATCGGAACCTGGGGCATGCCGCTGACGCGGGAACTGACCCGCCAGCTGGCGCAGCCGGGACTGGAAGTGCTGCCGATGCCGAGACCGCCGCAGCCGCTGGCCAAGGCCGCCTACCTCGGGCGTTCGGCGCAGCTGGAGGCGGCATTGAGCCTGTTCCTCAGCAACAACCTGCGACGCTTCCGCATGAGCGTCGGTGATCCGGAAGCGGTGTTGTCGGCGCATGCGCTGGCGGCCGGCGCCGGAGAGTTGCGCCTGAGCCTGAGTTCGCCTTTCGATGACTCGATGCTGGAAGGCTTTTGCTGGCCCTTGCATGCGCTGGATGATCTTGATGAAGTCGCGCAGTTGTTTCACCGCGCGCTGGCGGATTGCCGGATGAATGACGCGATGGTCATCCCCCGGGTATTGCCGGCCGTGCTGGAGCGCAACATGCTGTTTGTCGCTGCGCGCAGCGCCGCCGCGATGGCGCGCGCGAATTAGCGGGACAAGCGGCAGTTCAACCGTGCTCAGTGGCCGGCAGGTGTTTCTGCCGCCGCTCCGTGATGCGGTCCCTGATGGCCGTGGTGCCAGCGCCGTTCAAACATCACATACAGCGTCGGCAGCACGATCAGCGTCAGGATCGTTGCCGTAATCAGCCCGCCGATCACCACCACGGCGAGCGGTTTCTGGGTTTCCGAGCCGATGTCATGGGACAGCGCCATCGGCATCAGGCCCATCATCGCCAGCAGGCCGGTCATCAGCACGGTACGCAAACGCACCAGCGAGCCGATGATCACGGCATCCTCCGGAGAGGCGCCGGCGTTTTTGAGCTGGTTGAAATAGGACACCATCACCACGCCGTTGAGCACGGCCTGCCCGAACAGCGCGATGAAGCCGATGGCGGCCGATACCGACAGCGGAATTCCGGTGATCAGCAATGCGAGGATGCCGCCGATCATTGCGAACGGAATGTTGAGGATGATCAGCAGCGCGCTGCGGAACGAGCCGAAGGCGTCAAACAGCAGCAGGAATATCAGCAGGATCGAGATCGGCACGATGACCGCCAGGCGTTTCATCGCGCGTTCCTGGTTCTCGAATTCGCCCGACCAGGTCATTGAATATCCGTCAGGCAGCTTCACCGATTTTTCGATGCGTGTCTTCATGTCCGCCACCACCGAACCCATGTCGCGGTTTTCGATGAAAACGCCGATGGCCATGACGCGACCGCCGTTTTCGCGACTGATGTTCATGCTGCCGCCGATGGTTTTGAATCTGGCGACCTGGGCGAGAGGTATGAAGACCCCGGAGGAGGTGGTGAGCAGGATGTCGCGCAACTGGGTCAGCGAGCGTTGTGAGGGCGGAACCCGCACCACCACGCCGAACTTGCGTTCGCCCTCCCAGATGGTCGTGGCTTCGCGGCCGCCGAGGGCGGTTTCGATGACGTCCTGGATGTCGGCGATGTTCAGTCCGTAGCGGGCAGCCTGGGCGCGGTCGATCTCGACCAGTTCCTGCGGCAGTTCGCCCTGGCGGTCGATCATGGCGCGGGCGACGCCAGGCACGTCGGAAATGGCGGCGAGCACATTGCCGGCGGTGCTGCGCAGCACCGCCAGATCATCACCGAAAACCTTGACCACGATCTGGCCGTCGATCTGCGAAATGGATTCGAGGATGTTGTCGCGTATCGGTTGCGAAAAACTGGCCTGCACGCCGGGCAGGCGATCGAGGGCGGCCTCCATTTCGTGGACGATGTCCTGCTTGGTGACTTTGCGTTTCCACTCGGATTCCGGCTTGATGTCGACCAGAAACTCCGCCATGCTGATCAGTTTGGGATCGGTGCCGTCTTCGGGGCGGCCTGCCTTGTAGACGATGGTGTTGATTTCGGGAATGCCGGCGATGGCCGCGCGTATTTTGGCCATTTCGTTGCGGGCTTCGCTGACCGAAATGCTCGGGTGCAGCGGTATGTTGATCCAGATCGAGCCTTCGTTGAGTTCGGGCAGGAATTCGGTGCCGAGGCGGGGGGCCAGCGCAAGGCTGCCGAGCAGCGCCAGCAATGCGGATATCACCACCTTGCGCCGGTGCGCCAGTGCCCAGCGCAAGGCGGATTCATGGGCCCCCTTGCACCAGTGCACCAGCCGGTTTTCCTTTTCCGGGAGGTTCTTGCGCAGCAGCAGCGAGCACAACAGGGGTACCAGGGTCAGCGAAAAAATCAGCGAACAGATCAGTGCCGAGGTGACCGAGTAGGCCATTGGCGCAAAAATACGGCCTTCGTGGCGCTGCAGCGTGAAAATCGGTATGTGCGCGGCGATGATGATCAGCATCGAGAACAGCGTGGGGCGGCCGACTTCGACCACGGCGTCGAGAATGGCGTTGAGCCGTTCCCGCGGCCGCATCTCGCCGTGATGTTCCGACAGTTTTCTGAACACGTTTTCGACGACGATCACCGCGCCGTCGACGATGATGCCGAAGTCCATCGCGCCCAGCGACAGCAGGTTGGCGGGCACGTTGAGCCAGGTCAGTCCGAGGAAGGTGCCGAGCAGCGACAAGGGAATGATGACGGCGACAATGGCGGCCGCGCGCAGGTTGCCGAGGAACAGCAGCAATACCAGCGTCACCAGCATCGCGCCTTCGACGAGATTGGTGAATACCGTCTTCAGCGTCTTGTTAAGGAGCCAGGTGCGGTCGTAGAACGGGATGATTTCGACGCCCTTGGGCAGCACAGTCGCATTGAGCTGCGCCACACGCTCCTTGACCGCGGCCAGCACTTCCCCCGGGTTTTCTCCGCGCCGCATCAGAACCACGCCGGACACGATGTCCGGATCGTCATCCTGGCCGATGACGCCCTGTCGCGGCACGGAATCGACGGAAAGGGCTGCGATGTGCCGCACCAGCACCGGGGAGCCGTTGCGTTCGGCGACCACGATGTCGAGGATTTCGTCGGCGGAACGCAGCAGGCCGATGCCGCGGATCAGGAACTGCTGCTGGCCCTGTTCGACATAACCGCCGCCGGCGTTCGAGCTGCCGCGTTCCAGCGCGGAAAACAGCTGCTGCAGGCTGATTTTGTAGTACTTCAGCTTCGCCAGGTCGGGATTGACCTCGTATTGCTTGATGAAGCCGCCGAAACTGACGATGTCGGCTACGCCTGGAATCAGTCTCAGCTGTTTGCCTATCGTCCAGTCCTGAATGGTGCGCAGTTCACGCGCATCGAGATTCGCGCTCTTCACCCGGTAGCGGTAGATTTCTCCCACGGCCGTCGACAGCGGCGCGAGCTGGGGCTGCGCCCCCGTTGGCAGATCAGCCTCACGCAGCCGTTCCAATACCTGCTGCCTTGCGAAGTAGGCATTGGCCTTGTCATCAAAGGTGAGGATGATGAATGACAGGCCGAACTGGGTATGCGAGAACATGCGGATCATGTTCGGCATGCCGGCGAGCGCCACTTCGATCGGATAAGTGACCTGTTTCTCGACTTCCTCTGCCGCGCGTCCCGGAAACAGCGTGATCACCTGCACCTGGGTATCGGTGACGTCAGGCAGCGCCTCCACCGGCAGTGCCTTGAATGCCGCGATGCCGCCGCCGATGAACAGCAGCGTGCCGAGCAGGATGAACAGCGGCTTGTGCAGCGCGAACGAGACGATGCGTTTGATCATCGGGGCTTATTTCTGTACGCGCCGCGGCTGCATGACCTGCTGCAGCATCAGGGAGCCCTCGGTGACGACCTTTTCCCCCTCGTTCAGACCGGCGAGGATTTCGACGAGATTCCGGCGCACGTCCCCGGTCTGCACCTCGCGCCTCAGGTAGCTGCCGCCGCCTTCGTCGATGAACAGGTAGTTTTTTTCGTTCTGGAAGTACACCGCCTTGGCCGGCACCAGCAGTTCCCTGGCGCCGTCGGCGTCAACGTCTGCAGTCACGAACATTTCGCCCTTGAGCTTGCGTGCCGTATTGTCGAGCCGTGCGCGGATTTTGATCGCACGGGTTGCGGGGTCGAGGAAATCCGACATGGTTTCGACGCGTGCACTGAACTCTTCGTCGCGCCAGGCGGGGGAGCGCACGGTTATGGTTTTTCCGGGACGCAGAAGGGCGAGGTCGCGCTCACTGGCGTCGAACTGGGCCCACAAGCTTGTCGGGTCGGTGACCACGAACAGCGGCGGGCTGACCTGGTCGGGGCGCAGTTCCTGTCCGGGGTTGATGTTGCGCTCGACGACGGTACCGGCGATCGGGCTGGTCAGCGTGTAGGTCTGGTCGATGCCCGCCGCCGCCGCGCCGTACATCACCAGCCGCTTGCGGGCACGCTCAAACTCGGCCCGGGTTCGCGTGGCATCGGCCTCGGCTGTTTGCAGATCCTTGCGCGGGGCGACGCCATGCTGTTCGAGTTCACGCATGCGCTGCAGGTTTTTTTCGGCCAGGGCATGGTCGCTTTCCGCGCGCCGGGCATCCGCCTGGGTCTGGCCGAAGTCCGGCGATGCGATGACCGCGAGCGCCTGTCCGCGCGCGACGGTTTGTCCCGTTTGCACGAGGATGCGTTCGACGCGTCCGGCAAAAGGCGTGTAGACGCGCACGGTCCGATCCTCGTTCCAGGTCAGGCGGCCGTTGAGACGGACAAGCGGAACGGGCTGCATCTCGACCGCTGTCGAGCGGATGCCTTCCAGCCGGCTGCCGTTTTGAGGAAAGCTGACGCGGTCTTTGCTGACGATCGGTTCGGGCGCCGGGGAATCAGCGGCAGGCTGACCGCAGCCGGCAAACAGAATCGCGGCCAGTGCCATTGCGAAAAATGTTTTCATAAGCATGTTCAGTCCGGATTAAAGGCGGTTGCGCTGCGTTTTGCGGCAATGGCCTTGGCGTAATCAGCATGGGCGGAGATGGTTTCCAGTTGTGCGGCGTAGAACTGGCGGCGCGCATCAAGCAGGTCCATCAGGCCGATGGCGCCGCGGGCATACGCGAATTCGGCGCCATTTGCGGCCTTTTCGGCGGCCGGCAGCAGGATGTCGGTCAACCGGCGCATGCGCTCTTCAGCGGCTGCGAGATCGTTTTCGGTGCGGCGCAGTTCGCCCAGCGCCGAAGCACGTATGCGCTCAAGCTCTTCCTGTGCGGCCTGCAGCTCGATCTCGGCGCGGCGGATTTCCCCGGCGTACTGGTAACGCGCAAAGATGGGAATGGAGATCGTGAATCCGTAACTGTTGTTCGCGGCGTCACCGGGGAAATGTTCGTATTGCACTCCGGCGGTGATGTTGCGCGTCAGCAGCGCCCGCGCCAGTTCGCGGTTTTTTTCCGCGGCGCTGACGCGGTTGCGGGCGGCGCGGATGTCGGCGCGTCGATCAAGCACTTGATCGGCATCCGTCGCCTGCAGCCCGCCGGCTGCGGTCGGCCAGGGGTCGCTGGCGATGACGCGCCCTGCGTTGCTTTCGGCGCCGATCAGGTAAGCCAGCGCGATCTGGCTGCGCTCGCGTTCGGCTTGGGCGTTGCGGGCATCATTGCGCGCCCGCAGCGCATCCACCTGAATCCGCGACAGGTCGGTTGCCGCGATGTCGCCGGCCCGCAGGCGGTGTCCGGCTGCGGCCACTGACTTGTCGAACAGATCGGCAGCGGTGCTTGAAATGCGGAAACGTTCCTGAGCCAGCTTAAGGTCGTAATAGGCAGTCTGCAGCATCCGGCGTTGCTGGCGAGCCACATCATTTTCATCGTTACGCGCGGCGGCAGCGTTGAATTGTGCCGCCTCAGTGCGCAAACCGCGTTTGTTGCCGCGTTCGAAAACCTGGGACATGCCGATGACGGTGTCGACATACTTGTCCGTGGGTTTTCCGGAACCGATCCCCGTACGCGGATTGATGCGGGAGGTGCTCATCGACAGTTCCGGATTGGGCGGAGCAGCCGCGCTGAGTACATCGGCCTCCGCGCTTTCAGCGATGCGGCGCGCGCTCAGCAGCTCGCGATTCCGTTCGGCAAAAATGCTCTCGGCCTGCTGCAGCGTCAGGCGTTCGAGCAGGGTGGCGGGAACCGGTGCGGGTGATTCCGCGGCAAGAACAGTGATGCCGGATCCTGCCGAGACAACAGCAAGAATCACAATCCATGCCTTGCGCGTCCAGGTCAGTGCAATGACGGATGTTTCGCCCGGATATTTCAGGACGGAGATTTGCATGATGTGGAATCTAGGGCCGTGGTCAGCCGATTGACTGAATCCTGGCTTGCGCGAAGCTTAGAGCGCCTAACAAAATGAAATCATACGGTTTTGAGAGATCGCCAGCAGATGAGGCAACAGCCGAGTTTGAGGA
>JAIEPF010000004.1 GCA_019749945.1 Burkholderiales bacterium
AGGGGCAGCAGCGCATCGTCGAAGCGCTGCAGGCGCGCGCTGGCCGCCTCCCAGTCGGCCTGGCTCGCCTGCGCTTCTGCCAGGTGCTGGCGCAGCGCATCTTCCTTGAGGGCGCGCGCCTGTTCGACCTGCGCCATTTTCGCGGCGACGCCGCGGTCCTGCCGGTTCGCCTGGAACAGCGGCAGGTCGATCGAGACCTGCACCGAGAGCATGTTGGAATACTGCGGCCCGCGCTGTGCATAAGCCACTTCAAGGCCCCAATCCGGCTTGTTCGCAGCCCGGGCAAGGTCGGCCTCATTGCGTGCGACATCAATCTGCCGTTCCAGCGATTGCAGATGCGGATGGTTTTCCGGATGTGTCGTGACATCGTGCGATTGCACCGGGAGCAGGCGGTCCGGCAGCGCGGCCAGCGGTCGCGCGCTTTCCGCGCCCAGCCAGCGCGACAGCATGGCGGTGGCGCGCGCCGCCTGCCGCCGGAATTCAGCGCGGCGGTCGAGCAGCGACTGCAGGCTGACCTGCACTGCGAGCAGATCCGCGGGCTGTGCCTTGCCCGCGCGCAGTCCTGCCTGCAGCGATTCCCGCTGCAGATCGGTTTCTGCGTATTGTTCGTCGACTACTGCCGCCATGCGTTCGGCAAAGTAGCGTTCCAGCCATGGCATCGCGACATCTCGCCGCAGTGCGGCCCGCGCATCACCGAGCAGGGCCTGCTCCCGGTACAGCTCATTCTCCGCGCGCCGGCCCTTGATCTCGCGCTTCTCGTCGCGCACGAACTCCTGCGCCACGCCGATTTTGCGCATGGTCATGAAGTCGCGCGTCAGGCTGTAGCGATCGGGGCCGTCCGCCGGCAGGTTGTCGATGCCGAATTTCAGCTTGGGATCGGGCAGTTCGCGCGCTGCAGCGGTGGTTTGTTCAGCGGCGGTAATGGCCGAGCGCTGTGCCGCGAGCAGTGAGGATTCGCGGTCGGCGATGGCCAGCGCTTCGGTGAGGCTGAGGGGCGCCGCGGCTTGTGCCGATAACGGCAAGCCGGATGCTACAAGTATGAACAGTACTGCTGCTGATGCAGGGAAACGATTACGCATAAATCCTCCGCGTGACAATGTCCGGCGGCCGCAATACGGCCGCCCTCAAGACACTGCGCGGGGGATCAGATCAGGAAACGCTGCAGCCGCACGATCAGCGGCGGAGAGGGCGCGTAAACGGGATGGTGCTGTCCGGCATCGATTGCGGGAGGCGCAATCATGGGAGGAACGACGGAGTAATACAGCAGCACAGGCACGGCAACCACTGTCCATGCGAGATCAGGCTGCCCGGGGGCTTCGCTGCCTGATTTGCAATGCTCCAGGCACAGCGCAGAAACAGTGGCGCTGTCCTCGCAATCCGGCATCGCGGCGGCGGCCTGAGCCATGTCCTGCAGGCTGGTCGGGCAGGCATAGGCCGCGACGGACTGCTGCGCCAGCAGCATGAAGCCGAGGGTGCAGGCGGTGAGCCATCGCCGGAGGTTGAGGGAGAAACGCATGTGGTAATGGTACCGTGGTCGACTTACGGACACAAGTGGCGGCATCCCAATGTGGCACGCGTTTACATTAAGGGCCTATCGCTGGGAGACTACGGGATACAGTATTTCGCGGGGGCTCGCCAATGCCCAAGAACCTGGGGCGATTTAGATTTACGGCGTGGCACACGTATTGGCTAGATTGATCTGAAAGTCGCACGGCAGCGGCGGCGATTTCTCCCATAAATGTTCATCGAACTTGGGGCTGCAGCCTGCGTCCTCGAGGAGCGCTGTTTGGCCGTCCTTCGAGCACATCAAGACGGAACTAAAGTTATCGATGCGACGCGCACGGAGGACATAGTCCTGAAAGGGGGCTAACAGGTCGGGATCGTGGGAAGTAGCGTAGTTTAGTAATTCTGTCTCCGAAAAGTCGGGTGTCGCGTTCCCGAAGCGGACAGAAGCCTCCAACGCAGCCGCCACTTTGGTTAAAGCGGATGCTTTGATGAGCATCTCTTGTTGCGGGCTTTGGCCGAGTGCGCAGCCCCAAACCAGTGCCGCTAGAAGGAGTGATGCAAAGCGTATTTTTTTCATACCCAGAACACCAGTTCGTTCTTGCTGTTTCGTCCAGTATCTAGATTCCAATCGCCAAAGAATAAAACGGCATTGGCATCGTTTCCGTATACCGCTTTTTCAATCGAGCTCCAGGCTTTTCCGACACTATCCTTTGCGTGATCAAAGATGGCATCGTAGTGCAGTGATCCTGTTGGCGTCTTTAACTTGTCAATGTATTCTTTGCGATCAACTTCGTCGAACGTTGGGTAAGTGAGGCCTTGGTTGGCCGCAACATGTCGTGCAAATGGAAGCAGTCGATGACCTTCGCCAGCGATCTTGTTGACGACCAAGTCGAAACCCTTATGCCACTTGTCTACCTGCGGGGGATTGGTTTTTACTTCAGCAGGATGCGCTGAGCGCAGCATTTCCTCCCATAGTGCTTTGATGGTGTTGTCAACGTTGTCTGGCTGATTGGCTTCGGTGCAGCGAAGAATGCCTGAGGTGAGATGCTTTGAGACGCCGACGCCTCCGAGATTCATACGCGTGCCCCATATGTAAGCGTCCTGATGCATCTCGCAAACGCGGTGCCCCTTCTTGTTCTGCGCGTAAGGTCCAACTTTTAGTTCCACTACGGGATGAATCGTGACATCCGTAGCCACGTGCGCAGAATAGCCGAGTAGCCAAGCGAATGCGCGCTCCCGTTTATCTCCTTGCAAGGTCCTGACTTCTGATATGCCGGCCTGAAGCACTTCTCCCGTGCGATCGTAGTGCATCAGGTCGGCCCATCTCGCAGCGGCACTGTCGCCGACCGCGAGATACGGATAATCAGGGCTCACCGCGCCCAGTTCGCAGTACTTGAAGTATTTCAGAAGCGCGGACGCTGCAGGTTTGGAGAAAGACAATTTTTCGAGGTGCGCGGATTCCTTTGCCACGTTCACCATCGTTAGGTGTGCATATGCGCCTGGCATCTGTCAGATCTCCTACGAGAGCAATGTTCTATTCGCAGTTGCGAGTTTAGAGATGGATGAATTGCTTATAAAGGCTACGCCGGCTTGACGTTTACATCAACTGCTTTGTCAGTGTGTGTGTCCGGATGCGACCGCGGACTCTTGAAAAATACTCCACAAAGCACCCGAAAGGTAGGCTGTGGGATTTTTCCACTTATTGATTTGATCTACTTACCCGCAGAGTGCAAGCTTTGTCATTGGGTAGATGACTATCGGTGGATACCTAAATGATTTTTTACTGCCCCGCACGTCGCCTACATTGACAAACACGGATAACTATCTAAACTTTATAGTGGCCGCTGCGAGGATGAACAAAGACGCGCTAAATAAATGGGGTGTACTGTGGTTTTGTTGACGTGTGAGGTTGCAAGTTGTTGCAGTAAATGCAGAAAAACTAAACCTTAAGTTAAGGTTGTGTCACACAAAAAACCTGCAACGCTTTTGCAACGGTGCTGTTATGCGCTATACAGCGTAGTAGAGCAAAATGGGCAACGGTCGGCGTTAAATTACATTAATAAAAACAACAGCCTGAAACTGATACAATGACTACGAACCAAGGGGTAGGGGGTTCGAATCCCTCCGGCCGCGCCAGTTGCACCAGGGCCCGCGATCCACATCGCGGGCCTTTTTTATATCGACGGGGAGAATCGAATGAGCCACCTGCGCCACACCGAACAACGCAAACGTTTTCGCGCCATCCTCAATGGCAGCGAGTGCCTGTCGCCGGCCAGCGTTTACGACGCCTTGTCCGCACGCGTGGCGGAGAGCGTCGGTTACAAGCTCGGCATCCTCGCCGGTTCGGTGTCGTCGAATACCACGCTGGCCGCGCCCGACCTGATCCTGCTTACCCTCACCGATTTTGCCGACCAGGTGCGGCGCATGATGCGGGTCAGTGATCTCAGCCTGCTGGTCGATGCCGACCACGGTTACGGCAATGCGCTGAACGTGATGCGCACGGTACAGGAACTGGAATACGCGGGCGTGTCGGCGCTGAGCATTGAAGACACCTCGCTGCCGATCCGTTACCAGCAGCCCGAGGGCAAGGATGAGCTGATTTCCGTCGGCGAGATGGTCGGCAAACTGAAGGCGGCCGTGGCCGCGCGCCGCGATCCGGCGACGGTGATTGCCGGCCGCACTGCGGCGCTGAAAGTCGAAGGTACCGAAAAAACCGTGGAGCGGGTCAGGGCCTATGCCGCGTGCGGAGTGGATTGCATCTTCATCATCGGCGTCGAAACCGCGGAGCAGGTCAAGGCGGTGCGCGAAGCTTCAAAACTGCCGGTGATCGTCGGCCCGGGGAAAACGACGGCGACGCGCGAGGAATTCGCCGGGGCGGGGGCCCGGGTGTTGCTGCAGGGGCATCAGCCGGTCGCTGCGGCGGTGAAAGCGCTGCGCGAGGTGTATGCCCATTTCCACGGCGGCGGTAGCGCGGCGGAACTCAAGGACAGGATCGCGTCGGCGAAGGAAATGGACGCGCTGGTGTTCGGCGAAGACTACAAAAAATACATCCGCGATTTTCTGAACTGAGTTTGCCTGATGCCGGTCAGGCGGCGGCCTGCCGCCGGGACCGGCCGATCGCCGCATTGACCTGCGGCATCACTTTTTCCGCCATCAGCTCCATCGAACGTTTCGCCAGGGCGGGATCCACCCAGTCCATGCCGGCATAGACGATTTCACCGAAGTTACCGGCTTCCTCGCGCAAGGCGAGGATTTTTTCCGCGACCTGGTCCGGGTTGCCGCAGATCACCAGCTTATCCACCATGTAATCGACGGTCAGCTCGCGGTCGTCCTGCCCGGGATGGGTCTTGAAAATGGCCTGGCGTTTCGAGATCAGCATTTTTCTGAGCAGCAGATCCCAGTAATAACGATAGGGGCTGGCGCTGTCCTGCAGCGCGTAGCGGCGTGCCGTTTTTTCGTCGTCGGCGACAAAAATCGTTCGTGCGATGCGCCAGTCCGCCGCATCGGCCGTTTTGCCGGCACGCTGCTTGCCTTCGGCGTAATTGCTCCAGTGTGAAGGCAGATACTGCGACAGCAGGAAATTCGCCGACAGCGGATGGAAGTCGCGCTCGCCCATGGCGATGACGCCTTTCGAGCCCGGTGCGACCACGGTGCCGACGATTTCCGGGCGCGGCAGCTGATACGGCTTGTACATCCGGCCGCGGCCGATGGCGGCGTTCTGCGTGGTGGTGGTGCTGACCTTGAAGCGGTTGCCGGGGAGGTCGATGTCATAAGGTACATCGCGTTCCCAGATGGCGAGGATGACATCCATGGCTTCGGCGAACAGCTTGTTGCGGTCTTCCGCGAGCAGGCCCAGCGCCTCGGCATCCGAAGGCAGCGCGCCGGGGCTGACGCCAAAGATGAAACGGCCCTGCGCCAGGTGATCGAACATCGCCGCGTGTGCTGCGATCAGCGTGGGGTGCGAGTGCGACAGGTTGGAGGTGCCGGTGGCGAGTTTGATGGTTTTGGTGTGGTGGATCAGCGTCGCCAGGAAAATGAAACTGTTGGTGACGTTTTCCGAGGGTTCGGTCAGGTGTTCGCCGACAAAGGCGTCGTAAAAACCGAGGCGGTCGGCGAGGATGATGGCTTCGCGGTCTTCCTGCAGCGTGACGGCGGGCGGGCGTTCGGCCGGATGCAGCGGCATCGTGAAATAGCCCAGACGCATGCGGTATTTTTCCTCTCCAGTGGTGCCAGGCGTCAGGGACCGTGGCAATTTGGATTCAATGTAACATCGGGTTATCGCCATTCGCAATGAAAGCAGCGCATGAATCTCGATGCCGTGAAACCGGGCCTGCACGGCTCCACTGAAATCATGGTCGGCACGCGCGACACCGCGCCGCATGTCGGCAGCGGCAAGATCAAGGTGCTGGCGACGCCGGTGCTGGTGATGCTGCTGGAGGAAGCGGCGCTGAATGCCGTGGAGGGTTTGCTGCCGGCGGGTCACCAGACCGTGGGTACGCGGCTTGAGGTCAGCCATACCGCAGCGACGCCGGTGGGCATGCGCGTGGTGGCGCATGCCGAGGTGATCAGGGTCGAGGGCCGCAAGCTGACGTTCCGGGTGTGGGCCGAGGATGCGGTGGAGCGCATCGGCGAGGGCCGCCACGAACGCATCATTGTCAACGTCGAGCGTTTCGACGTCCGCACCCGGGCCAAGGTCGCGGCAGTTAAAAATAGTTATTAAAAACAATAACTTGCTGATTATTTTCCGGGGGCTGCGCGCTGGTCGGTGATCGCGGTTTCGATGACGGTGTATTCGCCTTCGACGTAGGTATTCTGCTCCGCGCGCAGCAATTTGCGTTTGCGCCACCACAGGCGGATCAGGAACAGGCCGGCGAGGATGGCGCCGGCGATCAGCGCGATGCCGATAAAAAAGAATGCCGCGACCAGAACCACCAGGCCCAGCGCAAAAAAGACGATGCGTTCGAGCAGCCCGGCTTGAGGTCTGGTTTTGATGCGGATATGGGGATCTTGCGGCTGGTCCATGATAAGGCGGGTCTCCTTGAAATCATCAGACCACGGCAGGTGGCGGACGTTCAGTAGTCGGGGTTGAAGCTTTTGATGATGACGCTGCCGGATTTTTCGTCGGGTTCGAGCACGAGCAGCTTGCGCGCCTGGGCTTCTTCCAGCAATTTGCCGAAGGTGCGGAAACCGTAATAACTTTCATTGAAGCCGGGCTGGCGGCGTTTCAGTGTCTGCTTGACCATCGACGGCCAGATCTTGTCCTCGGCGCCGCGTTCGGCGAACAGCGCTTCGATGGTTTCCATGACCAGGTCGAGCGCCTCGGCCTTTTTGCTGCTGCCGTCCTTGTCGGCAGACTCCTTGTCGCCGGTTTTGGCGGCGGGGGCCGCGGCCGGTTTTTTCCGGCTTTGCTGCTTTTTCGCTTTTTCGCGTGCGAGGTCATCATAAAAAATGAATTCGTCGCAATTCGCCACCAGCAGGTCGGAGGTCGACTGCTTGACGCCGACGCCGATGACCACCTTGTTGTTTTCGCGCAGTTTGGACACCAGCGGCGAGAAATCGGAATCGCCGCTGATGATGACAAAGGTGTCGACATGTGATTTGGTGTAGCAGAGGTCGAGCGCGTCGACGACCATGCGGATGTCGGCGGAATTTTTGCCCGACATACGCACATGCGGGATTTCGATCAGCTCAAAAGCGGCCTCGTGCATCGGCCGCTTGAAATCGCGGTAACGTTCCCAGTCGCAATAGGCTTTTTTGACGACGATGTCGCCTTTCAGCAGCAGGCGTTCAAGGACCTTCTTGATGTCGAACTCGGCGGAGCTCGCTTCGCGTACGCCCAGCGCGACGTTTTCGAAGTCGCAGAACAGCGCCATGTTTTTGGTGTCGGATGCGGTGCTCACGGAGATTCCCTGATGATCATGACCGATGATTGTGGGCTTTTGCCGGTGGTTTGTCGATGCGGCACGGGTTTCGCTTCCACTCCTTGCATTGTTCCGTAAAATAACCATCGCAAGAACGGATATCAAGGGAGCCGTGGATTGCCATGCAGGAAAAAACCGATCATCTGGCCGTGCTGTTTGCCGACGTTGTCGAAAGCACCGCGCTGTACCGCCGCCTTGGCGATGTGGCGGCCCTGCACATCATCAATGCCGTCATCGGCGAACTGAAGGCGGTGCTGCCGCATCACCAGGGGCGGCTGGTGAAAACGCTGGGCGACGCGGTGATGTGCCTGTTTCCGGACGCCGATTGCGCGGTCGAGGCGGCGGTCGACATGCAGCACGCGGTTGCCGCGCTGAACCCCTCCGGCGAAAAAATGCAGATCCGCATCGGGCTCCACACCGGTCCGGTGGTGATCGGCGCCGAGGATGTATATGGCGACACCGTCAACGTAGCAGCTTATCTGGCTGATGCCGCAACCGCAGGACAGATCCTGATCGCCGAGGCGACGGCCAAGGACATGGCGCGGGAGCGCCAGGATGCGATGACGCCGATTTTTGACGCAATGCTTAAAACGACGCTGGCCAAAACGGCGGTTTGCGAAGTGCAGTGGCGCGACGATCTGACGGAACGCACCCAGATCAACATGAATATCGAACGCACCATTCCGCAGGACATCGGCAGCCTGGTGCTGACACTGGGTGATCGTGAGTGCCGCGTCGATTACTGGAATTCAACACTGACCATCGGCCGTGCGCCCGACTCCGGGCTGGTATTGACGGATACCCTGGTGTCACGGCGGCATGCGACGATCCGCGTCGAACGCACCCAGTTTTACCTGGTCGATCACAGCATCAACGGCACTTTTGTCACCCGCGCCAGCGGCGAGGAAATCCATGTCGTACGCCGTGAAATCATGCTCGAAGTGCGCGGTGAAATCCGTCCCGGCTACAGCCGCACGGGGCGTGCCGGTCCGTTTATCGTGTTCCACCGCGACCGGCGTTCGATGTACCGGGTCTGACGGCGGCGTTCAATCGGCGAAAGTCAGTCGGCCAGTCCGTTGACGATGCTCTGCCCGTCGCGGCCCCTGGCGCGCGCTTCCTCGGGGGATTCCCTGCCCAGCGCCGTCTGCGCAATCATTTCATACATGTCCGCGGCGCCGAGCAGGATGCGCGGCGTCAGGCCGGCGCCTTCAAAGGTTTTGGCGATTTCGAGCATTTCCGGCACCCAGCGGTAGGCCTTGGGCGGCATCACCGCGGTGCGGCTCAGCACCCATTGGCGGTTGTCGGCGGCGCTTTGCTGCAATTCGCGGTCGAGCGCGGCATCGACGCCCAGGCGCCGCGCCGCCATCAGCATTTCAACCCCCAGCGCGACCGCTCCCTTGGTGTATGCGGCGTAACACATCTTGATGGCGGAGGCGTCGCCGATGCGCTCGCTCATCACGCGGACATCGATGCCGGCACTGGACAGCGGTTCAAGCCGCGCCGCCTGCGGTCCGGAGACATACATGCGCATGCTCGCCTTGCCGCGCGGCGGCGGGCCGATGATGCCGGCATCCAGGCATTCACCGCCGGCAGCGCGGATGATGGCGTCAATTTCATGCGCGGTCTGGGGTGCGACCGCGTTGCAGTCGACGAACACGCAACTGCGGCCGGTGGCCTGCATTGCCGCGGCGGCGGCGCGCGCATTGTCGATTGCTGCGGCAGGGTTGAGGATGGACAGCACGACTTCACAGGTGGCAACGACATTCTGCATCGAGCCGCAGTCATGGAGGCCGGCGTCAAGGGCGAGGGCTTTGGTGCGCGCGCTGCGCCCGTCGAGCGCGGTATGGACCGCGAATCCGCTGTTCTTGAGGGTCTGGGCGACGGCCTGGCCCATGTCGCCGGGACTGATGACGCCGATGTTTTGCAGGTTCATGGGGATTCCGTTGGTGGTTGATGCGGTGGATCGATACAGGGGGCTGCGGGAGGTTGTTGCGATAAAATACACGCCACTGCTTTCCTTCACCAAGAAGATTCTGATTCCGTGATGCGGATTCCCCGATTTGGCCGCGCCGGCCGGTTGTTGCATCAGCGGCCGGAACAACCGTACCCCTGACCGTACCGACCGTGCCCCCGATTTTCCGCATCGTTCTGCTCAGCCTGCTGACGCACACTGCCTACAAGGGCAGCAAGGTGCTGATGTCGCTGTCGGCGCTGGAACTGGGCGCCAACGAGTTTTTCGTCGGCATGCTGTTTTCGACCTACGCGCTGTTTCCGCTGCTGCTGTCGGTTTATGCCGGCAAGATTTCGGACCGCATCGGTTTTCGCCGGCCGATGCTCTACGGCACGATCGGATTGCTGGCCGGACTGGCGCTGCCGTTTCTGCTGTTCCGGCTGGAGGCACTGTATGTCGCCGCGGCGCTGATCGGTTTCTGCTACATCTTCTACACGGTCGCCGTGCAGCACCTGATCGGCGCCCTGGCTGAGGGCATGGACCGCACCAAAAACTACAGCTGGTTCAGCCTCGGCATCGGCATGACAGCGTTGCTGGGTCCGACGTCGGCGGGATTCCTGATTGATGCCGTGGGCCATCGCGCGACGTTTGCCTTGCTGGCGGCGCTGCCGGTGGTGCCGGTGCTGCTGCTGGGCCTGTGGTCCGGGTGGTTGCCGAAAACCGCGCACGCCAAGGTCAGCAAGGCGGAGAAGGCCACCCATCGCATCGGCGATCTGGTGCGCAATCCGCCGTTGCGCCGCGCGCTGATTACCGCCGGCATCATCGAAACGGGGCTGGAACTCTACAATCTGCTGCTGCCGATCTACGGCCACCGCATCGGCCTCAGCGCATCGGAAATCGGCCTGATCCTCGGCGCCTTCGGTTTTGCGCTGTTGATGGTGCGTGCGGTGATGCCGCATCTGGTGAAACGGCTCGGTGAGGAGCGGTTGCTGGCGGCGTCACTGATGCTGGCGACGGGTGTCTGCCTGGTGTTCCCGTTTGTCACCGGCTTTGCGACCTTGTTTGCGATTTCATTCGTGCTGGGCATGGGCCTGGGCTGCGGCAGTCCGCTGTCGATGATGCTGGCCTATAACCGCGCACCGGCGGGACGCTCCGGCGAGGCGATGGGTTTGCGCCAGATGGTCAACAAGGGCACGGAAGTGCTGGTGCCTTTTGTGTTCGGCTCCCTGAGCACGGCGCTTGGCATGGTGCCGGTATTCTGGCTGGATGCCGTGCTGCTGGCGGTTGCGGCGGCGCTGATGCGCCGGGATGCCGCCAATGTGCGTACTGCAGCGGGGAAAAATAATGAATAAAAACAAGTGGTTGTTGGGTATTCTTGGCGTGGGCCTGGCGGCTGCCGCAGCGGCGGCGACGCCGGACACGGTGACCTTCATGAGCGCGGACGGCAAAACCAGACTCACCGGTTATGTGTTTGCGCCGGCATCTCCGGGGCCGCATCCCGCGGTGGTGATGCTGCACGGCCGCGCCGGATCCTATTCAACATTGAAGCCCGGCCAGTACAACGCCGATGCGCTGACCATGCGCCACAAAATGTGGGGCAACTTCTGGGCGGCGCGCGGTTATGTCGCCATTCATGTCGACAGTTTCGGGCCGCGCGGTTATGCCGGCGGTTTTGCCAAACACTCCTATGACAGCCGGCCGCCCGCGGTCAGCGAACAGTCGGTGCGCCCGCTGGATGCCTATGGCGCACTGGCCTACCTGCGCAGCCGCAGCGATGTCGTGGCGGACCGCATCGGCGTGCAGGGCTGGTCCAACGGCGGCATGACCGTGCTCGCCGCGCTGGGGCCGCGGCCGCCCGGGCTGCAGGATCCGACGCCGGTGAGCGGTTTTCGCGCGGCGATTGCGCAGTATCCGAGCTGCCGCGCGCCGGCGGCCGAGCCCGACTACGTGCCTTATGCGCCGCTGCTGCTGACGGTTGCCGAAAACGATGATGAGGTGTCGCCGACCGTGTGCCGGACCTTCGCGGAAAAAATCCGCGGTCGAGGTGCCGGGCTTGAATTCGTCTGGTATGACGGCGCGCACCATGCGTACGATGATCCCGGCAAGACCAAGCAAAGCCACGAGCCCAACCGCCTGGCGCTGCAGGATACGCTGCAGCGCGCCGCCGCGTTTTTCGAGCGGCAGCTGAAACCCTGAGGCCATGCACATGGCCGGCGCATTCACCCGTTTGCGGCGTACGACCGGCGTGCTGCTGGCCGTGTTGTGTTTTTCCGGTGCGCTGCAGGCCGCTGATGTTTCGCGCGCGGCGATTGCTTCCGCGCATTCGCTGGCCACTGCCGCGGGTGAAACCGTACTGGCGCAAGGCGGCAATGCCTTTGATGCCGCGGTCGCCGTGGCGGCGGCGCTCGCGGTGGTCGAGCCGTATTCCTCGGGTCTGGGCGGCGGCGGTTTTTTCCTGCTGCATCGTGCGGCCGATGGTCATCAGGTGATGATCGATGCGCGTGAAACCGCACCGTCGGGCATCCTGCCGCGGCATCTGTTTGATGCCGCCGGCAATCCCATGCCGGGTGCGACCACGCGTGGCGGCACTGCGGCGGCCATACCCGGGCTGCCGGCGGGGCTGGAGCATCTGGCGCAGCGTTACGGCAGCTTGCCGTTGAGCGTAACGCTGGCACCGGCCATCGGACTGGCGCGGGAAGGTTTCAGGACAGACCGGCGGTATGCGCGGATCACGCAGCTGCGCGCGGCCATGCTGCGCGCTACACAAGAGACTGCGCTGTTTCTCGATAACGGCCGCGCGCCGAGCCCCGGTTTTGTGCTGCGCCAGCCCGATCTGGCGCTGACACTGCAGCGCATCGCCGGCGCCGGCGCCGCTGGTTTTTATCGCGGACCGGTGGCGGAGGGGATGGTTGCCGCGGTCAACGCCGCAGGCGGTGTCTGGCAGATGAGCGATCTCGCGGCTTATCGCGTGGTCGAACGTGTACCGCTGCGCTTCAGTTATCGCGGAGCGACGATTACCACGGCCGCGCTGCCCTCTGCGGGTGGCATCGCGCTGGCGCAGGTGCTGGGCATGCTGGAGCATTTTCCGGTGGCTGATGTGCAGGATCCTGAATATGCGCATCTGGTGGTCGAGGCCATGCGTCGCGCCTTCCGCGATCGCCTGCAGCTGGGTGACCCGGATCAGACCACGGTGCCGGTCGCCGAGTTGTTGAAAAAAGATAAATTAAAACAATATGTTACGGATATGCGCCGGGACCGGGCAACGCCGCTGCCGCCGCCGGCCGCGACGGCTGCGGGCGCCGGCAGTGTCAACACCACGCATTTTTCGATTGTTGATGCCGCCGGCAATCGCGTCGCCGCGACGCTGACCATCAATCTGCTGTTCGGCTCCGGCATCGTCGGGCGCGGCACCGGTGTGTTGCTCAACAACGAGATGGATGATTTCACGCTGCGCACGGATGTCGCCAACAGTTTCAGCTTGCGCGGCGGCGAAGCCAATGGCGTGGCGCCGGGCAAACGGCCGCTGTCGAGCATGACGCCGACTTTCGTTGAAGATGAAAAAGGTGTGCTGATCCTCGGCGCGCCCGGCGGCTCGCGCATCATCAGCCAGGTGCTGCTGGCCACGCTGGAATATCTGCGCAGGCCCCAGGTGGATTTAAGGCAACTGCTGGCGATGCCGCGTTACCACCATCAGTACTGGCCCGACCAGATCGAAATCGAACCGGAAGGATTTTCCGCGGCGTGGCGCAGCGCGCTGGAAACCAGGGGGCACCAGCTGCGCGTGGTCAACCGCAAGTGGGGCAATCTGCAGGCGGTGTTCCAGCCGCGCGACGCCGGCGCGGCGCAGGCGGCGAATGATCCGCGGGGCGATGATGTGGCCTGGTATTGAATTTCGGTGATGGGTGATGAGTAATGGGTAATGATTGGCCGGAAGAGTTTGCCCATCACCCATCACCCATCACCCACCACGTCCTGTATCATTTCGCCCCATGAAAACGACATTCCTCGAATTCGAGCAGCCGATCGCCGATCTGGAAACCAAGATCGAAGAACTGCGTTTTGTGCAGGACGATTCGGCGCTGGATATTTCGGAAGAAATTGCGCGGCTGCAGAAAAAAAGCCAGGGACTGACCAAGGAGATCTATTCCAAGCTCAATGCCTGGCAGATTTCGCAGGTGGCGCGTCATCCGCAGCGGCCGTACACGCTGGATTACATCAACGGCCTGTTCACCGATTTCGAGGAAATGCACGGCGACCGCGTGTATGCCGATGATCCGGCGATCGTCGGCGGCCTGGCGCGTTTCGGCGGCCAGACCGTGATGGTGATCGGGCACCAGAAGGGGCGCGACACCAAGGACAAGATTTACCGCAATTTCGGCATGCCGCGGCCCGAGGGTTACCGCAAGGCGCTGCGCCTGATGAAGCTCGCGGAAAAATTCGGCGTGCCGGTGTTCACCTTCATCGATACGCCCGGTGCCTATCCCGGCGTCGGCGCCGAGGAGCGCGGCCAGTCGGAAGCCATCGGCCGCAACCTGTATGCGATGGCGGCGCTGAAAACGCCGGTGATCTGCACCGTGATCGGCGAGGGCGGTTCGGGCGGCGCGCTGGCCATTGCTGTTGGCGATGTGACGCTGATGCTGCAGTATTCGACGTATTCGGTGATCTCGCCGGAAGGCTGTGCGTCGATCCTGTGGAAAAGTGCGGAGCGCGCGCCGGATGCCGCGGAAACACTGGGCATCACCGCGACCCGGCTGAAAACGCTGGGTCTGATCGACAAGATCATTCCGGAACCCCTGGGCGGCGCACATCGCGACTACGACGCAATGATGCAGTCGCTGAAAAAAGCGCTGCAGGACAGCTGGAAACAGCTGCGCGACCTGCCGCTCGACAAACTGGCCGAGGCGCGTTTTGAGCGGCTGATGGGTTATGGCCAGTTCAAGGAAACGGAAAGCCGCTGACATGGCCGGCGCGCCATGAGTACCGGCGCTGTTCGACTGTTTTTTCGTAAATGCTTCCGTTGATGGACTCTCTTGCGGAAAACGTCGGCGCTGTTTTGCGCCGCGACATTCCCCGCGGCGCAACGCTGGTGGTCGGCCTGAGCGGCGGCATCGATTCCGTTGTGCTGATGCATGTGCTGCTGCGGCGGCTGCGCATTGCCCCGGCGCGCATTTCCGCGATTCATGTCAATCACCAGATCAGTCCCCAGGCGGGGCGCTGGGCTGCGTTCTGTCGCCGCTGGTGCCGCGAACTCGGTGTACGGCTGCGCGTGGCCAAGGTGGATGTGCCGCGCGGCAACAGTACCGAGGCGGCGGCTCGTGCAACCCGTTATGCCGTGTTCGCTGCGAGTGAGGCCGATGTGCTGTTGCTGGCGCATAACCGCGATGATCAGGCGGAGACCGTGCTGCTGCAGATGCTGCGCGGCGCCGGGCCGCGCGGCCTGTCCGCGATGCCGGTATTGCGGCCGGGCACCCGCGGCGCCCCCGCAGTGTTGCGCCCGCTGCTGGAAACCCCGCGCGCCGCAATCGAGGCCTATGCCGCACGCCATCACCTGCAATGGGTCGAGGACGAGAGCAATCAGGACCGCGCCTATTTGCGCAATTTCCTGCGCCACGACGTGCTGCCGCTGCTGGAGTCAAAACTGCCCGGAGTGCGCGGCACGCTGGCGCGTGCGGCGCGTCATCAGGCGGAGTGTTCGGAATTGCTGGATGCGCTCGCTGCGCTTGATCTTGATCCGGGTAATCATGCCGGAATACTGCCGCTGGCGCTGCTGAAAGGGCTGGCGCCACCACGCGCCCGCAACGCTTTGCGTTATTTCCTGCGCTGCAACGGTGTCGCGATGCCCGAAGCGGAGCGCCTCGATGAATTGCTGCGGCAGGCGATGACTGCGCGCGATGATGCGCGGGTGTGTGTGGATCTGGGCGGCATCGAGCTGCGGCGTTTTCAGGGTGCGTTGTACATCGTTCAACCCCTGCCGCGCCCGGCAAAGGCCTTCGCAGTGGCCTGGAATGGCCGCGGCACGCTGCGGCTGCCGCAACTCGGCGGTTCATTGCGGCTGGTGCGGCGCCAGGGCGAGGGGATTGCGGCGCGGGCTTTGCGCGCTGCCCCGCTGACCGTTGGCGTGCGCCGGGGCGGTGAAACCTTGCGCCTGGATGCCCGCCGCCCGCGCCGCACCGTGCGCAACCTGCTCCAGGAAGCCGCGTTGCCGCCTTGGCTGCGGCAGAGCCTGCCTTTCCTCTATCTCGGCGAAGACCTTGCTGCGGTGGCCGGTCTGGGGGTCGATGCGCTGTTTCAGGCGCGGGCCGGCGAGGCCGGACTGCTGCCGGTGTGGACGCAGGATTAATGACGGCTTTTCTCCCGTTGCCGCTGGTTTGCCAAACCGGGGGTGCTTTGTTAATCTGGCCCCGTTAGTTCACAGGATGAGAATAAGCACCGCAATCCGCAGGTGCGCATCCTGAATCCGTCAACGCCCCGCAGCGAGGAGAAAACGATGAGCATCAAACAGGCATTGAAGTTTGCCGCGGCAGTCCTGACCGGCCTGACGCTGGCGACCGGCGCATACGCGCAGGCCAAACCGAATCCGAA
Organism: Burkholderiales bacterium; assembly: GCA_019749945.1. Lineage (GTDB taxonomy): Bacteria > Pseudomonadota > Gammaproteobacteria > Burkholderiales > SG8-41. The sequence goes on from JAIEPF010000004.1 coordinate 15,961, forward strand.
CTGGCCGAAGAACCTGACGCTGGGCACCGCCTCGGTCGGCGGCCTGTATTTTGTCTACGGCCAGGTGTGGGCCAGCCTGGTCAATGAAAAGATCGGCACCAACATCAGCACCCAGCAGACTCAGGGACCGAACCAGAACATCATCCTGACCGATTCCAAGCAGATCGATTTCGGCATGACCACGATGGGCATCGCGCTGCAGGCCTGGGAAGGCAAGGAGGCCTGGACGCAGGGCAAACAGTACCGCAACATCCGCGCGATGTTCCCGATGTACGACACGCCGTTTCATTTCGTGACGCTCGAGAAAAACCCGATCAAGTCAGTCAGCGACCTGAACGGCAAGAAATCAGGCATCGGCCCGCGCGCCGGCACCTGCGGCACCTATTTCCCGCTGATGTTCAAGGCGCTGGGCATCAACACGACGATCCAGAATGGCCAGGCATCGGACATGGGCACGGGCCTGCAGGACGGCCTGATCGATGCCTTCCCGTTCTGCGCCGGGGTGCCGATTCCCGTTTATTCCGAACTGGAAACCACCAACAAGGTGCGCTTTTTCACGTTCAGCGCCGATGAAATCAAGAAGCTGAAGGCGGCGCTGCCCGAGCTGTCCGATTCGGTGATTCCGAAAGGCACTTACAAGTCTCTCACCGAAGATCACAAGACGGTCGGACTTTACAATTTCGCGATCGCCAACAAGGATGTGGCCGAGGATCTGGTCTACGCGGTGGTGAAGACGGTGCTGGAAAACAATCCGCAGATGGTCAAGGGCCATGCCGCTTCCAAGGAAACGCTGCTCGCCAACTGGAACCGTAACGGCTTCCTGCCGTTCCATCCCGGCGCGATCCGTTACTTCAAGGAAAAAGGCATTACCGTGCCGAAGCACCTGATCCCGCCGGAGTACAAGGGCTGATTGACATTTTGCAGAAGGCCGCACTGCGCGCAAGCTCAGTGCGGTTTTTTTTATCCGGAGGGGACAGGGCATGAGCAACGCGCCAGCTGCGGAAGAAATAATCAGGCCGGCGGTGCCGGACGAGGAGTTCAGCGGCAACCGGCGCCAGTTGCGGCGCTGGGAGACCTTGCTGCTGGCGGTACTGTGCGTGGGCTTCACGGTTTTTCATCTGTATGTGCTCAATGTCTATTCGCTGGAGCCCTTGCTGTTCCGCGCAATACATGTCGGCTGGGGGGCGGCCCTCGGGCTGATCATATACGCGCCGTTCCGCAGCGCGGGCAGGGTTGGCGTGCCCTGGTACGACTGGCTGCTGGTGCTGGCGGCAATCGCCTGTGCGATTTACGTCGTGGTTGAGCTGGACGGCCTGCTGTTTCGCGCCGGCGCGCAGTTCACCACCGGTGACGTGATCTCCGGATTCGTCGGCACGCTGCTGGTGCTGGAATTCACCCGGCGCACTTCGGGGCTGGCGCTGCCGATCGTCGCCGGGATATTCATCATTTACTCCTTTGTCGGGCCGTGGATGCCCGGCGTGCTGGAGCACAAGGGTTTTGCGATAGACCGTTTTTTCACCTACATCTACAGTGAATACGGCATCTTCGGCGTGACCACCCAGGTCTCGTCTTCCTACATCATTCTTTTCGTCACCTTTGCCGCTTTCCTGCATGTGTCGCGGGTCGGCGACTACATCAACGACCTGTGCAATGCGATGTTCGGCTGGTCGCGCGGCGGTCCGGCAAAGGCGGCGGTGGCATCGGGCATCATGTTCGGGTCGATTTCAGGTTCTGCAGTGGCCAACGTGGTGGCGTCCGGCATGGTGACCATCCCGATGATGCGCAAAGTCGGCTACGACCGCTCAACCGCGGCGGCCATTGAAGCCACCTCCTCGACGGGCGGACAGATCACGCCGCCGGTGCTCGGCGCCGGCGCCTTCCTGATGGCTGAAATTACGGGAATACCGTATGGGCAGATCGCACTGGCTGCGGTCATTCCCGCCTTGCTGTTCTACATCGCGTGCTGGATACACGTCGACCTGCACGCCATCCGGCTCGGCCTGAAAGGCATCTCGCGCAGCGAATTGCCGCCGCTGAAACTGATGCTGACGCGGCTTTACCTGTTTTCGCCGCTGATCGTTTTTATCTGGGCACTGCTTGAAGGTTATTCCCCGTTCCGCGCCGGCGGGCTGGGCATCATGGCGGCGCTGATTGCGGGATGGCTGTCGCGCCTTTTTGACGACATCAGGAGCGCCGACGGGGTCGAGGATGTGCGGACGGCCACCGCCGTGCTGTCCGCTTTGCTCCTGCGTTTCGCCGCTCTTGCCGCGGCTGGAATCCTGCTGGTTGTGGCGTTCCAGTACGGGGTGCCCTTCGTCAAGCAGTTCGGTGACGTGGTGGTGTGGATGGTGGTCATTGTTCTCGTGGGGCCTCCTGCGGCACTGTTCGGCTGGAAACGCACGCTTGAAGCCCTGAGTCTTGCCGCGCGGGATACCGTGCAGCTGGTTGCGGTCTGTGCCTGCGCCGGGATCATTGTCGGCGTGATTGCCCTGACCGGCATCGGCGGCCGTTTTTCCGAACTGATTCTTGGCATTGCCGGCGCCAGCCAGATCGTCGCCATGCTGTTTGCGGCCCTGGTGGCCCTGGTGCTGGGCATGGGCATGCCGACCACCGCCGCTTATGCGATCGCTGCCGCCGTCATAGCGCCGGGCCTGGCCAAGATCGGGGTGCCGGTGCTCGTTGCGCACATGTTTGTGTTCTATTTTGCGGTGGTCTCGGCGATTACCCCGCCGGTGGCGCTGGCCTCCTTTGCCGCGGCGGGCATGGCGCAGGCGGATCCGTGGAAAACGTCCTGGATCGCGCTCAAGATGGGACTGGCAACATTTCTGGTGCCCTTCATGTTTTTTTATTCGCCGGTGCTGTTGATGCAGGGGGATCCATGGCCGATCATCCAGGCATTTGTTACCGCATCCATAGGCGTATGGTTTCTGGCGGGATCCACCGAGGGCTGGTTTGGCGGCAGGTTGCCGATGCCGCTGCGCGTAGTGATGTTCGTGGCCGCGTTGTGCATGCTGCATCCGGGATCTGTTACCGACGTCATTGGTCTTGCGCTGGGCATGCCGATTTATTTCTGGCAACGCCTGCGGCTGCGTCAAGCGGCGGCCTGAGGCGGCACCATGTGCCGGCGCGGGTAATCCGGCGCGGCGTTACCGGCGAATTTGCCGGTAAACGTCTTTTATTCAATACGTTATCGTGCTATTCTTCCCTGTTATTCTTAACTATGGAATTTAGGGGATTTTCATGGCTGTCGAACGCACGCTTTCGATCATCAAACCCGACGCTGTTGCAAAAAACGTCATCGGCCAGATTTACGCCCGCTTCGAACAGGCCGGCCTGCGCATCGTCGCGGCGCGGATGACGCATCTGTCGCGTCAGCAGGCCGAGGGATTTTATGCGGTGCACAAGGACCGCCCTTTTTTCGGTGAACTGGTGGCGTTCATGATTTCAGGCCCGGTCATGATCCAGGTGCTGGAAGGCGAGAACGCGATCCAGAAAAACCGCGACCTGATGGGCGCCACCGATCCCAAAAAGGCCGCCAAGGGGACCATCCGCGCCGACTTTGCCGACAGCATCGACGCCAATGCCGTGCACGGTTCGGACTCGGCGCAGAACGCCGCGGTGGAAGTGGCCTACTTCTTTCCCGCGCTCGACGTCCACTCGCGCTGAGCTGCGTCGCAACCCGGGGCAACCTCATGTCGCTCAATCTGCTGGGCTTGAACCGCAACCAGTTCGAGACGCTGTGCGCGGACATGGGGGAGAAACCTTTCCGCGCGCGCCAGATGATGCGCTGGATGCACCAGGCCGGGGTCGGTGATTTCGGCCTGATGACCGATGTGTCGAAAAGTTTTCGCGAGCGGATCGGCGCGATGGCCGCCATTGCCGGGCCCGAGGTGCTGCGCGATACCACGGCGCCTGACGGCACCCGCAAGTGGCTGTTCAACGTCGGTACCGGCAACGCCATCGAGGCGGTCTATATCCCGGAAGGCGACATCGACAGCGAGCCGCCGGAAGATGGCGTGCAGGCTCGGCGTTACCGCGGCACGCTGTGCATTTCTTCGCAGGCGGGTTGTGCCCTGGAGTGTTCCTTCTGCTCGACCGGCCGTCAGGGTTTCAACCGCAACCTGAGTGCCGCCGAAATCATCGGCCAGCTCTGGCATGCCAGCCGCAGCCTGTCCGTGGCGCTGGGTGTGGAACGCCCGATCACCAATGTGGTGATGATGGGCATGGGCGAACCGCTGGCCAACTTCGACAACGTGGTGACGGCGATGCAATTGATGCTGGACGACCACGCCTACGGCATTTCGCGGCGCCGGCTGACCCTGTCGACTTCCGGCTTGGTGCCGGCGATGGACCGCCTGCGCGAAGCCTGTCCGGTGGCGCTGGCGGTGTCGCTGCACGCTCCCAACGATGCCCTGCGCGACCAGTTGGTGCCGATCAACCGCAAATATCCGATCCGCGAGCTGCTGGCGGCCTGCCTGCGTTACATTGAAAAGGCGCCGCGCGATTTTGTGACCTTTGAATACGTGATGCTCGCCGGGGTCAACGACAGCGTGGCGCTGGCGCGGGAACTGGTCAAAACGGTGAAACCGGTGCCATGCAAGATCAATCTGATACCGTTCAACCCCTTTCCGGATTCGGGCTACGAACGCTCCGGCACGCCGGCTGTTGCCGCTTTTCGCGACGTCCTGCTGCAGGCCGGCCTGACGGCCACGGTACGCAAGACGCGCGGCGACAGCATTGATGCCGCCTGCGGCCAGCTCGCCGGCAGGGTGCAGGACAGGACAAGGCGCGTACTGCGCCGGATGGAGGAAAAACGGGTATGAACCGACTCTCGATCACAATGCGCGTATCCCTGATGGCGGCAATGCTGGCGGTATTGGCCGGTATTTACGGATGCGCAGGAACCGGCGGCAGCATTGCGGATTCCGGCATTCAGCCGACATCCGACACCAGCGGCAACGAAAGTGATGCCCGCGCCCGCGCGCGGATTCACACCGAACTGGCCGCAGGATATTTTGATCTTGGCAACATGGGTGTCGCGCTCGAGGAAGTGACTGTTGCCCAGCAGGCGGACGCCAGCTATCCGCCGATTTACAATGTGGCGGCGCTGATTTACGCGGCGCTCAAGGATGACCGCCGCGCCGAGGAAAATTTCAACCGGGCATTGCGCCTGAGTCCTGGCGATGCGGACATCAACAACAATTACGGCAATTATCTGTGCCAGCGCAAGCGCGAAGCAGAAGGGATCAAATACCTGCTGGTCGCCGTGCAGAATCCGCTGTATCAGACCCCGGAGCGATCGCTGGTCAATGCCGGTGTCTGTGCGCGCCGGAAGGGCGACGATGCCGCGGCAATGGAGTTTTTCCAGCGGGCGGTGACCTTGCGTCCCAACCAGCCGCAAGCCCTGTACCAGCTCGCCGAGCTGTCTTTCATGGCCAATAATTTTGCCGCTGCGCAGGGTTATCTGCGCCGCCTGGCGCAGGTGGCTCCCGGAACTGCGGATGTGCTGTGGCTGGGCCTGCGCGTGGAGCGCAAGCTGGGCAACACACTGGCGGAAGCCAGTTATGCGCAGCAGCTGCGCAAGAATTTCCCGGACTCGAAAGAGGCGGCTGCGCTTCAGGCCGGACGTTACTGATGAACGAAGCAGACGCCGCAGCCGGTACCGGCGCTGCCATTCTGCGCCCCGGTCGCAAGCTGGCCGAGGCCAGGGCGGCACGCAAGCTCACGGTGATCGAGGTCGCGCAGCAGCTGAAACTGTCGGCGATGCAGGTCGAGGCGCTGGAAGACGACGCCTATGACCGGCTTCCCGGTCCGGTGTTCGTTCGCGGTTTTGTGCGCAATTATGCGCGTTTGCTGGAACTGGATGCCGAGACGCTGGTGTCACAGGTCGAACTGCCGCATCTGCCGTCACCGGCCAGCGCGGCAATCCCGCTGTCCCGCAACATACCGTTCCCCGAGCCGGGCCGCAGCAACTGGGTGCCTTATGCTTTGGCGCTGAGCCTGGTGATCGGTGCCGTCGTGTTGTTCGAGTTTTTTTTCTCCGCACCGACTGCCGTGGTGGCGTCTGCGGTGACGTCACAGCCCGTCGCTGCGCCGGTTGTGGTGCAGCCTGCATTGCCGGCAAGGGAGGCGCCGCCCGCAGCGCCGCAGGCTGAAGTGGTTGCGGTTGCCGAACCTGCAGCACCGAAGGCGCAGGCCCCCGTGACCGAGCCCGCGCCGGCAAAACCCCAGGCTGGCATGGCGGATCTGCATTTTGTATTTGACACCGATTCGTGGGTTGAAGTGCGGGACCGCAATGAGCGCATCCTGTTTTCGCAACTGAATCCCGTGGGCACCGAACAGCATGTGCAGGGCCGGCGGCCGTTAAGTCTGGTGATCGGCAATGCACGGGGTGTGCGGCTGACCTACAACGGACAGCCTTTTGACCTCGCACCGCATACCCGGGTCGAAGTGGCGCGTTTTACGCTTGAGTGACTGACTGGACGATGATCGAGCCGGCAATGACACAGTGTCTACCATCCTACGGCCCGGCACGGCGGCGCAACAGCGTTGGCGTGACCGTCGGCAATGTGGTCGTCGGCGGCGGTGCGCCGATCGTGGTGCAGTCGATGACCAACACCGATACGGCAGACGTTGCCGGAACCGTGGCGCAGGTTGCTGCGCTGGCGCGGGCCGGCTCGGAACTGGTGCGGATCACGGTGAACAATGCCGAAGCCGCGGCTGCGGTTCCGGTGATCCGGGACGAACTCGACCGCCGCGGCGTCAATGTGCCGCTGGTCGGCGATTTTCATTTCAACGGCCACCGCCTGCTGACCCAGCATCCGGCCTGCGCCGAAGCGCTGGCCAAGCTGCGCATCAATCCCGGCAATGTCGGCAAGGGCTCTAAGCGCGATGAACAATTCGCGACCATGATCGAATTCGCCTGCCGGCTGAACAAGCCGGTGCGCATCGGCGTCAACTGGGGCAGCCTTGACCAGGAACTGCTGGCGCGGCTGATGGACGAAAACGCCCGGCTGGCGCAGCCGCGCGAGGCGGCGGTGGTCATGCGCGAGGCGCTGGTGACCTCGGCGCTGGACAGCGCGCAGCAGGCTGAGGCGCTGGGACTCCCGCATGACCGCATCCTGCTCTCGTGCAAGGTCAGCGGCGTGCAGGACCTGATCGCCGTCTACCGCGACCTCGCGACGCGCTGCGATTACCCGCTGCATCTCGGTCTGACCGAAGCCGGCATGGGATCCAAGGGCATCGTCGCGTCGACTGCGGCGATGGCGGTGTTGCTGCAGGAGGGCATCGGCGACACCATCCGCGTCTCGCTGACGCCGGAACCCAACGGCGATCGCACGCGCGAAGTGATCGTCGCGCAGGAAATGCTGCAGACCATGGGCCTGCGTTCATTCGCGCCGCTGGTGATCGCCTGTCCGGGCTGTGGTCGCACCACCAGCACCGTGTTTCAGGAATTGGCCAATCGCATCCAGAGTTATCTGCGCGAGCAGATGCCGCAATGGCGCGGGCGTTACCCCGGCGTCGAAGACATGCATGTCGCGGTGATGGGCTGCGTGGTCAACGGTCCCGGTGAGAGCAAACAGGCCAACATCGGCATCAGCCTGCCCGGCTCGGGCGAAAATCCGGTGGCGCCGGTGTTTGTCGACGGCGTCAAAACCGTCACGCTGAAAGGTGACCATATCGCCGAGGAATTCCAGCGCATCGTCGATCAATACGTGCGTGACCGTTATTCCCCGGAATCCGCCGCGGCAAAATCGGTCGCGATTGCCCGTTAGGCGCCGATGAGTAAAACAGTGCAGGGCGTGCGCGGCATGAACGATGTGCTTCCGGCGGATGCGCATCGCTGGGCATTTTTTGAGGATACCGTGCGGCGCTGGACGCACGCCTATGGTTATCAGCCGATCCGCATGCCGATCCTCGAGCGCACCGAGCTTTTTGTGCGCTCCATCGGCGAAGTCACCGACATCGTCGAGAAGGAGATGTACACCTTCAGGGACGAACTGAACGGCGAACAGCTGACGCTGCGTCCCGAAGGCACGGCCTCCTGCGTGCGCGCCGTGATCGAACATAATCTGCTCTATCCGGGGCCGCAGCGGCTGTGGTACTGGGGCCCGATGTTCCGCCATGAACGGCCGCAGAAAGGCCGCTACCGGCAGTTTCACCAGGTTGGCGTGGAAGCCCTGGGTTTTGCCGGACCGGATATCGATGCCGAACATATCGTGATGTGCGCGCGCCTGTGGCGCGAACTCGGTCTCAAGGACATCAGGCTGGAACTGAACTCGCTGGGTTCGGCCGAGGCCAGGGGGCGCTATCGCGGCAAACTGGTGGCTTATCTGGAACAGCATGCCGGGGATCTTGACGCCGATGCGCAGCGCCGCATGCACAGCAACCCGCTGCGGGTGCTCGACAGCAAGAATCCGCAGATGCAGGCGCTGATCGCGGCGGCGCCAAAGCTGGCTGATGATCTTGATGCGGAATCGGCGGCGGCATTTGCCGGGCTGCAGGCCTCGCTGCGTGCCGCCGGGGTTGATTTCGTCATCAATCCGCGTCTGGTGCGGGGGCTGGACTATTACAATGGCACGGTTTTCGAGTGGGTCACCGACCGCCTCGGCGCGCAGGGCACGGTCTGCGCCGGCGGCCGATATGACAGCCTGATCGAACAGATTGGCGGCAAAGCGGCGCCGGCCTGCGGTTTTGCGATGGGCGTGGAACGTTTGCTGGCGCTGATGGCCGAAACCGGGATTGCGGTGGCGCAAGCGCTGCCCGATGCGTATATCGTGCGTCAGGGCGACGCGGCAGTACCCTGGGGGGAGCAGGTTGCCGAGCGGCTGCGCGATGCCGGCCTCGCCGTGGTACTGCATTGCGGCGGCGGCAGCTTCAAATCGCAGATGAAAAAAGCCGATGCCAGCGGCGCGCGTTATGCCGTGATACTCGGCGATGACGAAGCGCGGGCCAAGGTGCTGGCGGTGAAAGCGCTGCGCAGCAACGCGGGGCAGCAGGAACAACGGCAGGTGACTCTGCCGGAAGCATGTGAAATCATAAAATCAAGGTAAATCAATGGCTTACGATTTGGAAGAGCAGGAACAGCTGGCAACGATCAAGAGCTGGTGGGGGCAATATGGCAAGCTGGTCATGGTCACCGTGATCGGCGGGCTGCTGGTCGTGGCCGGCATCCGCGGCTGGCACTACTACCGTAACTCGCAGGCCGCTTCGGCCGTGGCCCTGTTCGCGCAATTACAGGGCGCAGAACGTGCCAGCGATCACAAGAAAGTGCGCGATATCGCCACGCAGATCGTCGAGCATTACGGTTCCACCGCGTACGCTGCGCCGGCCAACCTGGCTGCGGCCAAAAGCGATTTCGACACCGGCGACCTCGCGGCTGCCAGAACGCGCCTGCAATGGGCCATTGAAAACGCGAAAGAAGAGGAATTGCGCGATGTGGCCCGCTTGCGCCTGGCGCGCATCCTGATCGATGAAAAAAAACCGGATGAGGCACTGAAACTGCTGGAAGCCAAACACGGCGACAGCTTTACCGGCCTGTATGCCGACGTCAAAGGGGATGTGCTGCTGGCGCAGGGCAAACGGTCGGAGGCGCGCGCGGCCTACCAGGTGGCGCTGGATAAGAGTGATGCCGCCAGCCCGCTGCGCCAGATCATCCAGCTGAAACTGGATGCCGTGGGTGAAGCCAAGTGACCGGCACGCTGACCTGGCGCCTGTTCGTGCCGATGACGGCAGCGATGCTGCTTGCCGGCTGCCAGACGGTATCCAATACCTACAAAGGCTGGTTTGGCGCGGCACCCAGGCAAAAACCGGCGGAACTGGTGCAGTTCAAGGAGCAGGCGACGCTGCGCATGGTGTGGCAGGCCAGTGTTGGCGCGGCAGGTCGCGGTGCTTTTTATCCCGCTGTGGTCGGCAATACCGTGTATGCGGCGGGTGCATCCGGCCAGATTGCCGGTTTTGTCGCCAATTCCGGCGCCAGCCAGGCGCGTTTTGATGCCGCGCAGCCCTTGTCCGGCGGAGTGGGTGCCGGGGCCGGGCTGATTCTGGCGGGAACGGCAAAGGGTGAAGTGCTGGCCTTCGAGCCTTCCGGCAAGCCGGCATGGAAAACACAACTGACGGGCGAGGTGTTGTCGCCGCCGGTCGGCGCTGAAGGTGTGGTGGTGGTGCGCACGGGGGATGGCCGTATTTACGGCTTGAATGCGGCCGACGGCAAACAGCGCTGGGTCTACCAGCGTGCCTTGCCGTCGCTGGCTTTGCGCAGTTATGCCGGCATCGTGGTGCATCGCGGCGCGGTGTTTGCGGGTTTCCCGGGAGGGCGCCTGGTGGCGATTTCCCTGGAGACCGGCAATGTTGGCTGGGAAGCGGTGGTGGCCCTGCCCAAGGGGGCGACCGAGCTGGAGCGGGTCACCGACGTCACCAGTTATCCGGTGGTGGACGGCACCCAGATCTGCGCGGTGGCCTTCCAGGGGCGTGTCGCCTGTTTTGACCTGATTCGCGGCGAAACGTTATGGGCGCGTGATGCATCGAGCATTGCCGGCATGGGACTGGATGCGCGCAATGTCTACATCACCGATGACCGCAGCGCGGTGCAGGCGCTGGACCGCAGCCGCGGTGCCAGCGTGTGGAAACAGGACAAGCTGAACGGGCGCTGGGTCAGCGCGCCGCTGGCCATGGGTCGTTATGTCATCGTCGGCGATTTCCAGGGCTATGTGCATGTACTGTCGCGCGAAGACGGCGCATTTGTCGCGCGCATCGCCACCGACGGCAGTGCAATCCAGGTGCCGCCGGTGGCGCTCGACCTGAGCACTTTCCTGGTGCAGACGCGCAACGGCGGCGTCTACGCGATCGGCATTCAATAAGCGTTCAACAAGGACCATTGCTGCCGGATATCGTGGCCAAACGGCTGCGGTTTTCGGCAGGCTCTCATCATGAAACCCACAGTCGTCATTGTCGGCAGACCCAACGTCGGCAAATCCACCCTGTTCAACCGCCTGACCCGCAGCCGCGATGCGATCGTGGTCAATGTGCCGGGTATCACGCGTGATCGCCATTACGGCGAGGGACGTGTCGGCGACAAACCTTATCTGGTCGTTGATACCGGCGGCTTTGAGCCGGTGGCCAAGGATGGCATCTATCACCAGATGGCGCGCCAGACCCGGCAGGCAGTGGACGAGGCCGATGCGGTGCTGTTCATTGTCGACGCGCGCCTCGGCCTGACCGGGCAGGATCGTGAAATCGGCGCCGAACTGCGGCGCAGCGGGCGCAGGATCTGGCTGGTCGTCAACAAGTCCGAGGGCATGAACCATGCGTCGGCCACCGCGGATTTTCATGCCCTGGGCCTGGGCGATCCGCTGGCGATTTCGGCCGAACATGGTGAACACGTCAGCGACTTGATGGATATCGTGCTGGCGGATTTTCCGCAGCCCGAGCCGGCGACGGAGAGTGCGGCGCAGCAGCCGAAAATCGCCATCGTCGGGCGGCCGAATGTCGGCAAGTCGACGCTGGTCAATGCCCTGCTTGGTGAGGAGCGGGTGGTGGTCTTCGATCAGCCCGGCACCACGCGCGACTCCATCTATATCGATTTCGAGCGCGCCGGCAAGCGATATACGCTGATTGACACCGCGGGCATGCGCAAACGCGGCCAGGTCGACGAGGTCGCGGAAAAATTTTCGGTGATCAAGACCCTGCAGTCGATCGCCGATGCCAATATCGTCATCCTGGTGCTCGATGCGAGCCAGGAAATCGCCGAGCAGGACGCGCATATTGCGGGGTTCATTCTAGAGGCCGGACGCGCGCTGGTGGTGGCGGTCAACAAATGGGAGGGGCTGGACGAAGGCGTGCGCGAGCAGGTGAAACGCGACGGCGCACGCAAGCTGAATTTCCTCAATTTCGCGAAGTTCCATTTCATTTCCGCGCTGCAGGGGCAGGGCGTCGCCGCGGTGCTGCGTTCGGTGGACGAGGCGTATGCCGCTGCCATGGCAAAGCTGTCGACGCCGCGGCTGACCCGCATGCTGATGCTGGCTGTCCAGCAACAGCAGCCCCCGCACCATGGCCTGGTGCGGCCAAAGCTGCGTTATGCCCACCAGGGCGGGCACAACCCGCCGCGCATCATCATCCACGGCTCGGCGCTCGACCGGGTGCCGGATACCTACCGCCGCTATCTGGAACGATTTTTCCGCGATGCGTTCAAACTGACAGGTACGCCGCTCAAAGTGGAGTTCAAGGCCGGGCGTAACCCGTTTGCCAGGGACGATGCAAAACGCAGCTAACTCTATGGCCAGACTTGAGAAATTAGGCTAGAGTGATCTTTCCAATAACGACAACCCAGAGGGTGCCATGAGTAATAAAGGGCAGCTGCTACAAGACCCGTTCCTGAACGCTTTGCGCAAGGAACATATCCCCGTTTCGATTTATCTCGTCAACGGCATCAAATTGCAGGGACAGGTGGATTCCTTCGACCAGTACGTGGTGCTGTTGAAAAACACGGTCACCCAGATGGTCTACAAGCACGCGATTTCGACCGTGGTGCCGGCCCGCGCGGTCAGCCTGCAGCCGGACGACTCACAAGATAAATAATTGATTTTATTGAATTATTTTCTTGATGTTTGAACGTCCGGGCAGCGGCACCGAGGCAGTGCTGGTCGCACTCGACCTCGGGGAACCCGATTACGCGGAAAGCCTTGAAGAACTGCAGCTGCTGGCGCGCAGCGGCGGGGTCGATGTACGTGCCGTGGTGAAGGGACGCCGCGACCGTCCGGACCCGGCGCTGTATGCCGGCAAGGGCAAAGTCGAGGAAATCGGCCGCATGCAGCAGGAAACCGGCGCCTCGGTGGTCATTTTCAATCACGCGCTGAGCCCTATTCAGGAGCGCAACCTTGAACGCCAGCTGTCCTGCCGGGTCATCGACCGCACCAGCCTGATCCTCGACATTTTTGCCCAGCGCGCGCGCAGCCATGAAGGCAAGCTGCAGGTCGAACTGGCGCAACTGGAACACCTGTCGACGCGGCTGGTTCGCGGCTGGACCCACTTGGAACGCCAGCGCGGCGGCATCGGCATGCGCGGACCCGGTGAAACGCAGCTGGAAACCGATCGTCGCCTGCTCGGCAAACGGGTCAAGGTGCTGAAGGAAAAGCTTGCCAAGGTGCGTGCCCAGCACGCGACCCAGCGCCGTTCACGGGCGCGCGCCCATGTCTTCTCGGTCTCGCTGGTGGGCTACACCAATACCGGCAAATCGACACTCTTCAACCGCATCACCAAGGCCGATGCCTATGCCGCGGACCAGCTGTTTGCAACACTGGACACGACCACCCGCCGCCTTGGCGGGGTTCCGGGCGCGGAAGTGGTGATTTCCGATACCGTCGGTTTCATCCGCCATCTGCCGCATACCCTGGTCGAGGCCTTCCAGGCGACCCTTGAGGAAACCATACAGGCCGATCTGCTGCTGCATGTGGTGGATGCGAGCAGCGCTGATCGCGACGCGCAGATCGTTGCGGTAAACACCGTGCTCACCGAAATCGGCGCCGACAAAGTGCCGCAGATCATGGTCTACAACAAGATTGACCGCAGCGGACTTCCGCCCCGGGTCGAGCGTGATGAGTGTGCTAGAATTTCCCGCCTTTGGTTGAGTGCGCTGACGGGCGACGGTGTCGATCTGCTGCGTAAAGCCATCGCCGAGTACGCGTTGCAAGCCGTCAGTCCAATCCAACCTGTTGTCGCATGATGCCGCCTGATTTTTCCTGACCAAATCAATGATCGAAACCTCCAAGACCCTACGTGACCGTTTGCGCGGCGGCCTTGCCAGAATACTGGCGCCGCTGCTGTCATTGAATGACCCCCAGTGGGGGCGACGTCCCGGCGGCGGCAACCAGGGACCGCCCGACCTCGACGAGATCTGGCGCAACCTCAACCGCAAGCTGAACAAGCTGCTCGGCGGCAAGGGCGGCGGCAGCGGCAATGGAGAATCCCCAAGTGGCGGCCCCAGCGCGGGGGCCATGGGCGGCGGCGCGGGCCTGCTCGCGGCCCTGATTGTCGTGGTGTGGATTGCCAGCGGCTTCTACATTGTCAACGAGGGTCAGCGCGGCGTGGTGCTGCGCTTCGGCAAGTTCGTCGAGGCGACGATGCCCGGTCCGCGCTGGCACATGCCGTATCCGGTGGAATCGGCCGAAGTGGTCAACGTCGAGCAGGTGCGTACGGTCGAGGTCGGTTACCGCAACAACGTCAAGAGCAAGGTGCTGAAGGAATCGCTGATGCTGACCGACGATGAAAACATCGTCGACGTGCAGTTCGCGGTGCAGTACGTCCTGAAAAGCCCCAGTGATTTCCTGTTCAACAATCGCGGCACCGAAGATTCGGTGCTGCAGGCCGCCGAAACCGCGATTCGCGAAATCGTCGGCCGCAGCAGCATGGACTTTGTCATTTTCGAGGGTCGCGCCGATGTGGCTGCGCGTGCACAGAAACTGATGCAGGAAATCCTCGATCGTTACGGCACGGGGATCAGCATCAGCAAGGTCACCATGCAGAACGCCCAGCCGCCGGAGCAGGTGCAGGCCGCGTTTGACGACGCGGTGAAGGCCAGCCAGGACCGCGAGCGCCAGAAAAACGAGGGCGAGGCCTATGCCAACGACGTGATTCCGCGGGCGCGCGGCATGGCGGCGCGGCTGATGCAGGAGGCCGAAGGTTATCGCAGCCGCGTGATCGAGCAGTCGCAGGGTGATGCTTCCCGCTTCCGCCAGGTTGTCGCCGAATACTCCAAGGCGCCGCAGGTGACGCGCGATCGCCTCTATCTCGATGCCATGCAGCAGATCATGAGCAATACCAGCAAAATCCTGATCGACCAGAAAAGCGGCGGCAACATGCTCTACCTGCCGCTCGACAAGCTGATGCAGATGTCGGCTGCGGGTGCGGTTCCCGCCGAAGCCGTGCCGCAGACCAAACCCGCGGAGCCCGCCGCCGACAGCGGGGCGCGCGGTCGCGAAGCCTTCCGCAGCCGTGATCGGGAGGCCCGCTGATGAAACGCAATTTCGGTCCGATCCTGATCGGCGCGGCCGCGCTGCTGCTGGTCTTGTCGATGTCGATGTTCGTCGTCGACCAGCGCCAGAATTCGATCGTGTTCCGCCTCGGTGAAGTGGTCGCCATCCAGAAGGAGCCCGGTCTTTATTTCAAGGTGCCGCTGCTCGACAATGTGCGCTTTTTCGATGTGCGCATCCTGACCATCGATACCGCAGAGCCCGAGCGTTTCCTGACCTCGGAAAAGAAAAACGTGCTGGTCGACCTGTTCGTCAAATGGCGTATCACCGATGTGCGCAACTACTACACCTCGGTGGGCGGCGATGAGTTGAATGCGCAGCGGCGGCTGCTGCAGACCATCAATGACGGCCTGCGCGCCGAGTTCGGCAATCGCACCGTGCACGACGTGGTCTCCGGTGAACGCGACAAGATCATGGATCTGATGCGCAAAAAGGCCAACGAGGACGCATCAAAGATCGGCGTCGAGGTGCTCGACGTGCGCCTGAAGCGCGTCGATCTGCCGCAGGAAGTCAGCGGTTCGGTCTACGGCCGGATGGAGGCGGAGCGCAAGCGCGTCGCCAACGAACTGCGTTCGACGGGTGCCGCGGAGTCGGAAAAAATCCGCGCCGATGCCGACAAGCAGAAGGAAGTCATCCTCGCCGAAGCCTATCGCGAAGCACAGCGCATCAAGGGCGAGGGTGATGCCAAGGCCTCGGCGAATTATGCGAAGGCCTATGAAATCAACCCCGAGTTCTATGCGTTTTACCGCAGCCTTGAGGCCTACCGCGCCAGTTTCAAGAACAGGAGCGATGTGCTGGTGCTGGAGCCCAATTCGGAATTCTTCAAATACCTGAAATCCGGCGGCAAGACCGGCGGCAAGTGATTCCGGCGCTTTCCCGTCAGTGATTCGCGCCGGTGATCCGGGGTCATGGCTGATTATCTGCTGACGGCCGTCGCCCTGATGCTGGTGATTGAGGGTTTGCTGCCGTTTCTGCTCCCCGCCACCTGGCGGGAGACCTTCCGCCGGCTGATTGAAATGAGCGACGGGCAACTGCGTTTCATCGGGCTGGGCTCGATGCTGGCGGGCTTGATCCTGCTTTATTTCGTGCGTGGGTGACTCCCCAAGCTTCTATAATATGTGCGCTTTTGCGCCCACAGGCCCTGCTTGACGCGGTTTCTGATCTGATCCCATGAGAACCTGGCTGCTGCCCGAATACATCGAAGACATCCTGCCCGGCGAGGCCCGCCGCATCGAGCAGGTGCGTCGTCGCATACTCGATGATTTTGCGGTGCATGGTTATGAGCTTGTGATGCCGCCGCTGCTCGAATACGTCGATTCGCTGCTGACCGGCACCGGACACGACCTTGATCTGCAGACCTTCAAGCTGGTGGACCAGTTGTCGGGGCGCATGCTGGGGGTGCGCGCCGACATCACGCCGCAGGTGGCCCGCATCGACGCGCATCTGCTGAACCGCGACGGGATCACGCGGCTGTGTTACGCCGGGAGTGTGCTGCGCACCTTGCCCGACGGCATGAACCGCACGCGTGAGCCGCTGCAGATCGGCGCCGAAATCTACGGCCATCGCGGCATCGAAAGCGATGTCGAGGTGCAGCGCCTGATGCTGCGCGCCTTGCGGCTGGCGGGGGTGCGCGAGGTATCGCTGGACATCGGCCACGTCGCCGTTTTCCGCGCCTTGCTGCGCCGCGCGAAAGTGTCGCGCGGGCTGGAGGCCGAACTGTTCCAGGCGATGCAGGCCAAGGATGCGCCGGCGATCGCGACATTGGCGCGCAAGCTGGACCGCGGCACCCGTGCCGCGCTGGCGGCCCTGCCGGAACTCTATGGCGGCCCTGAGGTGCTGGTGCGCGCACGCCGGGTACTGCCGGCGCTGCCGGAGATCCGCGCGGCGCTGCGTGACCTGACCGCCTTGTCGAAGCAGCTGGCTGATCTGGTGCCGATCCGCAGCTTCGATCTGGGTGAATTGCGCGGTTATCACTATCACAGCGGTGTGGTGTTTGCGGCCTACGCCAATGCCCGGCCCAATGCGATGGCGCAGGGCGGGCGTTACGACGAAGTGGGCAAGGCCTTCGGCCGGGCCCGGCCGGCGACCGGGTTCAGCATGGACCTGCGCGAGCTGGCGGCCGGCGCCGGTGTGGCGCGCGAGTCGCGGGTACTGGCGCCGTACCGGCCGCAGGACGATGCCCTGCAGCGCGCCATAGCCGCTTTGCGTTCGCGGGGCACGGTGGTCATCGAAGACCTTCCCGGGCACAGCCGGTTTCGCGGCGAGCTCGGTTGCGAGCGTGCGCTGGTTCGCCGCAACGGGCGCTGGGCGACACAGAAAATAAAATAAGAAACCAGATTATAAATCAGATTAATAAGTTTATTTAAATATTTGATTTTAAACGTAAATATTAAAGACAAAAGGCAATAAGGTGATGAGCAGGAATGTCGTGGTAATCGGCACCCAGTGGGGTGACGAAGGCAAGGGCAAGATCGTTGATTTGCTGACGGATCGCTCCGAAGGCGTGGTGCGTTTCCAGGGCGGGCACAATGCCGGACACACGCTGGTGATCAACGGCAAAAAGACGGTGCTGCACCTGATTCCCTCGGGCATCCTGCGCGACAAGGTGGCCTGTTATATCGGCAACGGCGTGGTGATTTCACCGGAGGCGCTGCTGGAGGAAGTGGACACGCTGAAGGCGGCCGGCGTCGATGTCGCGGGGCGGCTGAAAATCAGCGAAGCCTGTCCCCTGATCCTGCCCTATCACGTGGCGCTCGACCGTGCCCGCGAAGCGGCCAAGGGCGCCGGCAAAATCGGCACCACCGGACGCGGCATCGGCCCGGCCTACGAAGACAAGGTGGCGCGCCGCGCAATCCGCCTGCAGGACCTGTTCCACCGCGAACGTTTTGCCGCGAAGCTGGGCGAGGTGCTGGATTTCCACAACTTCGTGCTGAAGAATTATTTCCACGCCGACATCGTGCCCTTCCAGAAAACGCTGGATGACACCATGGCCTATGCCGAGCGCATCAAGCCGATGGTCGCCGACGTGCCGCGCCTGTTGTACGAAGCGCAGCAGGCCGGCAAGAACCTGCTGTTCGAAGGCGCGCAGGGCACGCTGCTCGACGTCGATCACGGCACCTATCCGTTTGTCACCTCCAGCAACTGCGTCGCCGGCGCGGCGGCGCCGGGCGCGGGCATCGGCCCGCAGAACCTGCACTATGTGCTGGGCATCACCAAAGCTTATACGACCAGGGTCGGCTCGGGGCCGTTTCCTACCGAACTCGATGACGACATCGGCCGGCAGATCGCCACGCGCGGCAATGAAGTCGGCGCCACCACCGGCCGGCCGCGGCGTTGCGGCTGGTTTGATGCAGCGGCGCTGAAGCGCTCGATCCAGATCAACGGCGTGTCGGGACTGTGCGTGACCAAACTCGATGTACTCGACGGCATGGAAAGCGTGCAGATCGGCATCGGCTACAAGATGAACGGTGTCGCGCGCGACATCCTGCCCTTCGGCGCGGAACTGCTGGCCGAGTGCCAGCCGGTGTATGAAGAAATGCCGGGCTGGAAAGACAGCACGGTGGGGATCACGCGTTTTGACGACCTGCCGCCGGCCGCGCGCAACTACCTCGACCGCATGCAGGCGGTGTGCGGCGTGCCGATCGATATTGTTTCCACCGGAGCGGATCGCGAACACACCATCGTGCGGCGTAATCCGTTTGACTACTAGTGCTGAGTGAGGAGTGATGAGTGATGAGCGGAAACCCAGTCTCGATGTTCGCACGACGCGGTTTGCTCTGGAAATAATAAAGTTGTGCGCAGAATTGCCCCGGTCAATGCCGGCCGAAGTGCTGGGGCGGCAAATTCTCCGCTCTGGAACATCGGTCGGTGCGCAATACAGGGAAGCGAAGCGCGCCAAATCCATTGCTGACTTTGTCAGCAAAATCGAAGGGGCCTTGCAGGAAATAGAAGAAACCAGCTATTGGCTGGAGTTGCTCACCAACTCAAGCATGTTGACCAAGAGGCGGACCGCACCTCTCGTGTCGGAGGCAGAGGAACTGACCGCCATGTTGGCGGCCAGTGCCATAACTGCCAAGCGTCGCAGACAATGAGCTTGTATTCATCACTCATCATTCCGCGTTCATCACTAACAACGTTGGTGCCCAGAAGAGGACTCGAACCTCCACGGTATTACCCGCCAGCACCTGAAGCTGGTGCGTCTACCAATTCCGCCATCTGGGCAAGGGCGGGATTCTAGCCCATGAAAGCCATTAATTCAAATGAAAAAACCTAAAAAAGCTGGTTCCAAAAATAACCCCTCCGGGCAAGCCCCGCGACGTGCCCGTGATCCTTTCATGGCGCGTGAAGCAGAGCGTTATGAACACCCGGTGCCGAGCCGCGAACTGATCCTGGAAGTCCTGGTCGAGGCCGGTGTGCCGATGGACGAAAAAGATCTGGCCAAACAACTCGACATCGGCAAGCGCGAAAACGATGCCTTCAGCCGCCGCATCGGCGCGATGGAGCGCGACGGCCAGATCATGCGCAACCGCCGCGGCGACCTGTGCGTGGTGGAAAAGCTGGATCTTATTCGCGGCCGCGTGCTGGGCCACAAGGACGGCTTCGGTTTCATGCAGCGCGAAGACGGCGGCCCGGACCTGTTCCTCGCGCCGGGTGAAATGCAGAAAGTGCTGCACGGCGACCGTGTGATGGCGCGCATCAGCGGCCTCGACCGCCGCGGCCGGCCGGAGGGCAAGATCGTCGAGGTGCTGGAACACGGCCAGACGCGTTTTGTCGGCCGCCTGCATGTCGAACACGGTGTGACTTTTGTCGCCGCCGAAGACAAACGCATCAGCCAGGAATTCGTGGTGCCGGCGGGTGAGGCGGGCAAGGCCAGGGTCGGGCAGGTGGTGACGGTCGAAATCATCAGCCAGCCGGGACGCCACGCGCAGCCTCTGGCGCGGGTGGTCGAAATCCTCGGCAATTACGCCGACCCGGGCATGGAAATCGAAATCGCGCTCCGTAAACACGCGCTGCCGTGGATATTTTCACCGGAAGCCGAGGCGGTTGCGGCGAAGCTGCCGAAGACGGTGCGCACTGCCGATCATCGCGGCCGGGTCGATCTGCGCGACATGCCGCTGGTCACCATCGATGGCGAAACGGCGCGGGATTTTGACGATGCGGTGTATTGCGAGCCCGAGGGCAGCGGCTTCCGGCTGGTGGTGGCCATCGCCGATGTCAGCCATTATGTGCAGGCCGGTGATGCGCTGGACAAGGAGGCGCGCGAGCGCGGCAATTCAGTGTATTTTCCGCGGCGGGTGATTCCGATGCTGCCGGAGGCGATCTCGAACGGTCTGTGTTCGATCAATCCCGATGTCGAGCGGCTGGCGATGGCCTGCGACATGCAGATCGACGCCCACGGCAACATCAAAAAATACAAGTTTTTCCCGGCGGTGATGCTGTCGCATGCGCGCTTCACCTATAACGAAGTCGCGAACATTCTCGAAGACCCGAAGGGCGCTGCGGCGAAGAAACGCAAGGCGCTGGTGCCGCACCTCGAGACGCTGTACCGGCTGTATCACCAGCTGGCGAAAGCGCGCAAAAAACGCGGCGCCATCGATTTCGAAACCACCGAAACCCAGATGATTTTCGATGACAAGGGCAAGATCGAAAACATCGTCGCGGTGGTGCGCAACGACGCGCATCGCGTGATCGAGGAATGCATGCTGGCGGCGAACGTCTGCGCCTCGGCCTTTCTCCATGGCCATGAACATCCGATGCTGTATCGCGTCCATGAAGGGCCGACGCCGGAGAAACTCGAAGCGCTGCGCGATTTCCTCAAGGGTTTCGGCCTGCAACTGAGTGGCGGCGATACGCCGCACGCCTCGGATTACGCCAAGCTGCTGACCAAGGTCAAAGGCCGCCCGGATGAGCAACTGCTGCAGACGGTGATGCTGCGTTCGCTGAAGCAGGCGGTATACACGCCGAAAAACAACGGCCATTTCGGTCTGGCTTACGAGTCGTACGCGCATTTCACCTCGCCGATCCGCCGTTATCCGGATCTGCTGGTGCATCGCGCGATCAAGGCGGTACTCAACGGCAAAAAATACGAGCCGGGCGACTGGCAGCAACTGGGTGCGCAATGCTCGATGACCGAGCGCCGCGCCGATGAGGCGACGCGCGACGTGACGGCATGGCTGAAGTGTTATTACATGCGCGACCGTGTCGGTGAAGTCTTCATGGGCAGCGTGGCCGGTGTCGCTGCATTCGGCGCTTTTGTTGCGCTGGATGATGTTTATGTCGAAGGCCTGGTGCACATCTCGGACCTCGGCAAGGATTACTACAAATATGATGCTGGCAAACATCAGCTGCTGGGCGAGCGTACCGGGCAGCGTTATCGCCTCGGTGACCGGGTGCGCGTGAAGATTGCCAAGGTCGACTTGAATGCCGCGCGCATCGATTTTGTATTGGCTGGATGAACCAATAAAATACACAATAAAAGCAATTAGTTACCAGTTACCAGTTACCAGTTACCAGTTACCAGTTACCAGTTACCAGTTACCAGTTACCAGAGCCATGAGCGAATTGCGCCTGATCCACGGTTTTCATGCGGTGACCAGCAGCCTGCGCCAGCGTGAAGGCGTGGTGCGCGAGATTTATCTCGATGGCTCACGCCACGACCGGCGAGCGAAAGACCTGCTGGCGCTGGCCGAAACACGCGGCGCACGGGTGATGCTGGTCGATGCCAAACGCCTCGACGGCATGACGGGGCAGGCGCGGCACCAGGGTGTCGCGGCGCGGGTGGAAGCGCTGCGCATGCCCACGCATATCGAGGATGTGCTCGATGAACTGACCGAGCCGCCGCTGCTGTTGCTGCTCGACGGTGTCACCGATCCGCATAACCTCGGCGCCTGCCTGCGCGTGGCCGACGGCATGGGCGCGCATGCGGTGATTGCGCCCAAGGACCACGCGGTCGGACTCAATGCCACGGTGGCCAAGGTCGCCAGCGGTGCCGCCGATACCGTGCCCTACATCATGGTGACCAATCTCGCGCGCACCATGCGTGAGTTGAAAGAGCGCAACATCTGGCTGGTCGGTGCCGATGAGCGTGCTGAACATGATCTCTACGGCGTCAAACTCGAAGGCGCACTGGGCTGGGTGCTCGGCGCCGAAGGCGAGGGCATGCGCCGCCTGACCCGCGAAACCTGCGATCAACTGGCGCGCATCCCCATGCTCGGCAGCGTCGAAAGCCTGAACGTGTCGGTGTCGGCCGGCATCTGCCTCGCCGAAGCGCGCCGTCAGCGCCGCGCATGATCGCGCAGTAACATGGTTTTCGCTCCGCACTCATCACTCATCACTCCTCACTGGAATTTCAGTGGGCGTTGAAATCAAGCTGACCGACCGCGATCTGCCGGTGTCGCCTGCGCTGGTGGATTTCCTCCACCGCCGCATCCATGGCCGCGCTGCAGAGGCGCTGTGGCACGACCAGGTGTCGGAGGTGCTGGTGCCGGCGGAGGCCGAAAAACGCGTGGAGCATGCGCGCGACGTTGCTGAGTCAGTGATTGCGCATCCCGTCGGCCAGCAGGTGATTTTCCGCGCCTATGAATTGTTTGCGGCGTTGCTGACCGGCGACGAGGCGAAACTGGCGGCGTTTCAGCGCCGTTTCCGTTTTATCCTGGTGGTCGGCTGTCCGCGCCATGGCGGCACTTACCTGACCAAGCAGCTGTTTCGCGCGCTGGGACAGGATCCGACGCAGGTGCCCAATGTCATTGCGCATGACGGTTTTCCCGATGCGGCGCCGTTTGGTTTCGGTGCCGGTTACAGCGCTTATACCCACATGCTGCTGCAGACCGCCGAATATCTGGCGATGGTCGAAGCCTGGTTCGGTGACCGGCCGGCCATCGACGGCAAGATCATCGTACCGAAAAAAGCCACCAAGGCGGCCTACCAGGGCGGGTTTTTCCGCACCGTGTTCGGCGCGGATGCCGAATACATCATCACGCTGCGCCATCCGCTGGCGGCGTGTATTTCCACGTACGAGAAATCCGGCGGGCTGCCGGCGGACGGCCTGTTTGCTGCCCGCAGCAATATCGAGGTGTGGGCGCAGCGTGACCTGCAGGTATCCGGCATGGCGCAGGAGCAGACGCAGCGCATGCGTTACATCGATGGTTATCTGGGGTACTGGCGTTATTACCACCTGCAACTGGCCGGCAGCGGGCTCGCCAGTGACCAGCAATGGCGGGTGGTGGCCTATGGCCGGGACCGCCTGATGCGGCTTGCCGAAGATCTGAACCGGCGCTTCGGCGTTGCCGGAGCGGTGGAGGATTTTCAGGTCGAGCGCAAACTGGAGCGCCACCGCGACTGGAACGGTGCAGCCGCTGCGGCATTGCACCAAATCGAAGCCATCTGGAGTGCGCAGGGCCTGCCTTTCCCGGCGTCGGAACTGGCGGAGGGTTGGTGATATGACATTGGCGTCAGGACCGTGTGAATTGTCACGGTGTCATTCAAAAAACCTTTACCGACCGTGACGCTGGCGCGCATTTCTCACCTATAATCTGGAGTGTATTCGGACGGCCGTGGGGAATGGCTGTTGCACTGCCCAACCGCGCATGCCGCCGGGACAATATGATGTTCAGGGGGTTTTATGGCGAAACAGGCTCTGCAGGCGATTCAATCGACGAACCGTTTGCATACACTCATACGTCCCACCGCGGCAGCACTTGCGGTCGCGGCCTGCTTCAACGGCCCGCTGCTGGCGAACCCGACCAATCCGGTGGTGGTCAGCGGCACAGCGAACTTCGCCCAGGCCGGCAACATCCTCAACATCACCAACAGCCATAACGCGATCATCAACTGGGGCTCGTTTTCGATCGGCGTCAATGAGCTGACGAAATTCATCCAGCCCTCGGCATTGTCCGCGGTGCTGAACCGCGTGACCGGGCAGGATCCCTCGGCGATCCTCGGCGCATTGCAATCGAACGGCCGCGTGTTCCTGCTCAATCCCAATGGCATCGTGTTCGGCGCCGGCGCGCAGATCAACGTCGCCGGCCTGGTGGCATCCACCTTGAACCTGAGCAATGACGACTTCCTGAACAACCGCATGCGCTTCACCGACGGTGCCGGCGCAGGCTCCGTGGTGAACAACGGCAGCATCACCGGCGGCAGCGTCTACCTGGTCGGCAATGCGGTCACCAACAATGGCCTGATCACCAGCCCCAACGGCGAAGTGGTGCTGGCGGCGGGCAACAGCGTGGAACTGGTCAACCCCGGCACGCCGAACCTGCGCGTGGAAATCGTGGCACCCGACAACGAAGCGCGCAACCTCGGCTCCATCACCGCCGAGGCGGGACGCATCGGCATTTATGCCGGTCTGATCAACAACACCGGCATGATCAATGCCAGCAGTGCGGTGACCGAAGGCGGTCGCATCCTGCTGAAGGCGACCAAGAACGTAACGCTGGCTTCGAGCAGTGTTCTTGAAGCCAGCGGTGTTGGCGGCGGCAGGATTGAGGTGCTGGCCGATGACACGGTTCATGTCGATGGCCGGCTGGACGCATCTGCGCCGACGGGCGGCAACGGTGGTTTCATCGAGACCTCGGGTAAGAACCGGGTAAAGATCGAATCCACGGCGTTGATCAACACCGCCGCGCCAAACGGCAATACCGGAACTTGGCTGATCGATCCGAATGACTTTGTGATCGGTATCAATGCAGACATGGATGGCGCTACCCTTTCTGGCCTGCTAAACACTACTGGCATCGTCATTTCAACCGCTTACGCAAGCGATGCATATGCTTACGGAAGTGGAGCCTATGGCGGCGGCAATGGTGACATCCTGGTGCAGGACGCGATCAGCTGGAACAGCGCCAACAGTCTGACGTTGACTGCGCAACGCAATGTGCAGGTCGATCAGGCGATCACCAATATCGGCAGTGGCGCCATTAAACTGAACGCCGGCTGGGATACGGTTAGTCCCGCAGCGACCCCGACCCTGATGAATTCGTCCGCAGCCATTTTGCTGAACGCTCCGCTCAGCACCGGCGGCATGGTGCGTCTCCAGGCAGGGGGTGACATCATCCAGGGCGGCTCGGCGCCCATTACAGCGGCGAGTTTGCTGGCGATCAGTGAGAACGGGACGGTCAGTCTCAACAATCCCGGATCCCTGAATACGGTCGGCACGGTTGCCGGCAGTGCGGTCGGTTCTTTTGCCTTCAAGAATTCCGGCAACCTGACCATCGGAACGGTGGACGGCGTGAACGGCATCATCGTCAACCCGGCCTCGGGCGGCAGCAGAAACGCGACGATCAACGTCGATGTGGCCGGCGGCCAGCTGACGGTCAGCAAACCGGTTGTTGCGACGGCGGGTGCTGACGGCGGCGAAGGCACGCCGGGGGGCAATGCCACGGTCAACCTGTCCTCGAGCAGTTCGATGCAGATCGACAGCACCGGAAATATCGCTGCGTACGGCGGCCAGGGCGGTTACGGTTATTACAGCACCAATGCCGGCAACGGGGGCAGCGCGACGGTGACGCTGACCTCGGGCGGCGGCCTGACCATCAACGGCAGCGTTTACGCCAACGGCGGCCTGGGCGGTTACGGTTCTTCCGGAGTAACTGCCGGGCGCGGCGGTGACGGGGTGGTGAACGTCAACGCGGCGGGGGCGTTGCTCATAGGCGCCACGACCACCGTTCGCGGCCAGGGCGGCACTGGCGGTTATGCCTATTACAGTGGCCAGGCGGGTCGCGGCGGCGACGGCAAGGTCATGCTGTCGGCGGTTGGTGGCATCACGGTTGCAACTGGCGCCCAGATTCGCGGCGATGGGGGTAATGGTGGCAGCGGCGGTTCTTCTTACTACTATGGCGGATCGGCCTTGGGCGGCAACGGCGGCGATGGGGTGGTGCAACTGACCTCGACCGGCGGCGGCATCACCGTATCTGGTTCTGTCAGGGCGCAGGGCGGCGCAGGCGGTTCCGGCGGCAGCAGCGGCAGCGGTAACGGCAATGGCGGCAATGCCTCGGTCAGCCTGGTGTCCGCCGGCGGCACCACGATCAACGGTCAGGTTTCGGCCACCGGTGGTGAAGAAAACTATTCCGGTTTTTACTCCACCAGCAATGG
Organism: Burkholderiales bacterium; assembly: GCA_019749945.1. Taxonomy (GTDB): domain Bacteria; phylum Pseudomonadota; class Gammaproteobacteria; order Burkholderiales; family SG8-41. The sequence continues at coordinate 42,078 of JAIEPF010000004.1, forward strand.
CGGCACAGCCACCGTGCTGATCGATTCTGCGGGGCCGATCACGATGACGAATGCCTTCGTTTCGGCCCAAGGTGGTGATGGCGGTGAAAATGGCATGGGGGGCAATGCCCTGTTGCTGGTTTCTTCCGGCGGCACTATCCAGGTCGACGGCAGCGAGGGTTCAGCCTGGGGCGGGGGTGGAGCAGCCGGCGGCAATGCGGCGCTGACACTGGCCTCTGTCGGCGGCGACATCAACATCAACCCCCTGACTGATTTGTCGACCAACGTCAGCAGCGGCGGCATGGGTTCAGTGGTTGCCGCGGCCGCAGGCACCGTCAACATCAACGACGCCAATATCAACAGCGGCGGCACGGTGGGCCTGTTCGGCACCAATATCAGCATGAATGACGCCTATGCCTACGGCGCCACCGGGGTCAATGTCATCGCAGCGAACGGGCTCAGTCTGATCAACCAAAGCAACCTGGTCGGCGGCGGCATCGCCTACATCACCACCGGCGGCAATGTGCTGGTGGATCAGAGCCGGATCCTGGGCAACCCGGACGTGGTGATGAAGGTGGGCGGGGTGATCGACATCAACGGTACCATGAGCCTCGGCGGGCGCATCGAAGCCTCGTCTCCGTCGACCATACATCTCGATTTCACCGGCCTGACCAGCGGCGGCTTTTCCATCAACGGCATCCCGGGCGTGGTCTACGACCCGGTGACCAACACCGGCTTTTTTTCGAACGGCAGCCCGGCCAGCCTCGGCAACGGCCTGATCGTCACCTACAGCGGCACCACCACCACGCTGTCCCCGCCCACCGACACCCTGATCGTGGCCATGGGGACATCCACCAAGCCGCCTGATCCCGAAAAGGACAAGGACGTGTTCGAAGACGTCAAGGATTCCAAAAAGAAGGACGCGCCGGTTTGCAGATAACATTCCCCGGTGAATCAAACCCCTGATCTGATCCATCAGGGGTTTTTTTTGGCATGCTTGCGCTCGGCGTTATTGAAACCGTGGAAAAAACAAAAAAATCTGCGATAATTCGACGCGTAATCAGGAGCATGCATGCGCAGGCCGGGTTTGATCGCTGCGCAATGCCAGGGGTAGTGGCGCAATTAATTAAATAAGTATTATAAAACAATGACTTATATATCAATTGTGATGCGCTGCTGGTGCTGCATACTTGCCCTGGGTCTCTTCGGGCAGGCCGCCGCGCAGGATGTGGTGACGCCGCCGCCCAAATTCACCATCCAGAGTTTTGAAGTTGTCGGCGATTCGGTGCTCGGCGCCGATCTCGTCCAGCGCCTGGTCACGCCCTTTACCGGCAGGGACAAAGATTTCGGCGATGTGCAGCGCGCGCTGGAAGCGCTGGAAGGCGCGTACCGCGAGCGTGGTTACGGCGTGATCCAGGTGGCGCTGCCGGAACAGGACATCACCAAGGGTGTGGTGCGTTTCAACATCATCCAGCCGAAAATCGGCAAGGTGGTGGTCGAGGGCAACGAGCATTTCAGCACGGCCAATGTGCGCCGCGCCCTGCCCAGCGTGAAGGAGGGCGAGACGCCCAATTCCAACGACATCGCGCGCAACCTGCAGATCGCCGCCGAACATCCGGTCAAACAAACCAATGTGCTGCTGCGCTCGGGTGCCAGTGAAGGCGTGGTGGATGTCAATGTGCGGGTCACCGACGACAGGCCGTGGCGGCTGGTGGGCACGCTGGATAACAGCGGCACGGCCGAAACCGGCTACTGGCGGCTCGGCGTGGGTTATCAGCACACCAATCTCTTCGATCGCGACCACACGCTGTCGCTGCAATATATTTCATCGCCGGGTCATTTCAACGATGTGGCGATCTACGGCGTCGGTTACCGCATCCCTTATTACCACCTGAACAGTTCACTGGATCTTTTCGCCGGTTATTCTGACGTTGATTCGGGCACGGTCGGCGGTTTGTTCAACGTCAGCGGCAAGGGCTCGATCTATGGCGCACGCTGGAACCATTTCCTGCCGAAATGGGGGGACGTCGAGCAGAAGGTGTACCTGGGGCTCGATTATCGCGCCTACCAGAACAACGTCACGCTGGCCGGCATCGGTTTTGTGCCGGACATTACCGTGCATCCGGTTTCCATCGGTTATGCCGGCTTGAAGCGCATGACCGCGAGTGAATGGGCATTCAACGCGTCGCTGGCCAAAAACATCCCCGGCGGCAATGACGGCTCGGCGGCTGATTTCCAGGCCACGCGTTTCGGTTCCAATGAGCGTTACACGATCCTGCGTTACGGCACGAGTTTCAGCCATGCCTTCCGCAACGAATGGCAGGGGCGCATTGCCTACCTGGGGCAATACACCAGGGATTCGCTGATTCCCGGCGAACAGTTCGGTATCGGCGGCGTCGATACGGTGCGCGGCTACCTGCCGCGCGAAGCCGCGAATGACCGCGGTTATGCCACCCAGCTCGAGCTCTACACGCCTAATTTTGCCGACAATGTGGGTTTGAACGACAAATGGCGTTCGCGGCTGGTCGGCTTCTACGACTTCGGCTCGGTTTCCCGCAACAACACGCTGCCGGGTGAACTCGCCGGCAAATACCTGGCCAGCACCGGCGTCGGACTGCGCATGGCCTTCGGCAAGTCGGTCAGCCTGCGCATGGATCTGGCGCAGATCCTGAAGGCCCACGGCACCCGCCAGACCAACGAGCAGCGTCTCAACGCCAGCCTGGCGATCATTTATTGAGCATTTCAAGGGTTCCAAGCCCTTGATTCACGAGGCGGTTCCGGTATAATCCGCCCCTCTCGCGCGGCAGCCTGTTTGCCGCGCCTGGTTTTCAAAACACCATCCTTGCCGCACCGTGCTCGCATCGCGGGCGGCCCAACAGCCCATAAGGAGACTATAAATGCGACATTACGAGATCGTTTTGATCGTCCATCCGGACCAAAGCGAACAAGTGCCGGCGATGATCGAGCGTTATCGCCAGATGATTGCCGCCCACAAGGGCACGATGCATCGCCTCGAAGACTGGGGCCGCCGCCAGCTGACCTACCCGATCCAGAAGCTGCACAAGGCGCATTACGTGCTGATGAATATCGAGTGCGGCAATGAAACCCTGCTCGAACTGGAACACGCGTTCAAGTTCAACGACGCCGTGCTGCGCCACCTGACCGTCACCATGGACGAAGCCGTCACCGGCCCGTCGGTGATGATGCGCGAAGAGAAGTCGCGTCCGGTCGGCACCGATGATGCCAAACCGGCACCCGTTGCAGTGGAGAGCGCGGCCTAGGCGGTTGCAAAAAGGTGAGCGGAAACACGGTCAGTTTGAGCGCAACTCTGGCCGCGATCGATCCGCTGCGCCACACGCCCGCCGGACTGCCGGTTGTGGATTTCACCCTGGCCCATGCCTCCAGTCAGACCGAGGCAGGCAGCGAACGCCAGATTGAATTCGACATGCCGGCCAAGGCCACGGGAGATCTGGCAAACCGCGTCGCGCAAATGCGCCAGGGGAGCCGGGTCACGGTGCAGGGGTTTCTGAATCGCAAGCATCGCATGAGCAGGCAAGTGGTCCTGCATGTCACGAACATGGAATTGAGCTGAAAAGGAAACGATATGCCTAGAATGGGCGGTAGTGGCGGTAAAGGGAAGTTCAAGGGTAAGGGCAAGGGCAAGGACGGCCGCAAAAAGGGCAACGCCCTGTTTCGCCGTCGCAAGTTCTGCCGGTTCACTGCAGAAGGCATCAAGCAGGTGGACTACAAGGACATCAATATCCTGAAGGACTTCATCAACGAAAACGGCAGGATCATCCCGGCCCGGATCACGGGCACCAAGGCGCATTTCCAGCGCCAGCTGTCGATTGCGGTGAAACGTGCGCGCTTCCTGGCGCTGCTCCCGTACACCGACCTGCACTGAGAGGCCAGACATGCAAGTCATACTGCTTGAAAAAGTTACCAACCTGGGCACGCTGGGTGATGTGGTCCGCGTCAAGGACGGTTATGCCCGCAATTTCCTGATCCCGCAGGGCAAGGCCAAACGCGCGACGACCGTCAACATGGCGGAATTCGAAAAACGCCGTGCCGAACTCGAAAAGGCGCAGGCAGCAATCCTCGCCCAGGCACAGGAGAAGGCCGCCAGGCTGGAAGGCCTGATGGTGCAGATCACGCAGAAGGCCGGCGTCGACGGCAAGCTGTTTGGTTCGGTCACCAACTCGGACATTTCCGATGCGCTGAAAGCCCTCGGCTTTGATGTGCCGAAGGCATCGATCCGCATGCCGGAGGGTTCGCTGAAAACCATCGGCGACTATCCGCTGAAACTGGCGCTGCATACCGACGTGATCGTATCGATCACCGTGTCGGTGCTCGGCGATGCCGCGTAGTCACGTCACTGAATCAAAACGGTTTTTTGCGGCAAAGAAAAAGGGCTGGCGACAGCCCTTTTTTTTCTGTACATTGAATCGATCGCAGGCGGATGATGCTGATCCAATAACGGTTTCAGCGCATTTTCTGCCCTGTTCCCCCGCCATCGACGGTAATTAAATTATCGTTTAAAAACAATAGGTTACAAGAGTTCCGTCAAGATGGTGCAACTCGTCACCCCGATCACCAAGGATGCGCAGCTTGATGCGGTGCGCACACCGCCGCATTCCGTCGAAGCCGAGCAATCCGTGCTCGGCGGACTGCTGCTCGACAACGCCGCCTGGGACCGCATCGGCGACGTCGTCAACGAAGCCGATTTCTACCGTGCCGACCACCGCACGATTTTCCAGCACATCGCGCAACTGATCGAACACAACAAACCGGCGGATGCGCTGACCGTTGCCGAGAGCCTGGAGCGCAGCGGCAAGCTGGCGGAAGTCGGCGGCCAGGCCTACATCGGTTCACTCGCGCTGAATACGCCGAGTGCGGCCAACATCCGCCGTTACGGCGAGATCGTCCGCGAACGTTCGATCCTGCGCAATCTCGCCGCCGTCGGCACCGCCATCGCCGATTCCGCGTACACGCCGAGCGGCAAGGACGCGCTGGTGCTGATCGACGAGGCCGAGGCCAAGGTGTTCCAGATCGCCGAGTCCGGCGCCAAGACCAAGCAGGGTTTCGTCAAGATCGATCCGCTGCTCACCGAAACGGTGGAGCGCATCGACATGCTCTACAGCCGCGAGAACAAGGGGGACGTGATCGGGCTGTCGACAGGTTATGTCGACCTCGACCGTTACACCTCGGGCCTGCAGCCGGGCGAACTGATTGTCATCGCCGGGCGACCGTCGATGGGCAAGACCGCGCTGGCGATGAACATGGTGGAGAGCGCGGCACTGGACAGCAAAAAGGCCGTCGCCGTGTTCAGCATGGAGATGTCGGGGCCCCAGCTCGCGATGCGGATGATCGGTTCGGTGGGGCGGGTCGACCAGCACCAGCTGCGCACCGGCACCTTCAAGGAAGAGGACTGGCCGCGGCTGGTGGATGCGGTGGGCAGGCTCAATGATGCGCAGATTTTCATCGACGACACCGCGGGCCTGAATGCGCTGGAAGTGCGCTCGCGCGCGCGCCGGCTGCACCGGCAGTGCGGCGGGCTGTCGCTGATCGTGGTCGACTACCTGCAGCTGATGTCGGGCACATCCTCCGGCGGGCGCGAGGAAAACCGCGCCACCGAGATTGCCGAGATTTCACGCTCGCTGAAGGGCATCGCCAAGGAACTCAAGGTGCCGGTGATCGCGCTGTCGCAGCTGAACCGCAGCGTCGATTCGCGCCAGGACAAACGGCCGATGATGTCGGACCTGCGCGAGTCCGGCGCCATCGAGCAGGATGCCGACGTGATCCTGTTCATTTACCGCGACGAGGTCTACAACCAGGACACGCCGCGCAAGGGCATCGCCGAGATCATCATCGCCAAGCAGCGTAACGGCCCGGTGGGCAAGGTCGACCTGACCTTCCTCGGCCGCCATACCCGCTTCGAAAACTACGCCGGCGGCGACAATTCCTTTTGAGCGCTCGTTCTGGGTTTTCGCTCAGCACTCATCACTCATCGCTCCGCAATGCATCAAAGCGCTTCCGCCGCGTGATCCGCCAGCCTTGAGCGCTCACCGCGCATCAGCGTGACATGGCCGCCGTGCTGCCAGCCCTTCATCCGGTCCACCACATAAGTCAGCCCTGAACTGCCCTCGGTCAGGTAAGGGGTGTCGATCTGCGAGATGTTGCCGAGACAGACCACCTTGGTGCCGGGGCCGGCGCGGGTGATCAGGGTTTTCATCTGTTTCGGCGTCAGGTTCTGCGCCTCGTCGATGACCAGGAACTTGTTGAGAAAGGTGCGGCCGCGCATGAAATTGAGCGACTTGACCTTGATCCGCGAGCGGATCAGGTCGCGCGTCGCCGCACGCCCCCATTCGCCGGCCTCGTCGTCGGTCTTGTTGAGCACGTCGAGGTTGTCCTCCAGCGCCCCCATCCACGGATTCATTTTCTCCTCCTCGGTGCCGGGCAGGAAACCGATGTCTTCCCCCACCGGCACGGTGACGCGGGTGAATATGATTTCCGAGAACAGTTTTTCCTCCAGCGTCTGCGCGAGGCCCGCGGCGAGCGTCATCAGCGTCTTGCCGCTGCCGGCCTGGCCGAGCAGGGTGATGAAGTCGATGTCGGGATTGAGCAGCGCGTTCATCGCGAAATTCTGCTCGCGGTTGCGGGCGGTGATGCCCCACACGCTGTTGCGCTGGTGGCTGTGGTCCTTCAGCGTCTGCAGGATCGCGGTTTTGCCGCTGACCTCGCGCACCTGCGCCTGGAACGGCTGGTCGCCTTCGAGGTGGACGAACTGGTTGACCAGCAGGCTGCGGCACAGCGGGCCGTGCACCCGGTAATAGGTGTGTCCGGCCTGCTGCCAGGACTCCATGTCCTTGCCGTGGGTGTCCCAGAAATCCGCCGGCAGCGCGCAGATGCCGGTGTAGAGCAGGTCGGTGTCCTCGAGCACCTTGTCGTTGAAATAATCCTCGGCGGCGAGGCCCAGCGCGCGCGCCTTGATGCGCATGTTGATGTCTTTCGACACCAGGATGACCTGCCGCTTGGCGTGGATTTCCTGCAGGTGTTTGACCACGCCGATGATCTGGTTGTCGGCCTTGCCGCTGGGCAGGCTCGCCGGCAACTGGCTGTTGATCGCCTCGGTCTGCAGGAACACGCGGCCGCTCGCGGCCTTGTCGCCATGGAGTTCCAGCGGAATGCCGCCGGTGATATCCCCCTGCACAGCGCCGACCATTTCGTCGAGGTAACGGCTGGCCTGGCGCGCATTGCGCGACACCTCCGACATGCCTTTCTTGTTGCCGTCCAATTCCTCGAGGGTCGCCATCGGGATGAAGATGTCGTGTTCCTCGAAACGGAACAGGCTGGTCGGATCGTGCATCATCACGTTGGTGTCGAGCACGAACAGCTTGGTGGCGGCGCTGGCGATACGGGTGACGACGGCAGACGAGGGTGCAGCCTTGCGCTGAATCATGGGCCTCCAGGGGGTCGGGATGAAGGAAAACAGCGGATGGAACGCAATGCGCGCACGGCGGATGCGGACGCCCTGAGGATCAGGCCAGGGTTTTTACGAATTCCAGCACCTCCTGCGCATGTCCGGGCACTTTGACGCCGCGCCACTCGCGGCGAAGCTTGCCGTTGCCGTCGATGACAAAGGTGCTGCGCTGGATGCCGCGCACCTGCTTGCCGTACATGTTTTTCATCCTGATCACGTCGAACAGCTTGCATGCGACCTCATCGACATCGCTCAGCAGTTCAAAGGGGAAGGACATCTTGGCCTTGAAGTTTTCGTGCGACTTCAGGGTGTCGCGTGAAATGCCGTAGACCGCGCAACCGGCCTTGATGAACTGCGGATAGAGGTCGCGGAACTGCTGGCCCTCGGTGGTGCAGCCGGGGGTGTTGTCCTTGGGATAGAAGTAGAGAACCACCGTCTGGCCGCGCAAGTCGCGCAGCTTGAAGGTCTTGCCTCCCGTGGCGGGGAGTTCGAAATCCGGTGCGGGCGCAGTTGCAGAATGATCCGGCACGCTGATGAGTCTGTAGGCTACGGTAGTGAACTTGCGGATATCTTGGCCCAAAACTTCGCGTCGTGCAACAGCTTGTTGCCGCGAATATGTCATGAGCCTGTCTTATTGCGGCAACGCCGCTTGCCGATCATCGGTGCGACCGGGGTCTGCGGCCCCGGAATTTTTTACCTGCACCGGAGCGGAGATCATGAACATCGTGGTGATGGGATGCGGTTATGTCGGCCTGGTCACGGGGGCGTGTCTGGCCGAGATGGGTAATCTGGTGACCTGTGTGGACAGCGATCCGCGCAGGATTGCGCAATTGCGGCTGGGCATGCTGCCGTTTTTCGAGCCCGGGCTTGAATCGCTGGTGCAGCGCAATTCACAGCAGCGGCGCCTGTCTTTCGCCAGTGATGCACGCGAAGCGCTCGCTGCCGCCGGCGTGGTATTCATCGCCGTCGGCACGCCGCCGCTGGTGCATGGCGGCGCCGATACGCGCCATGTGATGGCCGCAGCGGCGGACATCGCGCAATACATGCAGGCCGGCTGCGTCGTCGTCAACAAATCCACGGCGCCGGTGGGCACCGTGCAGCGCATCCGCGACATCCTCGACCGCACCGCGGCACAGCGCGGCCTGGCCTACTCCCACGAGGTGGTGTCCAACCCCGAGTTCCTGCGCGAGGGGACGGCGGTGCATGATTTCATGAGTCCGGACCGCGTGGTCATCGGCACCGATAACGGGCGCGCCGAACATGTCATGCGCGGACTGTATGCGCCGTTCGTGCGCAACCCTGAGCGTCTGATCGTGATGGGCGTGCGTGATGCCGAGCTGACCAAGTACGCGGCCAATGCGATGCTGGCAACGCGGATCTCGTTCATGAACGAGATGGCGCGGCTGTGTGATGCGCTGGGCGCCGACATCGAAAACCTGCGCCGCGGCATCGGTTCGGACACGCGCATCGGTTATTCCTATCTTTACGCCGGCTGCGGCTACGGCGGCTCGTGTTTTCCCAAGGACGTGCGCGCGCTGATCGACATGGCGCGGCAGGCCAAAGTCGAACCCAATATCCTGGCCGCGGTGACGCGGACCAATGAAGCGCAGAAACAATGGGCCTCCGAAGTCATCGCCGAGCGTTATGGTCATCGCCTGCAGGGCCGGCGCTTCGGCCTCTGGGGCCTGGCTTTCAAGCCCAACACCGATGACCTGCGCGAGGCGCCGGCCATTGCCATCATCGGCGATCTCCTGGCCGCCGGTGCGCGGGTACTGGCGCATGATCCGGTGGCCATGCCGCGGGCGCGGGAGGAACTGCCGGCGGCGTGGCTGGTCTCGGGGGCGCTGCAGTTCGCGGATGATCCCTACGCCGCGCTCGACAACGTGGACGCGCTGGTGCTGGCGACGGAATGGAAACCCTTCCGCTCGCCGGATTTTGACGCAATGAAAGCCCGCATGCGCGGGCGGCTGGTCGTCGACGGCCGCAACCAGTACGATCCGCAGCGGATGCGGGCGCTGGGCTTTGAATATTGCGGTGTCGGTCGCGGCGGGGCTTGTGCGCAGGCGCCGGAAACCACCGCATGGCCGGCGCGGCGGGGGGGCGGAAATCAGCTCCGCAGCGGTTTAACAGTCCGTTGAAAAAGTGAGGCGCGAGCGCGTTGGGAGCGTAGCGACCAAGCGCACACGCGTGCAAATCTTTGATTTAACGAGAGTCAAAAAATCTTGTACATCAGCGAATAGCTTCAATTTCGGGAATTTCAACAAACTGTCAAGCGACGGTTGCCGGAGTTTCGGCCAGCACGTCGCGCGCGAGTTGCGTCATGGCCGCCGTGGTATGGGCGGTGAGCTGAAAACGCCTGGCCTGCGGCAGTCGCGGGTAATGGCTGTGGATGGCGCGCGTGTAGGCCGGATCGTAGTGCCGGACCAGCAGTTCCACGGTCAGTTGATCCCAGGACTCGCTGCGGGCGAGGGTCTGCCAGTCATCGATGACCGTGCCGCCGTGGAGCTGGCGCAGGCAATCGAGCTGGCTGTTGAGCAGGGCGGTATCGCCGAGAAAGTGGGCGTATTCGTCCTTGAGCAGCGCGACACGCACCGCCATCCCGGCTTCGATGACCACGCAGGCGCTTTGCCACATCGCCTCGATCAGCTTTTCCGGCACGCGCAGATTGCCGATTTTTTTGCTTTCCGATTCGACGAACACCGGCCGCTCCGGATCAAAGCGGCGCAGTGCATGCCAGACCAGGCTTTCAAACATTTTTTGCGCCGGTTGCGGCGCGTCGGGCAGGTTGCCGAGCACCGAGCCGCGGTGCTGCGCGAGCGCTTCGAGGTCGAGCACCTGCGCGCCCTGGTCGCGCAGCGCGCGCAGCAGCAGGCTCTTGCCGGTGCCGGTCATGCCGCAGACCACGCGCCACTGCAGACGTGACGGCAGGGTCTGCAGATCAGCGATGACCGCACGCCGGTAATTTTTGTAACCGCCTTCGAGCTGGCCGGCGCGCCAGCCGATCTGGCCCAGCACATGGGCGAGGGCGCCGCTGCGGCCGCCGCCGCGCCAGCAATAGACCAGGGGACGCCATTCGCGAGGACGTTGAAGCAGATGCTCGCGCAGATGCCGCGCGATATTGGCGCTGACCAGCGCGGCGCCGATTTTTTTGGCGTCGAAGGAAGAAACCTGCTTGTAGATGGTGCCGACCTCGGCGCGTTCGGCGTTGTTCAGCACCGGATAATTGACCGCGCCGGGAATGTGGTCCTCGGCGAATTCGTCCTCGGAGCGCACGTCGATGATCTCGTCAAACTGGTCGAGTTGTGCTACGGTGACCGTGCTTGTAGCAGGTCGTTTTTTGACGTGATAATCCGACGCTTCAGTCATGATGAGGCATTATCGCATCCGGCCAGCCCAACCCCAACCCGGCATCACCCAATCACCCAATCACCTAATCACTTAATCACCATTCACCATGAACAAACCCACAGACCCCGCCGCCCTGCGCCTGACCCAGTTCTCCCACGGCGGCGGCTGAGGCTGCAAACTGACGCCAGCGTTGCTGAGCGAGGTTTTGGCCAATTCACCGGCGCAGGTGTTCAAGGATCTGCTGGTCGGCACGGAGTCGAGTGACGACGCGGCGGTGTACCGCATCAACGACACGCAGGCGATCATTGCAACGACGGACTTTTTCATGCCCATCGTCGATGACCCCTATGATTTCGGCCGCATCGCGGCGACCAATGCGATTTCCGATGTCTATGCGATGGGCGGCAAACCCTTCATGGCGCTGGCATTGCTCGGTGTCCCCGTCGGCAAGATGCCGATGGCTGCGGCGCAGCGCATCGTGGCCGGCGGGCAGTCGGTGTGCCAGTCCATCGGCATCCCGGTGGCCGGCGGCCACTCCATCGATTCACCGGAACCGATTTACGGCCTGGTCGCGCTGGGTCTGATCCATCCCGACAAGGTCAAGCGCAACGATCGCGCGCAGGCCGGCGACGTGCTGATTCTCGGCAAGGGCCTGGGTGTCGGCATCATGAGCGCGGCGATGAAAAAGGGCGAACTGCGGGACAAGGCCTATGCCCAGATGCTGGAGAGCGCGACCAAACTCAACACGCCCGGCCTTGCGCTGGCGGACATGCCGGAAGTGCATGCACTGACCGACGTCACGGGTTTCGGCCTGTTGGGCCATTTGCTGGAAATCTGCCGCGGCGCCGGCCTGGCGGCTGAAGTGCAATGGTCAGAGGTGCCGATACTCTCCGCCGCGCGCCATCTGCTCGAAGCGGGTTTTGTCACCGGCGCATCGGAGCGCAACTGGAACAGTTACAGCCATCAGGTGAGCATGCCCGCGGGCGACACGACCCTGCAGCGCCGGATGCTGACCGATCCGCAGACCAGCGGCGGCTTGCTGGTGGCCTGTTCGGCGCAGGCGGCGCCCGCCGTCCTGGACATTTTCAAGGCCGAGGGTTTTGCCGATGCCGCCGTCATCGGCCGGCTGTCGGCGGGGGCTCCGGCAGTGAAGGTCATCTAGTTTATATAAGTATTTGTTTTTATTGAATTTTTAGAAGCGCCGCCAGAGGTTTCCAAACCGTTTCCAGGATCATCGGCTGGGCTGCCGCGGTGGGATGCAGATTGTCCGGCAAAAAGTATTCGCGCCTGTCGGCGAAGCCCTCGAGCAGGAAGGGCACCAGCGGCACGCGCCGGGCCCTGGCCACTTCACGGAAGGTCTGCTGGAACTTTTCGGTGTAGGCGAGGCCGTAGTTGGGCGGGATGCGCATGCCGGCAAGCACGACGCGCGCCTGTGAGCGTTGCGCGGCGTCGATCATGCGTTCGAGATTGCGCCGCATCGCGTTGAGGTCCGAGCCGCGCAGGCCGTCGTTGGCACCGAGTGCGAGGATCACGACGGCGGGGCGGTGGGTCTTTAATGCGTTGTCGATGCGGTTGGCGCCGCCCTGCGTGGTTTCACCGCTGATGCTGGCATTGACGACCGTATAATCCGTTTTTTTCTGTTGCAGGCGCTGTGCCAGCAGTTGCGGCCAGTCCTCGCCGCGCGCGAGCCCGTAACCGGCGGACAGGCTGTCGCCAAAAACAAGTATGGTTCTTGCCGCAGCGGCCGGTGCGGCAAACAGGGCAACAATCAGCACGACGATCAGGGAATGCAGACGAATCAGCATGAGCGCTCAACTTTCAGAAAAACCTGCGGCAAAACATCCGGACGGCATGGTGCGCGTGGCGCAACTGACCAAGCAGGTTACCACCGGTGATTCCGCATTGACCATTTTGCGCGATGTGAGTTTCAGCATCGCCGCCGGCGAAGCGGTGGCGGTGGTCGGTGCTTCCGGTTCCGGCAAATCGACTTTGCTCGGTTTGCTCGCCGGACTCGACACGCCGACTTCGGGCTCGATCCACGTCGACGGCCAGGATCTGTTCGCGCTCGATGAAGACGGCCGCGCCGCATTGCGCGCGCGTCTGCTGGGATTCGTGTTCCAGTCCTTCAACCTGCTGCCGTCAATGACCGCGCTGGAAAACGTGATGCTGCCGCTGGAACTGGCCGGTGCGCCGGATGCGGCAAACGCAGCGCGTGAACTGCTGGGCCGTGTCGGCCTCGCGGCACGGCTCCATCATTATCCGAAACAACTCTCCGGCGGCGAACAGCAGCGCGTGGCGATTGCGCGCGCGTTCGTGACCAAACCGGCGCTGCTGCTGGCCGATGAACCCACCGGCAACCTCGACGCCGCCACCGGCGCCGGGATCATCCAGCTGATGTTTGAACTCAATCGCGAGCAGGGCGCAACGCTGATCCTGGTGACCCATGATGCCGAACTGTCGCAGCGCTGCGGCCGCGTGCTGCAACTGGCCGGCGGGATGCTGCAATAGTGGGCTGGATCGGTGAAATACGCCTCGCGCTGCGCCTCCTGGCGCGCGACTGGCGCGCCGGTGAACTGACGCTGCTGGCGGTGGCCGTGGTGGTGGCCGTCGCCGGCGTGACCACGGTGGGATTTTTTACCGATCGCGTACATCAGGCGCTGAATCGCCAGGCCAATCAGCTGCTCGGCGCCGACCTCGTGGTGTCCGCCGACCGGCCGCTGGATACGCAGTTCGCGACCGAGGCGACGCGCATGGGCCTGCAGGTGACGCATATGCTGCGTTTTCCGAGCATGGCGGCAGGCAACGGCCGGAATGTGCTGGCCGAGATCAAGGCGGTGAGCGCGGGTTATCCGCAACGCGGCGAACTGCGCATCACCGATCAGTTGTACGCACCGGACCGCCGCGCGACTTCGATTCCGGCGCCCGGCACGGTGTGGGTCGATGAAAAACTCCTGACCCGTCTGCAGTTGAAACCCGGCGATGTGGTGGAGGTCGGCAACAGCCGCCTGCCGGTGGCCGCGATCATCACCCAGGAACCGGACAGCGCCATCGGCTTCATCAATGCCGGGCCGCGGGTGATGATGAACGAGGCCGACATCGCGGCCACGGGACTGGTGCAGGTGGGCAGCCGCATCCGTTACCGGGTGCAGGTGGCGGGCGCCGCGGCAGCGGTCGATGCCTATCGCGCCTGGGTCGATGCGCGACTGCAGCCGGGGCAGCGCGTCGAAAGCATCCAGGACGCGCGTCCCGAAATCCGCTCGGCGCTGGACCGCGCGGAAAAATTCCTCAACCTCGCCGCCTTGTTCAGCGTGGTGCTCGCGGCCGTCGCGGTGGCGCTGGCCGCCCGGCGTTTCCTGCAGCGCCACCTCGATGCCTGCGCGGTGATGCGCTGCCATGGCGCATCAAGGGGGCGGGTGGTGCGCCTGTACGTCGTCCAGTTCATCGCGCTGGGTTTTGTCGCCAGCATCGCGGGTTCTGTCGCCGGATTCCTCGCGCAACACGCATTGGCGCTGTGGCTCGGGAGCCTGGTCACCGTCGAATTGCCGGGCGCGGGTCCGATGCCCGCCATTCATGGCTTTGTTACCGGCCTGGCTTTGCTGCTGGGGTTTTCGCTGCCGCCGCTGCTGGCGCTGGGCAAGGTGCCGCCGCTGCGGGTGTTACGGCGCGACATCGGCGTGCCCGGCGGCATGGGCTGGTTTGCCTATGTCCTGGGCGCCGCCGTCATCGCCGGACTGATCCTGTGGAAAGCCGGCGAGCTGCGCCTGGGCCTGCTGGTGTTCGGCGGCTTTGCCGCGGCGATGCTGGTCGCCGGCCTGCTCGCCTGGGGGGTGATCATCGCGGTATCGCAATTGCAATCGTCGGGTGTGTCCTGGCGTTTCGGCATGGCCAACCTGCGTCGCCGCCGTCTCGCCAGCGTGCTGCAGGTCGCGGCACTCGGTGTCGGTGTAATGGCGCTGCTGACACTGACCATCATCCGCGGTGAACTGCTGCAGCTGTGGCAGGACAGCCTGCCGCCGGACGCGCCGAATCGTTTCATCGTCAACATCCAGAAAGACCAGATCCCGGCGCTGGAGAAATTTTTTGCCGCGCAAAAAATAGCCATGCCCGAACTGCATCCGATGGTGCGGGCGCGCCTCAGCAAAATCAACGAACGCGCGGTGTCATCCGCTGATTACACGGATGACCGTGCGCGCCGCCTCGCGGATCGCGAGTTCAACCTGTCGTGGACCACCCACATGCAGAAGGACAATGTGCTGGTCGCCGGTCAATTTTGGAACGTAAACGAGAAAAACGAGCCGCTACGCAGTGACCAGTTCTCGATGGAAGACGGCATTGCGAAAACGCTGGGCATCAGGATCGGCGACGTGCTGACCTTTGATTCGGCCGGCAGCAGCTTTGCCGCCGAAGTCACCAGCCTGCGCAAGGTCGACTGGGATTCCTTCAACGTCAATTTTTTCCTGGTCGCGCCGCCGGGACTGCTGGAACAGCAGCCGGTCAGTTTTGTCACCAGCTTTTACCTGGCGCCGGGCAATGTCGAACTGCTCAATGCGCTGGTCAAACAGTTTCCCAATTTCCTGCTGATCGATGTCGCGCAGGTGCTGAACCAGGTGCAGTCGATGATCACCCAGGTCTCGCGTGCGGTGCAGTTCGTATTCCTGTTCACGCTGTTGGCGGGGCTGGTGGTGCTCTATGCCGCGATTGCCAGCACCCAGGATGAACGCCTCTACCAGGCCACCATCATGCGCACCCTCGGCGCCAGCCGCGCGCAACTGGCGCGGGCCAATATCGCCGAGTTCGCGGTGATCGGCGCACTCGCCGGCCTGATCGCCGCCGCCGGCGCCAATGCGCTGGGTTATGCGCTGGCCAGCCGCATCATCAATGTCGGCTACAGCTTCAGCCTGACGGTATGGGCGGTCGGCATAAGCTGCAGCATCGTCGGCATCGCGGCCGCCGGTTATCTCGGCACGCGGCAGGTGCTGCGCATATCTCCGCTGCGTGTGTTGCGTCAGTTGTCGTAAGCAGCGGTCGCGGGCGATATACTTCGGGGAACCGGTAGAAGCGCCGGCAGAAACCCATGACCGAATCCTCGTCCATATATATCTTATTGATTTTATTGGTATTTTTGTGCATGGTCATCGGCGTGATGATGGCGCAGAGCCGTGCGGTCGCGCTGACGGTGCGCAATCTGCAGCAGGCGCTGGAAGACAAACACCGCGCCATGCTCGGCGACCTGCATGAAGGCCTGACCCGCCAGGGTGACCGCCTGGGCACACAGGTCGCGGAGTCCAGCGACCGCCAGCGTTTGAGCGTGGCGGAAGAGCTGAAACAGACCCGCGATGTGCTGCATGCGCTGCGCCTGACCCTGACGCAGGAGATGGGCGCCCAGCGCGAGGCCATGCTCGAACGCCTGTCGGCGACGACGGAAATCCTCAACACCAAAATCGACGCGCGCCTCGGTGAAATCGCCGGCAAGGTCAATGAACGCCTCGACGAAGGTTTTAAAAAAACCAACGAAACCTTCATTAATGTGATGACGCGTCTGGCGACCATTGACGAAGCGCAGAAAAAAATCGACAGCCTGACCGGCAGCGTGGTCAGCCTGCAGGAGCTGCTGGGCGACAAACGTGCGCGCGGCGCCTTCGGCGAAGTGCAGCTGGAGGCCTTGGTGCGCAATGTGCTGCCGACCAGCGCTTTCGAGATGCAGGCGACGCTGTCCAACGGCACCCGCGCCGATTGCGTGATCCGGCTGCCGGCCCCCACCGGCATGGTCGCGGTCGACTCCAAATTCCCGCTGGAAAACTATCACCGCATGTTCGAACCTGCGGCCAATGCCGTGGACCGCACACTGGCGCAGAAACAGTTCCGCGCCGACATCAAAAAACACGTCGATGACATCGCGCGCAAATACATCATCCCCGGTGAAACCGCCGATGGCGCGGTGATGTTCGTGCCGGCGGAGGCGGTGTTCGCGGAAATCCACGGCCACCATGCCGAGATCGCCGAATACGCCAGCGCCAAACGGGTGTGGATCGTGTCGCCGACCACGCTGATGGCGGTGCTCAACACCGCGCGCGCCGTGCTGAAGGATGTCGAGACCCGCCAGCAGATCCATGTCATCAAGGATGCGCTGGCGCGGCTGGCGGTGGAGTTCGGCCGTTTCGACGAACGCATGAAGGATCTGGCGAAACACATCCGCCAGGCCTACGACGACGTGGAGCGGGTGCAGGTCACCAGCGGCAAGATCTCCCAGCGTTTTGCGCAGATCGAAGGCGTGGAGCTCGACGACGAGAAACCGGAAACGGCCAAGGTGCTGAAGCTGGGGAGCCTTGGTGATGGCCGGGATGGCGGCTGAGCCGGCGGTGATGACGGGCTGGTTCGGACGCTGGCGCCGCGCGCGCGCCGTGGAGCGGCAGGCGATCGCCGACGCGATGTGGATGCGCGTGGTGTCGCGGTTTTCCTTCCTGCGCATGCTGCCGGCGGAAGACCAGCGCCGGCTGCGCGAACTGACGGCGCTGTTTCTCGACCGCAAGCCGGTCAGCGGCGCCGGCGGCCTGGAGCTGACGCGGGAGATGCAGCTGATCATCGCCGCGCAGGCCTGCCTGCTGGTGCTGAACCTCGACCTTGACCTCTACGATGACTGGGTCGAGGTCATTGTGTATCCCGACGAATTCGTCGCCGACCATGAATACATGGACGAGGACGGCGTCATGCACCGCGTGCGCGCGCCGCTGTCGGGCGAGGCCTGGGAGCACGGGCCGGTGATCCTGTCATGGCGTGACGCCGAGGAGGCGGACGGCGGCGACGGCTACAACGTGGTGCTGCACGAGTTCGCGCACAAGATCGACATGCGCAACGGCGCCGCCAACGGTTTCCCGCCGCTGCACGCCGACATGGACCGCAAGGTCTGGGCCGACACCTTCAGCGCCGCCTATGCCGATTTCCAGCAGCGGCTCGACCGCCGCGAAGAAACCCTGATCGACGAATACGCGGCGGAAGATCCGGCGGAATTTTTTGCCGTGCTCAGTGAATCGTTTTTCGAGCGCCCCGACGCGCTGTTCGCGATGTACCCGGCGGTTTACGATCAGCTCAAGGCTTTTTACCGGCAGGATCCCCTGAAGAGGATGCAGGCATGACCATTGCAGCAAAAGCGGAGGGTCCGGCGCTGGTGCTGGCCGCCGATATCGGCGGCACCCATGCCGTGTTCCGGTTCAGCGAACTGCGGCCCGATGGCCGCCATGAAACCGTGATCGAAAAATCCTACGCAAGCCGCGACTTCGAGAATTTCGACAGCCTGATGAACCGCCTGTTCAGCAGCAGCGACACGCTCGCTGCAAGGCCGCGGCTGGTGGCGACCTGTCTTGCCGTCGCGGGGCCGGTGAAACACAACACCGCGACGCTGACCAACCTCGGCTGGACGGTGAATGCGGCCGAACTTGCGGAAAAATACGCGCTGAAATCGTTGCGCCTGATCAATGATTTTCATGCCGCCGGCCATGGCGTGATGACACTCGACGACAGCAAACTGTTCGCGCTGCAGGCCGCCGAGCCGGACAGCGACGGCACCATCGCCGTCATCGGCGCGGGCACCGGGCTGGGTGTTGCGATCCTCGAGCGTGAAGGCGAGGGTTATCGCGTGCTGCCCTCGGAGGCAGGCAATGCCGATTTCGCGCCCATCGACGAGCTGCAGGACCAGCTGATGATTCATCTCCGCCGCACCTATGGCCGCGTGTCCTGGGAGCGGGTGATCTCGGGGCCGGGCCTGATGCGCATCTTCAGCTTCCTGCAGGATGCCGGCTATGGCATTCCGTCGAAGCAGTTGCAGGAGGCGACGCGGCGCTCGATCATCGACTACGCCGACGTCATCGCCGATTTCGGTCTGCACAAGCAGGACCAGCTGGCGACACGGGCGCTGGACCTGTTCATCAGCGCCTACGGCTCCTTCGCTGGCAACATCGCGCTGACCGCATTGGCGCGTGGTGGTGTTTATATCGCCGGCGGCATCGCGCCGAAAATCGTCAACCGCCTGAAGGACGGCGGCTTCATGCGCGCCTTCAGCACCAAGGGCGCGTTTGCGCCGCTGCTGTCAGGGATACCGGTGCGGGTGGTGATGGATGCGCAGGTGGGTTTGCGGGGGGCGTTGCGGGTGGCGGGGCAGGGTGCGGTTTAGCTTTATGCGACAAATGACACAGAGGTAATCTTGTGCCACAGAAGGCGAGGGAACTTGTTGCGGAACTGGAACGTGCCGGTTTTATCAACCGAGGCGGCAAGGGCAGCCATCGGAATTTTGTCCACCCGAAAGTTTCAAAACCCATCACAATATCGGGAGCCCCCGGTGACGATGCCAAGCATTATCAAGTCCGCGCCGTAAAGCGCGCTGTTGAGGAATCAAAATCATGAAAGAAAGCGCAAGGTACGCAAAGATTGTCGAATGGTCGGAAGAGGACGAATGCTTTGTCGGCAGTTCTCCCGGCTTGATCTACGGCGGATGCCACGGCCCGGACGAAAAGACTGTATTCGACCAATTGTGTTTGGTGGTGGAAGAGGCGATTGCGCTCTATCACCAGGACGGCAAACCCCTGCCACCGCCGACATCGGGCCGTGACTACGCAAATAAGATGCAGAACGTCGCTTGAGTCGCTTGCGCGAAAGTGTGGGCAGGTTCGGATCAGTAAGCGTAGCCCGTGAGGAGCGAAGCGGATTACGGGATTGAATAAATCGGGTGTAAGTTTTATAGGGCAGTGA
Organism: Burkholderiales bacterium; assembly: GCA_019749945.1. GTDB lineage: Bacteria > Pseudomonadota > Gammaproteobacteria > Burkholderiales > SG8-41. The sequence goes on from JAIEPF010000004.1 coordinate 61,627, forward strand.
TGTTATGTCATTGATCTCTACACTGACCCCAATTATTATTCTTTAATTCCACTTAGACGACAATGGATAATTGCTGGCTTCAAATTCTGTCGTACTGGCGGAACCACGAGTTCAAGCACTCGTTAACCTTCCCATTTCTAATCGGTGCTTTGCGCATGCCAGAGGGCTCAAAGCGCGGGCATGAGAACAAGGCGCGAACTGAATTGGAAGGGCTTATCGACGAAATTCGATCGCATGCTGCGGCTGATTACATTCTTAATGTATATCGCTGTGGTGATCGCGATAAACTCGTGATTACCTGTGTGAGTGGCACAATGCCTCCTCCATTTTCTATTGCCATTCCACCGATGGCTGCCGGAAAAAGCCCCGTTTTGTTTTCTACGGTGGAAGCGGCGACTCCTGAAGCGCCTGTTGCATCGCTTGTGGAGTCGATTTGGCGTGAGGCAGGTGACGCGATCGAACAGGGTTTGTTCTCTTGCCGTGGGCGACTTTTTCAACCGTTCGACGAGTATGAACTCAAGGTTATTCGGGCCGCCTTGGCTTAGTCTTATGCTTCATCAGAATTAGTGGCGGTAAATGCGAAAATTTTGTGCGGGATCGTATGGGATCAGCAAAAAGGGGAAGGTATGTGCCAAGCTCGTTATTACTTCATCATGCTTGCTTGTGCTCTTGTTTCGGGATGCGCTACGCAGCAGCAATTAGAGGCTATGTCCTCATACCAACTTTGTTATACCTATGCCAAATATCAGGGAACACTAAACATTCATCAAAGCGCGCGAGCTAAGGAGTTGGAAAGGCGCGGGGAAAATTGCATGGCTTATCAAGGTCAGGTTGCAAGGCAATTGGGCGCGGAAAGACAGGCACAGCAACTGCAAGCCGAAGAAGAGCTCAAGCATCAACGGCAACTTGAATTAGAGAAAGCAAAAGCCACGCAAATAATAATCAATCAGCCTCCCGCAGTACAGTCACCAGCGGGCTATAACTGCTACAACTATGGAACATACTCTCAGTGTGTGCCTTATTGAGCTTGCCAATATGTCTGCTTAACCGGTTCGCAGCAAGCGTAGCCCGTAAGGAGCGCAGCGGATTACGGGTTTACGGGCTAATCGCCAATGCTAAATGGGGGTTTTATGGATAATCCCAGAGATAAAATTCACGCACTTCTGCGGAAGCTCTCTGAAAACGTGAGTCCCGAAGACATCCACTACCATCGTTACGTGTTTGATAAAGTGCAACGCGGCCTGCAGCGCGCTGAGTCAGAAGGGACTGTTACTCATGCAGATGTGAGGGCGCGCCTCGGTCAATGGCTCGCGTCGCAGAGTGGATGAACTGCCCCGTAATCCGCTGCGCTCCTTACGAGCTACGAATTGGCCGATCACCAGTTTTGAGTCGAGATCAGCCGGGCCTGGGGAACCGTGCTTACTCCGCCACGATATTTTTTGTTGTCGCAATCTTTTTCCACTGCGCCAATTCCTGCTTCACGCGCGCCGCAAACGCGGCAGATGTGAGCGGCACCGGCAGCATGCCTTCGGGCTCGAAGAAAGGCCGCAGTTCGGGTGAGCCTGCAATCGCATTGATCTCGCGGTTGAGCCGTTCGACAAAGGCTGCGGGTGTCCCGGCTGGCGCGAATACGCCGGCCCAGGTTTCGTTGACGACTCCGGGCACGACCGAGTTCAGGGTTGGCAGTTCGGGGAACGCCGGGTGTGCTTCGCGCGAGGTCACCGCGAGCAGTCTTACTTTGCCGCTTTTCACAAAAGGCGAAAGCGTCGTGTAGCTGGAGACCATGACGTCGATCTGGCCGCCGGCAAGGTCGATCGCCGCGTTTGAGGCGCCCTTGTACGGCACGTGGCGCATTTCCACTTTCGCGGCTCCGTTCATGAGTTCGGTGGTCAGATGGCCGATCGAGCCGACGCCGGCCGAGCCGTACGTAAGCCAGTTCGGTTTGGCGCGCGCCGCGGTTATCAGCTGCGCCGCTGTCTTGATGGGGGCAAAGGCGGTTATCGCAAGTATTGACGGGTTCTGCGCGACGATGGCGACTGGCGCGAAGGCGGTGATCGGGTCGTAGGGCAGGCGTGCGCGGGTTGCCGCAGCGGTCAGGAAGGTGGCGGAGGTGAGCAGCAGCACCGAGCCGTCCTTCGCTGCTTTCGCCACGGCATCCGAGCCGATGACTCCCGCCGCACCGGGCCGGTTTTCAATGACGAAGGCGGTTTCCAGACGTTTTGCGAGCTGCGGGGCGATCATGCGTGCGATCGCGTCGTTGCTGGCTCCTGCTGAAAAGGGCACCACGATCCGTATCAGCCTGGGTGCGGCATCCTGGGCTGCCGCAGGCAGCGCCATGGCGCAGAGGGTGCCCAGCAAAAAAATCGCGAGGGGACGCCGCATGATGGTCTCCTGAATGTGTGCCGCCGGGTGCCGCGGGCGGGCTTGTCTGGCTGGCTGCTAATTCCGGTTTGCAAATAATATTTTCATAGTTTATTCTAATGAAAAATTATTTTCAATCAGGTTTTTTAACCGCCAATCACTTTTCAAGTCATGCCCGACTGACCAGCCATGCCTGCCGACCATCCCCTGATCCGGCGCCTGAAGGAAGGCGCTGACCGCTTCTCGCCCAACCAGCGCGTGCTGGCGCGTTATGTCCTGGCCAATCATCAGACGGTTGCTTTTTCGACGATTTCGCAGCTTGCCGAACAGGCGGGAGTCAGTGAGGCCACCATCGTCCGCTTTGCAAAAGTCCTTGATTTTTCAGGCTATCCTGCGTTGCAAAAGGAGATACGCAGGCTGGTGCGTGCGGAACTGCGCGGTGTCGAGCGTTTCCGGATGGGGGAGGCGCGTGCAGCCTCAACGCGCACGCCACTCGATCTCGTTGCCGACAAGGAGCGCGAGAATCTTTCGGCACTCTACGAGACTTTTGATGCCAGGGCTTTCACCAAGGCACTTGCCCTGTTGCGTGGCGCGAGTGAGATCCTGGTTGTTGGCGTACGCAGCGCGACCCCTCTTTCGTACCACCTCTGGTTTGCGCTGGCCAAACTCGGCTTTCACGCAACAAGGGTGTCAGCGATCACGTCGGAGACGTATGACCACCTCAGCCGCATGGACAAGCAGGCTTGCGTGGTGGTGATCGGTTATCCGCGATATCTGCGCGAACAGGTCAGACTGCTGGATTACGCCAAGTCGCGCAAACTCGCCACACTGACCATCACCGACAGCGTGTTTTCACCGCTGCAGGGCAGCGTGAGCCTCTATGCACCGGCGGAGTCCGCGTCGTTTGTCGCCTTCCACTGCGCGCCGCTGGTGCTGATCAACGCGCTGGTGCATGAACTGAGCGTTATCGACAAGGCAAGGACGCTCGCCGAATTGGAGCGCTTCGAGGCTGTCGCTGAAAGCCAGGCCTATTTCGTCAAGGATTAGCGGCGTCGAACCGGGTCTTCTTCGACAGTCAAGCCGCGCGCATAAAGGAAAACAATGTCATCATCTGCGGGCAAAAAAACCTGAGGGTGCTCATTTCAACCGGGCACCTCGGCACCGCGCCATCGAACCCGGAGAGTTTCCATCTCGGCATGGCGTCGAATCCGGACTACATCGTGGCCGACGGCGGCAGTTCCGATCCCGGGCCGGTATATCTGGGAGAAGACACCACGCTGGGTCATTTCGTGCGCGAGGAACTCGAACTGTTTCTGAAGGCGGCGCGCGGCAAGGGCATCCCGCTGGTGATCGGCTCGGCCGGCGACACAGGCAGCAATCGCGGCGTGGACGAGTTTGTTGGCATCATCCAGGAATTGGCGCGCGAGCACCGCTTGCCAAAGTTCAGGATCGGCTATTTTTATTCGGAGGTGCCGAAAGCCTATCTCAGGCAAAAGCTGCGCGCCGGCAAAGAACTGTCCGGACTCGGCGGGTTCCCCGGTCTGACCGAGAATGAAATCGATCAGTCGACACGCATCGTCGCGGTTGCGGGAGTGCATCCCTTCCTGAAGCTTCTCGATATGGGGGCAGACGTGATCATCGCCGGACGCTGCGGCGATATTGCATTTACCGCCGGGCCCTGCATTCACCACGGCTTCCCGGAACCGCTGGCCTATCACATGGGCAAGATGATCGAATGCGCTTCTCTGGTGGCGGAACCGTTCATGGGCAAGGAAACCATCATCGGCACCATATCCCAGGAGGATATCCGGATTACCCCGTACCATCCCGAGCAGCGTTGCACCGTCGCCTCGGTGGCAGGGCATTCGATGTATGAGCGCGAGACGCCGTATTTCGAACAAGCCCTGGGCGGTACGCTGGACATGCGCGAATGCAGTTATGAGCAGCATGACGAGCGCACGGCTCGAATCACCGGCGCGAAATGGCTGCCAGCCACGGAGTTGCGGGTGAAAATAGAGGGCGCAAAAAAAATCGGCGAACGTTACATGGGGTTTGTCGGACTGCGTGATCCCCATGTCGTGCGCCATGTCGACGCCGCGATGGATTGGGTGAAAAGCGCAGTGGCCAAGCGTTTCGGCAAAGAACAATACGGACTGTTTTTCCATGTCTTTGGCCGCGACGGCGTGCTGAAGGAGCTTGAGCCCGTGCGCCAGACCCAGGCGCATGAACTCGGCATCGTGGTCGAAGGTCTGGCGGCGACCGACGCGCTGGCCGAGAAAATCACGGATTTTGCGGTGCGCATGTTTTTTCTTGCCCGCATTCCCGGGGTGAAGGGAACCGCAGGTACCGCAGCCACCACTAAAAAAACGATGAAATCCTCCCCGGGTTATATCTGGAACGTCAACCACACGGTGCCGATCGACGATCCGATGGAGCTGTTTCCGGTACACATGACCGAGGGGGGCTTGTGATGGATCGCAGCATACTGACCGACGCTGATCAACTTTCTGCAGGAGCCCGCCGTGGCACGACTCGCTGATATCGCCTCCACCGTCCGCAGCAAGAACGCGGGCGTGAACCAGATCACCTTCGATATCATATTTCCCGATGCCGCGAGTTATCAGCGCGTGCTCAAAAGCGGAGCCATCACGCGCGACAGCGTTGCGAAGCTCTATCGCATCCCCGATGAACGAATTTCGGATTTCGTGAATTTCGAACCCGCGAACGCCATCAAGTTCACCATCTACCGGCTCAAACCCAGCGGCAGCCCCGGTGACTGGGACATCCTCGGTTGCCAGCAGTACGGACCGTTGCTCGATCTCGAAGTGCCGGACTGACGCAGCCCTAGGCGCGTCCTTCGTATCCCGCCAGCTCGTCGCGGGTGTTGATGTTGCTGAACGCGGCTTCGTCGGCGAATTGGACTTCGGCGACCTTCAGTTGCGCATACCAGGCATCAATCTTGCGCCCGCCCGACTCAAGAAAAGCCGTCAAACTCGGCAATACGGATTTGCGGCACAGGCTGAACACCGGATGCGGCTGATCGCCGGTCTTGGCGACCGCGAGCTCGGCCTTGTTCGCATCCAGCGCCGCTTTGAGTTGCGCCACCAGGTCCAGCGGCAGGAAGGGTGAATCGCAGGGTGCGGTGACCACCAGTGGATGCGCAGCCTCGCTCAGCCCCCGGTGCAGGCCGGCCAGCGGGCCGGCAAAGCCGCCGATGGCGTCAGGGATGACTCGGTAGTTAAGTATTTGATATTGTTCAATATTCTGATTGGCGTTGATCAGCAATTCATCAACCTGTGGTGCGAAACGCTCGACCACCCATTGCACCAAGGTCTTGCCGCGCAACAACTGCAGGCCCTTGTCGACCGTGCCCATGCGCCGGCCCTGGCCGCCGGCGAGTACGACGCCCGTAATCATGCCGAGGCGAGCATCGTCGGTGACGACTGCTTGATGAAACGCTCGCGTCCGGTGAACAGCAGATAGTGTTTGTTGACCGCGCGGCCGAGCATGGTGATGCCGGTGCGCTGCGCGATTTCGTAGCCCATCTGCGTCAGGCCCGAGCGCGATACCAGGAAGGGGATCTGCATCTGCGCGGCCTTGATCACCATTTCCGAAGTCAGGCGGCCTGTGGTGTAGAACACCTTGTCCGAGCCGTCGATGTTGTTAAGCCACATCAGTCCGGCGATGGCATCCACAGCATTGTGGCGGCCGACGTCTTCAACAAAATGCAGAATCTCGGCGTGATCACCGCTGAGTTGGGACAGCGCGCAGCCGTGTACGGCACCGGCTGATTTGTAGATGGTTTCATGGCGGCGCACGGCATCGAGCAGGTTGTAGAGGCCGCTTTCGCTCAGGCTGACGTCGTCGCGCAGCTCGATGCTGTCGATTTCTTCCATCAGGTCACCAAATACCGTGCCCTGGCCGCAGCCTGTGGTCACGGTGCGTTTTTTCATGCGTTGGGTCAGGTTCTTGATCGCCTTGTGCGTGGTCACTGCGGCGGAATCGGTTTCCCAGTCGACCTGCACTTCGGCGATGTCGGCCACGTCGCGCACCAGGCGCTGGTTGCGCAGATAACCGATGACCAGTGCTTCCGGTGCCTGGCCCAGGGTCATCAGCGTGACGATTTCGCGTTTGTCGACATAAATGGTCAGCGGATGTTCGCCGGCGATCGGGGTGGCGAGGACTTCGCCGCGTTCGTTCAGCGCATCGACTTCAACGGTGAGCGGGCGGGTGGCGGCGCTTATTTTGAGAGGCACGGGTTTGCGAGGACTCATGACTTAAATGCCCCTGCTAAAAAGTTTTGAAAGCGTGTGCGCTTGGTCGCTGCGCTCTCCACGCGCTCGCTCATGAGTTTTTTCACGCTCGCTAGCCGCCTATGTACGACATCTCAATCTTCTTCAGCGGCACAGTCTGTTCACCGCGGATTTCCGAATAACGGTCTTCACGCTGGGTCCAGACCTTGCCGATCGCCGCGTGGATGGCGTCATCGCTGGCGCCGCCGCGCAGCAGTGCGCGCAGGTCATGGCCGGAGGTGGCGAACAGGCAGGTGTAGAGCTGGCCTTCGGTGGAGATGCGCGCGCGGGTGCAGTCGCGGCAGAAGGCCTGGGTGACGGAGGCGATGACGCCGATTTCGCCGGGGCCATCCTTGTAGCGCCAGCGTTCGGCGACTTCGCCGGTGTAGTTTGGGTCGGCGGGCACCAGCGGCATTTCTTTTGAGATGCGTTCGACGATTTCACGCGCGCTGACCACGTCATCCATGCGCCAGCCGTTGGTGGCGCCGACATCCATGTATTCGATGAAACGCAGGATGTGGCCGCGTTCGCGGAAAAACCGCGCCATGGGCAGGATGCTGTCTTCGTTGAGGCCGCGCTTGACCACCATGTTGATCTTGATCGGCGCGAAGCCGGCGGCTGCCGCGGCGTCGATGCCGTCCAGCACCTTGGCCACCGGGAAGTCGACGTCGTTCATTTGTTTGAAAATCGCATCGTCCAGCGAATCGAGGCTGACCGTGATGCGTTTCAGGCCGGCAGCATGCAGGGCTGCGGCTTTTTTCACCAGCAGCGAACCGTTGGTGGTCAGGGTCAGGTCGAGTCCGGGAATTTCGGCGAGCTGGGCGATCAGACGTTCGACACCGCGGCGCACCAGCGGCTCGCCGCCGGTGAGGCGGATTTTTTCGATGCCGTGTTGCGTGAACAGGCGGGCGAGCCGCGCAATTTCCTCGAAGCTGAGCAGCGCGGAGCGTTCAAGGAACTGGTAATCGGCGCCGAAGATTTCCTTGGGCATGCAATACACGCAGCGGAAGTTGCAGCGGTCGGTGATCGAGATGCGCAGGTCGCGCAAGGGCCGTCCCAGACGATCACGGGTCGCGGCGGCAGGGCTGGTGGAAGGAATTATGTTCATGGCTGTCCTGAATGGACGATTATGGCAAATGGCACTCCTGCGGTGCAAGGATGGCATCACTTGCAAATCAGGTATTTACCGTTGTTTTGCGGTTGAATCCGGGGGGCTGCTGGCGCAGAATGCGCCCATGCTTGCATCTGAAAACGTCGAATCGCGCCGCTGGCCGGCTGCTGTGATCATGCAGCGGACGGCACTGAACAATCGCTGGGCCAGTGAAAAATGGGAAGCGATCAGCGTGGTGCCCGATATCGATCCCGGGGCTGCATCGCGGGTGATTCTGCAGAATCCGGACCTCATGCAGATCCTGTATTCCGGCCTGCAGATCAAGTTGCAGCGCGACGAGGCAGAAGGTTATTACATGAATATCACCTCGCCGCAGCCCAAGGTGTTCGTGTTGTGGCGCATGGGTGAAACCTGGGCCGAGCCGCAACAGCTGACGGTCAGTTATCACGAGGGTTCGCGCTGGCTGGACAGCGGCGAAAGTGTGGATGGGGTGCCGCTGCCGGTCGAGCTGCTGCCGTGGATGGCGGCTTATTGCGCAGAACACTATCGCCCGGAGCCGCCGAAGAAAAAGAAATACGCGTCCAGCAAGGACAAGGGGCGCATGGGCAACTGGCGGCCTGACCAGTAATCGCCATGGCAGAGCCCGACCAGAAACCGAAAGAGACCGCCGAAGAATTCCTGTCGCGCTGGTCGAAGCGCAAGCAGGAGCTGCGCGCGGAAGCGCAGCGCCCGGCACCGCCTGTCGCGCCGGCAACCCCGGTGCCGGAACTGCCGCCGGTGGAAAAGCTGGGTATCGATTCGGACTACAGCGGGTTTTTCCATCCCAAGGTGGATGAAGCCTTGCGCCGCACTGCGCTGAAAAAACTGTTCAGCGATCCGCATTTCAACATCATGGATGGCCTTGATACCTATATCGATGACTATTCCATTTCCGATCCCATCCCGGCGGCGATGCTTGCTCAAATGAAGTCGGCGCAGGACATCCTGGGCTGGGCGAAGGAGACGGAAGCGGAGGCGGAGCTGCGGCGCAATCCGCCGCCGGTGGATGCAAAGCCGATCGCAGTGGAGCAGATTGCAGAAGCGAAGTCAGATGCGGTGGATGCTGCGCCCGCAGCGGATGCCGCCGAAGCGGAGCCGGCCAAGCCCGCGCCCGATGAAAGCCATAAAACCGCGTAGACTCCGCAGCAAATAATTTTTGCAGGAAAGCCATGCGCCAAAAGCCCCTGTTGTGCAATTGCAACCAGACCATGCAGGTCGACGGCAAAAAAATCGCCGGCGCTCTGGGCATCACGGACACGCCGGCGGTGCAAAGCGAAATGTGCCGGCAGCATCTGGCCGCCTTCGAGGCGGCGGTGAAGTCCGGGGATGATCTGCTGGTGGCCTGCACCCAGGAGGCGCCGTTGTTTACGGCCTTGCACGCCGAACTCGGCGGCGCCGGCGCCATCGGCTTCGTCAATATCCGCGAAACCGCCGGCTGGTCGGACGAGGGCAGGCAGGCCGCGCCGAAAATGGCGGCTTTGCTCGCGGCGGCGGATGTGCCCGATCCGGAACCGGTGCCGACGGTCAGTTATGAGGCCGGCAGCGAACTGCTGATCATCGGTCCAGGTGCCGCGATCCTGCCCTGGGCGGAGCGATTGGCGGAGCAGTTGTCGGTGACGGTGCTGATGACCGACGCAGGGCGGGGCGCGGAATTGCCCGCCGAGCGGCGTTATCCGGTGTATTCAGGACAGATCAAGACTCTGGATGGTTATCTCGGCGCCTTCAATGCGAGTTGGGAGCAGCACAATCCGATCGACCTCGACGCCTGCACGCGCTGCGGCGCCTGCATCGAAGTCTGCCCGGAGCAGGCCATCGATTTCAGTTACCAGATTGACCTCGACAAATGCAAAAGCCACCGCAAGTGCGTAACCGCCTGCGGCAGCGTCGGCGCGATTGATTTTGACCGGCCGGCCGTCGCGCGCGAGGATCGTTTTGATCTGGTGCTGGATTTGTCGGCGGTGCCGCAGATCCGCCTGCACCAGCCGCCGCAGGGTTATCTGGCTCCCGGCAAGAACCCGCTGGAGCAGGCCTTGGCCGTGGCCAAGTTGACGCAACTGACGGGGGTGTTCGAAAAGCCGAAATTTTTTGTCTACAAGGAAAAAATCTGCGCCCACGCGCGTTCGGAGATTACCGGCTGCACCGCCTGCATCGATGTCTGTTCCACCGGCGCGATCAGCAGCCTGCTCAAGGAAAACCGGGTCGCGATCGAGCCGCATCTGTGCATGGGCTGCGGCGGCTGTGCCACGGTCTGTCCTTCGGGTGCGATGACCTATGCCTATCCGCGCGTGGCCGATGTCGGGGTACGGCTGAAAGCGGCATTAAAAGCCTATACGGCGGCGGGTGGCCGCAATCCACGCCTGCTGTTCCACAACAACAGCGATGGCCGCGCGCTGGTCACGCGGCTGGGCCGCCAGGGCCGGGGACTGCCGGCGGACATGATCCCCATCGAAGTGCTGCATGTGGCGGCCATCGGCCTCGATTTGCTGCTGGGCAGCCTGGCGCTGGGCGCGGCGCAGGTGGTGATCCTGGCCGCGGGTTCCGAGGCTTCCGGTTATGCCGAGGCCACGGGCCGTCAGATCGCGCTGGGCGAGGACATCCTGCAGGGTTTTGGTTATGAAACAGGGCGCCTGCACTGGGTTGATGCCGGCGATCTGCGGCAGGCGGAGCAGGCGCTGTGGGGACTGAAGACGCCACCGTCTTTACCGGCGGCGGGGTTCAACCTGAGCAATGAAAAACGCAGCAGCCTGGATTTTGTGTTTGACCATTTGCACGGCCACGCGCCCAGGAAGGTCGATGCAATCGTGCTGAAAAGCGGTGCACCGTTTGGCGCCATCGCGGTCGATGCCGGCAAATGTACGCTGTGCATGGCCTGTGTCGGCGCCTGTCCGGAGGGCGCCTTGCTCGATTCCAAGGAAGCACCGGCACTGCGCTTGATTGAAAAGAACTGCGTGCAATGCGGATTGTGCGTACGCACATGCCCGGAACAGGCCTTGGCCTTGCAGCCGAGGCTCATGCTGACGCCCCAGGCCAAAACTGCGCGGACCATCAACGAAGCCCAGGCTTTTGGCTGCATCAAATGCGGAAAACCCTTTGGAACCAAACAGATGGTTGACGGCATGTTGACCAAGCTGGGTAAACACTCGATGTTTGCCGAGCCCGGCGCACTGGACCGCATCAAGATGTGCGCGGATTGCCGGGTGATCGATCTGCTGCAGACTTCGCGGCATGGCAACATAAACGATGTCTGATTTCGTACTGGGCAACGCCCTTTTTTTGTGCACGACAAGATGGAATTTTCGCAAAAAGCCAAATAAGATGGGGAAGATTTCACATATTGGCTGCGACGGCAGAAAATGATAGCGACGGCAGAAAATCATTCCGCGCACCATGCTCCGGCAGTTGGCGCTGAGGAGCAGGGGGTACGCGCCGCTTTATACGGCGTCCTCAGTCATCTGTTTTTTTCCGCACCAAGCCCCGTCTTTTTGCAGCAGATCGCAGGCTCGGGCGATGCCGTCAGCGATGATGCATCGCCGCTGGCACTGGCGTGGCGCGAGCTGTGCGATACCGCCGGCCGCGCCGACGCGGCTGCTGTGCGCAGCGAATTCGATGAGGTGTTTGTCAGCACCGGCAAGCCCCCGGTTTCGCTGTATGCCTCGAGCTACATGGCAGGGCGGCTGCGCGGCCAGTTGCTGGCCGAATTGCGTGGCGACCTGGCGCAGATCGGTTATGCGCGCGCCGAAGGTAGCTCTGAATACGAAGACCACCTGTCGGCGCTGTGCGATGTGATGCGCGGCCTGATCGTCGACGAGGCGGACGCGGATCCGGCGGCATCCTTTGCCGCGCAGCAGGTTTTTTTCCGCCATTACCTCGCGCCCTGGTTCAGCAAGGTGTGTACTGCCATCAATGACTGCGAGCAGACGGCGTTTTATCGTCCGGTTGCCGCCTTTGCCCATGCATTTTTCATCAACGAATCCGAGTATTTCGAGCTCAACTGAAGGAGGCCCTGTCCATGAACGCCAAACTGAGTCGCAGAAAATTCCTCGCTGTCGCAGGTGCCGGCGGAGCCGCCGTGGCGGTCGTGGCGGCGTCCGGGCGGGATGCAAAAACCAAGGCTGAGAGCGCTGAGGCCGCGGCGCGGGGCAAGGGCTACCAGGAAACCGCCCACGTGCGCCGTTATTACGAAACCACCAAGGTTTAAGGAGACGGCGCCATGATACTGACCCGTAAATCCACGCAGGCAGCGGCTTCCCGCAACCGGCTTGCCCGGGGTGCTTCCGCATTCCTTGGCAACACCATAGACCGCAGGACTTTCCTGCAGCGCAGCGGCCTCGCCGCCGGCGGCGCAGCGGCGCTGTCGCAACTGCCGTTTTCGATGATGCGCAAGGCCGAGGCGGCGGACAAGGCCGCGGGCGGCGCCATCGAAGTCAAACGCACGATCTGCACCCATTGCTCGGTGGGCTGCGCGATCGACGCCGTGGTGCAGAACGGCGTGTGGATCCGCCAGGAGCCGGTGTTTGATTCGCCGATCAACCTCGGTGCGCATTGCGCGAAGGGCGCTTCGATCCGCGAACACGGCATGCACGAAATTTCGCATCGCCTGCGCACGCCGATGAAGTTGAACGGCGGCAAATGGGAAAAGATTTCCTGGGACCAGGCCCTGACCGAAGTCAGCGACAAGCTGATGAAAATCAGGAAGGAATCCGGACCGGATGCGACCTTCTGGATCGGCTCGAGCAAACACAACAACGAACAGGCCTATCTGCTGCGCAAGTTCGTGTCCTTCTTCGGCACCAACAACATGGATCACCAGGCGCGCATCTGCCATTCCACCACGGTCGCCGGCGTGGCGAACACCTGGGGTTATGGCGCGATGACCAACTCCTACAACGATGAGCAGAATTCGAAGTGCATCCTGTTCTTCGGCTCGAACGCCGCGGAGGCGCATCCGGTGTCGATGCTGCATACGCTGCATGCCAAGGAAAACGGCGCCAAGGTCATCGTCGTCGATCCACGTTTCACCCGCACCGCGGCCAAGGCCGACACCTACTACCGCATCCGTTCCGGCGCTGACGTGGCGTTCCTGATGGGCATGCTGCATCACATTTTCAAGAACGGCTGGGAAGACAAGGATTACATCAAGGCCCGGGTTTACGGCATGGACAAGGTGCGCGAAGAGGCCGCCAAGTGGACGCCGGACAAGGTCGAGGAAGTCACCGGCATGAAGGAGGCCGAAGTCCGCGATGTCGCCGAGCAGATGGCGAAGAACAGGCCCAGCACCATCGTCTGGGCGATGGGCCAGACCCAGCACACCAACGGCAACGCCATCGTGCGCGCCTCCTGCATCCTGCAGCTGGCGCTGGGCAATGTCGGCGTGTCGGGCGGCGGCTGCAACATCTACCGCGGCCACGACAATGTGCAGGGTGCGACGGACGTCGGCCCGAATCCGGATTCGCTGCCGGGTTATTACGGCATCGCCACGGGCTCGTGGAAACACTTTGCCAATGTCTGGGGCGTGGATTACGAGTGGATCAAGAAACAGTTCGCGTCGCAGGCGATGATGGAGAAACCCGGTTTGACAGTGTCGCGCTGGGCGGACGCGGTAACGGAGAAAAACGAACTGATCGACCAGGACAGCAACCTGAAGGCGGTGGTGTTCTGGGGCCATGCGCCGAACAGCCAGACCCGCGGCAAGGAAATGGTCGAGGCGATGAAAAAGCTCGAACTGATGGTGGTCATCGACCCCTATCCCTCGGCGACCGCGGCAATGGCGGCGATGGTGCGCAAGGACAATGTATATCTGTTGCCGGCGGCCACGCAGCTGGAATGCGCCGGTTCGGCCACGGCATCAAACCGCTCGATCCAGTGGCGGGAGAAGGTGATCGAGCCGATGTTCGAGTCGCGCACCGATCACATGATCATGTACCAGCTCGCGCAGAAGTTCGGCTTCGCCAAGGAATTCACCGCGAAGATCAAGCTCACCAAGGGCAAAGGCGGCATGGACGAGCCGGACATGGAAGACACGCTGCGCGAAATCAACCGCGGCGTGTGGACCATCGGTTACACCGGCCAGTCGCCGGAACGCCTGCAGGCGCATATGCGCAACATGCATGTCTTCGACATCAAGACGCTGCGCGCCAAGGGCGGCAAGGACGCCAAGACCGGCTACGTGCTCGACGGCGATTATTTCGGCCTGCCGTGGCCGTGTTACGGCACCGCGGCGCTCAAACATCCCGGTTCGCCCAACCTTTACGACACCTCGAAACACATGATGGATGGCGGCGGCAATTTCCGCGCCAATTTCGGCGTGGAGAAGGACGGGGTCAACCTGCTTGCCGAGGACGGTTCGCATTCGAAGGGCGCCGACATCACCACCGGTTACCCGGAACTCGACCATGTGCTGCTGAAAAAACTCGGCTGGTGGGATGAACTCACCGAAGACGAGAAAAAAGCCGCCGAAGGCAAGAACTGGAAGACCGATTCCTCGGGCGGCATGATCCGCGTGTTCATGAAGGAGCACGGCTGCCATCCCTTCGGCAACGCCAAGGCCCGCGCCGTGGTGTGGAACTTCCCGGACCCGATACCGCTGCATCGCGAGCCACTGTACAGCCCGCGCGCCGACCTCATCGACAAATACCCGACGCATGCCGACCAGAAAAACCGCTGGCGCGTGCCGGTGCTGTTCAAGAGCGTGCAGGACGCCAACAAGGACGCCGGCAAGATGTACCCGCTGATCATGACCAGCGGCCGCCTGGTGGAATACGAGGGTGGCGGCGACGAAACGCGGTCCAATCCCTGGCTGGCGGAATTGCAGCAGGAGATGTTCGTCGAGATCAACCCGAAGGACGCGAATGACCGCGGCGTGCGCAACAACGAGTACGTCTGGGTTGAATCGCCGACCAAGGCGCGGCTGAAGGTCAAGACGCTGGTCACCGAACGCGTGGGCCCCGGCACCGTGTTCCTGCCGTTCCACTTTGCCGGCTGGTGGATGGGCGAGGACATGAAAAAGTATTACCCGGAAGGCGCCGCTCCGATCGTGCGCGGCGAGGCGGTCAACACGGCAACCACTTATGGTTACGACATCGTGACCATGATGCAGGAATCCAAGACCACGCTGTGCCAGGTGTCCAAGGCATAACGACCCGATACCCGCGAGGAGACTACTATGGCCAGAATGAAATTCCTGTGTGACGCCGAGCGCTGCATCGAGTGCAACGGTTGCGTGACCGCCTGCAAAAACGAGCACGAGGTGCCCTGGGGCGTGAACCGCCGACGGGTGGTGACTCTCAACGACGGCCTGCCCGGCGAGAAGTCGATTTCGGTCGCCTGCATGCACTGTTCGGATGCGCCGTGCATGGCGGTGTGCCCGGTGGACTGCTTCTACAAGACCGCGGAGGGCGTGGTGCTGCACGACAAGGATCTGTGCATCGGCTGCGGCTACTGCTTCTATGCCTGCCCCTTTGGTGCGCCGCAGTTTCCGCAGGACGGCGCATTCGGCCTGCGCGGCAAGATGGACAAGTGCACCTTCTGCGCCGGTGGTCCCGAGGACGACAACTCAGCGGCCGAGTTCAAGAAATACGGCCGCAATCGCCTCGCGGAAGGCAAACTGCCGGCCTGCGCCGAGATGTGTTCGACCAAGGCGCTGCTCGGTGGTGACTCCGACGTGATCGCCGACATCTACCGCAATCGTGTGTTGAAGCGCGGCAAGGGTTCGGAGGTCTGGGGCTGGGGCACGGCTTACGGCAAACCCGAAAAGGGCGCGACACCGCCGGCCGGAGCCAAGTCATGAAACGGATACTGATCGCGGGTCTGGCAGGCAGTCTTTTGCTGCTGGCGGGTTGCGGCGAGAAACAGCCGGTGACCGTCTACAAGCAGGGCCAGTACCAGGGCAAACCAGACAAGCAGCCCTGGGACAACGATCAGTTCAAGGGCGACAAGGTGGCCTGGGAAAAAGCCATCAAGGCCCGTAACAGCGGCCAGAACGAATACGCACGCGCCAGCAACTAGCAGGAGGAGCAGTGATGCATGTCCGAATGAGGCAGTGGCTGATGGTGGTGCTGACCGTGTTCGCCTGCGGTCTGCCGGCATCTGCGATGGCTGCGGAAACCAGTTCCCAGGAGCAGGCCGCGCGGCAGCAGACCCAGCCCGGCAACAATGCGCCGGTATGGCGTGACGTACGCGGCGGCGACAATCCCTATCAGACCACGCAGGTGCGCGGCATCGAATCCAGCGTGCTGGTGCAGCCTGCGGGCGAAACCTGGCGCCAGCTGCGCAACGGCCCGATTACCATTTACGGCGGCTGGCTGATCGTCACGGTGATGGCCCTCATCGGCGTGTTCTACTGGTGGCGCGGTCCGATCAAACTGCACGAAAAGCCGACCGGGCGCCGCCTGCTGCGTTTCGGTTCTTGGGATCGCATGGTGCATTGGGGCGCCGCAATCAGTTTTGTGCTGCTGGCGGTGACCGGCATCATCATCCTGTTCGGCAAACACATCCTGTTGCCGATTTTCGGTTACACGCTGTTTGCCTGGCTGGCGATACTCGCGAAAAACATCCACAATTTTGTCGGCCCGGTATTCGCCTTCTGCACGGTTCTGATGTTCGTGACCTTCGTCAGGGACAACCTGCCCAAGGCGTACGATCTGCAGTGGATAACAAAGGCCGGCGGACTGTTCAGCGGCAAACATGTGCCGTCGGGACGTTTCAATGCCGGTGAAAAAGCCTGGTTCTGGGGCGGCGTGACCCTGCTCGGCATCGTGGTCAGCGTTACCGGCTTTGTGCTCAATTTTCCGAACTTCGAGCAGGGCCGCGAGCTGATGCAGCAGGCCAATGTGATCCATGCCATCGCCTCCATCGTGTTCATGACGCTGTCGCTGGGTCATATCTACATGGGCACCATCGGGGTGGAAGGCGCTTACGAGTCCATGCGCACCGGTTATGTGGACGAGGCCTGGGCCAAGGAGCACCACGAATTCTGGTACCAGGAAATGGTGGCCGGCAACAAAAGCGGCGGCGGGGCGGCAAGTCCGGTTGCTGCATCGGCATTAAAGGAGGGGTGGAAAGCATGAACGCGCCAAAAATATGGAAAATAATTCCGGCATTACTGGTATGCGGCGCGGTGGGGATGGCATCGGCGAAACTGCCGCCGCCGCCACCGGTGGATCCGGCGAAGGCCGAAGAGGCCAAGATGAAAGCGGCGGAGACCGCTAAAAAAGAAGCCGATGCGCTGGCCAAGGCGCAGGATCGGGTGGCGGATTACTACAAAAAACAAAAAGGCGTGAAGACGGCCAAGAAGTAGTCACGCAACCCTTGCCCTAATCGTTAAAAAGCCCGGCCTGGCCCGGGCTTTTTTTAAAACAATCAATAAAAACAATAAGTTACGATATTTTTCCGATGCTGTCTTCGAGCAATCGCCAGGCGCTGGCGCCGGTGCTCTCGCGCCAGCGCCGGTAGAAGCCGGCGGCGCGCAGCCGTTCCCTGAAGGCCTCTCGGTCGACCGTTGTCGCGGTCATGCCCCAGCCGGCGATTTTTGATTCCAGCGCATGGTTCAGCGCATCGGTGTGCGCGCGCTGCCGCGCCACATGCTTGCGCGCAGCGCCTTCGATGATCTGCTGCACATCCATGGGCAGCGTGTTCCAGAAACGCCGGCTCGCGATCAGGTTGAAGCCCGACCACATGTGGCTGCTCAGTGCGATGTGTCTGGTGACTTCATGCAAACGCAGCGCCTCGGTGATCGACAGCGGATTTTCCTGGGCGTCGATTTCACGGTTCTGCAGGGCCGGGTACAGTTTCAGCACGTTGACCTCGACCGGCACGGCGCCAAGGCTGCTGAAGGCATCGGCAAACATGCGGCCTTCGGGGATACGAATGCGCAGGCCTTCAAGATCGGCGGCTTGGTTGATGGGTTTATCAGTCGTCGAAATATGGCGAAAGCCGTTTTCCAGCAGGCCATGGGGCAGGGCATGGATGCCCTTGGCCGCGAGTTCGCGCCGCAGGTAACCGCCCAGAGGCCCGTCCAGCGTCCTGTGCACCTGCGCGTGGTCGCTGAAGGCGAAGGGCAGTCCCTGGATTTCCATGGCGGGCACCAGCGGACCGAGGATGCCGCCCATCAGCACATAGAACTCGATTTCACCGGCGATCAGCAGATCGACGATGGCGAGGTGCGAGCCCGGCAGTCCGGCGTTGCTGGCGGTGACCGTCGCGGCAAAACGGCCGCCGGTGGCCTGTTCAACTTCCCGCCACAGGTCGACGAGGAAGGGATGGACGTGGCTGTTGGCGGACAGGTAATGGTATTGCCGTGCCTGCCATTGCGGCCGGCTCATGCCGGCAGCGCCGAGGCCATCAGTTCGGGGGTGATGCCCTGCGCTTCGGTGTTGGAAAAATTCAGTTCGACCTTGACGCCGTTGGGATCAAACAGGAACAGCTGGAACAGGCCCTGGTCGCTGACCATGCGCTGGCGGAATTCCACTTTTTTGTCGCGCAAATGTTCCATCATGCCGCGCAGTCCCGTGCAGCGGAAGGCCATGTGGTCGATGACGCCGCTGCCCTGTGTGGCCTCCGATTGCTGGCCGAGGTAGGCCTTGCGGTTGGCGCTCACGTTTTTGCCGCCTTCGGTCAGATGCACCACATCCTTGTCGCCGAGATACAGCCATACCACCGGGAATTTGAAATCCGGGTGCGGTCCTTCATGGAAGCCGAGCACGTTGACATACCAGTCGCGCGTGGCCTTGAGGTCGCTGGTCTGGATCAGGAAATGTTCAAGATGGCTGACGGGCATGGCGGATTCCTCAGTTGGCCTTGATGCCGGCGGTTTTGGCGAGTTTTGCAAAGTCCTCGACATGACGGCGCAGGAAGGCATTGTATTCATCCAGGGAATTGCTGGCGACCAGCGGTATGCCGAGTTTGTCGAAACGTTCGCGCAGCGCGGGAACGGCCACGGCCTTGACCACTTCGCCCCGCAGTTTTTCCAGCACGTCGCGCGGGGTGCCGGCGGGCGCGACAAGACCGTTGAACGTGGTGTCCTCGAATCCCTTGACGCCGGCCTCATCGATGGTGGGCATGTCGGGGAACAGCGGTGAACGTTTTTTGCTGGTCACGGCCAGTCCGCGCAGCCGTCCGGCCTGGATGTAGCCGACCGAGGTGCTGACCTGGTCGAACATCAGCATGATCTGGCCGCCGACGAGGTCGGTAATCGCCGGTGCATTACCCTTGTACGGGATGTGCATCATTTTGATGCCGGCCTGCTGGCTGAACATTTCGGCGGCGACATGCCCGGTGCCGCCGTTGCCCGCTGTTCCATAAGTCAGTTCGCCGGGGCGTTTTTTGGCCAGCGCAATGAATTCCCTGACGTTCTTTACCGGCAATGCCGGATTGACCACCAGCACCATCGGAATGTCGCAGGTCTGCGAAACCCCGGTGAAGTCCTTCAGGGGATCATATCCGGCGTCTGAAATGATGGCGGGAACCCGGGCAAAGGTGTTGGCGATGGCGAGCAGCGTGTAACCATCGGCGGGCTGGCCTTTGACAAAACGGGTGCCGATCAGGGCGCTGGCGCCGGGGCGGTTTTCCACCAGCACCTGCTGCCCAAGCTGTTTGCTCAGTTGCTCGGCGATGCCCCGCGCCACGATGTCCACATTGCCGCCGGCGGCCAGCGGGTTGATGATGCGGATGATTTTGTTCGGGTACGGGCCGCTCTGGCTCCAGGCCGGAACGGCAGTCAGGCAGGCGATGGCTGCAACAACCATGCTGTTCAAACGTTTCATGCGAACTCCTCCGGTATCTGTGATTTTTATTGTTGGTGATTCAGGTGATGCATTGTGCTGCGGCGGATGCCGCCCGGCAAGTTAGGGCCTGTTAACCATTATTTCATGAGTGCGACGGCGACGATTTGGCTTCAGGGCTAGGAGCGTCGAGCGCGGTTTGCCCGTTGGCAAACAAGCGAAGGCACGACAACGCACTGGGGCCAAATCGTCCCGTCCCTGCGGGTTGTGTCCAAAATCGCCACTGGCGGCGTTGTTTGCCTTGCCCATATTCTCGATATGGGCCGCTGCAAACGCCTTGCCACTGACGATTTTGGACACAACGCATCTCACGAAATAATGGTTAACAGGCCCTAGACGGCAACGGTCACAATGCGTCGCTCATCAATGGATTGCAGCACCGCGTTGGTGACGGCCACGGTATGGAGGCTGTCCTCACCGTCGGGCAGCAGGCTGCGTCCGCCGCGCACATCGGTTTCGAAGGCCTGCACCTGCAGGTCATAGGCCGGGCTGACCGGGAAGCGTTCCTCGCTGCTGCTTTTGGCATCGCGCACGGTGATCACATGTTCCTTGGCGAAACGCAGCGCCGAGGTGATCAGCGTGGCCTTGTCGCCCTCGATGATCAGGTTGTTTTCGGCGCTGGCGACTTCGCGCGTGGCCTTGGCCAGCGCGTGGCAGTCGCCGTCGAGGCGGCCGAGCACGGTCATGGTGTCGTCGGGTTTTTTATCGCGGCGGTCGGGGTGGGTGAATGCCGCAACCTCGACAAAGCGCCGGCCGCTGACGTACTGGATCAGGTCGAGCAGGTGCACGCCGACGTCGTAGATGACGCCGCTTTGTTCAAAATCCTGGCGCCAGGACACGCGGGAGCCAACCGCAGACGCGCGTTCCAGCGATATTTCCGCCAGCCGCCCGAGGCGTCCCGATTGTACGATTTCGCGGGCGCGGACGATCGCGGCATCGAGCCGGATCTGGTGCGCGATGCGCAGTACGACGCCGGCATCGCGGCAAGCCTGGACCATTTCCCGCGCATGCGCCGTTTTCATCGCGAACGGTTTTTCGCACAGGATGTGTTTGCCGGCGCGCGCCAGCGTCAGCACCGCGGCATGGTGCATGGCATTGGGCAGCGCGATGTAGACGGCATCGACGTCAGGGTCTTTGGCCAGGCTGTCGAGATCGGGATGGGTGCGCGCAACCTTGAATTTGTCAGCGAAGGCGCGGCTTTTTTCCGGCGTGCTGCCAAGGCAGGCAACGAGTCGTGATCCCGGGCTTTTGAGGATGCCCGGTGCGACAAAATCGGTGGCGACCCAGCCGAGGCCGACGATGGCCCAGTGGACCGGTTTGTTGGTGTTGTTCATGCGTTGATTTTTTTCGCTGCAGTTGATGGGCAAGAAGTGATGAGTGCAGAGTGATGAGTGATGAACGAAGGGCAGGGTTTCCGCTCATCATTCATCACTCCGCACTCAGCATTGTCTCAAATCACGCCTTCCATCACCTGCACTTCGACCAGCGTGCCTGGTGTGACATTGCCCTGGTCGATACCGAGGATGATGAAGCAGTTGGCTTCCGACATCGAGCGCAGGATGCCCGAGCCCTGTTCGCCGGTGACGCGCACGCTCAGCTTGCCGGCGCTGTCGCGCGACAGGATGCCGCGCTGGAATTCGGTGCGGCCGGGTGCTTTTTTCAGGGTCGAGGTGCAGGGCACCTTGAAGGTGGGCAGCGCCTCGATCGGGTCGCGGCCGGAGAGTTTGAGCAACGCATCACGGACGAATTGATAGAACGTGACCATCACCGACACCGGGTTGCCGGGCAGGCCGAAAAAATGTGCGTCGCCGATCTTGCCGTAGGCGAGGGGGCGGCCGGGTTTCATCGCGATTTTCCAGAACACGACTTCGCCCATTTTATTGAGCAGTTCCTTGACGAAGTCGGCTTCGCCGACGGACACGCCGCCGCTGGTGATGACGACGTCGGCCACTGCCGCGGCTTCACGGAACGCGGCTTCGAGCAGCTTCGGATCATCACGCACCACGCCCATGTCGATGACTTCGCAGTTGAGCCGCGTCAGCATGCCGTGGATGGTGTAGCGGTTGCTGTCGTAAATCTGGCCTTCACCCAGTGGAGAGCCGATGGATACCAGTTCGTCGCCGGTGGAAAAAAAAGCCACGCGCAGCTTGCGGTACACCGAAACCTCGGCGATGCCCAGCGAGGCAATCAGTCCGGTTTCGGCGGGGCGCAGCGGCTGGCCGCGGCGCAATGCCGGCTGGCCGCGTTGCAGGTCTTCACCGGCGCGGCGCAGATGCTGGCCCTGTTTGTGGCCGCCGCCGATGGTGACCTGTCCGTCCTTGGCTTCGGCGTGTTCCTGCATGACGATGGTGTCGGCGCCCGCCGGCACCACGCCGCCGGTCATGATGCGCACGGCCTGGCCCGCGGCAACTGCGCCCTTGAACGGCACGCCGGCGAAGGAACTGCCGGCGACTTTCAGCGTGACCTTGGTGTCGGCCCTGAGGTCGGCGAAGCGCAGGGCATAACCATCCATCGCCGAGTTGTCATGAGAGGGCACATCAACGGGGGAGATCACGTCTTCCGCCAGCACGCGGCCCAGCGCCGCACGCACCGCCACCCGCTCAATGGTGGTGACCGGTGACAAAAACCGCGCAATGACTTCCCGCGCCTTGGGCACGGGCATGGAGTTCGGATCGTAATCGTCGGCGCAGGAGAGTTCGCGCAAGGTCGGGTTGGTGGTGTTCATGGCGGGATCCTCGACGGCAGGGCGGGGTGGAGTAACAAAACAAGCCCGAATTTTATCAGGCGTGCCGCGGGCTTATTCGAGCAATTCCGTGGCGGGGATCCATTCCAGCGCGCCGCCGGCTTTGTAGCCGGCCAGATTGGAGACCATTTTGCGGAATGCCGGCTGTTCCAGGCGCGCGAGCAGCGCGCGCAGGCGCGGCTGGCGCAACAGGGCTGCGCGGGCCGCCAGATAGTAGTGTTCCTTGAGCAAGGGCACGAAAGCCAGTCCCTGTTCCTTCGCGGCGGCCTCGATGCCGAAGCCGGCATCGGCCATGCCGCTGGCTACGGTTGCGGCAACCGCGGCATGGGTGAATTCCTCATGCGCATAGCCGTGGATGGCGCCGGGCCGCAATCCGCGGTCGGCCAGCAGAAAATCAAAACACAGCCGGGTGCCGGATCCCGGCTGCCGGTTGACGAAACGCACCCCTTTGCGCGTGAGGTCGGCGATGGTGACCAGTTTTTTCGGATTGCCAGGCGAGACCATCAGCCCCTGCGTGCGATCGAACAGATTGGTTATCAGCAGCGACTTCATGCGCAGCCAGGGCCGCAATTGCGCTGCCAGCGTGCCGGCGCCCGGCAAGACCGGCAGGTGGAATCCGGCGATGTCGCATTGTTTGCGGCGCAGCGCGGCCAGACAGTCGAGACTGCCCTGGAAATGCAGTTCCAGGGCAGTGTCTTTATCGCTTTGCAGCACATCACGCAGCCGGGCCAGGGCGAGATCGTGGCTGGCATGCACCACCACGGTTTTCGCCGGACTGGCTGACTGGCCTGTTTCGAGTGCGGCCAGCAGACGGGCCTCGGCTTCGCGGATCGCTGCGGCCAGCGGACCGCTGGCATCGACCAGTCCGGCGAGCAGGCGCTCCGCCAGCGGCGAGAGCTGCGTGCCTTTGCCCTGTTGCGGCACCACCAGCGATTCGCCCAGTTCATTGCCGGCCGCTTCCAGCAGTCCCCAGGCGTGGCGATACGACAGTCCGGTGGTTTTTGCCGCGGCCTGCAGATTACCGGTGCGGGCAATCGACTCCAGCAGCATGACCAGCCGGGGCTCCATGGTCAGGCCTTCGATGGTCCAGCGCACTTCCCCGGAAATCTTCATGGTTATGCTTTAAATTGCATATTGTGATTGGTTTTTATATCAATAAGATCAAACTCTTTCAAGTATTGCTAAAAATTACATGAATAGTTTGGGGGAGGCATTCACCGCGGCATGGCGCTTGATCGCCGGCTTCGACGCCGAGTTGGCGCAGGTGGTCGGGCTGAGTCTGCAAGTCAGCCTGACCGCGGTGGTGATCGCGACGCTGATCGGCCTGCCGGTTGGCGCGATGATCGCCGTCGAACGCTTTCGCGGCCGGCAGGCGCTGATTGTGCTGCTCAATGCCCTGATGGGTCTGCCGCCGGTGGTGGTGGGACTGCTGGTGTATCTGCTGCTGTCGCGCGCGGGGCCCTTGGGCAGCCTCGGCATCCTGTTTACGCCGACGGCGATGGTGATCGCGCAGGCCATATTGATTACCCCGATCATCGCCGCATTGTCGCGCCAGACCCTCGAAGACGCCTGGCGCGAGTACGACGAACAGCTGCGCTCGCTGGGCGCGCGCCGGATCACAGCCGGGATGACGCTGATCTGGGATACCCGGTTTTCGCTGCTGACCATCGTGCTCGCCGGTTTCGGCCGCGCCGTGGCGGAGGTCGGCGCGGTGATGATCGTCGGCGGCAATATCGACGGCGTGACGCGGGTGATGACCACGGCGATTGCGCTGGAAACCAGCAAGGGTGACCTGCCCTTGGCGCTGGGTCTGGGCATCGTGCTGCTCACGCTGGTGATCGTACTCAACGCGCTGGCAGCGGTAATCCGGGAGATGGCGCTGCGGCGCTACGGCTGAACCATGCTGCCCCTCGAACTGCAGGAGCTGACTTTCACTGCCGGCGGCGCGCAGATCATCCGCGGCATTTCGGCGCGCATCGAAGCCGGCCCGCGCAGCGTGATCCTCGGCCCCAACGGCGCCGGAAAAAGTGTGCTGATGCGGCTGTGCCATGGCCTGCTGACACCCAGCAGCGGCCGCATCGTCTGGCACGGTGCCCATGGTGGAAAAAGCGTTGATATGCGTCGCCATCAGGCCATGGTGTTCCAGCGTCCGGTGATGCTGCGCCGCTCGGCACTGGCCAACGTGATGTACGGTTTGAAGCTGGCCGGCAAATCGCGCAGCCAGGCTGAATTGCGCGCCATGGATGTGCTGGAAGTGGTCGGCCTCGCGCAGCATGCACAACGGCCGGCACGGGTGTTGTCCGGCGGCGAGCAGCAGCGCCTGGCGCTGGCGCGGGCCTGGGCGCTGGGCCCCGATGTGCTGTTCCTCGACGAGCCGACCGCCAACCTCGATCCGGCGTCGACGCAGGACATCGAACACATCATCAATGCGATTCATGCGTCGGGTACCAAAATCATCATGACCACGCACAACCTCGGCCAGGCAAGGCGGCTGGGCGACGAAATCCTGTTCATCAGCAACGGCCGGCTGATGGAGCACACGCCCATCGACCGGTTTTTCAAGGCACCCACTTCGGCGGAGGCGGCGTCTTTCATCAAAGGAGAAATACCATGGCAGTAATGCGCAGTGCAGTGCTCGCGTTCGCATTGTCGGGACTGTTGCAGCTGCCCATGGCCGGAGCGCAGCAGCCATTTATTACCGTGGCTTCCACCACGTCGACCGAACAGTCGGGCCTGTTCAAACACCTGCTGCCGGTGTTCGAGAAAAAAACCGGCATCCGGGTGCGCGTGGTGGCCCAGGGCACCGGCCAGGCGCTGGACATGGGCCGCCGCGGCGATGCCGATGTGGTGTTCGTGCACGACAGGGTGGCCGAGGAGAAATTCCTGGCCGAGGGTTTCGGCGTGCAGCGTTTCGAAGTGATGTACAACGATTTCGTGCTGGTCGGGCCGAAGTCCGATCCGGCGAAAATCGCCGGCGGCAGGAACATCATTGAGGCGTACAAAAAGATTGCCGCCGCCGCCGCGCCGTTTGCATCGCGCGGCGACAAAAGCGGCACCCATGCGGCGGAACTGCGTCTGTGGAAAATGGCCGGCATCGATCCGCAGACCGGCAAGGGCGGCTGGTACCGCGAAACCGGCTCCGGCATGGGGCCGACGCTGAACACGGCATCGGCGATGAACGCTTATGCCTTCACCGATCGCGGTACCTGGCTGTCGTTCAGGAATCGCGGTGATCTGGTGGTCGTGGTTGAGGGCGACCGGCAGTTGTTCAACCAGTACGGCATCATGCTGGTCAATCCGGCGAAACATCCGCATGTCAAAAAAGACCTGGGCCAGGCCTTTGTCGACTGGGTGATTTCAGCGGAAGGCCAGAAGGTCATCGCCGACTACAAGATCGGCACTGATCAGCTGTTTTTTCCCAATGCCAAACGCTGAGCCTGCGCAGTGTTGCGGGCAGCCATGCTCCGGTGGCTGCGGCGTGCTGTATCCTGAGTCTTTCCCCCAGACTTGTGGTCCATTGTGCGCGATTGTTCCGCCTTCATCCTTCGCCCGTTGTGCAACCGGCGCGGCGTAATGCAATGAATACAAGGCAATCATGGCTGCTGCTGGCCGCGGCAGTTGCGCTTTTCGGCATCATTGCCGTCGCGTTTTCGGTCGGGCGTTATCCGATAGCCGTCAGCGATCTGCTGCGCGTGTTGTGGAGCTGGCTGGGCGGCGCGCCGCACGGCCTCGATCCCACCATCGAAACCGTGGTGCTGCAGATCCGCGGGCCGCGGGTGATTGCGGCGCTGCTGGTCGGTGCGGCGCTGGCTGCGGCGGGCGCGGCCTACCAGAACCTGTTCCGCAATCCGCTGGTGTCGCCCGACATCCTTGGCGTGTCTTCGGGTGCTGCGGTGGGTGCGGTGCTGGGCATTTTCCTGTCGCTGGGCATCGTGGCCGTCCAGTCCATGGCCTTTGCCGGCGGGTTGGCGGCGGCGGGCATGGTCTACCTGGTGGCGCGCACCGTGCGTGGCCACGATCCCCTGCTGGTCCTGGTGCTGGCCGGCGTGGTGCTCGGTTCGCTGCTCGGCGCCTGCGTCGCGCTGATGAAATACCTCGCCGATCCGTACAACCAGTTGCCGGCGATCACGTTCTGGCTGCTGGGCAGTCTGGCATCGGTCGATCCACGGGATTTGCGGGTGGCGGGGCCGCTGCTGCTGGCCGGACTGCTGCCGCTGTGGCTGCTCAGATGGCGCATCAATGTGCTGTCGCTGGACGATGAGGAGGCGCGGGCGCTGGGGGTCGAAACCCGCAGCATCCGCCTGGTGGTGATTATCGGCGCGACATTGATGACGTCGGCTGCGGTGGCGATTTCCGGTGTGATCGGCTGGATCGGCCTGGTGATCCCGCATTTTGCGCGGCTGCTGACCGGTCCGGATTTTTCGCGGCTGCTGCCGGTGTCGGTGCTGCTCGGCGCCGGATTCCTGGTCGCGGTGGACACGCTGGCGCGCAGCATCGGCAACATCGAGGTGCCGCTGGGTGTTTTGACGGCATTCATCGGCACGCCGCTGTTCCTGTGGCAGCTGGCGGGCGCGAGAAGGGGCTGGCAATGAGGAGCGGGCTGTGAGGAGCTTGCCATGAAGCTGGCCGCGCAAGGTTTGGCGTTTGGTTATCGCGAGCGTCGCGTCGGCAGTGATATCACGCTGGAACTCCAGTCCGGTGAAGTGCTGTGCCTGCTCGGCCCCAACGGCAGCGGCAAAACCACGCTGTTCAAGACCCTGCTCGGGTTGTTGCCGGCGCAGGCCGGCGCCGTGCTGATTGAAGGCCGCGACGCGCGCACCCTCGCGCGTGACGAAATTGCGCGGCAGATCAGTTATGTGCCGCAGGCCCACGCCGCGTTTTTCCCCTACACCGTACGTGAAACCGTGCTGATGGGCCGTACCGCGCATCTCGGGCTGTTCTCGTCGCCGTCCGCGCGCGACCATGCGGCGACGGCGACGGCCATGGAACGCATGGGCATCACCCATCTGGCGGATGCGGTTCACACGCAGATTTCCGGCGGCGAACGGCAGCTGACACTGATCGCGCGGGCACTGGCACAGGAGGCACGGCTGGTGATCATGGATGAACCGACGGCGAACCTCGATTTCGGCAACCAGCTGCGCGTGCTGGAGCGCATCCGCGCGCTGGCGGGCGAGGGCATCGGCGTGCTGCTGTCGACCCACGATCCGGATCACGCTTTTTTGTGCGCGGATCGGGTGGCGATGTTGCACGCGGGGCGGTTGATGGCCAGCGGCAAAACGACGGAGGTGATGACCGCGGAAAGACTGCAGGAGATTTATGGCGTGACGGTCGCAATTACGGCAGTGCCTTTGCGCAATGGCGCTACCCGCAATGTTTGCCTGCCCTTGGGCTGGTAGAGGCAGAGTATCGGATGAATATTCATAAGTATTTGTTTTTATTGATATTTTATGGCTCTGCATCGGCTGCGATACTGATGCCTGCCGGCACCGCGCTGGCGCAGCGCGACATCCCGGCCATCGCTGCGGCCTCCGATCTGCAGTTTGCCCTTGAAGACATAGCCGCCCGTTTCCGTGCCGAGAGCCAGAATGAAGTGCGCCTGTCCTTCGGTTCCTCGGGCAATTATTTCCGCCAGATCGGGCAGGGTGCGCCGTTCCAGTTGTTCCTGTCGGCGGACGAGGATTTTGTTTTCCGTTTGCATCAGGCGGGCAAGACCGAGGATCGTGGCGTACTGTATGCGACCGGCCGCATCGTGTTGTTTGCGCCGCAGGGCTCGCCGCTGCAGGTCGATGCGCAGATGGCCGGCCTCAAGGTGGCCATTGCCGGCAGCCGCATCAGTCGTTTCGCCATCGCCAATCCCGAGCACGCGCCATACGGCCGTGCCGCGGAGCAGGCGCTGCGCAAGCTGGGGATGTGGGAGGCCCTGCAGGGCAAACTGGTGCTCGGCGAAAACGTGTCGCAGGCCGCGCAGTTCGCAGGCAGCGGTTCGGCGCAGGGCGGCATCTTTGCCTATTCACTGGCCTTGTCCCCCAGTGTTTCCAAACTGGGAAGTTATGTGCTCCTGCCCGAAGACCTGCACCAGCCGCTGCGCCAGCGCATGGTGCTGGTCAAGGGCGCGGGTGAAACTGCGCGGGCGTTTTATGTTTATCTGCAGCAGCCCGCTGCGCGGAAAATTTTTGCCCGATACGGTTTTGTGCTGCCGACGGGGGCGATGAAATAAATCATGGATTGGTCCGCACTCAAGCTCTCGCTGCAACTCGCCGCCTGCACGGTGCTGATCCTGCTGCCGCTGGGGATCTGGGCCGGACACGCGCTGGCGGCATATCATTTCCGCGGCAAGGCCTGGGTCGAGGCATTACTCGCGCTGCCGCTGGTGCTGCCGCCGACCGTGCTCGGTTATTACCTGCTGGTGATGATGGGTGGCGCCTCACCCATTGGCCAGTTTTACGAATCCGTATTCGGCCGGCCGCTGGTGTTCAGTTTCGAGGGGCTGCTGCTGGCGTCGGTGATTTTCAACATCCCGTTCGCGATCCAGCCCATGCAGCGCGGCTTTGAGGCCATCGCACCGGAAGTGCGCGATGCCGCGGCCTGCTGCGGGCTGACACGCTGGCGTACGCTGTGGCGCATCGAGTTGCCGCTGGCCTGGCCGGGCATCCTCTCGGCGGTGGTGTTGACCTTCGCCCATACGCTGGGTGAATTCGGCGTGGTGCTGATGGTCGGCGGCAGCATTCCCGGCGAAACCAAGACCATTGCCATCGCCATCTACGACCGGGTGCAGGCCTTCGACACCGCCGGCGCCGGCGTGATGTCCGCTGCACTGCTGGTGATTTCCCTGATTGCCATAGGCGCCGCCTATTTCACCACCTCGCATACGCGGTCGCGCCGCCATGGCTGAGCAGGGCATCCACGTCCGTCTGCAGCAAAGCGGGCCGATTCCGCTCGACGCCGAACTTCGCTGCGCGCCGGGCGAAGTGCTGGCGCTGGTCGGACCGTCGGGCAGCGGCAAGACCACGATACTGCGCGCGATCGCCGGATTGCTGCGCGTCAGGCACGGCCTGATCCATTGCAATGGCGACCGCTGGTTTGATGATGAACGTCATCTGTGGGTGGAGGCGCGGCGGCGTCGTGTCGGTTATGTGTTTCAGAACTACGCCCTGTTCCCGCACCTGAGCGCCCTGCACAACGTGATGGAAGCCATGCTTGAGTTGCCTGTGGTCGAGCGTGAACGCCGTGCACGCGATGTACTGGCGCGGGTACGGCTGGCGGGACTTGAGAATCGCGTCCCTGCGGCGCTGTCCGGCGGGCAGCAGCAGCGCGTCGCCGTGGCGCGTGCGCTGGCGCGTGAACCGCAGGTGCTGCTGCTCGATGAACCGTTCTCCGCGGTGGACCGCGCGACGCGGCAGCGTTTGTACCGTGAACTCGCCGAACTGCGGCGTGAGTTGGCGATGCCGGTGATCCTGGTCACGCATGACCTTGATGAGGCCATGATGCTCGCCGACCGGATGTGCGTGCTGCACCAGGGCCGCACGCTGCAATCCGGCGATCCGTATGCGGTGATGACGCGTCCGCACACCGTTGAGGTCGCCCAGCTTGTCGGGCTGCGCAATGTATTCCGCGCCGGCGTGGTCGGGCATGATGTGGAGCGTAAGGTCACCATCATTGAATGGCGCAGGCATCGCCTTGAGGCGCGGCTGCAGCCGGATTTCAGGGCGGGGCAGCAGGTGACCTGGGCCATTCCGCAGGGGCATCTGGTGCTGCACCGGCGCGACCGGCCGTCGCGCGGCGAGCGGGAGAATCCGGTGTCCGGTACGGTGCTGGAATATCTGCCCCTGGGTGAAAACGTCGCGCTGACGGTGGCCGTCAACGGCCCCGACCGGCCGCCGCTGTTCCTGACCGTGCCGGTGCATACCGCACGCCGCAACAATATCGCGCAGGGTGTTGAAATCCGCGTATCCCTGCTTGCCGAAGGGATACACCTGATGCCGGCGGATGAATCGCGCACCCCGGCAAAACCCGGCTAGGGTGCAAAGCTGGAGCGGGGCACTGGTAAGATTGCTGCCTTGAGGAGAATGCAGGGCATGAAAATTTTCGGCTTTGCCGGTTTTTCCGGCAGCGGCAAAACCACGCTGATCGAAAAACTGATTCCGCTGTTTGTGCAGCAGAACCTGAAGGTGTCGCTGATCAAGCACGCGCACCACACGTTTGATGTCGACCAGCCGGGCAAGGATTCCTATCGCCACCGCCATGCTGGTTGCACCGAAGTGCTGGTGACTTCGTCGCGGCGCTGGGCCTTGATGCATGAGTTGCGCGGGGCAGCGGAGCCGGGGCTGACCGAGCAGATCGAGCGTCTGTCGCCCTGCGATTTGCTGCTGGTCGAAGGTTTCAAGCATGAGCGCATTCCGAAGCTGGAGGTTTACCGGGCGGAGGTTGGCGAGTCCCTGCTGCATCCCCACGACACCAACATCGTGGCGGTCGCCAGTGATAAGAAAGTGGATACGAAACTGTCGCAATTCGATTTGAACAAGCCGGGCACGATTGCAGAATTCATCCTGCGCCATGTAGGCTTGCGCGAGGGCGAAAAATGATTACCCTGCTTTATTTTGCCCGGCTGCGCGAAGCGCTGGGCACCGGCCGGGAACAACTGGCCCTGCCGGACGGCGTTACGACGCTGGCTGCATTGCGTGCCCATCTGGCGCGGCGCGGTGATGCCTGGGCGAAGGAAATGGCGGAAGGACGTAATCTGCGCGCCGCGGTGAACCAGGTCGTGGTCGCGGCCGATGCGCCGGTGGCCGATGGCGACGAAGTGGCGTTTTTTCCGCCGGTGACTGGCGGCTAGGGGTAATGATGAGCGTGCGCGTGCAGCAGCAGGACTTCGACATCAGCGCCGAGATCGCCGCGATGCGCCGCGGGAATCCCAAAATCGGCGCCATCGCGAGTTTTGTCGGCGTGGTGCGTGATGTCAACGACGGCGACAGTGTGGCGACCATGACGCTGGAGCATTACCCCGGCATGACCGAAAAATCGATCTCGGACATCATGGGCCAGGCGCGCGGCCGCTGGGAGGTGCTGGATGCGCTGGTGATCCACCGCGTCGGCACCCTGAAGCCGACAGACCAGATCGTGCTGGTCATCGTGGCCAGCGCGCACCGTGGTGATGCCTTTGCCGCCTGCGAATTCATCATGGATTATCTGAAGACCCGGGCACCGTTCTGGAAAAAGGAAATCACGCCGCAGGGCGGGCGCTGGGTGGATGCGCGGGCAAGCGATGACAAGGCGGCGGAGCGGTGGAAGACCTGAGCGCTTCACCCGACAGCGTCAACAGTCCCTGTGTCCGCAATTGCTGCCTCGACGACCAGGATATCTGCCTGGGCTGTTACCGCTCCATCACGGAAATTACCGGCTGGAGTGCCGCCGATAATCACCAGAGAAACGAAATCCTGAAGCGCTGCGAGCTGCGGCGCGAGCAGCGCAAGTGCGGCAAACCTGCCCGTTCCTGAAACCCGCTTTTCGAGCCGACCATGGTTGTTGCCCTCCAGACCCTGTCCCAATCCTTCCAGGCATTTTTCGATTCGGAAAAGTCCAGCGGCATCCTGCTGATCCTGTGCACGGTGATTTCCCTGCTGCTGGCGAACTCCCTGATCGGCACGCAGTACCTGGAATTCTGGCAGACCCGCATTGCCGGTCTGAGCATCGGGCAGTGGATCAACGATGCGCTGATGGCGATTTTCTTTTTGCTGATCGGCCTGGAGCTCGAGCGCGAGCTGTATGTCGGCGAGTTGTCGAATGTGCGCAATGCGCTGCTGCCGATGTTTGCGGCGCTCGGCGGGGTCGTGGTTCCGGCGCTGATCCATTATTCGCTGAATTCAGGAACCCCCACGGAGTCCGGTTTCGGCATCCCGATGGCCACCGACATCGCCTTTGCGCTGGGCGTGCTGGCCATCCTCGGCAGCCGGGTACCGGCGTCGTTGAAAGTGCTGGTGGTGGCTTATGCGGTGATCGACGATTTGTGCGCGATCATCGTCATTGCCGTGTTCTACACTGCGGATCTCTCCGCGGCCTACCTGCTGGCGGCGCTGGCGGTGTGGGGCGTGCTGCTGGTGTTCAACCGGGTGTTGCGGGTCATGGCCATGCTGCCTTATCTGATCGGCGGGGTGCTGATGTGGGCGCTGATGCTCAAATCCGGCGTGCACGCGACAATTGCCGGCGTGATGCTGGCCTTTGCCATCCCGTTTTCACACAGGGATGATGACGCCGCATCTCCCTCGCACAGGCTTGAACATATCCTGCATAAACCCGTTGCGTTCATCATCCTGCCGGTTTTTGCGCTGGCCAACACCGGTGTCGTGATCGGCGCCGACTGGATGCAGAGCCTGGCCAGTGGCAACAGCATCGGCATTGTGGCCGGGTTGCTGGTCGGCAAACCCATCGGCGTGGTACTGCTGTGTTTTGCGGCGGTGGCGACAGGTCTGTGCCGTCTGCCCGACGATTTGAACTGGCGCCATGTGCTGGGGGCCGGCATGCTCGGCGGTATCGGCTTCACGATGTCGATTTTCATCACCAATCTGGCGTTTGCCGGCGATGCGGCGACGATTAACGCCGCGAAAATGGCGATCCTGCTGGCGTCACTGACGGCGGGAACGGCGGGCTTTCTGTGGCTGCGATGGGTATGCCGGCCGACCGCCGCTTCATAACGACCAGATCGTCACCAGTGCTGCCTATCCGCGGCAGGGAAGGCCGTCAAATCATGGCCCATCGGGCAACAGGGCCGGCATTGTTTTCATGGATGCGGATCCCGGATCGGGAATTGTGATGCCTGAACGCACAAAAGCATGGTTGTTCGATTTTCCGCTGTACAGCATCCAGCCCCGGACCCGCGGCGCACACCCGCTCCCCGCACAAACGGTAAACGCAACAGCCGCAAGGACAATGATCGCCGCCCCTCAGTTGCCGGACTTCGGACGCCAGACCAGGCTCGCGGCAATGCTCGCGGCAATCAGCGCCACAACGACGCCCAGAGCGAGGAAAACCGGGATCTTGAAGATGTCGATCAGCAGCATTTTCACGCCGATGAACATCAGGACAAACGCCAAACCGTAAGAAAGCAGGTGGAAACGGTCCGCCATGTCGGCGAGCACGAAATACAGTGCGCGCAGGCCAAGGACGGCGAAGATGTTTGAGGTCATGACGATAAACGGATCATCGGTGATGGCGAAGATTGCCGGGATGCTGTCCACCGCGAAAACGATGTCTGTGATGGCAATCATCACCAGCACCAGAAAAAGCGGCGTATAGGTTCGAACCCCGTCGCGCAGTACCCAAAAACGCTCGCCTTCGAAACCGGGCGTTACCGCAAGGTGACCGCGCATCCAGCGTAATGCCGGATTTTTCTCCAGGTCCGGTTTTTCGCCGGCAAAGAACAACATTTTTGCGCCGGTGATCAGCAGGAAAAGACCGAGCACGTAAATAATCCAGTGGAACTTGGCGATCAGCCAGGCCCCGATCAGGATCATGACGATGCGCAATGCAATTGCGCCCAATACGCCGTACACCAGCGTGCGACGCTGCAACTCCGGCGGCACGGCGAAGTATGTGAACAGCATCAGGAAGACGAAGATGTTGTCCACCGACAGTGATTTTTCGATCAGGTAACCGGTCAGAAACTCAAGCGTCTTCTCGCGGGCGATCTCCGGCCCGGAAGCCCCCTCCAGATACCACCAGAGCCAGCCGGCGAAGGCGAGCGATAACGCGACCCACAGCACGGACCATCCGAGTGCTTCTTTGACGCTGACGCGGGTTGCACCGCGCGCCGACAGAACCTTGAGGTCGACGGCGGTTGCCACGATGACAAAGCTGAAAAAACCAGCCCACATCCAGGGAGTAGCGATCGTTTCCATTTTTCAGTTTATCTCCAGAATTAAGCTAAAGTTTCCGCGGTCACCAATGTGAAGCCCGCCTCGGCTGACGGTTTCCTGCTAATAACGCAGCAGGCAGCCAATGCCGCCCAATGCCATCAGCGGGTCGCAATGATCCACAACCTCGATTGGGCAATCCTGTTGTCCGGCCAGCCTGACCAATTCGACCGTAGCGTCGACAGGCTGCACTGACTGCTTGCCGCACTCAGGGCATGCCGCAGGCGCATGAGGCTCGATACGGAGCACTCCGCAAGCGGCGCAGCGCCAACCCGGCTCGGGCAGATGATCACGGGCCAGAAGGAGCATATCTGCCCGTTGCTGGCGCAGCGCATCCAGGCAGGCGGTCGCTCCCGCTACCGCCCGACCCTGTGTGCGAATGCCCTGCACGAAGCGCGCCGCGACCGCCTGTGATTCCTGCTCTTCGCATTCGATAAACGCTGAGAGAGTGGCGGCAACGACATCGTCCTGCTTGTCCCAGCTTGCTGCCGGTATGGTATCCACCAAGTTGCCCGCGACGGACTTGGGCAGCGCACGTCGTATCTCTCCTGTAAGGCGCGGGTCGCCCGCCAGTATCAGGTGAGTATGCCCGCCCGCAGCCATGAGGCGCTCAAGCAACCTGATCTGCTCCTTGAGAAAACGCGATGTCCGCTCGCGGCGATGGCTCTCATAATGTGCTTTGGTCCAT
Organism: Burkholderiales bacterium; assembly: GCA_019749945.1. GTDB lineage: Bacteria > Pseudomonadota > Gammaproteobacteria > Burkholderiales > SG8-41. The sequence continues at coordinate 96,547 of JAIEPF010000004.1, forward strand.
TCGCGGCCGACACGCTCGCGCAGTTCAGGCTGTTCAGTCCAGGCCTTGATGGTGACTGCGCCCAGATTGACCTCAAGTATCCGTACCCAAGCCTTGTTTGCGAGCAGAACCACATAGCGGTGATAAGTATCTTTCAGCGCCATGAGATGAAAGAGGTTGGGGGAGGGATAGACAGCGATCCAGTCCGGCAGCGGCGCAGCGAACTGCATCGGCAAAAAGAAGGCGCCACCGCGGAAGTGCCGGCTGAACAGGGCTACGCCTTTCGCCCCAGGCCGCAACTGCTCCGCCAGGTAATGCTTGATCTGGTCTATCGCAGTGTCGAAATCAGAGCATGCTTCGACCTCAAGGGTATTGCGCATGGCAAGTGCGCGGTCTTCGAATATCTTTCGGTAGCTGAGATCTCCTTTTTCGAGATTTAGATAACAGCTCACGAAAGGCGCTTTCGTCTCTTCGATGCAGGCCAGAATGGCGATGTTTTTGCGCAGTTCATCCAGCGTGGTCAGTCGTTCCATTCGCTGCTCCTGTGATATGGATGGCGGTGGTTAAGCGCGATTCGGTTGGGCTGCGGAAACGTTGTCCTACTCCTCATCTCGATTGCAGTAGCCGGATGCTTCGTATGCAGGGAGGTATACGCCGGATTACAGTGTGTCCGGCAGGGGCATTTCGCCCGAATGCCGCTGAAGCAGTACCCGGAGCGTGCGCATTTCGGAACGGATTTCGGCGAGCTCGTGCCGCAGATACTGTTTGTGTGAGGCATCGATGCTCTCGGCGCCGATCTCGCGATCGTGCTCGCCCTGCATCGAGGTCACCACCACGGCAATGAAAAGATTGAGCATGGTGAACGTCGATACCAGGATAAAGATGACGAAGAACAGCCACGCAATCGGGTAGACCTCCATTACCGAGCGGGCGATATCCCCCCAGCCTTCCAGCGTCATGATCTGGAACAGGGTGTAGGAGCTTTCGCCAAGCGTGCCGAACCATTGCGGGAACTGTTCCGAAAAAAGCTTGGTAGCGATTACGGCAAAAACGTAAAGAATCACCGAAATGATGCCGATCACCGAGCCAAGGCCGGGGATCGCTGCGAGCAGCCCTCCTGCAACACGGCGCATACTCGGCACCATCGAGATAAGGCGCAGCACCCGCAGCACACGCAGCGCCCGCAACACGGCCAGTGGCCCTGTTGCGGGTATAAGTGCGATGCCGACCACGATAAAGTCGAACACGCTCCAGGGATCGCGAAAAAAAGCGCCTCGCCAGACAGCGAGCCGCAGGCTGATCTCCACCACGAACACGGCAAGGATCGCGCGGTCGGCAAACTTGAGTTCCGCACCCCACCGGGCCATGATTGTTTCGCTCGTTTCAAGACCGAGAATCACGGCGTTGACGAGGATGAGGGCGATCAGCGCCCCTTGCATGCGCGGCGATTCAATTCTGTGCGCGAGCGATCTGCGCCAGCCGGAAAGCGTGTCCGTGGCGATGTTCATCAGGCGTCACCTCCCTTGTGCGCGTCTCCGGGTCGACGCAGAAGGCTCGCCGTGACAGATACCGCAAGAATTGCGAAAACTGTGCCGAGCATCCAGGGAATGGGGATTTTGTAAAAATCCATGATCAGCATCTTCGCGCCGATGAACATGACGATAAATGCCAGCCCGTAGTTGAGCAGGTGGAAACGTTCGGCCATGTCAGCAAGCAAGAAATACATGGCCCGGAGACCTAGGATTGCGAAAATGTTCGAAGTGAAGACGATGAACGGGTCAGTGGTGACAGCAAATATCGCGGGGATGCTGTCGACAGCGAAGATCAGATCCGTGATTTCGACGAGCACCAGCACCAGTAACAGTGGTGTCGCGTAACTCAGCCCGTCCTTCATCACAAAGAAGCGCTCACCGTGGTAGTCGTCGGTGACCCGCATGTGGCTGCGAATCCAGCGGATAACCGGATTCCTGGCAAGATCCGGTTTTTGATTGCCGAAAAGAAGTATCTTTACGCCGGTGGCAAGCAGGAAAAGTCCAAAGACGTAAAAGATCCAGTCAAATTTCTCGATCAGTAATACGCCGAGGTAGATTAGCACTGCACGCATCACGATCGCGCCGATCACGCCGTAGAGAAGCACGCGTTTCTGGAATTCCGGCGGTACGGCGAAGTACGTGAAGAGAGTCACCCAGACAAAGACGTTCTCCGTGGCGAGTGCTTTCTCAATGAGGTAGCCGGTCACGTACTCGATGGTCTTTGTGTTGGCAACCTCGCGCCCGTGGACGCCGTCGACAAACCACCAGTACCAGCCGGCAAAAACCATCGCCGCCACGAACCACAGCCCGGACCAGGCAAGCGCCTCACTGACCGGTACCTTGTGCTGGCCCTTGGCCTTGAGAAGCACGAAATCGAGCACCAGAAACACCACGACTAAAAGGCTGAAGCCGAGGTACAGGATTGGCGAACCGGTATGAGCAATTTCCGTCATTAATGGTTCCTCATGAGGTCGCAGATTGCAGATTGGCCAGAATAGTGCTGGACGGTCTTGATGACGGATACAGGCATGCCAGGGCATGAAAGTGAGCGATCTGGCTGCCTGGAGCGCGACGCTATTTTTTGCATGTCGAAGCCCTAATCAACTGCCTGCCTGGGTACGCTTCGCTGCCATTCGCCAGCCTACGCCGATGCGCCAGGCGAGCTGTACGCCGAGGTAGGCGAGGGCCGCAACAGCGACGGCAAGAAGTGCCAGGCCGACGAGCAACGGCTCCCCCATCGCACTGATCCTCTCGACCCAATCGACGTTCTCCGCGAGAGAGGGCAGAGCTGTGGATTTGCCGAGAACGGTCGAGCCGGTGAAATACGCGGCCAGAAGAATGGCTGGCGTCGTCAGTGGGTTCGAAACGAACGTCGTGATCACTGCGACTGGCAGATTGGCGCGCAGTCCGATAGCAACAATCCCGGCCACAAGCCCCTGCCCAAACGGCACCAGTATCCCGCAGAACATGCCGATCGCCAGTCCCTTGGAGATGGAGCTGCGATTCACATGCCACAACCATTGACGGTCGAGCAGCGGGCTTATCCAGCGCAAGCTTCGATGGGTGCGCATGGAGGCTGGATCCGGGAGCCAGCGGCGCATAAAGCGACGAACCATGGCCTGCCGCGCCCCGTCTCAGGTTTTGAACGAATGCCAGCGCCTCGGGCGCTGTGGCAGTAACGCTACCGAGCCTGCCTTGGAGTGCGCCAGAGCGGTCTGCATTAAAAGGCGTGATGTGCCATATAACAAAGCGCAAGCTGTGAGCAACATCAAGATCATCACTGTTGTTCTCCAAATGCCGGTCAGTTGAATGTGTGCGCACTCTAGAGCCACAATGAATTGTTGTAAAATCGATTTATTAATATAAACTAATCGAATAAACCGAAGGATTCCGGGAATGAATTACAAGCATCTTTACTATTTTTGGTGGGTAGCCAAAACCGGCGGTGTGGTGAAGGCGGGCGAGCACCTGCATGTAACGCCGCACACCATAAGCGGGCAAATCGGCATTCTGGAGGACGACCTTGGAACCCCCCTGTATGCCAAACGTGGTCGCAACATTGAACTAACTGACGCGGGTAAACTTGCCTTTGGCTACGCGCAGGACATCTTCGCGCTTGGAGCCGAACTGGAGGAATCGCTGCGGAATTACCGGCCAGGCGATCGCCCCATTGAGTTCCGTGTCGGCGTGGCCGACGCGGTTCCGAAGAGGATCGCTTATCACCTGATCGAACCGGCGACGCGTCTGCCCGAGTCCGTGCACATTGTCTGCCGTGAATCGAAACTCGAAAGCCTTCTCGCGGAACTTGCCGCCCATCGGCTGGACCTGGTTATCGCCGGTGCGCCGATTCCGCCCTCGGTGAGCGTGCGCGCATATAACCATCTGCTCGGCGAATCCGGCGTGAGTTTTTTCGCGGCCGGCCGGATCGCCAGGAGTCTCAAGGGGAAATTTCCCGCCTGCCTGAACGGCGCGCCGATGCTGGTTCCAACCAGGGACGTCGCTGTGAGATCGCGCCTCGATCGCTGGTGCGAAGAGAACAAACTTCGGCCTCACGTGGTCGGGGAATTCGACGACAGCGCGTTGATGAAGGCCTTCGGTCAGCGCGAAGCAGGGGTGTTTATCGGGCCGACTGTCATCGAGTCTGATATCAAAAAGCAATATGGTGTCAAGGCAATCGGGCGGTCGAAAGAAATCGTCGAGGAATTTTTCGCGATTTCAATCGAGCGCCGCGTGACGCACCCCTGCGTCGTCGCCATCGCCGGGGCGGCAAGGACGAAACTATTTGCCGCCGCTGATCCTGTCTAGGGCCTGTAACCGGTGAAAAATACAGGCGGGGACGAGATTCTGTGAGCCCTGCCGGTTTTCGTGCCGGCCGGTCGCCTGATCATAGCGACTGGCTATTTCAGCCATTCCAACAATCAATTAGCACCATCCAGAGACAGGGCCTACCCTGTGGCTTCAACTTTTCCACAGGAGGCCGTGATGAGCAACTCAAACGAAGCAAAATGCCCGTTCTCGGGTGGTGCCAGCAAAAATGCCGTGGCGCGTGGCGCCCCGTCGAATGCGGACTGGTGGCCCAATCAGCTGAAGCTGAACATCCTGCACCAGCATTCTGCCAAGTCCGACCCCATGGGCGGCACGTTCAATTACGCTGAAGAATTCAAAAGCCTGGATCTGAACGCCGTGGTCAGGGATCTCCATGCCTTGATGACGGACTCACAGGCGTGGTGGCCGGCGGACTGGGGGCATTACGGCGGCCTGATGATCCGCATGGCCTGGCACGCCGCGGGCACTTACCGGATTGCAGACGGCCGTGGCGGCGCCGGCAGCGGCGCCCAGCGCTTCGCGCCTCTCAACAGCTGGCCCGACAACGGCAACCTGGACAAGGCGCGCCGTCTGCTGTGGCCGATCAAGCAGAAGTACGGCCGCAAGATTTCCTGGGCCGACCTGATGATCCTCGCCGGCAACGTCGCGCTGGAGTCGATGGGATTCAAGACATTCGGTTACGCCGGCGGCCGCCCCGACATCTGGGAGCCGCAAGAAGACATTTACTGGGGCGCTGAACGCGAATGGCTGGCGACCAGCGACAAACCCGGCAGTCGTTATTCCGGCGACAGGAAACTGGAAAATCCCCTGGCCGCCGTGCAGATGGGCCTGATCTACGTCAACCCGGAAGGTCCGGACGGCAAGCCCGATCCGGTGGCCTCGGGGCGCGACGTCCGCGAGACCTTCGCGCGCATGGCGATGAACGACGAAGAAACCGTGGCGCTGGTCGCCGGCGGCCACACCTTCGGCAAGGCCCACGGCGCAGGCGACCCCAAGCTGGTGGGGCCGGAGCCCGAAGGCGCTGCGATCGAAGAGCAGGGCCTGGGCTGGATCAACAAACTCGGCAGCGGCAAGGGTGTGCACACCACCACCAGCGGCATCGAAGGCGCGTGGAAGCCGAATCCCACCCGATGGGACAACGGCTATTTCGACATGTTGTTCGGCTACGAGTGGGAGCTGACCAAAAGTCCGGCCGGCGCCCATCAGTGGGTGGCAAAAAACGTCAAGCCGGAGCACATGATTCCGGATGCGCACGATCCCTCGAAAAAACATCCGCCGATGATGACCACGGCCGACCTGTCGCTGCGCATGGACCCGGCCTACGAAAAAATCTCGCGCCGGTTCCATAAAAATCCGAAAGAATTCGCCGACGCCTTTGCCCGCGCCTGGTTCAAGCTGACCCATCGCGACATGGGACCGCGCGCCCGTTACCTGGGCCCGCTGGTGCCGCAGGAAGCGCTGATCTGGCAGGACCCCATCCCCGCCGTCGATCATCCGCTGGTCAATGCGCAGGACATTGCCGCGCTGAAAGCGAAAATCCTCGCCTCCGGCCTGTCCATCTCCCGGCTGGTGACAACCGCCTGGGCGTCGGCGGCGACATTCCGCGGCAGCGACAAGCGCGGCGGCGCCAACGGCGCGCGCATACGCCTCGCCCCCCAGAGGAATTGGCAAGTCAACGAGCCGGCCGAGTTGGCCAAAGTCCTGCAAACACTGGAAGCGGTCCGGAACGATTTCAACGGCGCACAGTCCGGAGGCAAAAAAGTCTCGCTGGCCGACCTGATCGTTCTGGGCGGCTGCGCAGCCGTCGAGGCCGCCGCAAAAAAGGCCGGCCAGGATGTGGAGGTTCCTTTCACGCCGGGTCGCATGGATGCATCACAGGAGCAGACCGATGTCGATTCTTTCGCCGTGCTGGAGCCGGCCGCAGACGGTTTCCGCAACTATGCCCGCAAGGGACTCGAAGGATCGGCGGCGGAACTGCTGGTGGACAAGGCGCAGCTGCTGACGCTGACCGCCCCTGAAATGACGGTTCTGATCGGCGGTCTGCGTGCTCTGAATGCGAACGTCAACCAGTCCACGCACGGCGTCTTCACCAAACGGCCGGAAACACTGACCAATGATTTCTTCGTGAACCTTCTCGACATGAGCACCAAGTGGCAGAAGTCCGCGACCACTGAAGGGGTGCTGGAAGGGCGCGACCGGAAAACCGGCGAGCTCAAGTGGACGGGCACCGTCGTCGATCTCGTCTTCGGCTCGAATTCACAACTTCGTGCCCTCGCGGAAGTTTATGCCTGCAGCGACTCGCAGCCGGCGTTCGTGCGCGACTTCGTGGCGGCCTGGAACAAGGTGATGAACCTGGATCGCTACGACCTCGCGTGATCCCGGGGCTGCTGTGAAGCAAGGCGCACGGCTGCGCTGCAAAGGAACGCGGCCGCAGCCGGGGCAAAGCCTCGCGAGTGCCGCGCCGGCACCGCAAAGGGCGGGACTCGCGTCCCGCCCTTTTTCTAGCCTGCTTTGGCGAGATCGTGCCAGGACGTGGTGTAGTGCGGTGACCTGCGCATCGATTGCATGCGCCAGGGCTGCTCGATGCCGGCGCCGGCAAATGTCGCGGTATTGATGCCATAGGTCCTGTTGATGGCGTCCATGGCCGCCATCAGGCGCGTGGCATGCGGCCGCTCATGTCCGGAAAACAGGTCCGCCTGTGCGGATGCCGCAGGCTGCAGTCCGGTCAGCATGACACCGGCTTTTTTGTAGCGATGACCCGGCCGGTAAATCCGCTCCAGGCCGTGCAGGGCGGCGGCGGCGAGTAGCCGGGTGTCGTTCGAGGGCGTGTGCAGCGGAATCAGGATGGCGGGGCTGTAACGGGATGCTCCCGCGCGATATTTCCCGGTGTGGATGGACACGGCGACCTGGGTGCAGGCGGAATGTTGTTCGCGCAAGCGTTCTGCGGCGCGGATGACATAACTCATCACGGCCTCGCGCAGTTCGCCGATTGCGGTTACCGGACGGCCGAAACTCCGCGTCGCCTGGATACGGGCTTTCGGTGACATGACGTCTTCCAGTTCGAGGCAGGATTCGCCGTTGAGTTCGGCGACGGTGCGTTCCATCACCACGCTGAACCGTCGGCGGATCAGCGCGGCATTGGCGCGTTGCAGGTCGAGCACCGATCGGATTCCCATGCCCTGCAGCTGCAGCGCCAGCTTGCGGCCCACACCCCAGACTTCGCCCGCATCCAGCCCGGCCATCAATGCCGCCTGTGCGGCGGCAGACAACTGCGCCCAGTCGAATACGCCCCCGCATTCCCTGCGCGTCTTGGCAACATGGTTGGCGAGTTTGGCCAGCGTCTTGGAGCCGCCGATGCCGGTGCAGGTGGTGATGCCCAGATACCGGCGGATGCGCCGGCGGATGTCGCGGCCGCGGGCGGCGGCATCGCCGGGCATGCCGCTGAAATCGAGGAAACATTCATCAATGGAATAGATTTCCTGCCGCGGTGCAAATTCGCCGAGCAGCCGCATCATTCTTGCGCTCATGTCGCCGTACAGCGCGTAATTGGAGCTGAGCCAGACCAGGCCATGGCTTTTGACCAGCCGGCGGATTTCGAAAAACGGCACACCCATGCGGATGCCCAGCGCCTTGGCTTCGTCGCTGCGCGACACCACGCAGCCGTCGTTGTTGGAGAGCACCACCACGGGACGGTTTTCCAGCGCCGGATTGAATACCCGCTCACAGGACACGTAGAAATTGTTGCCGTCGACCAGCGCGATGACCTGATTCATGGCGTATGCACGACATGGGCCACCACGCCCCAGATCTGCAGATCGTGGCCATCGTTGACGGCAATGTCGGGGTAGGCGGGGTTTTCCGCGCGCAGCGTGATCCTGCCGCGGCTGCGCTGCAGGCGTTTGACCGTCAGTTCGCCGTTGAGCGCGGCCACCACCACGCGGCCGGACGCGGCTTCGAGTGAACGATCGACGATCAGCAGATCGCCATGATGGATGCCGGCGCCGGTCATGGAATCACCTTTGACGCGCAGGAAAAAAGTCGCTTCCGGGTGCAGCACCAGGTACTCGGTCAGGTCCAGGCGCTGGTCGATGTGGTCGGCGGCGGGCGAGGGAAACCCGGCGGCGGCCCTGCCGGCGCACAGCGGCAGCAATCGTAGAGCGGTGTTTGCGGCGACGGCCAGCGGCATGCCGAAGGGCAACCGCTGCGATCGGGGTGAAATTTGCGGCAAAACATCGGGTATCGGCATACTGTAATTATATACAGTAAATTGCCGCCAATGCCAGTCACCGCCTGCCGCCGGCGGTGTTACAGTTTAATCGTGCCGCCTGTGGCGATCGACCGTATCACCGCCTCAAAAGAGGCGATGGTATTCACCATCTCGTCCGTGCCGATCGGGTAGGGCGCAACACCCGCCACCGCGTCCGCAAACGCATCCATCTCCGCCAGCACCGAATCGATCTTCGGAAAATCCTTCACCTCGGTCCTGCCGCCCTTGAGGCGGATGATGGTGCGCGTTTCGTCGAGGGCTTCAACCGAACCGTCATCGCCGAACACATGCACGCGGAAGTACAGCGGCGAGGCGCGCACCGCGCCGAGAAAGCCGCTGATGCCGTTTTTGAACTTGAACAGCACCGACACCGTGTCGCGCGGGTCTGCGCCGCTGCGGTGGGCGATGAATTGCGCGGTGAGCTGTTCAGCCGGGCCGGCGATATTGGCGAAAGCGTCGAGGATGTGGATGCCGGTGCCGGTCATGCCGGCCCCCGGCGTCTCCGCCGGCAGGTCGCGCCAGGGCGCGAAAAACTTGCTGGAGTGTTCGTTGCTGTAGTGGCCTTCGACATGCATGATCCGCCCCAGTGCGCCGCTGGCGATTACGCGGCGTAGTTCCGCCATCGACGGCCAGAAGCGTTTGTTCTGGCCGACACCCAGCGGCACTTTGGCGGCCTTGCAGGCGGCGACGGCGCGTTCGGCATCGGCGCGCGTCAGCGACAGCGGCTTTTCACAGAACACCGCCTTGCCGGCACGCGCGACCTGCACCACCTGGTCGGCGTGCAGGGAGTGCGGCGTGGCCAGCACCACGGCCTGCACGGCGGGATCGGCCAGCGCTTCCTCCAGCGTTGCCGACAGTCTGAAACCTTTGGTTTTTGCATACTCGCGCGTGGCATCGAGTTCCTGGGTCACGCCGTGCACGAAGCGCAGTTTGCTGCTTTTGCCCTGCACGGCGTCGGCGATGTTCTTGCCCCACCAGCCGAGTCCGACGATAGCTGCATTGATCATTAAATTACCAATAAAATCAATAGTTTATAAAGTTATTCACCCTTGACTGCGCAAATCCGGCAGGCATAGTCTTCCAGCGTTGCGCGGGTGACGCCGACCGCGCCGTGCTGGCGGCGGTTGTATTCCGCGCTCTCCAGTTCGGTACGGAAAGAATCATTGAGGCGGTTGATCATGTTGAACATCGAACAGGCGAGGGAGATTTCGACGATTTCGGCGTCATTGAACTCGCGACGCAGCGCATCCCAGACCTTGTTGTCGCGTTTCGCGGTGTTCAGTGTCATCGCCTCCGACCACGCGATGGCGGCTTTTTCACGGGCATTGAACAGCGCACTCGCCTGATAGTCGCCTTTCAGCGCGTCGAACTCCTCGTCCTTCAGTCCCAGTGCTTGACCAAGCACGTAGTTGTGTTCCGTTCAGTAATGGCAATCATTGATGGTCGAGGTCTTCAGCACGGCGAGGTTGCGCAAACGCACATCCGATACCGCCCCGGCATTGGGCTGGCGCACAGCGGCAATGAAAGGCAGGATCCAGCGCGCAACATGGGGGCTGTGCGACAGGATGCGCATCAGGTTGGCGGTGCGGCCGAGCATTTTGTTCGAGGCTTCGAACAAATCCTTCGCCGCTCCAACCGCTTCCTCATCAGTGATGCCGCGGATACGCTGGGTCATGGCAGGGCCTTTCGTTCGGGTTCAGGAATTTTCGGGTATGGGTTCGACGGTGACATAACGTCCGCGGCAATAACCCAGCGGCGCACGGTCGGCATAGCTGTAGTGCAGCACATGGCCGATGAAAATCACGTGGTCGCCGCTGTAATGCCGGGCTTCGGTGCGGCATTCGAACTGCGCAGCCGCACCGTCGAGCAGCGGCATGCCGTGGACGCCGGAACCGTGGGCGACACCCTCGAACTTGCGCGGCATCGGTTTGGCAAAGCGCTGCGACAGTGCAATCTGGTCATGCGCCAGCACGTTGATCGCGAAATGCGTGGCCTGCAGGAAATTCGGCAGGTTCGGCGAGCGCAGCGACAGGCTCCACAACACCAGCGGCGGCGACAGTGAAACCGAGCTGAAGGAATTCGCCGTCAGGCCGATGGCTTCGCCGGCAGAAGTCCTGGTGGTGACGATGGTGACGCCTGTGGCAAACACGCCCAGCGCATTGCGGAAGTCGCGCGGGTCGAGGTCCGGGCTGGCCGCTGCGGTCGGTGTATCGGCCATCGGCTACAGCGTCGGCAGGTCGGCGGCGATGCCGAGCAGGGACTTGCCGGCCATCGTGGTGGCGATATCCCAGGCCAGCGCGTAATGGCTGTTCGCGGCGTGGATATCACGGAAAGAACGCTGTATAACCTGTTGATTATAAAGAAATTCTCCACCACCGGCGCCGAACAGCAAATCGACACCCTCGGTGCACAGATGGGCGGCATAGGCGCCGTCGCGACGCATGCGGATTTTCTGGTCGCGGGTCGGCACGGCGTTGGCCGCGGCCAGTGCCATGGCCTCCCGGCAATTGCCGACCAGGATGCGTTCTGCAGCCGAAATCGCCGATGCGGCATGGCCGAGCCGCGCCTGGGTGGTTGCGTAATCGGCAAGCAGTGTCGTTGAATAGGCGGTGATGCGGTGGCGGATGTCGGCGCTGAATTCTTCGATTGCACCCTGGGCAATGCCCAGCGCGGCGCCGGCCACCACATACGGGAACATGTCGAATACCGGCAGGCGGTACAGGGCAGCCGTTTCGCCGCCGGGGGCTACGCCGCCTTTCATCTGCTCGACGGTCAACGCGCGATGCGCCGGCACAAAGATTTCGCTGACCTCGACGTCCTTGCTGCCGGTGCCGCGCAGGCCTGCGACATGCCAGGTGTCGATGATGTTGTAATCGGCCTTGGGCACGACAAACACATAATATTGCGGCAGTTCACCTTCGGCGCTGCTGGTGATGCCGCCGAGCATGCACCAGTCGCAGGCATCGATGCCGCTGGAAAACTTCCAGTGCCCGGACAAACGGAAACCCTTGCCGTCGCGTTCGGCATGTCCTGCCGGAAACATCAGCGCCGAGCCGATTAATGCGTCTGGAGAAGCGGCGCCGGGCGACGGACCCCAGACTTCATCCTGCGCGGCACGCGGCCACAGCGCGAGCATCCAGTGATGGTTGGCGAGATTGGCCAGCACCCAGGCGGTGGAACCGCAACCGCGGCCGATGATGGCGGTCAGCTCGACGATGGCTTCATAGGACAGTTCGCTGCCGCCGACACGTTTCGGTTGCAGCATGCGGAACAGGCCGCTGGCATGCAGGTCACGGATGCTGTCGTCGGGGATACGCCGCAGTTCTTCCGTGCGCGGCGCACGTTCGCGCAGCACCGGCACCAGCGCCCGAGCGCGCTCGGTGAGTTCGTGAAGCGTCGGCGCAGTCCTGGCCATCAGGATTCGACGTTGACGATGGCGCCGCTGGAAGCGGATTTGAATATCGCTTCCAGCGCGGAAATATTGGCGATCATCTGCGACTGCGGCACCGGGTAGGGCGTGCGGCCCTCGGCGGCATCGGCGAAGGCTTCCAGATTCGCCAGCACGTTCGGCGCCGGCGGAAACTCGCGCACTTCCTTCCTGCCGCCACGCAGCGTCTTGGTCAGCACCCAGCCTTCGGGTGCTTCGGGATGGGTTTTGTCGCGCACTTCGATCCAGCCCTTGTTGCAGTACACCGCGAAGCGGCCTTCGAAGGGGGTGGCCAGTATCGCGCTGATCAGCGCATGGCCGCCGCTCTTGAACGTCACCAGGATCGCCAATGTATCGCCGTTGACGAGCTGGCTGCCCAGTTGCTTGACGCTGGCGAACACGCGCTCGGCTTCACCGAATACGCCCACCGACAAATCGAGCAGGTGGATGCCGGTGGCCGTCATCGGGCCGGCTGGCGCTTCCTTGCCCGACAGCCGCCAGTTGTCGGCGGCCAGTGTGAGGAATTTGTCCTGGCTGAAATTGGCCTCGACCTGCAGCGGCGTACCCAGTTCGCCGGACTGGATGATGCGCATGGCCTCGATCACCGGCGGCTCGAAGCGGCGTTCATGGCCTACGGCGAGCGCCACCTTGTTGTCATTGACCGCCTTGATCGCGCGCAACACATCGGCGCGGGTCATCGACAGCGGTTTTTCGCAGAACACATGTTTGCCGGCATTGGCGGCGGCGATGATCTGTTCGGTGTGCTGGGTGTGCGGGGTGCACAGCACCACGCCCTGGATCGACGGATCCTTCAAAACGGCATTGAAGTCGGTGATGACCTTGACACCGTGCTGTTTTGCAAATTCGGCGATACCGGCCGCGTTGACTTCGACCACGGTATCGACGCTGATTTTTTTGCTGGTCTTGAGCAGCGGGACAATGATCTTGCCCCACCAGCCCATGCCGACGACTGCGACGTTGAACAAGGTGTTGTTCCTTCGGATTCAGTGGGTATTCAGGCGGCCTTGCTGCTTTTTTTGGCGATGGCGGCATTGACCGCCGGCATCACTTTTTCAGCCATCAGTTCCATCGAACGTTTGGCGAGTTTGGGATCGATCCAGTCGTGGCAGGCATACACCAGCATGCCGAAATCGCCGACCTGCTCGCGGAAGGCCAGGATCTGGTCGACCACGCTGTTGACGGTGCCGGCGATGACCAGCTTGTCGGTGACGTATTCCGGCGTGATCGCGGAATCGGGCATGTTCTGGTCGACCTTGAACAGGTTGCCGCGGCCGCTGAAACCGACCAGTTTGCGCACCAGCTGTTTGAAATAAAAATGATAGGGCCCTTCCGCCGATTTGCCGTAACGCTGCGCGGTGGCTTCGTCATCGGCGACGAAGATGCTTTTGGCGATGCGCCAGTCGGCGGGATTGGCGACCTGACCGATGTTTTTCTTGCCCTCGGCGTAATTGGGCCAGTGCGTCTTGACCCATTCCGGCATCAGGAAGTTGGCGGAAATCGGCTGCCAGCCGCGTTCGGCCATCGCGATCACGCCCTTGGAGAAGGGCGCGACCACGGTGCCGACGATCAGCGGGTGCGGTTTCTGGAAGGGCTTGAGGATGATGCCCTGGCCGATTTCCGGGATCATGGTTTTTTCGGTGGTGACTTTCCAGTACTTGCCCTCAATGTTGTACGGCGGCTCGGATTCCCAGATCTTCAGCACCATGTTGATGCCTTCGACGAACATCGCATTGCGGTCGCGTTCGAGGTTGCCGAAAACCTCGGCGTCGGAAGCCAGTCCGCCCGGGCTGATGCCCATGATGAAGCGGCCCTCGAGCAGGTTGTCCATCATCGCGACCTGTGCGGCGATGGCGGCGGGATGAGAGCAGGGAATGTTGATGGTGCCGGTGCCGAGCTTGATGCGTTTGGTTTCCGAAATCAGGCTGGCAAGGAAGGTCATGCAGTGCGTGACCGTCTCCGCGGCATCGGTGACATGCTCGCCGACATAGGCTTCTTCAAAGCCCAGCTTGTCGGCGAGGATGATCGCCTCGCGGTCCTCGCGCAGCGATTGCGGATAGCTCTTCCCGGGCGGGTGGAGCGGCATCATGAACGTTCCGAGTTTCATCCTTGCATCCTTGGTCGGGTTGTACTGAACGGTTATTCGGTCTGGATCTTGGCGTCGCGGATCACCTTGCCGAAGCGCTCGGTTTCTTCCTTGACGAATTTTGTGAAATCTTCCGGCGACTTGCTGACGATCGCGGGCACACCGCCGTCGTTCAGCCGTTTGTTCACCGTTGCATCCTTCATCGTTTTCTGGGTGACGTCGAACAGTTTGGCGACCACCGGCCGCGGCGTGCCTGCGGGAACGAATATGCCCTGCCAGGAACCGACGACCATGTCGAAACCCTGTTCCCGCATGGTCGGCATTTCGGGATAGGCCGGGCTGCGCTCGGGGGCAATGATGCCGAGCATGCGCAGGCGGTTCTGTTTGGCGAAAGTCACCGTCGAGCTGAAGGTCGCGAACATGAACTGCACCTCGTTGGCGAGCAGGCCGACGGTGGCTGGGCCCGCGCCGCCCTTGTACGGCACTTCGGTGGCGCTGGTGCCGGTGGCCATCAGGAACATCTTGGCTTCGAGCGAATTCGCGCTGCTCGGCGCCGGTGAGCCGTAGTTCAGCTTGTTGGGATTGGCCTTCATGTAGGCGATCAGTTCCTTGACCGTTTTTGCCGGCAGCGAAGGGTGCACCACGAGGCTGCCCGGCACATCGACAACCTGACTCACCGGGATCAGGTCTTTCAGCGGTTTGTACTGGAATTTGGTGTAGTACACCGGATTGATCGCCATGGTGCCGACGTTGCCGAGCAGGAAGGTATAACCGTCGGCGCTGGCACGGGCGGCGGTTTCGACACCGATGTTACCGGCGGCGCCGGGCCGGTTATCCACGACGACCTGCTGTTTCAGCAGATCCGCCATCGCCGGCTGGATGATGCGACCGACGAAATCCGACGCGCCGCCCGGCGCGAACGGCACGATCATGCGCAGCGGACGGTTCGGGTAATCGTTTTTGGCCTGGGCCCAGGCGCATGAGGCGGACAGCAGGGCGCAGGCGGTGGTTGCGAGCAATACATGTTTGACGATCATTGGATTCCTCCTCCGGTTATTGATTTGATTTGCTTCCGTCCTGGTTTGGTGGCACACCTTGTTATTCGATCCGTATGTTGTTTTCGCGGACGACTTTCGCCCATTTTTCGGTTTCGCCGCGCACGAACGCGGTGTAGGCCTCGGGCGTGGCGCTCAGTGAAACCGTCATCATCATTTTGCCGAGCTGCTCCTTCAGCACCGGACGCTGCATCACCTCGCTGACCTTGGCGTGTATCGAATTGACGATGGCGCGCGGCGTGCCGGCGGGGGCGAACATGCCGTTCCAGGCATTGGTGCCGACGCCGGGGAAACCGGCTTCCTTCATGGTCGGCACATTGGGCAGTTCCGGCAGGCGGTTGGGCGCCGCGGTGGCCAGCGCTTTCATCCGGTTGTTGCGGACATGCTCGATGGTCGAGGCCAGATTGACGAACATGATCTGTGTTTCGCCGCCGAGCACGCCGGGCACCATGCCGCCGGCGCCGGCCTTGTACGGGACATGGGTGGCGTTGGCGCCGGAAGCTTTGAGGAACACCACCATGTCGAGATGCGGGTAGGTGCCGATGCCGGCCGAGGCATAGTTGAGTTTGGTGGTCGGCAGTTTCGAATAATCGATCAGTTCGCGCACCGTTTTTGCCGGGACATTGGCGCCGGCGGCGAGGATGTGCGGAATCTCCACCAGATTGGTGACGCCCGTCAGGTCGCGCGACGGTCTGACCTTCAGCACTTCGGCAAAGGTGGTTTCATTGATGGCATTGGTCGAGACATTGCCGACGAACACCGTGTAGCCGTCGGGAATGGCGCGCGCCGCCATTTCCAGCGCAATGTTGCCCGATGCGCCGGCGCGGTTGTCGACGATGATCGGCTGGCCCCAGGCCTCGTTCAGCTGGTTGGCCACCTGCCGCGCCACGATGTCGGTGGCGCCGCCGGGCGCGTAGGGGATGATCATGCGCACCGGTTTTTTCGGAAACGCCTTGTCCTGCGCGACAGCGAGGCCGGGAACCGCACCCAGAGCCAGGACCAGCATCAGCGTTTTCATCATGCCCCTCCGTGAAACATCATAAATTATTGTTTTTATTAAGTTTTTTCCTGCCCGGGCGCAATCGGCAACTGCACCGGCTTTTTCAGGCGCGCCGACAGGTCGATGGCCTTGGTCAGCATCAGGCGATTATGGCCTTCGGCTGCGGTTGCGTGTTGCGTCGGCACGCCCAGCGACACCCGATTCAACCATGAATTGGTTTCTTCGCGCATCGGTCCGCGCAGCTCGCCCAGCGCCATGTCGCCGACCGGGTAACTGGTCAGGAAATCGACATGGCGGCGCTTGTCCGGCGCATAACCTTCACTCTGAATCAGGTTGGTGGCGAGCACGATGTCGCGGTGGGTGTCGTCGATGGTCAGCACGCCCTCGGTGCCCACCGCGCCGACTTCCAGGCTGTATACCGCGCCGGGCCAGACTTCGGGCAGCGCCCAGGAAATGACGCCATGGTAAATCGCGCCGTCATCAAAAGAGATGGTGTATCCGGTGCCGTCGACACCCTGCCAGGTCGGGCCCAGCGCCTTGTTCACCGAACGCGCGTAGACCTCGACCGGCTTTTTGGTTTCCATCAGCCACATCACGATGTCCAGGGCGTGGGTGCCCGAGATCACCATCGGTGTCACTTCGGCGCGGTTGTCGCTGCGTTTGTAGTTGTCGATCGCGACCAGCCGGTTCATGAAGGCGCGGGAAGTGACCATGGTCACTTCACCCAGCGATCCGGTGCGCACTTTTTCCTTGGCCACCAGCCAGCGGCGGCGGAAGCGCTGGGTGTAACCGATCACCGCGTCGACGCCGGATTTTTCGATGGCGGCCAGCGTCTGCGCGGATTCGCCGAGATCGGTCGCCAGCGGTTTTTCGATCAGCATCGGCAGCTTGCGTTCTGCCGCCATGATCACCGGATCGACATGCAGGTGTTCGTCGGTGCAGACCGCGACCGCATTGACTTCGGGGCGCGCCAGCAGTTCCTTGTAATCGGGGGTGACAAAATCGCCGCCGCATTTTTCACGGACGATTTCACCGCGCTCGGGATTCAATTCGGCGATGCCGATCCAGCCCACGGAAGGGTGGCGCGCCGCGAGTTCGGCGCGGATCAGGCCGACACGACCGGCGCCGATGATGGCGAGGCCGATTTTTTTGGGGTCTTTCTTCAATTTAAAGTCCAGTTCAAAGACAAGTTCAAAGGCTTAGCCACAGAGGTCACAGAGTTCACAGAGAAAAACCGAACCGGTAAATTTGCGCTCCGGTAACATGGCTTATCGCTTTTGAATTCCTCTGTGTCCTCTGTGGCTAAAGGGGTTGATCTTTATCGCCCACCCACCGCAGCCAGCGGCCGCGATTCCGGCAGCGGCAGCATCACCGGCTCGTTGCGTTCGGCGGAAATGTCGGCGGCAACATAGAGTTCCATCACATTGCGTGCTTCCTCGGCGGTGACCAGCACCGGGCGGTCGCAGCACACGGCCTCGATGAAATGCACGGTCTCGGCATGCATCGGTCCGGCAAAGGCATGGTCGACGCGTTCTCCCGGCATCGACGACATCGGCAGCTGCATGCCGCTTTTCATGGTGTTGAGGATTACGTCGCGATGGGTGTCGTCGACCATCAGCGCGCCGTCGGTGCCGATCATCTCGATCCAGGTCGAGCAGGCATTGGGATAACCCGGCGGCAGGCTCCAGCCGGCGCCGATGACAAAGGACATGCCGCTGTCCATGGTCACGGTGATCCACTGCGTGTCCGGCACGTCCTTGCCGCTGTTCGCCCGCATCACACCGTAGTTGGTCTGGGAATAGACGCGGATCGGTTTGGCGGGCGCCAGGCACCACAGGATGAAGTCGAGGTCATGCGTCGCTTCCATTGCGGCGGGGGAGAGCTTGCTGCGGCCGGTGATCTTGGCGCCGAGGCTGCGCTGGATGTGCCTGCTGACCAGCGCGCTGACCGGCTTGCCGATGGCGCCGTTGTCGAGGCATTTCTTGACGTAGGCATACTTCGGATTGAAGCGCTGCGAATAACCGATGGTGAACTTGACACCCTTGCGCCTGGCGATGGCGATCAGGTCATCGGCCTCGTGCAGTTCGACCGCGATCGGTTTTTCCATGAACACATGCAGGCCGGCTTCCAGGCAGTCACGCGCCATCGGGTAGTGCAGGGCTTCCGGTGTCGCGGAAATCATTACCGCATCAAGGTCTTTTACCTCCAGCAGCCTGCGGTAATCGTCGCTCGCGGTTTTGGCGCCGGTGGCCCTGGCCACCTCGGCCAGGCGCTCGGGCCTGGTCTCGACGATGTGCAGGTCCTTCACTGCCGGATTGATGGCGCAGGTGTCGGCGCGGATGCCGCCGCACCAGCCGGTGCCGATGATGCCCATGTTGATTTGTTTCACTGCCTGATTCTCCTTGAGGGGTATGTCCGCTTTTGGCGATCCGCCATGTTAACGACGGGGGCGGGTCGGGACAAATACCGAATCACATGCCGTGACATAACAAATCAGCATGGATAGACTAGACGCATGAGGGCATCATTTATTCCGCAATGCAGCATGTATGGCATTGAAAAACCGCTGCTCACCGACTATCCGGAGGCTTCGCTGCCAATACAGCCAAACATGCCGCTTTGTTATCTCACTGCAGGACTGCGCTGAGCATGGATCTGCGCGGCATCCGTTATTTTGTGCAGATTGCCGAGCTGGGCAGCATCACCCGCGCCGCCCAGCACCTGCGCGTCGCGCAGCCGGCGCTGTCGCGCCATATCCATGCGCTGGAACAGGAGCTTGGGGTGCCGCTGCTGGTGCGCCTGCCGCGCGGTGTGCGCCTGACCACGGCAGGACGCCAGTTCCTCGACCATTGCCAGCGCATCCTGCGCGAACTGGGGCGGGCGCAGGACGGCCTGCGCAGCGGCGGTGCGGCGGCGCAGGGACGGGTGATCCTCGGCGTGTCGCCGACCACCGGGCCGCTGCTGCTGCCCGGCGTGGTCGAACGCATGCGCCGGCAGTGCCCGCAGATCAGCCTGAAGGTGGTCGACGGCTTCAGCAACCAGCTCTACGACTGGCTGCAGGCCGGGCGTGCCGATGTCGCGGTGCTGACCAACCCGGTGCATTCGCGGGTGGTCAAGGTGACGCCGCTGATTTCCGAACCCATCGTGATATTCGCCAGGGCGCCTGTACGTGGCGCGCGGCGGTTTTTTACCGCAGATGAACTGGCACGCACGCCGGTGCTCAGTACCGAGGCCATCCGCATCATTGCCGACGAGCAGTTGCAGCGGCACAAGGCGCGGATCAATGTCGAAGCCGAGATCGATTCCGTCGAAGCCATCCGCCGCCTGGTGCTGCGCGGCACCGGCATGGCGCTGATGCCGGTGTCCACGTTTCATGAAGACGTGGACACCGGCAAGCTGTCGGCCTCGCCGATTGCCGACGCCAACATCCATCGTATACTCACGCTCGGCCAGCAGGCGGACCGGCGGCCTTCGGCGGCAGTCGACGAGGTGGCGCAGATCATGGCCGCCGAAGTGCAGGCGCTGGCGGAAGCCGGTGTGTTCAGCCTGCCCGGTCATGTCCATAAATCAGCGCGCACACCGCGCCAGAAAAAACCCCGCAACCAGGAGCAGGCATGAAGCGCATCGATGTGCACAATCACGTCATCCCCGAGACCATCGTCAGGGCGATGCAGGCGAATCCCGTTTACAACACCAGAATCGAGGGTGAGGGCCACAACCGCGTGTTCATCCGCGGCAAGGTGCGATTTCCGTTCGAAGCGGAGTTCTATGATGCCGATGCCAAGCTGGAATCGATGGACCGCAAAAAAATCGACATTGCCTTCATCTCGCCCGGCCCGCAGACTTTTTTCTACAACCTGAAGGACGAACTGGCGATCAACACCGCGCGCATCGTCAACGACGGCATCGCGCAGATGGCCGCCGCCAAACCCGACCGCCTGCGCGGCATGGCGACGTTGCCGATGCAGCACCCCGAAGCGGCCATCGCCGAACTGGAGCGCGTGGTCAGGGAATACGGCTTCAAGGGTGTGGAGCTCGGCACCGCGATCGGCGACGAGGAACTCGCCGACCCGAAATTCCGTCCGGTGCTGAAACGCATCGAAGAGCTGAAAGTCATGATCTTCGCCCACCCGAACACCCAGGGCGCGGCGGGGCGGCTCGACTGTTATTACCTGATGAACCTGATCGGCAATCCGCTGGACACCACGATCATGGTCGGCAAGCTGATGTTCAGCGGCGCGCTGGACGAATTGCAGGACCTGAAAATCCTGCTCGCCCACGGCGGCGGTTTCCTGCCCTACCAGATCGGCCGTTTTGTGCACGGCCACAGGGTGCGTCCGGATACCGCTGAATTCACCCAATCGGATCCCTTGCAGATGCTGAAACGTTTCTGGTTTGATGCCTTGACCCACAGCCCGCAGTCGATCCGCCACCTGATCGACGTCGTCGGTTCGGAGAACGTGGTGCTCGGCACCGATGCGCCCTTCGACATGGGCGAGATGGCGCCGGTCGACCGCGTCGAGCTGGTGCCGGGACTGACGCAGCAGGAGCGCGAGAACATTTATTACAAGGCCGCCACGGCGCTGTTCAACGGCAGGATCTGAACAGCGCGCACTATGCGGGCACACCCCGAACCCTGTTACAGCCGGATGCTGCCGCGCGAGGCGACGCTGCCGGGCGGCACATCGTGGACCTCCTCCGGCGCTCCTGCTTTCGCGTGCTAGGATTGCCGCCGGAGGAGGTTCGGCTGCCGTGCCGATCCTGCACACCCAAAAAAATTCCTGACTGATTTCTGCGGACAGCCACGCCATGCCTTTCCATCGCTTCGAGGATTTTGAAAGCAATTACCTGACACCGCACCTGTCCACCGGCAAGGCGCCGGTCATTGACGGGCGCTACATGTATTTCTGCCTGCTGCACAAGAACGCGGGCACCGGCTCCGAACTGCATTACCACCCGAACGAACTGCTGATTTTTCCGGTGCGCGGCAAGATCAACGCCATCGTCGGCAAGGACCGGCGCGTGGTGAAACCCGGCACGTTTGTCCACGCGCCTGCGTTTGCCCGGCATTCGATGAAGGCCACCGAAGACGGCAACCTGCAGTACCTCTACATCAAGGACAAGACCTGGACCGTGGTCGGACTTGCCGAAGACGAGGCGGTGCCCGACCAGGCGATGACCGTGGCCGAGGTCAATAAAAAGTACAAGGTCGGCGACCGCGACAAACACCAGAAAACCCGGGGCAGATCGCAGGCCGTGATCGAAGGCCTGCCGGTGTGTTTTCACCCGATTCTCGATGACCTTGATGCGCCGGCGCGCTCCGGGCGCTGTGTCAACTGGATCGAGGGCGAACGCCTGGCCTTCGGCCTGTTCGAAGTGCCCGCGGCTTATGCCGAACCCGAGGCCGTGTCGGCGCGGGAAATGTTCATTTACGTACTGAGCGGCAAAATTGACGCACAGACCGGCAATGACAAAAAAACCGTGACCACCGGCGACATCGTGTATGTGCCGCGCGGCGAACCTTACCGGCTGCAGGTGCGCAGCCATGCCCGGTATGCCATGGTGTGTTCGACGCCGTGGCTGGAGGACCGCATCGACAACATGTCGCCGGAAGAGGCGGAGCAGGCCCGCATTAACATGAAAGCGAACTGAGCAGGGCGCCACAGGCTGTGGGCAGCAAGCAATCAGCCGGCAGCGCGGATTCCACGGTTAAACACACCATACTGGAGGGGTTATGAAATATTTGTTTAAAAACAAATACTTAAGAGTTTGTGTTGGTGTGGTGCTGGCGGCTCTTGCGGGGCTGGTTTCAGCCCAGGGTTGGCAGCCGCAACAGAACGTGGCGCTGATCGTTCCGTCCACGGCCGGCGGCTCGCTGGACCATGTTGGCCGCACGATCCAGAAAATGTGGGAGCAGCAAAAACTGCTGCCCGGCTCGAGTACGATCCTGAACATGGGCGGCGCCGGGCATGCGCTGGCCTACAACTTCCTCAACCAGCGCGCGGGCAACCCGCATTTCCTGAGCATCACCTCGTCGACACTGCATGCCAGCCATATCAACGGCCGCTATCCGCTGTCGTATCGCGACTTCACGCCGCTCGCGGTGATGCTGACCGAATACATCGCCATCGCGGTGCGCGCCGATTCACCGCTCAAAACCGGCAAGGATCTGGTGGAGGCCCTGCGCAAGGATCCCGCGCGTTACAGTCTCGCGCTGAGCAGTGCCGTCGGCGGCACGCACCACATTTCTTTCGGCCTGCCGCTGCAATCGGGCAAGGTGGAAATGAACAAAACCCGGCTGGTGGCCTTCACTTCGACGGGAGAGGGGGTCACCGCGCTGCTGGGCGGGCACGTCGACGTGCTCTCGGGCGGCACGGTGCAGATCGCGCCGCATGTGGCGAGCGGCCGCATGCGTGTCCTGGCGGTATCCTCACCCAAACGCCTGCCCGGCGTGCTGGCCGGTGCCCCGACATGGCCGGAACAGGGTTACAAGGGCGTGCAGGAAAACTGGCGCGGCGTGATGGCCGCCAAAGGCATCAGCGCCGCGCATATCGCCTACTGGGACGGTGTATTCGGCAAAATAGCGGCCAGCGCCGAATTCAGGGAACAGGCGGAGAAGAACCAGTGGGAGCTTGCCTACAAGAACTCGGCCGAAACCGCCAGGTTCTTTGCCGCTGAGTATGCCGACCTGAAAAGCGTGATGGATTTTCTCGGCCTGTCGGGTAAATCAAACCCTTAGCTTTTATCATCAAGGAGCAGTCATCATCAAATCGCAGTCAGTCGGCAGCATCGGCCTCGGCATCATGGGCGGCGCCTTCGCGCGTCACCTGCTGTCCGAGGGTTTCAGCGTGAGCGGATTCGATATCGACCCGAAGCGGCGCGCGGCGCTTAAAAAACTCGGTGGCAAACCCGCCGCCACGGCGGCTGCGGTTTCCGGGACGTGTCCCATTCTTGTGACCTCGCTGCCCAGCCTTGCCGCCGTCGATGCGGCGTTTTTCGGCAAGGGCGGCATTGTTGCCACCGCGAAGCGGGGAACCGTGCTGGTCGAAACCAGCACGTTGCCGCTGGACAAGAAGCAGGAAATCCGCGAACGCTGCGCGGCGAAAGGCATCACCGTGCTCGACTGCCCGGTCAGCGGCACCGGCGCCCAGGCGGCCAACCGCGATATCGCGATCTACGCCAGCGGCGAGCGCAAGGCCTATGACAGGGCGGAAGCCGTGCTGAAGGGTTTTTCGCGCAGCGTCTATTACTGCGGTGAATACGGCAACGGCTCGAAACTGAAATACGTCGCCAATCTGCTGGTCACCATCCACAATCTGTCCACGGCAGAAGCGATGGTCCTGGGTCTGAAATCCGGACTCGACCTGGAACTGCTCTACAAGGTGATCAAGGATGGCGCCGGCAATTCCCGCATGTTCGAGGTGCGCGGCCCGCTGATGATCAAGGGCGATTACAGCCAGGCGACGATGAAAGTGGACGTTTACAAGAAAGATATTGATATCATTGAGCAGTTTGCAGCGGATCTGCATTGCCCGGTGCCGCTGTTCGAAGCCTCAAAACCGTTTTATGCCGCGGCCCATGCGCAGGGCCGCGCGCTGGAGGATACCGCGGCCGTCTGTGCGGTGCTTGAACAGATGGCCGGTGTACAGCGTAAAAAGCCGCATAAAAAGCGGCGCAAATAAACATTCATTTCAACCAGAAAGAAGAGAAAGACCCGATGAAACCGACCATGTCACCGCAGGCCCAGGCTGCACAGACCATCTCCCGCAACATGAAGCTGGTGTCACACAACGAACTCGCCGGCTTCGGCGGCGTGGGTGAGGGCATCAACATGCAGGTGACCAAGAATGGCCGCCGCATCCTGTGGCTGGCGCATGAATCGGCGCCGAAAAACTTCACCGGCGTCGATGTCACCGATCCGAAAAATCCGAAAGTGATCGTGCAGACCGACCTGCCGCATGAGCGTGTGCGTTCGAACTCGCTGGACGTGGTCGGCGACATCATGGTGGTGGCCTACCAGACCAAGAAAACCGGCGACAAACCGGCGGGCATGGACATTTTTGACATCAGCACCCCGGAAAAACCCAAACTGATTTCGCATTTCGACGCCTCCGGCCCGCACTCGCGCGGCGCGCACTGCGTGTGGTTCGCCGACGGTGAGTACGTGCACCTGACCTCGGGCTCGGATGATTTCGAGCCGACGCATCCGAACGACTTCCAGTTCTACCGCATCATCGACGTGCGTAATCCGTCGAAGCCGGTGGAAGTGGGCCGCTGGCACTATCCCGGCACGCACAAGGGCGACAAGGAGGCCCCGCCGCCGCGCCATCCCAAATTCGACGGCGGTTACCGCCCGCACAACATCAACGTCTATCCGGAGCATCCGGACCGCGCCTATGTCGCCTACCTCGACGGCGGCGCGCTGATCCTCGACATATCGGACAAGTCCAAACCGAAGGTCATCACCAACTGGAAATATTCGCCGCCGTACAACGGCTTCTGCCACACCGTGATGCCGCTGATCGGACGCGATCTGCTGATCGTCACCGACGAGTGCACCAAGGACGACGGCATCGACTGGCCGAAACTGGGCTGGGTGGTCAACGCCAGCGTGGAAACCAACCTGGTGCCGATGTCGACGCTGCCGCTGCCGCCGGTGGAAAACTTCGCCAAACGCGGCGGCCGTTACGGCGCGCACAACCTGCACGAGAACCTGCCGGGACCGGCGTCGTTCCGCTCCAACACCATCGTTTTCGGCACCTTTTTCAACGGCGGCGTGCGCGCCTTCGACACCTCGAATCCGTACCAGCCGCAGGAGATCGCCTACTACGTGCCGGGCAAGCCCGCGATGTCGCCGAAGAGCGCGGTCCAGATCAACGACGTGTGGGTCGACGAAAACGGCCTGGTCTATGCCGTGGATCGTTTCGGCGGCGGCCTCTATGCCATCGAAATGACGGCTTGATCGCTGCGATTTGCCGCGCAAGCCTGGTAACTCCCCTCACCCTCGGTCCCTCTCCCGAAGGGAGAGGGATGATAAGCCCTTCTCCCTTTGGGAGAAGGGAGGGGATGAGGGAAGGTTTTTAATTGTCGACGGGCTTCAGGACAATCATGCTGGATAGTCTTTCCGGAAAGTTCCCGGTCAGCGTCGTCACCGGTTTTCTCGGCAGCGGCAAGACGACGCTGATCAACCGGCTGCTCAAGCGGCCGGACATGAACCGCGTCGCGGTCATCGTCAACGAGTTCGGCGAACAGGCGGTCGACAACGATCTGGTCGAGGTGTCCTCCGAGCAGATGATGCTGCTCAACAACGGCTGCCTGTGTTGTGTGCTGCGCGGCGACCTGCAGGAAACGCTGCGCGATCTCTATGTCAAACGGCGCAACGGCGACATCATCGACTTCACGCGGGTGATCATCGAAACCACCGGCCTCGCCGATCCGGCGCCGGTGATGCAGACGCTGATGACCGACGAGATGCTGCAGGAAAATTACCGCCTCGATTGCGTGGTGACGCTGGCCGATGCGGTCAACGGCCTCGAGCAGTTGGAGACCATGGAGGAGCCGGTGAAGCAGGCGGCTCTGGCCGACCGCATCGTCATCACCAAGTCGGACCTCGCAGGCGAAGCGGTCACCGCGAAACTGGAAGCCCGGCTGCGCGAACTCAATCCGCAGGCGCCGATCCGCCGTGCGCTGAACGGCGAAATCGAACTGGCGTTCCTGATCGACGTCGGCCTGCGCAACGTGAAGGGCAAGCTCGAGGACATCGAACGCTGGATGGGCGAGCCCGACGAACATGGCCATCGCCACAGCCACGATGCCAAGGTGAAATCGTTCTCGCTGCGTTACACCGAACCGCTGAGCTGGCAGCTGTTTTCACAGACCATGGAAGTGCTCTCGGCGCTGCGCGGCTCGGACATGCTGCGCGTGAAAGGCCTGGTCAATGTCGCCGGGCACAAGGGCCCGATGGTGATCCAGGGGGTGCAGCACCTGTTCCATCCGCCGGTTGAACTCGAAGCCTGGCCCAGCGCCGACCATTCGACGCGCATCGTGTTCATCACCCGCAATATCCCGCGGGAAACGGTGGCCAACCTGTTTGCGGCGATTGGCGCGGTCGCCGCCACAACCTGACTGCTTCGCTGCAGCCAGCATGACCTTCTGAAGCCCGGCATGGGTATCATCCTCGACCGCATCCACGCGCTCGGCCTGCAGCTGCCGCCGGTGCATCCGCATGCCAATCCGAATCGCACAGCCTGTGTCAGATCCGGCAATGTGCTTTATCTGTCCGGCCACAGCTCCGGACGCCATGACATGCCCCTGGGTGTCATCACCGCCGGCAAGGTCGGCAGCGAAGTTTCCGAAGCCGAGGCGTACAAAACCGCGCGCTCGGTTGCCCTGGTGATCATGGCGACCCTTCAGGCCCACACCGGCGACCTCGACCGCGTCACGCGCATCATCCGGCTGTTCGGCATGGTCAATTCCGCACCCGGTTTCGAGCGCCAGTTCGCGGTGATGGATGGCGCATCCGACCTGTTCTACGAGCTGTGGGGTCCCGACAGGGGCTGCCATGCGAGGACGGCGGTGGGCATCGCCGAGCTGCCGCGGCGCGCGGTGATTGAAATCAACGGCGAATTTGAACTGGACGGCCCGGCGCATTCGTAATGCGTGCCGGAAACCGGCCGTCAGGTCATTTGACCTGCAGGTAAAGTTCTTCCACCCGGGCTCTTGCCCAGGGTGTTCTCCTCAGGAATTTCAGGCTGGAACGGATGCTCGGTTCGTGGGTGAAGCAGCGGATGGGCAGGGCGTTTCCCATCACCTCCCAGCCGAGGCCTGCAACCAGCTCGATCAGCATTTTCTCCAGCGTGATGCTGTGCAGCGGATTGCCGGGCTGGGGCAGGATCAATGGTCTATGCCCACGATATCGTCGGCTTCGAATTCATCCGGCACGGTGCCGTCGCCGATGCCGGTGACCATGGCGGCCATGGTGGCGCTCTGCTTGACGAAGTATTCCTCGCTGATCGGGTCATAAAAACGCTGACCGATGGCAACGTCACTGAATGTGGTGCGGTGACGGGAAGTTTGATTGGTCATGGCGAATCTCCAGAAACACAAAAGCCCGGCCGGGGCGGCTGGGCTAAAGTGCAGGAACCGGAATCTGAATTCTGGCTCCCCGACCTGGGCTCGAACCAGGGACAACCTGATTAACAGTCAGGTGCTCTACCGACTGAGCTATCGGGGAATAAATCGGCAAAAAAGCAATAAAAACGGGTTGTTGCGGATGCGAACAGGGGCGTATTCTATCTGCGGTTCGAATCATGGTCAACGCAGGAATCCGCCCCCGATGAAATGGTTGAAACGCCTCGGCTTCGTTGTTTTTGCACTGGTTTTGCTGCTGGCCGTCGTGCCTTTTTTTGTCTCGCTGGATGATTACCGGCCGCAAATCGAGCAGGCGGTTTCGGAAAAGCTGAAGGAGCCGGTCAAGCTGAAAAGCCTGCGCCTCGCCGGGCTGCCGCTGCCGCATGTCGTGGTTGAGGGCATCGAGGTCGGCAAGACCGGCGATCTCAAGGTCGGTTCAGTGTCAGTGACACCCGACCTGCTGTCGCTGCTGGGCGATATCAAGGTCATTCGCAGCATCGACATCGAAGGTCTGGTCATCAACCAGCGCGCGCTGGACCGGATCCCGGTGTGGACCAAAACCGATCCCAAGGCCAAACCGGCCGGTTTCACGGTGCAGGTGCGGAGTGTGCGGCTGGACGACGCGCTGCTGCAGCTGCAGAAATCCAGTTTTGGTCCGTTTGATGCCCGCGTCAGCATCGCCGCCAGCGGCGCGCCGGAACGCGCCGACATCACCGCGCGCGACGGCAAATTCAAGGCGACGGTGACACCGGCCGGTGACAAGTTCGGCATTAGCGTGAAAGCCCGGGACTGGCGGCTGCCGGCGGGGCCGCCGATCCTGTTTGACGAACTGCTGGTCTCCGGCACGGCCACCCTCAACGACGCTGATTTTGGCGACATCAAGGCCAGACTGTACGGCGGCACTGTTGCCGGCAAAAGCAGCATCGCCTGGCAAAAAGGCATGCAGTTGAAGGGGGACTACACCGTCAGCGAGCTGGAGCTGCGCGATCTGGTGCCGCTGTTTTCGCCGCAGACCAAACTCACCGGACGATTGACGGCAAAGCCGGTGTTTTCGGCAAACGCCGCCAGCGCGGCACAGATCAGCAACGTACTCCGGCTCGACACACCGTTCAACATCCGCGACGGCGTACTGCACGGCATCGATATCCAGAAGGCCGCGACCAGCCTGATCACCAAGGACAGCAGCGGCCAGACCCGCTTCGATACCCTGTCCGGAAATTTCGCCATGGACCGCGGCACGCAGCGCATCACCAATCTGAACGTGGCTTCCGGTTCGCTGGCCGCCGACGGCAATGTGACCATTGCGCCGAACAAGGAACTGTCGGGACGCATCAATGCGCAGGTCAAGGCGGGGGCCGTGGGCACCGCGTCCGTGCCGCTGAACATCAGCGGTACCCTCGATGCGCCACGGGCATTGCCGACCGGGGCATCGATGGCGGGCGCGGCGGTGGGCACGGCGATTCTCGGACCGGGCGCCGGCACTTCGGTGGGCGCCAAGGTCGGCAGCTGGGCCGAAGGCCTGTTCGGCGGCGGCAAGGACAGCACCAAGGACAAAAAGAAATAGCCGGCGCGCGGGCCGGCTATTGATACAGGCACTGCGCGGCGTTCAGCGCTGGACCAGCACCTTGGCCACGGCCCCGGCCACGTAATCGATGTTTTTTGAATTCAGCGCCGCGACGCAGATGCGGCCGCTGTCGAGCGCGTAAATCGAATACTCGTCGCGCAGCCTGTGCACCTGTTCTTTGGTCAGCCCGGAATAGGAAAACATGCCGCGCTGTTCGACGATGAAGCCGAAGTCGAAGTCGGCGCGCAGGGCGCGGATTTTCTCCACCAGTTGCTTGCGCATGACCTTGATGCGGTCGCGCATCTCCCCCAGTTCCTTTTCCCACATTTTCCGCAGTTCCGGATCGGTCAGCACCATCACCACGGCTTCGCCGCCGTGAGTCGGCGGATTGGAGTAGTTGGTGCGGATCACGCGCTTCAACTGACTGAGCGTGCGCGCCGCTTCATCCCGGCCCGAGGTGACGATGCTCAGCGCGCCGACACGTTCGCCGTACAGCGACAGTGATTTGGAAAACGAGGTTGCGACAAACACCGCGGGCAACTCGGCGGCAAAACGACGTGCGACCGCCGCATCATCATCGAGGTTTTCGGAGAATCCCTGATAGGCCAGATCGAGAAAGGGCACCAGTCCGCGCTGCTTGACGGCCGCCAGCACCTGTTCCCATTGCGCCGGATTCAGATCAATGCCGGTGGGATTGTGGCAGCAGGCGTGCAGCACGACGATCGTGCCCCCGGGCATGGCATTCAGCGCCGCCAGCATGGCGTCGAATTTGAGGCCGTTGCTGGCTGCATCGTAGTAGGGATAGGTTTTGACCGTGTAGCCGGCGTATTCGAAGATCGCGCGGTGGTTTTCCCAGCTTGGATCGCTGATGTAGATGTCGGCACCCGGGTTGACGCGCCTGAGAAAATCCCCGCCGACTTTCAGGGCGCCGGTGCCGCCAAGGGTCTGCACGGTAACGACACGGCCGGACTTGACCGGTTCGGAATCGGCGCCGAACAGGGCTTCCTGCGCAGCTTTGTCGTAGGCCGCGAGGCCGTCGATGGGCAGATAGTTGCGCGGCATCGCCGTCTCCGCCAGTTTCTGCTCGGCGCGGCGTACGCATTGCAGCACCGGCACCTTGCCGTCGTCGTCGGTGTAGACGCCGACGCCCAGATTGACCTTTTTCGGGTTCGGGTCGGCGTTATAGGCTTCGGTCACGCCCAGGATCGGATCCTTGGGCGCCATTGCGATGTTTTCGAGTACTGAGGAGGTCATTGGCTGGTTGAGGCGGGCTTAAGTGAAGGAAAAGTCGTTGAAAAGGCGGTTTAGGGCGCCATTTTAGCCGTGTTTTTGCACTGCACCCAAACCCTATTGCGACCACGCAGCGGTCCGGCCCGGCCCGGACGCAGGACATGGAGGTCGCGATACCGGTAACATGGGCGTTTTTGCCCGAAAACCATGGAAATCATCACTTTCCCCGGCAGCCCGTATCGCCTGCACCAGACATTTGCGCCGGCCGGCGACCAGCCCGAAGCCATCGCCAAGCTGACCGAGGGGGTGCGTGACGGTCTGGTGCACCAGACGCTGCTCGGGGTCACCGGTTCGGGCAAGACCTACACCATGGCGCATGTCATCGCGCGCCTCGGCGTGCCGGCGCTGATCATGGCACCGAACAAAACGCTGGCGGCCCAGCTCTATGCGGAGATGCGCGAATTCTTCCCCGAAAACGCGGTCGAGTATTTCGTCTCGTATTACGACTATTACCAGCCCGAAGCCTATGTGCCGTCGAAGGACATGTTCATCGAGAAGGACTCGAACATCAACGAACACATCGAGCAGATGCGCCTGTCGGCGACCAAGGCGCTGCTCGAGCGGCGCGACACCATCATCGTCGCCACGGTATCGGCGATCTACGGCATCGGCGACCCCGTGGATTACCACGGCATGATCCTGCACCTGCACGAAAACGAAAAACTGTCGCAGCGCGACGCCATCGAGCGCCTGATCGCGATGCAGTACGAACGCAACGACATCGAGTTCCAGCGCGGCGCGTTCCGCGTGCGCGGCGACATCCTCGACATCTTCCCCGCGGAAAATTCCGAAACCGCGGTTCGGGTGTCGCTGTTCGATGATGAAGTCGAGAGCATCCAGATCTTCGATCCGCTGACCGGGCATATCCTGCAGCGCGTGTCGCGTTTTACGGTCTATCCGTCCAGCCATTACGTGACGCCGCGGGCAACCACGCTGCGCGCGATCGAGGCGATCAAGCTGGAATTGCGCGAGCGCATCGACTGGTTCCAGAAGGAGCAGAAGCTGGTCGAAGCCCAGCGCATCGAGCAGCGCACGCGTTTTGACCTGGAAATGCTCAATGAAATGGGTTTCTGCAAGGGCATCGAGAATTATTCGCGGCACCTGTCCGGACGCAAACCGGGTGAGCCGCCGCCGACGCTGATCGATTATCTGCCCAAGGACGCGCTGATGGTCATCGACGAAAGCCATGTCACCATTCCGCAGGTCGGCGGCATGTACAAGGGGGACCGCGCACGCAAGGAAAACCTGGTCAATTACGGCTTCCGCCTGCCGTCGGCGCTGGACAACAGGCCGCTGCGCTTCGACGAATTCGAAAAATTCCTGCGCCGCGTCGTTTATGTCTCGGCGACGCCGGCCGAGTACGAGCGGGAACACCAGGGGCAGGTGGTCGAGCAGGTGGTGCGGCCCACCGGTCTGGTTGATCCGGCGCTGGAGGTGCGGCCGGCGACCACCCAGGTCGATGACCTGCTGTCGGAAATCACCAAGCGCGTGGCGGTCGGCGAACGCGTGCTGGTGACCACGCTGACCAAACGCATGTCGGAGGACCTGACGGATTACCTCGCCGAACACGGCATCAAG
This sequence comes from Burkholderiales bacterium, assembly GCA_019749945.1. Lineage (GTDB taxonomy): Bacteria > Pseudomonadota > Gammaproteobacteria > Burkholderiales > SG8-41. Next base: position 128,299 of record JAIEPF010000004.1, read on the forward strand.
GTGCGTTACCTGCATTCCGACATCGACACCGTCGAACGCGTCGAGATCATCCGCGACCTGCGACTCGGCGAATTCGACGTGCTGGTCGGCATCAACCTGCTGCGCGAAGGCCTCGACCTGCCGGAGGTGTCACTGGTCGCCATCCTCGATGCCGACAAGGAAGGGTTCCTGCGCTCGGAGCGCTCGCTGATCCAGACCATCGGCCGCGCCGCGCGCCACATCAACGGCCGGGCGATCCTCTACGCCGATAAAATCACCGAGTCGATGCGCCGCGCCATCGGCGAAACCGAACGCCGCCGCGCCAAGCAGGAGGCGCACAACCTGGCGCAGGGCATCACGCCGATCGGCGTCACCAAACGCATCAAGGACATCATCGACGGCGTGTATGACCACGACAGCGCCCGCCAGGAACTGAAGGCGGCGCAGAACCAGGCGCGTTACGACCAGATGGGCGACAAGGAAATGACCCGCGAGATCAAGCGCGTCGAGAAGGAAATGTATGAGGCCGCGCGCAACCTCGAATTTGAACGCGCGGCGCAGCTGCGCGACGAACTGCAGCAGCTGAAAAGGCGGTTTTTCATCGACGCGGCGTGACGGCGATGCGCCCGGCTACCGTAGCCGCGATTTTGCTAGGTTTCCGGCGCGGCAACCGGTTCGATATGCTGATACCGCTTCGAATCTTTTTCGAGTGCCCACAAATCGAGCGCTTCCTGCATCCGCAGCCAGCTCTCGGGAGTCGTCCCGGTCAGACGGGAGATCCGCATGGCCATGTCAGCCGACAGTGCGCGCTTGCCGTGCAGCAACTCCGACACGCTCAGCCGGCTCACGCCCAGGCGTTCTGCAAATTCGGTTTGCGTCATTTCGAGCGCCGGCAGTACATCGATGCGCAGAATTTCTCCGGGGTGCGTCGGTTTTCGTTTGGGGTCTCGCATGCTTTTCATCAGTGGTAATCCTCCAGGTTCACGTCAACTGCATCGCCATCCTCGAATCTGAACGTAATCCGCCAGTTACCTGACACCGAAACCGCGTACATTCCTTTACGGTCGCCCTTCAGTCCATGAAAACGGTAGCCGGGCAGATTCATATCGTCGGGCTTGGTCGCGGCATCCAGGCGGTCAAGTAATCGAAATATTCGTGCTGACTGTCCGGCATCAATCCCGCTGCGGTCGCTTTTTGTGAAGAACCGCTCCAGCCCTTTGTGTCGGAATCCGCGGATCATCGACTATATGTCATGCTTGGCATTACAGGCATTGTAATGTCTGACATAACAATGTCAAGATTCGGCGCTGGATCAAAAACGTACCTGCACCCCATGCAGGTACGCTGCAATTTGCCATGCTTTTAGGCGTAATATATTGATATAACCATATGAAAAGTAAAGAGAAAATAAGGGTTTTATTCATCTGCATGGGCAATATCTGTCGTTCGCCAACCGCGGAAGGCGTGTTCCGCCATCTGGTCGAGCAGCAGGGATTGGCCGGAAAAATCCTCATCGATTCCGCCGGCACCCACGATTACCACATCGGCGACCCGCCGGATGCAAGGGCACAGGTGGCGGCTGCGCGCCGTGGTTATGATCTGAGCGGCTTGCGCGCGCGTCAGGTGGTGAGTGATGATTTCAGCACATTTGACTACATACTGGCGATGGACGAAACCAATCTGGGGCTGTTGCGGCAGCAGTGTCCGGATGATTGTCGCGACCGCTTGAAATTGTTTCTTGAATTCGCCGATCATGGCGCATTGCGCGAAGTGCCCGATCCGTACTACGGCGGGGCGCAGGGATTTGAGCAGGTGCTCGATCTCGCGGAGCAGGGGGCACGCGGCCTGCTCCGCGAGATCATTAAAAATATTCAATAAAAACAAATACTTAAAATACAATCGCAGGGCCGGCAGTGAATGCGGTAACGATGCAGGGGAGTAGGCCGTGAACGCAAGTCCGGTATTCAGCGCGGAAACGTTTGCCTGGGCGTTGCGCACACTATGCCGTCTGCACCGTGTGCCGTATGCCGAACACCTGGTATTGCAGCAGATCACGCCGCCGTACGGTTTGCCTGAAATCGGGCAGGCTGCAACGGCATTGGGATTCAGCTGCGCGGCACAAAACATCCCCGCCGCAAAACTGCCGGCGCAGTCCTTGCCCTGCCTGGTGTTGCTGCGCCCGGCAGAACCAGGGGCGGCGCAGGGACTGGCCGTCGTGTTGCGCGGCCCCGGCGACGATCTGCTGCTGCTCGAAGCACACAGCGCCGAAGCCGTGGCGACCAGTCCGCAGGATTTCGCCGGGCGTTATGCCGGCATCGCCATCCTGCTGGCGCGTGAGGCGGAGCCGGGCGCCATGGCTGCCGAACCTGAAGCCGTGGCCGGCGACTTCGACTTCCGCTGGTTCATCCCCGAACTGCTGAAGCACAGGACGATCTGGCGCGATGTGCTGCTGGCCTCGCTGGTGATCCAGCTGCTGGCGCTGGCCACGCCGGTGTTCACGCAGATCATCATCGACAAGGTCATCGTCCACCGCAGCGTCAACACGCTGCTGGTCATTGCCGCGGCGCTGCTGGTGATCATGGCGTTCAGCGCCGCTTTAAGCTGGGTGCGGCAGTACCTGATCCTGCACACCGGCAACCGCATCGATGCCGTGCTCGGCAGCCGGGTGTTTGACCACCTGTTCAAACTGCCGCCGGGTTATTTCGATTCGCGGCCCACCGGCACCGTGATCGCCCGCGTGCAGGGCGTGGAAACCATCCGCGAATTCCTCAGCGGCGCGGCGGTCACGTTGATCCTCGACCTGCCGTTTCTGCTGATATTTCTCGCGATGATGTTTTATTACAGCTGGCTGCTGAGCCTGCTCGCCATCGTCATCATCGCGGCGATCGCCGTGCTGAGTTTCGCCATCACGCCGCTGCTGCGCGAACGCCTGAACCGGCAGTTCCTGCTCGGTGCGCGCAACCAGGCTTTCCTCACCGAATACGTCGCCGGCATGGACACCGTGAAGTCCCTGCAGATGGAGCCCCAGCTCAATGCCCGCTACGGCGAATATCTGGCGGCCTATCTGCAGGCCAGCTTCGCGACGCGCCAGCTGTCGAACACCTACAACACCGTCGCCAACGCCCTCGAACAACTGCTGACGCTGGCCATACTCTGCGTCGGCGCCTGGCTGGTGATGGCGAGCGGCAGCCTGACCGTGGGCATGCTGGTGGCGTTCCAGATGTTCGCCGCGCGGCTGGCGCAGCCGGTGCTGCGCATGGTCGGCCTGTGGCAGGAATTCCAGCAGGCGAATATCGCCGTGCGGCGGCTGGGCGACCTGATGAACGCCGCGCCGGAACCCCATACGCTGGTGCCGGCGCGCGAGGCCGCAGGGCGCGGCCACATCGAAGTCAAAAATCTCGGCTTTCGTTATGCCGACAACCTGCCGTACCTGTATCGCGGCTTCAATCTGGACATCGCGCCGGGGCAGTGTGTTGCGATCATGGGCCCTTCGGGCTCGGGCAAAAGCACTCTGGCCAAACTGCTGCAGGCCTTCCGCCAGCCTGACGACGGCGCGATCCTGCTCGATGGCCACGATACGCGGCATCTCGCGGCCAACGAGCTGCGCCAGTATTTCGGCGTGGTGCCGCAGGACACCGTGCTGTTCAGCGGCACGATTTACGACAACCTGGTCCTGGCCAATCCGCACGCCTCATTCGAGGATGTGGTGCAGGCCTGCAAACTCGCTGAAATCCATGCCGCGATCGAGCGCTTGCCGCAGGGTTATCAGACCGCCATCGGCGAACATGGCGCCGGCCTGTCCGGCGGCCAGAAACAGCGCATCGCGATCGCGCGGGCGCTGCTGAAACGGCCGCGGGTGTTGATATTCGATGAGGCGACGAGCAGCCTCGATGCGGCAACAGCCGAGGCGTTTGCCGCGACCATCAACCGCTACAGGGGCAGGGTCACGCTGCTGTTCATTGCCCACCACCTGCCGCCGAATCTGCAGGTTGATGCGACGGTGCAGCTGGGGCCGGCGGCAATCCGGTAAAAACCCTCAGTTCATTCCAGCTTGATGTTCGCGGCCTTGATGACTTTTTTCCAGTCCTCGAATTCTTCGCGCATGAACCTGGCCAGCTCCTCGGGTGTGCCCGGCGCCGGTTCCGCGCCCTGGCTGGACAGGCGCTGCACCATCTCCGGCTGCGACAGTGCCTTGACCGACTCGGCGTTGATTTTGGCGATGATGTCCTTCGGCGTTGCCGCGGGTGCGAGCAGGGCGTACCAGGTCACGTATTGAAATCCTTTGAGGCTGGGACTGGATTCGGCCACCGTCGGAATATCCGGCGCCGCAGGGGAACGTTTCGCGCTGCCGACGGCGATGCCGCGCAAACGTCCGGCAGCAATTTGCGGCAGTACTGACGGCATGCTGTTGAACATCGCCGAAATCTGCCCCGCCATCAGTTCGGTCATCGCCGGCGCCGTGCCTTTGTACGGGATGTGCACCAGATTCACGCCGGCCATCGATTTCAGCAATTCCATGCCCATGTGCTGCGGGCTGCCGGGGCCGACCGAACCATAGTTGATCTGGCCAGGTTTGGATTTGGCGAGCTTGATCAGGTCGTTGACGTTGCGCACCGGCAGCGAGGGATGCACCACCAGGATCTGCGGATTGATCACCGCCAGCGTGATCGGTGCGAGGTCGGTGAACACGTTGTACGGCAGCTTGGGCGTCAGGGCGGGGGCCAGGGCCAGCGAGCCACCGGTGCCGAACAGCAGCGTGTAGCCGTCGGCGGGCGAGCGCAGCACCGCTTCAATGCCGATCACACCGCCGGCGCCGGGGCGGTTCTCGACGATGACCTGCTGTTTCCAGGCTTCGCTCAGTTTCTGCGCCAGCGCGCGGCCGACAAAATCGGTGGGGCCGCCGGGCGGGAAATGGATGATCATGCGCAGTGATTTGGTCGGGAAATTCTGCGCCCCGGCCCATGATGCGGATGCGGCCAGCAGTACGGCCATGCCGCACAACACGATTTTTTTCATGTGGTCTCCTCTCCGGTTTTACAGCTTATGGATGCGAATCTAGCATGACTCGGGTTTGACCCGGCAATCAGCAGCCGTTCCGTTATCTTGCGCCGCCGCCGACACTGCAGCAAATCGAGAAAGGCGAGGCAGACCGCAATGCTGCCATCGTACGTGGGCACGGGACCGGGGTTTGTTTTTATCGGCAGATTGCAGAGTATTTTGACGTGCATTTTACGACCACAGGAAGGGTCGTGAGGGGAGGGCTATGAATGCTACTTTGCAGGCCTGCCCCCTTGTTCCTGCAGGCGTGTTCACTAAATTTTGAGAGCTCTATGCTTCACCTTTTCGGCGGCAAGTTCGGCATGTTGCCCGGGTGATCGGCAGTTTGACGAGTACCCATGGCCTTGGCGGTGCTTCGATTGTGGGCAGCTAATTTGTTGGCTGCGGCGCGATGCAAGATATCGCGCAACGCGATCGCAGCGACCCCCAAAGCGCGGTCGGTGCGGCGTGCCAGGTAAGTTTGGGTGTGCGCCACCCCCAAAGGGCCAAATGCTGCAGTGGCCAGCCGAACGAGTTGCCTATCGGCCAGATCGCGCTCGACAACCCACAATGGCAAGCGGCCCCAGCCCATGCCTGCCAGTATCAGGGCACGCTTGGCATCCTGTGTACCCACGCGCATCGTCTGTGGCGACAGCACGCCGAAATCGCGCCCCTCGGACAGCGCCGTGGGGTCCACCAGCACGATCTGTAGGTGATCGACCATGTCCACACTGGTGAGGGATTTTCGGCGCCGGGCCAAGGCATGACTGGCGGCCGCGACGGCCACGATGGGCACCGCCTGCAGGGCCTCGGTTTCGATGCGGGGGTCGAGGAAATCTTCGCCGGCCATGATGGCCAGGTCGCAGCGTTTGTCGCGCACTGCTTGCAGCGGGCCGCCCAGCGGCTCCACCGCCAGTCGCAGCCGCACAGAAGGCAGAGTCCGGCGCAGTTCCATCAGCGCGTCGGCCACCAAGGGCAGAGGGTAGAGCGTGTCCACTACCAGCGACAACTCGATCTCCACGCCATTCACCAATCCGCGCGCGCGAGCCCGCATGAAGTCGACCTTGAGCAGTACGGCGCGGGCGTCTTCCAACAAGGCCAGACCAGCCGTCGTGAGCGTGGGACGGTGGCCGCTACGGTCGAATAGGCTCACGTTGAGCTGGTTCTCTAGGTTAGCAATCGCGTGGCTTACGGCCGATTGAGCGCGCAACAAGCGCGTTGCTCCCGAGCGAAAGCTGCCGGCCTCGGCAACGGTAACGAACATGCGAATCTGGTCGAGGGTGAGGGCGTCCAGCATTGATCTAATCCATAGATCGAAAACATCAAAATTTTATCACTTCCATTGATCAAATTGCTTGCCCATACTCGTCCTCATCTTCACCAAAAAAGGTTTTTCGTCATGACAAAAGTTCTTGTTCTCTACTACTCGTCTTACGGTCACATCGAGTCGATGGCCGCCGCCGTGGCCGAGGGAGTGCGTAACAACGGCGCCAAGGCTGTCATCAAGCGGGTGCCAGAATTGGTGCCGGAGACTGTGACCCTCAAGGCGGGCTACAAGCTTGCGCAAGACGTGCCCGTGGCCAAGGTGGAAGAGCTGGCGGAATACGACGCCATCGTGCTTGGAACGCCTACGCGCTTCGGCAACATGGCGGCGCAAATGAAGAACTTTCTCGACCAAGCCGGCGGGCTGTGGGCAAGGGATGCGTTGGTGGGCAAGGTGGGCAGCGTGTTCACTTCTACCGGCAGCCAGCACGGGGGGCAGGAATCGACCATTCTCTCGACGCACATCGTGCTGCTGCACTTGGGCATGGTCGTGGTGGGGTTACCCTACGCTTTCAAGGGCCAGTTGCGCATGGACGAGATCACCGGCGGATCGCCCTACGGCGCAACCACGCTGGCCGATGACGGGCAAGGCGGTGACCGCCGGCCCAGTCTCAATGAATTCGAGGCGGCCCGCTACCAGGGCGGGCACGTGGCGAGGGTGGCGAGGGCGCTTGCGCTCGCCAAGCCGATGGCGATGATGTGAGAAGCGTGGCCGTGCCACTGACCCTGGCTGTGTTGCGGACAGATTGGCGGGCCGTGTGGTTGGTGGTGGCTGCAGGGGTAGTCTCGGCCTTTCACCTGGGCAAGGTGGCGATTGCTGCCCCACAACTGAGAGCCGATCTCGGTCTGAGCCTGGCCATGCTGGGCGGCCTAGGTGCCACCTTCGCCGTGCTCGGCGCCCTTGGAGGGTTGCTTGCGGGTTCGGTGGTGGCCCGTGCGGGCGATCACCGCATCCTAGTGCTCGGCCTTATAACCATGGCGCTGGGTTCGGCCATGGCGGTGCCCACCGACTGCATTGTCGTGTTGCTGGTCTCCCGGGTGGTGGAGGGGCTGGGTTTTCTGCTGATTACGGTAGCCGGGCCCACGATTCTGGGCCGCATCGTGCATACAGACGATCAGAGCACCGCGTTTGTGTTGTGGAGTTGTTTCATGCCGACTGGCATGGCGCTGGCGATGCTCATGGGGCCCTGGTTCAGCGACTGGCGAAGTCTGTGGACCTCCGCAGCGCTGGCGGGGGGGCTGGATCGCGGCATTGGTGGTGTGGGCAGTGCCTCGCGGGGCAGCCCGTGCCGATGTGCTCAAACAGCCTGCCCTCTTGGCTGCAGTATGGCGATCCGCGCCACTGGCGATGGCCGCGACCTTCCTACTCTACAGCCTGATGTTCTTTGCACTCTTCAGCTTCCTGCCCGTGCTTTTGCAGCAGCGCATGCAGGTGAGCCCTGGTGCTGTGGGTTTGCTCGCGGCGGCGGCCAGTGCGATCAACATCGTGGGCAACCTGGCCGCCGGTGTATTGCTGAGAAAGTTTACCCGCGAAACACTCGGGGTGGGCGTGGCGGTTGCGATGGGGGTGTGTGCACTGGGCATTTTTCTGCCGTTGCTGGGTCCTGTGTCGACATTTGGTTTGTGTCTCGTGTTCTCTGCCGTGGGCGGCTTGATCCCGGCCAGTTTGCTATCGTCGATTCCGAAGGTCACATCGACTCCGGCGCAGGCTGCCTTGGCAGTGGGGCTGCTCATGCAAGGAAGCAACCTGGGTATGGTGCTTGGGCCAGCGCTGATCGGTAGATCCGTCGACAGCCACGGTTGGCCGGCTGCGGCAGGCTGGGTGGTTGCCTCAGCAGTGGCAATGGCCTGGACAGTGCGATGGCGCGCGGGCACTAATGAACTGCCCCGGGTTTGACCCGACAATCTGCAGCCGTTATCTTCCAGCGACCCTTCAGATTTGTCTGCGAGTCCAACAAATGAACGACGCCATCCAGGCCCTGCTGCATCCACGATCCATCGCCGTCATCGGCGCATCAAACGACTTCAACAAAATCAACGGCCGCACGCTGAAAGCGCTGGTCGACAAGAAGTATGCCGGCCGCATCCTGCCGGTCAATCCCAAGTACCAGACACTGCTCGACTTGCCGTGTTATCCGGATGTCGCGTCGATCCCGGGCACGGTGGATCTGGCCGTTGTTGCAGTGCCGGCGAAACATGTGCCCGACACCTTGCGTGAACTCGGCAAAAAGGGTGTCAAGGCCGCGGTGGTGTTCAGCTCCGGTTTCAGCGAAGTCGGTGGCGATGGCATCCGGCTCGAAGCTGAGCTGAAGAAGGCCATCAAGGACAGCGGGGTGCGCATGCTCGGCCCGAACTGCCTGGGGCTGGTCAATGTCGCCGAAAACGTGATGGCCACCTTCAGCCAGTTTTCACTGGGCCCGACGCCCGATGGTCCTGCGGCGTTTGTAACGCAATCCGGTGCACTGGGTACCGCGACTGCAGGCACCGCACGCAAGCGCGGACTCAATTTCGGTTATTTCGTCAATACCGGCAATGAAGTCGATGTGCAGTTCGTCGACATCATGCGCGCCATCATCGCCGAAGACCGTATCAAGGTGGGGGCCGGTTATATCGAAGGTCTCAAAAATGGCCCGGGCCTGCTCGAAGTCGCCGAGGATGCATTGCAGCGCGCGAAGCCCATCGTGCTGACCAAGGTCGGGCGCACCAGGGCGGGGGCCAAAGCGATTGCCTCGCACACGGGTTCGCTGGCTGGTGAGGATGCGGTGTTCGACGGCGTGATCCGCCAGCGCGGCATCATCCGCGCCCGCAGTGATGAGCAACTACTTGATTTTGTTGATATTTTTTCGCAATGCGGATTGCCCGCCGGCAAGGGCATCGGCTTCATTACGCGCTCCGGCGGTGCCGGCGCGCTGATGGCGGATCGCGCCGAAGAAATCGGACTGGATGTCGCGACCCTCAGCGCGGAAACCACAGCGGCCTTGCGCAAAGTGGTGCCGGCCTTCGGTTCGACCAGCAATCCGGTGGACATCACCGCACAAGGCCTGGTCAATCCGGCGTTAATGCGCGACAGCCTGAAAATCCTGCTCTCGGATCCCAAGGTCGATATCGCCATCCTCTGGCTGTCCTTCACCGACAAATATGCAGAAGTCACCGCGCAAAGTTTTATTGAAGCCAAAGCCCAGACCAGCAAACCCTTCATCGTGTGCTGGATGGGCATGCCGGATATTGCGGCGAAGCTGATGCGTGAAGCGGGGGTTCCCTTTCTGCGCAGCGCCGAACCGGCCGTCGATGCCGCCGCGGCACTGGTGCGTTATGCCGAGGCGCGGCGTAACTGGTTAAGCGACGAACCTGCGCGTGCGGCACTGCAACTGCCCAAGCCTGCATTGCCGGCAGAAAAAGGGGCGGTCAGCAGCATGGAAGGACAGTCGCTGCTGCAATCCTTCGGCGTGCCGACTGCCGCGGCAAAGCTGGCCACCACTGCCGATGAAGCCGTGGCTGCGGCAAAGGTACTGGGTTATCCGGTGGTGCTGAAAATCGAATCGCCGGACATTCTGCACAAGACCGAAGCCAAAGGTGTGGCACTGAATCTCGGTGATGAATCCGCAGTACGCAGCGCCTACACCGCCCTGGTCGCCAATGCCAAACAGTACAAGGCCGATGCCCGCATCGCCGGCGTGCTGGTGCAGGCCATGGCTCAGGGTGATGTCGAACTGGTGATCGGCCTCAAACGCGATCCGACCTTCGGCCCGGTGGTGATGGTCGGGCTGGGCGGGGTGCTGATCGAAGTGTTCAAGGATGTGGTGTTCCGTGCCGCACCGGTGACCGAAGCCGAAGCGCTGCGCATGCTGGATGAACTGAAAAGCAAGGTCATCCTCGACGGCGTGCGCGGCAAGCCGCCGGTCGACAAAAAAGCGCTGGCACGGATGATCAGCGCGGTATCGTGTTTCGGTGCCGCGGCGGGAGCGCGGCTCGCCGAACTGGATCTCAACCCGGTGCTGGCCGGGCCGCAGGGTGTCACCGCCGTCGACTGGCTGATGGTGCTGGACTGAACAGAAAGGATTGTCATGGATTTCACGCTGCCCGAAGAACTACGCATGCTGCGCGACACCGTCGCGCGTTTCGTGCGCGAGGAACTGCTGCCGCTGGAACGCGATGTCATCAAGCGCGAAGCCGAGCGCGGCCTGACTGATGCGCCGCTGATCGACCCCGAAGTCGAAAAGGAGCTGGGGCGCAAAGCCAAGGCCATCGGCCTCTACGGCATCGACGTGCCCGAGGAATACGGCGGGCAGAATCTCGGCATGCTGGCCAAGGCGGTGGTGATCGAGGAATTAAAAACCAGCATCGTGCCCTTTGTGTTGCCGCCGGACAGTCCGAACCTGTGGATGCTGCGCGAGACCTGCAAGGGCGACCAGATACAGAAATACCTGCTGCCCTATGCCAGCGGCGAGAAAAAGAGCGCGATTGCGATTTCCGAGCCGGGCGCCGGCTCCGATCCCGCCGGCATGAAAACCCGCGCCGAATACAAAAACGGCAAATGGGTGTTGAACGGCCAGAAAATCTGGATCAGCCATGCCCGTCACGCCGATTTCATGATCGTGATGGCGCTCACCGATCCGGCCAAGGGTTCGCGCGGCGGCATGACCGCGTTCCTCGTCGACAAGGGCACCAAGGGCCTGTCGATCCCCTCGGTATTCAACACCATGGGCGAACACGCACCGTACGCGGTGTTCCTCGACAACGTTGAACTGTCCGATGACCAGGTGCTGGGTGAGGTCGGCAACGGTTTCGGACCGATGCAGAACCGGCTTGGCGTACGGCGCATGGAAATCGCCTGCCGCGCGCTGGGTTACGCGCGGCGCTGCATGGACCTGATGCTGACCCAGGCCAATCAGCGCAAAACCTTCGGTGCCTTGCTCGCCGAACGGCAGCAGGTGCAATGGTGGCTCGCCGACAGCTGGCAGGAAATGGAAATGGTGCGCTGGATCACCTGGCGGCTGGCCTGGAAAATGGACAGAAGCGTGGATCAGGGCGGGGGCGACTGGCGGCGCGAAGCGTCGATGGTCAAGTTGCAGGGCAGCGAAATGATTGCAAGGGTATCCGACCGCGCGATCCAGCTGCTGGGCGGCATGGGCGTGTCGAAGGACATGCCTCTGGAATACATCGCGCGCGCCGTGCGCGTGCTGCGTATCTTCGAAGGGCCCAGCGAAGTGCATCGCTGGGTGATCGCACGCGACCTGCTGCGTAACGGCATGCCGGCTGAATGAATAAAAAAACGGCGCAGAAGCTCTGCGCCGTTTAATAAAATATCAATAAAAACAATTACTTATAATATATTTCCGGGTAATTCCGTAGAGCCGGCTGCTCAGCCGCGCGTTTCCACCTGCTGCAGCGGTTCGCTGACGACGTTCTCCACCGGTGGCCGCACGCGTTTGACGCGTTTGGGCGCGCCATCATCCATGGCTGCTTGCGCCGCCGCCTGCAGGCGTTCCCGGCTGGTTTCGACCTGCTGCAGATCCGAAGGCCAATCGAGTTTCAGCGGCTGCATCGGCGCTGCTGCGGCGGGCTTGGCGATGATGGGTTGCGGAGCAGGGGCTGCAGCCACAGGCTCCACCGGCGGAGCAAGGGGCGCCTGGGCAAGGGGTTCTGCCGCCGGGGGGGTGTAGGCTGTTTGCGGCTGCTCGAATACAGCAGAAGCTTCTGCCGCGGCTTCGGCCTGCTGCGCAATCGCCCGTGCTGACTCCGGCATCGGCATATAGGGCACCGAGGCGGCATCGCGCATCGGTGCGTCATGTTGCACAGACTCATGCACGACTTCCGCAACAGGTGCCGTTGCCGCGACTTCTGCAATTTGTTCGTAGGCAGTGTTGGCGCCGGGTACGGCATTGACTGCATTCGGTTCCGGCACAAAGGGCGTGCGCGGATACCAGACGCGGTCACCGCGTCCTTGCTGGCCCTGACGCTCCTGCTGCTGTTCACCCCGCTCGCCGCGATCGGCGCCGCCGCGACGGCCGCGACGACGACGACCGCCGCCGCGCTCTTCACCTTGCGCCGCTGAAGGTACACCATTGAGCGGTGCGCCGTTGACGGCGATGGCGGCATCCAGTGGCTGCGGCATGTCCTGCGGCGCTGCCGGGGATTGCGCGGCTTGCTCGCGTTCCGGGCGGTCACGACGTTGCTGGTCGCGACCTTCGCCACGGCCGCCGCGACGTTGTTGCTGGCCTTCGTTGCGGGCTTCACCAGCGGCGCCGGCTTCGCGTTCCGGCCGTTCGCCGCGACCCCGCCCGCCACGACCGCCGCGTTCGTTACGGCCTGATGCGCCGCGTTCATTGCGTCCTGATTCTGCGCGGTCACCCCGTTCGCCGCGTTGCGGACGGCCGCCCCGGCCGCGTTCACCATTGCCGCCGCGGCTGGCGGGACGCTGGGCGTTGCCCGCGGTTTCGGCGCTTGCGCCGGTTTTGGCTTCGGTCGCCGGCTTGCGGCGGAACCAGCCCATGATCTTGCCGATGATGGAATCCTCGTCAGCGGCGGGCAATGTGGCGGAGGCTGCAGCAGGCGCTGCTGCCGGTTCGGCGGCGCGCATCGGTGCCGGTTGCATCGGCGTGATGCCTTTGACGGCGGCTTCCTGCTTGGGTGCCGCGGCTTCTGCTTCGGCGCCGGTTTTTTCTTCTTCGCTCGGCAGCTGCACCATCTGGTAACTCGGCGCCAGCGGTTCGCTCTGGTTCAGGTCGTCGTGGCGCATCCGCGCGATGGTGTAGTTGGGGGTCTGCAGGTGGACATTCGGGATCAACATCACGTTGACGCGATGGCGCGACTCGAGCAACTGCAGGTCAACACGTTTTTCGTTGAGCAGGAAGGTCGCGACATCCACCGGCACCTGGGCATGCACGGCCGCGGTATTGTCCTTCATCGCCTCTTCCTGAATGATGCGCAGGATGTGCAGGGCGGTCGATTCGGTGCCGCGGATATGGCCGGTGCCGTGGCAGCGCGGGCAGGCGCTGTGGTTGGATTCGCCGAGCGAGGGGCGCAGCCGCTGGCGCGACAGCTCCATCAGGCCGAAACGCGAGATCTTGCCGATCTGGACGCGGGCGCGGTCGTATTTCAGCGCGTCGCGCAGCCGGTTCTCGACTTCGCGCTGGTTGCGCTGCGATTCCATGTCGATGAAGTCGATGACCACCAGGCCGCCCAGGTCGCGCAGGCGCAGCTGGCGCGCGGCTTCATCGGCGGCTTCGAGGTTGGTGCGGAAGGCGGTTTCCTCGATATCGGCGCCGCGGGTCGAACGAGCGGAGTTGACGTCGATCGAGACCAGCGCTTCGGTGTGGTCGATGACGATGGCGCCGCCGGAGGGCAGGTTGACCGAGCGCGAGAACGCGGATTCGATCTGGTGTTCGATCTGGAAACGCGAGAACAGCGGCACGTCGTCGTGATAGAGCTTGGCGCGGTCGACGTAGTTCGGCATGACGTGGCTCATGAACTGCACGGCCTGTTCATGGATCGACTCGGTGTCGATCAGGATTTCACCGATTTCCTCGTGGAAATAGTCGCGGATGGCGCGGATGACGAGGCTGGATTCCTGGAAAATCAGGAAGGCGCCGTCCTGCTGCTTGGCGGCGCCTTCAATGGCGGTCCACAGCTGGAGCAGGTATTTCAGGTCCCAGTTCAGTTCTTCGGCGCTGCGGCCGATGCCGGCGGTGCGGGCGATCACGCTCATGCCGTTGGGCACGTCGAGCTGGGCCACCGTTTCCTTGAGCTCGGCGCGTTCTTCACCTTCGATGCGGCGGGATACGCCGCCGCCGCGGGGGTTGTTCGGCATCAGCACCAGGTAACGGCCGGCGAGGCTGATGAAGGTGGTCAGCGCGGCGCCCTTGTTGCCGCGTTCGTCCTTGTCGACCTGGACGATGATTTCCTGGCGTTCGCGCAGGGCGTCCTGGATGCGCGCCTTGCTGACGTCGATGCCGGGCTTGAAATAGGCGCGGGCGACTTCCTTGAAAGGCAGGAAACCGTGGCGCTCATTGCCGTAATCGACAAAGGCGGCTTCGAGGCTGGGCTCGATGCGGGTGATGACGCCCTTGTAAATGTTGCTTTTGCGCTGCTCTTTACCTGCGGATTCGATGTCGAGATCGATCAGCTTCTGACCGTCGACGATGGCAACGCGCAGCTCTTCAGCCTGCGTTGCATTGAACAACATGCGTTTCATTTTTTCTTCTCCCGCGCTCAAGGATTTGCACGGGATGCACACTACGGCAGCCGCCCGCAGGCGGCGGACTCAGAGTATTTCAGTCGATTGACAGCTACATGAATCGATCGTGATCAGTGTCCTGGTTATGCAGTGTGTCTTGCAGGGAATTGCATAAGATGCGGCGCAAAACGCAGCGCAAATCAGTGCAATTCCGGGAATTCAAACAGTGCCTTGAGCGCGTAAATCATCTAATATCGCTACTTCCGTCGGTGAGCGACTTTAACCCTGTATTTTCGCTAGCGAATTAGCCAACTTCTTAGCTAACGCCATCACAAACTTTATTGCAGCCACCGCAGTTTGCCGTGGCCCATGCAACGGTCCAGTTGCCGCAATCGCGTCATCCAGGTATCCATTGCAGAGCGCATCAATCCCGGAATTCCGCCGCGTGGGGCTCGGGCCCGTGATGCCGGTTTCAGCATCCGCGTCGTCCGTTTGGTGAAGCGCTGCCAAGAAGTATAAGTAAATGAACAAGTTAAGTAAAGATTCCACATTACGGCAACCCGTTGGCGAGGACGACGCCGGCCAGCGCATCGACAACTACTTGATGCGGCGGCTGAAAGGGGTGCCGAAAAGCCATGTCTACCGGATCCTGCGCAGCGGCGAGGTCCGGGTCAACAGCGGCCGGATCGGTCCGGATTACCGCTTGAAGGCCGGCGACCTGCTGCGCATCCCACCAGTACGAACGGCGGAGCCGGCCGCCGTCCGGCCCATGCCCAAAAACGCCTACACCCCGGTCATCCTGTTCGAGGACGAGGTTTTGCTGGTCGTCGACAAACCTTCAGGGCTGGCGGTCCATGGTGGCAGCGGGGTCAGTTTCGGGGTGATCGAGGCGCTGCGCCAGGGCCGCCCCGACAGCAAATTCCTGGAACTGGTGCACCGCATCGATCGCGATACCTCGGGTGTGCTGATGCTGGCCAAGAAACGCGCGGCACTGGTGGAATTGCATCGCCAGATGCAGGGTGGCGAAATCGAAAAACATTATCGTGTGCTGGTCAAAGGCCTGTGGAGCGAACGCAAGCGGGTGGTCGACCTGCCGCTGGAAAAACATGTGCGCTCTTCGGGTGAGCGGCGGGTCAATGTCGGCGCCGAGGGCGACCAGGCGATCACCATTTTCCGGCTGGAGCGCCGCGTCGGCCCGTACAGCCTGCTCGATGCCGAGTTGAAGACCGGGCGCACCCACCAGATCCGGGTGCACCTGGCGCACCTGGGTTTCCCGATCCTCGGTGACGACAAGTACGGCGACTTCACGCTGAACAAGGCATTGCCGAAGCAGGGGCTGAAACGCATGTTCCTGCATTCCTCGCGCATCGTTGTCCGTCATCCGTTGAGCCGTGAAAAGGTGACTTTCGAGGCGCCGCTGCCGGAAGAATTGCGCGCCTTCATTGAAACCACGGGAAAAACCAGAAAACATGCCCCGCCAGTTTGAGTTGCTGGTGTTCGACTGGGACGGCACGCTGATGGATTCCGCAGCGGCCATTGCCGAATCCCTGCAAGCCGCCTGCACCGAGCTGGGCCTGCCGGTGCCGAGCCGGGAACGGGCACGTTATGTGATCGGGCTGGGGCTGAACGATGCGCTGGCTTACGTGCTGCCGGAATTGCCGCAGGCGGATTACCCGAAGGTGCTGGACCGTTTTCGCGTCCATTTCCTGCGCCGCGATGCCGGGACGACGCTGTCTCCCGGCGCCGCGGAGATGATCCGTGAATTGCGTGACAGCGGATTCATGCTGGCGGTGGCCACCGGCAAGAGCCGCCGCGGACTCGACCGGGCACTGAAGGAAACCGGGTTGCAGGGCTTATTTGATGCCACGCGTTGCGCCGACGAGGGATTCTCAAAACCGCATCCGGGCATGCTCGAGGCGGTGATGGACAGTTTGGCCACGACGCCGGCCGCGACGGTGATGATCGGCGACACCACGCATGACATGGAAATGGCGAAGGCTGCCGGTGTGGCCGCAGTTGCCGTAACCTATGGGGCGCATGAGCGCGCGGCGCTCACCGCCTGCAGGCCGCTGGCGCTGGTGGATGAATTGCAGGATTTGCGCAGCTGGTTAATGCGTTAGCAATACGGCAATACGCAAAAACAGAGCAGACTTGAAGGGCCGTGGTTGCGGCAGAAAATAATTGTAACTTATTGTTTTTAAAGGAAATAATATGTCGGATCAACAACCGGATGGACCGCAGTGGGAGCGTGGGGTGCTGGAGAAAGTGGCGCTCGCCGCGATCCAGGAGCAACGCCGCTCACGGCAGTGGGGCATGTTCTTCAAGATGATGGTGCTGCTTTATCTGTTCGTACTGCTGTTCATCGGCATGGGCTGGTACGGCAAAACGGATGCAACGCAGGGCAGCCACACCGCGCTGGTCGACATCAGCGGCGTGATCGCGCCGGGAGGCCCGGCAAGTGCCGACAAAATCATGGCCGGCATGCAGGCGGCATTCAAGGACAAAAACACCAGGGGAGTGGTCCTGCGCATCAACAGTCCCGGCGGCAGCCCGGTGCAGGCCGGCTATATCTACGATGAAATCAAACGCCTGCGCGCCAAATACCCGGACATTCCGCTCTACGCCGTGGTCGAGGATATCTGTGCTTCCGGCGGTTATTACATCGCCGCCGCCGCCGACAAAATCTATGTCGACAAGGCCAGCATCATCGGTTCCATCGGCGTGCTGATGGACGGTTTCGGTTTTACCGGCACCATGGAAAAACTCGGGGTTGAGCGCCGTTTGCTGGCCGCCGGCAAAAACAAGGGTTTCCTCGATCCGTTCTCGCCGATCCAGGATCCGCAGAAAGCCCATGCCGAAACCATGCTTGACGACATACACCAGCAGTTCATCAGCGTGGTGCGCCAGGGGCGCGGCAAGCGGCTGAAGGAAACGCCGGACATGTTTTCGGGGCTGTTGTGGGTCGGCAAAAAAAGCATCGACCTCGGGCTCGCCGATGCGCTGGGCAGCCTGGACTATGTCGCGCGCGAAGTGATCAAGGCCGAAGACATCGTTGATTACACCCAGCAGGAAAACATCGCGGAACGTTTTGCGCGGCGCTTCGGTGCCGCAAGCGCCGAAACCCTGCTCAAATTCAGCGGGTTGGGCGGCTTCAATATCAGATAGTGCGGCGAGTTCCCTTGGCACAATAAAGCAGGAACACCGACGGCCGCTTATCCAGCGCCGGAGTGTTCCTGCGCCAGTCGGCGATGCTGCGGGTCATGATCTGTTCGCCGGGTTGCGTGATGTCGGTGGCGATGCACAGCAAAGTCTGCGGCGAACACTCGGCGAGCACGGCCTGCAGCGCGGCATCATTGCGGTAGGGCGTCTCGATGAAAATCTGCGTGGCGTCATCGCGCCGCGAGCGTTGCTCCAGATCGCGCACATGCCAGGCGCGCCGGGTTTTTTCGATCGGCAGATAACCGTGAAAGGCAAAATTCTGGCCGTTGAGGCCCGAAGCCATCAGCGCCAGCAGGATGGCGGACGGACCGATCAACGGCACGACGCGGATTCCCGCCTCATGCGCGGCGCGCACCAGCAGCGCGCCGGGATCCGCCACCGCCGGGCAGCCGGCTTCCGACACCAGCGCCACATCCGTGCCCGCCAGCAGCGGCGCGAGCAACTCGGGGATGGCCGCGGCCGGCGTGTCCTTGTCGAGCACGCTGATGCTTGCGGTGTTGATCGGGCGCGGATATTCAATTTGCTTGAGAAAGGCGCGTGCCGATTTCGGATTCTCGGCGATGAAATGGCTGAGGCGATGCGCAATCTCCCGCGATCCGGCCGGCAGTACGTGGGCAAGCGCGCTTTCGCCCAGGCCGGTCGGCAGCAGATACAACGTGCCGCCGGAAGTCTTTGCAGTCATGGAATTTGGATGCCTTCTTTTTGCAGCATGGTGACGAGGGTAATCAGCGGCAGGCCGATCAGCGCCGTGGGGTCATCGCTTTCAATCTGCTCGACCAGCGTGATGCCCAGTGCTTCGATCTTGGCGCTGCCGGCGCAGTCGTAGGGCTGATCCTGCTGCAGATAACGTTCGATTTGCGCGCGATCGAGTTTGCGGAAACGCACGGTGGTCGGCACATTGGCCAGTTGCACGGTCCTGGTTTCGCTGTTGAGCAGGCATAACGCCGTATGGAATACCACGGCCTTGCCGCTCATGGCCTGCAATTGCAGTACTGCCGCAGCGTGGTTACCGGGTTTGCCGATCGGCTGATCGTTCAGTACCGCAACCTGGTCGGAACCGATGATCAGTGCGGCCGGTTCGTGTTCGGCAATCCTGCGCGCTTTCGCCTCGGCCAGCCTTAGTGCCGTTGCGGCGGGGGTTTCCGCCGACAGCGCGCGCTCATCGATATTCGGCGCAACGGCGCGGCAATCAAGGCCCAGGCGGGCAAGCAAGGCCTTGCGGTACGTTGACGACGAAGCCAGCACGATCCGCGACGATGCCGTCATGCGGGCATCAACTGCGCGGTGTAAGTGACTGAATGGGCGGGTGTTACACCGATTGCAGCGCGTGCTGGAGACAGGGGAGGCTGATTCAAGTGGGTATCGCTAAGTGCTTGGCTGAACAGGGAAATTGGCATCACAGGTTTTGACAGCAAGTGCCGAAAATACTATCATGCGCGGCTTATGTCCGGGCCTTCCGCAGTTCATCGCATCGAGGATCCCATTGCATTTGCTCGTGCCGCCGGCCAGTACAGCGGAGAGGCGGCGCTGGCCGCGATGACGCGTTTGCAGGATCGACTCGCCGGTGTTTCCGCTACGGTGGCTTATGTGGTGCGCGGGAAAGTGGATCAGCGCCAGCGGCCGTTGCTGGAACTGGAAATCACCGGCAATCCCAGCTTGCGCTGCGGCCGCTGCCTGTTGCCGCTGGATTATGCCCTGCGGCTGCAGTCCAGCGTGCTGCTGATAGCGCCCGGGGCGGTGATGCAGGAAGACGATGACCCCGAGTCACCGGAATGGATAGAAGCGGTGCCGGAACTGGATGTGCTGGAACTGGTTGAAGAAGAGATTTTGCTGAGCCTGCCCCTGGCGGTCAGGCACGAACAGGGAAAATGCAGTGATGGCGGTGTGACGGGCCTCACCGGTGGGCGGGATAATCCGTTTTCAAAGCTGGCCACGCTGCTCAATCCGAAATAGCGCCGCAGCAGGGCTTGAAAAGCAGCGGCAGTACGCAACGAACACAAATTATTTTTTTAGGAGAACACCATGGCTGTCCAACAAAACAAGAAGTCCCCGTCCAAGCGCGGGATGCATCGTTCGCACGACGGTCTCAGCAAACCGGCGCTTGCCGTCGAGCCGACCTCCGGTGAAGCGCATCTGCGCCATCACATCAGCCCCAACGGCTACTACCGCGGCAAAAAAATCATCAAAGCCAAGGGCGAGTAGTCTGCCTCTGCGGTACGGCCGGCTCCGGCAAGCGACTGGCTCTGACAAGAAATAACAAGCGGAGCCCGAACAGGAGGATCCCTGATGGATGTGACCGTTGCCATCGATTGCATGGGCGGCGACCACGGTGTGCGCGTGACCGTGCCCGCCGCGGTCGAGTGGTCGCGCCGCGATCCGCACTGCAGCTTTGTGCTGGTCGGCCTGCAGGATCAGATCCGGGCTGAGCTGCAACGCGCCGGCGTCACCGCCGGAGAGCGGTTGCGCATACACCATGCGACGGAAGTCGTGACCATGGACGAGCCGCCGGCGAATGCCCTGCGCGGCAAAAAAGATTCATCGATGCGCGTCGCCATCGATCTGGTCAAGAGCGGGGAGGCGCAGGCCTGCGTCAGCGCCGGCAATACCGGTGCACTGATGGCGATTTCACGGTTTGTGCTCAAAACCCTGCCCGGCATCGATCGCCCTGCCATCGCCACCATGCTGCCCACGCTGAAAGGGCACACCCATATTCTCGATCTCGGCGCCAATGTCGACTGTACGGCGGAACATCTGCTGCAGTTCGGCATCATGGGCGCCGAACTGGTCGCCTCCGTCGAACACAAGGCGCGGCCCACTGTCGGTCTGCTCAACATCGGCGAAGAAGACATCAAGGGCAACGAAGTGGTCAAGGAGGCGGCGCTGCTGCTGCGCGCCAGCGGCCTCAATTTTCACGGCAATATCGAAAACATCTACCTGGGAGAAACCGACGTCGTGGTCTGCGACGGCTTCGTCGGCAACGTCGCGCTGAAAACCTCCGAAGGTCTGGCGCAGATGCTGGGAACCTACCTGCGCGAGGAATTCGGCCGCAACCCGTTTACAAAACTGCTGGGCCTGGTGGCGATGCCGGTGATCAAGGCGTTCAAGAAACGCGTCGATCATCGCCGCTACAATGGCGCCAGCCTGCTGGGGCTGCGCGGCATCGTCATCAAAAGCCACGGCTCTGCGGATGCATTTGCCTTCGGTTTTGCCATTGACCACGCGATCAATGAAGTCCGCACCGGCGTACTGGCGCATATCAGCGAACGCATGGCTGTTCTGGAGCAGAAGGTTCAAACGGCATGACGGTCATCCATACCCGCATCATCGGCACCGGCAGTTATCTGCCGGAAAAAATACTGACCAATACCGATCTCGCGGCATTGGTTGATACTTCCGACGAATGGATACAGCAGCGCACCGGCATCCGCCAGCGCCACGTTGCAGCGGACAGCGAAACCACCAGCGATCTGGCGTTCAAAGCCTCACAACGTGCGCTCGAGATGGCCGGCATCACGGCGGACAGGCTCGACCTGATCATTGTCGCCACCACCACGCCCGACATGGTGTTCCCGAGCACGGCCTGCCTGCTGCAGGCGAAACTCGGCGCCAAAGGCATGCCGGCGTTCGACGTGCAGGCGGTGTGCAGCGGTTTTGTTTATGCGTTGGCGACAGCGGACCAGTTCATGCGTTCCGGACAGTACGAACATATTCTCGTCGTCGGCGCTGAAATCTATTCACGCATACTCGACTGGCAGGATCGCGGCACCTGCGTGCTGTTCGGCGACGGCGCCGGTGCGGTGGTACTGAAACGCAGCACCGAGCCGGGCATCCTCGCCGCGCGCCTGCATGCCGACGGCAGTCATGCCGGCATTCTTTCGGTGCCGGGCAGCGTGTGCGGCGGCAAGGTCAGCGGCCGGCCGCTGCTGCAGATGGACGGCACGGCGGTATTCAAATTTGCGGTGAAGGTGCTGGAGGAAGTCGCTCTGGAAACGCTGACGGCGGCAGGGCTGCAAAAGTCCGACATCGACTGGCTGATTCCGCATCAGGCCAACATCCGCATCATCCAGGCGACGGCAAAAAAACTCGGTCTGTCGATGGAGCGTGTGATTGCTACGGTGGACCGCCATGCCAATACTTCGGCGGCTTCGGTGCCGCTGGCGCTGGACGAAGCGGTGCGCGACGGACGCATCAAGCCGGGCCAGCACGCGATGCTGGAGGGCGTCGGCGGCGGCTTTACCTGGGGCGCGGTATTGATTAAGTGGTAAATGAGCCAATGGTAAATCAGCAAGTGGTGAGGATTCCTTAAAAAATGAAACTGGCATTGGTATTTCCGGGACAGGGCTCGCAGGCCGTGGGCATGATGCAGGGTTTTGCCGAGAACAGCATGGTGCGCGACACCTTTGCCGAAGCCTCCTCGGTTTTGGGCCAGGATTTGTGGCAGCTGGTGGCAACCGGGCCCTCCGAAGAATTGAACGCCACGGTAAACACCCAGCCGGTGATGCTGACCGCCGCCTATGCGATGTACCGTGCCTGGCAGGAAGCGGGCGGACCGGCGCCGGCCGTTGTTGCCGGACACAGCCTCGGCGAATACACGGCGCTGGTGGTCTCAGGTGTCCTGACGTTTGCCGATGCCCTGCCACTGGTGCGTTTTCGCGCGCAAGCCATGCAGGAAGCGGTGCCGATGGGCACTGGCGCCATGGCCGCCATCCTCGGCCTTGATGACGATGCAGTGCGCGCCGCATGCGCCGAAGCCGCGCAGGGCGAAATCGTCGAGCCGGTCAATTTCAACGCGCCGAGCCAGGTGGTGATCGCCGGACACAAAGCCGCTGTTGAACGCGGCGCCGAGGCGGCCAAGGCGCGCGGCGCCAAACGCGCGGTGATGCTGCCGGTCAGCGCGCCTTTCCATTCTTCGCTGCTGAAACCCGCCGCGGATCGCCTGCAGGAGCGCATGCAGTCGGTGACTTTCCGCGCGCCGCAGATTGCGATCGTCAATAACGTCGATGTGGCCATGGTCAGCGATCCCGCGCAGATCAGGGATGCGCTGGCGCGTCAGGCCTGCAATCCCGTGCGCTGGGTGGAAACCGTACGCGCCTTTGCCGCGCAGGGCGTGACGCATGTGGTGGAATGCGGCCCCGGCAAGGTGCTCGTCGGCCTGACCAAACGCATTGAAGGCAGCCTGCAGGGATACGCGATCACCGATCCGGCATCGCTGCAGCAAACCATGGAGGCGCTGCGATGAGTTCATTAAAAGGCAGGGTTGCGCTGGTCACCGGCGCATCGCGCGGCATCGGTCAGGGCATCGCGCTGGCGCTGGGCAAGGCGGGCGCCACGGTTGCCGGAACGGCGACTACCGCGGCGGGCGCTGAGGGCATTACCAGGGAACTGGCGGCGGCGGGCATCAGCGGCGCCGGTTATGCCATGGACGTCAACGATCCTGCGCAGGTCGATGCCGCGCTCACCGCGATCCAGCAGCAATGGGGTGAAGTCGGCATCCTGGTCAACAATGCCGGCGTGACCCGCGACAACCTGCTGATGCGGATGAAGGACGAGGAGTGGGACATGATCATGTCGACCAACCTCAAATCGGTGTACCGCCTGTCCAAGGCGGTGATGCGCGGCATGATGAAGGCGCGCAGCGGACGCATCATCAACGTGACTTCAGTGGTCGGCGCCATGGGCAATGCCGGCCAGAGCAACTATGCGGCGGCCAAGGCCGGCGTCGAGGGGTTTTCCCGGGCGCTGGCGCGGGAAGTCGGCAGCCGCAACATCACCGTGAACTGCGTGGCCCCGGGGTTTATCGATACCGACATGACACGGGCGCTGAATGATGCGCAGCGCGAAGGTCTGGTCGGGCAGATCCCGCTGGGGCGCCTCGGCACGGTGGCCGATGTCGCGGGGGCGGTGGCCTACCTGGCGTCGGATGCCGCCGCCTATGTGACCGGTTGTACATTGCATGTGAACGGCGGCATGCATATGGGCTAGAATGCGCGGCAGCCGATATTTGAACGGCTTCAAGCATTAGTCATAAGTATTTGTTTTTAAAGGATTTATTAAATCCGGTTTGTGGTAAAATTCACGCTTTTACGGGGTCATCCGGCGGCTTTGCCGGCCCGATCCAAACATCATCACGCAATACGAAAGGGGACTTAGATGGAAAATATCGAGCAACGCGTCAAAAAGATTGTTGCCGAGCAACTGGGCGTCAACGAGGCTGACGTCAAGAACGAGTCATCCTTCGTCAACGACCTCGGCGCCGACTCGCTGGACACCGTCGAACTGGTGATGGCGCTGGAAGAGGAATTCGAAACCGAAATCCCCGACGATGAAGCCGAAAAAATCACCACCGTGCAGCAGGCTTCCGACTACATCAAGTCGCATCTGAAAGCCTAATCTGTAATTGTAAGTGCGGCGGAAGGTTTGCTCTTCCGCTGCCGTCAATCCCACAGCAGGGAGCGCAAAAGCGCTCCCTCCGCATTTAAAACATGCCGCGTCCAAGCACCCGCAGAGTCGTCGTGACCGGACTGGGGATCATCTCCCCGGTCGGCATCGGCCTGACTGAGTCCTGGTCGAACATCACTGCCGGCAAATCCGGCATCACCAAAGTCACCCGCTTTGATGCTTCCGGGTTCACCTCGCAGATCGCCGGCGAGGTCAAGGGGTTTGACCCGGCCCGGTATCTGCCGGTGAAGGAAGCGCGGCGTTTCGACACCTTCATCCACTACGGCCTCGCGGCCGGCATCGACGCCATCAAGGACGCCGGGCTGGATCTCGACAAGCTCAACCGCGAAATGATCGGCGTATGCATCGGTTCCGGCATCGGCGGTTTGCCGCTGATCGAAGACACGCACAACGCGCTGCTTGCCGGCGGACCGCGCAAGATTTCACCGTTTTTTGTGCCGGGCTCGATCATCAACATGATCTCCGGCCAGCTGTCGATCATGTACGGGCTGCAGGGGCCGAACATTGCCGTGGTCACCGCCTGCACCACCGCCAATCACAGCATCGGTGAAGCCGGCCGGCTGATCGAATACGGTGACGCCGACATCATGATTGCCGGCGGCGCCGAATCCACGGTGTCTCCGCTGGGCATCGGTGGCTTCTGCGCCGCCCGTGCGCTGTCATCGCGTAACGATGACCCGGCTGCGGCCAGCCGCCCCTGGGACAGGGACCGAGACGGCTTTGTCATGGGCGAGGGTGCCGGCGTGCTGGTGCTTGAGGAATACGAACACGCGAAGAAACGCGGCGCGCGGATTTACTGCGAACTGGCGGGGTACGGACTGAGCGCCGATGCGCACCACATCACCGCGCCCTGCGAAGACGGCGCGGGTGCGGTACGCTGCATGAACCACGCATTGCGCAATGCCGGCATCAACCACGACCAGGTCGATTACATCAATGCCCACGGCACTTCGACGCCGCTGGGTGATATTGCCGAGACCATCGCGGTCAAAAACTGTTTTGGTGCGCATGCCAAAAAACTGGCGGTCAGTTCGACCAAGTCGATGACCGGCCATCTGCTCGGTGCCGCCGGCGGCATCGAAGCGGTATTTTCGGTGCTGGCGATACGTGATCAAGTGGCACCGCCGACCATTAACCTGGTCAATCAGGATCCGCAGTGCGATCTGGATTACGTACCGAACACCGCGCGCCCGATGAAAATCGATGTCGCGCTTTCCAATTCCTTCGGCTTCGGCGGCACCAACGGCAGTCTGGTGTTCCGCAAAACCTGAATTTCCAATCCGGCATCCTGCCGGTGGATGCAGCGGAAGCAACGGGCGAAAGCGACGGCATGCCGATGATACTGGTCGATGGTTTGCCGGCAAATGCCGTTCCCGCCGATGACCGCGGTTTCAGTTATGGCGACGGCGTGTTCCGCACGCTGGCCATGCGCCGCGGTCGTGCCCAATGGTGGCCCCGGCATTACGCCAAGCTCACCGCCGATTGCGGCGCATTGCGCATCAAACCGCCGGCAGAATCCGATCTGAGCAGAGATATCCAGGCCATCGCAGCACATCTGCCGGATTGCGCACTGCGCATTACCGTGACCCGTGGCAGCGGCGGGCGGGGCTACGCAATTCCTGATGATTCGCAGTCACGTCGTGTTGTTTCAGCAAATCCATTGCCGGACTATCCGGCGCACTGGCCGGAGCAGGGCGTCAGTGTGCGGCTGTGTGAACTGCGGCTGGCGGCGCAGCCCCGTCTGGCCGGAATCAAACACCTGAACCGGCTGGAGAACGTGCTGGCCCGCGCCGAATGGAATGATCCTGCGATTGCCGAAGGCCTGCTGCTGGATGAGGCAGGCAATGTCATCGAGGGCACGCGCTGCAATGTGTTTATTGTCGAAGACGGCGCGCTGGTCACGCCTGACCTGACGCGCTGCGGGGTGTCCGGCGTGACGCGCGACCTGGTGATCGCCGCGGCCGGCCGCAACGGCCTGCACTGCCGGGTCGAGGCCATCAACCGCCGGCGACTGGAAACGGCAACGGAAATACTGCTGGTCAACAGCCTGATCGGGGTCTGGCCGGTTGCCGCCCTGGAGCAGCGCAGGTGGTCGGACTTCAAGGCCGCAGCGCTCGTGCGAAAATGGCTGAATGCGTTCGATCATCCGCTGCATTAAATTCCTGATCTGGTCCGGGGTTCTGCTCGCGTCGGCTGTCGCGGGCGGACTGTATTACTACGCGAATGAAGAGTTGCCGCTGGGACCAGCGCCCGTCACTTTTGAACTGCGCGCCGGCAGCAGCCTCAGGAACGTCGCCGCCCAGCTCGCCAAAGCCGGCGTGATTGGACGGCCCGAGTTGTTCGAGGTGCTGGCGCGGGTGCTCGGTGAATCATCGAAACTCAAGGCGGGCAATTATGAATTCTCGCCGCCGCTGACGCCGCTGGGCCTGCTGCAGCAGATGACCCGTGGCGACGTAACCCTGGTCGCAGTGACCTTTGTCGAAGGCTGGACGTTCAGACAGGTGCGCAAGGCTCTGCAGGACAACCCGAAGATACGCGCTGAAACGGCAACGCTGACGGAAGCCGAGCTGCTGCAAAAACTGGAAATTGCCCAACCCCGGGGCGAAGGCTGGTTTTTCCCCGATACCTATCATTTCAGTGAAGGCACCAGCGACCTCGCGATACTGCGCCGCGCGCATCAGCTGATGCTGCGCCACCTCAACCAGGAATGGGAACGTCGCGCGCCCGGCCTGCCGCTGAAATCGCCGCTGGAAGCACTGATCCTGGCATCCATCGTTGAAAAGGAAACCGGCAGACCTGAGGAACGCGGACTGGTTGCCGCGGTTTTCATCAACCGCCTGCGCATCGGCATGCTGCTGCAGACTGATCCGACGGTGATTTATGGCATGGGCGAGGCTTTCAACGGCAACATCCGCAAAAGCGATCTGACCACCGATACCCCCTACAATACCTATACCCGTGCCGGTCTGCCGCCCACACCCATCGCCATGCCAGGACTTGAAGCCTTGCGCGCCACGCTGAATCCCGCACCCAGCGATGCACTGTATTTTGTCGCCCGCGGCGACGGCACGTCGAAATTTTCGCGCACGCTGGCCGAACACGAACGCGCTGTGACCCAGTACCAGCGCCGGGGCCGCAAATGAGCCGCGGCAGATTCATTACGCTGGAAGGCATGGATGGCGCCGGCAAGACCACGCATCTGGAATGGTTGCGCGCAAAACTGGCGGCGCGAGGCCTGGCATTGACGGTCACCCGTGAGCCCGGCGGCACAGCGCTGGGTGAAGCCCTGCGCAAACTGCTGCTCGACAATCACGATCCACGCCATCCGGATAGCGAAGCCCTGCTGATGTTTGCCGCGCGGCGGGAACATATTGCGCAGGTCATCGAGCCGGCACTGGCCGCCGGGCACTGCGTGTTATGCGACCGTTTCACCGACGCCACCTATGCCTACCAGGCCGGCGGCAGCGGCATGGCCTGGGAACGGGTGGCTGAACTGGAGCAGTGGGTGCAGGGGGCGTTGCAGCCGGATCTGACGCTGTACTTTGATCTGGATCCAGCAGTCGGCCGGGCCCGAGCCCGCCAGGCCCGCGAGCCGGATCGCTTCGAACGGGAAAAACAGGCATTTTACGAACGGGTGCGGGCAGCCTACTTGCGCCGGGCCGCTGAACATCCGCGCCGGATCCGTGTAATTGACGCGGCGCGGACCATTCCTGAGATACAACTTGAACTCGAAGGTATTATTTCAAGTATTTGATTTTAAATGTTATTTATTATAAGCCCTTGATTTTAATAATTTACCTGCGTTTATTAGATTCAAATCATTGATTTTAAATGACTATCTGGTTCAAAAATGAACTCGAAGCCATGCTCGCGCAAAAGGCGCGGCTGGCCCATGCCCTGCTGATCAAAGGTCCGCGCGGCATCGGCAAACAAGCCTTTAGCATGGAGCTGGCACGGGCGCTGTTATGCGAAAGCCTGGCAGCGGATGGCGCGGCCTGCGGCCAGTGCAAGGCCTGCAACTGGTTCACCTCGGGCGCCCACCCCGATTTCCGCGTGCTGGCACCGATCGCGGAAGGTGATGCCGAAGCCGAGTCCGAAGAAGGCGGCAAAAAAACCAAGCCCAGTCCCTGGATCAGCATCGAGCAGGTGCGCGAGCTGCATGACTTCGTTTATGTCTCCAGCCACCGCGGTGGGCGCAAGGTGATCCTCGTCTGCCCGGCGGAAGCGCTCAACGTCAATGCCGCGAACGCTCTGTTGAAAAGCCTCGAAGAACCACCAGCATTGATGCACTTCATCCTGATCAGCCACCGGCCGCATCGCCTGCCGCGCACCATCATCAGCCGCTGCCGGCAGTTGAGCCTGCGGCAGCCGGACCGTGCCACGGCGCTGGCCTGGCTGGGCGGGCAGGGCGTGGCCGACCCGGAGGTGGCGCTGGCGCAATCGTCCGGTGCGCCGTTGCTGGCGCTGGCCGCCAGTGAGGGCGATGAACTGGCAGGGCGCCGCGATTTCCTGTCGCGCATCGCCCCGCCCGATTTTGATCCGCTGGCCATCGCTGAAACCTTCCGCGATTTGCC
The DNA here is from genome assembly GCA_019749945.1 of Burkholderiales bacterium. Classification (GTDB taxonomy): domain Bacteria; phylum Pseudomonadota; class Gammaproteobacteria; order Burkholderiales; family SG8-41. Next base: position 157,066 of record JAIEPF010000004.1, read on the forward strand.
GCTGGAGCGTTTTATCGCCTGGCTGCAAAAATGGACTTATGATATCGCTGAGCTGCGCATGCTCGACACCATCCGCTTCAACCCGGATCTGGCGCGCGAACTGGCGATCATCGCCAAACGCGTGGAACCGCTGGCGGCGCTGCGCCTGCACCGCAAGCTGGTGCGTGAGCAGCGCAATATCCATCATCCGCTGAACGCACGTCTGTATATCGAAAGCGTGTTGCTGGCTTATGCGGCAGTCGTTAACCCGTCGCGCAAGGCGGCGTGAGCGCGATGCTGGTCGATTCGCACTGCCATCTCGATTTTCCGGAACTCGCCGCCAAGCTGCCGGCGGTGCTGGAAACCATGCGCGAAAACGATGTCGGTGCCGCACTCTGTGTCAGCGTGACGCTGGAGGATTTTCCGAAAGTGCTGGCGCTGGCCGAGCAGCATGACCATCTTTATGCCTCGGTCGGCGTGCATCCCGATTATCCCGACTTGCGCGAACCGACGGTCGCCGAGCTGGTCGAACTGGCGCAGCATCCGAAAGTCGTCGCGATCGGTGAAACCGGCCTCGACTACTACCGGCTGACCGGCGACCTCGAATGGCAGCGCGAACGTTTCCGCGTGCATATCCGCGCCGCCCGGCGATGCGGCAAACCGCTGATCATCCACACCCGGTCGGCGTCAGCCGACACCTTGCAATTGATGCGGGAAGAGGGTGCGAGTGAGGCGGGTGGCGTGATGCACTGTTTTACCGAAAGCTGGGAAGTGGCCGAGGGCGCCCTGGCAATGGGCTTCCATATCTCCTTTTCCGGCATTGTGACCTTCAAGAATGCCAAGGATCTGAAGGAAGTGGCCCGGCAGGTGCCACTGGACCGGCTGCTGGTGGAAACCGATTCACCCTATCTGGCACCGGTGCCGTACCGCGGCAAAACCAACCAGCCGGGCTGGGTCAAACATGTCGCCGAGGAAGTCGCCCGGCTGCAACAGCGCAGCTTTGCCGATGTGGCAGCAGCCACCACTCAAAACTTTTTCAAATTATTCAATATAAACAAATAGATAAATGATATTCCGAAACTTGTTTCTTGGCATGGCCATGACCGGATTCGTCGCATTCAGCGGCACGTCCCTGGCCGGCGCCTATGAAGACATGCTGCAGGCGATCCATCTTGGTGACGAAAAAACCATGATCCAACTGCTCCAGCGCGGCATGGATGTGGATACCGTCAATCCCCGCGGCGAAACCCTGCTGATGCTGGCGGCACGGGAAGGCAAGCCCAATGTGGGGTCGTCTCAGAAAACGGAAAATAAAGCACGTTAAGCTCCAATTTCGCGCAGGTACTGGTACAACGTTTCGCGGC
>JAIEPF010000016.1 GCA_019749945.1 Burkholderiales bacterium
CCTTCCTCAAACTCGGTTGTTGCCTCATCTGCTGGCGATCTCTCAAAACCGTATGATTTCATTTTGTTAGGCGCTCTTAGCCGGTGTTGTCAGGCCCTAGGATTTGCCGCCTTCTTTTGCCTGCGACACATGCTCCAGCGGCAGCCGCGCGCCGGCTGACGATTTGGCAAAGCGCAGCGTATGCGTGGCGAGCAGTGTTTCGGCGAGAAAGCAGATCAGCGCCAGCGAGAAACAGAGTATGCCGCCGAGAAAACACCAGCGCACGAAGTCATCCCTGAAGGCGGCCATGGTGATCTCCAGGAACAGCCCCGCCACCGTGGCGCCGATAAAGAGTGCGCAGAGCACCAGAAAGCCGATCGACCAGTTGACGACGCTGCCGCGCAGGCCCAGCCGGCGCAGCTCCCAGTACGCGGCCTGTTCATTCTTGAAGCGCTGCTGGTCGAGCCGTTCCTCGATCCAGCGCGCGCGGTCGATGATGCGCGAAAGCCGGGTGGCCAGCGCGCCGATCATCGCGGCCACTGCGGTCAGCATGAACACCGGCGCGACCGCCGCCTGGATGCCGTGAGCGATGGATGTATCCATGGTTGAATTCCGTGTGTTGTAAATCGGGTTTTGCGGATAACAGCAAGTTATTGATTTTAAATAACAATTTATCATAAACCGCGTGTGCCCCTTAATCGGGTGCGACTTTTATCGCAGTATATGCGCTGTCGCGGGTCGGTTTGTTCCCGGATTGATTGCATCGTCATCACGTCACACACAGAAGGGGAAATCATGTCGCAGCAGCACACCATCGCAGGCAGCTGCCTGTGCGGATCGGTCCGTTTCGAAATCCGGCCGCCGTCGACGGCGTTCCGCTATTGCCATTGCACGCGTTGCCAGAAGGCGACCGGCGCCGCACACGCGGCCAACATGTTTCTGCCGCAAGGCCAGTTCCAATGGCTGGCCGGCGAAGCCCTGGTCAAACGCTTCGACCTGCCGGGGGCCAAACGTTTTGCGGTGAGTTTCTGCACACAATGCGGCACACGCATGCCGCACAAGATCCCCGGCACGGAGAACATGCTGATTCCGGCGGGCGTGCTCGATGCAGCCCCGGACCTCAAGCCCGATGGCAGCATATTCTGGGGATCGAAGGCGGCGTGGTATGTCGAGACTACTGCGCTGCCGAAGTTCGAGGAATACGGCAAATAAATCAAAAACAGCCGATAACAATAACCCGCAGGAGGAGCGACCATGAATAAAACCGGCATCAGGCTGCTGGCGCTGTTGTGTGCACTGCTTGCGGCGGCAGCCCACGCCCAGAATTTTCCGAGCCGGCCGATACGGATCCTGGTGCCGCTGGCCGCCGGCGGCGGCATGGACAGCGTCACGCGCAATGTCGCGGCCAGTTTTAGCGAGGCGCTCGGGCAGAGCGTCGTCGTCGACAACCGTCCCGGAGCGGGCAGCCTGGTGGCGCTGGAAATCATGGCGGATGCGGCGGCAGACGGTCACACGCTGATGATGATCAGCGCCACCACCGTGATCTATCCGCTGCTCTACAAATCCCGCCTTGACCCGGTGCGCGATTTTGCGCCGGTGTCGCAGGTCACCGCGCAGGGTTACGTACTGGTGGTGCATCCGGCGCTGCCCGCCAAATCGGCGCTGGAGCTGGTGAAATACGCGAAAGCCAATCCGGACAGGCTGACCTACGCCTCGTCCGGCATCGGCAGCCCGATCCACATGACCACCGAGCTGCTGCAGATCGCCACCGGTACCAAAATGATCCACGTGCCGTACAAGGGTCTGGGCGCCGCCTACGCGGATCTCGTTGGCGGGCGCATCAGCCTGTCGTTTGCCACCATCATCTCGGCGCAGCCCCATGTCAAAGGCGGGCGCCTGCGTGCGCTGGCGGTATCGACCGCCAAACGCGCGCCGGCCATGCCCGACATGCCGACCCTTGCCGAGGCCGGCGTGCCCGGTGTCGTAGTGGTCAACTGGTATGGCCTGATGGCACCGAAGCACACGCCCAGACCGGTGATCAACAGGATTGCCGCTGAAACCACCAAGGCAGTACAGGCGCCGGCGATGATGAAACACCTGATCGCCGACGGCGCCGAAGCCGTGGGCTCAACGCCTGCCGAATTCACCGCGCACATCCGCGCCGAGAGCGAGCAGTGGCGGCAGGTGATCAGGCAGGGTGGGATCAAGGCGCAATAGCAGACGCAACAAACGGTACGGGTGCAGGCCGAGCCCGGGAAAGCTTATGCACAAGCGCACCGACAACAGCTATAGTGGGCGCCGACGGCAACAACAATACTCGTCGTCACACCCACCGGAGGAGTCACTTAATGGTTACTGCACGTCTTGCGGCGCTCGCCTTGATGAGCGCCACCTTCCTCGGCCTTGCCGCCGAAGCCGCAGCGCAGGCCGACAAATACCCGTCACGTCCGATCCGCTGGATCGTGCCGTACCCGCCGGCCGGCACCACCGACATCCTCGCCCGCATCATGGGGCAGTGGCTGTCACAGCAACTGCAGCAGCAGGTGGTCATCGACAACCGTCCGGGCGCCGGCAACAACATCGGCACCGAACTCGCGATCAAGGCGCTGCCCGACGGCCATACCGTATTCCTGGTCAATCCGGCGAACGCGATCAACGCCTCGCTCTATACCAAGCTCCCGTTCAACTTCCTGCAGGACATGGAAGGCGTTGCCGGCATTGTCCGCGTGCCGAACATGATGGTGGTCACGCGTGACCTGCCGGCGAAATCGGTGCCGGAGTTCATCGACTACGCAAAAAAGAACCCGGGCAAGGTCAACCTGGCGTCGTCGGGCAGCGGCACCTCGGTGCACCTGACCGGCGAGCTGTTCAAGGCCGCCACCGGCCTCGACCTGCTGCATGTGCCCTTCAAGGGCGCCGGCCCGGCGCTGATCGAACTGGTCAACGGCCGCAATGTGCAGGTGATTTTTGACAACATGCCGTCGTCGATCGGTCATGTGAAAGGCGGCACCCTGCGCGCTCTGGCGGTGACCACCGCCAAACGCAGCAGCGCGCTGCCCGATGTCCCGACCGTGGCCGAGACCATTCCCGGCTTCGAAGCCAGCGCCTGGTTCGGCATGAGCGTGCCCAAAGGCACGCCGGCCGCAGTCATCGCACGCCTCAACAAGGAGATGAACGCCGGGCTGAATGATCCGAAAATGCGCGCACGCCTCGCCGAACTCGGCGGCGACCCGCTGATCGGCACCCCGGCGGATTTCTGGAAAATTCACGCCATGGAAACCGAGAAGTGGGCCAAGGCGGTGAAGGTGTCGGGGGCGAAGGTCGAGTAAGGCAGCCGACGGCAGAGGCGGGTTCAAAACAGTAAACGGGGCCTGGCGGCCCCGTTTATTTTTGCGGCCTAGCGCTGCGCCGCGTTGGCCGTGAAAAAAAACTCGCGCATCATGAATTCCTCGAGCCCCGCGTTATCGCGGGCGCGCGCCGACAGGGTAATGCTGCGTCCGAGCCGGCGTGACTGCCACAGGAAATCTTCGCGTTCGTATTCACGGATGATGGCGATCATTTTGCGCACCACGGCAAGGCGGATGTCGCTGACATTGCCCCGGCTGACTTCGATCAGCTGCTTGGTATTGCGGCCGACGTCCTTGTTCCAGCCGAGGAACAGGAATTCCGCGTAGTCGTAACTCATGCTTTGAATCTGGAACACGCCGCCGCCCCGGTTCGGGTCGTAGCCGAAAGCGGTTTCGCGCGTCGATGCGAGATTTTCAGCGGCGAGACGCCTGGCGCGCGCCTCGGCACTCTCCACCGCCGCGGGCGCGGCAGTTTCGGACTCGCCGCGGGCGCGCCGCTGCGCTTCGATGTACGACGCCATGTCCGCCGCGGGTGCCGGCCTCGGCGCGGGCACCGACGGCGCGGGTGTAGTGGCGGCCTGCGGCTGCTGGAGTGCGATGACCGGGGGCCTCGCCTGCGGCCGCGGCACCGCTTTCGGCCGCGGTGCCGGTTCGGGCGCCGGTCGCGAGGGTGCCGCATCAGCGAGCACCGGCGGCCCCGGCGGCACCAGGCGGATCGACAGCGGCGGGCTTGTGCCGGGCTCTTCGCCGAGCCCCGGCAGCCGCACCGCGATCGGCGGCAACTCCCACAGGGCCGCGAGGTGCACCAGGATCGACAGCGCGATCATCACCCAGATCCTGGGGATCACCACGCCATCGGGCCTGCTGCGGAATACGTCGATCCGGTCGTTCATCAATCCGTCAATACCATGCCACGGCTGGGTTTCAGGGAAAGCTCGGGGAAGGGTTGGACAACGAAGGCAAGCTGATATTCTCGCAGCTTGCCGAATAGTTTGTTCCAGTCCCATTAATCCACACTTGCTGCAGCGCGGAGGCTTTCCCCTTGAAAACCATAGACATCCATGCCCACATCGTGCCCGATTCGATGTGGCGCGCCATCGAAGACAAAAAAGACTGGCACGGCTTCAAACACGAGCCGGGCGAGGGTTTCGGCACCATGGTCGCCTGCGGCCAGCGCACCGAATTCTCCTCACCCAAGCTGCGTTACACGCTGGAGCAGCGTCTGCAGGACATGGACGCGCAAAAGGTCGATGTGCAGGTGCTCTCCATCCACACCCCCTTCGTCGGTTATCACCTCGAGCCGGCGCAGGGCCTCGCACTGGCGCGCGATTTTAACGACGAACTCGGTTCCACCGTGCGCCGCGGCGGCGGGCGCCTCGCCGGCTTTGCCACGCTGCCGGTGCAGGATGTGGGGCTGGCGATCGCCGAACTCGAACGCGCCGTCACCACACTGGGCCTCAAGGGCGCCTCGCTCGACACCAGCGTCAACGGTGATCAGTGGGACGAACCCAGGTTTTTGCCGTTTTTCAAGGCGGCCGAGCAGCTCGGCGCGGTGCTGTTCTACCATCCGCAACCGCGCAACAACTTCCTCTCGGATCGCATCAAGCGCCATGGACTCAACAACAGTCTCGGCGTGATTCTCGATGACGCCATCGTCACCGCCGTGCTGCTTGCCGGCGGCGTGCTGGAAAAATGCCCTGACGTCAAAATCTGCATCGCCCACGGCGGCGGCCCGGCCTGTTACGCGATGGGACGGCTCGACCGCAACTGGCAGGACCGGCCGTCAACGCGCAGCACGCCGAAGCCGCCGGGCGCGTACATGAACAAACTCTATTACGACACCGTGACGGGTGACGAGGCGGCGCTGCGTTTCCTGATCGACCGTGTCGGCGCCGACCGCGTGGTGATGGGCAGCGACTGGCCCTTCGTGCCCTGGCATCCGTCACCGGTGGCCTGGCTGCAAAGTCACCAATCACTGACCAGGGAGGAGAAAGAAAAAATCCTCTGGAAAAATCTCTCGGAGCTGCTCGACATCCGTTGAACGGAGCTGGCGGATGTGGAGCAGGTGAATGCGGTTGTGCGGGCGCCGTCCGCCATATCATGGCGTGGTAGCCTTACTCAGCCTGAAATCACAACAGGAGGAAAACGATGATCATTAACCATTTTTTCCCGCCCGTACTCGCGCTGGCACTGCTGGTGTCCGGCGCCCCTGCGATGGGCGCGGACGCGACCAAGAACTATCCCAACCGGCCCATCCGCATGCTGATGCCCAACGCGCCGGGCAGTTCGACCGATACCCTGGGCCGCGTTGTTGCCAACAAACTGGGCGAGGTGCTCGGCCAGCAGGTTGTGGTCGACAACCGCGCCGGGGCGGGAGGCGTCATCGGCATGGAAATCGCCAAAACCGCCAATCCGGACGGCTACACCATGATCTCCGCTTCCTCTGCTGCGATGTCCATCGCGCCGCACATCCACAAGAAGCTGTCGTACGATCCGCTGAACGATTACGCCTTCCTGTCCTTGTTCGCGGTGACGCCCAACGTGCTGGTGGTCAATCCGGGGCTGCCGGTCAGGTCGGTGAAGGATCTCATCGACCTGACCAAGTCGAAGCCGGGGCAGATCAACATGGCCTCTGCCGGCGCGGGCTCGCAAAGCCATCTCGCCGGCGTGCTGCTCCAGTCGATGGGCAAATTCGAATCGCTGCACGTACCCTACAAGGGCGGCGGCAGTACCCCGGCGGTGGCCGCGGGAGAATCGCACTGGTCGATCAACCCTGCGCCATCGGTGACGTCATTGGTGAAAGCGGGACGGCTGCGCGCGATCGCACACACCCTGCCCGGTCGCAGCCCGCTGCTCGGCGATATGCCGGCCATTGCGGAAACCGTGCCCGGCTACAGCTACAGCGGATGGCAGGGCATGCTGGCACCCAAGGCAACACCAAAGCCGATCCTCGACAAACTGCGCGCTGCCCTGCTGAAGACCATGAGCCTGCCGGAAATCAAGACTGCGCTGGCCACGCAGGGCGCGGAGATCGTGACCAACTCACCGGAAGAATTCCGCAAGTTCGTGCAGGACGAGAGCGCGAAGATCGGCCCCGTGGTCAAGTCGGCCGGCCTGAAGGTCGAATAGCGGAGCGATGCTGCAGAGACGGCGTTAAATGGCGTGACCGCTTTGGCGGGGTTCAGCGGAAACCCTTGCCCGCCCCCCTGGGTTCTGTGGCGGCGGGCGGCGTTGTTTCAAGGGACTTCAGCAGTTTGGCGAGCAGCTGATCAAGCTGTTCGCGCTCCCGCGCGTTGAGCGCGCCGAGTATTTCCGCGGCCTTGCTGAAATGCACCGCGATCGCCTTGTCGGCGAGCGCGCGGCCTGCCGGCGTCAGGCGCACGATGACGCCGCGGCGGTCGGCGGTGTCGGGGCGGCGTTCGACCAGGCCGAGCGCTTCGACGCGATCAATGCGGTTGGTCATCGCGCCCGAGGTGAGCAGCGACTGGCGCTGCAGTTCCGTCGGATTCAGCTCGTAGGGCTTGCCCGAACGGCGCAATGCCGCAATCAGGCTGAAGGTTTCCCAGCTCAGCCCCAGCGGCGACAGCCAGCTGTCCGCGCGCCGCAGGAAATGTGCATAGATCCGCGACGTGCGCCCGAAGATACCCAGCGGCCATGGGTCGAGATCCGGCCGCTCGCGCTGCCAGTCGGTGATGAAGTCGGCGATGGAATCGGTGTTTGCAGGTTTTCTTGACATCAACTATCTTTACGTTAAGATAAACAACGTTAACCCAACAGGCGGGTGCATTGTAGCAACCCCGCCCGTCGTCCCGCCCCGCATCTCGCCCCTTTTCCGCCGGCGCCCGCATGCCGCACCCGAACGGAGGTTTGCCGCACATGGCCGCAAAAGTCGAACATCTCGAAGGCACCGAATTCCAGAAAAGCCGCGCGTTTTCACCCGCGGTGATCACTGAAGGCGGCCGCACCATCTGGCTCGCCGGCCAGACCGCGACCCAGGATGCGGCGGGCAAGGACATCTCCAGTGATTTTGCCGCGCAGGCCAAACGCTGCTTTGAACTGATGGACGCCACGCTGAGGCGCGCCGGCGCCACGCTGTCCAACCTGGTGACGATGACCGTGTTCATCAACGATCCGCGCCACGGCGACAGCTTCGTCAAGATACGCGCCGAAGTGTTCAAGGACGGCCGCTTCCCGGCCAGCGCGCTGATCACTGTTTCGCATTTTGCCCGGCCCGGGATTGTCATCGAAATCCAGGGCATCGCGGTCGTCTAAGGGAGAACACCATGAACACCATCACAACGATAACCAGTGCCGCCGTGGCTGCAGCACTCGGCCTGACTGCGATGCCCGCCGTGGCTCAGCAGTATCCGACCAAGCCCGTGCGCATCGTCGTCACTCTCGGGCCGGGTTCGGCGGGGGATATGCTGTCGCGTCTGCTCGCCGATCCGCTGGGCAAGGGCCTCGGCCAGCAGGTGATCGTCGACAACCGGCCGGGTGCCGGCGGCAACGTTGCCGCGCAGATCGTCGCCAAATCGCCGCCCGACGGCTACAACCTGTTTCTCACCACCATCAGCACCCACGGCATCAACCCGACGCTGTATGCGACGCTGCCCTTCGACCCGGTCAGGGATTTTGCACCGATCACGCTGTCGGCCTCCAGCCCCAACGTGCTGGTGGTGCACCCGTCGATGCCGGTGAAAAACATCAGGCAGCTGATCGCCATCGCCAAGTCGCGCCCCGGCGAGCTGACCTATTCCTCGGGCGGCGGCGGCACCTCGCAGCACATGTCGGGCGAACTCTTCGGCATGATGGCCGGCGTAAAAATGACCCACGTGCCGTACCGCGCCACACCGCTGTCGGTGTCGTCGGTGATCAGCGGCGAAACCGTGATGTCGTTTGCCAGCGTGTCGGTGGCGCAGGAAACCGTCAAAAGCGGGAAGCTGCGCGGCCTCGGCGTGACCAGCAACAAACGCGTGCCGGCCTGGCCCGACATGCCGACCATCGACGAAGCCGGCCTGCCGGGCTTTGATGTGGCGGCGTGGTTCGGCTTCTCGGCAACGGGCGGCACGCCTGCCGAAATCATCCGCCGCCTCAATACCGAATTCCGCAAGGCGCAGAAGGATCCGGTCGTGAGCCAGCGCCTCGTGCAGCAGGGCATGCAGGTGCTGGAGAGCACGCCCGAGGAATTTTCGCGTTACATCGTCGATGAAATCGCCAAGTGGGCGAAAGTGGTCAAGGCCTCCGGCGCAAATGTGAACTGAGCGGCATCAACAACAACGGGCCGGCACGGCCCGTTGTTGTCTGTAGCGCGAATCCGCGCCGCACTTACTGCGCGCTGATGTTGGCCTCCCTGATCACCCGCGCCCACTTTTCCATGTCGAAGCGCAGAAACTCGCCGAACTCCGCCGGCGTGTTGGTCGCCGGGTCGAGGCCCGATCTGGCGAGCATGGTTTTCACTTCGGGCGCGTGCATGAACTTCACGACTTCGCTGTTGATGCGCTGAACGATTTCCGGCCGCAGGCCCGCCGGCGCAAAGAGGCCGTACCAGGTGTTGATGACCAGCTCGGGCATGCCGGCTTCTGCCGTGGTCGGCACCTTGGGGATCGTCGGCACACGCTCCGGCACCAGCACCGCCAGCCCGCGCAGCCGCCCGCTGTTGATGAAGGGGATGGTCGCCGGCACGGTCACCATCACCATCTCCGCTTCGCCGCCGAGGATGTGGGTGAGGGCGATGCTCGCGCCCTTGTACGGCACATGCAGGATGTCGACCTTGGCCAGCGACTTGAACAGTTCACCAGCCAGGTGGTTCGATGAACCGACGCCGCCGGAGCCGAAACTCATCTTGCCGGGATGGGCCCTGGCGAGTTTGACCAGTTCGCTGATGTTCTTCGCCGGCACCGAAGGGTGGATCACAAACACATTGGGCACCGTGGCCAGCAGCGAGACCGCGCTGAAGTCGCGCAGCGTGTCGTAACCGAGTTTTTTGTAGAGACTGGGGCTGATCACCAGCGACGGGCTGGTCAGCAGCAGCGTGTAACCGTCGTTCGGCGCCTTGGCCGCGAGTTCGGCGGCGAGGTTGCCGCCGGCGCCCGGGCGGAAATCGGGCACCACCGGCTGGCCCAGGGCTGCGCCGAGTTTTTCCGCAACCAGCAATCCCAGGATCTGCGACGCACCGGTCGGGAAGGCCACGATCAGGCGGATGTTTTTTTCGGGATATTTCTGCGCCGTGGCCGGCAATGAAATGGTGACGAGATGCGCGCAGGCCAGCAGGGTCAGGCACAGCGAAGTTCTGGCGACAGTCATGGTGGTTCTCCTCCGACAGTGGCGGCAGGGCACTCAGGGCGCCGGGTTTTTGTTCTCGCGGCTTGCTTAATATAGCGTGTTGGCGGCCTTAAGTAGTGGATAAAACGTTCAATAAAACAATAATTTATATTCGATCCGTGACTCAGCCTGGATCGGCTGGCGCGCAGACCGCAGACCGCGCGTCTCGGCTATCATGTTCCAGCAGTACCCATAAAAAACCGTCTACCCGAGGAGAACAGCATGTCGAGGACCCTTTCGATGACACTGGGACGCGCGGCGCTCATCTGTGCCGCCGCCCTGTCTGCAACGGTTGCAGGCCATGTCGCGGCCCAGCAGTTTCCCAGCAAGATCCTGCGCGTCGTCAATCCCAACGCGCCCGGCGGCAACAGCGACGTGCTGTTCCGGCTGTTGGCACCCAAGATGGGCGAGGTACTCGGTCAGCAGCTCGTCATCGACTACCGGCCCGGCGCCGGCGGCAACATCGGCGCGGAACTGGTGGCGCGCGCCGCGCCCGACGGTTACACCACGCTGATCGCGGCGGCGAGTTTCCTGTTCAATCCCGCGCTGCTGAAGAACATCCCCTTCGACGCGGAGAAGGACTTCACGCCGCTCGGCGTCATCGTCGACATCCCGGCGGGGCTGGTGGTGCATCCCTCGCTGCCGGTGAAAACCGTGCAGGACCTGATTGCGCTCGCCAAAAACCGGCCGGGCCAGCTCAACTTTTCAAGCTCCGGCCAGGGCGCGCTCGGCCACCTCTCCGGCGCGCTGCTCAACGCCACGGCCGGCATCAATACCGTGCACATCCCGTACAAGGGCGCGGGCCCGTCGATCGTCGACCTTGTCGCGGGCCATGTGGAATTTTCATTCGTCAGCATTCCCGCGATCAGCGGCCACCTGCAGGCGAAGCGGCTGCGCATGATCGCGCAGTGCGGCGAGAAGCGATTCGTTTCCTTCCCCGACGTGCCGACCATGGTCGAATCGGGCGTGAAGGACTTTGTCGTCACCAGCCCCTTCAGCTACCTCGGCCCCGCAGGCGTGCCGCAGCCCATCGTCAAACGGCTCAACGACGCATTGCGTGCAGCGCTGACCGACCCGAAGAACAATCAGTCACTCATCGACAGTGGCGCGCAGCCCGTCGGTAATGCGCCGGCGGAACACGCGGCACTGATCAAGTCCGAGATTGCGAAGTGGAAGCGGGTGGCGGCAGCAGCGGGATTGAAGCCGCAGTAAGTGGTGAAGGGCAGGCGGTGAATAACTGCCTTCATGCCTGGTGCAGGTCCGGTCGTATCAACAGACAATTTTAAAAATGGCCGTTCGTTCTGAGCCCTTCGACAAGCTCAGGACAGGCCTTGTCGAAGGATGAACGGTCATTTTGTTGCGCGTGCTGGAAACCGGCGCGACTACGCCTCGATCGCCTCCGTATGCAGCTTCAAGCCCAGCGCTTTGCATACCTTCATCACCGTCGCAAAGCTGGGATTACCTTCCGGTGATAACGCCTTGTACAGCCCCTCGCGGGTGAGGCCGGTTTCGCGGGCGAGTTGCATCATGCCGCGCGCGCGGGCGATGTCGCCGAGTGCCGCGATCACCATCGCAGGATCGTCATCGGATTCGTCGATTGCCGCCTGCAGGTATAGCGCGCACTCCTGTTCAGTCTTCAGGTAGGCGGCGGCGTCGTAAGGGCGGGTTTTCAGCTTCTTGGCCATGATGTTCTCCTACAGCATGCGCGCCAGTTTCAGCGCGGTTTTGATGTCCTTGTCCTGCGTCGGCTTGGCGCCGCCTGCCAGCAGAATGACCAGCAGCGCGCCGCGCTTCACGAAATAAACCCGATAACCAGGGCCGTAATCAATGCGCATTTCTGAAACGCCTTCGCCTACCGGCTTCACGTCCCCGGGATTGCCGTGCCGCAGCCGGAGAATTCGCGCCTGCACCCGTGTTCTTGCATGGGCATCACGCAGCGACTCAAGCCATGCCGAAAACTCCAGCGTTTCGCGGATTTCGATCAAGGTGATAGTGTAATCCATGGTTTACACTTGCACAACCCGAAAGGCTTCACCGGTCGGGTGTTACGGACAGGTGAGCAAGGCCCCGCTAGCGCCGGGGCGTTGTATCAGTGAGGCCGGGGTCCGGGGGGCATTGATCAATCGTCCCCGGTTAATTCTGTGATTTTTCCCAGGTGATGCGATTACAGCTCGCGCACCGCCAGCTTGCGGAACTTGATCGCGCCGCCGGCGTTGAACTGCAGGCCGATGCGGCCGGCCTGGGTCTTGGCGTATGAGGTGCTGGAGGTGACCACGCCGTTCAGCTTGACGGTGATCTCGCTGCCCTTGGCATGGACTTCATAGCTGTTCCAGCGACCGGCGGCGTTGTACTTCCCGTTCGCCGAGGCGACGTTGACCAGGCTGCCCGTGGCGTAATTCTGCGCCGGGTTCCTGTCCCAGATCTGCACTTCGAGCGCACCCGAAGCGGTGTTGACCATCTTGATGTCGGGTGCGCGCAGATAGATGCCGCTGTTGGTGTCATCCGCCGACCAGAACTCGGCATAGATTTCGACGTCGCGGTAATCCTTCTTGGTGATCAGCACGCTCGCGCCGGTGCCCGACGTGATCTTGTCGGCCACAATGGCGCCGTCTTCCCCGCGCCAGTTGGCGGTGGCCCCGGAGATCGTGAAGTTGTCCATGCCGGTGGCGCCGTCGATCAATGTTGTCCAGCCCTGCGCCGGTGTCATGGGTGCGCAACCCGTAACCGTCAATGCGAACGCCAGCATTGCTGCTGCACAAGCAATATTCTTTTTCATTGTGTACTCCCCCATTGGTGGAACTGCCGGCGCAGCATGAGCGCGCGCCGGGCAAATCGTCAAGTCACCGGGCTTGTATTCCCGAATGCCCCGGCGTATGCTTTTCGCGGGGGTAAACAGGACCCCCGGGATTTTTCCCCTCCAAGACGGTGCCCCGTCCAATCCTGTAAACGTCGCGTGACGGATGCGGGCACCCAGATAAACACCCGTAATCCGCCCCGGCGCAGTCCAATATTGTGCTTGGAGGAATTACCGTGCGTTATCAACTGAAACAGATCTACTGCCGTCCCTGGACGCTGAGCGGGCTTTCGCTGAAGCTGATCGAGAGTCACTATGAAAACAACTACGGCGGGGCGCTGCGGCGCCTGAACGCGATTACCGAGCAACTCGAGTCGCTTGATTACGCCAAAACGCCGGGCCATGTCATCAACGGGCTGAAACGCGAAGAACTGACCGCGTTGAACTCCACGCTGTTGCACGAGCTTTATTTCGCCAGCATGGGCGGCGAGGGCAAAGTCACGCCGTCGATGGCGGAAGCGCTCGCCCGCGACTTCGGCTCGGTGCAGCAATGGCGTACCCAGTTTTCCGCGATGGGTTATGCGCTTGGCGGCGGTTCCGGCTGGGTGCTGCTGACCTGGGTGCCGCGCGACGGTCGCCTGATCAACCAGTATGCAAGCGAGCACAGCCAGACCGTGGCCGGCGGCGTGCCGATTCTCGCGCTCGACATGTACGAACACGCCTACCACATCGATTTCGGCGCCAATGCCAAAGCCTATGTGGATACCTTTCTGCGCAACGTCGATTGGCAGGCCGTACAGGATCGCTACGAAGACGCGACCAAGGTGTCACCGCCGCGGCCTGTCGTGCAGCCGGAGTTCGGCGATCTGCCCGGCATGGCCGTCGAAGAAGTGCGCGACATGCTGGCGGCCGGCAAGCCGCTGCAGGTCATCGACACCCGGCCGAAACACTTTGTCTCGCGCCAGCAGGACATCGCCGACGGCGTCACCTGGCGCGACCCGGAACGCGTCGGCGAGTGGATGGGCGACCTCAGGAAGGACGTTCCGGTCGTGGTGTATTGCGCCTACGGTTTCCACGTCGGCTGCCGTACTGCCATCACGCTGCGCGAGGCCGGCTTTGATGCGAGTTACATGAAGGTCGGCCACTCCGGCTGGAAGGCGGTCGGTGCGCCCGTGCAGATGATCTCATGAGTGCATGATCATGGGGACATGAGTCAGGGATAAGTGCGGTGAAATGGGGCAGCGTAACGGTCCGGACCGTTACGCGGGTTCCATGGATCGCCGCTTGCTTTAACCGGCAATCATTCAAGCGCCAGTGTTCCCGGTGGTTGCACTGGTCTGACCGGTACGGGCGAATCACGGGTATCGCAAAAGCCGGCTCAAGCGATACCGGCAAACACCGCGAGTGAGCGATTGACCTTGAGCATCGTGGCGTCGTCGAGGCGGCCGATCACGGCGCCGACCCGTTCCCGCGGCACCGACAGGATCTTGTCGATCTGGATTTGCGAGATGTTTTGCAGCCCGTTGTCCGGCCCCGGGTCCACCGTGATGCGGAAGATGGGCGCGTTGCGCAGCTCGCTCGTCACCAGGCACAAGGCCACGCTGGGCAACTCGTCGAACAGGTCCGACTGGATGACCAGCGCCGGGCGCGGTTTGCCGTAATCCCCGGGCGCCGCAACGGTCACCAAGTCACCGCGCCGCATCGTCCGTCCATGCCGCGGTCTGGCCGATGAACGCCAGCGCTTCGGTTTCAGCCGGGTCGCCGCGCAGCAGCGCCGACTGGCGGCGGCATTCCGCTGCGAACACCGGCGAACGCGTGTCGGGCACCCAGAGCTGCACCAGCCGCAGGCCCGAGGCCCGCTGCCGCACGCGGTACTTTTTCATGCGTTCGTTGACTTCCATGGCGCCCCCGTAACATGTTACGCAGCCATGTTATGGCAACCGGAAGGCAGAAGCAAGCCGTCATCCGATGGCAAACTCACCATCAAACAATCAATAACTATCTGTTTTTAATACAATAATTAAGTCAGCAATCACTCACTTCAGGACCCGGGCGGCCGTGATCACCCGGGTCATGGTGATCACGGAATCCGGGATTGTGCCGATTCATGTCGGCAGCCATGACGAGGTGTATTGAGGGCTGAGTTTAAGAACCGGTGATGCAGGCCAGATCAATCGATACCGGTACCGGGGGCTCACTCGAGCGCCAGCGGCAACGGCCGGCCGTGGGCGATCAGCGTGTCGCGGATGAAATCCCGCCATTGTCGGGCGGGCTGCCACACGCGCAGCACATCATCGTAGGCCTGGTCCGGGTCTTCCTTGAGTGCAATCGCACGGTACAGGAATACGAAGCTCGAGGCGCGCAGGTTGATCTGGCAGTGAACCAGCACGCGTTTACCGCGCTGCGAATCGAGTATGCGCGCAAACTGTGCAAAGTCTTCAGGCATCGGCGCCGCAAAATCCACCGGGATATTGAAATAGCGCATGCCGCGCTGGGTCACCAGTGCCTCTTCATCGTCATGCGCACCCAAAACATTCGCCGGCGCCAGACTGATGACGGTATCGAATCCGGCATTGGCGATGCCGGCGAATTGTGATCGCGTCGGCATGCCGGCGGAAGAAATCCGGGGGGTGTTCTCCACATAGTTCAGCGCCAGCGGGCCGGGGCTGACCATGAAGGGCATTGCGACGCGGCCAAAGACGATCAGCCCCGCGATCAACATGGCGGTGAATGTCAGGTAATCTGCCAGACGTGAACGATCAGCGAACATGGTTCCCCCGGATATCATGGGTCATCAACTGTGGTGAATCATTGACCTTCGTGACTCATCAAGCGCACACGCAACCCTGCTCGGCGCCCTCGCAACCACAGGACTGCCTGCAATCGCATTGCGGCGGCAGGGCCATCGCCGGCGCGATGGAGGTGCCGGTCTGGCAGCCGCAGGGGCAGCCGGCGCCGGGGCAGTTGCAGCAGTTGCATTGGGCATTCATCGCCTGGCTCATGAAAAACTTCCTTATTAACAAGTATTTATGGTTGCGGACGGGCTTGTCCGACACCGGCATTGTGCTGGCCGGGCGCGTTTTCCACTTGAATGAAAGGGCTGACTTGCGGCGGGAAGGATGCAGCGCGTGAGCACCGCGCAGATTCGTGCGCCAGCCGCGGCGAAGCCCGTGCGCATCGCCGCACTCAAGATCGGCGTCGGGCGCGTCTGCATGTGACAGGGTGGCAGCCTGTGGATCGGGCGCGAGGTGGGGCGCGCGCAGCCCCACGCCCACCACGGCATACAGATCTCTCTGTCGCTGGATGGACCCGCCGGAAAACTCCTGCTGCGCAGTGGCACAGATGGCGAGTGGCCTGCTTTCAGGGCGGCCATCGTCAGGCCCAACCGCCGGCATGCGTTCGACGGCCTGGGCGGTTCCGTCGCCCAACTCTTTGTCGAGCCCGAAACCGTGCGGGGCCGCAGCCTGCTCAAGCGCTATGCGGTGGAGGACATCACCGCATTGCCGCTGGAAATGATTGAACCCGCATTAAACCGGCTGGCGAAGCGGTATGCGAAGGGCGGTGACATTCAGGCGCTGGTCGCGATCAGCCAGGGCATTGTCGACACGCTGGCCGGTGCGGAGCGCGCGCAACCTTCCGCGAATCCGCGCATCGCGGCGGCGATCGAATTCATCTCGCAGCACATGACCTCAACCCTCACGCTGCAGCAGGTGGCGGCCGCGGTGCATCTGTCACCCAGCCGACTGCGGCACCTCTTCGTGCAGGAAACGGGGACCACCTATCGTGGCTATGTGCTGTGGCTGCGCATCAACCGTGCAGTGGTGGCCATGATGGATGGCCGCAGCTGGACCGAGGCGGCCCATGAAACCGGATTTGCCGATTCGGCGCATCTCAGCCGGACGTTTCGGCGGATGTTTGGCATTTCGCCGGCGATGTTGATCAAGGAGAAGCGGTAGGTAATCTCAATAAATCGACCCGGTAACGAAGGTTTTTCTCGGGCTCTCTTCGGATAGGATCTTGTCATTCGAGATGAGTGAATCGAACAAGAGGGAGTGAAAAAAGGATTAGGAACTTTTGGTTTTGTTGGCCCTATTTATATCTAGGTGCTGCAAATTGTTTTGGCGATAGCCAAGAGTTCACCTGGTATTTTTTCCCTTGTCACGGATAATTGTTTGATGAGAGAATTTTGTAGCGGTATTGAATTCGAGATCCCAAACCGCTTGGCACACATTGCAAGAAGTTCCTTGCCGGGAAAGAGTTGAAGCCATTGGTCAGAGTTCAACGCGCCCGCCACTTGCTTTTCCGCTGCATTAAGAACTTCATTAATGGCCGATTCAGACAAGGTTGTTTGAAATTCAGCATGTATGCGTTGTGTGGACTCAAGGAGTTTAGTGCGCAGTATCTCTTGATGCTGAGTGACAGGAGTAACGCTACCGATAGTAAAGTACGACTCCGAAGTAAGTATTCTCCCAAGTGAAAAGTCTTGCGGTCTAACGGTCAAGTTGAGTCGGAACGCGACCATATCTCTGATAACGCTAGACGAGAGCTTATACGCATTCTCAAGAAAAATAGATTTTAATTCGACGGGAGTTTTTTGGAGCTGAAAAACTTCGGCAAGTACTTTTTGAATAAGCTCGAAATCAAGTAGATAGTTTTCAAGTTCGTGGCTTGACAGTACAAATATCCGTCCTGATGGGTGGGAACGATAACTATTGACCATTTCCTCAGTTAGATAATCCCGATCGCGTATAAGAGAAAATCTCATCCAGCCAAAATTGGCCTCCAAGATTGAGAGTATTGCCGCGTTAATACGATTCAGGGCGCCACTTGCTGTTGCGGGAATAAGTTTGACGGCCGCGTCGTCTTCTGAAAAAACGCTAGAAAAAAGTTTTCTGTCTTGACTGGTATTTTCGCCCTCTAAAAAGACAAGATTTTTGGCGACGCCGATGTATCCGGAGAAGCCAAATAAGTTTCTTAGTTCAGCTAGCGCCTCATTTTCATCGGTTGCTGCGATAAGTTTTGATTTCCGAGTCGCGGCGTCACGTGCTAGGTAAAGAACTTTGTCTCGTCCCGCCTCATCAATTATTTCGGCATTGTGTGTGGCCACCCATATCTGGTTTCCTGCCTTGATGGCTTTGATGTTTTGAATAAGTAGTCTTGACAATTCCGGGTGCAAATGAAGCTCGGGCTCATCGATAACAATAATTGCATTTTCGACGTTGTGACGAATAAAAAATGAAAGGATAAAAAATACTTCTTTCTCTCCGGACGACAGATCGTTGAAAGTGATGACTTCCCCGGAGGGGATTTGAATAAACAAGTTCGAAGGAACTGGTTCATCGGGATTTGAAAATTTGTATTCAGGAAAGAGTCTACTCAATAACTTTTCGTACGGAACAAGTGGGTCTTCAGGTTTTTGATTGACGGCGGCACCTTTGTTAATGGCGTCGTGATATGCGCCTAGTGCACGCAAATAATGGTAACGTTGCTGCACTAAAAACTCATACATTTCTCGATACTGAATGTCGCTGGTATTAAATGCCATCGACCACAAATGCTCTTTGCGGCTAACGGTTTCAAATTCAAAAATTTTGTTGCGATCGAAAGATCGTTGAGGGTAGTTTCGATCTGCACGTAAAAAGAAACCTAAGGAGCGTTTAAGAATGTCTTTTAACTCTCGGGTGGCATACGAATGTAAATGGTTGTGTAAAGATTGGTCTTTTTGATATTCACCTTCAGTGTAGTTAAAGGCGCGATAGTAAATATTGCTCCGTCCTAGATACTCAAGCATTTGAAGGTGATGTTTGTATCCCCTGTTGTATTCTTCGGTTAACGCTTGGGTTCTTGCGGACTTTTGTTCAGGTGTGAAATCAGATTGCGCTACTACCCCCAATATTTTTTCATTGAGCAGTTTTTTGGGCTCCGATAGTTCATGATTTAGTTTGTCTCGAATGATTGAGCATTCCTCCAACGTTAGTCCAATTCCAACCTCAAACGAAAAGCTTTCAAATGTTCTACCTAAACTCCAGTTCAGGCTGTAAGAGTTTGATAGCGCGTAACTGATGAGTTCTAGAACCGAGCTCTTTCCGCTGCCATTTGGACCGGCGAAGGCAATTAGATCAGAGAATTTTCCGAATAGATGTAAGGGGCCAATAAACTCATTTTCTAAATGGCGAAACTTTTTTATTGAAACTGAGCTGATATACATTGGTGCGGCTCCTCATTTCCTATTTAAGCGTTTCCGAGGTAGTGATGGGTCATATGTTTGTTGCATCAAAAGCAATATTTCGAACTAAGAATGGATGCGTGAGTTTGATGGCTACTTTCGTCAATAAAAAATTAGGGACCCAGTGTTTGTGCGGCCAGTTACATTTATAACAACTTAAATCCCTTTTTCAGCAGCTTGTTTGCACTTGAAATTCTCTCTCCTTGTTGTTCAATCCACGGCTTATCAAGGTCTAATGATGCGATTGCATCTGAGCTACGGCACCGAGATTCCTTGGTCTGTGGTCCCCCCAACCCCTTCCGCCCAAACACCATATATTCCGCACTGATCACCTCGCGGAAATCCGCTGCCGTCAGGGGCGACCAATGGGGTCATGGGCGACCAATGCTAGGACCAATGGGGTCAGGTCTAGCAAAGTAGCTCGTCCCTACATCCTGGCCGGTGACTTAAGCCGCCTTGCGCGCCCGGGCACGACTCGGCACGCGTTTGGGGCCGGGCGCAGTCGAGTGCGCCGCGTTGAACGCGGCTCGAACTGCGGCCGGTTGTTTTGACGCGACCAGCAGCAGGGCGCGCGCGGGGCCATGCGGCTCTCGCCGGGCCTGCTCCCAATTGCGCAGCGTGCCGAGGCTGACGCCCATGAAGCCCGCGAATTCGGGCTGTGACAGGCCCAGTTCCTTGCGGATGGCCGGTACGTCAGCGGCAGTGGGCATGTCGACGACGTGGGTCTTCAGCTTCACTTCGCCACGGCGCCAGGCCTTGAGCTCTTCAAGGCCGGCGATGATTTCTTTGCCGATGTTGCGCTTGTTCATTTGAATTCCTCAATGAGTTTGACCACTTGCTTCAGTTCGGCGGCGCTCAGGTTTCCTTTTTCGCTTTTTCCGTACAGCGTGAGAAACATGATCTGGTCTTCCGCCGTGAGCCAGTAATAGATCACGCGCAGGCCGCCCGACTTGCCCTTGCCGCCGGCGGCCCAGCGCACCTTGCGCACGCCGCCGGAACCGCGGATCACCGCGCCGGCGTCGGGCTGCACCATCAGGTGGTTCTGCAGCGCCCGATAGTCTTCGTCGCCGAGGTATTCCCCCCGCAGCTTGCTGAACAGGCTGGCTTCGATGAATATCATGGAGGAATATACGCCGTTGACGTATAGTAGGTCAATGACGCAGTATCGACTGTGGCCGGAGGTTACACCGGGCCGCCGTGCAGCGCCTGGAACGCACGATCGGCATGAGCCGCGCTCCGCGAGAGGTTTTCCGCCTTGTTGTTACGCCATGCCGCGCAGGCGCTGGCGAGGGTTCGGGTCGTTGCGAGCATGCGCTGCGTCTCTTTGACCTGCGGCCCGCCCAACCCCTTCCGCCCGAACACCATAGTTTCCGCACTGATCGCCTCGCGGAATTCCGCTTCCGTCAGCGGCAGTTTATCCTTCGCCTGTTCCTCGTAAATCCGCTGCGCTTCGCTGTAGGGGATTTCGTGGATTTTCAGGCCCTTGCCGCGGCCGTAGTCGGTCAGCTTGCTGGCGAAATGGTGGCCGGTGCGGAAGGGCACTTCAGCTTTTTGTAGCAGGGCGTCGGCGATTTCGGTGGTGGTGGAGTAATCGGCGTTTACTTCTTCCAGCGCGCGTGCCTTGTTGACCACCACTGCATCGACCACGCTGCCGAAGAGTTTGAACACCGTCAGCGCGCGGGCATAGGGCACCGGGTCATACATGCGGTAATCAAACATGCCGGTGCGGTTGTTGTGCGCGACAAAGGTCATGGTCTGCATTTCACTGAGCAGGATGCTGGACTGCGCGCGCAGTTGTTCGAGGGCGGCGGGGTTGCGCTTCTGCGGCATGATGCTGCTGGTGCCGGTGAGTTCGCCGCTGCCGAGCATGAACCACGGTGTCGGGTTGGCGTACTGGGTGTGCAGGTCCTGCGCGAACATGCCGGTCTGCACCGCGGTCATCGCCCAGGCATTGGCGACGTCGAGCGCGCTGTCGATGGGTGCCAAGTGGTTGGCGTCGTAGGCGTTTTCGACCAGCCCGACAAAACCCAATAACTCGGCTAAGCGGTGCCGGTCGAGCGGGAAGCTGGAGGTCGCCAGTGCCGCCGTGCCCAGCGGGCATTGGTTCACCCGCGTGTAGGCCTGCTGCAAGCGCTCGGTCGCGCGCGCGAGGGCGGATTCAAAGGCCAGCAGGTAATGCGCGAACGTCGTCGGCTGCGCCTGCACGCCGTGGGTGTAGGCGGGGATGATGGTTTCGATATGTTCTTCCGCGCGTTTGAGCAGTTTCTCGCGTGCTTCGATCAGCGCGCCGATGGTGTGCAGCAGGCCGTCGCGCAGGTTCATCCGCGCAATGGTCGAGGCCAGGTCCTGCCGGCTGCGGCCGGTGTGCAACCGCGAGGCTTCCTGTCCGGCGACGGCGATCAGGCGCGGTTCGTAATCGAGATAGTCCGCGGAGGTACGCTTCTCACCCGTGCGTTCATTTTCAATCACCTGCGCGATGCCCCTGGCGATGCGCTGCGCAACGTCCTTCGGCACGATGCCGGTCTCGGCGAGCATGACGATCGAGGCCTTGTTGATTTCATCCAGCCATTCAATCGAACGGCCGCCGCCGCGGAAGCTGGCGTTGATGTCGAGGGTGTGTGCGGAGTCGCTCATGTTTTTTTCGAGGTGGTTGATGTGGCTGGATACTCATACCACGGTGCTGTCGGGGCGTCATTCCGGCGGAGCCCGCTTTTTGGCTGCGCCGGGATGGCGGCGAATCATTTTAAAAATATCAATAAAATCAATTATTTACAATCATTCCCCGCAGCGGGCTGCACGGGCTCTGCATACCGTGCCCTGACGCGCCGGCGCCACATCACCAGCAGCGGAATCACGATGGCGCTGGCGACGATATAGGCGAGCAGGATCAGCCAGGTGTTCATCTGCTGATCGGTTTCGTGCTTGAAAGTCTCGCGGTAGTCCATCAGCCGCTGCCCCTGCTGGTCGATCTGCCACGGCCGGTTGCCGAGGGCGGGATGCTGTTCGTACCACAGCGTGATTTCGCTGCCGCGGCGCAGTGCGCGGCTGGTGCGGGCATAGGCGCCGGGGTCGTTGCGGCGTCCGCTGTCGATGATGTATTCGGTGTCGGCGCCGCGCAGTTGCAGGTGCAGCGTGTACACATCGGGGCCGTGGCGGACGTGGCGCGAATCCTCGCTCAGGCGGTCGATGATGCCCGAGACCTGGGTCAGGTCGTCGCGGCCGGGGATGGACTGGTTCTGCAGCGCGAGGTTGGCCATCACAATGCCGAACACCAGCCAGAGCATTGCAAAAATCTCGGGGCGGTAGCGTTTGACGAATTCAGAGTCGCGGAGGCTGGTCATCGGTCTGTGCTCAGCGGCTGCGTTCGGCCGGGCGGGCTTGGCCGCGGCAGTCGGCCTGGGTGTCGCGGGCGGAATCAGGCAAGGCAGCCCCCTGAAAACATGAATTGAATCAATTTCTTGTAAGGGATCCCGGGTTTGGCATCCAGCCTGGCGTTTCAGTTGGCAAAGTACTGACCCGGTTGTTATCGAGGGCCTGGACGGCACGGGGTGCGCGCAGGCACAAACGAGAATACACGGGATGCCATGGCTTGTGCTCGTGTGATCAACGGATGATTCCGCAATGTGTGGGGGCGTATGCCGGTAAGATGGGTCCTTGCGGCGGCAGTGGCGGGGCATAACGGGAGGCGCAGATGGAATTTCTGAACATGATGGGCAGTCAAGGCGTCCGGCTGTGGCTGGCGCAGGCGACGGTGCTGTTTTTTCTGATGGGCGGTGTTGTGCTGCTGGGCATCGGCGTCAGTCTGCTCGTCAACAGCGCGCGGGCCCTGCGCTTTTTCGGCAGCATGAACCGCTGGGTGTCGATGCGCAGCGCGTCGAGGCCGCTGGAGATTCCCCGCGATACCCGGCAGGCGGTGCAGCAATACCGTTACTGGCTGGCGGCGGTTTTTGTCGCCGGCGGCGTGTTTGCGGTATTCAGCCTGCTCACCCAGTTCAAGGCCGCCGCAGTGGTGAACCTGTTCGGCCTCGATTTCATGCGGCCGGCAGTCGCGGGCTGGCTGGTCGACAGCCTGCGCTGGATGCTGATCGCCGGCAACCTCGCCGCTGTGGTGGCCGGCATCATGCTCGCTTTTTTCCCCGATGCCGTGGTTGCGCTGGAAGCGCGCGGCAGCCACTGGTATTCGGAGCGCAAGATCACCAAGGGCGCCGATGACATGAACACCCGGCTCGATGCCTGGGTGACGGTTTATCCGCGGGCGGCGGGCGGCATCATCGTGGTTTTTGCGCTGGCGCTGATCGGCGCGTTCGGACTGATCCTGCCGAAGGTCTGGTAAACCTGCTGCGTTACACCACGCGGCCCTTAAGTTCGGTAGCGAACTGACGCGGTTTCCCGCAGCGGGCAGGGTTGCTGTCCGGGCAGACGGAGCGGGGAGCGTACTGCCGCCAGCAAGGAGCCGCCACTATGGAAACAAAACCGTTTGAAATGCGCGAACGCAAGGAAAGGCGCGCGCTTCCCGTGCGGCGCGCAACCATTGACCAATTGACCGAGCAACTTTTTGTGGTGCAGAAGATCGGCCAATGGCTCGCGCGTGAAACCCACGGTGATGCCTATGTCCAAATCCGGGAACTGAACGAACTCTTTCACCAGGCGAACATTCAGCTGCGCCGGATCAAAAATGGCGCGGGTGCAAACAAGCGCTTGCCCTCATCCGGCGCAGCGTCTCAATTCATGCCGGGTTGATATTGTTTCGGGCCCTTTTGCCGTGCCCGGTGGTGCTGAAGGATGTGCGTGCCGCCAGCCGTGCGGCGAGCCGCGCCAGCGCCGGGTGTGATCCGCGCCATGCGTAATCCGGCAGCGCGAAGTCGAGATAACCCAGCGCGTAACCGGTGCTGATGTCGGCCAGCGTCAGGCGGCCGCCAAAACACCAGTCCTTGGTCCCCAGATCTTTTTCCAGCAACGCGAGACCGCGGTCTATTTTTGACTGCTGCTTGGCAAACCATGCGGCGGAGCGCTGCTTCTCCGCCGGTTCGCGGTATTCGTGGTTGATGGCAACGGTGGCTTCGGCGATGCCGTCGGCCAGCGCTTCCCAGCGTTTGACCTCGATGCGCGATTCAAAATCTTCCGGAATCAGTTTCGCTCCGCTGCCGAAGGCATCCAGGTATTCGACGATCACCGGCGAGTCATACAGCGCGCGGCCGTCATCGCGTACCAGCGTCGGGATCTTGGCCAGAGGGTTGAACGCGGGCACCGGGGAATCCGGTGTCGAGGCGCGGGCGACGATGTACTCGCATGGAATGTTTTTTTCTGCAACAAACACGCGCACCTTGCGCACAAACGGGCTTCCCGGCGTGCCGAACAGTTTCATGTGACCTCCTCCAGTGGAGCGGGGATTCTAACGTCCACGCAGGCCGGGGCCGGTGGAGGCTGGCCGCGTGCTGCAAGCCACGCTAAGATGTGCGGCCCCGGGCTGGGTCGGCCCGGCCCCATCAGGGAGGCGGCATGGAAACCCTTTACAAGTGGCGTGTTCAGGAAAAAGATCCGCGTGGCCGCGTGCGCTGGCGTCTTGTCAAAGCGCCGATGACCGAAGACACCGCCCGGTTCTGGGCGGCGAACAACAACAAGGTGATTGAGCGTATTGATGCGCTGAGCCCGGCGCAGCAGAGGCCGCAGCCGGGCACGGCCATCAATCCCGGCGTGTCGATGAAACTGCGCTGAGCGCGCGATCCGCCGTTCCCGCGGGCGTCAGCGCCTGGGGATGATCTCGTCCAGTCCCACGCCTTCGAGCGCGCCGAACAGCGCGGCGAGTTTCTGGCGGTCTGCATCCGGCAGCGGCGGCTGCAGGATGGCGTTGATGTTGGGAGCCAGGTGATCGGGATTGCCGGTGCCGAACAGCACGACATTGGCGCCGGGTTCGTGCCGCGCATAGCGATAGGCGGCTTCGATGATGCTGCGCGCGCCCTGATCGTGCAGCAGGAAGTCCAGCGGGTTTTTCTTTTCGGCGAGCCATTTCGGCACCTTGCCCGCTGCCGCGAGTTCGGTGATGTCCTGCTGCAGGCGGCCCGGCACGCTGAAAATGGCGCGCACCGCGAACATCAGCAGCGTGCCGATGTTTTTGGCCTGTGTCGCCGGAAACACGCGTTGCCGCGCGTTCTGGTTGAGCATGTGGAAGGCCACCATTATCACGTCCCAGCAATCGTCGCTGAGCGCGCGGGCGAGCATGTCGTGCCGCGGATCGCGTCCGGCGAACTCGGTGATGCCGAGAAAACGGAACTTGCCTTTTTCCTTTTCGCGCAGCAGCGGCGGCACGATCTCGGCCAGCACGCGGTCGTATTCCTGCGGCAGCACGGTGTGCAGGCAGAACACATCGACATGGTCGGTGCCCAGCACCCGCAGCGAGCGGTCAAGCCCGGCGAGGACTTCCGCGACTGAGGCGATGCCGCTTTCACGCGATGCCACTTTGAGTTTGGTGGAGATGACCACAGAGTCGCGCGCGCGGTCCTTGATCGCTTTGCCGACGGCGGCTTCGGTGCCGTAGTGCTGCGCGGTGTCGATGAAGCTGATGCCGAGGTCGAGCGCGCGGCGCACGATGTCGACCGCATGCGCTTCGCTGTGGCCGGTGCCGAGGCCGAGTTTGCTGTTGCCGCCGCAGCCGAGGCCGGCGACGCTGACCTGGAGGCCGCTGCGGCCGAGGGTGGTGTATTGCATAAGTCGTTTATAAAAAAATTAATAAAAACAATAACTTATGAGTATACACCCTCTGCGCCCGCGGTGCCGGGCCTGTGCCGTGTCGAACTTAATCCGCAGTGATCCCCGCCGCCTTGACCACCTTGCCCCATTTCGCGATTTCGCTTTTGATGTGCGCGGCGAATTGTTCCGGTGTGTTGCCGACGGCTTCCGAGCCGTCGGCGGCGAGGCGTTCGGCGGCCGCCGGCGAACGCAGGATGGCGACGATCTCGGTGTTGAGGCGGTTGATGATGTCGGCCGGTGTTTTTGCCGGGGCGAGGATGCCGTACCAGCCGCTGACGTCGTAGCCGGGGAATCCGGATTCGGCGACGGTGGGCACGCCCGGCGCGACCTGTGCGCGTTTGGCGGAGGACACCGCCAGCGCGCGCAGCTTGCCGGCATTGACCTGCGGCATGCCCGACACCACGGTCGAGTACAACAGCGAGACATGGCCGCCGACGATGTCGGTGATCGCGGGCACGATGCCCTTGTACGGCACATGCACCATGTTGATGCTGGCGCTGGTCTTCAGCAGCTCGAAGCCGAGGTGGCCCAGGGTGCCGGCGCCCGATGACGCGTAATTGATCTGTCCCGGCCGCATGCGCGCCAGCGCCACCAGTTCCCTGACGTTTTTCGCCGGCAGCGACGGATGCGCGAGCATCACGTAGGGCTGCGCGGTGGCCATGGTGACCGGTGCGAAGTCGGTGATGGAGTCGTAGGGCAGGTTGCGGCGCAGGCTGGGGTTGACGCTGTGCGTCGCGCTGACAATGGCGATGGTGTAGCCGTCGGCTGCGGCCTTGGCGGTCAGTTCGACGCCGATGATGCCGCCGGCGCCGGCGCGGTTTTCATGCACCACCGGCTGGCCGAATTTTTCCGCGAGCCGGCTGCCGATCATGCGCGCCACGGTGTCGGTGGCGGAGCCCGCCGATTGCGGGATGATGAAACGGATGGCGCGCGTCGGATAGTTTTGCGCCTGTGCCGCCGCGGCGCACAGGCTGCCGCAGGCGATCAGCGTGATGGCGACGGCGCGATGGATGATGGTCATGGTGACTCCTCTCCGGGGTTTCCGGTTTTATTCAGGCTTGATGCCGGCGGTCTGGATCACCTTCGACCATTTCGCCGATTCGGTCTGGATCACCTTGCGGAATTCTTCCGGGGTGCTGCCGATGACATCGGTGCCCTGGCCGGCCATGCGTTTTTTGACCTCGGGCTGCTGCGTGATCTTGACCAGCTCGGCATGCAGTTGTTTGATGATCGGCGCGGGCACTTTGACCGGCGCGACAATGCCATGCCAGGACGTGGATTGATAACCGGGGAATCCGCTTTCGGCGATGGTCGGGATGTCGGGTGCCGCGATGGAGCGTTTGGCGCTGGTCACACCGAGGCCGCGCAGCCGGCCGTTGGCGACAAACGGCGTCGCCGGCAGCAGGTTGATGAACATGAACTGGACCTGGCCGGAGAGCACGTCGTTCATGCCGACGCCGCTGCCCTTGTACGGGATGTGCACGACATCGATGCCGGACAACATGCGAAAGAGTTCGCCGGAGAAATGGTTGCCGGTGCCGACGCCGCCTGAAGCGAAGTTCATTTTGCCGGGCTGGGATTTCGCCAGCGCCACCAGCTCCTTCACCGATTTGGCGGGCACATTGGGATTCACCACCAGCAGATACGGCGTTTCGGTGAGCAGCGAGATCGGTGCAAAGTCACGCAGCGGTTCATACGGCAGTTTCAGGTAGAGGCCGGGGTTGATCGACATGGTGCCGGGTGGCCTGCATCAGGGTGTAGCCGTCGGGCGCGGCATTTTTGGCGATTTCACAGGCGATGTTGCCGGCGGCGCCGCCGCGGTTGTCGATCACCACCTGCTGGCCGAGGGATTCGCCGAGTTTTTGCGCAAACATGCGGCCGACGATGTCGCTGGGGCCGCCGGGCGGGAAGGGCAGCATCAGCCGGATCGGACGATCGGGATAAGCGCCGGCTGCCGTTGCGGTTCCTGCGAACAGCGCGGCTGCGATCACAACGGCAATACGGGACAGGCATGCAAACGAACTCATCAATACCTCCATGGCTGGATTGTTTTATGCCGGCGGCCAGATGCGGCGGCCGACGGCGGGTGAATACGGGGCATGGGTCAGCTGCGGCACCACGCGACCCATCCAGGTGTCCGGGTCGTCGCGTTCGGCTTCGTGCGGAGCGAAAAACCGTTCGCGCAGTTCGAGGCTGCTGAACTCGTGCAGTATGGCGTGTTTGTAGAGTCCGACCGTCGCCAGCATTTTGCGCGCACCGACGCAGCCGGGCAGTTTCATCAGCAGCGGAAACCGCTGCTGCGCGTACCAGCCGCCGAGGTCGTCCTCGACGGCGGGCGTCGGCGCGTTGTAGTTGCCGATCTGCAGCACCGGCGCGGGAGCCAGGCCGGGGCCGCGCCTGGCGGCATCGGGGCCATAGATGCGCGTCTCTTCGGCGAGAATGCAGGCGGCGGGCTGCTGCCGCATGCCGATGAATGCTCGGGTCTCGGCACTTTGCCGTGATGCAAGCTGGCCGGGGCTGGGATTGAGGAAGCTGTGCGTGGTTTCGCCGCCGAACAAGGCAAGATAACCCCTGCCGCGTCCGCCGTGGCCGAGTTCATAGTGCGCGGCCCATTGATAACCGGGGCGGGCGAGTTTTTCCGGGATGTGCACGCGATGAAACCAGTCGCAGTATTCCACGCGCTGTTGTGCGGCGATGTCGTACCAGATTGCCCAGATGCCGTGATCCATGTGCGGCTTTTGCAGTTTTGCGGGTGCCACGGATTCCACGGCACTGCCGGAAGCGGGCGGCTGCAGCGCCGCCCGCAATGTTCAGGAGAGTGTCAGTTCGAAGCTGGCGCGCAAGGTGTCGTGGTCGAGCAGTGTCCGCGCATGAACGCTGTTGCCGGTGTCACCGCCGCGCTCGAAATGCAGTTCGGCGTAATGGGGCCCGCCCGCCGGGGGCGTCACATAAACATGCATCGGCTGGAGGCCGTCGGCGGACTGATGCGGGGCATCGCTGCTGAAAACAAAGCGGCCGTCGGCATCGCTGATCGCGCCGCAGCGGTCGATGCCGGGTTTGCCGCACATGGGCCAGGCGAGGACCGCGGCGCCGGCGAGCGGTCGTCCATCGGCTGCAATGAGGCGTCCGGAGACGACCATCGTAGTGGCGTGGGGCGCGGCAGCGCAATTCGCGGGCGCGGCACGGGCGGTGCGCGTGGCCGCAAACCAGGCGGCGGGGACCGCGGCCATGGCGGTGCCGGCGATCATCAGCTGTCTGCGCTGCAGCGATATCAAATCAGGTTTCATCTGCGCATCCTCACGGTATCGTTGTCCGTTTCTTCGCCCCTTGCCGAAAGCTCGGGAACACCGCACTGCTGCGCCATCATACGCCGCGCTTGTGCTTGCGGGTAAGTTTGCGTGCGGCCGGTTCGAGGCTTAAGATATCGTCATATAAAGCGACGATCTGCTGCCAGAGGATCGCGCGGTGTCCCGGGGAACGCCAGAACAATAATAATTCGAAAACATCTCGAAAAATAAGCGGTTATTGCCGACAGATTTGGACGCCGGCATTTAACTCCGGTGTTCACGTCAGCGAGGGACCACCATGAAGCTCATGTATTTCAACGATTTCCGCCTGGGCGTACTGAAGGGTGACAACGTCGTCGATGTCACGACTGCGGTACAGAATATTCCACATACCGGGCCCGGCAACCTGATCAACGGTGTCATCGAACGCTGGGCTGATGTGCGCGGCGCGCTTGAACGCGCCGCCGCATCCGGCAGCGGCCTGCCGGTGAGCCAGGTCAAGATCCGTCCGCCGCTGCCCAAACCCGTCAACGTCGATTGCATGGCCGTCAATTACATGGAAGACGGCACGCGCAAGGAGCCGGCGCCGATCAATGCCTTCCACAAGTCGCCGGGCTGCATCATCGGCCACGGCGACACCATGGTGATGCCGGATATTCCGATTTCGATTCTCGAGGGCGAGGCCGAGATGGCGGTGGTGATCGGCAAGCGCGCGCGCAACGTGCCGGCGGCAAAGGCGATGGAGCATGTCTTCGGCTACGTCAATTTCATCGACGGCTCGGCGCGCGATGCGACCAAGCTTGGCAATTCTTTTTACCAGGTGAAGTCCCGGGATACTTTTGCACCCATCGGCCCGTATCTGGTCACCGCCGACGAAATCAAGGATCCGCTCAGGCTGCAGGTGCGGCTGTGGGTCAACGGGGTGATCAAGCAGAACTACAACACCAGCGACATGGCGCACAAGATCGACCGCTGCATCGAGTGGATCTCAGGCATCCATGACCTGGAGCCGGGCGACATCCTCGCCACCGGCACCAATCACCGCGGGCTGTCGAGTTTCCAGGACGGCGACACTGTCGATCTGGAAGTGGAGGGGCTGGGCAGGCTGACGATCAGGGTGCGCGACGACCTGAAGCGCACCTGGGCGCGGGAAACCCGTCTCGAGCGCGAGCAGAAGGGCCTCAAGGGGTATACGCCGCAGCTGAGCGGGAAATACGCGCCCACCGCCTGACTGCTGGCACAATGCCGGCTTGGGGGTGATGACCGTTTTGGGCCGATAGCCGGTTCCGTCGGGAACGGTCTGTCGGCCTTGTTTATTGATGGGCGCGGGCCTGTCGCAATCAAAGGGGAAGTGGATGAGCATACGCAACACGGAGCACTGCTGCGCGGACGATGGCGGCATCATTTTTACAGGCTGCAACATGAGCAATGCCGCGCAGGGACAGGCCGGCGGACGGCGCCGGCAGGTGATGGTCGGCGGCAAGCGCGTCAAAACCATCGATGTACACGCGCATTGCGTGGTGGGCGAGGCGCTGGCGCTGCTCGGCATGAAGGTTGCGGACCAGCGCGGTCCGGGCATCGGCGACGTCGGTTCGCGGCGCATCGCCGAAATGGACGAGCAGGGCATCGACATCGAGGCACTGAGCATCAATCCCGTCTGGTATCACGCCAAGCGCGATGTGGCGGAAGAGGTGGTGCGCATCCAGAACGAAAAACTGGCTGAATGGTGCGGCACCTATCCCGACCGCTTTGTCGCCTATGCCTCGGTGGCTTTGCAGTTTCCGGAGCTGGCGGCGCAGCAGCTTGAGCATGCGGTGAAAAAGCTCGGACTGCGTGGCGCCGCGGTCGGCACCAGCATACCGGGCAAGGAGTTTTCGGATCCCTTCCTGCACCCGTTCTGGAAAAAAGCCGAGGAACTCGGGGTGCTGATTTTTATCCACCCGCGCAGCACGCCGGAACTGGAGCCGCGCTTCAAGGGCAACGGCTGGCTTTCGAACACCATCGGCAATCCGCTCGATACCACCATCGCGCTGTCACACCTGATTTTCGACGGCACGCTCGACCGTTTCCCCGGCCTGAAAATCTGCTCCGCACATGGCGGCGGTTACCTGCCGTCGTATGCGCCGCGTTCGGACAACGCCCTGCGCGTCGCCCCCGAGATGGACACCGGCGTCAAGCTGAAGAAAAAACCGACCGAGTATTTGCGTGACATGTATTACGACACGCTGGTGTTCACCGACGAAGCGCTGCGCCATCTGGCGGCGGAAGTCGGCGTCGACAAGCTGGTCATCGGCACCGACCACCCGATTCCGTGGCAGGCCGATTCGGTCAATCACATTCTCAATGCGCCGGGATTTACCGACGCCGAGCGCCGCATGATGCTGAGCGAGACGGCGGCAAAGCTGCTGGGCATTCCCCTTTGATTTTTCCGAACTGGAGCCTGTCATGGAGCGCAAAAAAGCAAGCGATTTTCCGCCGGAAGTGCTGAAACTGTTTGACGGTTACGTGCATGGCCAGCTGGACCGGCGCGAGTTTCTCGATCGCGCCGCGAAATTCGCGGTCGGCGCATTTACAGCGACCGCGATGCTGGAAAGCCTGAAGCCGAATTTCGCCTGGGCGCAGCAGGTGGCGAAGGACGACAAACGCATCAAGGCCGGTTACGCGGATTACGACTCCGCCACCGGTTCGGGAAAAATGCGCGGCTATCTGGCGCAGCCGGCCGCCGCCGCCGGCAAGCTGCCGGCGGTGCTGGTGATCCATGAAAACCGCGGGCTCAATCCCTATATCGAAGATGTGGCGCGGCGTCTGGCGACGGCGAACTTCGTGGCTTTCGCGCCGGATGCCCTGGCGCCGCTCGGCGGTTACCCCGGTGACGAGGACAAGGCGCGTGCGATGTTCGCCGGGCAGGATGCGAAAAAGCGCGAAGAGGATCTTTACAACGCCGGGCTGTATCTGAAATCACGGCCGGAAACCAACGGCAGGATGGGCGTGGTCGGATTCTGCTTCGGCGGCTACATCTGCAACCTGCTGGCTGTGCGCATGCCCGAACTCGCCGCCGCGGTGCCGTACTACGGCCGCCAGGTGCCCGCCGCCGACGTGCCGAAGATCAAGGCGGCGTTGCTGCTGCACTTCGCCAGCGACGACGAAGGCGTCAACAAGACCTGGCCGGCATACGAAGAGGCTTTGAAGGCGAACAAGATCCGTTACACGGCGCATGTCTATCCGAACACGCTGCACGGTTTTCACAACGACACGACACCGCGTTACGACGAGGCGGCGGCGAAACTGTCGTGGCAGCGCACCCTGGAGTTTTTCAACCAGCATCTGCGGGGTTGAGCACGGCCACGCCGCGTTTATCCTTGTGTTTTGCGCGGCGACTGGCCTGGGCGCTTGCCGTCGCCGCCGCACCCTGTGTCGCGCAACCGCCCCCGGCGGAGTATCCAGTGCGCTCGATCCGGCTGATTGTTGCTGAATCTCCGGGATCGGCAGACGAATTTTTTGCGCGTTCGATCAGCAAGGAACTCGAGATGCTCTACGGACAGCGGGTGGTGATTGACAGCCGTCCGGGTGCCGGCGGACTGATCGGCAACACCCTTGTGTCGCAGGCGGCGGCTGATGGCTACACGCTGGGCATGGTCGGCGTCACCCGGCTGATCACGGCGCTGATGCGTGAACAGCCGCCGTACCGGCCGCTGGCGGATATTGTCGGCGTTGCCCATGTGGCCTCGATCACCAATGTGCTGGTGGTGACGCCGCAGATACCCGTGCGCGGCGCCGCGGAATTTGTGCGTTACGCCAGGGTGCGTCCGGGCGAACTCAATTTTGCCTCGCTGGGCATCGGTTCGGCATCACATCTTGCCGGTGTGGTGTTTTCACGGGCGCTAGGCGTGACCGCCGTGCACGTGCCGTTCCGGACGATCACCAGCACGGATGTCGAAATGAGGCTGGGGCTTGTGCATTACGCGGTGCTGACGCTGCCGGCCGTACTGGCATCGTTGCGGGAGGAGCGGCTGCGTGCGCTGGCGGTGATGACGCCGCAGCGCAGTGTAATGCTGCCCGAGGTGCCGGCGATCGCCGAGGTCGGCTTGCCGGACGCGCAGTTTGACACCTGGTCGGGGATTGTTGCGCCGCGCAGCACGTCACGGCGCATCGTCGAACAGTTGCACGGCGACATCATGCTGGGTTTGCGCAAGTCCGCGTTGCGCAGGAGTTTCATGCGTCAGGGCGCGGAATCGATGGTCGACAATACGCCGGACGGGTTCATGCGCATGATGCAGGAGGAATATCTGCGTTACGAGGCGCTGATCCGCGACGGCGGAATCCGGCCGGAATGATGCGGACGCGGCGCGTCGTGGCGGATAAAAAAGCCCCGCTGCGGCGGGGCTGTTGCAGATCAAACCGTAACGGCGTTCAGGTGCCGCGACCCCACAGGCCGCAGTAGCGGCGCAGCACGAACGGCAGATTGTTCTTGTAGCCGGCCCAGTTTTCGTACTGCGGCAGCGTGACTTCCTTCTCCGCCGGCTCCCAGCACTTGCCTTCGCGTGCAGCGGCTTTCACGGCTTCAGAGGCGTCGCGCAAAAATTGCAACTGCGCGCGCACGTCATCCTTGGTGCCGAGGCGGCCGTTGGGTGCGCCGGGGTGGCCGGGGATCAGGCGTTCCCAATCCATGGCCAGCATGGACTCGATGGATTTTTCGGCTTCCAGCGGATGGAAGTCGATCATGCCGCGGCCGGGCACCGATCCCACGGGCAGCACGTCGACCACGAACAGGATTTTTTCCTTGGGCAGGCGCATCGCGATGGTGCTGTCGGAATGGTTGAGGCCGTGGTAGGTCAGCTCGAGCGTGGTATCACCGAGCTTGATCACGCGTTTTTTGTCCATGACCTCGTCCGGAAGCGGGGTAAACGGATCCTTGATCACCGCCAGGCGCTCCTTAGCGCGTTTGTGGGCGATGATTTTCGCACCCGCGTCCTTGAACGGCTGGCCGCCGGCGATGTGGTCGTAATGGTGGTGGCTGTAGATCAGGTACTTGACCGGTTTGTCGGTGACTTTTTTGATTTCATCAAGGTAGGTGGTTACCGCCTGAGGTCGGCCGTAGCCGATGGGATCGGTGGCGATGACACCGGCGGAGGTGACGACAAACATCGCCTGGTGATTGCCGTAACGGAATACATAGACGTTGTCGGTGCCGTCGACTTTGGTGGTGGCGTAGAGCGGCGGTTTTTCGGCGGGTGCGGCGGCGGGTTTGTCCTGCGCGGTGGCGCCAGTGATGAACCCAAGGGTGATGATGGAAAGCATGATGCGCAACATGTTGGACCTCCAAGATTGGGCAGTCGGGCCTCCCCCCACTGCGACGGTGATCATTATGCCTACTGAAGCTGTTAAAAAAACGGCCTGAAAAAAAATCACGGACAGCGGGAATAGCAGGTATGTTGCCTGTGTTTCCTGCCGCCATCCCGCTTTACAACAGCTAAGCGCGCGGCGAGAATCATCACACTATTTGATAATCATCCGGTCAATGACCCGGCTGCCAAGGGGGAAATCAGCATGTCAGGCAACAACCAGGTTCGCAGCATTTGCATTTTGTTGGGCATCACCCTGTTCGGCGGAGCGCTGGGCGTTGCAGCGCAGCAGAATTATCCGGCGCGGACGATCAGGATCATCATCCCTTCCGGCGCCGGTGGCGGAACCGATTCGACGACACGGATGGTCATCCCCAAAATGGATGAATCTCTCGGCCAGCGGGTGATTGCGGAAAACCGTCCTGGCGCCGGCTCCATCGTCGGCAGTGAAGCGGTCGCCCGCGCCGCGCCCGACGGTTACACGCTCCTCACGGCAATCAGCAGCATGACCATCCAGCCGTCGATGCAGAAGAACCTGCCCTTCGATCCGGTGCGCGATTTTGCGCCGATCAGCCAGTTTGTGGTGTTACCCAACATGCTGGTGGGCCATCCTTCGATGCAGCCGAAAACCATCAAGGAACTCATTGCTTACTCGAAGGCCCGTCCCGGCAAGCTGGAGTTCGGTTCGGCCGGCACCGGGTCCAATCTGCACCTGTGCATGGAAATGTTTCTGAGCATGGCCGGGCTGAAGATGGTGCATGTGCCGTACAAGAGTGCGAACACGGCCATTTCTGATCTGATCGCAGGTTATGTGCCGTTCATGGTCACCAACATGATCGTCGGCGCGCAGCAGCTCAAGGCCGGCCGAGTACACGCCTACGGAGTCACCAGTGCCGCACGTTCAAAGATCGCACCCAACATTCCCACCATCGCCGAACAGGGTGTCACCGGTTATGACGCCGTGCAGTGGTACGGCCTGATGGCCCCGGCGAACACGCCGAAGGACATCGTTGCCAAGCTGCACAAGGCCGTGGTGTTCGCGCTGCAGGACCCCGGCGTGCGCGAGCGTTTCCTCGCGAGTGGTGCCGACCCGGTCGGCAATACACCGGAGGAATTCTCAGCCTTGGTGCGCTCGGAAGTGACCAAGTGGGCCAAGGTGGTACAGGCTGCCGGCATCAAACCGGAGTAGTCTTCCCGGTCAGTACGGCGTAACGACCACGCGCCCGCTGGCTTCGACAAACCAGCGTTCGCTGTCAAACGGTTTGCCCGCGAGGCGGGCGTTCATCCAGTCCGCGACCAGCACCGCGGGTGTCGGGCCAAGACTCGCGGCGGGCACGTTGCCGACCGAGTGGCGGCTGTCCTGATACACCACCAGCCGTTTCGGGCATTGCAGCGTCGCCAGCAGCCGTTCGGTGTGGGCGAGCGGCGACAGTTCATCGGCTTCGCCGGCCACGCACAGGTAGGGGACGCGGATTTTTGCGGCGTGTCCTTCCCAGGTCAGCGTCTTGCGGAATTCGTCAAAAGCGGCTTCGTCGGTATAACCGGACATGTACATGAAGCGCTGCTTGAAGGTGGGGGAGGCTTCCTCGAAGATGGTGTGGCAGCCTGGCTCCAGGCAGGTGGCGGTCACTGCGCAGGCACGGTAGCGCGGTTCGGCGGCGGCCGAGATGGTCGCAAAAAATGAGCCGAAGCTCTGGCCGGTGACGCCGATGCGCTGCGGATCGATTTCGGGGCGCGCCGCCATCCACTCCATGAGCGCGCGGCCGGCCTCGATCCAGTTCGGCATGCTGACGGGGATGCCCAGCACCGCGCTTTCGTATTGCCCCGGTCCTTCGACGCTGAGCACTGCGATGCCGCGCGACAGCCAGCGGTCGCCGTACATGGCGACGCCCGCTTCCTTGAAGCCGTCCATTCCGGGGATTGCCACCACGGCCGGAATGCGTCCGCCGCTGTAGCCGGGCGGCAGATGAAACCAGCCGGGGAGCGCCTTGCCCTGAAACGGTATCCATGCCGCCTCGACCTTGTGGTCGGCGTATTTGGCGTAATTCTGATAACACTCGCGCTTGCGCCGGTTGAGCGCCAGGTTTTTTTCATTGTTTTCGTCATAAGGCCACTGCGAGGCGGCGTACTGCACCGCGGCGATGAAATAGTTCTGGCGCGCGGTGACGGTCTCACCGGCCTCTTCCGCGGCCCGGGCTTTCGCTTCGCGCCGTTTGGCCGCGGTTTCGAACGCCGGTGAAATATCGGCGTATTTTTTGACGCGCTCGCGGATGGCGGCGAAGTCGGGGTTGGCTTCAGGGCCGCAGGGCGCGTTGTAGTTGATGCTGCGCGGCTGGTCCCAGTCGATGCCGACCGAGCGGATGATGTTGTCGATCAGCCAGCGTTGTTCGGTCCAGCGTCGGGTCAGGGGTGCGTTCATGATGTGGCATTGCTCACGGTGATGGACGAGCGGGCATTCTACTCACGCCCCGGTGCGTCGTGTATTGTTGCGGTCATTCATTTTCGTGAGCCCGGCCAATGTCCAGTGAAAAAAAACCGCTGCAGACCGTCAACATGATCACCTTCGGCGGCGGTTATTCGCTGCCGGCCTGGGTGGCGCAGAAGCAGGGTTTTTTCGCGAAGCACGGCATCGAGGTCAACATCACCCATACGCCGAACTCGGTGTTCCTGATGAAAAACCTGATCGAAGGCAGCTTCGATCTCACCGTGACTGCGATGGACAACCTGGTGGCCTACCAGGAGGGGCAGGGCGAGGCGGAATACACGGGGACCTGCGATCTGGTCGCCTTCATGGGTGTGGACGACAGCTTTCAGAGTTTGATGGCGGCACCGGAGATCAAGTCGGTGGCCGACCTGCGCGGCAGGAAAATCGCGGTCGATGCGCTGACCACCGGTTATGCCTTCATCCTGCGCGAGATGATCGCGCGTGCCGGCATGAGCGATGCCGACGTCAGCTACGAGCGCACCGGCGGCGGTCCAATGCGCCTCAAGGCGATGCTCGACGGCAATTATGCCGCGGGCCTGCTCGCCACCCCGCTGGACAGGATCGCCGCCGACCGGGGATTTACCAGGCTGGGTACGGCGCGCGAATTGCTCGGCCGTTATCAGGGCCGTACCGGTTTTGCGCAGCGCTCATGGATCAAGAACAACGAGGCCGCAGTGATCGGTTTCATGCGCGGTTATCGCGATGCGATGGACTGGCTTTATGACCGCAACAACCGCGCTGCCGCCGCCGATCTGCTGATGGCCAACGATGCTTCCGTGACGCCGGATCTGGCGCGTTTGTCGCTCGACATCCTGCTTGATGAAAAGGACGGTTTCTGGCGCGACCTGGCGCTGGACCTCGAAGGCATCCGTACCGTGCTGGCGTTGCGTACGCGTTTTGGTGTGCCGCAGAAAACCCTGACTGATCCCATGCCTTATGTGGATCTGTCGCTGCACGACAGGGCGTTCGCGAACCTCTAGTCGCGGCCCGGCTTATTCCGGCTTGATGCCGCTTTCGCGCGCCACCCTGGCCCATTTTTGCAGTTCAGACTGCACGATGGGCCGGAATTCATCGGGGCCCGCACCCGCGGGCTGGGTGCCGATGGCGGCAAGACGGGCTTTGACGTCTTCCGTGCCCAGCGCCCTGAGGGTTTCCTTGTGCAGCCGGTCGACAATGGAACGCGGTGTTTTGGCCGGCACAAAAAAACCGTACCAGACCCTGATCTCATAACCGGGCAGGCCGGCTTCTTCCATCGTCGGCACTTCCGGCAGCAACGCAAACCGTTCCTTCGCCGCGACGCCCAGCGCCTTGATTTTGCCCTGCTTGACGAATTGCAGCATGGCCGTGGGGGTGTCGATGTACATGGAGACTTCGCCGCTGATCATCGCCGCCGATGCCGGTGCGCCGCCCTTGTAGGGCACGTGGGTCATGCGGATTTTGGCCATGAAATTCAGCAGTTCGCCGGCGAAATGCGGCACGGTGCCGGTGCCGCCGGAGCTGAAATTGAATTGCCCCGGCCGCGTTTTGATGAAGGCAATCAGCTCCTGCAGCGAGTTGGCGGGTACGGCGGTGTTGACGAAAACCAGCATCGGTGCCGAGCCGATCATGGTCACCGGCTGCAGGTCCTTGTCGACGTCGTAGGGCAGCTTGCGATAAACGTTCGGTGAAATGGTCAGCGTGGTGCTGGTAACCAGCAGCGTGTAGCCGTCGGGATTGGCCTTGGCGACAACGTCCGCACCGATGGTGCCGCCGGCTCCGGCGCGGTTGTCGACGATCACCTGTTGCCCGATGCCGTCGGTGATGTGCCTGCCGATCAGTCGCCCGACGATGTCATTCGGGCTGGCGCCCGGCGGAAAGGGCACTACCAGGCGTATCGGGCGGGTGGGATAGGTTTCGGCGGCCCAGGCCACGGTCGGCGCGGAGTGCGCCAGCAGGGGAACCAGCAACAGCGCACGGCAGCAAACGCCAGCGTCCAGTTTCATGTGCTCCTCCTTTTACACGTCGATCCCGTCGCCGTCGGCGGGCGGCAGGGCTGCTGCTGATCGGCGGTTTTGTGGTTTTCGCCGGTCATGCCTTGCCTCCGGCGCCGTTTCATGTGAGCGCTGCAGGAGTATCCCCAGCAGCCGTGGCCGCAGTCAATCCCGCCGCAGTTTTTGCAGCCGCTCGCGGATGCGGGGCTGGGCGAATCTGACAAAGCTGCGTACGTTCGGCGACTGGTGGCGCGCCGAGGGGTAGATGATGCTGGCCGGGACCGGCTTTTCCTCGTAGGCATCCAGCAGGCGGCCGGCCTTGATCTGATCCAGCACATGATAGTCGAAGAATTGTCCGAAGCCCGCGCCCCGCAGGCAGGCGAGAATCCCGGCATCGATCTTGTTGGTGACCGAACTACCGGGCGCGGATCGAGCGTGGTGTGGTGATCAGCGTCGAAGGCTACGACTGGAATTGCCCGCAGCACATCACGCCGCGTTTTACCGAGGCGGAGATTGCGGCGGCTACCGCGCCGCTGCGCGAGGAGATCGCCCGATTGCAGGAATTGCTCGACAACAGGGGGCGCGCTGACGGTGACCCGAAGCTCGTCACCGTCATGTAATGTCCGCAACCCCGAGCGGAATGATTTCCGGTGGATTGCAAATTGCTTTTCGCGCTGTGTAATGGTTCAATTCCGGCAACGATAAAAACAACAAAATGCATTCGAGAGGAGAGCCATGCAGAACCTGATCCATCACTGCGCCGGTTTTGTGAGAGTGCTGCTGGCGGCTGCAGTTGTCGCCGCCGCCGCACCGGCTTACGCCCAATCCTTCCCGACCCGCCCGGTGCGCATGGTCGTGCCTTATCCGCCCGGCGGGGCCAACGACATCGTCGCGCGCCTGCTGGCACCGTCGCTGACCCAGCAACTGGGCCAGAACGTGATCGTCGACAACCGTGGCGGCGGCAATACGCTGATCGGTTCCGAGATTGTCGCCACCTCCGCGCCCAACGGCTACACGCTGCTGGTGGTGGCCGCCGGCCATGCCATCAATCCGGCTTTGTACAAAAAACTGCCCTATGACACTGCGCGTGATTTTGTACCGGTGGCCTTGTTCGGCGACGGCGCCTATGTGTTTGTCGCGCATCCCGGCACCGGTGTTGCATCGAGCAGCGAACTGATCGCGCTGGCGAAAGCAAAGCCGGGGCAGGTTTCGTACGCGTCGTCGAGCACCGGTAACCTGACGCATCTCGCTGCTGAGCTGTTCAACGCGCTGGCCGGCATCAGGATGCTGCATGTGCCGTACAAAGGCGGCAATCCGGCGATGGCGGATCTGCTCGGAGGCAGGGTCAATGTGTTTTTCTCGACGGTTGCGGTGGCACGACCGCACCTGCAGTCGGGCAAGATCAGGGCGCTGGGGGTGACGACACCGAAGCGTACGCCGGCATTGCCCAATGTTCCGACCATTGCCGAATCAGGTCTGCCGGGCTACGCGGTCAGCGGCTGGTACGGCGTGGTTGCACCCAGGGGCACGCCAAAAGCGGCGATCGAGCGGCTGCATGCGGTGATCCAGGTCGCGCTGCGGCAGCCGGAAACCAAAGAGCGGTTGCTCGGCATCGGCGTCGAGGCAGCCGAGGCGTCCACCGCAGAATTCGGAAAACTGATCGATACCGATATCGCGAAATGGATCAAGGTGGCGAAGCCGCTGAACATCAACATGGAATGACACGCGCAGTGTGAACAAAAAACCCCGCAGCTGCGGGGTTTTTTGTTCACACTGCGCAAACGGTCATGCGGCTTTTTGCAGGGCACGCAACTGTCTGGCAATGAAGGCCTTGACCATTTCGTGCGAACGGTCGGCTTCCGGGCCGGGTACGGCGGTCCATTCGTGTTCGCAGCCCTCGAAAATCTCGAGCTGGCATTCACCGCCGGCGGCACGGTAGGTCGCGGCGAATTTTTCCTGGATCGGCGGAATCACGTTGTCGTCGAGGCCGCCCTGCATGATAAGCATCGGCAGCAGATTGACCTTTTCCTTGCGTTCGAGGATTTCCTGCGGATTGCCCTCGTGAATGGTTTCCGGCGGATTGAAGAAGGTGTCGGACTTTTTCATCATGTCCTTGTTGCCCTTCTTTTCCGCCTGGGCGCGGCGCGCCACCGGGTTGCTGATCGGCGAACGGGTGGCGACGTAGGAGAAGGTGGCGTCGAGCTGCGGCGCTTCCGGCAGCGGGATCGCGGCGTATTTCGGATCGTGCGGTTTCATCGCAAGCAGCTGGGCAACGTGGCCGCCGCTGGAGCTGCCCAGCACGCCAAAATGGGTCGGGTCGCCGTTCCATCCGCGGGATTTGTGTTTCAACCAGCGGATGGCGTAGTGCGCGTCCTGCACGCAGGCGGGATAGGGCGCTTCGCTGGAGATGCGCAGGTCGGGCGACACCACCAGCATGCCGGCGGCGGCGATGGCGCGCGCCATGGGTTCATTGGCATAACGGTCCTTGCGGCTCCACGCCCCGCCGTGGAGATCAAGCAGCACCGGGAACGGTCCCGTGCCCTGCGGCTGGTAGATGCGCGCAATCAGCGTGCGCTGGTCGGTCTTGCGGAATTCCACTTCCCAGACTTTGACGGCAAACAGGCTGGCGGGATTGTAGGCGAGCGTCATCGCGGTTTCTCCAAACAGGGGCGGTTCACAAAGTGCAATATGATAAGCCTTCCCGCGCGGTTCGCGTGATCCGCCGAATGCGGGAAAAAGTCCACATTTAATTTCGGAGAATCACCATGCTTTGGGCCATTTCCTGCGTCGACAAACCGAATACTGCCGCGATCCGCGATTCCGTATTGCAGCCGCATCGTGATTATCTTGGCAGCCAGAAACACATCCTGGTGCTGGCGGGTGCTACGCAGAACGACGAGGGCACCGCGGCCGTCGGCAGCCTGTTCATCGTCAACGTCAACAGCCGCGCGGAGGCGAAAAAATTTTCGGATGGTGATCCGTTTACGCAAAAGGGCGTGTTCGCCAGCATCACCATCACCCGCATGCGCAAGGGACAATGGAATCCGGACGCGGCCGAGGGCGCATGAGGTTGCGGGGTTCATTCCGAAGGCAAACCGGTGAATGGCGGTGAGCAGCGAGCGATTTTATTCCGCATTGCCTGTGATCACCGACTTCGAGGCGATCACGCTTGCGGAGAGTTATGCGGCATTGCCCGACGACTGGCATGTCGCGTTGTGCGACGTGCGCAATTCCACCGCCGCGGTCACCGAAGGCAAATACCGCAACGTCAATTCGATCGGCGCCGCAGCGATCACCGCGATCATCAATGCCGCCGGTGAGGTCGAGGTGCCGTTCAGTTTCGAGGGGGACGGCAGCCTGGTGTGCGTACCGCAGCAGTTGCTGGAGGTTACCCGCGCTGCACTGGCAAAGACACAGCAGGTCGCACGCGATGCCTTCGGCCTTGATCTGCGCATCGCGACGGTGCCGGTGACGGCTATTCGCGCCGCTGGGTTTTCGGTGCGGGTGGCGCGTTACCGCGTTTCCGAGAACTATATACAGGCGGTGTTTTCCGGCGGCGGTGTTGCCTGCGCCGACAGCCTGATCAAGGACCCGGCCACCGAGGCGATATATGCCATCGCGCCTGGCAGCGTGGAGCCGCGCGGCAGCTTCGACGGTTTCGAGTGCCGCTGGGAGGATATACCCAGCCGCCACGGTGAGACGGTGAGCCTGATGGTGCTGGCGCTGCATTACGAACCCGAGCGTGCGGCGGCGGTGTACCGCGAGGTGATCCGCAAGGTGCGCGAAATTTACGGTGACGAGGATGCCTGTCATCCGGTGTCGGTGCCGCAGCTGGCGATGACGCTGAAGTCGGATTTGCTTGCCGACGAACTGGGCGTGCGCACCGGCAAGGCTGGGGGATTTGACCGCTGGCGGCGGCTGATGAAAACGCGCGGGATCGTGCTGCTGGGCAGAGCGCTGATGCATTTCGGCATGCAAACCGAGGAAACCGACTGGAGTCAGTACAAGGCGACGCTGGCGCGCAACTCCGACGTGCGCAAATTCTCCGATGTCTACCGGCAGATTCTCGCCGGTAACGAGGCGCAGCGGCTGGCGCTTGATGCCTGGCTGCAGCAGCAGTTCAAGCGGCGCCAGTTGTTGTACGGTCTTCACGTCACTGATCGCGCCCACATGACCTGCCTGGTGTTCGATTATTCCGGCCGCCATCTGCATTTCATCGACGGCGCCGACGGCGGGCTGTTTCTCGCGGCCAAGGCGTTCAAGGACCGGGCGAACCAGTACGTCAGCCGTACCGGAGTCTAGAACAGAGAACAACATAACCTGTTGTTATTAAAAGATATTTTATTCTATACCGTCGGACACCAGTTTTGCTTTCATCGGGGCTGGCGTGTATTGTCATTTTCATGACGATCCGGACGCCGATCCGACGCCACCAGGGAGAGAGAACCATGACGCATCATTTGCCGAAGCTGCTGTTTGCAGTTGCCGCAGTGGTTTCGTTGCAGGTCACGGCACAGGATTACCCGACACGCTCGATCCGGGTGGTGGTGCCGTTTCCGCCGGGCGGCGCCGGCGACACTCTGGCGCGGCTGATTGCGCCGCCGGTTTCAAAAGCGCTGGGCCAGAACATGGTGATCGAAAGCCGCACCGGCGCCAACACCGTGATCGCCACCGAGGTCGTGGCGCGCGCGCCGGCCGACGGCCATACCCTGCTGGTGATGGCGACGAGTTTCACGGTGAATCCGTTCGCCTATTCAAAACTGCCTTATGACACGCTGCGCGATTTTCACGGCGTGACGCGGATGGTCTATAACCCGCTGATTTTCTGTACGCATCCGTCACTGCCGGTGAAAACCATGAAGGAACTTGTGGCGCTGGCGAAGGCGCGGCCCGGCGAGCTGACCTGGGCCGTGTCGAGCATCATCGGCGGCGGCCGCATTGCCGGGGAGCTGTTCAAGGAGATCGCGAAAATCGACATGATCAACGTGCCCTATGGCGGCGGCGCGCCGGCGGCGACCGCAGTCCTCGGCGGTCACACCAGCATG
The DNA here is from genome assembly GCA_019749945.1 of Burkholderiales bacterium. Taxonomy (GTDB): domain Bacteria; phylum Pseudomonadota; class Gammaproteobacteria; order Burkholderiales; family SG8-41. The sequence continues at coordinate 43,544 of JAIEPF010000016.1, forward strand.
ATCGTCGGCAATGTGCTCGAGTGCGTGCCGCACGTATTGTCGGGCAAGTTGCGCGGCATCGCGGTGACCTCGGCGCAACGCGCCGAGATTCTGCCGAACGTGCCGACCGTGGATGAATCGGGGTGGCCGGGTTTTGAGTCACTGAACTGGTTCGGCATCGTGGTCCGCGCCGGCACGCCGCGGCCGATCATCGAGCGCTTGTCAGGAGAAATCGGCAAGTCGCTGCAGACACCGGAGGCGCGCACGGTGCTGATGAAGCAGGGTTTTACCGCAGGCACAATGACGCCCGCAGACTACGACGCCTACATCCGCAACGAGATGCAGCGCAACGAGAAAATCCTGAAAAAACTGAACCTGAAGCTCGATTAGCCCGGAAATAAAAGCAGAAATGCGGCAGCGGTGCGGCCCGACCGGGCGGCACCATGCATCAGGTCAGCGCATTTTTTCCAGCACTTCGAGCAGTTCATCGTTGGGCATGATGCCGCGGGGATCTTCAACCTTGGCGTAGCGGATGACCCCCTCCCTGTCGATGATGAACCATGAGCGTTTCGCGCGCAGGTAGCCGGCGATGCGCTTGGCATCATTGGCCATTGCCGGATTGTCGTTGAGCACGCCGTAATCACGGGTCATTATCCGGCGCGTGTCACTCAGCAACGGGAACTTCAGGCCGAGTTTTTCGGCGAACACCGTATTGGCGGCGTTGAAATCGACACTGATGCCCAGAACCTGGGCATTGGCGGCCTCGAACTTGGGGAGATCAAGCTGGAAGGCCACGATTTCGGTCGTTCAGGTGTCGGTGAAGGCGCCGATATAGAAGAACAGCACCACGTTTTTCTTGCCGAGATAATCGGCAAGCGCCACCGGTTTGCCGGTGGATGAGATGACCGAAAAGGCGGGGGCCTTGTCGCCAACCTTCAGGGTCTGCGCCTGGGCAGTCCCGGCGAACAGCGCAGCGCTTCCCAGCAAACCCGCCGCGATCCAGCGTTGCAACAACGACATCCGGGACATGGAGCACCTCCTGTGGTGGTGAAAATCATTGTTTGGCGAGTTTGCGCGCGTAATTGCGCAGCACCTGGCCGTCAAAATCGACGTGGCCCAGGCCGCGCGCATTGATCATGCCCTTTTTGTCGACGATCACGGTGGACGGCACGCCGCGTACGCCGAAGCCGCGCGCAACATCCATGTTCTGATCAAGCAGTGCGGGCAGGGAATAGCCGCCCTTGGCGAACACCGGTTTGACCGCGGCCTCGCCGGTGCCGTCGATGGAAATGGTGATGACGTTGATGCCGTCTTTTTTCAGCTCGTCATGTGCCCTCTGCACGGAGGGCATTTCGCGGACGCAGCTACTTCACCAGGAGGCCCAGAAGCGGATCACCGTGACCTTGTTGCGCAGGTCGGCATCGCTGCCGCTGGTGCCGTTGAGCCCCGGAAGCTTGAACACCGGCATGGGAACCGGTGGTGAAACCGGCGCCAGCGTATCGCCGAGCGCAGGTTGTGCCAGTACGAAGCCGAACATGCAGCACGCGGCAATCAGGGATTTGAGGCTTGTCGTTGTCAGGGGCATGGGAACTCCCGTAATTAACAGCGTGGTTAACATCTGTCCCGGGGATTCTAATCCGAATGACGCCTTGGCGAAGGTTTACGATGCGGCCCGTTCGTTGGTTGTCATGGACAGGGCCCCGGCGGTCGCATGCGCGCGACGCCTGGGTAATCCAGATTACTGCGGTTCGATGCCCGCAGCCTTGGCGATATCAGCGAAACGTTTGACGTCAGCGCGGAACTGCTTGGCCCAGACTTCCGGCGGATCGCCGTTGGGCTCGTAGCCGTTGTCGATGAAGTGGGCATGGATCTTCGGCTCCTGCAGCGCCTTGTGGATGGCCTGCTGCAGTTTCCTGGCGACGGGCATCGGCATTTTGGCTGGACCGAACACGCCGTGCCAGCCGGCATCGGCCACGTAACCGTTGACCGTTTCGCCGACGGTCGGGATTTCCGGCAGCGAGGCCAGACGCTTGGCGCCGGTGAAGGCGATGGCGCGGACGCGACCGGCCTTGTGTTGCGGCACACCGACCGAACCCGCGGGGAAATGCACCTGCACTTCACCGCCGGCAACGGCGGCGACGGCCGGGCCGCCGCCCTTGTAGGGCACATGCAGCATGTCGATTTTGGCCATGGTGTTGAGCAGCGCGCCCGCCAGATGCTGGCCGTTGCCGACCCCAGCGGTGCTGTAGCGCAAGGGCTGTTTTTTTGCGGCCTCAATAAGTTCGGCGGTGTTTTTGACCGGCAGCTTGGGATTGACGACGACCAGATAACCCAGGCCGGTGGCGACATTGGTGACCGGCAGGAAGTCGCGAACCACATCAAACGGCATTTTTTTCATGATCGCCGGATTCACCGCAAAACCGAACGAAGTGTTCATGATGGTGTAACCGTCGGGGTTGGCATTCTTGACGGTGTCCGCGCCGACGATGCCGTTGGCGCCGCCACGGTTGTCGATGACGAAAGTCGCACCGAGTTCGGTTTCAACCTGTTTGAACAGCACGCGGGAGAACACGTCGACGTTGCCGCCGGCGGGGAAAGGCACGATCAGCCGGATCGGCCGGTTCGGGTATTGCTGGGCGATGCAATGGCCCGCCAGTGAGAGCGCAAGCAGGCCGAGCATAATGGAAATACTGCGCTGCATGATGTCTCCTCCGATGTTTTTGAACATGGATGCCGGGTGCGCGGATTTTTGGCTGCGCTTCGTTTGCTGCGTCACCGACAGGTTCATTTTAGTGGTACCGGCGGTCATGCAGGAAATAAGTTGGGCCGGGCCGGAATCGGGTAATCTGCGCGGCAATCAATGATTGCAGGCAAAGGGAGTGGAATTTGGGAAAACCGGTCGTACTGGTGACTGCGGCAACGGTCTCCGAACTGGCGCAGAAGCTGCTGCGGGAAGGTGGCGCCGATATCGAGTTCATGCCGGGTGCCGTAGACGAGGATGCGCTGGCAACGGCTCTGGCAAGGGACCATGTTGCCGCAGTGTTGCTGCGCGGTTCGCCGCCGCTGACGGAGCGTGTGTTTGCCGCCGCCCGCGGCCTGAAAATTGTCGCCAAACATGGCGCCGGCGTCGATTCGGTGGATATGGCCAGCGCCACCCGACACGGTATTGCGGTGATGGTCGCCGGCGGCGCCAATGCCGATGCGGTGGCCGAACATGCGCTGACCCTGATGTTGTGTCTGGCGCGGGAGGTGCCGCGTTTTGACCGTGAGACCCGCTGTGGCGCGTGGCGCGACCTGAAACATTTCACCCGTGAATTCCATACCCTGACCGTCGGCATCGTCGGTTACGGCCAGATTGGCGAACGCACTGCCCGACTGGTACAGGCCTGCGGCGCAAAGGTGGTGGTGCATACCCGTTCCAAACCCGCACTGCCGGAGGGCATGACGCTGGAAACCGACCTCGAGCGTCTGCTGGAGCGCGTCGATGTTTTGAGCCTGCATTGCCCGTTGACGGACAAGACCCGCGGCATGATCGGCGCCGCCCGGTTCGCGCGCATGAAGCCGGGCGCCATTGTGGTCAACACCGCGCGCGGGCCGATCATCGACGAGCCGGCGCTGGTGGCGGCGCTAAAGAGCGGAACAATCGCCGGCGCCGGACTGGATACTTTCGCAACGGAGCCGCCTGATGCGGCGAATCCGTTGTTTGCATTGCCCAATGTGCTGGTTACGCCGCATATCGCCGCCGCGACCACCGACGCCATGGTGCGTATGGGCACGATCGCTGCCAGCAACATCACCAGCTACCTGCGCGGAGAGGTATACGACAGGCGCAATTTTCTGAATCCGGAGGTATTCAAAGGCGTTTGATGTAAAAAATGCAGAACGTATTGTGGTCGCTTGCTGGCACGGAAGGCGGCTGCCATGTTCAACTATCGGGGTCAGATACCACTCTCTGGGGATACAAAAATGGCTGCAGACAGGATACTTGCCGGCAAGGAAGGCCCGATCGGCTTCCTGATTTTCAACAACCCCGAGCGCCGCAACGCGGTGTCGCTGGAAATGTGGCAGCGTGCCGGAGAGGTGCTCACGGAATTTGCCGGCGATGACGGCGTAAGGGTAATCGTGCTGACCGGCGCGGGCGACAAATCCTTCGTCTCCGGCGCGGACATTTCGAGATTTGAAAGTGAGCGCGCCAATGCGGAGGCGCAGGAAAAATACACCAAGACCTCCTCGGGCATGCGCAAAATACTGCGCGAGGTCGGCAAACCTACCATCGCGATGATCCGCGGCTATTGCATCGGCGGCGGCATGTCGCTGGCCTTGAGCTGCGACATGCGCATCTGCTCCGACGACGCCCAGTTCGGCATCCCGGCGGCGCGCCTCGGCATCGGTTACGGCATCGAAGGCCTGGGCCGGCTGGTGGAACTGGTCGGCCCTTCGGCAGCCAAGGAATTCATCTACACGGCGCGCCGCTACAATGCCGACGAGGCGCTGCGCATGGGTATCGTCAATCGGGTGTTTCCGGCGCAGGCGCTGGGTGCCGCGGTGCGCGAAATGGCGAACGGCATGGCGGACAACGCGCCGCTGTCGATCCTGACCGCAAAACGCGTGGTCGATGAACTGATGAAAGACCCAGCCAAGCGTAATGTCGCGTTGTGCGAACAGTTGGTCAAGGATTGTGGCGCGAGCGAAGATTTCATCGAAGGCCGCCGCGCGTTCATGGAAAAACGCAAACCGGTGTTCAAGGGGCGCTGATAATGAAGCAACGCAATTCCGCGTGGTACCGATTCGGCAGGGTTACCGCCGCAGTGTTGTTTGCGGCATGGAGCGGCGCGTCCGTTGCGGCTGACGCAACCAGCGGTTATCCCAATCGCCCGGTGCGCTTCATCGTCGCCCAGGCTGCGGGCGGTAACGCCGACTTTGTCGCGCGCATGGTTGCTGCCGAGCTGGTAAAAAAACTGGGGCAGCAGTTCGTGGTTGACAATCGCTCCGGTGGCGGTGGTGGCGTGCTCGCTGCCGACATGGTGGCCAAGGCCAACCCGGATGGCTATACGATGCTGCTCGTCGGCAGTTCCTTTGGCGTCAATCCCAGCATCTACAAAAAACTGCCTTACGACTCGGAGCGTGATCTTGCACCGATTACGCTGGCGTCCACCGCATCGCAGATCCTGGTGGTCAACCCCTCCTTGCCGGTGAACACCGTGCAGGACCTGATCAAACTCGCCCAGGCCAGGCCTGGTGAACTGAATTTCGGTTCTTCGGGCAATGGCGGCGGCCCGCATCTGGCGGGGGAACTCTTTAACCTGATGGCGAAGACGAAGATGACCCACATTCCGTACAAGGGTGCTTCGGGTTCCATTCTTGATCTGCTGTCCGGACGGATCCAGGTGGTGTTCGCCACCATGCCTTCGGTGATGTCGCACATCCGGTCGAACAAACTGCGCGGTGTCGCGGTGACCAGTCTCGAACGCTCGGCGCTGGTGCCGGAGCTGCCGACGATTTCCGAGGCAGGGTTGAAGGGATTCCAGTCGGGCACCTGGCAGGGAATATTTGTGCCGCGCGGTACGCCCGAGCCGATCATCAAACTGCTCAACCGCGAAATCGTTGCTGTCGTGAAATTGCCAGAGGTGCGCAAACGTTTCGAGCTGGAGGGCGGTGTGCCGGTGGGCAATACGCCGCATGAATTTGCCGTATGGCTGCACGCGGAAATCGCGAAATGGGCGAAAGTGGTCAAGGCGGCGAACATCACGCTGGAATAGAGTAAAGAGGGCAGCATGGCGAAGCGCTGGAAAAACCGCCCCGAGGGTTCGAACTGGGGCGAATTCGGTGACGACGATCAGCATGGTCGGCTGAACCTGCTGACGCCTCAGCGGCGGCTCGCAGCGATGAAGGAGGTGCAGGCGGGCCTGGTGTTCTGCCTGTCGCACCCGCTCGACAAGCCCGGTGGCAGCGTGCTGAATCCCTTCCGCAAGCCGCCGGAATTCCACCCGGTGATGCGCGAGGGCAAACTGTATTTCAACCTCGACATGAGCGAGACCAACCCGCGTTACACCGACGTCGGCTCGGATGAGGCGATTTTCCTGTATTCGCAGTATTCGACGCACTGGGACGGCTTTGCGCACAAGGGCGTGCGTTTTGACGCCGATGGCGACGGAGTCGCAGAGAAGGTTTCGTACAACGGATTCAGCCTGGTCGATGCGCAGGGCCGTGGCCTGCATGGCGATACCGGCGCGGTGGCCTTGTCGGTGGCGGAGATGGCGGAAACCGGCGTGCAGGGCCGGGCAGTGCTGGTCGATCTGCGCCACCACTTCGGCGATGCCCGCACTGTCATCACTTGCGAAATGCTGGAAAAGGTCATGAAAGACGACGCGATTACCGTGGAGCAGGGCGACATCCTGTGCCTGCACACCGGTCTCGGCCAGTTGATCCGCGATGCCAACGGCAAACTCGACAATGCAATCAAGACGCAGTGCGCGGTGCTCGACGGCCATGACAAACGGCTGCTGGAGTGGATCTCGGATATCGGCGTGGCGGCGATCGCTGCGGACAACCTCGCAGTTGAGCGCTCCGGCACGCTGGGCATAGATCCGCGCATGCCGCACCGCGGACCGCAGCTGCCGTTGCACGAACATTGCTTGGTCAAGCTGGGCATCCACCTCGGCGAATTGTGGTATTTCACCGAGCTCGCGGCATGGCTGCGCAAAAACAAACGCAGCCGTTTCCTGCTGACCGCGCCACCGCTCAGAATGCCCGGTGCCGCGGGTTCGCCGGTGACGCCGGTTGCGACTGTTTGAGTGCGGATCGAGGCGCGCTTACATTTTTTTACATCCAGGATGTGACGGTTATCACGCTTTTGGGCCTAGTACGGCGCTCTGGGTGCGCAGACGCACAATCCGGACGGTTTTCCCGGGGTACGATCCTAAGTGCAGGTTTTGCCGCAGCCTGCATTAACTTAACTGGGCTGCGAATTGATCAACAGAAAAGGAACAGTCATGAAAATCAATAAATCCATGTCGATCAGCCGGGTCATGGCACTGGTCATCGCAGGAACCCTGGTTACAACGCCGGTGTTCGCCGAAAAGCCGGACTTCGCGGGCAAAGGAAAGTCCCAGGGTGAACGCGATAACCGCGGCGGCAAGCATCGTGACCGCGATGATCGCAAGAGCCAGGGTGGCAAGCACGATGATCGTGATGACCGTGCGCAGGGCGGCCGCAGTCATTTTGGCGATCGCCAGCATGTGATCGTCCGCGAGTACTACGAGCAGGAATATCGCGGCGGCCACTGCCCGCCGGGACTGGCCAAAAAGAACAATGGCTGCATGCCGCCGGGACAGGCGAAAAAATGGCATAAGGGCCGGCCTTTGCCGCGTGATGTCGTGTACTACGATGTGCCGCCGCAACTGGTGGTGCGCCTGGGCGCTCCGCCCGCCGGGCACAAGTATGTGCGCGTCGCTTCCGACATCCTGCTGATTGCCGTCGGCACATCGATGGTGGTGGACGCGATCAGCGACCTCGGCCGGATGTAAGCCGCACCGGCTCCACCCAGACGCGGGCCGCATTGCGGCCCGCGTTTTATTGTGTCCCGTGAATTCGCTGCCCCCCGATGTAATAATTGCCCAATCTTCACGGAGTAATCGCCATGACCATGCGCAAGCTGCATCAAATAATCCCGGCAATGCCGACCTCGGATGGCGCCGGCGTGAAATTGCGCCGCAGCCTCGGCCAGTCGCAGCAGGCGCGGCTTGATCCCTTCCTGATGCTCGACGAATTTTCTTCGGAAAACGCCGATGATTATCTCGCCGGATTTCCGAACCACCCGCACCGCGGTTTCGAGACAGTGACTTACATGCTCGACGGCCACATGCTGCATGAAGATCATCTCGGGAATCGCGGTGACCTCAAAAGCGGGGATGTGCAGTGGATGACCGCGGGTCGCGGCATCATCCATTCCGAAATGCCGCAGCAGCTGCAGGGGCGGATGCGGGGCTTCCAGCTGTGGATCAACCTGCCGGCGAAGGAAAAGATGAAACCCGCCGGTTACCGCGATATCCCAGCAGCCTCGATACCGGTGGTTGCGCTGCCGGGCGGGGGCAGTGTGAAAGTGATTGCCGGAACCCTGATCGTGGACGGACGGCGTACGCCGGGACCGATGCAGGGGCTCAGCACCGAGCCGCTGTATTTCGATGTGTCATTACAGCCGGACGAGATATTTGCGCAGGCGCTGCCCGCCGGGCATAACGCGTTTCTTTATGTCTACGAGGGTGACGTCACTGTCGGCGGCGCAGGGGATGCGCGCAAGCTGCCGCGGCACAGCGCCGGCGTGCTGTCCGAGGGTGATGTCGTAACCATCACGGCTGCGGATGCCGCGACGCGGTTCATTCTGCTGGCCGGCAAACCCTTGCGCGAACCGGTGGTGCAGTACGGGCCGTTCGTGATGAATACGCGGGAGGAAATCGAGCAGGCGATCAGTGACTATCAGACAGGGCGCCTCACGGCATGATGCCGGGGAAACCCGCCGGCCGCCGGCCGGCGGGTTGACGCTCAATTACTGAGGTTGAATGCCGGCCAGTTGCATGGCTTTCTTGTAACGGGCAATTTCCTTCGGCAGCAGATCCGGCAACTGTGCCAGCGGCAGCGGCCAGGCTTCGGCGCCCTGGGTATCGAGGAATTTCTTCATGTCCGCACTGGCGATGATCTTGTTGATCGCCGCGTTGATGAAGTTCAGGCGCTCTGCTGACATTCCTGCCGGCGCGAAAGTGCCCCACCACAGCTGGTATTCGTAGCCCGGTACGCCCTGTGAGGCAATGGTCGGCAGATCAGGGAGCAGGGGAGACTTTTCCAGACTGGTGACGCCGAGGATGCGAATCCGTCCTGAATCGCGTTGCGGCAACAGCGCCGACGAACTGGCGATTACGATCTCGACTTCGCCGGAGGCAATCGCGGTCACGGCCAGTGAAATGCCCTTGTACGGCACATGCTCCATTTTGATACCGGCAGCTGAAGCGAAAAGTGCGCCGGAGAAATGATTGTTGCCGCCGGTGCCCGATGAGCCATAGTTGAACTTACCCGGGTTTTTCTTGGCGAGGGCGATCAGTTCCTTGATGTTCTTTGCCGGCACCGACGGATGCAGTGCAAACAGCATTGGCGCGCGAGCCGTCATGCCTACCGGGATGATGGCTTTGGCGGGATCAAAAGGCAGCTTGGCACGCACGGCAGCAGTTGCCGGATAGGAAGAGGTATGGCCGAGCAGCGTATGGCCGTCGGGTTCTGCTTTGGTGACCATCTCAGTGCCGATCATGCCGCTGGCGCCGGGGCGGTTGTCGACGATGACATTGCGTCCCCAGGCTTCGCCCAGCCGCTGCGCGATGGCCCGGCTCATTGCGTCGGCGGAGCCGGCTGCCGTGTAGGGCACGATCATCACCAGGTTTTTTGACGGAAAAGTGGTTTGCGCCAGCGCAGCCGGTGCAGCCAGCAGCGATATGGCGGTGATTGCGGCAGTGCCGGCTGAGACGGCGAATGACGGTTTTTTCATGTGTGCCTCCGTTATTGGTTGGTGCGGTGTAAGTCCCGCATTTTAATCCCACGCCGGCGCACGGCCTGCCGGGTTGGCTATGCGGCCGTCAGGCCGCGCCAGTCCGTGAATGCGTTTCATCTCGTCCGCTGTCAGTGTGAAGTTGAACACGTCGAGGTTTTGCGCAATGCGCTGCGGATTTGAAGAGCGCGGGATGGGCGCAATGTTGCCTTGTTGCACGATCCAGCGCAACACGACCTGCGCGATGGTTTTTTCCTTGGTCTGGGCGATGTCAGCCAGCACGGGATCCTGGAACAGGCGACCACGGGCGAGCGGACAGTAGGCGGTGAAAATCATGCCGTGCTTTCTGCAGTATTCGAGCACTTTGCTCTGGTCGAGGTATGGGTGGTATTCGCCCTGCAGCGTGGCCAGGGGTTCCGGACAGGCGTGCCGCGCTTCTTCGAGCAGCGCGATATTGAAGTTGGCGACACCGATATGGCGCGTGAGTCCCTGCCGCTTCGCTTTGGCCAGGGCACCCATGGTTTCAGCCATCGGAATTTTGTCGACGGTCGGCCAGTGCACGTGCAGCATGTCGACATAATCCACCTGCAGGTTTTGCAGGCTTTCCTCCACTGATCTCGCAAAATCGTCGGCGCGCAGGTATTCGTGGGACACCTTGGTGACCAGGAAAATTTCGCTGCGCGGTACACCGGAGGCGCGGATGCCGGCGCCGACACCTTTTTCGGAGCCGTATTTCCACGCCGTATCAATGTGGCGGTAACCGAGCCCCAGCGCGGTCGCGACCAGATCGGCGCAATCACCGAGTTGTGAGGTGCCGAAGCCGATCTGCGGCATGGTGCAGCCGTGGGCGCTGAGTGAGGGAATGGCGGGCATGGTGATCAGAACTCCTCCTGGCCAAATGGGATTGGTGGTATGCGGTCTGCGCCGCCGGTGTGGCGGAATCCTACACTGGCCGGTGACGTGTTGCGCGGCCAGGCACGTGATATGGTCGTCTGCCGGCGGGTACGCTTAAAATACTCACCTTGGTTCATTCATTGGGTTCAACCACACCGGATACCGCAAATGGCACAACCGTCTTTCCATCTCGCTTTTCCCGTCGATGATCTGGCCCGCGCCCGCGCGTTTTATGGCGGATTGCTGGGTTGCCCGGAGGGGCGTTCTTCCCCGGAATGGGTTGATTTCAATTTTTACGGTCACCAGATCGTCGCGCATCTGGCACCGGATGAGGTCGGTCATCGCAGCACCAGTGCTGTGGACGGCGACAATGTGCCGGTGCGCCATTTTGGTGCCATCCTGGCGATGGCCGAATGGCAGGCGCTGGCCGACAAACTGGTCAAGGCCGGGACCAAGTTCGTCATCGAACCGCACATCCGCTTCAAGGGGCAGGTCGGGGAGCAGGCAACGATGTTTTTTCTGGATCCCTGCGGTAATGCCCTGGAGTTCAAGTCGTTCCAGGACATGTCGCAGGTCTTTGCCAAATAGGTCCGCTGCGGCGCAAGGTTGACCGTCGCGGGGAATGTTCCTAAACTCGATAGACCACAATCTGAAAAAACCGTGGGTTAAAAATCAACCTGTTGGAGGAAAAGACATGCATCAACTATTCAAGGCTTTGGCACTGGCGGCATGTGCGCTGATTACACTGCCGGCGACCGCAGCTGAAACCGTCAACCTGTCCATCGCCACCGGTGGCACCGGCGGCGTGTATTACCCGCTGGGCGGCGGCATGGCGAACGTGTTTTCGAAAAACATTCCCGGCATGACCGCGACCGCGGAGGTGACCGGCGGTTCGGTCGATAACATGCGCCTGATCGGCACCGGCAAGCCCTATATCGCCCTGTCCCAGGCCGATGCGGTAATCGATGCATACAACGGTGAAGGCAAGTTCAAGGGCACCAAGATTCCGGTGCGCGCGATGATGATGCTCTACACCAACATCATGCATGCGGTGACGATCGAGGGCACGGGGATCAACACCATCAATGATCTCAAGGGCAAACGTGTGTCCACCGGTTCGCCGGGCAGCGCAACGGAAGTGTTCGCATTCCGCGTGCTTGAGGCGGCGGGACTGGATCCGCAAAAGGACATGAAGATCGAGCGCCTGGGCGCGGCCGAGTCGGCCAATGCGATGAAGGACAAGAAAATCGACGCGTTTTTCTTCGTGGTCGGCCTGCCGACCTCGGCCGTGACCGATCTTGCGGCCACACCCGGGGTAAAGATCAAATTCCTTGATCATGCGAATCTGCTGCCGGCGATGACCAAGAAAAACGGCCCCCCGTACATCGCCGATGTCATTCCGAAATCGACTTATCCGGGCATGACCGCAGACAATCAGGCGACCGCCGTGGCCAATCTGCTGGTGACGAATGCCAACATGAGCGAACAGACGGTTTACAACATCGTCAAGACCATTTTCGAAAAGCGGTCCGATCTGATCGCGGTACATAAAATCGCCGCCGATATCACGATGGAGCGACAAAAGCCTGAAGCGTCACCGGTGCCCTGGCATCCGGGCGCAGTGCGCTATTTCAAGGAAAAAGGGCTGAAGTTCTGATTGGGACAGCCCGCGTTCAGACCCCGTCCGGTTACGGACGGGGTTTTTCGTTTCTGGACTTGCACGTATCGAAGCGTATTTCGCGCGCATGTCCGGGACGGCATGACAAGACACAAAAAAACCTGGGCCGGAGAAAATAATGGCTGAAAATTCCATTCCCGAATCATCCCGGGAGGAGCCCTTGCTCAGTGAGGAGGCGCGCAAGCGCGTCGAAGAACTGATCGAGGAAGAAGAGGGTACCCACAACCGTTATACCGGCGTACTCGCGGTCTTGCTGACGCTGGCCGCGGTGATCATGTCGCTGTTTCACCTTTATGCCGCGGTGGAGATCGTGCCGGCATTCAGGTTGCGGCCCATCCACGTCGCTTTTGCGCTGACACTGGTATTTCTGCTGTTCCCGATCGCGAAACGTTTCCGTCATCGCCTGATGTGGTGGGATGTCATCTTCGCCGCCGCATCGCTGGCAATCATCGGCTACATACTGTACTGGGGGGACTTGCTGGGCGACCGGGCAACGGTTCCGACAACGCTCGACCAGGTGGTTGGTGTCGCGTTGATTCTGCTGATCCTCGAGGCCAACCGGCGGAGCTCGACGTGGATACTGCCGTTCATAGTCTCGCTGTTCCTGGCTTATGCGCTGTTTGGCCCGTCTCTGCCGGCGCCGTGGACGCACAAGGGTTACGAAATTGCGCGGCTGACCGGGGCCTTGTACATGACGCTGGAGGGTATCTTTGGCGTTGCTGTTGATGTCTCTTCCACGCTGATCATCCTGTTCACCATTTTCGGCGCCTTTCTGCAGTATTCAGGCGCCGGCAAGTTTTTCCTCGACTTCTCGTTTGCCGCGATGGGCGGCAAGCCGTCGAGTGCGGGTCGCGCGGTGGTGATGTCCTCGTTCCTGCTCGGCGGTCCTTCGGGTTCCGGCGTGGCGACCACGGTGACCATCGGCGCCGTGGCCTACCCGCTGCTGGCCAAGGCGGGTTATGGCAAGGAGGCCGCCGGCGGATTGCTGGCGGCGGGGGGGCTGGGCGCGATCCTGTCGCCGCCGGTGCTGGGCGCGGCGGCCTTCCTGATCGCCGAGTTTCTCCGGATTTCCTATCTCGACGTGATCCTGATGGCCACCATCCCGACCATCATGTTTTATCTCGGCATTTTCATCATGGTCGAGATTGATGCGCGCAAATTCAACATGAAGGCGGTCGCTCTCGAAAAGCACCACCGTCCTCTGGAACTGGCCAAGCGCTACTGGTACCACTTTGTATCGCTGGTATCGATTGTGGTTTTCCTGCTCGCCGGTTATTCGCCGGTGCTGTCGGTGTTTTATGCCACGCTCGTGACCGCGCTGGTTTCGTTTTTTCAGAGGGATTCAGCGCTCATCCCCTACGACTGGTTCCGCGGCCGCATGCCCTGGATCAGGGGGTTCTGGGAGTCGGGGTTCATCAAGGCGCTGGAGGGCGGCTCGGTGGGCGTGCTCAACGTGGCGATGACCTGCGCATCGGCGGGCATCATCGTCGGCGTGGTGACATTGACCGGCCTGGGGCTGAAGTTCAGTTCCATCGTGCTGGACTACGCCGATTCCGGTTCGAAAGGGCTGGTCAGCCTGTGGGTGATGTTCGGCGCGGCCGCAACACCCGAACTGCTGCATGACATGAAGCTGCTGCTGACGGCGCTCTTCACTTCGCTGATTGTGTGGGTGGTCGGTCTGGCGGTGCCGGTGACCGCGTCGTACATCATCTGTGCGGTGATCACCGCGCCGGCGATGATCAAGCTCGGGGTTCCGGATTTTGCCGCGCACATGTTCATTTTCTATTACGCGGTGTTGTCCGAGGTGTCGCCGCCCACCGCGCTGTCGCCGTTTGCGGCGGCGGCGATTACCGGCGGCGGCCCATACCGCACGACGCTGCAGAGCTGGAAATACTGCGCACCGGCGTTTCTGCTGCCCTTCATGTTTGTGCTTGACCCGTCGGGTACCGGCTTGCTGCTTGGCGGTTCCTTCAAGAATCTGGCCGCTGCCAACTGGGGTTCCATCGCGTTGGTGGCCGGTACTGCAGCGGTGGGCATTGCCGCGCTGGCCGGCGGCTTGCAGGGCTGGCTGCTCTGCAAGACCACCGCGCTTGAACGCTGGATGCTGATCATCGCCGGTCTTGCGCTGGTGTACCCGACGACGTTTGCCGATATCCTGGGGATCGTGCTGGTGGTGATCGTGGTGGCATTGCAGAAACTGCGGCCGCCGGCGCAAACGACCGTCACGACATGACCGGCCGGGGACCGCTGGCGGGGCGGACGGAAACCCGCTACGCCGCACCGTTTGCCGTGCTGGGCATCGTCACTGATGGAAAAGTGATCACCAGCGTACGTTATCTGCCGCACAGCACGCCGCCGGCCATGCCGCAGGATCGCGTGGCGGAGCGCGCCTGCCGTGAAATCGAACGTTATCTGGCTGATCCCGAGTACCTTTTCACGGTACCCTATCGTTTGGATGGCACTCCGTTCCAGTGCCGGGTGTGGCGCGAAATAGAAAAACTTTGTCCAATAAAAACAATTACTTATGGTGGAATGGCGCAGCGCCTGCGCAGCGGCCCGCGCGCCGTGGGCGGCGCCTGCGGCGCCAATCCGGTGCCGCTGATCGTGCCCTGTCATCGCGTGCTCGCGGCCGGTGGCGCGCTGGGCGGCTTCATGGGCGGCAAGGATCCGTTTCCCTTGAGCGTCAAACGCTGGCTGCTGCGGCATGAAGGAATCCTCAAAGCAGATCATTGACGCGTTCTGCGATGCGTTGTGGCTGGAGGACGGTCTGGCGCGCAACACCCTCGACAGTTATCGCCGCGATCTGCAGCAGTTCGCCGGCTGGCTGGAAAAACGCGGCGGCAGCGATCTGCTGGCGGCCGACCAGGCCTTGATCCAGGATTATCTGGCGCACAAGTTCCGCAGCAAGGCGCGCGCGTCTACCGCGGCACGGCTGTTGTCGACCTTGAAGCGGTTTTATCGTCATGGCCTGCGCCAGAACATGATCAGGTCGGATCCCACGCTGCGCATCGACACGCCGAAGCTGCCGCGGCCGCTGCCGAAAACGCTGACCGAAGCCGATGTCGAAGGCCTGCTCGCGGCGCCGGCGCTGGATCAGCCGCTGGGCCTGCGCGACCGGGCGATGCTGGAAGTGCTTTATGCCAGCGGCCTCAGGGTGTCCGAACTGGTGACGCTGAAAGTGCCCCAGGTCAGCCGCGACATGGGTGTGGTGCGCGTGATGGGCAAGGGCTCCAAGGAACGGCTGGTGCCGCTCGGCGAAGAGGCGCTGTCGTGGCTCGAGCGGTATCTGAAGGAAGCGAGACCGGTACTGCTTGGCGGCAAAACCAGCGATGCGCTGTTCGTCACCACCCGCGCGGCGGTGATGACGCGCCAGGCCTTCTGGCATTTGCTCAAACGTTATGCGCTGCAGGCGGGGCTCAACAAGCCGATTTCGCCGCACACGCTGCGCCACGCCTTTGCCACGCACCTGCTGAATCACGGCGCCGACCTGCGCGTGGTGCAGTTGTTGCTCGGCCACGCGGACATTTCAACGACGCAGATTTATACCCACGTTGCGCAGGAACGGATGAAGCAGTTGCATGCCAAGCACCATCCGCGGGGATGATGACCCATTGATGAGCTATGAGTGACGAGTGAGGAGTGAGGAGCGAAAACCGGATGTAACGTCTGGCGGATCAGTTCTTTGTTCCGCGCTCGATGTGGATGCCGAGTTTTTTGACGCCGGCCAAAGGGGCGAGTTTGGCAATGCTGATGCGCAGCCACGGCGCCTTGAAATCCCGGATCACCATGTTGGCGATGGATTCCGCCGCATGTTCCAGCAGTGAAAAATGCTGTTCCGCAAAAAGTTTTTTGATGGCGGCAACGACTTTCGCATAATCGATGGTGTCTTCAATGCGGTCGCTGTCGGCGGCATGTTTGCCGCGCAGGCCGATTTCGAGATCAAGCTGCACGGTCTGCTTTGCCTGCTGCTCCCACGGGTAAATGCCGATGCGTGTTTCGATGCGCAGTTCGCTGATGAATATGGTGTCCATGTGCGGCAGGTGTGCCTGAAACGGCGGTTCCGGTTGGGCTAAAATGGCCGCGCCATTCTAGGGGAAATCATTTGGCGTTACTAATCGTGGTGATTACGGCCTATCTGCTCGGCTCGGTTTCGTTTGCGGTGGTCGTCAGCCGCGCGTTCCGGCTGCCGGATCCGCGGGCATACGGATCGGGCAATCCGGGTGCGACCAATGTGCTGCGCAGCGGGCGCAAGTCGGCGGCGGTGCTGACCTTGCTCGGCGATTGCGTCAAGGGCTGGCTTGCGGTGTTTGCCGCCGGGCAGTGGGTTGTCGACGGCACTGCAATGGCGATGGCGCTTGCGGCGGTGGCGGTCATTCTCGGCCATCTGTATCCGGTGTTCCATGATTTCAAGGGCGGCAAGGGTGTCGCGACGGCGCTGGGCGCCCTGCTTGCGCTGAGTCCCTATCTGGGACTGGGCGTGCTGCTCACCTGGATCATCATTGCGGTGTTTTTCCGCTACTCTTCGCTCGCGGCATTGATTTCCGCGCTGTTTGCGGTGTTTTTCACCTTGATCCTGTTCAACCCCGCGCATCCGTTTTTGTTTGCGGTGATCGTGATCGCAGCGCTGCTGATCTGGCGCCATCGCTCGAACATCCGTAACTTGCTGGATGGCAAAGAAGGCAAAATCGGCGCGAAAGCCGACAGTTAACCAGCGGCGAGGTTTGCCAGATCCCAGCGCGGGCGCACGGTAAACCCGGAACCGCCACCCTGCGTGTTTTCCTGCTTATCCTGCTGCAAACGCAGCGCGCCGGCAAACGCGATCATCGCGCCGTTGTCGGTGCAGAACTCGAACGGCGGATAAAACACCGCGCAGCCATGGCGTTGCGCACCCGCACTCAGTTGCGCGCGCAAGCGGTGATTGGCGCCGACACCACCCGCAACCACCAGCCGTGTCAGTCCGGTCTGTGCCATGGCCGCGAGGGCTTTGCCGGCCAGCACATCAACGATGGCCGCCTGCAGTTCGGCGGCGAGGTCGGCGCGGGCCTGTGCCTCCGGCGGCAGATTGCGCACGGCGGTGAGCACTGCGGTTTTGAGGCCGCTGAAACTGAAATCGAGGTTGTTACTGTGCAGCATCGGCCGCGGCAACGGGTATTTTCCGGCATGTCCTGATTCAGCGAGTGCTGCGATCGCCGGACCGCCGGGGTAGCCCAGGCCCAGCAGTTTTGCCGATTTGTCGAAGGCTTCACCGGCGGCGTCGTCCAGGGTCTCGCCGAGCAGGGTGTAGTCGCCGACACCGCCGACCCGCATCAGCTGGGTGTGGCCGCCCGAGACCAGCAGCGCGACAAACGGGAACTGCGGCGCCGGATCGGCCAGCAGCGGCGACAACAGGTGGCCTTCGAGGTGGTGGATACCGATTGCGGGGATATCCAGAGCGTAGGCGAGGCTGGTGCCGACCCCGGCGCCGACCAGCAGCGCGCCGGCCAGTCCGGGGCCGGCGGTGTAAGCCACGGCGTCGAGCTCGGCCAGTGTGGCGTTAGCCTCGCGCAGCACCTCCCGGGTCAGCGGCAGCACCCGGCGAATATGGTCGCGGGAGGCCAGCTCCGGCACCACCCCGCCATAATCGGTGTGCAGCGCCACCTGGGAGTGCAGGGCATGGGCGCGCAGGCCCCGCCCGCTGTCATACAGGGCGATGCCGGTTTCGTCGCAGGAGGTTTCGATGCCTAATACAAGCACGGGATTCTGGCCGGGGGTAGAAAAGGGGGCAAACCGGAGGCATTCCGGGCTCTGTAACTCCGGGCCGGATGTGGTTATAATACGCGCCTTTCCGATTCCGGCCGACTGCATGTTCGGGTACGGCAGGTAGTGTCGGATACGACAGACGAGGGTTTGATGACGACAGTACGTGTAAAGGAAAACGAGCCGTTCGAGGTGGCCCTGCGCCGCTTCAAGCGCACCGTGGAAAAAACCGGGCTGCTGACCGAACTGCGTGCCCGCGAGTTCTACGAAAAACCGACTTCCGAGCGCAAGCGCAAGCTGGCCGCCGCGGTGAAGCGCACGCACAAACGCCTGCGCTCGCAACTGCTGCCGCCGAAGCTCTACTAAGAAGCGTCCGGCGCGCCGTTCAGGCCGTCAAAGGGTGCAGGGGCCAAGCCTCGCACCCTTTTGTCATTTCTGGAGTCCAGTCCCATGTCTTTGCGTGAACAGATCAACGATGACTTGAAGGCGGCGATGCGCGGCGGTGAGGTTGCGCGCCGCGACACCATCCGGCTGCTGCTCGCCGCGCTGAAACAGCGTGAAGTCGACGAACGCAAGGTGCTGACCGATGCCGACGTGCTGGGCATCATCGAAAAAATGCTCAAGCAGCGCCGCGATTCGATCAGCCAGTTTGAAAAGGGTGGCCGCCAGGATCTGGCCGACAAGGAAAAGCAGGAACTCGTGCTGTTGCAGGCGTACATGCCGCAGGCGCTGAGTGATGCGGAAATCACCGCAGCCGTTGCGGCGGCGGTGACCGAGACGGCTGCTGCTGCGCCGTCCGATATGGGCAAGGT
The DNA here is from genome assembly GCA_019749945.1 of Burkholderiales bacterium. GTDB lineage: Bacteria > Pseudomonadota > Gammaproteobacteria > Burkholderiales > SG8-41. Next base: position 62,175 of record JAIEPF010000016.1, read on the forward strand.
GATGGCGGTGCTGAAGCCGAAGCTGGCCGGGCGCGCCGATATGACCAAAGTGTCCGCTGCCGTCAAAGCGCAACTGACGAAATCATAATCCCTTTATACCCCGTTGTTTTTGCGGCTGTTTTTGCGGGGGTGCCACGATTCCGCCCTGATGCAGCGTGCCGCTCCGCACTGCCTGCCCATATAATTCCCTGATAACCACGGCCCGCCACCGGGTCGCCGGTTCCGAGTGGAGCATTTGCCGCGCGCATGATTCCGCAGTCGTTCATCCAGGATTTGCTCGGCCGGGTCGACATCGTCGAAGTGGTCGATCGCCACGTGAAACTGAAGCGCAGCGGCGCCAATTATTCGGCGTGCTGCCCGTTCCACACCGAAAAATCCCCGTCATTCACCGTCAGTCCGACCAAGCAGTTCTATCACTGCTTCGGCTGCGGCGCGCACGGCACCGCCATCGGCTTCATGATGGAGTACAGCGGCATGGGGTTTGTCGATGCGGTGAAGGATCTCGCGCAAAGCGTCGGCATGCAGGTGCCGGAAGAAGCGCGTTCCGAATACACCCAGCGCCGCACCGAAGAGGGCCCTGATCTGTACGGCGTGTTGCTGCAGGCGGCGCAGTTCTACCGCAACCAGTTGAAGGATGCGCCGCGGGCCATCGAATACCTGAAGAAGCGCGGCCTTTCGGGTGAAATCGCGAAGCGCTTTGGCATCGGTTACGCCCCGGACGGCTGGCAGAACCTGGAGCAGGTGTTCCCCGACTACGCGGACAAGGCGCTCAATGCCGCCGGCCTGGTCAAGCAGAACGAGGAAGGTCGGCGTTATGACGTGTTCCGCGACCGCATCATGTTTCCGATCGTCGATGTACGCGGCAACATCATCGGTTTCGGCGGCCGCGTGCTTGGTGATGGTGAACCCAAATACCTGAATTCCCCGGAAACCCCGGTGTTCGAAAAAGGCCGCGAACTCTACGGCCTGTTTCACGCACGGCGCGCGATCCGCGACGCCGGATGCGTGATCGTGGTTGAAGGCTACATGGATGTGGTGGCGCTGGCGCAGGCGGGTGTCGAGTACGCGGTGGCGACACTGGGTACGGCGACCACGCCGAACCATGTGCAAAAACTGCTGCGCCAGTCGGACGAGATCGTGTTTTGTTTCGATGGGGATGCCGCCGGCCGCCGCGCGGCGTGGCGCGCGCTGGAGAACAGCCTCACGCAACTGGTGGACGGCAAACAGCTGCGTTTCCTGTTCCTGCCCGACGGCGAGGATCCCGATACCTATGTGCGAACGAACGGCAAAGCCGCGTTCGAAGCTTTGCTCGCCAAGGCGGAGCCGCTGTCGCGATTTTTGCTCGATGAGCTGCGCGCGAATGTTGACATTCATACTTCCGAAGGCCGCGCCAGGCTGATGCAGCAGGCGAAACCGCTGGTGAAGCAGATTGCCGCGCCGATGCTGTCGCTGCTGATCCGCAAGGAACTGGCGCAACTGGCCGGCGTGTCGCAGCAGGAACTCGACGCAAATTTCGAAATCCGGGCGCAGGGCACGCCGGCGCCGGCGCGGCGGGCAGCGCCGGCGACGCAGTCGATTTTACGCACGGTGCTCGAATTGCTGATCGTGGAGCCGCGGTTTGCAGCGCTGATCAGGCGCGATGATCTGGCCGCGGCGGTCGGTGTCGCGGGCGTGGATCAGGCGGATCTGCAGGCCCTGGATGCGGTGCTGGAGGCGACGGGCGGCGGGGAGGCCGTGATCAATCTGGGTGAATTGTTTCGCGGTTCGCCGCATGAGGCCGCGGTCCGTCAGGCCGAGGCCGGGGCCCTGCGCTGGCAGGACCGGACGCTGGAGCCGGGGGAATTCGAGGCCGAGTTCCGCGGCGCCTGGGAGCAGGCTATGGTCTTGATTCGTAAGGCCAGAATCAATGCACTGTTGGAAAAATCCAAGCGACAGGGCTGGAATTCCGAGGAGCAGGCCCAATATCGTCTTTTGCAACAAGCACTTAGCATGCCAGCCGGCAAGTGAAGGCGCTGGTGGTTTGCGGTATAATTTGCGGCTTTTTCACCGAACCATCGCCCGGCGGAGCCTAACCCATGGCCAAGCAATCCAAAACACCCAAATCCAAGGCAAAAACCGCCAAGGCAAAAAACGCCAAGGCGAAAGGTGCCGTGCGCGCCAAGACGGGATCCGCAAAAACCGCCGCCAAGTCGAAGCTGCGCGCAGCCGCCAAATCCAAAGTCGTGAAAGTGAAGGTGCCGCAGCGCGCCGCGAAGCCGCGCGCGGCAGCCAAGGGTGCGGGCAAGGCCAAGGGCAAGGCTGCACCGAAAGCTGCAGCCAAGTCGAAAGCGGTGTTGCGCAAGGAACAGCAGCGGCTGGCGAATTTCAAGGCGGTGGCGAAACAGGCGCTGGCCAAGGTCAAGGCGGCGGCGCAGAAACTCGACAAGGCGGCACCGCAACCGGCGGCGCCGGTCGCCGCCGTCAAGGCCGGTGGCAAGCAGCGGCCGACGCGCGGACTGACTGCGCGCGAGCGCGCGCTGGTCAAGGAATTCGAGCGGCGTGAACTGTCTCCGGCGGATGCCGAAGCGCGGCGCCTGCGGCTGAAAAATCTGGTGGTGCTCGGCAAGGAACGCGGTTACCTGACCTACGCCGAAATCAATGATCACCTGCCCGATGACATGCTCGATGCCGAGGCGATCGAGAACATCATCGGCATGATCAACGACATGGGCATCCAGGTTTATGACGAGGCACCGGACGCCGAAACGCTGCTGATGTCCGAATCGACGCCGGCGGTGGCGGACGAGGATGCGGTCGAGGAAGCCGAAGCCGCGCTGTCCACGGTCGATTCCGAATTCGGCCGCACCACCGATCCGGTGCGCATGTACATGCGTGAAATGGGTTCGGTCGAACTGCTGACGCGCGAGGGCGAGATCGAGATCGCCAAACGCATCGAGGACGGCCTGCGTCACATGATCCTGGCGATTTCCGCCTGCCCGACCACGATTGCCGAAATTCTCGCCCTGGCCGAGAAAATCGAGAAAGAGGAAATCCGTGTCGATGATGTCGTCGACGGGCTGGCTGATCTCGAAATGAAGGCGGCGATTGTCGAGGAAGTCGCCGAGGACGATGCCGAAGAGGCGGAAGATGTCGATGCTGAAGATGACGAGGACGACGACGGCGCCGCCAGCGCCGCCGCGGCCGCGGCAGATCTGGCGCGGCTGAAAGAGGCCGCGCTGGTGCATTTTGCCGACATCCGCGGCAATTACCAGAAGATGATGCGCGCGCTGCAGAAACACGGATCGCGCGGCCGGCCGTACATCCAGGCGCGTGAAGCGATTTCCGAAGAGCTGATGAAAATCCGCTTCTCGGCGAAACAGATCGAAGGCCTGTGCGACGGCGTGCGCAAACTGGTGGAAGAAGTGCGCACCTACGAACGCACGATCATGGCGCTGTGCATCGACAAGGCGCGCATGCCGCGCCAGCATTTCATCAAGGAATTCCCGGGCAAGGAAACCAGCGCGCGCTGGATCCGCGGCGAAGTGGAATCCGCCAAGCCGTGGAGCGAGGCGCTGTCGCGTTTTGAACCCGCCGTGATCGAACAGCAGCAGAAGCTGCTCGATCTGCAGAGCCGGATCGGCATCCCGATCAAGGAACTGAAGGAAATCAACCGCCAGATGACCAGCGGCGAGGCGCGGGCGCGGCGTGCAAAACGCGAAATGACCGAGGCCAACCTGCGTCTGGTGATCTCGATCGCGAAAAAATACACCAACCGCGGCCTGCAGTTCCTCGACCTGATCCAGGAAGGCAACATCGGCCTGATGAAGGCGGTGGACAAGTTCGAATACCGCCGCGGTTACAAGTTCTCGACCTATGCAACATGGTGGATCCGCCAGGCGATCACGCGTTCGATTGCCGACCAGGCGCGCACCATCCGCATTCCCGTGCACATGATCGAGACCATCAACAAGATGAACCGCATTTCGCGGCAGATCCTGCAGGAAACCGGTTCCGAGCCGGATCCGGCGACGCTGGCCGAGAAAATGGAAATGCCCGAGGAAAAGATCCGCAAGATCCTCAAGATTTCCAAGGAACCAATTTCGATGGAAACGCCGATCGGCGACGATGACGATTCGCATCTGGGCGATTTCATCGAGGACCAGTCGACGATGGCGCCCAGCGATGCCGCGGTTTACGGCAGCCTGCGCGATGTCACCGGCGACGTGCTGGACACGTTGACGCCGCGCGAAGCCAAGGTGCTGCGCATGCGCTTCGGCATCGAAATGAACACCGATCACACGCTGGAAGAAGTCGGCAAGCAGTTCGACGTCACCCGTGAGCGCATCCGCCAGATCGAGGCCAAGGCGCTGCGCAAGCTGCGCCACCCGTCGCGTTCCGAGCGGCTGCGCAGTTTCCTTGATAACGAAAGTTGAGCAACGCGGGTTGAGCAACCGGGGCCGGAACCGGCGGCCCGCTTGCACACCGGGCGAATTCCGGAATGCGGGTCGTTAGCTCAGTCGGTTAGAGCAGGGGACTCATAATCCCTTGGTCGTTGGTTCGAGTCCAACACGACCCACCAGTATTGCCGCGGGCCGGTTTGATCCCCACAAAAATCGGGGGCATACGGCAGTGGAGTTTTGCAAAGCAATGGAGGAGAGGGCATGACGGGCACGGTTACCGCGGTTAATCCGGTAAAAGCGATGATGCGCGAAGGCAAGGTCGCGCTCGGCATGAACGTGCGGCTGGCGCGCTCCGGCGACATTGCGCGGATCGCCAAATCCAGCGGCCACGATTTCATTTTCATCGATGCCCAGCATTCGCTGTTCAATCTCGAAACCATCGGCCATATCGCGCAGGCGGCGCTGGGCTGCGGCGTGGCGCCCCTGGTGCGGGTGCGCAGCTGCGATGATCCCGATACCTCCCTGTTGCTCGACAACGGCGTCACCGGCATCGTGTTTCCCGACATCGGCAGCGCAGAAGAGGCCAGGCGCGCCGTGAACCGCGCGAAATTTCCGCCGCTAGGCCGGCGCTCGGTGTCGGGCGGTTACGCGCTTTTTGATTACCGTCCGATGTCCACCGCCGATGCCGTGCCGGCGCTGCAGGAGAACACGCTGGTGGTGTGCATGATTGAAACCCGCGAAGGCGTTGAAAACATCGATGCCATTGCCGCGGTGGAAGGTGTCGATGTGATCCATGTCGGCGCCAATGATCTGCTGACGGCACTGGGCAAGCCGGGGCAGTTCGGTGATGCGGAGGGGGCTGCGGCGATCGAGAAGGTGATTGCGTCCGCGGTTCGTCACGGCAAGATTGCCGGCGTCGGCGGCGACCGCAATCTCGGGCGGCAGATGGAATACATCCGCCGCGGCGCGCGCTTCATCACCACCAACAGCGAGATCGCTTTCATCATGGCGGAAGCATCCCGCGTCACCGCTGAGCTGCGGCGTGCTCTGCAGTCTGCGGGAAATTAAACTAAATTATTGATTATATTGATATTTTTTGGAGAAATAAGCATGGCAAAAACCCTGAAACCGGCACTCGCCGGCATGATCGTGGTGGCACTGGCGCTGCCGGTATTTGTGCAGGCGGCCGATTGGGCGCCGACCAAACCGGTGCGGGTGATCGTGCCCTTCCCGCCGGGCGGCAGCAACGACATTGTCGGTCGCCTGGTCGCCAATGATCTGAGTCCGCTGCTCGGTCAGCAGGTGGTGATCGACAACCGCGGCGGCGCGGGCGGCATCATCGGTTCCGAAATCGCCGCGAATGCGCAGCCCGACGGACACACGCTGCTGATTGCCTCGGTGGCTTTTGCCTACAACCCTTCGATCTACAAATCGCAGGTGCGCTTCAATCCGGAGAAGTCGTTCACGCCGATCGCGCTGATCGGCACCGGCCCCAGCGCGCTGACGGTGAACCCGAAGATGGCGGCGAAGACGACCAAGGAGCTGATCGACATGGCGAAGGCCAAGCCGGGTTCGCTGAACTATGCGACCGCCGGCATCGGCAGCTTCCAGCACCTCAGCACGGAACTGCTGAAGCTGCAGGCCAAGATCAATATTGTTCACATCCCGTTCAAGGGCGGCGGTCCGGCGATGGCCGACGTGATCGCCGGCAACACCCAGATCACCATGGGTTCGTTGCTGCAACTCGTGCCGCACATCCAGAGCAACCGGCTGCGCCTGCTCGCCGTCGGCAGCGCCAAGCGCAACAGCGCGTTTCCCAACACGCCGACGGTCGCGGAAACCGTTCCCGGCTACGAGGCGAACAACTGGTGGGGCATCCTTGCGCCCGCCGGCGTGTCGCCCGCGATCGTGCGCACACTGGAAGCCGCTGTCGCAAAAGTGGTGAACACGCCGGACATGCAGAAGAAGTTCGATACCCAGGGTGCCGAGGTTGCGTACATGAACTCTGTGAATTACGGCAAGTTCATCAAGGCTGAAACGACCAAGTGGTCAAAGGTTGTCCGCGACGCGGGCATCAAGGACGAATAAATCTGGCCGGGCGGCGCGGGCGCCGTCCTTTTTTCTGGAGACTCAAATGCCGCACGTCATACGCATACATCAGAACGGTGGTCCGGAGCAGATGCGCTGGGAGGAAATCACTGTCGGTGATCCCGGCCCCGGTGAAGTCCGCGTCCGCAACACCGCGATCGGGCTCAATTACATCGATACCTATCATCGTTCCGGCCTCTATCCGATGCCCTTGCCGCTGGTGCTGGGCTCCGAGGGCGCGGGCGTGGTCGAAGCGGTCGGGCCGAAGGTCAGGGAGTTCAAGGTCGGTGACCGCGTCGCCTACGCGCAGCCGATCGGGGCTTATGCCGAAGTGCTGATCCGTCCGGTGGCGCGGCTGGTGAAAATTCCCGCCGGCATCAAGGATGAAACGGCGGCGGCGATGATGCTGAAGGGCATGACCGCCTGGTATCTGTGCCGGCGCACTTACCGCGTGAAAAAGGGCGACACCATCGTTGTCCATGCCGCGGCGGGCGGCGTCGGCCAGATCCTCTGCCAGTGGGCGAAACACCTGGGCGCCACCGTGATCGGCACCGTCGGCAGCGACGAAAAAGTCGCGCTCGCCAAAAAAGCCGGCTGCAAACATGTGGTGGTGATGTCGCGTGAAAAACTGTCCGAACGCGTCAAGGCGATCACCAAGGGTCGCGGCGTGCCGGTGGTGTACGACGGCATCGGCAAGGACACCTTCGTCGAATCGCTGGACTGCCTGGCGCCGCTGGGTCTGATGGCGAGTTTCGGCAACGCTTCGGGTGCCGTGGCGCCGGTCAACATCGGCATACTCGCGCAGAAGGGTTCGCTGTTCCTGACGCGGCCGACGCTGGGCAATTACACGGCGACGCGCGAAGACCTGCTCGCCGCAACCCGCGAGCTGTTTGCCGTGGTCAAAAAGGGCGCGGTGAAGATCACCATCAACCAGCGTTATCCGCTGCGCGAAGCGGCGCAGGCGCATCGCGATCTTGAGGCGCGCAAGACCACCGGTTCCACGGTGCTGCTGCCCTAGGTCCTCTCAACAGGCCCGAATCCCCTTCACACGGGCGCAGCGGTATGATGGCCGCATGCTTGAACATGCGCCCGCCCCAGCCCAAAACGCAATCGCCGCGGCGCCCGCGGCTGACAGTGATGCTGTCAACCGGCTGGCGCTGCGGCTGATTGCCGCCAATGCGCGGGTTAATGCCATCGCGCTGGTGGTGGCATTCAGCCTGATTGCGCTCGGCGCCTGGGCTTACTCCGGCATTGAGCAGTCGCTGCGCGACCTGCGTGCGGCGGGACTTGCCGCGGTGCTCGATGCCGAAGTGCAGGCCCTGGGTTTGTGGATAGAAGACCGCAAAGACGAAGTCCGGCATTGGGCCGCCGATCCGCGCATCCGTGCCGCCACCGTGGCGCTGTCCACCCGCGCCGCGCCGGAAAAGGCCCGCGCCAATCTCGCGGCGGCGCTGGCACCGGCACTCAAGGAATCGGGTGCCGCGGCCTACAACGTCATCGACCGGCAGGGTGTGGTCATGGCCTCATCGGCGACCGAGTATTTCGGCCGCCGCATCAGTCCCGGCGAGTATCTGGCGGCCGTGCGTGATGTGCTCGGCGGATCCACGCGTTTTGTCCGTCCCTATCGCGAACGTGATCGCATCGAGGGTGAACCCAGTGCGGTATTTGCGCGGCCGATGGTCTGGTTCAAGAGCCCGGTTTTTGATGCGAATGGCGAAGCCGTTGCCGGCCTCGGTTTTGCGCGTTATGCCGACAGCCGGTTCACCGGAATACTCGGTGCGGCGAGCCCGGGCGTCACCGGCGAGATTTATGCGCTGACCGCGGATGGCCTGATGTTGTCGGACAGCCGTTACGCGACTGAACTGCGCGCGGCCGGCGCCTTGCCGCCAGCCGCCGGCAACGGCGCGCTGCAGGTGCAGATCCGCGATCCCGGCGGGGCGTTTGCCAAAGGCCACAAGCTGCCGGCCGACTGGGCGGCTGCGCCGCTGACGCGGCTGGCGGCGCTGGCCGGGGCGGCCCGCGGCAAAACGGATCCGGCGGAACAGCGCGGGGTGATCCTGGAACCCTATCGCAATTATCGCGGCAGCGAAGTGATCGGCGCCTGGCGCTGGCTCGCCGATTACGACTTTGCGGTGGCCGTCGAAATGTCGCGCGACGAGGCTTACGCGCCGCTGCGTTATCTCAATTTCGCCTTTGGCCTGCTCGGCGCCCTGGTCGGCCTCGCGGTCCTCGCGGTGCTGGGCTCGATGTGGAATGTGCGCCGGCTGCGTCTGGCCGCGGGCGACGCCCGCGTTATCGGCCAGTACCAGCTGGAGCGGCAGCTCGGCGAAGGTGCGATGGGTACGGTTTATCTCGCGCGGCATGCCCTGCTCAAACGGCCGACCGCGATCAAACTGCTGAAACCCCATCTGGCCACCGACGAGATGATCGGACGGTTCGAGCGCGAGGCGCGCCTGGCCAGCCAGCTGGTACATCCGAACACGATCAGCATTTACGACTACGGACGCACGCCGGAAGGCGTTTTTTATTATGTGATGGAGTATCTGGAAGGACAGTCTCTTGACGAGATCGTGCTTGCCTGGGGACCGCTGCCGGTGGCGCGGGTGATCCACGTCTTGCGCCAGACCTGCGCTGCGCTGCGCGAGGCGCATGGCCGCGGCCTGATTCATCGCGATATCAAGCCGCATAACCTGATGCTGTGCCAGCGTGGCGGCGAATTTGATGTGGTCAAGATACTCGATTTCGGCCTGGTCAAGGATCTGACAACGCCGCAATCGCGCAACATCACCCAGTTTCAGCGCGTCGTCGGCACCCCGGTGTACATGGCGCCGGAACGCGTGCGCAACCCAGCCGACGCGGATAACCGCTCCGACATCTATGCGGTCGGCGCGACGGCATTTCACCTGCTGACCGGCCGGCCGCCGTACGAAGCTGCCGGAGAACATGACCTCACTTACCAGATCCTGCATGCGCCAGTGCCGGCAATCGGCGATTTCGCGCCGCAGCTGCCGCCGCGCCTCGGCGAACTGATCACGCGCTGCCTGGCCAAGGAACGCGGCGAACGCCCGCACGACATCGTGGTCATACTGGCGGCGCTGGAGGCGCTGGCCATCGTACATCCGTGGACGCAACGCGAAGCTGCTGCATGGTGGGCCGGGATCCGTGCGGCGTCGTGATGCCGGCGGCATTAAACCTCGATACAACAGGCATGGGGGCATCAACATGAAACGATGGATATTTGCCGCCGTACTGTGCGTGGCGGGCGGGGTGCAGGCACAGGTCCCCGTGGAGGAGCGGGGTAACGCGCTGCAGCAGGGCCAGTACCGCGCCGGTGTTGCCTGGCGCGAACTGCAGCAGGCGCGCCATGACGCAAAACTGGCGGAGCAGGATGTGCTGAACCTGCGCGACGCACACACGGCCGCCCAGCAGCAGGCCGACTTGCGCAAGCGTGAGCTGGATGCCGCGCAAAAAGCATGGGATGCCGCACGCAACAGACTGGCCGCGACGCAGAAAGCCTATGATCAGGCGGTCAACGCCGTCGATGCCACCCAGCGCGCCGCGAAGCAAGTCCCCTAGGGGGGGCGCCGCGAAGCAAGTCCCCCTGGGGGACGCGGCGCCTGCCGCGCAGGCCAAATAAAAAACCGAAGCCGGCGGCTCAGGCGCGGCGGCTGCTCGCGCCGCCATCCACCGTGATGATGGTGCCGGTGGTGTAACCCGACAGCGGTGAGCAGAGAAAAGCGACCAGGGCGCCGATTTCCTCCACGGTGGCCATGCGGCCGAACGGCGATTTGCTGACCAGTTCCGGCCAGCGCTCGGCGTTGCCCAGTTCCCTGGCCGCGCGTTCGCGCAGCCGTTTTACCGCGCGGTCGGTGGCGGTGCCGCCGGGATTGATGCCGACCACGCGCACGCCGAATTCGGGGCTTTCAGCGCCGAGCGCGCGGGTCATCGCCATCAGCGCGGCATTGCCCATGCTGCCGGCGATGTAACTGGCGACCGGCCGTTCGCCGGCGGCGCCGATCACGTTGACAATGACACCGCTGCGCCGCTCACGCATGCGTTTGTAAATTTCGCGGGTGATGTCGATGAAGCCGAAGACCTTGAGGTCCCAGGATTGTTTCCACGTCGCATCGTCCAGCGTATCCAGAGTGCCCTGCGGAATGGCGCCGGCATTGTTGACCAGAAAGTCGACATCGCCGCATTCCCGCGCCAGCACCGCGGCATTTGCGCCATTCGACAGATCCACGGCGTGGCAGCTGATCTCAACCTGGTGGTCGCGCAGGATGCCGGCTTTTGCCGTTTCCAGATCAGCAGCACTGCGGGCGGCGAGATGCAAATGGCATCCTTCGCCGGCCAGCACTTGTGCGGCACCCAGACCGATGCCGCGGGAGCCGCCGGTGATCAACGCGTGTTTGCCCTGAAGTCCCAGTTTCATGTTGAATTTCCTCCGGATCGTCGTGATTTGACGACATTCCTGCGATGTTAACACCGCGATGGCGCCGCTCCGTCAACCGGGATGCGCTACAGGCGTTATGGGCATACGACCCGAAAAGTTCGGGACGAATCGCGCAACAACGCGAACTACAAATTCAAGAAACTGGAGAAATCATGAACAAACTGCTGACCACCCTGCTTGCCACCGCCTTTGCCGCGGTAACCTTCAATGCTGTTGCCCAGACCGCGCCGGCGACTCCGGCAGCCCCGGCAAAAGCAACGCCGGCGACCCCGGCAGCGCCGGCCAAGGCTGACGCAGCGAAAGCGACCCCGGCAACGCCGGCCGCGCCTGCTGCCAAGGCGGATGCACCGAAAAAAGCGAAAGCCAAGTCGGATGCGCCGAAAAAAGCCAAAGCCAAGTCCGACAAGCCGAAAAAAGCCAAAGCCGACGCGCCGAAAAAAGCGCCGAAAGCCGAAGCAGCGCCGGCACCGGCGAAGTAACCGTGTAGTACCGTCGCCGCCGGTTTCGGCGGCGCGTTACAATCAGCAAGGCAGGCGCAATGCGCCTGCCTTCTTTTTTGTTAACGACGTCAGGCGGACAGGGAAGTTAGTACTTACCTTACAGACGCCTCCCGCAGCAGTAAAGGTTTATCAATAAAATCAATGGACTACATAGATTCACAAAACGGCACCCACTACCCGTCCAAGGCCGCGAGATGGTGCGGTGACCAAGGCGCTTACCTCAATCTCGCGCCCGGGCCGGGCATGACGCGCGATGCGATCCAGGCGGACGACCGCTCGGTGTGGCGTTATGCGCGGGCTATCGATGTGGACCGGCAGAGTGCGGTGTCGCTGGGCGAAGGCGGCACGCCGCTGCTCAGCCGCACCTGGCATGGCGTAGCGGTGCGTTTCAAGCTCGAATTCATGATGCCCACCGGTTCGTTCAAGGATCGCGGCATGACGGTGATGGTCAGCTACCTGAAAAGCCGCGGCATCGATCATGTGCTGGAGGATTCATCGGGCAATGCCGGTGCGTCGTTGTCGGCCTACGCTGCGGCGGCGGGCATGCGTTGCTGCATCCTCGTCCCGGAAACGGCGTCGTATCCGAAAATCGCGCAGATCGCCGCCTGCGGCGCGGATGTGGTGACGGTGCCGGGCACGCGCCAGAACGTGGCCGATGCCGCGCTGTGCATGAGCAGCGAAATTTTTTATGCCAGCCACAACTGGCAGCCCTTTTTCATCGAGGGCACCAAGACGCTGGCCTACGAATTGTGGGAATCGCTGGGTTTTCGTGCGCCGGACAATGTGGTCACGCCGCTGGGTTACGGCAGCAACGTGCTGGGTCTCGATCGCGGTTTCGACGAACTGCTGCGCAACGGCGAGATCAAAAAACGCCCGCGCATTTTCGGCGTGCAGGCGGCGAATTGCGCGCCCTGCCATGCCGCCTGGCGGGCCGGCAGTGAGTCGCCGGTGCCGGTCACGGTGACGCCGACCGTGGCCGAGGGCATAGCTTCATCGCAACCGACGCGACTGCGTGAAGTGCTGCGCGCCGTGCGCAGCTCGGATGGCGCCATCGCTGCAGTCAGTGAAACGGAAATTGTCGATGCGCTGTGCGGACTTGCCGGCATGGGCTTTTATGTGGAACCGACCTGTGCCGCGGCGGCCGCAGGCCTGACGCAGCTACTCGACTCCGGCGCGATCCGCCGCGATGAAGAAACCATCGTGGTGCTGACCGGCAGCGGCCTGAAAAGCTCGGAACGCATCGGTCAGTTGCTGAATCTGCGGCCGCGCACGCTGTAATACCCGCGCTGCGCGGTCGCATGTTGGACCCGTTGCGGGCGTTCTTGACACTGCGAATGCCGGGCGCATAGATTCAGGCCCTTCATTTTGATCCGTTCACCAAGGGCAGCCGCCATGAAAATCACCGCCGTCAAAAGCTACGCCGTACATCCGGGCTGGCGCAAAAATCTCATTTTTGTCAAAGTCGAAACCGATGCCGGCATCCACGGCTGGGGCGAAGCCTATTCGCAGTACGACCGCGACACCGCGGTGATGGCGCAGCTCAACGCGCTGGGCCCCTATCTCGTCGGGCGCAGCCCCTTCGACATCAAACATTTCACCCAGTTTGCCTTCGACGATTACGCGGCGCGCCGCGGTTCGGTGGAACTGTTCTGCGCGATCAGCGGCATCGAGCAGGCGCTGTGGGACATCGTCGGCAAGGCGACCCAGCAGCCGGTGTACAACCTGCTCGGCGGCAAATACCGCGAAAAAATCCGCGTCTATGCCAACGGCTGGAGTTACGGCATGAAAGAACCCGCGGATTACGCGCGTGCCGCGGAAAAAGTGGTGAAGCAGGGTTTCACCGCGATGAAATTCGATCCACTGCCCTCGCCGTGGCGCACCTGGATACCCAAGGAACACGAGAAACGCGCGATCAGCGTGGTGAAGGCGATCCGCGACGCGGTCGGTCCCGATGTCGATCTGTTGATTGAACAGCACCGGCGTCTCGCGCCGATGCACGCCATTCGCCTCGACAAACAATTGGCCGAATTCGACCTGTACTGGATGGAAGAATCCTGCCAGGCGGAATTCCCCGATGAACTCGCGCAGATCCGCCGCGAGATCGGCGTGCCGGTGGTGATCGGCGAGGCGACCTACACCAAGACCGGATTCAGGCCGCTGCTGGAAAAACGCTCGGCCGACATCCTCAATCCCGATGTCGCCTGCGTTGGCGGCATACTGGAACTGAAGGAAATCGCCGCGATGGCCGAGTCCTTCCTGGTCGCCATGTCACCGCACAATTACAACTCGACGCTGGTGGCGCTGGCGTCAACGGTGCATGCATCGGCGACCATGCCCAACTTCATCATCACTGAATACTTCCTGCCCTTCGTCGATTTCTGCGACAAGATTTCGCCGAACCAACTGAAACCGAAAAACGGCTATATCGATCTGCCGACCGCGCCCGGACTGGGCATCGATGTCGATGAGGAAGCGCTGAAAAAACATCCGGCCAAGGTCTACCCGCAGCGCAAGCTGCGCACCCCGGCCGATGAGGGGCCGTAGGCGGCATTAAAACATCAATAAAATCAATAATTTATATTTCAGGCGGCGTGAAACACGGCATGGTTGCCGTCGATTTTGATCGCGGTCTTGAAGGGCGCGCTGCGTAGGCGCAAAGCTTGCAGCGTTGCCTGTTCATGCGCCAGATCGCAGATCACCGTTTCGTTGCGCTCGTTGTGACGGACGAATTCGAATGAGGCGTTTTCGCAGACCCGGCCGTTCAGCGTGACACGGGCGAGCATGCCCACCCAGTCGCCGTGTTTTTTGCCGCCGTGTCCGGTGTGGAAGGAAAAACTGCCGAGGCCGTAGAACACCGGTTTGCCCTTGTAGATTTCCACCGGCAGCGCATAGTGCGGGCCGTGGCCGATGACGATGTCGGCGCCGGCGTCGATCACGGCGTGGGCAATTTCGGTCATGTAATCCAGCACGTCCTCCTTGAAGCCCCAGTGCTGTGAAGCCACCAGCACATCGACCTCCTTGCGCAGCGTTGCGATTTCCGCGATGTATTCAACCAGGTATTCCGGATCGGCCCAGGTCACGATCACCGGCGGCACACCGGGGCGGTTGGCCGGCGGAATGTCCTGGCGCGTCTTGTGCAATGGCAGCTGGTAGGCGGTGTGGCCGCGCAGTGCGGCAACGCCGGGCGAATGTTCACCCGCTTCATGGTTGGTCGGCCAGTAGACGGAGGTGCGCTGCACGAAGCCGTAACGCAGGCCGTTGCGGGTGATGATCACCGGTTTGCGCGCCTCAGCGCGGTTGAGACCGGTGCCGGTGCCGGGGATGCCGAGTTTTTCCAGCTCACGCAACGAAGACTTGATGGCTTCGGCGCCGTAGTTGACGTTGTTGGCGTTGCCGATGGCATGATAACCGGCGAGCTTGAGCGCCTGACCGGCGGCGGGTGCCGCATAAAAACCTTCGTCGGTCACCGATACTTCGGCGGAGGGCTGATACAGGCAGCATTCCAGATTGCCGAACAACACGTCAGCGCTGTGCAGCGTGTCGGCAACACGCGCGAAGGGCAGCGCGGGATCGGCGACATTCATCAGGTTGATGTCGCCAGTGAACATCATCAGCGTACGGCTCATGCCAGGTTTTCTCCGGGTGTGTCGGGAGGGGGGGGATTCGCGGTGCGCGCCCGGCGCGACGGCGCTTTGTTTATCGCTCAGCCGCAGACGCGGCGCAAGTGCGCCCGGTCTTTGCCGCTGGGGGGTATTTCGTGAAACAGGTCACAGACGAGACGCCGCAGCCCTTTCCGGTTTAGTTATTCTCATTCGTTCGACAATAAAATTTATATTGCGAAGCAACAAAAATCGCTTGACCGCGAACTTGGCCGTGGCAGAATGGGAACCGTGTTGGGTGTCTTTACAGACATCGGCACACATCCTCCAAAACCTCCTCCTTTGGTGGAACTTCAGCGCAACCCTCCGGGGTTGCGCTTTTTTTTGTGCTGTCGATGCGGCGACGCAACATATTAACGAAAATCAGCTGATGCCGCTGTATTTTCCATCAAGTGAAGCTGTGCCGAACCTGAATCCACCGGATCAGGGGCGGCGACCGGGAACCGTGGCGCCAGGGCGGGCCACGGTGCTTGTTGCAGCAGCATCGACCAGTCAGGCACATGGCCGGGGCAGGGGGCTGCAACGCGAAGCCCGCAGAGTGCTTTGGTATACTCGATGCGCAGTAAAAATCCAGCAAAACGCGGCAAAATTTCCGGAGTTAGTGCCCTTGGCGCGAGGGTCATGTGCCGAGTTCACCCCCGATTACAACCTGTATGCGGCATTCGCCGAACCTGCGGTTTGCGCAATCGCGGGTTTATTGACTGCGGTCAAGGCTGGTGTCGCAGCCGCTGTAATAAATTTGGCGTCCCTGCGGAACCGGGACGCTCTTTTTAACGAGCGCATTTCACGCGGAACAGAACAATGAAAATTCACGAGTATCAGGCCAAAGAACTGCTGCGCAAATACGGCGTACCGACGCCGCGCGGCATTCCCTGTTTCAGCGTCGATGAAGCCGTCAGCGCCGCCGCCAAGCTCGGCGGCAGCGTGTGGGTCGTCAAGGCGCAGATCCATGCCGGCGGTCGCGGCAAGGGCGGCGGCGTCAAGGTCGCCAAGTCGCCGGCAGAAGTGAAAGCCCATGCAAGCAGCATTCTCGGCATGCAGCTGAAGACGCATCAGACCGGGCCAGAAGGGCAGAAGGTGCGGCGGCTGCTGATCGAGGAAGGGGCAGACATCAAGAAGGAACTCTATGTCGGCATGGTGATCGACCGCGGCACGCAGCGCGTGGTGCTGATGGCTTCGAGCGAAGGCGGCATGGACATCGAGGAAGTGGCCGCGCACACCCCGGAGAAAATCCACAAGGTCGCGATCGATCCGGTGAAAGGGCTGAGCGATGCCGACGCTGATGACGTGGCGCGCAAGATCGGTGTGCCGGCAGCGTCAGTGCCGCAGGCACGGGCGCTGCTGCAGGCCTTATACAAGGCCTTCGACGAAAACGATGCCTCGCTGGCCGAAATCAATCCGCTGATTCTCACCGGCGACGGCAAGGTGATTGCGCTGGATGCCAAGATCGATTTCGACGGCAACGCGCTGTTCCGCCACCCCGACCTGGTTGCGCTGCGCGACCTCGATGAAGAGGATCCGGCGGAAGTCGAGGCTTCCAAACATGATCTCAATTACATCCAGCTCGACGGCAACATCGGCTGCCTGGTCAACGGCGCCGGCCTCGCAATGGCGTCGATGGACATCATCAAGCTCTACGGCGGCAGCCCGGCCAACTTCCTCGACGTCGGCGGCAGCGCCACCGCGGAGAAGGTCACCGAGGCGTTCAAGATCATGCTGCGCAATCCCGAGCTGCGCGCGATCCTGGTCAACATTTTCGGCGGCATCATGAAATGCGACGTGATTGCGCAGGGCGTGGTGGCCGCGGCGCGGCAGGTCAGCCTCAGCGTGCCGCTGGTGGTGCGCCTCGAAGGCACCAACGTCGACCTCGGCAAGAAAATCCTTGCCGAATCCGGACTGCCGATCATTTCCGCAAACAACATGGCTGATGCCGCGCAGAAGGTGGTTGCCGCGGCGAAGGGGAAACACTGATGTCGATTCTGATTAACAAGGACAGCCGGGTGATGACCCAGGGCATTACCGGCAAGACCGGCCAGTTCCACACCAAGACCGGCAAGGAATACGCCAACGGCAGGAACTGTTATGTCGCCGGCGTGACGCCGAAAAAGGGCGGCCAGAGTTACGAGGGCATCCCCATTTTCAATTCGGTGCGCGAAGCGAAGGATGCGACGGGCGCCAATGTTTCGGTGATCTATGTGCCGCCGCCCTATGCCGCCGCGGCAATCGAGGAAGCGGTGGATGCGCAGCTGGAACTGGTGATCTGCATCACCGAAGGCATACCGGTACGCGACATGATCCGTCTCAAATACAAGATGGAGCAGAACAAAAGCAAAACGCTGCTGATCGGACCGAACTGCCCCGGCGTGATCACGCCCGACGAAATCAAGATCGGCATCATGCCCGGCCATATCCACAAAAAGGGCCCGATCGGCGTGGTGTCGCGTTCCGGCACGCTGACCTATGAAGCCGTCGGTCAGCTGATGGAAATCGGTCTCGGCCAGTCGTCCTGCGTTGGCATCGGCGGCGATCCGGTCAACGGCCTGAAACACATCGATATCATGAAAATGTTCAACGATGACCCGCAGACCGAGGCGGTGATCATGGTCGGCGAGATCGGCGGCTCGAACGAGGAAGAGTGCGCGCGCTGGGTCAAGGCCAACATGAAAAAACCGGTGGTCGGATTCATTGCCGGCGTCACGGCGCCGCCGGGCAAACGCATGGGCCATGCCGGCGCGATCATTTCCGGCGGCAAGGGCACTGCGGAAGAGAAGCTCGCGGTAATGGAAGAGTGCGGCATCAGGACGACAAAAAATCCCGCCGAAATGGGCAAACTGCTCAAGTCGGTTTTGAAGAAGTAAACCGGAAGGGCCGCTGCGGGTACCGAAATTGCTCAGGAATACTGATTTACGCGCAGCCGTCGCCTGCAGGTTCTGATGTTTCGCTTTGACACTTGAATGTTTCCGGCCGGCTCGCTTGAGGCGTACGGCATGAGGAGGGGTATCTTGGAAGGAGGCAGTTTGAAGCGCGGCAAACGTGCCCGCGGGGCCGGCAAAGGCCGCACGGTCGATGCACGCGCGCTGGCGGAAGTACAGGCACTGCTGACTCAAGCACAGCGCGAAAGCGGCGCCGATCCGCGGCGCCGTGACCTGCTGATCGAAAACCTGCATCGCATCCAGGATCATTACGGCCACATTGCCGCCGCACACATCGTCGCGCTGGCGCGTGAAATGAAGCTGGCGATGACCGAAGTCTACGAAGTCGCCACCTTCTATCATCACTTTGACGTGGTCAAGGAGGGCGACAAGGCGCCGCCGGCATTGACGGTGCGTGTCTGCGACTCACTGTCCTGCGAACTCTCGGGCGCGGGTGCGCTGATGAACGGTTTGAAAAAAGCGCTGGGCGACGGTGTGCGCGTGATCCCGGCGCCCTGCGTCGGTCGCTGCGAGCAGGCGCCGGTCGCGGTGGTTGGCCAGAATCCGGTGGCGCAGGCCACCGTGGACAAGGTCAAACCGCTGGTCGCCGCGAAAAAGACCCAATGCGCCGTCGGCAAGTACATAACCTATGCCGAATATCGCAAGCAGGGCGGTTATGTCATTCCGGCGCAATGCCTGGCCGGCAAACGCGATGCCGAAACCCTGATCAAGACCATGGAAAACTCGGGGCTGCGCGGCCTGGGCGGCGCAGGGTTCCCGGCGGGGCGCAAATGGCGCATCGTGCGCGGCGAAAAAGGCCCGCGGCTGATGGCAGTCAACATCGACGAGGGCGAACCCGGCACCTTCAAGGATCGTCATTACCTCGAAACCGACCCGCACCGTTTTCTCGAGGGCATGCTGATCGCGGCCTGGACCGTGCAGGTGTCCGAGGTCTATATCTACCTGCGCGACGAATATGCCGGGGTGCGCGCGATCCTTGAAAAAGAGATCAAGGCATTGCAGGCCGATCCGCCCTGCCCGCTGCCGCCGATATTCCTGCGCCGCGGCGCCGGCGCCTACATCTGCGGCGAAGAATCCGCGATGATCGAATCGATCGAAGGCAAACGCGGCATGCCGCGGCTGCGTCCGCCCTATGTGGCGCAGGTCGGATTGTTCGGATATCCGACGCTCGAACACAACATGGAAACCCTGTACTGGGTGCGCGACATCCTGGAAAGGGGCGCCGACTGGTTCGCCGGCCACGGCCGCCACGGCCGCAAGGGCCTGCGTTCGTTTTCGGTGTCGGGTCGTGTGCAGAAGCCCGGCGTGCATCTCGCGCCGGCAGGCATCACGGTGAAAGAACTGATCACCGAATATTGCGGCGGCATGTTGCCGGGACACGCGTTCTACGGTTACCTGCCGGGCGGCGCCTCCGGCGGCATCCTGCCGGCGTCGCTGGGCGACGTGCCGCTGGATTTCGACACGCTGCATCCCTATGGTTGTTTCATCGGTTCCGCGGCAGTGATCATTTTTTCCGATCAGGATCGTGCCCGTACTGCGGCCAGCAATGTGATGAAGTTTTTCGCCGAGGAATCTTGCGGCCAGTGCACACCCTGCCGCGTCGGCACGGCGAAGGCGCTGCAGCTGATGGAGTCGCCGAACTGGGATCAGGGTTTGCTCGAAGAGCTGTCGGCGGCGATGGCCGATGCCTCGATCTGCGGGCTGGGGCAGGCTGCGCCCAATCCGATTCGTACGGTAATCAAGTATTTTCCCAAAGAAGTGCAGTGAACGAGTGAACAGGTGAACGGGTGAACGAGAAAAAGCCACTTCCTCTGCGACGGTTTGACCTGTTCACGAGCGCGCAGCGCGCTCACCCGTTCACTCGTTCACCAGGAGCGAGCGATGACGGCAACTAGCAAGGAAGAACTGGCGGCAATGCCGGTCGAGTTCAAGCTGAACGGCAAGGACGTGGTGGCTTATGCGTCCGAGACCATCATTCAGACGGCGAAGCGCCATGGCGTCGAGATTCCGCACCTCTGTTACAAGGAGGGCATGCGGCCCGACGGCAACTGCCGTGCCTGCGTGGTCGAGGTCAAGGGTGAGCGGGTGCTGGCGGCGTCCTGCTGCCGCAAGCCGGCGCCGGGCATGGAAGTCAGCACCGACAATGCGCGCGCGCTGGCGGCGCAGAAAATGGTCATGGAGCTGCTGCTCTCCGACATGCCGGAGCAGCGCCACACGCGCAATTCCGAGCTCGACCAGTGGGTGACCAAACTCAAGGTCGGCAAGCCGCGGTTCAAGGCACGCCACCAGCCGCAGGCCGATGTGTCGCATTACGGCATCGCGGTCAATCTCGATTCCTGCATCCAGTGCACGCGCTGCGTGCGCGCCTGCCGCGAAGAGCAGGTCAACGATGTCATCGGTTACGCTTTCCGCGGCGAACATTCGTCCATCGTGTTCGATCTCGGCGACCCGATGGGGGAGTCGACCTGTGTCGCCTGCGGCGAATGCGTGCAGGCCTGCCCGACCGGCGCGCTGATGCCGGCGCGCGAAGCGGGGCTGGTCAAGCCCGACAAGCAGGTGCATTCGGTGTGTCCTTACTGCGGCGTCGGCTGCCAGCTGACCTACAACATCAAGGACAACAGGATCATTTCGGTGGACGGCCGCGACGGCCCGTCCAACCACGGGCGCCTCTGCGTCAAGGGTCGTTACGGTTTTGACTATGTGCACCACAAGCAGCGCCTGACCAAGCCGCTGATCCGCAAGCCGGGCGCGCCCAAACACGCCGACTTCACGATGGACCCGGCGAATCCGCTGGAATATTTCCGCGAGGCGAGCTGG
The DNA here is from genome assembly GCA_019749945.1 of Burkholderiales bacterium. Lineage (GTDB taxonomy): Bacteria > Pseudomonadota > Gammaproteobacteria > Burkholderiales > SG8-41. The sequence goes on from JAIEPF010000016.1 coordinate 83,004, forward strand.
GAAGAGGCGCTGGACCTCGCTGCCGGCAAGCTGCGCGCGATCCGTGACCAGAGCGGCAAAAAGGCGCTGGCCGGTTTCGGTTCGGCGAAAGGGACCAACGAGGAAGCCTATCTGTTCCAGAAACTGGTGCGCACCGGTTTCGGCTCCAACAATGTCGACCATTGCACGCGCCTCTGCCATGCCTCGAGCGTCGCCGCGCTGATGGAAGCGGTGAACTCCGGCGCGGTGTCGAACCAGGTCAGCGATGTGAGCAACGCCGAAGTCATTTTCCTGATCGGTGCCAATCCGATTTCCAACCATCCGGTGGCGGCGACCTGGATCAAGAACGCGGTGAAAAAGGGCGCCAAGCTGATTTATGCCGACCCGCGGCGTTCGGAATTGTCGCGCCATGCCGCGTACTCGCTGCAGTTCAAGGCCGACACCGATGTCGCGCTGTTGAACGCGATGATGCATGTCATCGTCCACGAAGGCCTGGTCGACGAGGACTTTATCAAGTCGCGCACCATCGGTTACGAGGACCTGAAGAAAAACGTCGAGGGTTACAGCCCGGAAGCGATGGCGCCGGTGTGCGGCATTCCCGCCGAAACCATCCGCGAAGTGGCGCGGGTTTACGCAAGTTCCAAGGCTTCGATGATCCTCTGGGGCATGGGCATTTCGCAGCACATCCACGGCACCGACAATGCCCGCTGCCTGATCGCGCTGTGCCTGATGACCGGCCAGATCGGCCGTCCCGGCACGGGACTGCATCCGCTGCGTGGCCAGAACAACGTGCAGGGCGCTTCCGACTCCGGCCTGATTCCGATGGTGTTCCCGGATTACCAGCGCGTCGACAATCCGCAGGCGCTGGCGCGTTTTGAAAAACTGTGGGGCATGAAGCTCGATCCCCAACCCGGCCTGACGGTGGTGGAAATCATCCACGCCACGCTGCAGGGCGAGATCCGCGGCATGTACGTGATGGGCGAAAACCCGGCGATGTCGGATCCCGACGCGCACCATGCACGCGAGGCGCTGGCCAAACTTGACTGCCTGGTGGTGCAGGAAATTTTCCTCACCGAAACCTGTTATTACGCCGACGTGATTTTCCCGGCGACGGCATGGCCGGAAAAAGACGGCACGGTGACCAACACCGACCGCATGGTGCAGCTGGGGCGCAAGGCGCTGGACGCGCCGGGGGACGCGAAACCCGACCTGTGGATCATCCAGGAGCTGGCGCGTCGCCTCGGACTTGATTGGAATTACAGCGGTCCGAAAGACGTGTTCAACGAGATGCGCCGCGCCATGAACTCCATCGCCGGCATCACCTGGGAGCGGCTGGAGGCCGAGAGCTGTGTCACCTACCCCTGCGAAGCGGAAGGTGATCCAGGGCAACCCATTGTTTTTATTGATAAATTTCCGACCGCCACGGGGCGGGCGAAGTTTGTACCGGCCGGTGTCATCCCCGCCAACGAACGTCCGGACCGCGAATTTCCGTTTGTGTTGATCACCGGCCGTCAGCTCGAACACTGGCATACCGGTGCGATGACGCGCCGCGCCGGCGTGCTCGATGCGATCGAGCCCGAACCGACGGTGTCCATGCATCCGCTGGATCTCGACCAGATCGGCGCCAAAGGCGGCGACGTGATCACCGTGGAATCGCGGCGCGGCATCATTTCGCTGTATGCGCGCCCCGATGACGGCACGCCGCGCGGCGCGGTGTTCATCCCTTTCTGTTTTTACGAAGCGGCGGTGAACCTGTTGACCAATGCCGCGCTCGATCCAGTCGGCAAGATTCCCGAGTTCAAGTATTGCGCGGTGAAAGTGATGAAGGGTGGTGAACTGACACCACGCTCCAGCTACGGCGGCGGACAAGTACTCGCGCAACTCGAAAAAGCTTAACAACGACATAACAGCAGCAGATCTAAACAGCAGGCAAAAATACAGCCCGTTCCGCGGGCGTTCATCAGGTCACGACCAGGAGAGGAACAACATGGCACTGTCGGATATTGAAATTGCCCAAGCGGCGAAAATGGAGCGCATCGTCAAGATTGCGCAAAAGCTGGGTATCCCCGAGGAACACCTGGTGCCGTACGGTCACACCAAGGCCAAGGTGTCGCTGGAGTATGTCGACAGTCTGAAAAACAAGAAAAACGGCAAGCTGATCCTGGTCACTGCCATCAGCCCGACGCCGGCCGGCGAAGGCAAGACCACGACCACGGTGGGCTTGGGCGACGCGCTGAACAAGATCGGCAAAAAAGCCATCATCTGCCTGCGTGAACCCTCACTCGGCCCCGTGTTCGGCATGAAGGGGGGGGCTGCCGGCGGCGGTTATGCGCAGATCGTGCCGATGGAAGACATCAACCTCCATTTCACCGGCGACTTCAACGCCATCGCACTGGCCAACAACCTGCTGGCCGCGGCACTGGACAACCACATTCATCACGGCAATGAACTCGGCATCGATGTGCGCCGCATCACCTGGAAACGGGTGATGGACATGAACGACCGCGCGCTGCGCGACATCACGGTGTCGCTGGGCGGCCCGGGCAACGGTTATCCGCGCCAGGACGGTTTCGACATCGTCGTCGCCTCCGAAGTGATGGCGATTTTCTGCCTCGCGACTTCGCTGAAGGACCTGAAAACGCGGCTGGGCAACATCGTCGTCGGCTATACCCGCGACCTGAAGCCGGTGCGCGCGAAGGATCTGAAGGTGCACGGCGCGATGACCGTGCTGTTGAAGGACGCGCTGGCGCCGAATCTGGTGCAGACGCTGGAGAACAACGCGGCGTTTGTGCACGGCGGCCCCTTCGCCAACATCGCCCATGGCTGCAACACCGTGATCGCCACCCAGACCGCGCTGAAACTGGCCGATTATGTGGTGACTGAAGCCGGCTTCGGCGCCGACCTCGGCGCGGAAAAATTCGTTGACATCAAGTGCCGCAAGTCGGGACTCAAGCCCGATGCCTGCGTGATCGTGGCGACCATCCGTGCCCTCAAGTTCCACGGCGGCGTCGACGTCAAGGAGCTCAACAAGGAAAACCTCGCCGCGCTGGAAAAAGGCGTGGCCAACCTCGAGCGTCATGTCAAAAACGTGCGCGAGAACTACGGCCTGAAATGCGTGGTGTCGATCAACCACTTCACCTTCGACACCGAAGCCGAGATCGAGCTGCTGAAAAAGAAAATGGCGCCGCACAATGTGCCGGTGCTGCTGGCGCGGCACTGGGCCGACGGCGGCGCGGGTGCGACCGAAGTGGCGAAAAAGGTTGTTGAACTGATCGACCAGGGCGAGAACCAGTTCAAGTTCGTCTACGACGAGAAGCTGCCGCTGTGGGACAAGATGAAAACCATCGCCACCAAGATTTACGGCGCGGCCGACATCTCCGCCGACAACAAGGTGCGCGGCCAGATCAAGAAACTGCAGGAGGACGGTTACGGCGAATACCCGGTGTGCGTGGCCAAGACCCAGTATTCCTTCTCCACCGATCCCGGCCTGCGCGGCGCGCCCTCGGGGCACATGGTCAGCATCCGCGAAGTGCGGCTGTCGGCCGGCGCCGAGTTCGTGGTGATGGTCTGCGGCGATATCATGACCATGCCCGGCCTGCCGAAAATCGCCTCGGCGGAGAAGATCGATTTGACCGATGACGGCAAGGTGGTCGGACTGTTCTGATCCGGCCCCGGTCCGCAGGCCGGGTTGCGCCGGTTACGGATGTGCGCCCGGCATGCGATCCTGCCGTAACCAAGCTCAAGCAAGGAGAGTGCATGCAACAGTGGTGGCTGGCCCGGCCTGCACTGGCCTTTGCCGGTATTCTGTTTGCGCTTCATTCCGGCCCCGCGGTCGCAGCCGACAACCCGGCGCTGCTCGGCATCCCCGTCGATTTCGTGCTGTTCGCGCTGACGCTGCTCGGCGTCGCGCTGTTTCACAAACACACGCTGCGCGTCGCGCTTGCCGGGCTGGCGTTGATCACGCTCTACAAGCTCGGCTTTACCGGTTTCAGGACCGGCGACGGGCTGCCCGGCCTGTTGAGCCATCTGTTCCATGAATGGGTGATCCTCACCAACCTGCTCGGGTTGCTGGTGGGTTTCGCGCTGCTGTCCAATCATTTTGAAAAAAGCCATGTGCCGCAGGTCCTGCCGCGATTCCTGCCGGATGACTGGAAGGGCGCTTTTGTCCTGCTCGTGATGATCTTCGTGTTGTCGGCCTTCCTCGACAACATCGCGGCGGCGCTGATCGGCGGCACCATTGCGGCGACCGTGTTCCGCCGCAGGGTACATATCGGTTATCTGGCCGCCATCGTGGCCGCCTCCAATGCCGGAGGATCCGGCAGCGTGGTCGGTGATACCACGACCACCATGATGTGGCTGGACGGGGTTGATCCGCGCGATGTGCTGCATGCCTATGTGGCGGCGTTCACGGCGCTGGTGGTGTTCGGCATTCCGGCGGCGTTGCAGCAGCAGCGGTATTCGCCGATCATCAAAAACGAGGGGCGCCACTCGCCGGTCGACTGGGTGCGGCTCGGCATCGTTGCCTTCATCCTGATGGTGGCCATCATCACCAATGTCACGGTCAACCTGCGCTTCAATCATCTCTCCAATGCGTTCCCGTTCATCGGCGTCGCGGTGTGGGGGGCCATTCTGCTCTGCGTGCCGCTGCGCAGGCCGCAGTGGGATTTGGTGCCGGAAGCGTTCAAGGGCAGCATCTTCCTGCTGTCGCTGGTGCTGTGCGCGTCACTGATGCCGGTGGAAAAGCTGCCGCCGGCGTCGTGGCAGTCGGCGTTCGGTCTCGGTTTCATTTCATCGGTGTTCGACAATATCCCGCTGACCGCGCTGGCGCTGAAGCAGGGCGGCTACGACTGGGGTGTCTTGGCCTATGCCGTGGGGTTCGGCGGTTCGATGATCTGGTTCGGGTCCAGTGCCGGCGTTGCCCTGTCAAACCTTTATCCCGAAGCACGTTCGGTCGGGTTGTGGCTGCGCCATGGCTGGCATGTGGCTGTCGCCTACGTGATCGGTTTTTTTGTGCTTTTGCTCATCATGGGCTGGGCGCCGCACGAACGCCACAAACCCCCGCCCGCAGCTGTTGCAGTGCAGTGCCCGCCGCCGGGCGGCGGGGGTTGTGGGCATCTTTGATCGGCTATAATCGTCGGACTTGTCGCCCGGTGAGGAGGTCTCCGGCGCGCGAACTTTCACGCGGCCGGAGTGGCGTATTCCCCGCAACATACAATCAACGGAGTGATATTTAAATGGATTTTGCCGATGCAGCGTTCTGGGTTGCGCTCATGCAGATCATCGGAGTCAACATCGTACTGTCCGGTGACAATGCCGTGGTGATCGCGCTGGCGGCGCGTTCGTTGCCGCCGCAACAGCAGAAAGCCGCAGTCATGTGGGGCAGCGGCGCCGCCGTGATCATGCGGATTGTGCTGACCATCATCGCGGTGGAAATGCTGAAGTGGCCGTACCTGAAACTGATCGGCGCCGTGCTGCTGCTGTGGATTGCGGTCAAACTGCTGATCCCCGAGGATGAAAACGAGGATGGCATCACCGCGAGCGGCAGCATGGCTGCCGCGATCAAGACCATCCTGATCGCCGATCTGGTGATGAGCCTGGATAATGTGATCGCGGTGGCGGCGGCGGCCAAGGGCAGCCTGACGCTGCTGATTCTCGGCCTGGCGATTTCCATCCCGCTGGTCATATTCGGATCGACGTTATTACTGAAACTGATGGATCGTTACCCGATCATCATCACCGTCGGCGCGGCGCTGCTGGGTTGGGTGGCCGGTGAAATGGCGATTACGGACCCGCTGGTCAAGGACTGGGTTAACGCGAACGCGGCCTGGCTGCACTATGCGGCCCCGGCTGCCGGCGCCTTGTTTGTGGTGCTGCTCGGCCGGACGCTTGCTGCCCGCGCTTCGCAGGAACACAAGGCGGTGGTTGATCTGGCCAGTGGCGACCGTCAGCCCTAGCATATAACCAATTGTTTTTAAACGAATATTAGGGGTTTTCATGGTGAAAATGCTGATGCCGGTGGATGGTTCCGAAAGCGCTGTCAGCGCAGTGGCCCACATGATCAACAAGCTGGAATGGTTCAAGGACGGGGTCGAAATTCACCTGCTGAACGTGCAGAACCCGATGCCATACGGCAATCGGGTCAGTTCGGTGCTCGGGCACGACAAGGTCAAACAGTACCATCACGAAGAAGGCCTTGCGGCGCTGCAGCCGGCGCGGGCGAAACTGGACGCCGCCGGCATCAAATACGTATTCCACATCGGGGTCGGTCCGGCGGCCGAAACCATCGTGCAATATGCCCGGGAAAAGGGCTGCGACCAGATTGTGATGGGTACGCGCGGAATGGGCTCGACCGCGAACCTGCTGCTCGGGTCCGTTGCCACCAAGGTGATCCATCTGGCCGATGTGCCGGTACTGCTGCTGAAGTGACCCGAGAATGTGCTGAAAACTTGATTGCGGTCAATTCTTTGGCGAGGCCTAATGCGAAAGAATGGGCTTCACGACATTCCAACAAAGCCGAGCTGTACAAGACTCGGTGCCCGTCGTTCAATTGATAAGGAGGAGACAAATGGATATTCAGAACCGATTTTCACGCGGCTTGCTGCCGCTGCTTGCTGCTTTTGGATTGTGCATCGCGTCCGGCCCTGCTGCGGCCTGGGAGCCGACCAAGCCGGTGGAGTTCATCATTCCGGCGGGCACCGGCGGCGGCGCCGACCAGATGGCGCGCCTGATCCAGGGCATCGTCGCCAAACACAACCTGATGAAACAGGCGCTGATTCCGGTCAACAAATCAGGCGGTGCCGGCGCGGAGGGTTTTCTCGAGGTAAAGGCCGCGAAGGGTGATCCGCACAAGATCATCATCACGCTGTCGAACCTGTTCACGACCCCGATGGCGACCGGCGTGCCTTTCAACTGGAAGGAACTGACGCCCGTCGCGATGCTGTCGCTGGACAACTTCGTGTTGTGGGTGAATTCCGAGACGCCGTACAAAACGCCCAAGGAATATCTCGATGCGGTGAAAAAAGGCGGCCCCAACACCTTCAAGATGGGCGGCACGGGTTCCAAGCAGGAAGACCAGATCATCACCGTGGCGATCGAAAAGGCGGCCGGCGTCAAGTTCACCTACATCCCGTTCAAGGGCGGCGGTGCGGTGGCGACCCAGCTGGTCGGCAAACATATCGACTCGAGCGTCAACAACCCGATCGAGGCGGTGGCGCAATGGCGTGCCGGCTCGCTGCGCGCGCTGTGCGTGTTTGATGCCGAGCGCATGCCGTACAAGGAAAAAGTCACCGCAACCCAGTCGTGGAACGACATACCGACCTGCAAGGAAGCCGGCATTCCGATGGAGTACGTGATGCTGCGCGGCATCTTCATGCCGGCCGGCGTATCTCCGGACGTGGTTGCTTTTTATGTTGACCTGTTCAACAAGGTGCGCGCCACTCCGGAATGGAAAAAATTCATGGAAGACGGCGCGTTCAACCAGACATTCTTGACCGGCAAGGCTTATGCCGACTGGGTGGCCAAGGCGGAAGCACTGCACCGCGACCTGATGAAGGAAGCCGGCTTCCTCGCCAAACCCTGATCGCAAGCAAGCGCATGATCCCGGCGGATCTTGGCTCCGCCGGGACATTGCACCCCGAACCGGAGGTTCGCCGGTGTTGAAGATTTTCTCAAAGTGCAGGGTTGAATCGCATGGAAGACAAACAGGGTTCCGGTGATGTGGTGCACTCCGGCATCTCGGTGCGGGCGGCCGAGATTGTCGTGGCAGTCATTCTGCTGGGCTTGGGCGGACTGGTCGTCTATGACAGTGTCCGCCTGGGTTTTCGCTGGGTGGGAGATGGACCGGAGGCCGGATATTTCCCGTTTTACATCGGGCTGTTCATCTGCATCGCCAGCCTGATTACGCTGGGGCAGGTGTTATTCGGGAAAACACGCGGCGATCACCAGGTGTTTGTCGCATGGGAACAGTTGAAGCTGGTGCTGTCTGTTCTGGTGCCGGCGGCATTTTTCGTGCTGGGCATCCAATTAGTCGGCATTTACCTCGCAGCAGCGGCCTATATCGCGTTTTTCATGGTCTGGCTCGGCAAGTACAACTGGATCAAGAGCGTGCTGCTCGGCATTGCCGTCAGCATCGTGACGTTTATGATGTTCGAAATCTGGTTCAAGGTGCCGCTGTTCAAGGGGGAATTCAATCCCCTGAGCATCATCGGTTACTGATGCCACTGGTTTAGAGGAGCAGGCGACTTGGAAGAAATCAACGCCTTATTTCACGGGTTCTCCGTTGCGCTGACGCCGTTCAATCTGCTGCTGATGTTCATCGGGGTGACGCTGGGCGTGCTGATCGGCGTGCTGCCCGGCCTCGGCGGCGCCAACGGCATCGCGATCCTGCTGCCGCTGACGTTTGCGATGCCACCGACTTCGGCGGTGATCATGCTGTCATGCATCTACTGGGGCGCGCTGTTCGGCGGCGCGATCACTTCCATCCTGTTCAATATTCCCGGCGAACCGTGGTCGGTGGCGACCACCTTTGACGGTTATCCGATGGCGCAGCAGGGCAAGGCGGGCGAGGCGCTGACCACGGCCTTCACCTCTTCGTTCATCGGCGCATTTTTTGCGGTGGTGATGATCACTTTCCTCGCGCCGCTGGTGGCGAAATTCGCGCTTAAGTTCGGTCCGCCGGAGTTCTTCGCGGTGTTTTTCCTGACCTTCTGCAGTTTCATCGGCATGGGCAAGGAGCCGCCGTTCAAGATCGTCGCGGCGATGATGCTTGGCTTCGCGCTGGCCGCGGTGGGCATCGACACGGTGACCGGGCAGCTGCGTCTGATCTTCGGCTGGCATGAGCTGATGCGCGGCTTTGATTTCCTGATTGCGGTGATCGGCCTGTTCGGCATCGGCGAGATCCTGCTGTCGATGGAGGAGGGGCTGTCGTTCTCCGGCCGCACCGCCAAGATCAACATGCGCATCGTTATCGAGACCTGGAAAAAGCTGCCCAGGTTCTGGCTGACCTCGTTGCGCAGCTGCATCATCGGCTGCTGGATGGGCATCACGCCGGGGGGTGCCACCCCGGCCTCGTTCATGAGTTACGGCATTGCCAAACGCATGTCGCCGGACGGCGCGAAATTCGGCACCGGCATGGCGGAGGGCGTGATCGCGCCGGAAACCGCCGCCCATGCCGCCGGCACCGCCGCATTGCTGCCGATGATCTCTCTCGGCATCCCGGGCTCACCGACGGCTGCCGTGCTGCTCGGCGGACTGCTGATCTGGGGCCTGCAGCCGGGGCCGCTGCTGTTTGTCGAACAGAAGGATTTTGTCTGGGGCCTGATTGCCAGCATGTACCTCGGCAATATCGCCGGGCTGATCATCGTGCTGACCTGCGTGCCGCTGTTTGCGGCGATCCTGCGTGTGCCGTTTTCGATCATCGCGCCGGTGATCATCGTGATCTGCGCCATCGGTGCTTACACCGTGCACAACGCGATGCTCGACATCTGGCTGATGCTGCTGTTCGGTGTCGCCGGTTACGCCTTCAAGAAGCTGGCTTACCCGCTGGCGCCGCTGGTGCTGGCGCTGGTGCTGGGTGACCAGGCCGAGAGTGCGTTCCGCCAGGCGATGCTGATGTCGCAGGGCGACGTCAGCATCTTTTTCTCCAACGGGCTGGTCAGCAGCATCATGGGGCTCGGACTGCTGATGCTGGTCTGGCCGTTCATCAGCAGGCTGAAGGCGTCGATGCGCAAAAACGCAGCCTGACGGCTGATCCTGACGCAAAAAAAATCCGGCCCGGGCGGAGTTCGCCCAGGCCGGATTTTTTATTGCCCCGGAGCAGCCCGGCTTATTTCTTTTTTGCCGCCGTCGGGTTGAGACTGGTGATGCGGCCGCTTTCGGTGCCGGCGGTTTCATCGATCACGGCGTTGATCAGCGTCGGTTTGCGCGAGCGTACCGCTTCTTCCACCGCCTTGCGCAATTCCGCCGGGGTCGTGGCATGTACACCGACGCCGCCGAAGGCTTCCATCAGCTTGTCGTAACGCGCGCCCTTGACGAACACGGTAGGCGCCACATCGGGGCCTCCCGTCGGGTTGACGTCGGTGCCCTTGTAAACGCCGTTGTTGTTCATCACCACCACGCACACCGGCAGCTTGTAGCGGCAGATGGTCTCGACTTCCATGCCGGAGAAACCGAAGGCGCTGTCGCCTTCCACCGCGATCACCGGCTGGCCGCTGACCACGGCGGCGGCGACCGCAAAGCCCATGCCGATGCCCATCACCCCCCAGGTGCCGACGTCGAGACGCTTGCGCGGCTTGTACATGTCGACAATGCTGCGCGTGAAGTCCAGCGCATTGGCGCCTTCGTTGACCAGCATCGCGTCGGGGTTGGCCTTGATCACGTCGCGCATCACGTTCAGCGCGCTGTGGAAATTCATCGGCGAAGGATTCTTGGCCAGGGTTTCGGCCATTTTCGCGATGTTTTTGGTCTTGCGTTCGTCGATGGCGCCCAGCCAGTCGGCGGAGGGCTGCGGCCAGCCGGCGCCCGCGGCGCTGATGCCGCCCAGCATCGCAGACACGCAGGAACCGATGTCACCGACCACCGGCGCGTCGATACGCACGTTGCTGTCCGCCTCCTGCGGCGAAATGTCGATCTGGATGAATTTCTGGCCGCCCCAGTCCTTGTGCGACTTGCCGCCCCAGGTCTTGCCTTTGCCGTGCGACAGCAGCCAGTTCAGCCGCGCGCCGATCAGCATCACCACATCGGCTTCCGGCAGCACGTAGGAACGCGCGGCGGCCGCCGACTGCTTGTGCGTATCGGGCAGCAGGCCCTTGGCCATCGACATCGGCAGATAGGGGATGCCGGTTTTTTCGACCAGGGCACGGATGTCGGCGTCGGCCTGGGCGTAGGCCGCGCCCTTGCCCAGCACGATCAGCGGACGTTTGGCGGTTTTCAGCAGATCGAGCGCGCGCTGCACCGCGTCCGGTGCCGGGATCTGGCGCGGCGCCGGATCGACGACCTTGATCAGCGAGGCGCGGCCGGCGGCGGCGTCCATGCTTTGCGCGAACAGTTTGGCCGGCAGGTCGAGGTAGACGCCGCCCGGACGGCCGGAGACGGCGGCGCGGATGGCGCGCGCGACGCCGATGCCGATATCCTCGGCGTTCAATACGCGGAAAGCGGCCTTGCACAGCGGTTTGGCGATGGCGAGCTGGTCCATCTCCTCGTAATCACCCTGCTGCAGATCGACGATCTCGCGCTCACTGGAGCCGCTGATCAGGATCATCGGGAAGCAGTTGGTGGTGGCATTCGACAGCGCAGTGAGGCCGTTGAGAAAACCGGGGGCCGACACCGTCAGGCAGATGCCGGGTTTTTGCGTGAGGAAGCCGGCGATGGCGGCGGCGTTGCCGGCGTTCTGCTCGTGGCGGAACGAAATCACGCGGATGCCGGCGGCCTGGGCCTTGCGGGTGAGGTCGGTGATCGGGATGCCGGGCAGGCCGAAAATGGTGTCGATGCCGTTGAGCTTGAGGGCGTCAATGACCAGGTTGAAGCCGTCGGTCTGTTCTGCTGATTGGGTGTCGTTTGTCATGTTGAGCAGTCTCGTTTTCTTGCCGTCGATAAAACAGGCGTTTTTCCGGGGTGCATCTGCCGCGAAAGGAAAGCAGGGCCGGATCCGATGCCGAATCTCTGCGATTTACGGCACATCCAGGCCATCTAAACGTGGCTTTGATTTAACCGGCGAATGATAGGGGAAAGCGTCTGCCGGCGCTCTTGACCCCGGTCAATTTTTGCCCCCGGGAGGGCATGGCTTTTCACGCGCCGGGTATTGCGATGCATCAAAAATGCCCGCGGTTGCTGCAACCGGGCGCGCTAAATCTTGCCGCGCCGCTTCAGGCGGCTCAGTGTTTCCGGCGACAGGTTGAGGTATGAAGCGAGTTCCTTTTTCGGCAGACGTTCGGCGAGTTCGGTGTGTTTGCGCATGAAGCGTTGCACCCGTCCCGGCGCATTGAGCAGATGCAGGGTGATGGTGTGCGCCATGACTTCGCTCATCAGCTTCATCACTTCAAGCTCGAACTCGGCCTTGATTTTGGCGTGGCGTTCGAGGAAGGCGGCCCACTGCAGCATCGACAGCTTGGCGGCGCGGACACGGGTGACCGCGCGGATCGAATACGGCATGGGGGTCTTCAGCCGCCAGGCGGCGTAGCTGGTGTCGATGTCGCTTTCCGCGGCAAAACGCAGGATCATTTCCTTGCCGTGGGCATTGGAGACGGTCCGTTTCAGAATGCCGTCGATGATGAAATACTGCTTCATGGCGTGCGTACCCTGGAGCTCCAGCGTTTCGCCCTTGGCATAGTCGGTAATTTCCAGCAGGGGCTCGAATTCGTTCCATTGCGCCACGCCCAGGCTTTTCAGGACCATGTTTTGCCGCAATTGCAGGCGGATGACTTTGGACTGGGGATGCAGTGCAAGCTGGGTCATGGGCGGCGGATAAAAACACGAATTAAAAACGTGGCGACAAGCAGGTGATTGAATTTTATAACTATTTGTTTAATTCAAGTTAATTATCGGGGTGGAATCTTGACTCCGGTCAAGGCCCGGGTGATGGCCATTACCTATAGTGGCGCCCTCGCGCTATTACAATCAGAAATGTTGCGGACTGTTTTGCATCCGCCGCAGATTTTTTTGGAGATCAGAATGGAAGCTTTGAAGGGTGTGCGAATTCTCGACATGACCCATGTCCAGGCCGGGCCGACGTGCTCGCAGCTGCTGGCGTGGATGGGCGCCGACGTGATCAAGTTCGAACCGCCGCAGGGTGACGCGACGCGCGGCCAGCTGCGCGACGTGCCGAACGCGGACAGCCTTTATTTCACCATGTTGAACTGCAACAAGCGCTCGATCACGGTCAACATGAAATCGGCCGAAGGCAAGACGGTATTCATCGATCTGCTCAAGAAGTGCGACATCATCATGGAGAACTTCGGCCCCGGCGTGCTCGACCGTTTCGGTTTCACCTGGGAAAAAATCCACGGGATCAATCCGAAAATCGTGATGGGCTCGATCAAGGGTTTCGGCTCCAGCGGACCGTACGCCGAGTTCAAGGCTTACGAGAACGTGGCGCAGGCGATGGGCGGCGCGATGAGCACCACCGGCATGCCGGACAGCCCGCCGTTTGTCACCGGCGCCCAGATCGGCGACTCCGGTACGGGACTGCATCTGGCGATCGGCCTGCTCGCGGCCCTGCATCAGGCCAACCGCACCGGGCAGGGGCAGTATGTCGAGGTCGCGATGATGGACGGCGTGATGAATCTGTGCCGCGTCAAATGGCGCGACCACCAGCGGCTGACCCGGCAGTCACTGGCGGAGTATTCGGTGCCGACCTACCAGGGCATGGGCGAGGTGCCGCGCGCCGGCAATGATTCCGGCGGCGGCCAGCTCGGCAACGCGATTCACTGCAAGCCGCACGGCGCCAACGACTGGCTGTATATCGTGGTGCAGGAGGCGGTGTGGGATGCGCTGGCCAAACGCATCGGACCGGATCTCGGCATGCCGGATCTGGCCACGGATCCCAAGTTTGCGACCATCGCAGAGCGCCGCAAGAACCAGCCGCTGATGTGGACCCTGATCACCAAATTCGCCGAGAAATACACCAAGCGCGAATTCATGGCCATCCTCAATCCGCTGGATGTGCCCTGCGGCCCGATCATGTCGACCGAGGATCTGGCCAACGACGAACATATCCGCGGCCGCGACATGTATGTCGAACTCGACCACCCCCAGCGCGGCAAGTGGTGGAACGTCGGCATGCCGATCAAGCTGTCGGCCTCACCCGCGGTGATCAAACGCTCGCCGCTGCTTGGCGAACATACCGATGAAGTGCTGAAGGACGTGCTGGGTTACGGCGACGAGCAGATCGGCAAGCTGAAGACTGCAGGCGCGTTCAGCGCGCCGCCGAAGAAAAAATAACTTTCCGGCAATGGCATGGATTTATAGAGGATTCAGCATGAAAATAGCAATCATCGGACAGCAGGATTTTGGCAAGGAAGTGCTGGAAGCCTTTCTTGCGCGCAAGGATGAAGTCGCCGGCGTATTCTGTGCGCCGGAAAAACCGGGCGCCAAGGCCGATCCGCTGCGCACCGCCGCCGAAGCGCACGGCCTGAAGGTGTTCCAGTTCCCGTCGCTGCGGGTGCCGGAAGCGCATGACGCGCTGAAGTCGCTGAATACCGACCTCGGCGTGATGGCTTATGTGCTGCAGTTTGCGCCGGATACCTTCGTGCATCTGCCGCGCCTCGGCACGATCCAGTATCACCCCTCGCTGCTGCCGAAGTACCGCGGACCATCCTCGATCAACTGGCCGATCATCCGCGGCGACAGCAAAACCGGGCTGACCATTTTCCGTCCGAACGAAGGACTCGACGAGGGCCCGGTGATCCTGCAGAAAACCTGCGACATCGGCCCCGACGAAACCATCGGCGAGGTGTATTTCAACAAGCTGTTCCCGATGGGCGTCAAGGCCATGCTCGAGGCCGCCGACCTGGTGTACGCCGGCAAACACACGGAGACGGTACAGGACGAATCAAAAGCGAGTTACGAAGGCTGGTGTCGCGCCGGGGAAGCCCAGATCCATTGGGCCCAGCATGTCGATTTTGTCTACAACGTGATCCGCGGCACCAATCCGGCGCCGGGCGCCTGGACCACGCTGAACGGCAAAAAAGTGCAGATTTTTGATGCGCGCAAACATCTGTTCCGCCGTTTCGCCGATGTCGCCGGCAAAATCGGTGAGGTTTCCGAAGTCAGTGCAGGCAGTTTCAAGGTGACGGCGCAGGGCGGTGTGATCGAAGTGCTGCGCGCGCGCGGCGAAGACGGCAAAAAACTGTCGGGCGGCGACTTCGCTCGCGCCCACGGTTTGGCAAAGGGCGCATTGCTCGGCACCTGAGCCACATCGCCGCGTTCAGGGGCAAGGCCACGCTGCGGCGTGGCCTTTTTTATTGAAAAACTTAAGTCATTGTTTTTATTGATATTTTTATATAACAACGGTCTTAGGGATGAAATCCTGTCCTGCCGTTCTGCGTTTATCGGTGTGCCGTGACCGGCGGTCGGAAGAATGACGATGGCGTGTGACGTTTGGCACTAAGTCCTTAAAAAAACATAATCCTTAGAGGGGAATATCGTAAAATCTGTGAAACTCCGTCGTTAAGCCATTCAGCGGAAACATAAAAACAACGCGGAACGGGCGTAAAAGGGATGAAAAAGCTGAGTTTCTGGAAGGCTGACTGGTTTATCGGACTCATTGTCGCCGTGATCATGCTGATCGCTGCGCGCGGTGACCTGATCCAGAGCCTGGAGCGCAAGGCCTACGACCTTGGTGTCCAGGCCGTCTCCCGCACGCCGTCCGACCGCATTGCCGTGATTGCCATCGACGATGCCAGCATCGCCAATATCGGCCGCTGGCCCTGGTCGCGCGACGTCCACGCCCGCATGATTGACCTGCTTGCCGGCGCCAAAGCCAAGGTCATTGCCAATACCACGTTTTTTTTCGAACCCCAGCGCGATGCGGGGCTGGCGTATGTCGAAAAGCTGCTGAACCTGCACAATGAGCTGACCGCGCAGGGCGCAACGGATCCCAAGGCGGCC
Source organism: Burkholderiales bacterium (assembly GCA_019749945.1). Lineage (GTDB taxonomy): Bacteria > Pseudomonadota > Gammaproteobacteria > Burkholderiales > SG8-41. The sequence goes on from JAIEPF010000016.1 coordinate 98,586, forward strand.
GCGGTCGCCGACGGTCTGGCGCGGATCGGCGCGGTATTGACCGAAGCGGAGCAGGCGCTCAACACCGATCGCAAACTGGCCAGCAGCATGAAAACCGCCGGCAATGTGGTGCTGCCGCTGGTGTTCCAGCAGCTGACCGAACCCCAGGGCAATCCGGACAAGCCGCTGCCGGATTACGTGCAGGCGAGCGGCATGCCCGGCCCGCGCGGCGGGGACGCCTTACCGCCCCCGGGCGTGTTTCCCTTGTACCCGGTCGCCGAGCTGGGACCGGCAATTGCCGGCATCGGGCACCTGAACGCCGATATCGACGTCGATGGCGCGGTGCGCGCCGAACCGCTGGTGGTGCGTCATTACGATCGCGTTTTTCCAGCGCTGTCGGTGGTGGTGGCGGCGCGCAGCCTGAACCTGGGTACGGCCGATATCAAACCGGCCTGGGGCGAGGCGCTGCAGATCGGCAAACTGCGGGTGCGCACGGATGCCGAGCTGCGCATGCATACCTTTTTTTATGCCGACCGCGACGGCCGCCCGGCATTCCCGGTGGACTCGTTTTTTGACGTGTTGAGCGGCAAGGTGCCGGCGGCCAAATACCAGGACAAGATCGTGCTGATCGGCGCCACTGCCGCCGGCCTCGGTTCGGCGCAGGTCACGCCGGTGTCACCGGCGACGGCACCGGTGCTGACCCTGGCGCATACGGTATCGAGCATACTCGGCGAACATTTTTTCGTGACGCCGTCCTGGGGCATCTGGGTGCAGATCGGCGTCTTTTTGCTTGTGGCCTTGTACCTGATCCTGGTATTGCCGCGGCTGAAGGCCGGCATTGCGGCGCTGCTCAGCCTGGCGATCGGCGTGGCGCTGCTCGGTGCGCATTTCGGGCTGATGGTGACGCAGCTGACCTGGATCCAGCTGATGGCATCGGTGGCCTTGCTGGCCGTGGGTTACGCCGCGCTGACCACCAAACGCTTCCTGGTCACCGAACGCGGCAAGGAAAAATCCGATGCCGAGTCCGCGGAATCCAACCGCATGCTGGGCATCGCCTACCAGGCCCAGGGCCAGCTTGATCTGGCCTGGGACAAGTTCCGCCAATGCCCGCTCGCCGATCCGGTGATGGAAAACCTTTATGCGCTGGCGCTGGATTTCGAGCGCAAGCGGCAGTTCAACAAGGCGGAGTCGGTATTCCAGTACATGGCGGAATTCAATCCGAAATTCCGCGATCTGGAGCAGCGGCTGACGCGGGCCAAGGCGCTGTCGGAAACGGTGATCCTCGGCGGCGCGCAAGGACATCCCGGCGGCACCATGATGCTGGCCGGTGGCGGCATGGAAAAACCGATGCTGGGCCGTTATCAGGTCGAGAAGGAACTCGGCAAGGGTGCGATGGGCGTGGTCTACCTCGGCAAGGATCCGAAGATCGGCCGCGTGGTGGCGATCAAGACCATGGCCCTGTCGCAGGAGTTCGAAGGCGATGAACTGGTCGAGGTCAAGGAGCGTTTTTTCCGCGAAGCGGAAACCGCGGGGCGCCTGACGCATCCCTGCATCGTCACCATTTACGATGCCGGCGAAGAACACGATCTGGCGTATATCGCGATGGAATTTCTCAAGGGCCGCGATCTGGTGCCCTATACCAAGCCCGATGCGCTGCTGCCGGTGCCGCTGGTGCTGTCGATCATTGCCCGCGTCGCCGAGGCGCTGGGTTACGCCCACCAGCAGAACGTCGTGCATCGCGACATCAAGCCGGCGAACATCATGTATGAGCCGGAAAGCGATACCGCGAAAGTGACCGACTTCGGCATTGCCCGGGTCACCGACTCCTCCAAAACCAAGACCGGCATGGTGCTCGGCACGCCGTCCTACATGTCGCCCGAGCAGCTGGCCGGGAAAAAGGTGGAGGGACGCTCCGACCTGTTTTCGCTGGGTGTCACGCTCTACCAGATGTTGAGCGGCAAGCTGCCCTTCCAGGGCGAGTCCATGGCGCAACTGATGTTCAAGATTGCCAACGAAGCACACCCCGACATCCGCACCCTGAAACCGGATCTGCCCGCCTGTGTGGCCGCAGTGACCAACAAGGCACTGGCGAAAGATCCCGACCAGCGCTACCAGAGCGGTGAACAGATGGCGAAAGCCATCCGGCTGTGCCTGGGCACGCTGGCAGCAAAACCCAAAGCCGACACCGCTGTATCCTGAGGCCCTGAATGAACGATTTGTCCAACGCCATAGAAATCACGACCGCCACCCACCCGGGCATGGTGCGGTCGCATAACGAGGACAGCCTTTCTGCGGATGCTGCGGCCGGGCTTGCCGTGCTGGCCGACGGCATGGGCGGCTACAATGCCGGCGAGGTGGCCAGCGGCATAGCGGTGGCGATGATCAGCGCCGAACTGAAAAAGGCGCTGGCCGCAATCAACGGCGAACTCGATACGGCGACCGCGGAACGCCTGGTTGGCGAACATGCGGTGCGCGCCAACAATGCGATTTTCCAGGCCGCGCAGAACCAGTCGCAGTACGCCGGCATGGGCACCACGCTGGTCGTCGCGCTGTGGCACGACAACTCGCTGGTGGTCGGACATATCGGCGACTCGCGGCTCTACCGGTTCCGTAACAACAAACTTGAGCAGGTCACGCGCGACCATTCGCTGTTGCAGGAACAGATCGACAGCGGCCTGATCACCAAGGCGCAGGCCCGCCATTCGCAGAACAAGAATCTGGTGACGCGGGCGGTGGGCATCGACCCGGAAGTCGAGGCCGAAGTCCACAGCTACCCGGTGCAGGCCGGCGATATCTACCTGCTGTGTTCGGACGGCCTCAACGACATGGTGACGGATGAGGACATGGAGTTGACGCTGGCGTCGCTGCAGGCCAATCTGCCCCTGGCCGCCGCGCAACTGGTGCAGCAGGCGAACGACAATGGCGGGCGTGACAATGTTTCGGTTATTCTGGTGCGCGTGCTGAAGAGTTTCCCGGCCCGCGCTGGTTTGGTTGACCGGTTGAAGTCCTGGTTCAGATAAGCAACGGGGATACTACTATGGCGAAGTTGATACTTTCTCTTGAAGGCTCGATGATCCGCGAGGTCCCGCTCGACAAGGAGCGGATCATGATCGGGCGCAAGCCTTCCAACGAGATCCAGATCGAGAACCTGGCGGTCAGCGGAGAACACGCATGCATCGTGACCATCCTCAATGATTCGTTTCTCGAGGACCTGGGCTCGACCAACGGTACCCTGGTCAACGGCAATCCGATCAAAAAACACATCCTGCAGAACAACGATGTGATCGAGATCGGCAAATACAAGCTGAAATATGTCGCCGAAGCACCGGCGGCGGGCCACGCCGGCGAGGATTTCGAGAAAACCATGATCCTGCGTGCCCCGCCCAAAGCGGCTGCGGCGCCCAAACCCGCCAATGAGCCCGCGCCGGCGCCGAAGCCCTCGACCCCGCCGCCCACGCCGCGGCCGGTGCCGCCTGCGGCCAAGCCGGCGGCCCCCGCTGCGTCTCCCGCGGCCGCTGCACCGTCTCCGGCCGCTGTCGCCGCAGCGCCTGCCGTTGCGCCGGCCAAACCCGCCGAAACACAGCCCCTGGCGGCGGTGCAGATCCTGACCGGGCCCAGCGCGGGCAAGGAGCTCGACCTCGTCAAAAACCTGACGACGCTGGGCAAGCCGGGACTCCAGGTCGCGGTGATCACGCGCCGTCCGCAGGGTTATTTCATCACCCACGTCGAAGGCGCCAAGTTTCCAGTGATCAACGGCAAGATGATCGACGCCCAGGCGCAGCCCCTGCAGGATCACGACGTGATCGAGCTGGCGGGCGTGAAAATGGAATTTTTCATCAAGAAATAAAAAGAGAACACGCGGTGCATTTTGCAGGATGCCCGCGCTGTGATGGCCGACAGGGGTCGAGCGGATTGAAGAAACACGCGGAAGACGTGATGACCCTGTTACAGCAGAGACTTTAGGACGACAGGGTGAAAAAACATCTGGCCCGCATAGCGATAGGCATGGCGATTGTCGCCCTGTTTCTCGCGCATGCAGTTCATGTCCTGCGCGTTCCGCTGCTCGACAATCTTGAGGCCATCGTTTACGACACGCGGCTGCGTTTGACGATGCCGCGCACCGTCGATCCGCGCGTGGTGATTCTCGACATCGACGAAAAAAGCCTGCAGGAAAAGGAAAAGGGCGGCGAAGGCCGCTGGCCGTGGCCGCGCGACCGGCTGGCGCTGCTGCTGGACAAGCTGTTCGACAAATACGGCATTGCCGTCGTCGGCTTCGACGTGGTGTTTGCCGAACGCGACGAATCCTCGGGCATCCGCGTGCTGGAGCGGCTGGGCCAGCGGGAGCTGAAGGCCGTGCCGCAATTCCAGTCCGTGCTCGACCAGGTGCGGCCGCAGCTCGAATACGATGACATTTTCGCCCGCAAGATGAAGGGCCGTGCGGTGGTGCTGGGCCATGTGTTCCTCAGTGACGATCCGGCCAACGCCACCAAAAAGGGCATGCTGCCGCCGCCGGTGCTGCCGGCCGGCGCTTTCGGCGAACGCCGCGTCGGCGTCACCTCGTGGGCCGGTTACACCGCCAACCTGGAGCGGTTGCAGCGCGCCGCCGCCAGTGCCGGGCATATCAATCCGCTGCCGGATCAGGACGGCATCACCCGGCGTGTACCGATACTGGTGGAACACGCCGGCGCCTATTACGAGCCCTTGTCGCTGGCGATGGTGCGGGCGGTGCATGACCGGCCTCCCGTGGTGCCGGTGGTGAGCCAGGACGGCATTACTGCCAATTACAGCGGCCTCGAGTGGATCAAGACCGGGCCTTTCGAAATCCCGGTTGATTTTCAGGCGGCGGCACTGGTGCCGTACCGCGGCAGCAAGGGCAGCTACCGGTATTTCTCGCTGGTGGATGTGCTGAATGAACGTGTTCCGGTCGAAGAACTGCGCGGCAAGATCGCGCTGATCGGCACCACGGCGCCGGGCCTGCTCGATCTGCGGGCGACGCCGGTGGACCCGGTGTATCCCGGGGTGGAGATTCACGCCAACCTGATCAGCGGCATCCTCGACGGCAACATCAAGCAGCGTCCGCCGTATGTGGTCGGCGCCGAATTTGTGCTGCTGCTGCTGTCCGGCGTGGCGCTGGCGCTGCTGCTGCCGCTGCTGACGCCGTTCAAATCCATGCTGGTGACGGCGCTGGTGCTGGTGACGGTGGTCGGCGCCAACCTGGTGGTGTTTCATACCGGGCATCTGGTGCTGCCGCTGGCCTCCGGCGTGCTGCTGGTCCTGATCCTGTTCACCTTCAACATGGCGTACGGCTTCCTGGTCGAGGCGCGCGGCACGCGGCTGATCACCGGACTGTTCGGCCAGTACGTGCCGCCGGAACTGGTCGAGCAGATGGCGCTGAATCCGGAGCAGTTCAACATGGCGCCGCGCGCCGAGGAACTCACGGTGCTGTTTTCCGATGTGCGGGGATTTACCACCATCTCGGAAAGCCTGAGCCCGGACGACCTGTCGGTCTACATCAACGATTACCTGACCACGATGAGTCTGGTGATCCGTGAGGGCCATCGCGGTACGCTGGACAAGTACATCGGCGACGCGGTGATGGCGTTCTGGGGCGCGCCGATGGCCGACCCCAACCACGCGCAGAACGCCGTGCTGGCCGCGCTCGACATGATGAAGCAGTCGGCGGTGCTCAACAAAAAATTCAGCGACAAGGGCTGGCCGCCGTTTGCGATCGGCATCGGCGTCAACTCCGGGGTGATGCGCGTCGGCGACATGGGTTCGCAGATCCGCAAGGCCTATACCGTGATGGGCGACGCGGTGAACCTGGGTTCACGCCTGGAGGGCATCACCAAGCAGTACGGCGCCGATATCATCATCGGCGAGGCGACCAAAAAGCGCATCACCGGCATCGTGCTGCGCGAAATCGACCTGGTGCAGGTCAAGGGCAAGGACGAGCCGGTGGCGATCTTCGAGCCGCTCGGACTGGAAGGCGAGGTTGAACAAAGCAAGCTCGACGAGATCAAACTCTGGAACCAGGCGCTGCGGTTCTATCGCGCCCAGGACTGGGACAAGGCGGAATTGCAGTTGATGAATCTCAAGAAGATTTCAGCAAAACCCTATCTCTACGACGTGTTCCTGGAGCGTATTGCCGGGTACCGCGCCAACCCGCCGGATTCCGCATGGAACGGCGTTCACAAGTTTGATACCAAGTAATGAAGTTGCGCATCCTCGGCTGCAGCGGCGGTATCGGTGGCGACCTGCGCACGACTTCGATGCTGCTCGACGATGATGTGCTGATTGATGCCGGGACCGGCGTCGGCGACCTGTCGCTGCAGCAGCTGGCAAACATTGATCACGTTTTTGTGACACATTCCCATCTCGATCATGTGACCTCGATCCCCTTCCTGCTCGACACCGTCGGCTGGCAGCGCAGCAAACCGGTGACCCTTTATGCGATCCAGGAGACGCTGGACATTCTCAGCGCGCATCTCTTCAACTGGAAGCTGTGGCCCGATTTCCGGCAGATTCCGGATCCGCAGTCCCCGCTGCTGCGTTATGCCCCGGTCCGGGTGGGCGAGCCGGTGCGCCTCGCCGGGGGGCGGACCATCACGCCGGTGCCGGCGAATCACGTGGTGCCCGCCGTCGGTTATCACCTCGATTCCGGCGCCGCCAGCCTGGTCTTCACCGGGGACACCACCAGCCAGGACGAGATCTGGAAATATATCAATAAAATCAATAATTTAAAGTATATCATCATCGAGTCCGCGCTGCCGGACGCGGAGCGGGAGCTGGCGATCATCTCCAAACACCTCTGCCCCGGCCTGCTGGCGGAGGAACTGGCCAAACTGCGCTTGGATCCGGCTATTTATGTGACACACTTCAAACCGCGGGAAACGGAACTTATCATGGAGCAGATCGTGGCCCGGATACCCGGGCGACGGCTGCACATGCTTGAACAGAACCAGGTTTTTGAATTCTGAGTCCGGCGCGGGATTGCAGGGGCCGCGTCAGTACCGGCAGTAACGGAAACAGAAAGAGGTGATCATGAGCACCGTACTCCAGAGCAAACCGGCGGCCGCAGACAATCTCGCTGAGAAGCTTAATTTCCAGCAGAAGCTGCAGGCGGTTACCAATAAAATCCATGCGACCAAGAACATCGACGAGATCATTCTCGAGATGTCGCAGGAACTCTGCACCCTGTTCAATGCCGACCGCCTGACCATCTACCTGCTCAGCGAGGACAAGGGCTCGATCATTTCCAAGGTCAAGACCGGGCTGACCTCGTTCAAGGACATCAAGCTGCCGATCAACGAGCAGTCGATTGCCGGCTTCGTCGCCGCCAACAAGCGCATCGTCAACATCCGCGATGTTTATGACGATGCGGAATTGAAGTCCTACAGCGCACAGCTGAATTTCCTCAAGGCGGTGGATGCCAAGACCGGTTACCGCACCAAGCAGATGCTGGTGGCGCCGGTGATCGAGGCCAAGACCAAGGACCTGATCGGCGTCGTCCAGATCATCAACAACAAGTCGGGCACGCCGTTTCCACCGATGATGGAAGAAGGGGTGCTGTCGCTGACCGAAACGCTGGCCATTGCCTTCCGCCAGCGCCAGGGCCCGATGATGCAGGTGCGCAGCAAGTATGACGGACTGGTCACCAACGCGGTGATTTCGGGCGAGGAGCTGGAGCTCGCCCAGCGTTCGGCAAGGCGCAAGAACCTCGATGTCGAAATCGTGCTGAAGGACGAATTCCAGGTCAAGTTGCCGGCAATTGGAGAGGCGCTCGGCACCTATTTCGGCGTGCCGTACGAGCCGTTCAAGCAGGACCGCATCAAGCCGCCCGACCTGATGAAAAACATGAACCGCGAGTTCTGCCAGACCAACCAGTGGGTGCCGCTGGACGACACCAAGGACGGCATTGTGGTGATGACCACCGACCCGGAGCGGGTCAAGGCATCGCGCATGGTCAGCAACGTGTTTCCGAAGAGCAAGATCATCTTCCGGGTGACCACCAACAGCGAATTCATCAGCACGCTGGACCAGATGTTTGGCGCCGGCAGCGGTCTCGAGGATTCCGGCAACATCGAGGACATGCTCGGCACGATGGATGACGAGGCCGAGGGCGAAGGTACCGGCGGTGATGATGTCGCCTCCGCCGCGGCCGACAACGAACTGGTCAAACTCGTCAACAAGATCATCATCGACGCCTACCAGATGGGCGCGTCCGACATCCACATCGAGCCTTATCCGGGCAAGGCGAAAACCGAAATCCGCTTCCGGCGCGACGGCTCGCTGCAGCCCTACATCCAGGTTCCGGCGAGTTACCGCAGTGCGCTCGCGGCACGCCTGAAGATCATGTGCGACCTGGACATTTCCGAGCGCCGCCGCCCGCAGGACGGCAAGATCAAGTTCAAGAAATTCGGTCCGCTGGACATCGAACTGCGGGTGGCGACCATCCCGTCAGCCGGCGGCGTCGAAGACATCGTGATGCGTATTCTGGCCGCCGGCGAGCCGATTCCGCTCGACAAGCTGGGCCTGACCAAATACAACAATGAAACGCTGAAGGAAGTCGTGTCCAAGCCGTACGGCCTGTTTTTCGTCTGCGGCCCGACCGGTTCCGGCAAAACAACGACGCTGCACTCGGTGCTCGGCTACCTCAACACTTCCGACACCAAGATCTGGACCGCGGAAGACCCGGTGGAGATCACGCAAAAAGGTTTGCGCCAGGTGCAGATGAATCCGAAGGCGGGGATGACCTTTGCGGTGGCGATGAAAGCCTTCCTCCGCGCCGACCCGGACATCATCATGGTCGGCGAGATGCGCGACAAGGAAACCACAGGCACCGGCATCGAAGCCTCGCTGACGGGTCACCTGGTGTTCGCCACGCTGCATACCAACAGTGCTCCGGAATCGATCATCCGCCTGCTCGACATGGGGATGGATCCGTTCAACTTTGCCGATGCTTTGCTCGGCATTCTGGCGCAGCGTCTGGCCAAACGGCTGTGCGGCAAGTGCAAAAAACCGCACGAGGCGACGCCCGAGGAAATCCAGGCGCTGATGGTCGAGTATGCGATGGAGTTACGGAACACCGCGACCTGGAAAAAGGATGCCAAGGCGGCGGAGGCCAAGCTGCTGGAGGACTGGATTGCCAATTACGGCAACGAAAACGGCAAACTGGTGATTCACGACCCGGTCGGCTGTGAGGTCTGCGGCGGCAGCGGTTACAAGGGGCGGGTCGGTCTGCACGAACTGCTGGTGGGCACCGACGCACTCAAGAAGAACATCCAGGAGCATGCGCGCGTGGCGGAAATGGTGGCCACCGCGCTGGAGGACGGCATGCGCACCCTGAAGCAGGACGGCATCGAAAAAGTGCTGATGGGCATCACCGACATGAAACAGGTGCGCGCTGTTTGTATCAAATAGCATCCCTGCCGTCGTCCTGACAATCATGAATCAACCGGAACTCCTGCCGGCGGCGACCGAACTTGACCACCGGCTCGGCGAGCTGCTGCGCATCGGCGTGGCACTCTCCCGCGAGCGCGACATCAACCGGCTGCTGGAGGCCATCCTGATCGCGGCGAAGGACATCACCAGCGCCGACGGCGGCACGCTTTACCGCATGACCGACGAACATGCGCTGCGCTTCGAGATCATGCGCAATGACACGCTGGGCATCGCCATGGGCGGCACCAGCGGCGTCGACATCCCGTTTTATCCGGTCAACCTGTTCGACAAGGAGGGCAAGGCCATCAACAGCATGGTCGCCACCTATGCCGTGCACCATGACTGCTCGGTCAACGTGGCGGATGCCTACACCGAGGCCGGATTCGATTTTTCGGGCACCAAGAATTTCGACAAAAAGACCGGTTACCGCTCCACCTCGTTCCTGACCGTGCCGATGAAAAATCACGAGAATGAAATCATCGGCGTGCTGCAGCTGATCAACGCGAAGAACCGTAAAACCGGAGAGGTGGTGCCTTTTTCGCAGAACGACCAGCGGCTCGCGGAGTCGCTGGCGTCGCAGGCGGCGATCGCGCTGACCAACCGGCTGCTGATCAACCACCTGGAAAGCCTGTTCGAGTCGTTCATCCAGATGATCAATGCCGCGATCGACGACAAGTCGCCGTACACCGGCGGACATTGCGAGCGGGTGCCGACCCTGACGCTGATGCTGGCCGAGGCGGTCAACAACTGCCAGGTCGGGCCGCTCAGGGACTTCACGATGAGCGACCGCGACCGTTATGAACTGAAAATCGCCGGTCTGCTGCACGACTGCGGCAAGGTGACGACGCCCGTCCACGTCGTCGACAAGGCGACCAAGCTGCAGACGATTTACGACCGCATCGAACTGATCGACACCCGGTTCGAGGTGATCAAGCGCGATGCCCAGCTGGCGCTGCTGACCGGCAGTGCGTCGGCTTCGGCGACCGAAGCCCTGTTGCGCGACATCGAGCAGGACCGCGAATTCCTGCGCCGGACCAATGTCGGCGGCGAGTCGATGCGTGATGAAGATATCGCCCGGGTCAAGGCGATCGCGGCCCGCTACCGCTGGCAGCGACCTGACGGCAGCATCGGGGATTTCCTGGCGGCCGACGAAATCGAGAACCTGAGCATACGCGCCGGGACGCTGACCGTCGCCGAGCGGCAGGTCATCAACCACCATATCGACGTCACCATACAGATGCTCGAATCCCTGCCCTGGCCGCGCCACCTGAAGCGGGTGCCCGAATATGCCGGCGGCCACCATGAGCGCATGGACGGCAAGGGTTATCCGCGCGGGCTGACGCGCGAACAGATGTCGGTGCAGGCGCGCTGCATGGGCATCGCCGATATTTTCGAGGCGCTGACGGCGAAAGACCGGCCCTACAAAAAGGGCAAGACCCTGACCGAGTCACTGACCATACTCGGCAAGTTCAAGCTCAACGGCCACGTCGATCCGGATCTCTTCGACGTATTCATGTGGGAGAAGGTTTACGAGAAATACGCCAGGGAGTTTCTCGATCCCGAACAGATAGACAGCGTTGATGTCACGCGGATCCCGGGTTACCAGCCGCCGCCGGGACGGTAAGACGCGAGTGCGCGGTCAGTCTTTTTTCGAAACCGCCACCACCAGCTTTTCGGTCACGGCCTCGATATACCCGGCGTCGTAGCCGCGCTCCTTCATTTCCCAGCGGAAAGTGTTGGCGAGGCGGGCTTTTTTGTAAATGCCGAGTTTGTGTTCCTTGCGGAACGCAGTGGCTTTTTCGAATAATTCGTCCACCCTGCGCTCCAGGTTTTTGAGCGACAGGCCGGGATTTCCCGGCGTCATTTTTCCTTCGGGCGGGCGCAGCTGGCTGACCTCCAGCGCAAGGGCGCAGGCAAATTCATCCACTTGTTTTCCGGAAACGGAGCCAAACAGTCCCATGCGCGTGCATCCTTGTCGGTCGGGCGGCCGGTGAGGCCGTGTACAATGCAAGGATACCAAGCGAATCAAGTCCGGTGTAGCCCCCGGCGGGCAATTCAAGGGCCGGGTGTGCAAATTCAGACCGGCTGCACAAGCATGCTGAAAAACCTGATGATGCATCTGCTGCGTGCGCCGGCGCGGGCCTTGCGCGCCCGGCGCGATCGCATGGTGTCGTCGGCGTTGATTCCGGCGATGGCGCAGTTCAATGAGAAAAAATACGGGGATGCGGCCCGGGCCTGCAAGGCGGTGATTGCACAATCACCGCGCAGCGCCCAGGCCCATCATCTTTGCGGACGCGCGTTGTCCGCGCTGGGCCGGCATGCCGAGGCCATGCAATACCTGCATGCTGCCGTTGCAGCGGATCCGGATCTGGCGGCGGCCCATGCCGATCTTGCCGATGTGTTGTTCCGGTCCGGCGAACTCGGTGAGGCTGAAGTCAGCAGCCGGCGTGCAGTGGTTTTGCGCCCTGACGAACTCGAATATCGCCTGCGCCTGGTGGAGATTCTGGAAAATTCGGGCCAGGAAGCGGAGGCGCTCGCCGAATTATCGATTGCGCAGGAGTTTGCGCCCGGGCGCTTTGATCTGCTGGTCAGGCTGTTCAGAACCCTCAGCCGGCTGGGGATGTACCCGCAAGCCTTGCGCATTGCCGAACGCGCGGTCATCGAAAACGGCGAAAACGATCAGACCCTGTACCTGCTGGCGGCCGCGCGTTACGGCGTGGCGGATATGCAGGGCGCCGTCGAAGCCTGCCGGAAAATACCGGGCCACCGCGACGACCGGCCTGAGGTTTATGTGACCCTGGGATCGGCGTTGTTCGCCCTGGGCCGGGTTGATGACGCCAGAGCAGCCTATCAGCGTGCGCTCGACATGGCGCCGGATTCCGCGGATGCGCTGTTTCACATCGGGCTGATCCAGCTGATGTCGGGCGAATACGGCGAAGGCTGGCGGGGATTCGAGCAGCGCTTCCGCCGCGAAAAAAACAGGACCATGCGGCCCTGTTCGCCTCCCTGGGACGGCATATCCCTGCAGGGCAGGAGTGCGCTGGTCATGCGCGAACAGGGGCTGGGTGACGAGATCATGTTTGCGTCCTGTTATCCGCAGTTGATCAGCCAGGCGCGGCGCTGTTTCATCGAATGCGATCCCCGGCTGGCGAAACTGTTTTCCCGATCGTTCCCGGACGCGCTGATTTATGCGCTGGACGACATCAAAACCGGCGCGCAGACGGATCCGGGCGGCGAAGTGGATGTCCGCATCTATGCCGGCAGCCTGCCGCGGCACTTCCGCAAGTCACTGGAAGATTTCCCCGTACATGACGGCTACCTCAAGCCTGATCCCTTGCGGACGGCGTATTGGCGCGAACGGCTGGAATCGCTGGGTCGCGGCCTGAAAGTGGGTGTTTCCTGGCGCGGTGGTACTGTATTTACCCACCAGGAGCGGCGGACGCTGTCGCTGGCGGCACTGTTGCCGGTGCTGTCCGTGCCGGGCGTGCGCTGGATCAATCTGCAGTACGGCAAGCGTGACCGGGAAATCGCCGGATTACGCCATGCGAGCGGCATAGAAATCGTTGACTGGCCGGAAGCCATCGACGGTGATTACGATGAAACGGCGGCATTGGTCAGCGCACTCGATCTGGTGATCAGTGTCTGCACCTCGGTCGTCCATCTGACCGGGGCGCTGGGCCGGCCGGCCTGGGTCATGACGGCGCTGGTGCCGGAGTGGCGTTATGGCTTGCGCGGCCCGACCATGCCCTGGTATCCGCAGGTCCGGCTGTTCCGGCAGGACAGGCAAGGCGATTGGGATCCGGTGATTTCCGCGATAAGGCGGGAACTGGCACAGAGAGCCGCAGATCACCGTTAGCCGCATCCCCTGTACTACAGCATGGATTTCGCGCCTGTAGAATACGGGCGCCTGTATTGCCGTCGCCGCCACGTTCAGTTGGCCGGTATTAAAAACAAGGGATTCCAGACCCATGCTGAAAAACCTGCTGCTCCACCTGCTGCACGCGCCGCTGCGCCTGTTGCGCACCCGGCGCGAGTCCCGGGTGTGGCCGGACCTTGAGTCAGCAATCGCGGATTTTAATCGGCGGAACTATGCGGAAGTTGTTGCCAAGTGCCGGGCTGCGCTGCTGCGGGAGCCGCGCAGCGCCCAGGCCAATCATTTGTGCGGCCGGGCGCTGATGGAACTGGAGCGTCATGCCGAGGCGGAAGCTTGCCTCAACGCCGCGGTGGCGGCGGATCCCGCGCTGGCGGAAGCGTACTCCGATCTTGCACTGGTGATGCTCAAGGCCGGCGATTACCAGGCCGCGGAGAAACATTGCCGGCAGGCGGTGAAAGCGCAGCCGAAGGAGCCGCGTTACAGGCTGCATCTGGCGGAAATCCTCGAATCCACGGGACGGGACAACGAGGCTTTGATGGAACTGCTGGTGGCGCAGGAATATGCCCCCGATCAGGTTGATGTGCTGCAGGAATTGCTGATCAAGCTCGACCAGCTGGGCCAGTACGCTGAAGCCCTGCGTGTGGCTGAACGAGCGCTCGTGGAACTGGGTGAAACTTTCGAGACCTGGTTTTTTCTGGCCTATGCGCGCTACTCAACCGGTGATTCGCTCGGGGCCGTCGAGGCCAGCGCTCGGGCAATCAGTTTTCGTGCCAACGTACCCGGCATCTATGTAACCCGGGGATCCGCGCTGCTGGCCCTGGGAAAAATAGAAGAGGCTGCGGCGTCGTATCAGCGGGCGCTCAGGCTGCAGCCTGATTATCCCGATGCACTGTTTCATCTTGGCATGGTGAACCTGATGCGCGGACGGTATCGGGACGGATGGGCCGGATTCGAGTACCGCTTCAAGATCCGGCGCGCCAACAGGCGCTCCTGTGAGCCGCGCTGGAACGGCACGTCGCTGCGCGAGCGCACCCTGCATGTGATGCGCGAGCAGGGTCTCGGTGACGACATCATGTATTCGTCCTGTTTCCCGCAACTGATCAAGGACGCAAAACATTGTTATATCGAATGCGAACCGCGCCTTGAGAAGCTGTTCGCACGGTCTTTCCCGGAGGCGACTTTTATCCCGCTCGTCGATAATGCCACCAAGGAAGCGGTGCTGCAGCGCGACGATATTGACGTCAGGATTTTCAGCGCCAGTGTACCGGGATATCTCAGGAATTCGCTGCGCGATTTTCCCCGGCATCAGGGGTATCTCCGGGCTGATACGGAGCGGACGAGGTATTGGCGCGAAAAACTGGCGGCGCTGGGGGATGGCCTGAAAGTCGGCATTTCCTGGCGGGGCGGTACGGTTCATACCAACCGCAAACGGCGCACCCTGTCGCTGGATACATTGCAGCCGTTGCTCGCATTGCCCGGTGTGCACTGGGTCAATCTGCAGTACGGCGAGCGTGCCGCGGAAATCGCCGGCTGCAGCAAGGCTGCCCACGATATAACCATCACCGATTGGCCCGAGGCCATCGACGGCGACTATGACGAAACCGCGGCCCTGGTCAGCGCTCTGGATCTGGTGATCAGTGTTTGTACCTCGGTGATTCACCTCGCCGGGGCGCTGGGACGACCGGTGTGGGTGATGGTGCCCCGTGCCGCCGAATGGCGTTATGGGCTGGAAGGCGAGACCATGCCCTGGTACCCGACGGCCCGTTTGTTGCGCCAGAGCGAAGCCGGGTCATGGGAGGCGGTCATCGCAAGGGCCAGAGAGGATTTGGCCCGGCGGTTGAATGCTGCGCTTGAGTGACAGGTTTTGTCACATGCTGACAGTTTGCGCATGCCTCTAAGGAATGGTTCGTAATATGGATTTGCAGGCTAGACTTCCAGCCACAAAAAATGTGAGTGATGTCACACCCGTATCAGTTTGAACTTAAACCCGATGAAAAAAATAAATAAAAACAATAGTTTATGATCTTTTTGTGAGCCTGCTGCCAGGGTGCCTCCGGCTGGTACAGCTCTTGCTCAATAGCTGACGCGGGCAGCGACCTGCTTAACGTATTTCAATTTTTGGGAGCTACATATGAGAAACCTGCAAAAAGGCTTTACGCTGATCGAACTGATGATCGTCGTGGCGATTATCGGTATCTTGGCGGCGATTGCGATTCCGCAGTATCAGGACTACATCACCCGTGCGAAGTGGCAGGACAACATCGCCCGCGTGCAATCCTGGAAAACGGCTGTCGCCGAGTGCCTGCAGAACAACGGTGGTGTGCCTTCCGAGTGCGACACCTCGGCCGAGGTAAGTTCAGCCACCGGCGCAGCTTTTCCGGGCGTAGGCGGCAACCTGTCCGCTATCGCATACGGCTTGGTCGGTGGCAATCTCACGATCAGCCTGGCGGGCACACCTTCAGTGAGTAACTGCTCGGTTGATGTTAGCGCCCAAGTATCGCCGACATCCGTGACCTGGGGTTATACCAACAGCGGTTGCACCAAGTCCAAAACCGGCGTGGGCACCTGATCCAGATCCATCGCTTGTTTCACAGAAACCCCGGGAAACCGGGGTTTTTTTATGCCTGACCAGCCGCAGCGAACAAACGCATCAAATCGGCGCGGATGTTCGCCACAACTTCATTCCAGCCCTTGAGCCGGTCTTCCCGGTAAAGCCTGGCCGAGGCGTACCAGGGGCTGTCAGCCCTTTCGAGCAAGTAGCGCCAGTCCGCGTTGAAACCCAGCGGTATCCACACCGGCCTGCCCAGTGCGCCGGTCAGATGCGCCACACTGGTATCCACGCTGATGACCAGGTCGAGCAGTTCACACAAAGCGGCGGTGTCGGAAAGGTCGTCCAGTTCGAAGCAGCGGATCGCGGGATGTGCGCCCAGAATCTTCCGGTCGGCTTCATTCGCCTCTTTTTGCAGGCTGACATACTCGAATTGGCTGTCCAGCAAGCCGGTGAGCACGGCCAGCGGAATGCTTCGGTTGTGGTTGTTTTTTTGTAGGGGATTGCCGCTCCAGACCAGGCCCACCCGCGGCTTGGTTTTGGTTCCCAGCCGGGCCCGCCAGGCTTCGATTTTGCCGGCATCCGCCCTGAGATAGCCGCCGGCCGCAGGGATGTTGTCGAGCCGGGTGCGGAACGCCAGCGGCAGGCTCATCAGCGGACAATGAAACTGGAATGGCGGCAAGACGCCGCCTTTGCTGACCAGCAGTGCAACCCCGTCCAGATTGGCGAACAGCTTCAGCAGCGGTTTCTGAACCTCCAGAATGACCCGGGCGCCAAGATCGGCCACCAGTTTTGCATACCGGCAAAACTGGATGGTATCGCCCAGACCCTGCTCGCTGTGCAACAGGATGGTTTTGCCCGCCAGTGATTCGCGGCCGAGCCAGAGCGGCTGGGAAAACCTGCCTTGCCTGTCCTCGCCATCGTCACCGCGCAGGCGCCATTCAAATTCCTCCCAGCCTTGTTCGTAATCGCCGAGCAGCAGGTGGAGGTGGCTGAGATTGCGGTGTGCAATGCGCAGCTTCGGTTGCAGCGCGATGGCCTGCCTGTAATCCGCCATCGCAGCCTGGTGCTGCCTGATTTCGTGGAAGGCCAGGGCGCGATTGACGTAGGCCTCGGCAAATCCGGGCTTCAGCGCGATGGCACGGTCGATGCTGGCAATCGCGGCCTCGTGCTGGCGCAGCTGGATCAAGGAAATGCCAAGATTGTGATGGGCTTCGGCGTTCGCGGGTTCAAGGGCGATGGCTTGCCGGTAACTTGCGGCGGCCTCCGGATAACGCCCCATCGCGTGCAGGGAAATGCCGCGGTGCAGATGGCTATAGGCGATCCCGGGCTTGAGATTGATGGCGTGGTCAAAGCTGGCGATGGCGGATTCGTGCCGGTCCAGTGCGGCCAGTGCGACCCCGCGGTTGGCATAAGCGGGCATCAAGCCGGGGTTGAGGGCGATGGCCTGGTCATAACTGCTGACGGCGAGTGCGTATTGGCCGAGTTCCTTCAGCGCAATGCCCCGGTTGAAATGGCTTTCCGCGTGCTCCGGCCGCAAGCGGATGGCAGTGTCGTAACTGGCCAGTGCGGATTCAAATTGTCCCAGCTTGCGCAGCGCGTTACCCATGTTGGCATGGGCGTCGGCATGGTCGGGATTGACGGCCAGCGCGCGGTTGATCAATTCGACGGCTCGTGCCGGATTTTTGGACTGGAAGGCGATCAGGCCTGACAGGTGCAGCGCATCGAAATTTTCCGGCTGCCATTGCAGGACCCGGTCATAAAGCGCCTGTGCCTGCGCCAGCTGCCCTCCCTGATGCAGTGCCAGGGCCTGTTGCAGGGTCGTCAGCGCTGCGGTGGCGTTGGCTGTGGCGTCGTCAGACATGAGCCGGCGTCAAATTCGGGCCTGCAGGTCATTCGCATGGGGCAGGAATTATAACAAGCGCCCGTGTGCATTCCTGGCGCTGCTGTTTTTGCGTCCCGCATTTTGCGGAAATCAACAAGATGCTGTTGTTCATCAGCGAAAGATCAATAAACTGGCGTCCCCGCGCATTTCCGTGATTTCATCGCGGAAATGCGAAAAATCGCGCACCTGAGGCCATGCCCGACAATCCCCTGATATTTGATGGTTCCGGAAACCGGCGCGATCTGCTGCAGCGCTTGCCCTGGGCGTTGTGCGTGGCGGCGGTTTTTGTCTTTCTGGCGCCGAACCTGGATTTTGCGTACGCGCTGCCCTGGCACGACGGCCAGCGGCTGGCCCAGCTGGGCTTGCTTGCGGCCGTGCTGCTGACGCTGGCGGTGCCCGGCAGCGCGACCGATGTCGCGGTGGTCTGGGCCGGCTTGCCGCGAGCGGTACGCTGCGCGTTGCCGGCGGCATTCGTGCTGGGTGTGCTGTCCGGTTTCGCCGCGGCATTGCCGCGGTGGGCATGGCTTGAGAGCGGCCTGCTGTTGCTGCTGATCGTGCTCGGTCTGTCGATCGCGGCCAATCGCCGCGCGCTGGGCGATCGCGCCGATCCTGTGCTGGTGCTGCTGTTTTTTGCAACGGCGACCGCCTATGCCTTCACCACCTGCAGCGTCTATGTCGCCATGCTGCTGGTCGGCCCGGCCTATGGCCAGGGTTTTGATATCCGCGAGCTCTACACCAGTTTTTCCAACGTGCGCTTTTTCGGCCAGATCCAGACCATGCTGTTGCCTTTTTTGCTGTTGCCGGCGATGTGGTGGGGCAGGACGCGGGCACGTCGCCTGTGGTTGTGGAGTGTGCCCGCAATCTGGTGGATGCTGGCGGTGGGCTCCGGCACACGCGGCACCTGGGTCGCGCTGCTGGTGGGGGTGATCGCTGCGCTGCTGTTTGGCGGCAAGGCCGGCTGGCGGTGGGCAAAATGGCAGGGTGCCGGGCTGCTGTGCGGCCTGTTGTGTTACGGCGTATTCGTTCTGGGAATACCGCAATTTCTCGATCTGCCGGCATCGTTCCTGCACCGCACGGATGACATCCTGTCCCTGTCGCGCCGCGAGGTGTTGTGGACGACGGCGCTGGATTACATCGTGCATTATCCCTGGCTCGGCGTTGGCCCCATGCATTACGCCTATTGGGCCACCGAAGTGGCGGCTCACCCGCATAACGCCGTGCTGCAATGGCTGGCAGAGTGGGGCGTGCCGGCCGGGTTGCTGTTGACGGGGGTGTGGGCCGCGGGTGGCATTTCGCTGGCGGCCCATGTGCGGCGTGTGGCTGGTCAGGGCGGTGATCAGTCGTGCCTGTTCCGCGCCGCCTTGCTCGCAGCGCTGGCCGGCGCATCCGCGCAGGCGATGGTCGACGGCGTGCTGGTGATGCCGGTCAGTCAGACGCTGTTGGCGCTGCTCGCCGGCTGGGCGCTGGGCATGATGCCTGCCGCAGCGGGGGGCGTTGCCGGCAGGGCGGGGCGGCTGATGCTGGTGCCCGTTGTATTGATTGCGGCCGCTGCAGTGGCCTATGGCGTGGCGCCGGAAATCGGCCGTCTTGCCGAACGGCAGCAGAGCTACCTCGCCGCCCGCGGTCCGGATACGGCCCTGCTGCCGCGATTCTGGACGCTGGGCTGGATCAACATTGATCATTAGCGCCTGTTGCAATGGGCGCGGGGCCCGGCGGGAATGCAGCGGCAATTGCCTTGCCTGAGTGTCAGCGGGTACGATCCCTTGCAGAGTCAACGTAATCCCGAATAGAGGTGGGGCTGTGTCCGAGAAGCGACTGCGGATGTTGATTGGATACTGTGTCAGGTCTCTGCGGGGTCGTTTTGGCGGTCGCGCGGAGTCCCGGCTCTCGCCGTCGGCCGCGTCTTCGGAAGCCGGCGATGCGAAGCCGGACGAATCAGGCCGCGCGTTCACTTATCTCCAGCAGGGGCGGCTGGATGAGGCGGAAGGGATTTACCGGAAAATATTGCTGCAACAACCCGATAACGCGGATGCCTTGCATTTTTTCGGGGTGCTGCAGGCGCAGCGACAGAATCTTGCCGAGGCAGCCGATCTGATCGATCGGGCACTCGCGCTTGATCCCGGCAATGCGACGGCGCACTCGAACCGCGGCAACGTGTTCAGGATGCAGGGGCGCAGCGAAGACGCATTGGCCAGTTATGAGCGGGCGCTTCGGCTTGCCCCGGAAAGTGTCGAGGCACGGATCAACCACGGCGATGTGCTTCTCGATCTGGGGCGGCATGAGGCGGCGTTGGCGAGTTATGACGCTTTGTTGTCGCTCATGCCCGATCACCGGGAGGTGCAGATCAGGCGCAGCCTTGTGCTGAGGGCATTGCGGCGGCTTGAAGAGGCGCTGGCCGGATACGATCGGGCGCTTGCCATCAGGGCTGACGATGCCGAGACATTGTTCCAGCGTGGACAGGTGCTCGGGGCGTTGAAGCGCCACGCCGAAGCCGTTGACAGCTATGACCGGGCGCTGGCGATCAAACCTGGTTCGGTGACAGTCCTCAATGATCGCGGCATCGCGTTGCGGCATCTGCAGCGGCGGACCGAGGCTTTGGCCAGTTTTGATCGCGCCCTGGACCTGAATCCCGGATATGCAGAAGCCCACAATAACCGCGGCGCCCTGCTGGCGGACATGGGGCGGCACGACGAGGCGCTGGCGAGTTATGACCGGGCCCTGGAACTGAGGCCGGATGCCGCAGGATTTCTCAATAACCGCGGTGATCTCCTGCGGGTGATGGGGCTGCACGAACGGGCGGCCCGGGATTATGCGCGGCTGTTCGAACTGGAGCCCGCATTCGACCAGGCGCTGGGTCACAAGCTCCATGCAGACCTGCAGATCTGCAACTGGAAAAACCACGACGCGGACAGGCAGCGGCTTTTTGCGGCCGTGCGCGCCGGCCGGAGTTTTTTGCCATTCACCGTCCTGGTGCTGTCAGGTTCTGGCGCGGAACCCCTGCAGTCCGCCCGGACTTATGCGGCACAGAAATATCCGATGGCCGTCAGACCCCTGTGGACCGGGGAACGCTACCGGCACGACAGAATCCGCATCGCCTATCTGTCGGCGGATTTTTATCTGCATGCAACCACCATGTTGATGGCGGAGTTGTTTGAGCGGCATGACAGGGGGCGGTTCGAATTGTCGGCATGGTCGTTCGGACCCGATGTCAGGGACGGCATGCGCGAAAGGCTGCAACAATCATTCGAGCATTTTCATGATGTGCGGGGCATCAGCGACATTGAGGTGGCAGCCATGCTGCGCGCCCGGGAAATCGACATCGCGGTCGATCTCAAGGGCTACTCCAAGGGTTGTCGCCCGGCAATTTTTGCCCAACGTGCGGCGCCGATCCAGGTCAATTACCTGGTGTATCCGGGCACCATGGGTGCGGATTTCATCGACTACATCATTGGCGACAAGGATGTGATTCCGGAAGGGGATGAAATTTTTTACGCGGAGAAAGTGGTGCGCCTGCCCGAAAGCTACCAGGTCAACGGTTCGAGGCGCGTGAAGTCGGCGCAGATTCCCCTGCGTGCCGATGCCGGGCTGCCGGAATCGGGCTTTGTGTTCTGCTGCTTCAACCATAATTACAAGATCACGCCGGAGGTTTTCGCCGTCTGGATGCGATTGCTCAATCGCGTCGAGGGCAGTGTTCTGTGGTTATTGCAGGGTAATGCCGCCGCTTGCCGCAACCTGAAACGCGAAGCCGAAGCAAGGGGCGTGCATCCGGAGAGACTGATTTTTGCGCCACGCCTGCCGCCCGCGGATCACATGGCGCGTCACCGGCTGGCGGATTTGTTTCTGGATACGCTGCCCTGTAACGCCCATACCACGGCGAGTGATGCCTTGTGGGCCGGCCTGCCGCTGTTGACCTGCAGGGGGGGCGCCTTTCCGGGCAGGGTTGCCGCGAGTGTGTTGCGCGCGATCGGTTTGCCGGAACTGATTACAGGATCCCTCGATGAATATGAGGCGCTGGCGTTCAGGCTGGCCACAACGCCGGAACTGCTGGCGGATATCCGGAGCCGGCTTGCGCAAAACAAAACGACCCATCCCCTGTTTGACACGGATCGCTACCGGCGCCACCTGGAATCCGCCTATGTCACGATGTATGAGCGCTGCCAGCAGGGTGAACTGCCGCGCGGGTTTTCAGTGCCGGCTTTATCGTGAAGGCCGGGATGCCCGCCCGCCGGTTTCATCATAAGTAATTGTTTTTAAAGACATTTTTATTGTAAGGGGGTTGACCCCGCACGGCCTGCCACCCCGTTCAGCTGGAGCCGGGTTTACTGGTTGATCGGCGATTGCGGGTCGAGCAGGTAGGCCACCATGTGCGCGATCTGCTCCGGCGTCAGGTGTCCGGTCGCGCCGAGGCGCGGCATGTTGGAGCACGGAAAATACATCCAGGCGTTGTAGATTTTTTCGTAGGTGTATTTGACGATGGCCTCGGAGTTGCCGCGTTGTTTGCCGTAACCGGTCAGGCTGGGGCCGACGTTGCCGACGTTGATTTCACCCGGGGCGAGGGCGTGGCAGTTCTGGCACAACGCGCCGTTTTCCTTGTTGGGCTCGGTCTTGCCGTTGCGGATGCGGTCGCCGGAACCGTCATGGGCCAGCCGGTCGCCGGCTTTCCAGTCGCCGCTGAGCCGGCCTGAAGCCGGATACCGGATCGAGGCGCGTGCCAGCTTGACCACTTCGGCGGCTTCTTCCGCACTCAGTTTCGCGTCGCCGATCTTGCTGCAGATCTGCTGCGACCGGTCCTGCTCCAGGCGTTTCATGTGCGCCGGCGAGGCGGTGAACGCCTCGAACACCATTTTTTCGGCCATCTGCCGGGTTGTCTCCTGATCCGGGTAGGTGGCGCAGCCGGCAACCACCAGTCCGGTGGCGGCGGACAGCGTCCATTTGATCCAGCTTGTTTTCATCGCATCCTCCTACCGTTTGAACCCGGGCACCTGCATCACTGCATCATTGCCCTGGCGGTTGAGATAGGTGGTCAGTGCGATCGAATAATCCGTCGCATACTTGAGGTCGGGCAGTCGCATTTGCCACACGCAGTCGTTGAGGCGCCATTGCATGGTGCGCACGACATAGTGCGAGCCGCGATACGCGGGCCAGGTCGAAGCCACCTCCTGCGCGCCCGCCTTGCTGGTCATGTGCACCAGATCCTGCAGACGGATGCGCTTGTCGGGTTCGCCGTGACACTGCACGCAGCCGAAATCGGTCTGGCCGCTGCGGCGATAGAACAGGTATTCGCCGGCCTTGTACATGTCGTACTCTTTCTGGTGGTTCAGCGTGACATTGACTTTCATGCCGTTGGAGCGCGAGGTCACGTACAGCGCCAGCGCCTCGATGTCCGAACCCCTGCTCGCCGGTGCGCTGATGGCTTCCCTGATCAGCTGGCCGCGGTCAAATCCCTGCAGCCGCGTCATGCAGGTCAACAGCCGTGATTCCAGGTCCTCGACGCGGTCGGTATCCGCAAAATAGCGCGGCAGACGCACGGCTGCGCCTTCGAGTT
The DNA here is from genome assembly GCA_019749945.1 of Burkholderiales bacterium. GTDB lineage: Bacteria > Pseudomonadota > Gammaproteobacteria > Burkholderiales > SG8-41. Next base: position 121,858 of record JAIEPF010000016.1, read on the forward strand.
TGCCCGGGCCCATGCCGAAATCGCACTGCTCCAGCGAGGCGTTCCTGGGGCCGCGCTTCTGGTAAAACAAATCCCTGCCCTGGTCGATCCACAGTTCGCCGGGATTGTCTTCCATCAGCATCCTGCGGCCTACGGCAAGGTCGCCGCCTTGGGCCTGTGCAATGGCCGCGGGCACTGCGGCGAGACAGAGTGCCGCGCCCAATAACAGGCTGATGCCTCGGATTGTTTTCACGATCCCCCCCCTTGTCTTTTATTGTCATGCGGACGCACAGTCGTGGTCATGTGCCCGCAGAAACCGTGACTTCATCGCTGCGTTTGTCGCCCTTGTTGTCGGTCCAGGTGACGCTGATCTTGTCGCCGATTTTGGCGCCTTTGATGCGCAGGCCGAGAAACGGATCCCGTGAAATGGCCTGACTCCATTGCGCATCAATCACGGTTTTGCCGTTGTGTTCGACGATCACGCTCTGGATGAAATGCAGGGGCACGACGCCGGTCGCGGTTTTGCGGGTGCCGGTCTCCATCGGATGGCGCATCAGGATGCGCACATCCGCGGTGTCGCCCTGCAGCGTGGCGCGGATTTTCATCGGTTCAGCCATTGGGTTTTCCTCGTTTCGCCGGTGTGGTCGCAGGTATTAAATGATCAGCCGCAGCCGCCGACGGTGATTTTGACTTCCTTGATCGCCGTGTAGAACCTGCCATCGGCTTTGACAATGGCGCGCACGTTCGAGGTCTGGCCCATCTTCAGCCGCGTCGAGACATAGGCTTCGCCGCCCGCGCTGATGTCGAAACTCGCGGCCAGCGGAAACGGATTTTTTTCGGCGATGATGGCGATGCTCTGGGTATTGGGGATTTTGCTGGTGATGGCGATCGGCACGATGGCGCCGTTTTCGGCGATATCCGGCGCGGTGATGATAATGTCCTTGCTGTCGATCAGGCTGCCTGCACCCAGGCTGCTCTGTGCATCAGCCGCGGTTTTGGCATCGAATCCGGCTTTGTTCCAGGGCGCCGCCCACGCCGCCCCCGCCTTGAGCAGGCCCGCGGCGGCGGCACAGGCCGCGGCCGAGAGTTTCAGGAAATCACGACGTAAATTCTTCATTGACTGGCTTCTCCTGTTGATATGGCGTGGCGGTTTCAGGGCTGATGGCCAGCCACCGCAGTGTTGCCTGCCGGAAACCGGATGCGGTATCGCCGGTTTTTTTAATCCTAGCCAACAGCACAGGGATTGTCCACCGCGAAACCCTGATATGCCCTGCGGGAATATCCTCAGCGCCCGAAAGTCTGAAGAGTCAGGCGGTGCGCCGGGGGGCTTTCCATACCCCTGATTTTCCGCCGCGCTTTTCCTCGAGATGCAGCATTTCGATGCGCATGCCGCGGTCCACCGCCTTGCACATGTCGTAGATGGTCAGCAGGGCGATGCTGGCGGCGGTCAGGGCCTCCATTTCCACGCCGGTGCGGCCCACGGTTTCCGCCGTGGCCGCACAAGTGACGGCATTGCGCCGACGTTCGATTTTGAAATCGATTTCCACCCGCGTCAGTGCCAGCGGATGGCACAGCGGGATCAGCGTCGAGGTGTGTTTGGCGGCTTGAATGCCGGCAATCCGCGCAATGCCCAGCACATCGCCCTTTTTTGCGCTGCCGGCAATGATCTGTCGCAGCGTCGCCGCTTGCATCACGATGCACCCCGAGGCCCTGGCGATGCGATGGGTTTGCGCCTTGTTCGCGACATCGACCATCCACGCCTGACCATGCGCGTCAAAATGTGTCAAGGCAGCTGCAACAGATTGTTTTTTCATTATGGAACTCCGACTTCCCGGAATTATCATAGCACCATGCTGCAACGCCTATTCCCCCCGCTCCTGCTGCTGATCCTGCTGTGCATGCCGCGCGTGCTGGCGCAGGGATTGCCCGAGCTCGGCGATGCCTCCGCGGCAGCGATCACGCCGGCGGACGAGCGTCGTCTCGGCGAAAGCATCATGCTCGAAATCCGCCGCGATCCCGCGTACCTGGATGATGCGGAGGTGGCGGACTACGCCAACAGCCTGGGCGCCCGGCTCACCGCGCGCAGCGACGCGGTGCGGCAGGAGTTTGAGTTTTTTGTGATACGCGATCCGCAGATCAACGCCTTTGCCCTGCCCGGCGGGTTCATCGGCATCAACACCGGGTTGCTGCTGGCTGCGCAGAGCGAGTCCGAGGTCGCCGGTGTTCTTGGCCACGAGGTCGCGCATGTCACGCAACGCCATATTGCGCGGATGATTGGCCAGCAGAGTCAGAACCAGCTGCTGTCCATCGCCGCACTGGCGGTCGCCATACTTGCCGCGCGTTCCAACTCACAGATCGGCGAGGCCGCGGTGGCGTTCGGGCAGGCCGGCATCATGCAAAGCCAGCTGAACTTCTCCCGTGACAATGAACGCGAAGCAGACCGGATCGGATTGCAATTGCTGGATAGCGCAGGCCTGGATCCCCGGGGAATGGCGTTTTTTTTTGAGCGACTGCAGCGCGCCACGCGGATTTACGAAGGCGGCGCGCCGTCCTATCTGCGCACCCACCCGTTGACCTTCGAGCGGATTGCCGACATCCAGAATCGCATCGAAAACCTGCCCTACCGGCAAGTGCCTGACAGCCTTGATTTCCAATTGATCCGTGCGAAGTTGCGCGCCGAAACCGGAACACCCCGGGATGCGGTGGCATTTTTCGAGGCGAGTTTCAACGAGCGAAAATTCCTGTCGGAAACGGCCAGCCGTTACGGGCTGGTTGCCAGCCTGATCCGTGCCCGCGATTTCGCCCGTGCCCGGACGGAAATTGTGCCGCTGCGCAAGACGGCCAACCCGATCATCGAAACACTGGCCTGCCAGCTGGTAGACGCAGCAGGAGACGCTGCGAATGCGCTGAAATGTTATCAGGACGCCCGGCGCACCTATCCCGGCTATCGCGCGTTGTTTTATGGCCATGCCGAACAACTGTTGCGGGCGCGGCAACCGGCCACCGTGCTGCAGATGATCGACAGCCGCATGCAGACGCAGCCGTCCGATGCCCGGCTCTACCGGTTGCAGGCACAGGCTTACGCGGCGCAGGGCAACAGTCTGCAGCAGCATCGTGCCCAGGGGGAGGCTTACTTCAGAAGCGGACAACTGAGCCTGGCCGTTGAACAGATGCAGATTGCACTGAAGGCCGGCGGCGGGGATTTTTACCAACTCTCCGCGATTGAGGCGCGTCTGCGCGAGTTCCGCCGCTTGCTGCTTGAGCAGGAGCGCAAGCGCTGAAGCGTCAACCGCCCGGCTGATTTTGTGTGCGCAGCGACTTTGCCGAATTAGTGATACTTTTGCCTGATGAGCAACGATACCGTCACGGATACTGTTCCGCAGCCCGCCGAAACACGGCGGGTCGGCAAGTACGAAATCATCAAGGAACTGGGGCGCGGCGCAACCAGTGTCGTGTACAAGGCCTATGACCCGTTCCAGGACCGGGAGGTCGCGGTCAAGGTCGTGTTTCCCGAGGCACTGGGCGACCAGGAATACGGACAGCGCTACCGCAAACTTTTCGTGACCGAAGCTTCCCTCGCCGGCAAATTGTCCCATCCGCACATCGTGGCCATTTACGATGCGGTGGCCGAAGAGGAGGCCAGTTATATTGTGATGGAATACGTGGATGGCACGACGCTTGAGCCGTATGCGCGGGTGGACCATCTGTTGCCGCTGTCCCGGGTGCTGGAAATCATCTACAAATGTGCGCGGGCGCTGGACTATGCTGCGCGCGAAGGTGTCATTCACCGCGATATCAAGCCGGCGAACATCCTGCTGGCCGGAGAAACCGATATCAAGGTTTCGGACTTCGGCGCTGCGCTGAATGCGGCCAGCGACTCGACCCAGATCACCGGCATCGGTTCCCCGGCCTATATGTCCCCCGAGCAGGTCAGGGAGCAGCAGCTGACCTACCAGACGGATATTTTTTCACTGGGCGTGGTGTTTTACCAGCTGCTGACCGGGCGCCTGCCGTTTCTGGGCAACAACAACTACAGCATTATTTACCAGATCATCAATGTGGAACCTGCGCCGCCCAGCCGCTTTCGCAACGAAGTGACGCCGCAGATTGATGCCATTGTGTTGCGGATGCTGAAAAAAAACACGGCGGATCGTTATCAGACCTGGGGAGATCTGGCGGGAGACCTGGTTGATGTGCTGGGAGGCTCCCGCGCGAAGGCCCGGGATGGCATGCCTGAGGCCGAAAAATTCGACACCCTGCGCAAGCTTGAATTTTTCCGCAACTTCACCGATGTTGAACTGTGGGAAGTGCTGCGGCTGGCGAAATGGCACCGGCTGCCGCTGGATTCAGTGTTGATCCAGGAAGGCGATATCGGCTCATCTTTTTTCATTCTTGCCGGTGGCGAGGTTCAGGTGCGCAAGCAGGGCCGGTTGCTGACCGTGCTGAAAAGCGGCGAGTGTTTCGGGGAAATGGCCTATCTCGGCAAGCAGAAATTCCAGCGTTCTGCGAGCGTTGTTGCCACTACCGAGATCGTGGTTATAGAGATTCGTGCCGAGACCCTGCCACAGTCTTCCGAGCTCTGCCGTCATCATTTCAACGGCGCATTTCTGGAACTCCTGGTGGACCGCCTGGGCATGGCTAATCTGCGATTGTCGCAATTGCTCGCAGAAAAAAATATCAGCGTTTTTTGATGTGTCGGGAGCCGGGGGGCTTCACGATTCAGGTCCAGCGCATGGTGGCCCTGCGGCGAGCGTGACCTGCCGGCAAACAGATTCCCGATTCCGGGGCCATCTGCAGCAAGCCTATAATGCGAAGGTGCAAATCCACGGCATACCGATTTTATTGTGGTGATCATTTGGAGGATGAAGCCGAAATGCAATTTGACAAGGAACTTGATGCGCGCGGACTGAATTGCCCGCTGCCGATACTGCGCACGAAAAAAGCACTGACCGACATGACCGCAGGCCAGGTGCTGAAGATCATGGCCACCGATGCCGGTTCGGTGAAGGACTTCCAGGCCTTCGCGCGACAGACGGGCAATGACCTGCTGTCCTCGGAGACCGTGGAAAAGGAATTCATTTTTTTCATGAAAAAGAAATAAGGTATGCCGCGTCGTTCGACGGCAACGGTTTTCCGCCCGGGTCGCCGCAGCTGGCTGCGCGGCGCAACGGCGGCGGCGATGGCTGCCGGGATGTTGCAGTTACGCAGCGCACTGGCCGCGGGCAGCCTGCCGCCGGGTGTGGCGCAGATCAAGGGTGATGTACGTATCAACGGCAAGCCCGCGGAGCGCGGACAACGGGTCGTGCAGGGGGACGTGATTGTCACCGGCAGCAACGGTGAACTGGTGTTTGTCACCGAGCGCGACGCCTTTCTGGTGCGCGCCAACAGCCGCATCGAATTCGGATCCGCCGCCGCCCGTGGTGCAGCGACGGTGCTGCGGGTGCTGACCGGCGCACTGCTGTCGGTTTTCGAATCCGGCGCGCGCCGTGAAATCCACACCACCACCGCGACCATCGGCATTCGCGGCACCGGCATTTACATCGAAATCGAAGCGCAGCGGACTTATGCCTGCACCTGTTACGGCGAGGCGGTGCTGACTCCGGTTGATGATCCGGCGGCGGCGGAAACCGTGCGCACCAAGCGCCACGACCAGCCGCGTTATATTTACGGCAAAGGCATGCCGCAGATGATGGAGGCGGCGCCGGTGGTTAATCACACCGATGCCGAACTGCAGATGCTGGAGGCTCTGGTCGGCAGGAAAGTGCCTTTCGAGCCCGGCACTTACCAGGGTCGGGAGAAATAAATTCAGGCCCGATCCGGTGAACTGAAGACCACCGCAACAACGCGCCGCAGGCCGCGCCACAGTTTCGGCAGCAGCCATATTGCGGCCACCACAAACAGCACCAGCAAGCCGAGAAACAGCAGCGGATACTGCAGCGCCATCCACAACGCGCCCAGTGATACCGCGTCTTCGGTAAACGAGGCGGTCCAGTTGCTGAACGGTTCCGGTGAGGTATTGATCAGCGCGCGACTGCCTGCCTTGGTGAAATGCGCACCTGCAGCGACCGTGCCGCCGAGCAGTCCCGCGGCCAGCGCCAGTCCGGGGTCGCCGCCGGCAACCGCGCCGGCAGCGAGCAAAGCGCCACCGGGTATACGAATGAAGGTGTGGACGGCATCCCACAAGGTGTCCACCCCGGGAATTTTGTCGGCGAAAAATTCGGTCAGAAACAGCAGTCCCGAAATCGCCAGCACCCAGGGGTGCGCCAGCATGTCGAGTTGTCCGGGCAGCGTGTAGATGCCGCTGCGATGCATCGACCCGAGAAAAAACAGCACGGCATAAAAACGCAGGCCGCTGGTCCAGCCCAGTCCGGTAATCAAAGCCAGTGTCAGTGCGTCCATCCGGGCAGTCTAGCTTGCGCCCGGAAAGTGTTCATAAGTATTTGTTTTTATTGAATTATTTTAAGGCGCTGGTAAATCGGCCGGAGGTGGGCACGCAAGGCCGGCATGCGCCGCCACAGCAGCAGCGCGGCGATGGTGCAAAAGCCGCCGCCGATGGCCAGCGTTTTCGGTGCGCCGATGACTTCGGCGAGGGCGCCGCCGGCGAGGCTGCCCAGTGGATACATGCCGAGAAAAGCCATCGAAAAAATGCCCATGACGCGTCCGCGCATGCGGTCGTCAACGATGGTCTGCAGCATCGTGCTGACCGACATGCCGTTGACGACGATGCCGAAGCCGGTAAACGCCAGTGCGACCAGTGAAAGCGGCAGCCACGACGACAGTGCGAACACCAGCATGCCGAGTCCGGAAGCCAGAGAAGCTGCGGTGATCCAGCGCGTCAACCCGCGCACGTCGCGGCGCGAGGCCAGCGCCAGCATGCCGATGACACCACCGCAGCCCGCGGCGCCGATCAGGAAGCCGAGCATGCCGGCGCCGCCGCTGTAGACCTCGACGGCAAAGATCGGCATCAGTGTCTGATAGGGCGTGACCATGAAACTGATGGTCGCCACCATCGGCAGCAGCCAGCGCGCCGGGATCAGCTCCCAGGCATAACGCGCACCCTCGGTGAGTTGCTGCCAGGGGGAAGCCGTGATGGTTTTGCGCTGGTAGGGCGCAATGGTCATCGCCAGTACCATGGCGACGATGACCACCTTGCTCAGCGTGTTCACCACAAAGCAGAAGGCTTCGGTGGATACCGTAAGCAGCAGACCGGCCACAGTGGGGCCGATCATGCGGCCGGCGTTCTGCATCAGCGCATTCATCGCGATCGCGCTGGGCAGGTCCTCCTTCGCCGTCACCATTTCGGTGGTGAAGGTGAGGCGGATCGGTGTGTCGATGGCGTTGATGATGCCGAGCAGCAGTGCCATGACGATGATGTGCCAGACCTCGATCAGGCCGGCGTAGGCGAGTATCGCCAGCAGCAGCGGCGGTACCGCGGACAGGATCTGCGTGAGCAGCAGCAGTTTGTAGCGGTCGAAGCGGTCGGCCCACAGTCCGCCGAAGGGCGCGAAGACGAGAATGGCGATCTGCCCGGCGAAACCGGTGACGCCGAGCAGCCACGCCGATTCGGTCATCCGGTAAACCAGCCAGGCCATGGCAATCTGCTGGATCCAGTTGCCGATGATCGACAGCGACTGGCCGACAAAAAACAGCCGGTAATTGCGGTAACCCAGCGCGCGCAGCGAGTGGCGGAAATCCATCGTGCAGCGCTGTGTTGCTGACGCGCGCTCAGCCGCCGAGTTTGGCGAGCTGGGCGCGCATCTGCTCGAGCGTGGCCGAAAAGCGGGCCAGGCGTTCCTTTTCCTGGGCGACCACCAGCGGCGGCGCCTTGGCGACAAAACTTTCGTTGGCGAGTTTGGCCCGGGCCTTGGTGGTTTCGCCGTCCAGCCGGGCGATTTCCTTGGTCAGGCGTTCGCGTTCGGCGGCAACGTCGATTTCCACTTTCAGCATCAGCTTGAAGTCGCCGACGATGGACACCGGTGCGTCTTCATCCGGCAGGGTGTTGACGACCATGACTTCGGAAAGACGGGCCAGGTACATCAGATAGGGCGTGACGGCGCGCAATTGCGCCGCGTCACCCTGGGCCAGCAGCGGCAGTTTCTGCGACGGCGCCACGTTCATTTCACCGCGCAGGGTGCGACAGGCCGACACCAGCTGCTTCAGCAGGACGATGTGCCGTTCGGCGGCCTCGTCGATTTTCGCGGCTTCGGGTTGCGGGTATTTCTGCAGCATGATGCTGGCGCCGCTTTTGCCGGCGAGCGGTGCCACCTTCTGCCACAGCTCCTCGGTGATGAACGGGATCACCGGATGCGCCAGGCGCAGGATGGTTTCGAGTACACGCACCAGCGTGCGGCGCGTGCCGCGGTTTTGCGCTTCACTGCCGCCGGCGAGCTGCACCTTGGCCAATTCGAGGTACCAGTCGCAGTATTCGTCCCATACCAGCTCGTAGATGGTGCGCGCGAGATTGTCAAAACGGTATTCGCGGTAGGCCTGCTGTGCTTCGGCTTCGGCGCGCTGCAACCGGCTGATCAGCCAGCGGTCCGCAGTCGTGAGTTCAACCGGCGCATCGGCATCGAGGCCGCTGTCGTTCAACCCGGTATCTTTGCCCTCACAGTTCATCATCACGAAGCGCGTGGCATTCCACAGCTTGTTGCAGAAATTGCGGTAACCCTCGCAGCGTTTCTGGTCGAACTTGATGTCGCGACCGAGGCTGGCGAGGCTGGCGAAAGTGAAACGCAGTGCGTCGGTGCCGTAGGCGGGTATACCGTCGGGGAATTCGGCGCGGGTGCGTTTGGCGATGCTCTCGGCCTGTTTCGGATTCATCAGGCCGGCGGTGCGTTTGGCGATCAGCGCATCGATGCCGATGCCGTCGATCAGGTCCAGCGGGTCCAAGGTGTTGCCCTTGGACTTGGACATTTTCTGGCCTTCGGCGTCGCGCACCAGGCCGTGCACATAAACATGGTGAAACGGCACCTTGCCGGTCATGTACTTGGTGATCATCACCATGCGCGCGACCCAGAAGAAAATGATGTCGAAACCGGTGACCAGCACTGACGAAGGCAGGTAGAGATCGAGTGCCGGGTTCGATTTCGCCGGCCATTCCGGGGTCCAGTCGAGCGTGGAGAAACACCACAGCTGCGACGAGAACCAGGTGTCGAGCACATCGGGATCCTGCCGTAGCGGTTTGCCGCCCGACTGGCGCAGAGCTTCGGCTTCATCATGGGCGACGTAGATATTGCCGGCATCGTCATGCCAGGCCGGCACCCGGTGGCCCCACCACAGCTGGCGCGAGATGCACCAGTCCTGGATGTTGTTGAGCCAGTGGTTGTAGGTGTTGATCCACTGCTCGGGGAACAGTTTGACTTCACCGCTGGCCACGGCGTCGAGGCCGAGTTTGGCCAGCGGCTCCATTTTGACAAACCACTGGCTGGTCAGCATCGGCTCGATGACAACGCCGGTGCGGTCGCCGCGCGGCACCACCATGCGGTGCGGCTTTTCCGATTCGAGCAGGCCCTGGGCCTTGAGGTCGGCGATGATGGCGTCGCGCGCGACATAGCGGTCAAGGCCGCGATATTTTTCCGGGGCGCTGTCATTGATCGCCGCATCGAGCGTGAATATGTTCAGCTGCGGCAGCTTGTGGCGCAGGCCGACCTGGTAGTCGTTGAAATCGTGGGCGGGCGTGATCTTCACGCAGCCGGTGCCGAAGGCCTTGTCGACGTATTCATCGGCGATGATCGGGATGGTGCGTCCGGTCAGCGGCAGCATCACCTGGCGGCCGATCATTGCGCGGTAACGTTCGTCCTCCGGATGCACCGCGACTGCGGCGTCACCGAGCAGGGTTTCCGGGCGGGTGGTGGCGACGGTGAGATGGCCGCTGCCGTCGGCCAGCGGATAACGGATCTGCCACAGCTTGCCGTCTTCTTCCTCCGACTGTACTTCGAGGTCGGAAATTACCGTGTGCAGCACCGGGTCCCAGTTCGACAGGCGCAGGCCGCGATAGATCAGGCCATCGCGGTAGAGTTTGACGAAGGTGTGGGTGACGAGTTTGGCCAGTGGCTCGTCCATGGTGAAACGTTCGCGTTCCCAGTCACAGGAGGCGCCGAGGCGGCGCATCTGGCGTGTGATGGTCGATCCGGACTGTTCTTTCCATGCCCAGACTTTTTTGATGAATTCGTCGCGGCCCAGCGCGTTGCGGGACTGGCCTTGTTGCTCCAGCTGGCGGGTCACCACCATTTCGGTGGCGATGCCGGCGTGGTCGGTGCCGGGCTGCCACAGCGTGTTGTCGCCGCTCATGCGGTGATAACGCGTCAGGCCATCCATGATGGTCTGGTTGAAGGCGTGGCCCATGTGCAACACGCCGGTGACGTTCGGCGGCGGCAGCTGGATGCAGTAGGCCTTGGTATTGGTCTGGTCGAGTCCGGCCTTGAAGTAGCCGCTTTTTTCCCATAGCGGATACCAGCGCGACTCGATGGTCGCCGGTTCAAAACTTTTCGGGAGTTCCATGTGTGGTGTTGCCGGAGGGGGTGCGGGAGCGTTCGCGATTATACCGGAGGAGGTTTGTTGTCCCTCCGCCGTGGGCGCCTGCAGTTGTCTGAGTTGCGCCTGCAGGGTTTCCGCGACCGTCGTCCGCACCAGTTCGGCGATGCCGGATTGCAGCTCGCCGGTCACGCGTGACAGGGCCTGTTCCAGCGCGGCGCCGATTTCCGGCAGATAACGTTCCTCCACGACTTTGGCGATCTGGTCGTTGAGTCCGCGTTTGATCCGGAGATGGACTGCGTGTTCGATGTTCTGGGCCTGTACGCGGGAGATAACAGGTGAGGCTGCGGGCCCGTCGGTTGCGCGCGGCGGATCCGGCCGCGGTTCCGCGCGGGGCAGCACTTCGCCTTCGATGACAATGTCGGTCAGGGTCGGAATTTCCGCGCCGGGATCGGTTGCGGCGGGCGCGGCAGCAGGTGCTTGGCGATGCCGCTGCAGCAGGGCATCGGCACGCTGCAGCACGTCGTCGGCGTTGTCGCCTGGGGGAGGGGTATCGGCCATGGGTGCGCTGATGGTAACGGACGGGCGGTGTTGCACTCAACCCGTGCCGCGGCGCCCGGCCTCTCCCGTCATTAAGAGGATGCGCCCGACAGGTCGTGGGTGCGGATGGTGTAACCGCGGTCGCGGTAGAACTTGTAGCGGCTGCGGGCCTGGACCCGGTCAGCATCATCGCGGGTGACGATTTCCGCCAGGCGCTGGTAGCGGCTGAAAAAAGCCGGCCATTCGCTGTGCAGGTTGATCAGCATTTCATCGTGCAGATGCGTCTCGCCGCTGCTGTCGATCAGCACCGGCGTGACGGCGGCCAGTTTGTCGTCCGGCGCGCAGTGCGGCAGGAAGCCGGTGGCCGGCACCGTCCACAGCAGCCGGTCGAGGCGCGACGCGGTGTCGTGATCCGGGCAGTACAGGGTCACGCGCAGGCCGTGACTGCGCGCCTTCGCCGTCAGCCGGCACGCGGTATGCAGCCGGTCGCCGGCCTGGGTGTAAAAATCGATCTGCGTCATCGACGGAGTTGCTGCAGATCAGCGTTTGTCCGCCCGGTTGATCAGGAATTGCGTCAGCAGCGGCACCGGGCGGCCGGTAGAGCCTTTTTCGCGTCCGGATTTCCACGCGGTGCCGGCGACGTCGAGATGCGCCCAGTGATATTTTTTGGTGAAGCGGGAGAGGAAACAGGCCGCGGTCACGGCACCGGCGGGGCGGCCGCCGATGTTGGCGAAATCGGCGAAGTTGCTGCGCAGCTGTTCCTGGTATTCATCGTGCAGCGGCAGGTGCCAGGCGCCGTCGCCGGCGATTTCACCCGCGGCCAGCACTTCGCGCGCCAGCGGATCGTTGTTGGCAAACAGCCCGCTCACCACGTGGCCGAGCGCGATGACGCAGGCGCCGGTGAGTGTGGCGATGTCGATGACCGCTGCCGGCTGGTAACGCTCGGCGTAGGTCAGTGCATCGCACAGGATCAGGCGGCCTTCGGCGTCGGTGTTGAGGATTTCCACGGTCTGGCCCGACATGCTGGTGACGATGTCGCCGGGCTTGGTGGCGCGCCCGCCGGGCATGTTTTCGGTGGCGGGAATGATGCCGACCATGTTCACCGGCAGTTTCATCTCGGCGATGGCCTTGATGGTGCCCAGCACGCTGCCGGCGCCGCTCATGTCGAACTTCATTTCGTCCATTTCCGGCGCCGGCTTGATCGAAATGCCACCGGTGTCGAAAGTGACGCCCTTGCCGACCAGCACCACCGGTTTTTGCGACTTCGGCCCGTTGCTGTATTCGATGACGATCAGTTTCGGCGGCTCGCTGCTGCCGGCCGCCACCGACAACAGCGTGTTCATGCCGAGTTTTTTCATGTCGGCGCGTTCGAGCACCTGGATTTTCAGGCGGTAGTGTTTGGCGAGTTTGCGCGCTGCGTCGGCGAGGTAGCTTGGCGTGCAGACATTGCCCGGCAGGTTGCCGAGGTCGCGGGCGAGGTTCACGCCATGGGCGAGGGCGAGTCCGCGACTGAGGCCGCGTGCGGCGCGTTTGACGTCGCCCTGGGCCTTTACCGATATCACGGCCTTGCTCAATGCCGGTGCGGCTTTTTCCGGCTTGCTTTTCATCTGTTCGAAACGGTAGATCGCGGTGCGGGCTGCGCAGGCGGCGTGCATCACCTTCCATTCGACGTCGCGCCGGCTGACGCTGAGCTCGGCAAAATGCAGTTCGACATCAGCCGTTCCGGTATTGGCGAGGGCATTGATGGCTGCGCTGACGCTGCGGCGGAACTGTTTATCCCCGAATTCGGCTTGCGGGCCCAGCCCGACCAGCAGTACGCGCGCGCTGGCGATGCCGGGTACGTCGTGCAGCAGCAGCGTGGTGCCGATGAGGCCTTCCATGTCGCCGCGTTGCAGCAGCCGCTTCAGGTAACCTTTGGTGCTGCGATCGAGCGCCGTGGCGGCGCCGCTGAGTGTTCTGCCGGCATACACGCCGACCACGGTGCAGCCGCTGGCGTTGCGGCCCGGTACAAGGGGTTTTATGCTAAATTCCACGCGTCAACTCCTGTGCGTATTACGAGCTTGTCAAGAACATGTTGGCGGTCAGTGTCGCGCGGCATTTTGTGCGGAGCCGGCCATCGTGACCATCGCTGACTTTTGGCGGCATGCAAGGCAACACACCGGTATCCAAAGTCGTTCATTGATTATCTGCGCGTTCTTTTCAAAAAGCAAAATGCCGGCATGATTTTCCGGGCTGCATTGCTGCGCGAACTTGCGACCTCGGCGGTGGCGATATTCCTGGTGCTGCTCGGCATTTCCATTACCACCCAGCTGGTGCGCCTGCTCGGCCAGGCAGCCAGCGGATTGATCACGTCCACGGGTGTCGTTGCATTGCTCGGGTTTACGCTGGTCGGCTACCTGCCGATCCTGCTGTCGGTGACCCTGTTCATCGCTGTGCTGATGACGCTGACCCGCAGTTACCGGGATTCGGAAATGGTGGTGTGGTTTTCCTGCGGTCTGGGGCTGACCCGCTGGATCCGCCCGGTGCTGACGTTTTCCCTGCCGCTGGTGCTGACGATTGCGCTGCTGTCGCTGCTGCTGTCGCCCTGGGCCGTGCAGAAGGCGGAGGATTTCCGCCGGCAGATGGACAGCCGGGACGAAGTGGCGCAGGTGACCCCTGGTGTATTTCACGAGTCACGCCGGGCCGACCGGGTCTACCTGGTCGAGGAGGTTGCCGGCAAGGCGAACCTGGTGGCCAATGTGTTTGTCAGTTCGACACAGAACGGCAAGCTGGGCGTGATGGTTGCGCAAAGCGGTTTCCAGGAAACCGCTGCCAACGGCGACCGTTTCCTGGTGCTGCTCAACGGCCGGCGCTACGAGGGAGAGCCGGGCTCCCCCGAATACAAGATTTTCGAGTTCGGACGTTATGCGATGCGCATCGAGACCGCGGAATCCGCGTTGCGCGCACCCACCACCAAGACCATGTCGACCCTGGAGCTGATAAGTGATCCCCAGCCGCGCAACCTCGGCGAGCTGTCCTGGCGTGTGGGCCTGCCGGCGAGCGCGCTGATTTTATGCCTGCTCGCCATTCCGCTGTCGTTCGTGAATCCCGGGGCGGGCCGTTCAATGAACATCGTGCTGGCAATCCTGGTGTACATGATTTACAGCAACCTGCTGTCGATCATGCAGGCATCGATCGCGCAGTCCCGGATTGATTTCCTTGCCGGCATGTGGGGTGTGCATGTCGCCATGGTGCTGCTGCTGCTGGGGATGTTCTACCAGAGGTTGTCGGTGTTTTCGGTCTGGCGGTTGCTGCGGTGAGGACGCTGCGCAGCTATGTGGCGCGGGAAGTCGTGATGGCGACGCTGCTGGTGTTTGTCGCGCTGCTGCTGCTGTTCGCGTTTTTTGATCTGGTGGAACAGATGAAGGATCTCGGGCGCGGCGGCTACCAGCTGCGCCACATCGTGTTGCACGTGCTGTTGTCCGCGCCGAACCATGTCTATGAGCTGTTTCCGATTGCCGCGTTGATCGGCACGCTGTTTGCGCTGGCGCAGCTGGTCGCCAGTTCTGAATACACGGTGATGCGTGCCTCGGGCGTGTCCCTGGCGCGCATGGTGGGGGCTCTTGCCACGGTGGGCGCGGCGTTCGGCGTGCTGACATTTATAGTCGGCGAATTTGTTGCGCCCCCCGCGGAGCAGTACGCGCAGCGGCTGCGTTCGCAGGCGATTTCCGGCATTGTGGCGCAGGAATTCCGCTCCGGTTTGTGGATCAAGGACGGCACCGCGTTTGTGAATGTTCTGGAGGTCACGCCCTCCGGCGGGCTCAAGGGGGTGCGAATTTACGATTTTGATGCCGACTACCGCCTGCGCAATCTCCGGTTTGCGGCAAGTGCGGAGTACAAAGGCGCCAATCGCTGGGAGTTGATGGATGTCGCACAAACCACTTTTGAAGGGCTGAAAACGCGGGTGAGCAAAATTGAGAGCATGGGCTGGCAGTCGGTGCTGGAGCCGGCACTGCTCACCGTGTTGCTGGTCAAGCCCGAAAAAATGTCGGCGTGGAGCCTGTACTCGTATTCTCAGCATCTCAAGGAAAACCGGCAGAAAGCGCTGCGTTACGAGATCGCCCTTTGGATCAAGTTGCTCTATCCGGTGGCGGTGCTGGTGATGATGGTGCTGGCGCTGCCGTTTGCCTATTTCCAGAACCGTCAGGGCGGCGTCGGCGCCAAGCTGTTTGCCGGCATCATGCTGGGACTGGCATTTCATTTCCTCAATCGCCTGTTCGGGCACCTGGGCCTGCTTTATGACTGGCCGCCGTTCACCAGCGCGGTGGTGCCGACGCTGCTGTTTCTCAGCATCGCGCTGGGCATGATGTGGTGGCAGGAGCGGCGCTGAGCTTGCGCACTATGCGCAGCTGACCAGCCGGGTTCCGGCCAGCCGGTCGTGCAGAAACTGGCGGTCACGGTCAATGAGCGCCCAGATGACCGATATGCCGAGCAGCAGATAACCTGCGGTCGCGAGGAGGGCGCGCAGCAAGGCCCTGGGCACGGCGACGCGCATGCCGTCCACGGTTTCGAGGCGCATGCGCCAGGTTTTCATCGGCAGCGTCTGGCCGCGGTAATGCCATTGCCAGGCAAAATAAGCAGTACATGCGGTGATGGCGATAACCCGGGTGAACAGCCGCGTGTACGCCGGATTGGTGATTTGCGCCAGTGCTGCAGCCATGCCGCCGGCCAGCAGTGCGACGGCAATCAGCAGCAAAATCTCGTAGACGAGGCTGAGCAGGCGCCTGCCGATGCCCGGCGTCTTGGCATGTCCTGTCACTGACGCTGGGCTGAAGGTGCCGGAGCAGGGCCGGCGCCCGGTGTGATCAGATCGCTGACCGGCGGATCAAACTGGGTTTCGGGTTGGGCCAGCGAATTCTTGTAATCGCGGTATTGTTTGGCCATTTCGCGGCGCTGTTCCGGGGTCAGTTTTTTCAGTTCCTTGTAACGATCCCGTGCCGCCTGGCGTTGCGCGGGTGTCAGCGCCGCCCAGTCTTTCATCCGTTTCTGCAGCCGTTGCTGTTCGGCAGGCTTCATTTTCGGATAACGGTTGGCGATGTCCACCCATTTTTTGCGCCTTGCCGAATCCATTTCGGACCACTCTGCGGCGAGGGGGGCGAGCACCTGTTGCTGGGCCGGCGCGAGTTCCGACCAGGCCGGCCGTGCGGGTTTAGTGCTCTGTTTTGCGGGCTGTGCGGCGACGGCGGGAAGCGCAAGGCATAGCCAGAGGGTCAGCGCGATTGCCGTTTTAGCCATGAATCGAAGCCTTTGTCGAGGTAGGCATCGATCGGCAGATCGTCTGTCAGCAAGCGGACATCAAGATCGGCCAATTCATTGTTTTGCCAGTTGCCGGACTGCCAGTAAGCGATGCCGGTCAGGCCGATGATCAGCAAGGCGATGGGCAGTGCGTAGCGCAAGCCTGCTGCCGGCCGTTCACCATTTCGCGAAGTCCACGAACCCGCCCAGGCGAGTTTCCAGCCCGGCGCTACGTGATATTCCGCAAGTGCCTGTTCGCGTGCTGCGGCCAGTCGCGCCACGGTTTCGCCGCCCATGTCGCGGGTGCCGCGGTCGAGCACACGGGCGATTTTTTGCGCGGTCTCGTGTTCATGGGCATTCATAACTCAATTCCCTGTTTTTTGAGCAAAATTGCCAAAGCATGTGTTGCCCGGGAGCAATGCGTTTTTACGCTACCCTCGGAGCATCCCATGGCTTTAGCGGCTTCGGCGACATCCAGTTCCTCCCAGTAACGCAACATGAACGCCTGACGTTGACGCAACGGCAGGGTTGCCACAGCTTTTTCAATAAAATCAAGAACTTGTTTTTGCTCAAGCTGCTCCGCGGGGCGGTTGGCGGCTTTTGAGGTGTTGTCGACCTCCAAGGTTTCCAAGGGATCATAGTCTTCGTCGGCGTCGCTGCCAAACAGTGTGCTGAGCGGGGTGAGCCAGGCGGAGCGCACTTTCTGGCGGCGGAAGAAGTCGCGAATGGCATTCTGCAGGATACGCTGGAACAGCATCGGGAACTCGGTGACGGGACGATCCGAGTATTTCTCCGAGAGCTTGAGCATGGCGTCCTGCACGATATCCAGCGCAAGATGTTCATCCCGTACGGAAAATACCGCCTGCTTGAACGCCCTGCGCTCGACTCCAGCCAGGAAATCCGCGAGTTCCTTGTAAGTGGCCAGCTGGTTGCCTTTTTTTATGTGCCGGTGCCGGTGGTGGCGCTGCGGGGCCCGGAAGTCCCTGAATCCGCGGCATCTTAGCAAAACACCGAGTTGAGGCAAGCGTTGTTTACCATGCGCTGCAAACGCTTGTATCCTGCTGTTTACAGGGATATTTTGCTTGACCAGCAAGGTCCGGCGCGGTAATGTTTCAAGTTTCCTCCTCACCTTAAAACCCGCGTTGAGCGTTCCAACGTGAGCGGGTCCAAAATCATGCAATTGTCGGGTGCAGAGATCGTTGTGCGCTGTCTGCAGGAAGAAGGTATTGACCATATCTTCGGCTATCCGGGCGGCGCCGTGTTGTTCCTGTATGACGAGTTGTTCAAACAGGACAAAGTAAAACATGTGCTGGTTCGCCATGAGCAGGCGGCGGTGCATGCGGCCGACGCATACGCGCGGTCAACCGACAAGGTCGGTGTCGCGCTGGTGACTTCCGGTCCCGGCGTGACCAATGCGATCACCGGCATTGCCACGGCGTACATGGATTCCATTCCGATGGTGATCCTGACCGGGCAGGTGCCTACGCACGCCATCGGCGAAGACGCCTTCCAGGAATGCGATACCGTCGGCATCACGCGGCCCTGCGTGAAGCACAATTTCCTGGTGAAGGACATCAGGGATCTGGCGCTGACCATCAAGAAGGCGTTTTACATCGCCGCGACTGGCCGGCCGGGTCCGGTGGTTGTCGATATTCCCAAGGACATCACCGCGATGAAGACTGACTTCGAGTATCCGAAGTCGATCGCGATGCGTTCGTACAACCCCGTGGTCAAGGGGCATGCCGGCCAGATCAAGAAGGCGGTGAAGCTGCTGCTCGAAGCCAAGCGTCCGATGATTTACACCGGTGGCGGCGTGATCCTTGGCGATGCTTCCGCGGAACTCGCGCAGCTGGTGAAGCTGATCGGTTTTCCGTGCACCAACACGCTGATGGGGCTGGGCGGATTCCCGGCCACCGACCGCCATTTCCTCGGCATGCTCGGCATGCATGGCACCTATGAAGCCAACATGGCCATGCAGCATTGCGACGTGCTGCTCGCCGTCGGCGCGCGGTTCGATGACCGCGTGATCGGCAATCCCAAACATTTCTTCGAGCAGCCGCGCCAGATCATCCATATCGACATCGACCCCGCTTCGATATCGAAGCGCGTGAAAGTCGACGTGCCGGTGGTGGGCAACGTGGGCGAAGTGCTGAAGGAGCTGATCCGCCAGATCGAAGCGGCGCGCGGCGGCCCGGACAAGGAGGCGCTGAAAGCCTGGTGGACGCAGATCGAACAGTGGCGAGGGCGCGACTGTCTGAAGTACGACCGTTCGAGCGCGATCATCAAGCCGCAATTCGTGATCGAGAAACTGTATCAGGTGACCAAGGGCGATGCATTCATCACCTCGGATGTCGGCCAGCACCAGATGTGGGCGGCGCAATTCTACAAATTCGACAAGCCGCGGCGCTGGATCAATTCCGGCGGCCTGGGCACGATGGGTGTCGGCCTGCCGTACGCGATGGGCGTGCAGATGGCGCATCCCCGGGCACAGGTGGCCTGTGTGACCGGCGAAGCCTCGATCCAGATGTGCATCCAGGAACTGTCAACCTGCAAACAATACCGCCTGCCGTTGAAGCTGGTGAATCTGAACAACCGCTACATGGGCATGGTGCGGCAGTGGCAGGAGTTTTTCCACGGCAACCGCTACTCCGAGTCGTACATGGACGCGTTGCCGGATTTCGTCAAGCTGGCCGAGTCCTATGGCCATGTCGGCATGCGTATCGACAAGCCGGCTGATGTCGAGCCGGCGCTGAAAGAGGCGTTTGCCCGCAAGAAGGATCTGGTATTCCTGGACTTCATCACCGACCAGACTGAAAACGTGTTCCCGATGGTGCCCGGCGGCAAGGGCCTCTCGGAAATGATCCTGGTCTGATGCCATGAGACACATTATTTCGGTTTTGCTGGAAAACGAAGCGGGCGCGTTGTCCCGGGTCGCCGGGCTGTTTTCGGCGCGCGGCTACAATATCGAATCGCTGACCGTGGCGCCTACCGAGGACGCAACCCTGTCGCGGATGACCATCGTCACCTCCGGATCCGACGACGTCATCGAGCAGATCAACAAGCAGCTGAACAAGCTGATTGACGTGGTCAAGGTCGTGGATCTTTCCGAAGGTGACCATATCGAGCGCGAACTGATGCTGGTGAAGGTGCGCGCGGTGGGCAAGGATCGTGAAGAGATGAAGCGCATGGCGGATATTTTCCGCGGACGCATCATTGATGTCACCGACAAGGATTACACCATAGAGCTGACCGGACCGGGTTCGAAACTCGACGCGTTCCTCAAGGCCATCGACCAGACCGCGATTCTTGAAACCGTGCGCACCGGCGCTTCCGGCATCGGCCGCGGTGACCGCGTTTTAAAGGTTTGAGGGGGCGGGCAGGGTGTTTGCCCATGCCCGCGCATGATTACCGTTCACGTTTCAAACAGAGGAAGACATGAAGATTTTTTATGACAAAGACGCCGACCTTTCGCTGATCAAGCGCAAGCAGGTCGCCATCATCGGTTACGGTTCACAGGGCCACGCCCACGCCAACAATCTGAAGGATTCCGGAGCCAAGGTCACCGTGGGGCTGCGCAAGGATGGCGCTTCATGGAACAAGGCGAAAAAAGCCGGCATCGCAGTCAAGGAGGTCGGTGATGCGGTGAAAGGCGCCGACCTGGTGATGATCCTGTTGCCGGACGAACTTCATGCCGATGTCTATCGCAAGGAGATCGAGCCCAACATCAAGAAGGGTGCGACGCTGGCGTTTGCCCACGGCTTCAACATCCATTTCGGCCAGGTCGAACCGCGTGCCGACCTCGACGTGATCATGATCGCGCCGAAAGGCCCGGGTCATCTGGTGCGCTCGACCTACACCCAGGGCGGCGGTGTGCCGGCGCTGATCGCGGTCTACCAGAACCCGAGCAAGAAGGCGCGCGACATCGCGCTGTCATATGCGGCAGCGATCGGCGCGGCCCGTGCCGGTGTCATCGAAACCTCGTTCCGCGAGGAATGCGAGACCGACCTGTTTGGTGAGCAGGTCGTGTTGTGCGGCGGCGTGTCGGCGCTGATCCAGGCCGGTTTCGAAACGCTGGTGGACGCCGGTTATGCGCCGGAAATGGCCTACTTCGAATGCCTGCATGAGGTGAAACTGATCGTCGACCTGATTTACGAGGGCGGCATTGCCAACATGCGTTACTCGGTGTCGAATACCGCCGAGTACGGCGACTTCACGCGCGGCCCGCGCATCGTCACCGACGAAACACGCGCGGAAATGCGCAAGATCCTCACCGAAATCCAGACCGGCCAGTTTGCCAAGGAATTCATCCTCGAAAACAAAGCCGGCGCACCCACGCTGAAAGCCATGCGCCGCATCGGCCAGGCGCATCAGGTTGAAGTGGTCGGCGCGAAGCTGCGCGACATGATGCCGTGGATCAAGAAGAATCGCCTGGTTGACCAGTCGAAAAACTGACAAGCACGCAAACAGCGACGTGAAAGGCGGTTTTTGCCGGGGAATTTGCCTCGAACGGCGAGCCCTGCGTAAACCGCCTTTCGCCATTTGCCTATGAAACACTATCCCCATCCGATCATTGCCCGAGAGGGCTGGCCGTTTATTGCCATTGCGCTGGTGGTGACGGTCGGCATCCACGCCTGGGCGGGTTTCGGCTGGGCGGCGTTTCCGTGGTTTATCGTCATTTTCATGATCCAGTTTTTCCGCGATCCGCAGCGGAGAATTCCCGGTGAAGCCGGTGTGGTGCTGTCCCCCGCTGACGGGCGCATCGTGTCGGTGGAAAAAACCCGCGATCCCTACCTCGAACGCGATGCACTGAAGATCAGCGTGTTCATGAATGTGTTCAACGCGCATTCCAACCGCAGTCCGGTGGACGGCGTGGTGGAGAAGACCTGGTATTTTCCCGGCAAGTTTTTCAACGCCGATCTGGCCAAGGCTTCCACCGAAAACGAGCGCGCGGTGATTTACCTGCGTACACCTGCCGGCCAGGATGTGACCTGCGTGCAGGTTGCCGGACTGATTGCTCGGCGCATCCTCTGTTACGCCAAAGAAGGGCAGCAACTGGCGCGCGGGCAGCGTTTTGGTTTTATCCGTTTTGGCTCCCGTGTCGACGTTTATTTGCCCCTTGCCGCAATGCCGCGGGTCACCGTCGGCGACAAGGTCTACGCGACCGAGACCGTGCTGGCTGCCTTGCCTTGAAGCCCGCCGGACTTTCCTGACGCCGCCCGGGGCTATGGTTTAAGATGCCCATCATGACCGAACTCAAGGAAAACAAGGCCTTCATCAAATCCCGCTTTGCGCGGCGCGGGATTTACTGGCTGCCCAACATGTTTACCCTGGCGGCGCTGTTCGCCGGTTTTTACGCCA
Source organism: Burkholderiales bacterium (assembly GCA_019749945.1). GTDB lineage: Bacteria > Pseudomonadota > Gammaproteobacteria > Burkholderiales > SG8-41. The sequence continues at coordinate 143,482 of JAIEPF010000016.1, forward strand.
TTGTGCAAGCGGTCGGCGGCCGTTTCGAACAGGCGGCGATCGCCATATTCGTTGCGCTGGTGCTGGACGGGCTGGATGGCCGTGTGGCGCGACTGACCCATACTCAGAGCGCATTCGGCGCCGAACTCGACAGCCTGTCCGACATGGTGTCCTTCGGCGTGGCGCCGGCGCTGGTGGTTTATGTCTGGGCGTTGAAGGATTTCGCCGCGATGAAAACGGTGCCGCTGCTCGGGCCGTGGCTGTCGACCAAGCTGGGCTGGATCGCGGCCTTTGTTTATTGCGCCTGCGCGGCGCTGCGGCTGGCGCGCTTCAATACCAATATCGATGTCGTCGACAAACGGTTTTTCCAGGGACTGCCCAGCCCCGCGGCTGCAGCGCTGGTCGCCGGTCTGGTGCTGGCCATGTCGGAATATCAGGTCAAGGGTGCCGACGTGAAATGGCTGGCCTGGGGATTGACGCTGGTGGCCGGCCTGACCATGGTCAGCAATCTGCGTTTTTACAGCGGCAAGGACATCAACCTGCGCAAAAGCGTGCCGTTTTCGGCGGTGGTCGCGATTGCACTGGGTTTTGTGTTGCTGATTTCGTTTGCAAACACGCTGCCCGAGATGTTGTTCACGCTGTTCGGACTGTACGGTCTTTCGGGATATGCGCTGTGGGTCTATGACCGCTTTCGCCGCAAAACCTCGCCGGCCCCCGAATAGCCGGCTTGCATGCCTGGAAAAAAGCCGATATATTTCATTCGTATGGAACGTTTAACGCAGACCCAGAAGCTTTTTCAGCTTTCCTCCGTTGCCGCGCTTGCGCTGGCCGGTCTGCTGCTGCGCGGCCGCGCGCGCTAACCCCCCCCTCCCATTTTGTAGTGCTTTCAGTCCGGCCCGGAACACGGTGCCGGGAACCCCGATTGCGGGCGCGCAATGATTGCGCCCGGCGCAAAGACTGAGGTTTGAATCATGCCCCAAGATAAATTGATCATATTTGATACGACCATGCGTGATGGTGAGCAGAGCCCCGGCGCGTCGATGAGCAGGGACGACAAGCTGCGCATTGCGCGGCAACTGGAGCGCATGCGCGTGGATGTCATCGAGGCCGGATTTCCGGCCGCGAGTGACGGTGATTTTGAATCGGTGCAGGCGGTCGCGCGCGCAATCAAGGACAGCACCATCTGCGGTCTGGCGCGCGCCAACGAGCGCGACATCCGCCGTTGTGGCGAGGCGGTCGGGGTGGCGGCGCGGCCGCGCATTCACACCTTCATTGCGACTTCACCGATCCACATGGAAAAGAAGCTGCGCATGGAGCCTTCACAGGTCATTGATCAGGCGGTGCGTGCGATCAAGTGGGCGCGGGAATATACCGATAACGTGGAATTTTCGCCGGAGGATGCCGGCCGTTCTGACCTTGATTTCCTGTGCCGCATCCTCGAACAGGTGATCAAGGCCGGCGCTAAAACCATCAACGTGCCGGACACGGTGGGGTATACCTTGCCCGACCAGTTCGGGCGGCTGATCAAAAACCTGCGCGAACGCATCCCCAATGCCGATCAGGTGATCTGGTCGGTGCACTGCCACAACGACCTCGGACTGGCGGTCGCCAACTCACTGGCCGCGGTGCAGAACGGCGCGCGCCAGGTGGAATGCACCATCAACGGTCTCGGCGAGCGCGCCGGCAACGCGGCGCTGGAGGAGATCGTGATGGCGGTGCGCACGCGCCAGGACCTTTTTTCCTGCGATACCAATATCGATATTACGCAGATCGTTCCGGCCTCGAAACTCGTGTCCGGCATCACCGGTTATCCGGTGCAGCCGAACAAGGCCATTGTCGGCGCCAATGCGTTTGCGCATGAATCGGGGATTCACCAGGATGGCGTGCTGAAGCATCGCGAGACCTACGAAATCATGAGCGCGGAATCGGTGGGCTGGACCACCAACCGGCTGACGCTGGGCAAGTTGTCCGGACGCAATGCCTTCAAGACGCGCCTGCACGAAATCGGCGTCGATCTGGAGTCGGAAGAGGCGCTGAACGCCGCGTTCAAGCGCTTCAAGGAACTCGCCGACAAGAAACGCGAGATTTTCGACGAGGACCTGCACGCGCTGATTACCGAGGAAAATCTCGAACACATCGAAAACGAGCGTTACAATCTGGTCTCGCTGACTGCGCATTCCGAAACCGGCGAGCAGCCCTATGCGCGCATTGTCATGTCCGACGAGGGTCGGGAGCTGCCCTCGCAGTCGGAAGGCAGCGGGCCGGTGGATGCCGCGTTCAAGGCGATCGAGGCGCTGGTGGCGAGCAAGGCCGAATTGCTGCTCTATTCGGTCAATGCCATCACCACCGGCACCGATGCCCAGGGCGAGGTGACGGTGCGGCTGTCGAAAGACGGACGCATCGTCAACGGCCAGGGTGCGGATACCGATATCGTGGTGGCTTCCGCCAAGGCCTACATCAACGCGCTGAACAAGCTTTGCGCCAAAGCGGAGCGGCTGAATCCGCAGCTCTGATCAAGGTGCACGTGCAATACAGGAAAGACGGGCATGCTGAAATGGCTGGTCACGCTGCTCGTCGTACTGTTTGCGCTGGGCCTGCTGCGGCCGCTACTGGTCAAATTGGGTCTGGGCCGCCTGCCCGGTGATCTTGAACTGCAGCACCGCGGGCGGAAGTTTTATTTCCCTCTGGCCACCAGTATCATTTTTTCGCTGGTGATTACAATGCTGTTCTGGGTGACCTGACCGCCCGGCTGGCGCGGACCCTGGCTATCGCCGCGCTGAAAAATACAACCGCCAACACGATCTCCGCGCCTGCGAGTTTGGCGCTCAGACCCTCGTCCGACCAGGCGCGCACCACCCCTTCGGTGAAGTAGGCAAGGATCAGCATGGTCGATGCGCGGTAGGTGTAGACCCGGCCGCGGGTGATGCCCGGCGCGATCCACAGCAGCGGCAGCACTTTCAGCACCAGCCACGAACCGCCCGGGCGCAATGGAGCGAGCCAGAGTTCCCATGCCATGCACAGCAACAGCAGCGCATACAGGCAGGCGGTGGCGATGATGCACCAGCCGCGGGCCGCCTGTTCCGCGGTCATTTGGCCAATTGCAGTACGGTTTCCGCGAGCCGCCGGCCGAGCAGCAGGCAGAGTTTTTTCTCGTCGGCAGAGACGGGCAGGTCGCTGGCGGCGCCGGCATGGTGGCTGGCGCCATAAGGCGTGCCGCCGGTTTTGGTGGTCAGCAGTTCCGGTGCCGAATACGGCAGGCCGACGATCAGCATGCCGTGATGCAGCAGCGGCAGCATCATCGAAATCAGCGTGGTTTCCTGGCCGCCGTGGAGGCTGGCGGTGGATGTGAACACGGCGGCCGGTTTGCCCGCCAGAGCACCCTTGAGCCACAGGCTCGAGGTGGAGTCCCAGAAGTATTTCATCGGCGCCGCCATGTTGCCGAAGCGCGTCGGCGAACCCAGCGCGAGTCCCGCACATTCTTCGAGGTCGCGCAGTTCTGCATAAGGTGCGCCGGCGTCAGGCACCGCGGGTTCGGTCGCTTCGCTGACGGTCGATACGCGCGGCACCGTGCGCAGCCGCGCGCTGGCACCGGCCTGCTCGATGCCGCGTGCGATCAGTTGCGCCATTTCGCGTGTTGCGCCGTGCTGGCTGTAGTAGAGGACGAGGATTTCGGTCATGGGTTGCCGTTGATTATTTTGCGGCGCTGACGCCAGGCGGCGGCGTGTAATGCCAGTTGCCGTGCCAGGCGCGCAGTACCATGTTCGGGTATTCCGCCCTGCCCAGGCTGCCGTTATAACGGCCCAGTGCGCGGAACAGGTTGCCTTTTTCGATATCGAGATAGTGGCGCAGGATGGTGCAGCCGTAACGCAGATTGGTACGCAGGTTGAACAGGTTCTGGTCGGGAGTGCCGATCAGCTTGATCCAGAACGGCATGACCTGCATATAGCCGCGCGCACCGGCGCTGGATACCGCGTATTTGCGAAAGGCACTTTCGACCTGGATCAGGCCCAGCACCAGTTGCGGATCGAGCCCCGCGCGTTTGGCTTCATAGTGCACCGTAACCAGGAGTTCCTCGCGCTCAACGCGGCCGGGAATTCTTTTCGCCAGCCGCGAGGACATGGCGGCGAGCCAGGCGCGGGCTTCGTGTTCGTCATCGAAGGCGAGGAAGGGCACGGCCTGATCGGCGATGCTGCCTTTCAGCGAGGCTTGCACGCTTGCCGACAGCGGCTCGTATTTTTGTCCGCCGCCATGGCCGGCCAGCGGTGCCAGCAGCAATGCAACACCGCAGAGTACGACGCTGATATCCCGGACTACCCCTCGCATACCATTGATTTTATTGAGTTTTTTGCTTCGTTCAGAGACAGGTTGCGGGCCTCGGCATCGCGCCGGCCTTTGTATTCGATCTGGCCTTCCTTCAGGCCACGGTCGCCGATGACCACACGGTGTGGCACGCCGATCAACTCCATGTCGGCGAACATCGCGCCGGGGCGTTCGTCGCGATTGTCGAGCAGCACATCAATACCCTCAGCCTGCAGATCGGCATACAACTGATCGGCCGCCGCCTTGACCTGCGCGCTCTTGTGGTAACCGATGGGCACGATGGCGACATCAAAGGGCGCGATGGCGCGCGGAAACATGATGCCGCGTTCGTCATGGTTCTGTTCGATGGCGGCGGCGACGATGCGCGTGACGCCGATGCCGTAACAGCCCATTTCCATGATCTGTGTTTTGCCCGCCTCGTCGAGGAATCCCAGTTTGAGGGCCTCGGAATACTTGGTGCGCAGCTGGAAAATGTGGCCGACTTCAATACCGCGGCAGAGCTCCAGCGTGCCCTTGCCGTCGGGCGAGGGATCGCCGGTGACGACATTGCGGATATCGGCAACAGCGGGCTCGGCGAAATCACGGCCGATGTTGGCGCCGGTGTAATGATGATCGTTGGCATTGGCGCCGATGACAAAATCCGCCATGGCCATCACGGCGCGATCGGCGATCACGGTTCCCTTGAAGCCCGCCGGGCCCAGCGAACCGGGATCGGCGCCGAATGCGGCGCGAATGGATTCCACGGATGAAAATGTCACCGGCTGCTTCAACTGCGTCAGCTTGCCGGCCTTGATCATGTTCAGTTCGTGATCCCCGCGCACCAGCAGCAGCACCGGTTTGCCGTCGGCGCCGTCGACGACCACGGCCTTGACGGTATGCTGCGCCGGCACTTTGAGGAAAGCGCACAACTCGGCGATGGTTTTGACGCCGGGGGTATGCACTTTCTGCAGGGGCAATATTGCCGCCGCGCGCGTCGTGGCCGGGGCCACGGCTTCCGCCAGCTCGACATTCGCTGCGTAGTCGGATTGCGGGCAATAGGCGATGGCGTCCTCGCCGGAATCGGCGAGGACATGGAATTCATGCGAGCCGGTGCCGCCGATCGAGCCGGTGTCGGCGGCGACGGCGCGGAATTTCAGCCCGAGCCGCGTGAATATGCGGCTGTAGGTGTCGTGCATGTTGCGGTACTCGCGCACCAGGTCGGCGTAACTGGCATGGAAGGAATAGGCGTCCTTCATCACGAACTCGCGCCCGCGCATGACGCCGAAACGCGGCCGGATCTCGTCGCGGAACTTGGTCTGGATCTGGTAGAAATTCAGCGGCAGCTGGCGGTAGCTTTTGACCTCTCGCCGCACCACGTCGCTGACCACTTCCTCGTGCGTCGGGCCGAAACAGAAATCGCGCTGGTGGCGGTCCTTGATGCGCAGCAGTTCGGGGCCGTACTGTTCCCAGCGCGTCGATTCCTGCCACAGCTCGGCAGGCTGCACAGCCGGCATCAGCAGTTCGATGGCGCCGCCGCGGTTCATTTCCTCGCGGATGATGTTCTCGACCCTGCGCAGCACGCGCAGGCCCAGCGGCATCCAGGTGTACACGCCGCTGGTCAGGCGTTTGATCAAACCGGCGCGCAGCATGAGCTTGTGGCTGATGACTTCCGCCTCGGAAGGCGCCTCCTTCAGCGTGGAAATGAAAAACTGCGAGACACGCATGCCTGTTCCCGATCCGATAAAACCCTTATTCTACCGAACCTTACGAAACCTCCGCTTTAAATACGCATGAAATTCCTGCCCAAATGGCGCTTGCGCAAACCGTCGGAAGACACCGAGACGGTCTATGTCAGCGAGAAGTTCGGCGTGCGTTCCCTGCACATCGGCAGCGACACGGTGCAAAGCGCCATGCGCCTCGCGCGGCCGAACGACCTCGAGCTGTCCTACACGCGGTCGATGATGGCCTGCCTGCTGTTCCAGCCCGACCCGCGCAACGTGCTGATGATCGGCCTCGGCGGCGGTTCGGTGGCCAAGTATTTGTATCACCAGCTGCCGGAGGCGAAAGTGCGGGTGCTGGAGCTCGATCCGCAGGTGGTGGCGATTGCCCGGCAGTGTTTCCTGGTCCCGCCGGATGACGCGCGTTTCCAGATCATCGTCGGTGACGGTGCCGAGTACATGGCGCGTCACGAGGCACGGGCCGATCTCATCATGGTCGACGGTTACGACGCGGAATCCCATGTCGAGGCACTGGCGACGCGCGAGTTCTACAATCATTGCCGTGCGCGGCTTGGCGCCGGCGGCGTGCTGGTGGTAAACCTGTGGGGCGGTGACCGCCAGTTCAATGAAGTCCTCAAACGCATCGAGGCCGTGTTTCCCGACGGCACCCTGTGCCTGCCGGCGCGCAAACCGGGCAATGTGATTGCCTTTGGCTTTCGCGATCCGCCGGGCTCGCTGGCCTGGGCGGACCTGGAAAGCCGGGCAGCAGAGCTGGAAGCGCGCCACGGGCTGGAGTTCCCGCAGTTTGTCGCCGGGCTGGCCGCCATGAACCGCAACGACGCCGCCCACCTTTATCCCTGAAATCCCTCCGGATTGCGGGCTTTCAATGCCCGGGGATTTGTGAAAAAATCAATTCCATATGGTTAACAGATTCGGGGATGCCCATGATCGACAGAGACGGCTATCGCCCCAACGTCGGAATCGTTTTGTGCAATTGCAAAAACGAGGTGTTCTGGGGTAAGCGGGTACGCGAACATTCGTGGCAGTTTCCGCAGGGCGGGATCAATGGCGGCGAACGCCCGGAAGCCGCGATGTACCGCGAATTGCACGAAGAAGTCGGCCTGAAGCCGGAGCACGTGCAGGTGCTGGGACGCACCCGCGACTGGCTGCGTTACGAGGTGCCGGAGCGCTGGCTGCGGCGTGAGTGGCGCGGCAACTACCGCGGCCAGAAACAAATCTGGTTCCTGCTGCGGCTGGTGGGGCGTGATTGCGACGTCTGCCTGCGCACCACGGAAAAACCCGAATTCGACGCCTGGCGCTGGCACGATTACTGGGCGCCGACCCAGGATGTCATCGAGTTCAAGCGCGCGGTTTATGAACAGGCTCTCAACGAGTTGTCACGGTATCTGGTGCGCAACACCGGTCCGCGAATCCGCCGGGGGGCGTATGCTGGCGATGCAGCTAGTCCGGTAACCGCCAAGTAATCACATCCCGGCTGCAACCGCGGCCCGTCAAACCGAAGCGGAGAGCACATGGCCCGTGAATACCACGCACTGAAATCGACATCGCTGGAGGCCGAGTCGGGGTATGCGCAACCGGTGCAGAAAGTGCCCGAGCGCGTGCGCATTGAGAGCCCCGCGTTCGAGGTGATGACCGATCTGACCCGGGTTGCCGCGGTCATCATATTGGCGGGGGACACGGTCGACGAAGCGCACCGCCGCATGATCCAGCGCGGCGTGCGCCTGCTGCTGGTGGTCGATCAGAACCGCAAGGTGCATGGCGTCATCACCGCCAATGACGTGCTCGGTGAAAAGCCGGTCAAGGTGGCCGTGCAGCGCGGGGTGCCGCGCAGCGAGATCCAAGTCCGCGACATCATGACGCCGCGTGATGCGCTGCAGGTGCTGGAATTCGACGATGTCAGCGCGGCCAGCGTGGGCCATGTGGTCGCCACGCTGAAGGCGGCAGGGCGCCAGCATACGCTGGTGGTGGATCGTGATGATCGCGGGCGCCAGCGCGTGCGCGGCATTTTTTCTGCAACGCAGATTGCGCGCCAGTTGGGCGTGGCGATCACTACCGAAGCCACTGTGCGCACGTTTGCGGAAATCGAGGCCGCTTTGGCGCGCTGATCCCCCGTTTGATTGCGGCAATGCCCGCACGGGCAGTTGACGTGACGCGGTGGCCGGAATTAAACTCCAATCACAGATTAGATTCAGTCTAAAACTCTTGATCTGGATGATGTTGTTTGGCTCGGCAAATAAAGTTAATTTATTGATTTTAAAGGAGTTTTTATGCAACTCAAGAACTCGAAAACCCACGGCAATTTGAAAGCGGCATTTGCCGGCGAATCCCAGGCCAATCGTCGCTACCTCTATTTCGCAGCCAAGGCCGACGTTGAAGGCCAGAACGATGTGGCCACGGTGTTCCGTTCCACCGCTGAAGGTGAAACCGGTCACGCTCACGGTCACCTCGAATACATGGAAGCCTGCGGCGATCCCGCAACCGATCTGCCGATCGGCCGCACCCGCGAAAACCTGAAGGCCGCGATTGCCGGCGAAACCCACGAGTACACCGACATGTATCCGGGCATGGCCAAAACCGCGCGCGACGAAGGTTTCGGCGAAATCGCCGACTGGTTCGAGACGCTGGCGAAAGCCGAACGTTCGCACGCCAACCGTTTCCAGAAAGCCCTGGACGGTCTGGCTGACTGATCAGGCCTGTTGTTCGTGATGGAAAGAGGCGCGTCTGCGCCTCTTTCTTTTCTGCCGCTGTAAATATTGAAAGTTCCATAAACAATGACAAAACATGCACCCGCACAAGCTGTCATGTTTTTTGGAAAATATTAATAAACGGTACTGCACACCATGACTGTACGCGAAGGTAGTCTCGAGCCCCCCACCAGGCACCCGCTGGACTGGCAGTCGGCTGATTTCTACGACGAAGGCAAACTCAACCACGAGCTTGAGCGCGTTTTTGACATCTGCCACGGCTGCCGCCGTTGCGTGAATCTGTGCACGGCCTTTCCCAAGCTGTTCGACCTGGTCGATGAAAGCCCGACACTGGAAGTCGACGGCATCCCGAAGAAGGATTACCGGGAAGTCATCGACCGCTGTTACCTCTGCGACATGTGTTACATGACCAAGTGCCCGTATGTGCCGCCGCACGAATGGAACGTGGATTTCCCGCACCTGATGCTGCGCGCCAAGGCGGTCAAGTTCCGCAAGGGCGAAACCTCGTTCCGCGACAAGCTGCTGTCGAGCACCGATGCACTGGGCAAGCTGGCCTCGATTCCGGTGGTGGTGCAGATGGTCAATGCCGCGAACAAGGCGGCACCCGTGCGCAGGCTCATGGACAGCGTGCTGGGCATCCACCAGGATCGCGTGCTGCCCGAATACGACAGCGCCAAATTCCGCGCGACGGCGAAACCCGATGCGTCATTCCCGGTCAGGGACGGCAAAACCGCGCCGGGCAAGGTCGCGATTTTTTCGACCTGCTATGTGAATTACAACGAGCCCGGCATCGGCCACGATTTGCTGAAAGTCCTCGCCCACAACGAGATTCCCGCGATCATCGTCGACAAGGAGGCCTGTTGCGGCATGCCCAAGCTGGAACTGGGCGACCTTGAAGCCGTGGCGCGCAACAAGGATCTGAACATCCCCGTGCTGGCAAAGCTGGCGCGCGAGGGTTACGCCATCCTGACCGCGGTGCCGTCGTGCACGCTGATGTTCAAGCAGGAACTGCCGCTGATGTTCCCGGATGACGCCGAGGTGCAGGCGGTGGCCGAGGCGATGTTCGATCCCTTCGAATACCTGGTGCTGCGCCACAAGGACGGCCTGCTGAATAAAACCTTCAGCCAGACGCTGGGCAGGGTGTCGTACCACATCCCCTGCCACCTGCGGGTGCAGAACATGGGGCAGAAGACCCGGGAACTGCTGGAAATGATCCCGGGCACCACGGTCACCACCGTCGAGCGCTGCGCCGGTCATGACGGCACCTGGGGCGTCAAAAGCGAATTTTTCGAGCAGTCGATGAAAATCGGCCGCCCGGTGTTCCGCCTGATGAACGATGCCGCACCGGATTACATCAGCTCCGACTGCGCGATCGCCGGCCGCCATATCCAGCAGGGTATTAATGGATCGGGCGACAACGAAGCGGGCGGCAGCAAAGCGCAGAAGCAGCATCCCATCACATTGATACGCATAGCCTACGGACTTTGATCACTGCCATGCCGCACATTAGCCAAGACTCCCTGATGTCTCTTGAAAACTACGCCAAGGCGCGCCCGGAGTTCCGTGCCAGGGTGATTGCGCACAAAAAGGATCGCGCAATCCAGCTCGGTGCAAACGTGACGCTGATTTTCGAGGACGAGCTGACCATCCGTTACCAGGTGCAGGAAATGCTGCGCGCCGAAAAGATTTTCGAGCAGGCCGGCATTATCGACGAGCTGGAGGCCTACAACCCGCTGATTCCGGACGGCAGCAACTGGAAGGCGACAATGATGATCGAGTATCCCGACGAGAACGAACGCCGCAGCAAGCTCGCCCAGCTGATCGGGATCGAGGATCGTGTCTGGGTGCAGGTCGAGGGCTGTGAGCGCGTACATGCGATTGCGGACGAGGATCTGGAACGCGACAACGGCCAGAAAACCTCGGCCGTGCATTTTCTCCGGTTCGAGCTCACCGCGCACATGATCGCCGCGTTGCGCGGCGGGGCGGCGCTGGGAATGGGGGTGGATCATCCGAACTATTCCGCGACCGTCGCACGGGTGGGGGACGCGATGCGCGCGTCGCTCCTCGTCGATCTCGCCTGATCCTGATCTGTTATGGCTCCCACGCCGGTGCTGCAGGCAGTACAATCGACGGCGTGCAAACCTTCCGCTTCAAACTCGCGTGCTGGGCCGTCCTCGGCTGGCTGGCCGCCGCTCCGGCGCTGGCCCAGTGGGATGGCTGGGATTACAAGTTCGACCGCGAAATCACGCCGTGGGCCGAACTGCAGCAGCAGCTTCCCGCGTACCCCTTGGACGAAAACCTGATACCGCTGGATGTCGGCGCCGCAACGGCCCACCGTTTTTTTGTTGATGGCAAGTCAGTGTCGGCCGGCGCCGACGGTGTGGTGCGTTATACGCTGGTGATCAAGGCTGCCGGTGGCGCCAGCAATGTGTCGTTCGAGGGCATCCGCTGCGAATCCCGGGAGCAGAAATACTATGCCATCGGCCGCAGCGACCGGACCTGGGCGCGCGCGCGCAATCCGCAATGGCGTTATATTGAATTCCAGCACGTCAACGCGCATCACATCACCCTTTATGGCGAATACCTGTGCCGCGGAAAAATCATGGTGGAATCGGCCGAGGAGATTGTTCGGGCCCTGCGCCGCGGTCGCGTCGGCTAGATCAGCACCAGATTGTCGCGGTGTATCAGTTCCGGTTCATCGACGTAGCCCAGTCTGGCCTCGATCTGGCCGGACGGCGTGCGCAGGATGCGGCAGGTGTCGGCACGGCTGTAGTTGATCAGCCCGCGGGCGATTTCCCGGCCTGATTCATCGAGGCAGCTCACCACCTCGCCGCGCTCGAATTCTCCCGCTGCGTCGCAGACGCCCACCGGCAGCAGGCTTTTGCCGTCGACCACCAGCGCTTTTACCGCACCCGCATCCAGCGTCAACCGGCCGCGCACCTGCAGGTGATCGGCCAGCCATTGTTTGCGCGCCGCAATCGTCGCCTGCTGTGCGAGCAGCTGGGTGCCCAGGCGTTCACCCGCAGCGAGCCGCAGCAATACGTCGGGTTCGCGCCCCCAGGCGATGACGGTGTCCGCGCCGCTGCGGGCCGCACGTTTTGCGGCGAGGATTTTGGTCAGCATGCCACCGCGCGCGATGGCGCTGCCGGTGGCACCGGCAATGGTTTCAAGATACGGATCACCGGCTACGCCGTCGGCGATGGGTTTGGCATCGGGATGTTTGCGCGGATCGGCGCTGTAGAGACCTTTCTGGTCCGTCAAAATCACCAGCGCGTCGGCTTCGATCAGATTGGCAACCAGTGCGGCCAGGGTGTCGTTGTCACCGAAGCGGATTTCATCGATGGCCACCGTGTCGTTTTCGTTGATGACCGGAATCACGCCAAGATCAAGCAGCGTGCGCAACGTCGAGCGCGCATTGAGGTAACGCTTGCGGTCGGCGAGGTCCTCGTGGGTGAGCAGGATCTGCGATGTCAGCAGGCCGTGGCTGCGAAAACAGGACTCATAGACCTGCACCATGCCCATCTGCCCTACGGCTGCAGCCGCCTGCAGTTCATGCAGCGCATGCGGCCTCTGTGCCCAGCCCAGGCGCTGCATGCCCTCGGCAATCGCGCCGCTGGAGACCAGCACGATCTGCCGCCCGTCATTGTGCAGGCGCGCGATCTGTTCGGCCCAGCCGGTCAGCGCGCCATGATCCAGGCCCTGTCCGGCATTGGTCACCAGCCCGCTGCCGACCTTGACCACCAGCCGCCGGGCTTTTTTGATGACGGATTCCATGGTCTGAGGCGCGCTCATGCGGCGTCGGCTGCCGCGGTTTTGCGGTGCGTCGTCGTTTTGTGCGCGGCGGTGGCCTCGACATGTTCCATCACGGCAAAGGTCATCGCCCGGCATCCCTCCCCTGTCAGCGCGGAAATATTAAAGCTTTTGCGTTTGACACCCAACTGTTTCAGCAGGGATCGCACCAGTTTTTCGCGCTCGGCTTCGGGCACCAGGTCGAGCTTGTTGAACACCAGCCAGCGCGGCTTGCGGTACAGGGCTTCGTCATATTTGCGCAGTTCCCGCACCAGGGCCTTGGCGTCACGCACCACATCCGCAGCAGGGTCGGGCGGCATCACATCGATGATGTGCAGCAGCAGGCGAGTGCGCGCGAGGTGGCGCAGGAACTGGTGGCCCAGTCCCGCGCCCTCGGCGGCGCCTTCGATCAGCCCCGGGATGTCGGCAACGACAAAACTGCGGTTGTCGTCGACGCGCACCACGCCGAGGTTGGGCTGCAGGGTGGTGAACGGATAATCGGCCACCTTGGGCCGTGCCGCGGAGATCGCGCGGATCAGCGTCGATTTGCCCGCATTGGGCAGGCCGAGCAGGCCGACGTCGGCGAGCACCTTCAGTTCGAGCTTGAGGTAACGCGAAACCCCGGGGCCGCCGACGGTGAACTGCCGCGGCGCGCGGTTGGTGCTGGATTTGAAGTGCAGGTTGCCGAGCCCGCCGCTGCCGCCCTGGGCCAGCGTGACCTGCTCGCCGTCCTGCGCCAGGTCAAACAGGATCTCGCCGGTCTCGGCATCGCTGATCACGGTGCCCACGGGCATGCGCAGCACGATGTCCGCCGCGGCGCGGCCGAAGCAGTCCGAGCCCATGCCCTTCTGGCCGTTTTTCGCGCGGTGGATGCGGGCGTAGCGATAGTCGATCAGGGTATTGATGTTGCGGTCGGCCACGGCAAAAATGCTGCCGCCGCGACCGCCGTCACCGCCGTCGGGGCCGCCGCGCGGCACGAATTTTTCGCGCCGGAAACTGGCAACACCGTCGCCGCCCTTGCCGGCATGCACTTCGATTCGCGCTTCATCGATGAATTTCATGGGATCCCCCAAATAAAAAGGCCCTGTCGTTCAACAGGGCCTTTTCAGCACTACAAACTAATGATCAGGCAGGAACGACGCTCACGGTCTGGCGCTGTTGCGGGCCTTTGTGCGCGAACTGCACGCGGCCGTCAACTTTGGCGAACAGCGTGTGGTCACGGCCGATGCCGACGTTTTCGCCGGGATGCATGCGCGTGCCGCGCTGGCGCACGATGATGCTGCCGGCGGGGATCAGCTCGCCGCCGAAACATTTGACGCCGAGGCGTTTGGCCTGCGAATCACGGCCGTTACGGGAACTGCCGCCTGCTTTTTTATGTGCCATGGTGTGTGCTCCTTAGCCCGCGATGCCGGTGATTTCGAGCTCGGTGAAATTCTGCCGGTGACCCTGGGTTTTGCGGTAGTGCTTGCGCCGGCGCATTTTGAAAATGCGGATCTTGTCGCCGCGGCCCTGGGACAGCACCTTGGCCTTGACCGCGGCGCCCGACAGCAGCGGGGTGCCGAGTTTGACGCTGCCGTCTTCGGCAATCATCAGGACCTGGTCGAGGGTCACTTCCGACCCGACTTCGGCCGTCAGCTGCTCGACCTTGATTTTGGTGCCAGCGCTCACGCGATACTGTTTGCCGCCGGTCTTGACTACCGCATACATGGAAAACCTCTCAGCTCGAACCACGGAAAGCCCGCGATTATACAAGCCGACCGGAGAGGAGTCAAAACTTCCGCGCCATTGCGCCATGGTAAATAGTCGATAAAAATCAATGAATTACGGCAAACCACTGCTTGGTATCGGCAGCCGGTGGCATGTCTGGGGTTCTGCGATATTGTTATCATCGCGGTTTTTGCCCGTCCCGTGTTTCTCGACAACCTCAACCAACTGCTCGCCGCCGACATGCAATCCGTGGATCAGGTGATCCGCGAGCGCCTGCATTCGGAGGTGGTGCTGATCCGCCAGGTCGCCGAGTACATCATCGGCGGCGGCGGCAAACGGCTGCGTCCGGCGCTGGTGCTGCTGTCCGCGGGTGCGCTGGGTTACCGGGGTAACGCCCACCATACGCTGGCCGCTGTCGTGGAGTTCATCCATACCGCGACATTGCTGCATGATGACGTCGTCGACGAATCAGCGCTGCGCCGCGGCCGGCCGACCGCCAACACCCTGTTCGGCAATGCGGCGTCGGTGCTGGTCGGCGATTTCGTCTATTCCCGTGCATTTCAGATGATGGTGAACGTCGGTGACATGCGCGTGCTGCGGGTGCTCGCGGATGCCACCAACGTCATCGCCGAGGGCGAGGTGCTGCAATTGATGAATTGCCGCAACGCCGACATCGACGAAAACAGCTATCTGCAGGTCATCCGTTACAAAACCGCCAAGCTGTTCGAGGCGGCCGGCCGGCTGGGCGCATTGCTGGCCGGGGCGCCGCCGGACATGGAGGAGGCGATGGCCGCCTACGGCAGCCACCTCGGCACGGCATTCCAGCTGATCGACGATGTGCTGGATTATTCGGGAGAGTCCGGCGTGATTGGCAAAAATGTCGGTGATGACCTTGCCGAAGGCAAACCCACGCTGCCGCTGATTCGCGTCATCCGGCACGGCAGTCCCGAAGAAGCCGCGCTGGTGCGCGGTGCGCTGGCCACCGGCGGTCTGGACGATCTGGATCGCGTACTGGCTGCGATCCGCCGTTCGGGAGCGCTGGATTACACGCGCCGCCAGGCCGAAGCGGAGGCGCGTGCGGCTGGCGCGGCGCTGGATTCGATTCCGTCCTCGCAGTACCGGGATTTTTTGTTACAATTGGCGCAGTTCGCGGTGACGCGGACGCATTGACCGAAGGGCACGCGCAACGTGCCCTTCTTGTTTGTGAGCAGTGTACGAAAAGCTTGTTGCATTGGTGTCATTCGGGGTGTAGCTCAGCCTGGTAGAGTACTGCGTTCGGGACGCAGGAGTCGGAGGTTCGAATCCTCTCACCCCGACCATGTTTTTGGATGCCGACCGGACCGTTCAGGACCGGGTCGGCACGGTTTTCCCGATTGCGGAGTATCAGCGATGGCCCGCGTAGCCTATGGCGACGAGAACAGCAGTCCGGCCGTGCGGGCGCTGGCGGATCAGATCCGCAAGGAGCGCGACGGGCGCATGCTCAACCTGTACAGCATGCTGCTCAATGCGCCGCCGGTGGCCGAAGGCTGGCTCGCGCTGTTTACCGCGATCCGTCAGCAATGCACCTTGCGCGGCGATTACCGCGAACTGGTCATCCTGCGCGTGGCACTGCTGAACGGCGCGTCCTACGAATATCAGGTGCACGTGCCGTTTGCGCTGCGCGAGGGCGTCACCCAGGCGCAGCTCGACACGCTGGACCGCTGGCAGGATTCCGATGTTCTGACTCCGGCACAGCGGGCGGTGCTCGCCTATACCGATTCCATGACGAGGGATATCCATGTGCCCGATGCGGTATTCGAGGCTTTGCGCGGGCATTTCAACCAGCGCGAAATCGTCGAGCTGACGGCGACCATCGGGGGCTACAATCTGGTGTCGCGTTTCCTGGAGGCACTGGCCGTGGATCCGGAGTCGGCGCACGCCTGACCTGCGCCCGGCGCAGCGGCTTGTTCCGCATCGCCCGTACCGGTTTTTCCGGCAGTTGAAGCATCAATGGCCAAGATTCTGCTTATCGCGCTCGCTTTCGCGGCGGTGTTCTGGCTGCTGCGCAAGCATCGCCGGCGCGCCGACCACGATGCACAGCGACCCCCGGATCCGCAGGCCGAAGACATGGTGGATTGCGCGCATTGCGGCGTACACCTGCCGCGCGGCGAGGGCATATTGTCCGCAGCGCGCTACTTCTGCTCCGTGGAACATGAGCGGGAATTTCGTGCAAAACACTGAGCGCGCCGGATGATCCCCGCCGAACAATCCATGCAGCCGGAGTTTCGTGATGCCGAGGGTGTCAGCAGGACGCCGGACACCTTCTGGCGCTCATTGCAGTTGTTCAACGGTTATCGTACGGCAGCTGCATTGCTGCTGCTGCTGGCCGGCGGTTTCTGGGGCGGCACCCTGCAGTTCGGTTCGCGGGACATGCGGCTGTTCCTGATCGGCGCCGCCAGTTACGCCGTATTTGCGCTGGCGATGTTCGTGGTGATCCGCACGCGCGAGCGGTTTACCTGGCAACTGGCGATCCAGGTCGGCGGCGACATCGGGTTTGTCGTGCTGCTGATGTATGCCAGCGGCGGGCTGTCGAGCGGGCTGGGGCTGCTGTTGCTGACCTCGCTGGCGGCGGCGGGGCTGGTCAGCCGCGGCCAGCTGACGCTGTTTTTTGCCTCGATCGCGACCATCGCGGTGCTGCTCGAGCATACCTACGAGGTGCTGCGCTTCTCCGAGAGCGGCGCGCAGTATGCCCAGGCCGGTCTGTTGTCCATCGCCTATTTCGCGACAGCCTGGCTGGCGCACGCGCTTGCGACGCGCTCGCTGGCGAGCGAACGGCTGGCGGCGCAGCGGGAAATTGATCTGGCCAACATGGCGCAGGTCAACCAGCTGGTGATCCAGGACATGGAGCACGGCGTGATCGTTGTCGATGGCGAAGGCATCGTGCGCCAGGTCAACACCGCGGCCGAGCGCATGATCGGTGGCCTGCGCGGCGGCGGCGTGGTGGCGCTGAAGGATCGCGCACCGACGCTGCATGGCCGTGTCGAAACCTGGTTGCGCGATCAGCAGGGACGCGACACGCCCGACGCGTTCGAGCTCGGCCCGCATCTGCGCGCAAGGCTGGTGCCGGTCGCGGCGCGGCGCGGCGCCGGCGCGGTTATTTTTCTTGAAGACCTGGCGCGCATCCAGGCCGAGGCGCGGCAACTGAAACTGGCCGCGCTCGGGCGGCTGACCGCGAACATTGCCCACGAGATCCGCAATCCGCTGGGCGCGATCAGCCATGCCGCGGAATTGCTGCAGGAAGAGCCCGAGGTTTCACCGGGGGCGCAACGGCTGACCACCATCATCCGCGACAATACCCGCCGGCTCGACCGCATGATCAACGATGTGCAGACGCTGAACCGCGGGGAGCGCGCCGCGCGGGAGCGTTTTCACCTGGCGACTTACCTGCGCGCTTTCATCGAGCAGTTTGTGGCCACGGAAAAACTGGCGCCGAACGTGATCGAGCTGAATCTGGAATCGGACCCCCACATCATGTTCGACCGCGATCACCTGAACCAGGTGCTGTGGAACCTGTGCCGGAACGCGCTGCGTCATTCCCGGCGCGAACCCGGCAGCATCAGTCTTGTGGTGGTGCGGGCCAGTCGCGGCAATGCGGTAAGATTGGATGTGGTTGATGACGGCCCCGGACTGCCGCCGGAGTCGCGCGGCAAATTGTTTGAGCCGTTTTTCACGACATCGCCGGGCGGTACCGGACTGGGCCTTTATCTGGCACGCGAAATCTGTGAAGCGAACGGCGCCATGCTCGAATACGTGGATTCAGCCAGAGGCGCGCGGTTTTCGGTAACCTGCGCTGCCGGGTAAACGGGCAGGGGCGCGGGGTCAAAGGGGGTAAAGGTGGCAACGGGTCAGGTACTGGTTGTCGATGACGAAGCAGACATCCGGGAGCTGCTCGGCATCACTCTGCTGCGCATGGGCCTCGAGCCGCATTGCGCCGGCAGCGTGTCCGAAGCCCTGTCTCTGCTCGGGTGCAATTCATTCGAGCTGTGCCTGACCGACATGCGGCTGGCCGACGGCGACGGCCTGTCGATCGTCGAGCACATCACCAAAAATCATCCCAGCCTGCCGGTCGCCGTGATCACCGCCCATGGCAGCGCGGAGAACGCGGTGGCCGCACTGAAGGCCGGGGCCTTTGATTACCTCGGCAAACCGGTGTCGCTCGATCAGTTGCGGGCGCTGGTGCGCTCCGCGCTGAAACTGCCGCGTCCGGGCGGCGAACGACAGGATCCGGATGCTCACCCCGGATCCGGCGCCCCGTCCCTGATCGGTGATTCACCGCTGATGGTGCAGGCACGGCAGATGATCGACAAGCTGGCGCGCAGCCAGGCCCCGGTGCAGATCCGCGGCGAGTCGGGCTCCGGCAAGGAACTGGCTGCGCGCCGGATACACCTGAACGGCGCGCGCCGCGAAGGTCCTTTTCTCGCGGTGAACTGCGGCGCGATACCGGAAAACCTGATGGAGTCCGAATTTTTCGGCCACAAGAAGGGGGCGTTCACGGGGGCACTGGCGGATCACGACGGTTTTTTCCAGGCGGCCGACGGTGGCACGCTGTTTCTCGATGAAGTCGGCGATCTGCCGCTGTCGATGCAGGTGAAGCTGCTGCGCGTCATCCAGGAAAAACGTGTGCGCAAGGTCGGCTCGACCGGCGAAGAACCGGTGGATGTGCGCATCATCAGCGCGACGCACCGCCACCTCGCCGAGGAGGTGAAAAGCGGCGCCTTCCGCCAGGATCTGTATTACCGCCTCAACGTGATCGAATTGCGCATGCCGGCGCTGCGTGAATTGCGGGAAGATATTCCGCAACTGGCCGCCGCGATACTGGCGCGTCACGCCGGCGACGGACGCACGCCCCGGCTGTCGGCGCAGGCGGAAGCCGCCCTGCAGGCCTATCATTTTCCGGGCAACGTCCGCGAACTGGAAAACATCCTGGAGCGCGCCGTGGCGCTGGTCAGCGGCGACGAGATCACGGTGGATGACCTGCAGTTGTCGGACGAACGCGCCGCCGAACAGGAAATCGACGTTGAAGGGCTGCCCCTGCCCGAGCGGCTCGAGGCCATCGAACGCAAGGCGATACTGGAAGCCCTGGAACGTGCCCGCTACAACCAGACCGCGGCGGCCAAGCTGCTCGGCATCTCCTTCCGCGCGCTGCGTTACCGCATCCAGCGCCTGGGCATCAAGCAGGAACTGGATGCCGGGTCCTGAAGGGCGGCCATGAATATCGATGCGGCCGGGCTGGCGGACGAGGCGCTGTATACGGCTTCACCCAATTGCGATGAGCGGCCGCCAGATACCGCCATCGAGTTGCTGGTCATCCACAACATCAGCCTGCCCCCGGGCGTCTTCGGCGGCAATGCGGTCTGCGACCTGTTCCTGAACCGGCTGGATCCGGCGGCGCATCCCTACTTCGCCACCATCGCCGGGCTGCGGGTATCCGCGCATTTTTTCATCCGCCGTGACGGCGTCCTCTTGCAATTCGTGCCCTGCGCGCTGCGCGCCTGGCATGCCGGGCAGTCCCTGTGGTGCGGGCGCGAACGCTGCAATGATTATTCGATCGGCATCGAACTCGAAGGCGCGGATGATGTGGCGTTCAGCGCTGTCCAGTACGAGCGGCTGGGCGCCCTGGCCCGCGCCCTGCATGCGCGTTACCCGATCACCGCCACCGTCGGGCATTCCGACATCGCGCCGGGACGTAAAACCGACCCCGGGCCGCATTTTGACTGGGCACGGTATCGGGCGAGCTTGTCCCAGCCCGTAAATCACTGACCAGCAAGGCTGCTGTACGACCTCCGGATGCGTTTCTTCGCAATCCCGACCTTGCCGTGCCCGTTGCCGTTGCTCGAGTGAGTTGCTGCTCACTTTTTGTGCAATAAATCCGTTGCTTGGCGTCGTTTCCTGCTGTTTTCCAATAACTTTTAAAAAAAGCGTCAAAAGCTATTGCGGATTCAAAACACGGCCACTAGAATTGGTCGAAATTAATGCGCCAACCACAACATATAGTGGTTAGCTGGCTGGGAGCGTTGCTGTTCCTGGGGGTTAGAAAACCTAAAAAAATCAAGGAGTAACGATATGCAAGTCGCCGTAGAATCCACTCAATCCCGTGCTGTTGCGCCAGTTTCCCCCGCCGAGGAGGCCGCGCGGGAGGCTTTGTATGCCCAGTACAAAATCATTCGCCGCAACGGCTCGGTGGTCGGTTTTGAACCGGCGAAAATCGCCATCGCGCTGACCAAGGCCTTCATCGCGGTCAACGGCGGCCAGGGCGCGGCTTCGGCGCGGGTGCGCGAACAGGTCGCGGCGCTGACCGACAGCGTGGTGGGCGCGCTGATGCGGCGCCAGCCCTCGGGCGGCACCTTCCATATCGAAGACATCCAGGATCAGGTGGAACTCGCGCTGATGCGCATGGGCGAGCACCACGTGGCCCGCTCCTACGTGCTCTACCGCGAGGAGCGCACCCGGGAGCGTGCGCGCCAGCGTGAAGCGCAGCCCGCGGCCGTGGCGCAAAAAGCCCAGGTCATCAATGTCACCGACGGCGGCGTGACCCGGCCGCTCGACGTCGAGCGCATCACCGCGCTGGTGCAAAGCGCCTGCGCCGGGCTGGGCCGCGACGTCAGCGCACAGCCCATTCTCGACGCGATGCAGCGCGACCTCTATGACGGCGTGCCCATCGACGAGGTGCGCAAATCGCTGATCCTGGCCGCGCGCGGACTGATCGAGCAGGACCCGGGATACAGCTACGCGACCGCCCGCCTGCTGATGCACACGATGCGCCTGGAGACGCTGGGTGAAGAGGTGACGCAGGAGGAGATGGCCACGCGTTATGCCGCCTACCTGCCGGAATTCATCCAGAAGGGCATCAAGGCCGAGCTGCTCGACGAACGTCTGGGTCATTACGACATGAAGGCATTGGGCAAGGCGCTCGACGCGCAGCGCGACCTCAAGTTCACCTATCTCGGCCTGCAGATTCTGTACGACCGTTATTTCCTGCACATCGAAGGCCGGCGCATCGAGCTGCCCCAGGTGTTTTTCATGCGCGTGGCGATGGGCCTCGCACTGAACGAACCGGAAAGCCAGCGCGAAGCGCGCGCGATCGAGTTCTACAACGTGCTGTCGAGCTTCGATCTGATGAGTTCGACCCCGACGCTGTTCAATTCCGGCACGCGCCGCTCGCAGCTCGCCAGCTGCTACCTGACCACGGTGTCCGACGACCTCGACGGCATTTACGAGGCGATCAAGGAAAACGCGATGCTGCAGAAGTACGCCGGCGGCATCGGCAACGACTGGACCCCCGTGCGCGCGCTCGGCGCCTACATCAAGGGCACCAACGGCAAATCGCAGGGCGTGGTGCCGTTCCTGAAGGTGGTCAACGATACGGCTGTTGCGGTGAACCAGGGCGGCAAACGCAAGGGTGCGGTGTGCTCGTACCTCGAGACCTGGCATCTCGACATCGAGGAATTCCTCGAGCTGCGCAAGAACACCGGTGATGACCGTCGCCGCACCCATGACATGAACACTTCGAACTGGATCCCGGATCTGTTCATGAAGCGCGTCATGGAGGGCGGCGAATGGACGCTGTTCTCGCCCTCGGACGTGCCGGACCTGCACGAAAAATACGGCAAGGCTTTCGAGAAGGCCTATGTCGGATACGAGGCGATGTGCAGCCGCGGCGAGATGAAGCTCTACAAGAAGGTTCCCGCCAACCAGCTGTGGCGCAAGATGCTGACCATGCTGTTCGAGACCGGGCATCCGTGGATCACCTTCAAGGATCCCTGCAATCTGCGCTCGCCGCAGCAGCACGTCGGCGTCGTGCACAGTTCCAACCTGTGCACCGAAATCACGCTGAACACCGGCCCCGACGAAATCGCCGTGTGCAACCTGGCCTCGGTCAACATGCCGGCGCATCTCGATCTGTCCACCGGGCTCCTCGACATGGAGAAGCTGAAGCGCACGGTCGGCACCGGCATGCGCATGCTCGACAACGTGATCGACCTCAACTTCTACAACGTCAACAAGGCGCGCAATTCCAACTTCAAGCACCGTCCTGTGGGCCTCGGCATCATGGGTTTCCAGGACTGCCTGCACATGCTGCGCATTCCCTACGGATCGCCGGCGGCCGTGGAGTTCGCCGACCGCTCGATGGAGCAGGTGGCCTACACCGCCTACTCGGCGTCGTCGGATCTGGCGGAAGAGCGCGGCCCTTATTCGACGTTCAAGGGTTCGCTGTGGGATCGCGGCATCCTGCCGCTGGATTCGCTGAAAGTGCTGGCGGAGGAGCGCGGCGGTTATGTCGAGTGCGACATGTCCACCAGACTCGACTGGGAAAGCCTGCGCAGCCGCATCCAGCGCGTCGGCATCCGCAACTCGAACTGCATCGCCATCGCGCCGACGGCGACCATCGCCAACATCACCGGCCTGTCGCAGTGCATCGAGCCGACCTACCAGAACCTGTATGTCAAATCCAACCTGTCGGGTGAGTTCACGGTAGTCAACGAGTTCCTGGTGCGCGACCTGAAAAAACTCAACCTGTGGGACGAGGTGATGATTTCCGATCTCAAATATTTCGACGGCTCGCTGTCGAAGATCGACCGTGTGCCGCCGGACGTGCGCAGCCTCTACGCCACCGCATTCGAGATCGATGCGAGCTGGCTGGTGGAATGTGCGGCGCGCCGGCAGAAATGGATCGACCAGTCGCAGTCGCTGAACATCTACATGGCGGGCGCGTCGGGCAAGAAGCTGGACGACACCTACAAGCTCGCCTGGCTGCGCGGCCTGAAAACGACGTATTACCTGCGCACGCTGGGCGCGACTTCCACCGAGAAGTCGACTTCCAAGGCGGGCCAGTTGAACGCCGTGTCGTCGGATGGCGGCCTCAACGGGGAGGAGCAGCCCAAGGTGTGTTCGATTCTCGACCCCGAGTGTGAGGCATGCCAGTAGACAGGCGGGCGGACGAAAGCGGCAAGGCGAATCAGGGAATGCAGTAAATAATTTGATATTGAAAGGCAGTTGCTGGATCAGGGTTTGCTGCACGGCGCGACAGCGGTTTCACCGATAACAATCATCAAGAACCCGCTGCCTGTGCCGGAAGGTATCCACCCACAACGCTAATAAAGGAGACTGAAAGATGTTGCAATTTGAAGAATCGGGCGCCGCCGGTCTGGCCAGACAGCCCGTGATCGCCGACCGCACTCCCGCGCAAAGGCCCGTGGAAGAGGGGCTGCGGCGCGTCAATGTAGCCGACAAACGGATCATCAACGGTCAGACCGACGTCAACCAGCTGGTGCCGTTCAAATACAAATGGGCCTGGGACAAGTATCTCTCGGCCTGCGCCAACCACTGGATGCCGCAGGAAATCCAGATGAGCCGCGACATCGAGCTTTGGAAAAACCCCAACGGCCTGACCGAAGACGAGCGCCGCATCGTCAAGCGCAACCTCGGCTTCTTCGTCACCGCCGACTCGCTGGCGGCCAACAACATCGTGCTCGGCACCTACCGCCACATCACAGCACCCGAATGCCGCCAGTACCTGCTGCGCCAGGCGTTCGAAGAGGCGATCCACACCCATGCCTACCAGTACATCGTGGAAAGCCTGGGCCTCAATGAGGGCGAGATTTTCAACGCCTACCATGAGGTATCGTCGATCCGCGCCAAGGACGAGTTCCTGATCCCGTTCATCGACGTGCTGACCAATCCGTCGTTCAAGACCGGCACGCCGGAAAACGACCAGAAGCTGCTGAAAAGCCTGATCGTGTTTGCCTGCCTGATGGAAGGCCTGTTCTTCTACGTCGGTTTTGCGCAGATCCTCGCGCTCGGCCGGCAGAACAAGATGACCGGCGCCGCCGAGCAGTACCAGTACATCCTGCGCGACGAATCCATGCACTGCAACTTCGGCATCGACCTGATCAACACGATCAAGATGGAGAACCCGCACCTGTGGACCGCCGAGTTCCGCGAGGAACTGCGCGGGCTGTTCCACAAGGGCGTGGAGCTCGAATACAAATATGCCGAGGACACCATGCCGCGCGGCGTGCTCGGCCTCAATGCCGCGATGTTCAAGGAATACCTGCGCTTCATCGCCAACCGCCGTGCCCAGCAGATCGGACTGGAGGTGCTGTTCGAGGGCGTGACCAATCCCTTCCCGTGGATGGCGGAAATGATCGACCTGAAAAAAGAGCGCAATTTCTTCGAAACCCGCGTCATCGAGTACCAGACCGGTGGCGCGCTCAGTTGGGATTGATGGACGGGATCAAAAGCCGGGATTGATGGCTTTTTCAGACGGGCATGTACACAAAAGCGGATACGTAAACGGACACAAACCATGCGATTGAGAACAGGGGCCCCGGAGCAAGGCGGGGTTCCGTGCTGAAGCAGCAAGACACCCGGCGGCGCATCGCCCTGCGATTAAAACCGCAGGGCGGCGCCGCCGGATTCTTTCCGGTTTGCAATGTTCATCACCATGGAGGGTCGAAACCTTGGCACTCAGTCTGAAGTTCCGGCGTTACCGCAGTCGCAGGATCCATCTGCACACGGTTACCGAATTGCGCGCGGAGGACAACTGCACACTCTGGCTGCGTTTTGATGACGGACTGGAAGGCCATGTGTATCTGGGCGGCCTGGTGGAAGACACGGCGATGGAGGTGCTGTCCGACGCCGCGCTGTTCCGTCGCGTGGCTTTTGATCCGGTGTCGAACGTGCTGACCTGGAGCGGCGGCATCCGCATTGATCCGGACATGTTGTACCGCAATCTGGCGAACAAGGCGGGCGCCGCATTGCACTAGCTTGGGAATGAGTTGGCGGGGAAGAGCGCGCGCCGCTGCCTGAAGGCGCGCATCAGGCGCGAGTGTCCCGCAGGGGAGCGCGCACATACAGGTTGATACTGAAGGAGGCTCGCATGGCAAAAGCGAAAAAGAAGGCGGCGAAGAAAAAAACCAGTAAAAAGACCGGCAAAAAAGCCGTCAAGAAAAAGAAGGTCCTGAAGAAAAAAGTCGCGCGCAAGGCCGCCGGTAAAAAAGGCGCCAGCCGCAAAACGGGCAAAAAAAAGCCGGCTCGAAAGCCGGCGAAGAAAAAAGCAGTCAAGAAAAAGCCTGCCATCAAAAAGCGGACGGCTGCCAAAAAGCCCGCATCCCAGGTAATGCCGGGACCGGCTCCGGTAGCGCCCCGTCCGATTGCGATTCCAGGCGCCTGGCCGTTCCCGATGGGAAACAAGCCCTGACATCTGTGCCGTGCGGCGGAATCGGTCTCGGGAGAAGTCCGATGCCCGCCGCGGAGGGTGGTTCGCAACCGCGGACAGCAGGGGGCTAAAGATACCCAATCCGTCCCGGCGGGGCAAGGCGCGGGTTGCCTGTTACACCGGGCAAATCCATAAAAAACTCTTTAAAATCAATAGGTTATAGAATTAAAAAAAATTCCTGGGCGATACCCGGGGCGGAAATTGAGGGGGGCTTCGGAAGGGGGGGAGGCGGGAGAATTTTCGAGACAACGGCCGGTTTTGCTCCCCTTCCCCGGGTTGCGGTGACTTGCTAAACGTCGCCCGCCCTGACCACATGAGCATAATCCACGCCCAGTGAAACAAAGTGCGCCTTGCCGCACTGGATTTTCATCCACTCCGTGCCGCGCAGTTTCAATTCATCCACGGTGCCCTTGGTTTCCCGCACCAGATAGACCTTCTCGTCGTGTTCCCGGACGATGGCCCAGTCCGGGTTGTAGGTGCCGACAGGGGTTTCAACCTTGAACCACGGCGGCAGCTTGATAAACAGCTTGATGTCATTCCGCGCGCTCATCTCCTCGGCAAACTTTCGCTCCACCTCGGAATCGTACGGAACGACGTCGTAAATCGAATTGTCGACCTCGATCATGCCGGTCAGGTAACCGCTGATTTCCTTTTCCTCGAACAGCATCATTTCGTATTCGCGACCGGCGATGCGCTCGTACTTGATACCGGCGACCATCAGTTCACGCAACTCGGTTTCGATGGCGAGCAGGGCCTGGTCGAGGAAGTGCTGCGGATTGTGTTTGACCTCGTCCAGTCGGCCTGACCGGATCAGGATTTCCGCCAGCGTTGCACGCGTCAGTTCGGTCTTGCCCTGCAGGTAGCCCAGCAGATCGGGAATTTTCCAGACCTGGTAACCGGCCTGCGCCTGGGTCACGCTGAGCAGCGCCGTATCCAGGCCCTGGTCACCCACGCGCAGCTCGGCCTTCTGCACCCGGATCGCGGCAGGTTTGATGGGGTCCATCGCGGCAAGGCGTTTTGCGGCGGCGTCGATCAGGGTTTTGCTTTCATAATCAACGGCATATCGCGTCTTGTGCTTAATGCGCTCCCACAGGGCCTGGAAATCCGGATTCAGTTTCCAGCCCGGCCGCAGTTTGGCTGTACGCTGTTTTTTCTTGTTGGCGATGCGCCCGCCGAAACTGACGCCGCATTCCTCCTCGATTTCCGTCTGCAACTGGCGTGCGAATTCCTCGTAACTCTCATTGGCGATCACCGTCAGCCGGTTGATCGCCGGATCGGAGCAGCGTTCTCCCGTTTCCAGCACCGGCAGGCGCAGGCCGCGGCCGATTTCCTGGCGCTTTTTGATTTCGGATCTGGTTTCGTTGAGTGTGCAGATCTGGAACACATTGGGGTTGTCCCAGCCTTCGCGCAGCGCCGAGTGGCTGAAAATGAAGCGCAGCGGCTCTTCCGGCGACAGCAGCCGCTCCTTGTCGCGCATGATCAATTCATAGGCTTCGTCATCGGCCGCTGTGTCGCCGCGGGTGTCCTTGGGCACCCCCTTTGCCTGCGCGAAATAGCCGTTGTGCACCTGCTCCACCGGCAGCGGGTCGAGTTCCGGGTATTTCGCCGACAGTTCCTGATAGGCCTCGATAAACCAGCGGCGGATCTTGCCGTCGGCCGCGGCGTAATGAGCTACGCGATCGATAAAAAACAAGGACAGCACTTTCAGCCGCTGTCCCGCCGGCAATATCTTGCGGATGCGTTTTTCCTTGTCGAAATGTTCGCGCACCGTTTCGCGGATTTGCACCCGCATCACTTCGTCGTTGCGTCCGCCGTGGGTCTGGCCGGCGCCCAGCGCCAGGCCGTTGGTGAAGCTGATGCGCTGGTCACCGGCATTGATTTCGTCAATCATGTAACCCTTGTAGCTCTCGCGCCCGCCGGACAGTGCGTGCAGATCCGTGCCGCCCGCGCTGACGGCGATGGTCTTGCGCTGCGGCGCGCCTTTGGCATTGACGTCGATGACCAGTTTCGCGGTGATCTTTTTTGCCGTGGCCTTGATCGACTCGACATGGATATAGGGTTGGTTGAAATCCGGGTCGTCGAGCACCGAATCGACCTCGATGCGTTTGACCAGCTTCAGGTCGTAGGCCTGAACCGGATTGAGCCGGTAGAGCAGATGGTGGACGTTGCGGTGTGTCGCCGAATAACGCAGCGTGCACAGCGGACTGAGACTGGCGATGGCTTCCTGCGCCGGCGCGCTTTCCATGTTCTGCGGCTCGTCCATGATCACGATGGGCCGCGCTGCCTGGATGAATTCGATGGGCTTGCGGCCCGACAGCCGGTCGTTGTCGCGGTGGATCACGTTGTTTGACGGCTTGTTGAAGGCGTCGATGTTGATCACAAGCACCTGCAACGTGGTCGCCGCGGCGAACTGGCGCAGCTTTGACACCTGCCGCGAATCGTAGACCCAGCTGTCGACCGGCACATTGCCGTAAAGCATCGCAAAATGCTCCTGCGTCAGCCGCAGGCTGGCCATCACGCCTTCGCGGATCGCCACGCTGGGTACCACGATGATGAATTTGCAGAAACCGTGGCGCTGGTGCAACTCGTGCATGGTGCGCAGATAGACGTAGGTCTTGCCGGTGCCGGTTTCCATTTCGACGGAGAAATGTTTGTCGGCGAGTTCGGTGCTTTCGGCGATGCCGTTGCGCTGCTGTACCCGGCGTATGTTGGCGAGCAGCGCGTCATCATTCAGCACCAGTTGGTTGCCGCTGCCCAGTTCATTGAACAGGCCGCCGGCGTCGGCCGTGGTGTCGAGGCGGATTTCGAAGGCGCCGGAGGCCAGCGGCTGGCCTTCGAACACATCGAGCACCGCGTTGATGGCGTCGCGCTGGTAGGGCTGGTCGCCGTCGAAGCGGATTTTCATGCAGTGGGTGCCGCGTTCAGACGGTGCGGAAGCTGATGCCGTGCGACCGGGCTTCGAGAACGATGCTGGTTTTCAGCGCGTCGTCGCCGTTGAATGCAGCGTCCAGGCACAGCATCTGCTGCGGCTGCAGCGCGATCATTGCGCGCAGCACTTCGCGGGAAACTAATTTATTCAATAAAATCAATAGTTTATTGTCATCAACTGACCACGCGCCGGCACCGGCTACCGTGACCGGCGTGACTTTGCACGACAGCGGCAGGCCGCTTTTCAGGACAAGTTCGTAGAGGATGTCCTGCTCGCTGCGCGCCTGGCCGCTGTTGTCGGCATAGAGCTGCAACTGCTCTGCGAGTTTTGCCGGATCATCGGGTGTGCGTTCGGCGTTCCAGATGCGGAAATTGCTGGACGACAGCTTGAAGGCGCGGAAACCGCGGGTGGATTTCTTGCCGCCGTCTTCCTTGTCGAGTCTGGCGATGACGCGGCGCACGCGTTCGCGGGTGATGTGAGCGATTGTAGGGAACGTCAAGTTTTCAACCGGCTCAGGTAACTGTACCAAAATTGCTTTGCGATTTCCGTCGTCTTCAGCGTTTAGTGTGAGCAAAGCATGAGCGGTTGTACCAGAGCCTGCGAAAAAATCTAATACGATAGCTTGCTTATCGGCTGCAATTCTTGCGAGAAACTCAATGAGTTTATGCGGCTTCGGGTTGTCAAATGGTGCGCGTGGGAATATTTCCGCCAAGCTGGTTTTTCCAGTGCGTGTCCGACCAAAGCGATCCTCAATGAGGAGTGAGCGTGGGATCGCACCCTCTTTTTTATAATTTTTCGTATATACAAAACCATCCTTGAACACTAATTCATTGTGTCTGGAGGCGACGGTTTCTTTGCCCCACCTCCAACGAGCCACCTTGTTGTCCTTGTCTTTGTGATGAACAGTGTAAGTCTTGCCGTCTGGGCCTTTTATCGGGAAGTCGAGGCTCTCGATATATCCCAGACTTTGTTTGTCCAGGCGATCTAAAGAGTATTCACCATTCTCATCTTGAAGGTTGTAATTCGTTGTGACTGTGGCATGTCTGTCCAGATGAAACTCAAGCGAGGCAGCGTTTCTCGCGAAACCCAGGATGTATTCGTGGTCTACTGCGACAAACCGACTGTCGTTGGCTCCGCCGCTCTTGCTTTTCCATATGAACTGAACGACAAAATTTTCTTCACCGAAAACTTCATTCATCAGCATCCGCAGGTTATGTACTTCGTTGTCGTCGATGCTGACAAAAATCACGCCGTCATCGCGCAGCAGGTTGCGCGCGAGGAACAGTCTCGGGTACATCATGCTTAACCATTTGGAGTGGTAGCGGCCGCTGCTTTCGGTATTGGTCGTTCTTTGTAATCCTTCCTCACTGACCTGTCCTGAATACCGCAGGTAATCACTCAGCCCCTCATGGAAATTGTCAGGGTAAATGAACTCCTTGCCGGTGTTGTATGGCGGGTCGATGTAGATCATCTTGACCTGGCCGTGGTACGACTTCTGCAGCAGTTTCAGCACTTCGAGGTTGTCGCCCTCGATGATCAGGTTTTCGCTTTGATCCCAGTTGACGCTGTCCCCGGGCATCGGCAATAGCGTGCCGACCGAAGGCGCCCGCACATTGCGGAAGGCGTCGGCCTTGCCGGCCCAGTTCAGGCCGTAGCGCTCGGGACTCTGGTCGATGTGGTCGCCGAGCGCCGCCCTGAGCCTGTCGAAATCCACCCGGCCTTCGCTGAACACCTGCGGCGCCGCTGCGCGCAACTGCGCCAGCAGATCCGCGACGGGATCCGGGGACGCGAGCGGCAGCTGGGTGTCCTCCGACATGGTGTGGTTGTTTTGTGCGGACGGACGGGCCGTTCCGGAATACGTGCGGGCGGCAGGGGCTGCCCGCGGAAGCGGCTATGTTACTTTTGGTTACTGTATTCAGCAACTGAAGATTACCGTTCGGAATGGTACGGTTGCCGCCATGGCAAACAGCGATGGCCGTGAGGCGTTCAGCAAACGATTGCGGCAGGCCCTGCAGCAGGGCGGGGTTGGGGTGGACAGTCCGACGCGCCTGGCGGGCGACTTCAACGACCACTATTCCGGCAAGGGTGTGACTCAGCAGGCGGTGCGCAAGTGGCTGAACGGCGAGGCCATACCCGCGCATGACAAGATCATGGCGCTGGCCGACTGGCTGGAAGTCGGCGCGGAGTGGCTGGAATACGGGAAGGGCAGTGCGGCCGCGTCAGCGCCGGTGGTACAGCAGGCCGCACCGGCTTATCGCGGCAATCTGTCTGATGACGAACTGCTGAAGCGTTATCGCAAGCTGAGCCACAGCCAGCAGCGGGCGGTGGCGGAGATTATCTCCGGTCTGGCCGGTAAGGACCGGCGGCGTTAAACACCGCAAAACCCCGGTGTTGTCGCTGTTGTAGCCCGGATGAGCGGAGCGCTATCCGGGGGAAGAAATGGTGGTGGTCACAAGGCAACCCTTTCGGCCGCTACGCGGCCCCGGATTGCGGCCTTCGGCCTCCATCCGGGCTACAAAACCTGCAAACCTATTTGGTGGTGTTTTTCCAGATTTCGCGGCAGGCGCCGATGGCGGCATCGACCTCGGCATTGCCGATATGACGGTGGGTGACAAAACGCAGTGATCCGGAATCCGCCGGACTCACCGCAATGTCGTGCGCCCTGAAGGCTTCCGCCCATGATGCGGCGCTGCGGCCGCTGGCACGCACATTGACCCGCACGATGTTGGTTTCGACGTCTGCCGGATCGATCAGTGATGCGTCAATGGCGTGGAATCCGCCGGCGAGTTTTTTTGCGCTGGCGTGATCTTCATGCAGGCGATCCATCATGGTTTCCAGCGCGACGATGCCGGCTGCGGCAATCGAGCCGGCCTGGCGCATGTTGCCGCCGACCATGCGCCGGAACGGACGCGCGCGCTCGATGAAGGCGCTGGAGCCGCACAGCACCGAGCCGACCGGGGCGGACAGCCCTTTGGATACGCAGAAACACACCGAATCGGTGTGGCGCGCGATGTCCGCCGCCGGCACGCCCAGCGCCACCGCGGCGTTGAACAGCCGCGCGCCGTCGGTGTGCACGGGAATGCCGTGCTGTTGCGCGAGGTCATGCACCATTTTCATGTGTGCCAGCGGCAGCACCGTGCCGCCGGCGCCGTTGTGGGTGGTTTCCATGCAGATCAGCGCGGTGCCGAAATTGTTGCGGGTCATCGGCCGCACCGCTTCGCGCAACGCGGTCTCGTCCATCGCACCGCGCGTGCCGGGGATGCCCTTGTAGAACACGCCGGCGACCGCGGCGAGCCCGCCGAGTTCGGTGTTGAGCATGTGCGCGCCGCGCTCAAGCAGCACTTCGCCTGCGCGCTGCGTGTGCGCGAGCACCGCAACCAGGTTGGTCATCGTGCCGCTGGGCATGTAGAGGCCGGCTTGTTTGCCGGTGCGTGCCGCAGCCAGCGCTTCGAGTCGGATCACGGTCGGATCGCCGTCGCGGGAATCATCACCCTGGGTTGCGGTCTGCATTGCCGCGAGCATCGCCGCGGTGGGCTGGGTGACGGTGTCGGTGCGTAAATCAATCATGGTGATTTTGAGTGGTCGGTATCGTGGTTTGATCAGGGAATGCGGGCGATTCTAATAACACTCTTCCTGTCCCGCGGGTTGCACCGGGCGCGGGACAAAACCAAAACGCGCGGGAACTTCGGCGGCGCGCAGCGGTTTGACGGGGATGCGGGTGTTTTCCAGCGCGAGTTCCAGCGCGACATCCCGTCCGGCCTGCAATGCATCCAGCGTCGCCGCCAGCGCGGCTTCGCCGGTGACTCCGCCGGGGCTGCTGAAACGGGGCACCAGGGTTTCAAGATCGGCGTCATGGATCAGGCCGATGCCGAGATCGGTATCGAGCAGCAGTTGTCCTGCGTCATCAATATAGGCGGCGTGGATGCTGTCGACCGCGGCACCGCTGTGCGAGGCCAGCGCCAGCGCGGCTCCCGGCGCCGAAGTGATGCGGTAAACATGCGGCGTGTAATCCAGCGTGACATAAACGCGCTGCGGCCCGTTCTGCAAAAACCAGCGGCCCTGGTCATCATGGCCGTAGTTGCGGCCGAAAAACGCGGCAATGCCGGCATTGGCGACGCGTTCGCCTTTCAGCAGCCAGTGGCCGCGGCGGTCGAGTGACAGCCAGCCATACACGGAAGGGACGTTAGGCCACTTGGCCATGCCACGGAGTACGAGATCATCCATGACTTCAATTTATCACAGGGGCGGGCGGGGCCTGATTCTGTCGCCGGTATTGATGCGGGCCTCAGCCGGTCATGGACTTGGGCGCTCTTTTAGTGGCGGGCAACAGGCGTTCAAATTCCTTTTTGACCACGGCGTAACATTCACAGACGCGGTCTTCCAGCCCGGATCGCTCGATGACCGTGATGTGGCCGCGGCGGTACTGGATAAGACCTGCGCGCTGCAATGCCCCGGCGGATTCGGTAATGCCTTCCCGTCGCACACCGAGCATGCGGGCAATCAATTCCTGGGTCATGACCAGCACCTGCGACGGCGTGCGATCGATGGTCAGCAGCAGCCAGCGGCACAATTGCTGCTCCACGGAGTGGTGCCGGGTGCAGGCGGTGGTCTGCATCATTTGCGTGATCAGCGCCTGGGTGTAACGCAGCAACAAGCTCTGCAAGGCACCGGCTTTGTCGAATTCCTGCTTCAGGATGCGGCGGTTCAGACGGTAAGCCTGCCCCATGGTATGCACCACGGCCGAGCTCGAAGTGGTGTTTCCCCCGGTGAGCAGGGAGATGCCGACCATGCCTTCATTCCCAACCCCCGCAGATTCGGCGGAGGCCCCCGATTCCGTGACATAGTGCAGAGACACAATGGCCGTGATCGGGAAATAGGCGTACTGCGATTGTTTGTCCGGTTCGTAGACCATTTCGCCGAGCAGCATCGGCACCAGTTCCAGATGCAGGGACAACCGGTCGAACTCTGCGTCAGGCAATGCGGCGAGCAGATGATTTTGTTTCGGATTGTGAGGTAACGACATGACAGAGCGCCAGGATTACGGCTGTTATTTTTTTACGGTGAGTTCGACGCCGATTCCGCGGTATCCGATGAATCGGCAGGACTGGTTGAACATCGGCTCACCACTGACCTGAAACCGCTGTTGTGAGCCATCGCTGTTGGTGCGGCTGAAGACAAAATCGAGGAAGGGCTGTCTCGCGGCGATGAACTGCTGCAGTGTTGCCCGCTCTTCTTCGTTCCAGCCGGGCGCCTGTCCGGAGGGCACCTCGTCCGCAAGAGGACCGACCCGGATGCCCAGCATTTCCAGGACCGGCCCGGAAACCTTGATGAAGTTGCCGTTTTCATCCTGTTCCCAATACCAGTCGGAAGCGAGTTCGGTCAGGCTGCGATAGCGGGCTTCGCTTTCGCGCAGTTCTGCAGTTCGTTCCAGCACTTTTTGTTCCAGCAAAATGTTGTGCTCCTCGAGTTTTTTGTAGAGCAGCCGCACTTCCAGCATGTTGCGGATGCGTGTTTTGACTTCGACCAGATCAAAGGGTTTGCTGACAAAATCCCTGGCGCCTGCCAGCAACGCGCGCAGTTTGTGGCCGGGCTGTGCGGTGATCACCAGCACCGGCAGGTAGCCGTCGGTGGGGTTGGTTTTGAGTCCTTCGATCACCTGGAATCCGTCCATTTTCGGCATCTGCAGGTCAAGCAGGATCAGGCTGTAGGCATTCTTGCGATGCAGTGCAAAGACCTGTTGTGGATCCATCGTCGTGTCAACGTTCGTGTGCCCGGCCTCAAGCAGCATTTGCCGGAGCAGGGCGACATTGGCCTCCTGGTCATCGACGATCAGGATGCTGGCATTGAGAATGTCGGATTCGGCAATGGTCATGCGGGCTCCTTGCCCGTTGCGGGGGCGGGTGGTGCAAGGGACTTCTTCAGCGCAATGTCCAGCGCGTCTATGAACAGATCCACCTTGATCGGCTTGGTGAGATAGTCGAAGAATCCGGCCTCGAGGGCCTTTTCGATGTCACGCGTCACCGCGTTGGCGCTCAGCGCGATGATCGGGATATGTGCTGTGGCGGGATCATCGCGCAGGATTCTCATGGCTTCGATACCGCTGATGCCGGGCAGATTGATGTCCATCAGGATCACCTCCGGCAAATAGGCGCGTGCGAATTCAACACCAACCGTACCGTCGGCCGCACTGAGCAGGTGCAGGTCAGGGCGGCGCGCAATGATCTGCTCGACCAGTTCCAGGTTGGCCGGGTTGTCTTCGACGTAGAGCACGGTGCGCCGCGGCGCGTCATCGGCAATGAGTGCCCGTTCGGGCGCTGCGCTATCGGCGGCCTGAAAGACGAGGCGTGGCGCCTCTGCGTGCAGCAATTCGATCCAGAACGTGCTGCCCACCCCGGCCGTGCTGTCGACGCCGATGTTGCCGCCCATCAGCTCCACCAGGCGTTTGGTGACCACCAGGCCGATGCCGGTGCCTTCCTCCGCACCAGCCTGCCGGCCGAGGCGGTTGAAGGGCTGGAACAGCTGTGCAATCTGTTCCGGCTTCAGTCCCGCACCGGTATCCCGTATGCCGATGCGGATCTTGTCCTCGGCGTTCAGTGTGCAATCCACCGTAACAGTGCCTTCCGGCTTGTTGTACTTGATGGCGTTGAACAACAGGTTGATCAGAACCTGTTTTAACCGGGTGCGGTCGGCATTGAGGAACAGCGGGGTTTCAAATTTCGGGAAAGTCATGACGATGCCGCGTTTGTGCGCCTGCGGCTCGATCATGGCGCGGCACTCCAGCATCAGTTCATCCAGCGAGACCGGCTCCTGGGACATCGTGACTTTGCCCGACTCGATCAGCGCGAGATCGAGAATTTCATTGATCAGCTCCAGCAGGTACCAACCCGCCTTGAGAATCTGGTCAAGGTTGCGCTTCTGGGTGACTGTCGGGGGCGGGGAGCCGGATTCCATGAGCTGGGCGAAGCCGAGGATTGCGTTGAGCGGCGTGCGCAATTCATGGCTCATGCTCGACAGGAAATCGGTTTTCGCGTGGTTGGCGCTTTCTGCCGCGGCCATCGCATCATTCATCTTCGATTCGGCCGTCTTGCGCGCGGAATTATCGGTGCCGATCAGCAGGTAACCGATGATGGCGCCATCTTTGTCATGCAGCGCGGTGATCGACACGATGGCCGGAAAGCGGCTGCCATCCTTGCAGATGTAGGTCAATTCATATTTGTCTTCTATACCGCGCGAGGCCTTGAATGCCAAAGCTTCGAAGCCCGGCGTAATCAGGGTGCCCAGCTCGATGCTCAAGGCGCCGGCGCGTGCCATCACCTCCTGCGGATCATGGATATCGCTGGGGCTGATCTTGTTGACGACTTCGGCGGCCAGGTAACCCAGCATGCGTTCGGCGCCGGTATTGAATAACTGGATGATGCCTTTTTCATCGGTGGCGATGATCGAGAAATTGGCGCTGGTGAGGATGGCGTTTTGCAGGGCCCCCGCTTTAAGCAGGATGTTCTGGCGCAGCGCCTCGACGCTGCCTTGCGCCTTGCTGGTTTCGTCGGCAAGGGTGTAGTCGCTTGTTGCTTCGGACATGACGGATTTCCATTGAAGGCGGGCAACGATTTTTGAGGAGAAACCGCGCTTGTCGGGTCACCGGCGGAGAATTGCGGTACCTCACAACCCTGTAAAAAATGCGCCTCTTCCGAGGCGAATTTTAAGTATCAAAGGTGGTGCCGGAAGCCGTCTGTACGTTGACACACATAAGAGGGTCCGAGAGGGTGATCTGCGGGTCCCCCGTTTGCGGGCACCCCCTTAACCCCGATCGGGGCTAGTCATCGTTTATAGCAGGGTCGCGGATGTTCCGCACACCCAACCAAGGAGTTTTCATGAAATTGACCCTCATTGCGGCCGCGCTGGCCGCCTGCACCCTGTCGCTGCCTGCTGCGGCGGTGGGCCATATTGCCGATATCGTGATTCACGACCGTGCGCAGAACCGCACGCTGCCGGTGTATGTCCACGAAGGTCGGCATTATGTCGTCGGCCAGCCCGGCAACGAGTACGAAATCCGCCTGCGCAACCGGCAGCGCGCCGACATCCTGACCGTGGTCTCGGTCGACGGCGTGGATGTGATCACCGGCGAGACGGCCGACTGGCAGCAAAGCGGCTACGTGCTCGGCCCGCAGCAGAGATTCGGCATCAAGGGCTGGCGCAAAAGCCTGGAGCGCACCGCGGCGTTTTATTTCACCGCGCTGACCGACTCCTACGCCGCGCGCACCGGGCGCCCCGACCATGTCGGCGTGATCGGTGTTGCGGTATTCCGCAAAAAACCGGAACCGGTGGTGCAGCATGCGCCGCCGCGGCTGGCGCGCAGCATGGAAGCCGAAGCGCCGGCGCCCTCGGCGATGGCCGAGGATCGCGGCCCGGCGCGTGATGCGGCCGGCGGCGCCGGTGCGGCCTCGCGCGCCGAAGCGCAGGCCAATGCGGCGCAGAAATCCGCGCGCCTCGGCACCGGCCACGGCCGCAGCGAAACCTCGGTGGTGACCTACACCGAATTCGAACGCGCCACCGCGACGCCGGCCGAGATCATCACCATTTATTACGACAGTCATCGCAACCTGGTGGCGCAGGGTGTGATCCGCGAGCCTTCACTGGCGCGGCCGGATCCTTTACCGCAGCCCTTTCCGGCGCGTTTTGCACCCGATCCACGTTGATTTTCTCCTCGTTGATCTGCTCCGCCTTGCTTGCAGGGCGGATGCAGTGCCACAGCCGGGTTGCCGGTATGCAGAGGCTTCTGCATACTGGCACCCCGTTATGGCCACGGACAGCGACGCCACCGATGAAACGCTGATGCTCGGTTATCGTGACGGCGACGCGGCGGCTTTTGATGTGCTCTACAGTCGCCACAAGGGCGGCGTCTACCGTTATCTGCTGCGCCAGTGCCGCAACGCGGCGCTTGCCGACGAACTGTTCCAGGATGTGTGGATGAACCTGATCCGCGCCCGCGCCGCTTACACGGTGCAGGCGAAATTCTCGACTTACCTCTACCGGATTGCCCACAACCGGCTGATGGACCACTTTCGCCGCGACGATGCCGGCGTATCGCTGGATGACGAATCGGTATCCATAGCCGAACCGGCGGCGCCGCGCAGCGCCGAGCCCGAAGTCAGCGCCACATCGCGGCAACAGGCGGCGCAGCTGCTGGCCCTGCTTGATGATTTGCCGGAGGCGCAGCGCGAAGCTTTTGTACTGCAGCAGGAAGGCGGGCTCAGCATCGAGGACATTGCCGCCGCCACCGGCGTCAACCGCGAAACGGCGAAAAGCCGGCTGCGTTATGCACTGGCGAAACTGCGCCAGGGGATGCAGGCATGGCAATGAAACCCGGCTCCGACATGGAACACGATCCGCAACTGGCGGCGCTGTATCGCGCCGCAACCACGGCGGAGCCGCCCGCGCACCTGGATGACGCGATCCGCGCCGCGGCGCGCCGCGAGATCGCCGCCGGTCCGCGCCGCGCCGGCGTCCGGCGCTGGGCGCTGCCGGTTTCGCTGGCCGCGCTACTGGTGCTGTCGGTCAGCGTGGTGACGCTGATGCGCGAGCAGGGGGCTGATCGCCCGGAATCCCTGATCCAGCCGCCGACACAAAACCCGGCCGCAGCGATGCAAAGCGAGATCGCAAAAAAGGAGATCGCCGGGCCGCCAGGCAGCGCTGCGCCGGAAGCCGTGCCCGGGCGCCGGCCGGCCGCGCCGCCGCCGGTCGTCGCACCGGCTGAGACCATGGCACAGCCTGAGGCGCCGGTGCCGGTCTTGTCCGGCCGCGCCGCCGAAGCGGAGCGGGGCGGGGCCGAGTCCCGCGCCAAGGCCATGGCGGCCGAATCGAGCCGTGGCGTAGATGCGGCCGCCGTCCGCCGCGAATACGCCCCCCAGCCGCAGCTGCGACCAGCCCCGGCGCCGATGGCGGATGCGGCGGGCGGTGCCGGGGTATCGGCAGCGCAGTCCGCGGCGCCGGCCGCAGCCCTGTCGGCCGTGCCGGCGCGGAGCGCGCTGTGGCAGGACCTGGTCAAGGAGCCGCCGGAAAAATGGCGGTTGCGTATCGCCGAGCTGCGCCGCGACGGTAAAAATGCGGACGCCGATGCGCTGGCCGCCGAGTACCGCCGGCGCTTTCCGGATCAACCCTTGCCCGAGGATCAGCGCTGAACCATGACCGAAGCTGTTGATCCCAAACCCGAACAACCGCCGGCACCCGAGCCCTGGGAATGCTGCCAAAGCGGCTGTGACCCCTGTGTTTATGATCGTTATTGGCAGGCGCTCACTAACTATGAGGCGGCACTCCGGGTCTGGGAGTCGCGCCAGCAAGAGCCCCTGCCTGACCCCCAGGATGAATTATAAGCATTTGTTTTTATTGAATTTTAAGACATAACCGGGCGGGATTTCCCCTTGCTCTGAACTCTTTGCCGCAATGCAACTCAAATCCCTGCCATTTACTTCGTTTAACCCCGGGCAAGACCAGTAAAAGTATTAAATATTGTTTAAAAACAATAACTTATATTTTTATTGCATCGTAGCAGGCAATGCCGTTAAACTCCGCCCCCGGCCGTTTTGCCGAATCCTGTGAAAATTAGGTTACAGGGTTGCGGCACATGGCCTGAACACCTAGAATTAGCCAGTTTTTTTGAGTGGCCCACAACCTATAGTGGTTGTCGGCTGACCGAGTTAGCCAGGAGACACCCGTTACCGTAGCGAGGTAACAACCGTTGCAGGCGCCCGCCCCAAGCCGGCGCCACTCCCAAAAGGAGGTTTTGCATGTTTGCAAAATCGATTTCAGAAATATCCCCCGGGGAACAGGCAGCACTGCCGCTGCACTGGACCCGCAAGATGGTCACCCTGGTGATGCTGTTTGCCAGCCTCTCCGCCCTCGCTTTACTGCTCAATGAACGTTACGGCGCCCAATGGCTGGAATCCGCCTATGCCGCCGTCGAGAGCGAAGCCAAGGCCGTGTCCGAGCGTGTACTGCCGCAACCCGCGCCGGCTGCCCACCCGGACGCCGCCCGGCACGAGGCGCTGGCCGAGTTCCTGGCCAAGCGCTACAAGGTGTCGCAGGACTTGACCCTGGAGTTCGTGCAGATCGCCCATGCCGAAGCCGCCCGGGTCAACCTGGACCCGCTGCTGATCATGGCGGTGATTGCGGTCGAGTCGCGTTACAACCCGATCGCCGAAAGCGGTGTCGGCGCCAAGGGCCTGATGCAGATCATCCCCAAATTCCATGCCGACAAACTGGCCGAGTTCGGCGGTGAAAAAGCCGTTTTTGACCCGGAATCCAATATCCGCGTCGGCACCCGCATCCTGCGCGAATACCTGTCCCGCACCGGCAATGTAAGCATCGCCCTGCAGATGTATGCCGGCGCCCTGGGCGACGACAACGACACCTACACCAACAAGGTGCTGGGCGAGAAACAGCGCCTGCAGCGTGTCGTGGCCGCCTTTGCCGAGCCGGCACCGGCCGCAGCGCGGATCCGCGTTGCCGCCCGCCACGTCGACTCGCTGCTCGGCGAATAATTCCTGACCGCGGGCCGGTGGCCGGTATCCGCATCGCCTGGCCTGGCGGATCGGTGATCGCCGATCTGCAGCCCGGGCCCACCGTCGATAAACTGCTGGCCGTCCTGCCCTGTGTATCCAGCGTCAATACCTGGGGGGAGGAGGTTTACTTCTCCCTGCCGGTTGCTGCCGCTCTCGAGCCTGGCGCGAAGCAGGTGGTGGATCCCGGTACGGTGTGTTTCTGGGTGGAGGGCAGCGCGCTGGCCCTGCCCTGGGGACGAACGCCAGTGTCGCGCGGTGACGAATGCCGGCTGGTTTCCCCATGTAATGTCCTCGGCCGCATCCGCGGCGATCCCTCAGTGCTCAAATCCGCCCGCGATGGCGATGTTGTTCGCGTTGAGGCGATTTAACCCCGCCTACGGCCTATAATTCCCGTAACAAACGGGAGCGATCATGGCCGATCAAGACGTACCCAAGGACTTTTTCGAATTCATGCAGAAAATGTGGAACCCGATGGGTTTCCCCATGCCGGGCATGATCGCGCCGACGATGAATGTCGAGGATCTGGAGAAAAAAATCGCCGAACTGAAGGCGGTTGAAACCTGGCTGACCATGAACACCGGCATGGTGCAGATGACCATCAAGACGCTGGAGATGCAGAAAGCCGGGTTGGAGAGCCTGCAGTCGGCGGGCAAGGCCGCGGCCGACAGCATGAAAAAAACGCCAAAGTAATTCGGCGTTTTTTTGCTGGTTTTTTATGGGCGCGATAAAACCTGTTTTGCGCCTGCTTATTTCGCGCCTATTTTGTTGCGCAGCAGTCCCAGTCCCTCGACTTCCGTTTCCAGGATGTCGCCGGCTTTCATGAATTCCGGCGGATTGCGCGCATGGCCCACCCCGGCCGGCGTGCCGGTGAGGAACAGGTCGCCGGGTTCCAGCGTCAGGCCGGCGGAGAGTTCGGCGATCAGCCGCGGCAGCTTGAAATACATATAACTGGTGTTGGAATCCTGCTTGGTCACGCCGTTGACGCGGCAGGTGATGCGCAGGTTCTGCGGGTTTTTCACTTCGTCGGCGGTGGTCAGCCACGGTCCCATCGGGCAGTGGCCGTCGAGGCTCTTGCCCTTGAACCATTGCTGGCCGTGCTGGCGCTGCACTTCGCGCGCCGACACGTCGTTGGCGATCATGTAACCGTAGATGTGCTTCATCGCATCGGCTTCGCTGATGTTGCGGCCGGCCTTGCCGATGACCACGGCCATTTCCACTTCCCAGTCGAGTTTTTCGGTGACGCCGGGATGCGAAGGCACTTCGCCGTAGGGGCTGTTCACGGCCAGCGGCTGCTTGCTGAAAAACGCCGGGTGTTTGGGCAGTTCCGTCACATGCGGGCGGGCCTTGGCGCCTTCCTCGAAATGCTCGACATAGTTCCAGCCGACGCAGAACACGTTTTTGCGCGGGCGCGGAATCGGCGCATGCAGCGTCACCTTGTTCATTTTATGGTGACCGGTCTTCAGGTTGGCCACGGCTTTTTTGACCAGCGCGAGGCCGGACTTGCCGGCGGCGACCAGCGCAACCATGTCGCTGCTGCCGAAGGGCAGTTTGACGCGGGCTTTTTTGGCTGCGGTCTCAAGGTC
This sequence comes from Burkholderiales bacterium, assembly GCA_019749945.1. Classification (GTDB taxonomy): domain Bacteria; phylum Pseudomonadota; class Gammaproteobacteria; order Burkholderiales; family SG8-41. The sequence continues at coordinate 185,027 of JAIEPF010000016.1, forward strand.
GATGATGCTGCCGTCGGCGGCGATCACGCCGATTTTCGCGGGACTGCGTTTGCCCGCGGAGTAGGTCACCAGTTTCATTTCATGCTCCCTTGGTATTTTTGGAAATGCTCTTGAATTTTTCGCAGGCGCGAACCAGCGCCGCGCAGATGCCGGGTTCCCAGGCCGAATGTCCGGCATCGGGCACGATGATGTATTCCGCCTCCGGCCAGGCGCGGTGCAGGTCGTCGGCCGAGACGATGGGGCAGACCGCATCGTAACGGCCCTGCACGATGACGCCGGGAATGTTGCGGATGCGGCCGACATGGTCGAGCAGCGAATTGCGCGGCAGGAAAATGTCGTGCTTGAAATAATGCGCTTCGATGCGCGCCAGGCCCAGCGCCACCACGTCACCGGCAAAATAGGCCACGGTTTCCGGGCTCGGCAGCAGTGTCGAACAGGAGCCTTCGTAGGTGCTCCAGGCGCGTGCCGCCGGCATGTGCACCGCCGGATCGGGATCGGTCAGGCGGCGGTGGTAGGCGCTCAGCAGATCCTTGCGCTCGGCTTCCGGAATCGGCGCGGTGAAAGCCTGCCAGGCTTCGGGAAACAGGTTGCGCAGGCCGTAGAGGAACCAGTCGATTTCACTGTCGCGGCAGAGGAAAATGCCGCGCAGGATCAGCCCGCTGCAACGCTGCGGATGCGCTTCGGCATAGGCCAGCGCGAGGGTGCTGCCCCAAGAGCCGCCGAACACCAGCCAGCGCGCGATGCCGAGTTTTTCGCGCAGCTGTTCGATGTCGGCGATGAGCAGCGGCGTCGTGTTGTCGGTGATTTCACCCAGCGGCAATGAGCGGCCGGCGCCGCGCTGGTCGAATATGATGATGCGGTAATGCGCGGGATCAAAAAAGCGCCGGTGCGCGGGTGCGGCGCCGGCGCCCGGGCCGCCGTGCAGGAACAGCACCGGCGCACCGCGCGGATTGCCCGACTCCTCGTAATACATGCGATGCCGACCATCAAGGTCGAGCAGGCCTGTATTCCAGGGTTCAATTTCGGGATAGAGTTCGGCGCGCAGGCCGGGGGATACGTCGGGCATCTCGGGTCACGCGGTAAAAAAGCAGCGCAACGTTAGCACAAACGCCGGGCAGGGTGTGCCGGAGGGCGGCTGCAACCCGCCTCAAAAACTGCCGGCGTCCAGGCAGAGCAACGTAATCCTGACCAGCGCCGGTGTTTTTGGGACGGGTTCTACATCATGCTGACATGCGCGGCCACGACACGCCAGCCTTCGGGCAAACGCACCCAGCTCTGCATCTGCCGCCCGATGCGGCCGCCGCGGTCGAAGTGGAGGCTCGATGTTGCAAAATCGCGGCCGTAAGTGGTGATGACCTCGCGCAGCACCCTGCGCTCGAGTCCCGCAGAGGGCCGCGCCGCACGGAAACGGGCGATTTCCTCATGGCCGTAGAGCAGCTCGGTTGCGCCGTAGCGCACGGTGTGCGGGCTCTGCCAGAACAGCTCGTCCAGCACCGCCACATCGTTCGTGACCAGCGCCTTTTCGTAACGGTGGCAGGCCGCTGTTACTTCCGCCAGCACTTCCGGAATATTGATTTCCACCGCTCCCCCTCAATCCTCAATCCTGAAACCACAATCCTGCCGTTCAGTCCGCGCGCGCCCCGGTCTCCTTGACCACCCTGGCCCATTTCGCGATGTCCTGCTTGACCACCGCGGTGAACTGCGCGGAATTACCATACATCATTTCGGCGCCGCGCTGCGACAGGCCGGCGCGCAATGTTTTGTTGTCGAGGAGTTTCTCGGTGTCGGTTTCGATTTTTCTGGCGATCGGCGCCGGCAGCCCTGTCGGCGCGAACAACCCGTACCACTGCGCGGCCTCGTAGCCGGGCAGGCCGCTTTCGGCGACCGTGGGCACTTCGGGCAGTGTCGGGTAGCGTTTGGCGGTGGTCACTGCCAGCATGCGCAGCTTGCCGGATTGCACCAGCGGCAGCGCGGAGACGATGATGTCGATCATGTATTGCGTGCGGCCGGCGATCAGATCCGGCAATGCCGGGCCGCTGCCCTTGTATGGCACATGCACGGCATTGATGCCCGCAGTCATGTTGAACATCGCCGCGGCCAGGTGCGGCAGCGCGCCGTTGCCCGAGGACGCAAACGACAACTGGCCGGGTTTGGCTTTGCCCAGCGCAACCAGTTCCTTCACCGATTTCGCCGCCAGCCCGTTGGTGACCACCAGCAGCTGCGGTGACAGCGCGAACGAGGCCAGTGCCAACAGGTCCTTGCGCGGATCGTAATGGAGTTCGGGATAAACGCTGGGGGCGATGACCACGCCGGCGTTGACACCCATCAGCAGGGTGTAGCCGTCAGCCGGACTTTTGGCGACCAGTCCGGTGCCGATGGTGGCGCCGGCGCCGCCGCGATTGTCGACCACCACGTTCTGCCCCCACATTTCAGACAGCGCATGGGCCACCGTGCGGCCGACGTAATCGGAGGCGCCGCCCGGCGGAAACGGGATGATCATGCGCACCGGTTTGCTTGGATAGGCGGCCGATGCCAGTGGCATGCCGCTGAATACAGCCACGGCGATCAGGCGGGTGAGGGCATGCATGGGCATCTCCGGTCAATGTTTGATGTCCTGCGTCAGCAATTCCTGTACCACTGCTGCGGCGGTGCACATGCGCCGCCGCAGCCTGCCGCACACGCATAAGCCGGCACCGTGCGGGTGCCCGCGCCCCGTTGCGGTGCGGGTGGCGACGGTGCTGAGCAACCGCAGGGCGGCGCAGGGGGCTACGGTATAATTCCGCTCCCGCAAAGCCACGCGGCCTGCGGCAGACTTCGAAAGGCTTTTCGCAAATGCCCGATGAGCAACTCCGCAAAGCGGCGCTTGAATATCACCGGTTGCCGGTGCCGGGAAAAATCGCAGTCACTCCGACCAAGGGTCTGGTCAACCAGCGCGATCTGGCGCTCGCCTACACGCCCGGCGTGGCCAAGGTGTGCGAGGAAATCGCCGCCAATCCGGCGGACGCCAGTCTATATACCGCGCGCGGCAACCTGGTCGCGGTGATCACCAACGGCACCGCGGTGCTGGGCCTCGGCAACATCGGACCGCTGGCCTCGAAGCCGGTGATGGAAGGCAAGGCGGTGCTGTTCAAGAAGTTCGCCGGCATCGACGTCTTCGACATCGAGATCAACGAACCCGACCCGCTGAAGCTGGTCGACATCATCGCCGCGCTGGAGCCGACCTTCGGCGGCATCAACCTCGAGGACATCAAGGCGCCGGAGTGTTTCATCGTCGAGCGCGAGCTGCGCAAGCGCTGCAAGATCCCGGTGTTCCATGACGACCAGCACGGCACCGCGATCATCGTCAGCGCCGCCTTCATCAATGGTCTCAAGGTCGTCGGCAAGGACATCTCGAAAATAAAACTCGTGGTCTCAGGGGCCGGAGCAGCGGCGCTGGCCTGCCTTGACCTGCTGGTGTCGCTGGGCCTGAAAAAGGAAAACATCACCGTCACCGACATCGTCGGCGTGGTCTACAAGGGCCGCACCGAACTGATGGATGACGAGAAGGCGCGTTATGCCATCGACACCAAGGCGCGTAAACTCGCCGACGTGATGGCCGGCGCCGACGCCTTCCTCGGTCTCTCGGCGGGCAAGGTGCTGAAACCGGAATGGGTCAAGCTGATGGCCGAGCGCCCGCTGATCCTGGCGCTGGCCAATCCGGAACCGGAAATCCTGCCCGAGCTGGTCAAGGAAGTACGGCCCGATGCGGTGATGGCGACCGGGCGTTCGGACTATCCGAACCAGGTCAACAACGTGCTCTGTTTCCCCTTCATTTTCCGCGGCGCGCTGGACGTCGGCGCGACCACCATCAACCGCGACATGGAAATTGCCGCGGTCAACGCGATTGCCGCGCTGGCCCAGGCCGAACAGTCCGACATCGTCGCGGCAGCCTACGGCGAGCAGGATCTCAAGTTCGGTCCCGACTACCTGATCCCGCGGCCCTTTGATCCGCGCCTGATCAGCACCGTCGCGCCCGCAGTGGCGAAAGCCGCCATGGACAGCGGGGTCGCGACGCGGCCGATCGCCGACTTCGACGCCTACGCGCAGCGCATGACCGAAGTGGTCTACCACTCCGGCCTGATCATGAAACCGGTGATCGCGGCCGCGAAAAAATCACCCAAAAGGGTGGTCTATGCCGAGGGTGAACAGGAGGTGGTGCTGCGCGCGGTGCAGGTGGCGGTGGACGAGGGCATCGTGCGGCCGATCCTGATCGGCCGGCCGGAAGTCATCAAGATGCGTATCGAGCGCCTGGGCCTGCGCCTGCAGCGCGACCGTGATTTCACGCTGATCGATCCCAGCAACGATCCGCGCTACCGCGAGTACTGGACCGAATACCAGCGCCTCGGCGAACGCCGCGGCGTGACGCCGGACATCGCCAAACTCGACATGCGCCGCCGCACCACGCTGATCGGCGCGATGATGATGCGCCTGGGTGCAGCTGACGCCATGCTCTGCGGCCTGCTCGGCCGTTATGACAGCCACCTGCGTTTCGTCGATCTGGTGATCGGCAAACGCCCCGGCGTGCAGCACTTCGCCGCGATGAACATGGTGATGCTGCCCGGCCGCACCGTGTTCATCTGCGACACCTATGTCAATTTCGATCCCACGGTCGAGCAGATTGCCGAATCAACGGTGCTCGCCGCCGAGGAAATCAGCCGTTTCGGCCTGGTGCCCAAAGTGGCGCTGCTGTCGCATTCGAGTTTTGGTTCGGCGGATTCGCCGACCTCGCGCAAGATGCGCGCCGCACTGGCGCTGATCCGCGAACGCGCGCCCAATCTCGAAGTCGAGGGCGAGATGCACGGCGACGCGGCGCTGTCGGAAGAAATCCGCAACAAGGCCTTCCCCAATGCACGGCTGAAAGGCCAGGCCAATCTGCTGATCATGCCGACACTGGATGCCGCCAACATCGCGTTCAATCTGTTGAAGACCGCATCGGGCGACGGCATCACCGTCGGGCCGATCCTGCTCGGCGCCGCCAAGCCGGTGCATGTGCTGACCACCAGCGCGACGGTGCGCCGCATCGTCAACATGACGGCGCTGACCGTGGCCGATGCCAACGCGCAGCGCGGCGAACAGCGCCCGCTGCTGTGAATGTTGTAAATATCTGATTTTATTGACAATTTTATAACCGATTACCATGACCAAATTCCGCACCGAACACGACACGATGGGCCCGATCGAAGTGCCCGACCACAGGCTGTGGGGCGCGCAAACCCAGCGCAGCCTGCATCACTTTCATTTCCCCGGCGAGACCATGCCGATGGCGGTGGTGCACGCGCAGGTGCTGGTGAAAAAGGCCGCGGCGCTGACCAACATGGCGCTGGGCGTGCTCGACAAAAAAAAGGGTGCCGCCATCGTCAAGGCCGCCGATGAGGCGCTGAGCGGACAATGGGATGAACATTTTCCGCTGGTGGTGTGGCAGACCGGCTCCGGCACCCAGACCAATATGAACGTCAATGAAGTGCTGGCGAACCGCGCTTCGGAAATCCTCGGCGGCAAACGCGGCGCCGCGCGCCTGGTGCACGAGAACGACGACGTCAACAAGGGCCAGTCCTCGAACGACACCTTTCCCACGGCGATGCATGTCGCGGCGGTGATCGCGCTGCAAAAGGATCTGAAACCCGCGGTGAAAAAGCTGCGCAACACGCTGGACAAAAAATCCCGCGCCTTCATGCACATCGTCAAGATCGGCCGCACCCATCTGCAGGATGCGACGCCGCTGACGCTGGGCCAGGAATTTTCGGGTTACGTGTCACAGCTCGACCACAGCCTGAAACATGTCGAGGCTTCACTGCCGCATCTCTGTGAACTGGCTTTGGGCGGTACTGCGGTCGGTACAGGTTTGAATGCGCATCCGAAATTCGCCAAGGACGTGGCAGGGCAGTTGAAAAAATTGACGGGTCTTCCATTTGTCACGGCGCCCAACAAGTTCGAAGCCTTGGGCTCCTGCGACGGCGTGGTCGCCGCCCACGGCGCACTGAAAACGCTGGCGGCCGCGCTGATGAAAATCGCCAATGACATCCGCTGGCTGGCCAGCGGCCCGCGCTGCGGCATCGGCGAACTCTCCATCCCGGAAAACGAGCCGGGCTCCTCGATCATGCCGGGCAAGGTCAATCCGACGCAGTCGGAATCGATGACCATGGCCTGCTGCCAGGTGTTCGGCAACGACGTCGCGATCAACGTCGGCGGCTCGATGGGCAATTTTGAATTGAACGTGTTCCGCCCCATGGTGATCCGCAATTTCCTGCACAGCGTGCACCTGCTGGCGCATGCCTGCGAAAACTTCGACGAACACTGCGCGGTCGGCATCGAACCCAACCGCGGCCGTATCGACCAGCTGATGCGCGAATCCCTGATGCTGGTGACCGCGCTGAACCCGTACATCGGTTACGCCAAGGCCGCCGCAATCGCCAAGAACGCGCACAAGAAAGGCCTGACTCTGAAGGAATCCGCGATCCAGCTGGGCCACCTGACTTCTGCGCAGTTTGACCAGTGGGTCAAGCCGGAGAGCATGGTGGGGATCAAGATCAAGGTCGCGAAGAAGAAGTAATTTCCGGTTTCAGCCGTTCAAGTAAAAAACGCCTGCCGGCGCGAGCCGGCGGGCGTTTTGTTTGGCGCTGAACGGCGAGTGGCCCGCAAGCAGCGCGCCCCGAAGGCAGTCACCTTGGGTGGTAGCGGATTACGGGCTACGCTTGCTACTTACATGGATTCCTAAATGGGTCCCTGTGCACAAAGGACGTGCGAGTCACGCAAGCCAGCTTGAATTCGACGGAGCTTGATTCTCTAACCACATCAACGATGGCAAACACGAGCTGATCGCCTTTGACATTCACTTCATATTGCGAAGGCAATAGGTGATCCTGTTCCACCGTGAATGTAGCTACAGAAGCCCCCTGCAAGTGACCAACGGCGCGAACGACTTCCGGCTGATTTTTTACGTATTCAACGACTTGCCGTATTTCAACAGCAATGACTCTCGGCGCTTCGGAAGGATGGATCAGCACTTTTAAACATGTGCGCGCCCTCATTGATGCGCGTTCCTGTTCGAGATCACTCGCGACCGCACGAGCTTGCTGCTCGATCTCTTCGCGCTGAGCAGCAATTCGCGCGCGCAGATCGTCTAAATGACGATAGACCTGCACCTTCTTCTCGACTGGATCGGCAATTTCACTGTCCCATGCCTGTACCCGAGCCAGGATTCCCTCAAATCTCCGAATGTCTTGGAGTGCGTAGTTAGTGATCGGGCCTGCGGTCCGCCGCCGTATGTTTGTTAGCAGCGACTCGTTTGAAATTGCGAAGTCATACCAACCTCGCAGTCGCGCCACCCAATCCCAAAATACAGCTTCATCTTTTCGGCCCTGATCGAAGAGAACTCCAGCGGCGTAGATAAGGTGCAGCCGTTCCTTTAGTGAGTTCGGCGATTTCAGGATCTCTTCGGCAGCCGCAAGGGCAATTTCGTTGTCGCACGCCTTTGTGCGCTGTGCGGCGGGTACACTGTTCTGCCCGAAGGCGGAGCCGCAAAAGAAGGCCAACGCGAAGATACTGCAGAGTTTTCTCAGTTTGTTTGTCATATATACTACCAATACGGGTCGGACCACGCTAACTATATATATCCAAAGAGTTTCCTGCTAGAAATGGGGCATTTTTCGCCCTTAGAACGCTATTTTCGATTGTCAAAACGCACTTCTACGTTTATCTATTTCTTGTCAGCTAGAATTTAACGCGGTCTTTTTGTCATCAAATTACGCCCTTAAGCCTGCCAAACCAGCCTATTTCTCGGTACTTTGTATTGCTGATCAATGCGTTGCGCTGGTCCGACCCAGACTCGGCGTTGCGTCCGGTCAGACTGTCCGACCCAGACTCGGACTCGGTCTGATTCTGTAGTAATCCGCATCGCTCCCCAGGGGCTGCGCCGGTTACTTTTGATCCAGCGTTTTCTGCATGAACCATTGAACCGCTTTTTCCTGATATTCCGAGATAAACCCTTCCTTGCAAGCGTTGTAATCAAGCGGGTCTGAAAAATCGATCCCGGCTATTTCGAGCTTCAACTTTTCATAAGCCGTCCTGGCTTCGTGGTGAGCCAGCAGGTAGTCTCGAAAAGCGATGTGCCGGATCCAGTGATACGAGCCCCTCTCAATGACATGGATGTTGGCGACCGTGTCGTAATCGACGCCGAATCGCAGACGGTCTTTTGTGGTGATGATGCCGGGGAGCGGCGTATTTGAAACGGGGGTTAACTTCACAAAAAAACGCCGGTAAGGCATGCCGGGGGTGAACTTCTCGACATACGCATAACCCGCGGCGATGATCGGTTCAATTGTTTCATCGAGTCCCTGTGGGCCATTTACACCAACAAGTATGTCTATGACGGGTTTGGCGGCAATGCTGCATAGTGATGTGCTGCCGATGTGGTCGATTGAAACCCGCAAATGCCCTATCGCAGATGCAATGACTGATTTATGCCGGTTGAAGTCGTTCTTCCATGACGACGTGTAGGGCTCGATTTTTACCTTCATTTCTGAACCGTCGGTTGGTCTGTGGGGACCGGTTCAACTGGTCAATTTGAGCAGCCCTGAACCAGGGCGCTTGTCTTGCGCAGGGTATTTATTTTTTCCATAAGCAAGTACGGTCCATCCGGCCCCATCTCTTCCCGTGCAACTTTCCAGCCCTGGGATTGGTAGAACTGCACGGCGTTGACGTTGGCCTTCAGGCATTTGAGTGATGGTGTCCTGGAGAAATATTTGTTGCAAGCCGCCAATAGCGCGCGGCCCACCCCTTTTCGCATGAATGATGGATGAACAAATAGGTTGTGCAAAAAGCTGTCCGGCACCCAGATCGAAGCGAAACCGATGATTTCCGCATTGGCGACGGCAACCAGAATGTGCTCGCCTTCCGTATGCGAGTCAAAGTCGGCGGGTTTGCACGGTCGGGTGGTGTTCCAGGTGAAAGCCGCCTTGCGAGACTCGAGGTATAAATGACGGAGAGTGTCTCTATCGGGCTCTTCAAACTCTCGAATGAGGATATGCATTGCGATGCTAAACGCCGACGGTAACAGGCTCTCCGGAATTAATTTATTGTTTTAACGCCATACCCGGTAACTGGACGGCCATCTTCAGGATACTCATCCACCGGACCCGGCGGAAGCGACCACCCGGATGTTGAAACCCTCCTGTTCCGTCGGCGGCTGGAAATGACCGGTCACTTGCCGGAACATGGCCTCGGTGTCGAATCGAGCGCGGGCCGGATCGGCCGAAGCTCGCGCGGCAACCTGCCGGATGCAGGTGGCATCATCGACGTCAAGGTAGATCAGCAGGTGATCCATGCCATCGGGCTCAAAGATTTCCCTGAACCAGTTCCTTTGTGTGACGGTATTGGCCGGGAAATCCATGACCACCGGCAAGCCGGACTTGAGAATGTCGCGGACATGCGCGCCCAGCACCGGCTTCAACCGGCGCGAGTATTTGATGTAATCCGCGAGCCCATGGATCTCACCGGGAAAAAGCGCGGCGAGCCATTCATCCTCGGACAGGAGCAACGCATTCATGTCCTTGGCCATGCGCCTTGCAAGGGTTGATTTTCCGGCGCCCATCTTGCCGCAAAAAAATACCAGTACCGGTTTTTCGTTCATTGCTGAAATGCCAATTAAAGGGTTATCCCATGCGGTTCAAAAGGATGGAGGGCTGATTTTAATGGTCGTGGCTGACGCAGACCGGGCGTATCGTGCACTAACGTTTTGTTGAGAGGCGGGAGGCTGCCGCAATTGGGCGCGGCGTCCTGCTTCCGGTGCGCCGGCTCGAACTTGAGCCGGGGCGCCTGCCATCGCCGGCCATCAACGCTTCGACCTGGAGCAGGAGGTCAAGCCTTTCTGTTTTGGCCACCGCCTGCCAGGAGCGCCTGGTCAGCGCGCCTTCCAGCGCCCACAGCAAATTGAGGGATGCGCCGACGCCGCAGCGTTTCACCATGACATAGGCCCGGGCGGCGCCGAGGCTGCGCAGCTGTTCTTCCGTGGTGATGCCGGCGCGACGCAGCATGGCCTCTGATTTGGGTCCAAGATTCGCGAGCTTTGTGTTCATGTTGTTTCACTGCAAAAGGTTGTCATTCCTGGCCGGCTTCTGGTTTTGAATAAATGGGGCCAATGCAGGTTTTGCTGCGCAAGAGAGTGCGCGGTTGATTCGAAAACTTGCACCGACCTCATTTACAGCCGCAATCATTAGAAGTCATTTCATAAATGGGTTCTGTACTTTTCAGAAAGGCCGTGCTACGTTTTTTGCATGGCCAAACGAGAA
>JAIEPF010000002.1 GCA_019749945.1 Burkholderiales bacterium
TCCTCAAACTCGGCTGTTGCCTCATCTGCTGGCGATCTCTCAAAACCGTATGATTTCATTTTGTTAGGCGCTCTTAGGCTCATTTGCAGGTCATTTGCACGATACCCGCCTTGTTTACACTCTTTAGGCAGGCCATCCCATGACTTGTTCCACAAGTCTGACCGCGATATCCGGGAATCGTGCCAAAAATCACAAAATAACCAGCTTAAACAAAAACTTAAAGGCACTTCCGACAGCACGCAACGGCGCCAAGGGGCGTTACTGCGCGTTTGTTATGATCAACGCGCACCAGCCAACAATCAGGAACCATCTTGAAACTGCTTCGCTACAGCCTTAAACACGAACCCCGCACGCTGGCCCGGCTCGGCGTGCTGATCGCACCCGACCGCATCGCCGACCTGCGCGCCGGTTACGCACTGCATTTGATGGAACGCGCCGGCAATCCCAAAGGCCGGGAGCTCGCGACCATTTACATGCCGCCCTACATCACCGAATTCCTGCATATGGGTGAACAGGCGTGGATCGCGCTCGCCGATGCCTATACCTACCTCACTGATCTTGTTGCCGTCAGACCTGATGCGCCGGGGTTTCACGGTGAACCGCTGTTCCTCCCGCTCGCCGACTGCCGGGTGTATGCCCCGATCCGGCCGTCGAAACTGATCGCCGTCGGCCGCAATTATCCCGGCTACACGCAGTTCCCCGGCAAGGCAGCGGGCAAGATTCCCGCCGGATTCATCAAAACCCTGTCGGCCATCGTCGGTCCCGGCCGCGACATCATCAAGCCGCGCATCACCCAAGCCCTTGATTGCGAGACCGAGCTGGCGGTGGTGATCGGAAAAAAATGCAAAAACGTGCGTGAAGAAGACGCCTACGACGTGATTGCCGGTTACACCATCGTCAACGACATTACCGCACGCGACCTCGGCGCCCTCGAACGCCAGGCCGGCCACCTGTTCCTCGGCAAGACACTCGACACCTTCGCCCCCATGGGCCCATGGATGATCACCCGCGACGCGATTCCGGATCCGATGCACCTGCGCATCCAGACCCGGGTCAACGGCGAAACCCGTCAGGACGGCAACACCAAAGACATGCTGTTCCCGATTCCGCAACTCATTGCCCACTTCTCGCAAATGACGCTGCGACCCGGCGACATCATCGCCACCGGCTCACCCGGCGGCGGCGCATTGTCGAATCCGGACTGGTACCTGAACGCCGGCGATGTCATCGAATCGGAAGTCGAGGGGATTGGCGTGCTGAGCAACGGCGTGGTGGACGAGCCGGCGGTCTGATTACCGGCGGGGCGCTCCGACGCCGGCAACCGGGGTTGCCTTCACGATATCGATGAAATCGCGGACATGCTCCTGCATGTGCCTGCCTTCCGGCGTCATCACCACACAGGTTCCGGCTTCGAACAGGTGGTCTACAGAAATCGCCCGCAGCAGCTTGTCCTTGCTGGAACTGTAAGCCACGCTGGGCAGCACCGCGATGCCGAACCCGGCTTCGACATACGCTTTCATCACATCGTCGTCGATGATACTGATGACGATGTTCGGCTCCAGCCCTTCCCGCTTGAAACGCTCCCTGACTACACGTCCGAGGTGATGGCGTTCATCGTAGGTAATGAGTGGGTACTGCTGTATTTGCTGCAGGGTTACCCGCCGGTGCTTGAGCAATGGATGTCCGGGCGGCGCGATCAAGCTGTTGCTGATGCGATAACACGGCATTCGCGTGATGCCGGGTAATTGATCAACCGGCTCGGTCGCCACCCCGATGTCGACCTCTCCGGCGGCAAGCAACTGCATGATGCGTGGCGCGGCACTTTCACGCATTTGAATGGCCACATTCGGATGGCGCTGGATAAACTGCTTCAGCACAGACAACAGGGTATGCCGCGCGTAGGTATGTGAGGTCGAGATGATGAACCGGGTTTTACCCGAAGTAGCCAATTCATGCGCCTGTCGCCGCAGGTTGTCAGCCTCCACCAGCAAGCGGCGCATCGTCGGCACCAGCGCACGCCCCGCGTCGGTCAGCCCCGCGATGCGCGTGTTGCGCCGGTCCAGCAGCACCGTGTGCAGATCCTCTTCCAGCAACTGAATCTGCCGGCTGACACCGGGCTGCGAAGTGTGCAGGGCTGTCGCCGCCTTGGACACGCTGCAGCCATGATCGACGACTTCACAGAAACAACGAATTTGCTGCAGTTTCATGGCGCCTCCCAATTGATAACAATACTGTATCAAATGATGCAAAAATATTCTTTCTCGGCATAAGAACGGCAGCGTAGACTGCCTTCAGAAATTAATAAATACAGGAGGAGATATGGAACTTGCCGCAATCCGGCGGTCTGCTTGCGCCGGTATCGTCCATTTCGCATCAGCGCTCATGCTGGCGACTTTTGCCACAGCGGTCGTTGCCCAAGCCTACCCTTCGCGCCCGGTCCGGATGATCATCCCGTTCCCGCCCGGCGGCAGCACGGACACCTATGCGCGGATCATCAGCCCGAAACTGTCGGAAGCGCTGGGCCAGCAGGTTGTCATCGACAACAGGCCGGGCGCCGGCGGCGCACTGGGCGCAGAGCTGGCGGCGAAAGCACCGGCGGACGGATACACCATCTGGCTGGGCCAGACAGCAAATCTGGTGATGGGTCCCATATTGCGGGCCAAGGGCGGCAACTACGACCCGGTACGCGATTTCGCGCCGATTACATTGCTGATGAAGTCACCGCAAGTCATGGTCGTGAGCACCGGCTCACCAATTAAAACGGCGAAAGACCTGATCGCCGCCGCCAAAAAAAGCCCCGGCACCCTGACTTTTGGATCTGCGGGCATCGGCAGCTCCGGCCATATCAACGGCGAACTTTTTAATCAAGTCGCCGGTATCAATATCACGCATGTGCCGTACAAAGGCGGGGCCGCAGCAATTGTCGATCTGATGGGCAACCGCATCACCTATCTGGCCACCTCACTCGCATCGGCCGGCCAGTTCGTGCGCGATGGAAAACTCCGCGCGATCGCCACCACCGGGCTCAAGCGTGCACGCGTGATGCCGGATGTGCCGACCATGGCTGAATCCGCCCTGCCCGGTTATGAAGTGGTCTCCTGGCACGGCTTGCTGGCTCCAGCCAAAGTCCCGCAAACCATCATTAACCGCCTGAATAAAGATCTCGTGGCATTGCTGGCCACCCAGGACGTACAGAAACTGCTGTTTGCAGAAGGCGGCGAAATCAGCCCGAGTTCACCTGAAGAGTTCTCGAAATTCCTGAGTCACGAGACTACCAAGTGGGGCAAAGTCATCAAACAGGCAGGCATCACCGCCGACTGAACAGGAGAATATCGTGGCAGACCTGCCGAAAAGCGTACGCATCAATGAAGAAGGGCCGCGCGAAGGTTTCCAAATCGAGAGCGGAGACATCCCCACGGCGCGCAAGATCGAACTGATCAACGCATTGTCCGAAACCGGTATCCACCACATGCAGATCGTATCCTTCGTCAACCCCAAGCGCGTACCGGGGATGGCGGACGCCGAACAGGTTGTGGCCGGCATCAAGGTCAATCCGGCGGTCGATTACACCGGGCTCTGGCTCAACGAAAAAGGCCTGGAGCGCGCACGCGCATCGGGCCGGTTGAAAATGGAAGGCCGCATCGCACTCTGCGCTTCCGAAAAATTCCTCAAGCGCAACAACAACAAATCCTTTTCCGAACAGGACGCCTATAACCATCGCGCCATTGCGGAATTTAATCAACACGGCATCCCGATACAACGCGCATCGATCATGGCCTCCTTCGGTTGCAATTTCGAAGGCGATATCGCCCCTGCGACGGTTGTCGGCATGGTCGACCGGGCGCACACCATCGCTGCCGAGTACGCCATCGACATCGGCGTGCTATCGCTCGCCGACACCATGGCCTGGGCAACACCGCTGTCGATCAAGCGCGTGGTCGGCGCCATCCGCGAACGTTATCCCGATTTACGCATCAGCCTGCACCTGCACGATACCCGTGGCATGGCCATCGCCAATGCTTATGCCGGGCTCGAAATGGGCATCGACATGTTTGATGCATCGGTTGCCGGCCTTGGCGGTTGTCCGTTCGCCGGGCACAAAAGCGCCGCCGGCAATGTCTGCACCGAAGACCTGGTGTTCATGTGCGAGGAAATGGGCATAGACACCGGCATCAATCTCGAAAAACTGCTGGAATGCGCGCGTCTGGCGGAGGATATCGTCGGCCACCCGCTGCCGGGCTCGGTCATGCGTGGCGGCAGCCTCGCGCGACTGCGTAGCGCCGTGCAATAAACCGCCGTGTAATAAACATTATTCAACATCGAATCGAGCCAAATGCAATCCAAAACTGCTCAACGACAACCCCTGGAAGGCATCCGCATCCTCGAACTGGGTCATACCGTGATGGGGCCGTCGTGCAGCATGGTCCTCGCCGATCTCGGCGCGGATGTCATCAAGGTGGAACCGCTGGAGGGCGACCGCACGCGCGCCAACGTCGGTTTCGGTTCAGCGCTGTTTCCGGTATTCAACCGCAACAAGCGCAGCCTCTCGGTTGACCTGAAGAGCGAAGCCGGCAAGGCAGTACTGCTCAAACTGGTTACCGGCGCCGACGCACTGATCGAGAATTTCGCTCACGGCACGATGAACCGCCTCGGCTTGAGCTACGCCGTGCTGTCTGCGACCAATCCGCGGCTGGTGTATTGCAGCCTGAAGGGTTTTCTCAGCGGGCCGTTTGAAAAGCGCGCGGCGCTCGACGAAATCGTACAGTTCATGGGTGGACTGGCCTACATGACCGGCCCCAGTGGCATGCCGCTACGCGCGGGTGCGTCGGTGGTGGACATCATGGGGGGGATGTTCGGTGCCCTCGGCATCATGGCTGCGCTGCGCGAACGCGAAACCACAGGCCGCGGCCAGGAAATCCGCAGCGCACTGTTTGAATCGACGGCATTCCTGGTGGCGCAACACATGGGACAAGAGGCCTTGACTGGCATAGCACCTCCTCCGATGCCGGAAAAAGCCAGTTCGTGGGCAGTTTATGACCCCTTCCAGACGGCAGACGGCCGCACCGTATTCGTCGGCATCACCAGCGACAACCACTGGCGCAGTTTCTGCAAAGAATTCGGCGAGGAGGCATTGCTTGCAGACCCCACACTAAAATCCAACCCTCAGCGCGCCAAGGCACGCGACCGCATCATGCCCGTCGTCACCGCAAAGTTCGCGGCCGAATCATTTGATTCACTGGTTGAAAAATTAGAGCGGCTGACAATCCCCTTCGGTCCTCTCGCCAAACCCGGAGATTTGTTCGAGGACCGGCATCTGAACGCCGGCGGACGCCTGCTCAACATCACCCTGCCGACCGGCAAGAACGCAAAAATCCCGGGCATTCCGCTGGAAATGGACGGCCGCAAGCCACAGGTGCGCCAGCAACCGCCGCGTATGGGCGAACACACGCTCGCGGTACTTGCCGAGGCCGGTTACTCGACACAACAAATCGACGAGCTTGTTAAGCAGGGTATCGTTGTTGCCGACGACAAGGTCGCAGGCAACACCGCGAACTGAATCAGGAAACCCGCCATGGCATCAAAAACCGTGCTCTACAGCGCTGTCGGCAGCGAAATCACCCGCTACGAAGTCGATATTGATGGCGCAACCCTGACCCGCCGCGAAACGGTCAAGGCACTCGCCAACGTGCAGTACGCCTGGCCTCATCCGTCGCGCCGTTATCTCTATGTCGCGACCAGCAACCGCGGTGCAGGACTCAAGGCCGACTCCAACCATGTCAGCGCATTCCAGATCGATCCGCATACCGGCGCGCTCCAGTCGCACGGCGAATCCCGTCCGCAGTACGCCCGTGCGGTGCATATCTGCGTCCACCCCTCGGGCAACTACCTGCTGGCCGGGCACAATCTGCCCCGCACCGGCCTTACCGTAAACCCGATCAATGCCGACGGCACGCTGGCTCCAGAAATCACGCAACAAAACGGTCTGGATTACGGCATTTATCCGCACCAGGTGATGGTGACACCATCAGGCCGCGCGGCAATGCTCATCGACCGCGGCAACGATGCCGAACCCGGCAAACCCGAAGACCCGGGAGCGCTGCGCTTTTACCGGTTTGACCAGGGGCACCTCTCGCCACTGGCGGCGATCGCACCCAACTGGGGATATGGCTTCGGTCCGAGGCATCTCGACTTTCATCCGACAGCACCATGGATGTACGTATCGCTGGAACGGCAAAACCAGCTCTATATGTACCGCTACGCTGGCGATGCAATAGAACCCGTTGCCGCATACGTGCGCGAAACACTCGCCAATCCCAAGGACGCCAAGCCGCGCCAGCACGCAGGCACGATTCATGTGCACCCCGATGGCCGCCATGTTTACCTCGCCAACCGCGCCGACTGGACCGTCGATCACGGCGGCACCAAGGCCTTCGGCGGCGGCGAAAACAACATCGCGGTTTTTGCCATTAATCCAGGAACCGGGGAACCGACGCTGGTCCAGCATGCCGATACACACAGCTTTCACGTGCGCACCTTCGCGTTCGATCCAGGCGGAAAACTGATGGTCACTGCCAGCATCAAACCACTGGCGGTTCGGGACAGTGCTGGCATACAGCTCGTGCCGGCGGCGCTGTCCGTATTCCGCGTCGGCAGCGACGGTTTGCTGAATTTTGTACGTCGCTACGAGGTACCCACCGACGGCGAAATCCACTACTGGATGGGGATCGTCGGCCTGCCCGGAAACTGACCTATTACAACAACCGGGCGGATTATCACGTCCGGCGACCGAGGAGAACACCAATGCAGATGAACAGCCTTAAAACCGCCTTGCTTGCCACGATGATGGCCGGCGCGCTGGCTTGCAGCGCAAGCACTCACGCCGCACAGTCAACCGGCACCTTCCCCACCAAACCGGTGCGCCTGATCGTTCCTTATCCGCCCGGCGGCGGCAATGACACCATCGCACGCATCATCGGTGCGCAACTGTCCGAGATCTGGTCGCAGCAGATGATCATCGACAACCGGCCCGGCGCCAACGGCATCGTGGCCTGCCAGATCACCGCAGCAGCAGCCCCAGACGGTTACACACTGCTGGTGGCCAATGTTGCCACCAACGCCATCAACGCAGCGCTCTACAAAAAACTGCCTTACGAACCGATCAAATCCTACGCACCGATATCGCTGCTCGGCAGCACCGCAAATTTCCTTGTCGTGCCGGCCGCATCCTCTGCAGCAAACCTGAATGATCTGGTCGCACTGGCAAAAAAACAGCCGGGAAAACTGACTTACGGTTCAAATGGCATCGGCAGTTCACAACATCTTGCCGGGGTCATGTTTAATTCCGCGTTCGGTACCGACATGATTCACGTGCCGTACAAGGGCACGGGGCCGGCCATGGTCGCCCTGATCTCCAACCAGATCACCATGAGTTTCGCGAACTCGCTGGCGGCGGTTCCACACATCAAGGCAAACCGGTTAAAGGCGCTCGGTGTCACCAGCCTGAAACGCTCGTCGGCCCTGCCCGATGTTCCGGCAATCGCCGAAACATCCCCCGGATTCAGTGCCACTTCGTGGTGGGGCATCGTCGCCCCGGCCGGCACACCGAAGGTCATTACGGAATCGATCAGCAAGGCCATCCGCCAGGGCCTTGAGGTTGCCAGTGTAAATGAACAGTTGCATCGCCAGGGCGTAGACCCGCGGCCGATGACACCCGGTGAATTTCATGCCTTCATGCAGGAAGAACTCGTCAAGTGGTCCAAGGTCGTCAAAGCCTCCGGCGCCACGGCAGACTGATCTGCCGATCATCCCGCATCAAGACATGCTACCGGGCACCGTTGCAGCAATACCCGCGCGCGGCGGCGGAAACTGGGACCGCAGCGCCGGCGTCATCGTCGTCGGTGCCGGACTGGCAGGATACTGCGCCGCACTCGCAGCCGCCGAGCGCGGAGCCAGCGTCCTGCTGCTTGAGAAACAACCGGACATCGGCGGCACCAGCCTGATCAGCGGCGGCGCCATCGCATTTGCCGGCACTAAAGAACAGCAAACCCAACTCATAAATGACTCACCAGAACAATTGTTTTCCGATCTGAGCCGCGTGGGTGGTGACGCTGCAGATCAGATCCTGCTTGCCACCTATGCAGAATTGCAGCATGAAACCTACCGCTGGCTGCAAAACTACGGTCTGCGTTTCATTTCCGTACAACAGGGCAGCGGCCAATCGGTTCCCCGCTCTAACCGTGTCGACACCGTACAGATGATGAAGGCACTGGCCACCGCTGCCGCGCAAAACGGGAGGATCAGCGTCCTCACCGCATGCGCCGCGCAGAGCCTCGTCCGGACAGTCCCGGACGATCGCGTCACCGGTCTCGTCGCCCGGCATCAAGGCAAGACACTCACACTGCATGCACATCTCGGCGTAATTCTGGCCTCCGGTGGTTTCTCGCGCAGCGAATCACTGCTGCGCAAGTACGCGCCTACCCTGACAAAAGCGCAACGCGCCGGCAGCAATGGCAGTACCGGTGACGGACTCGTCATGGCATTGGCAATCGGCGCAAAGACCAAGGATATGAACGGTATCAACAGCACATTTGGCCGTCACCCTGATGCTGATCCTGCGCAGAACGCATTGCTCCATCCCATCTACAAGGGTGCCATCGCCGTCAACCGCGATGGCCGGCGTTTCACCGACGAATCACAATCGTACAAAGTATTGGGCGAAGCCTGCCTGAAGCAGCCTGAAGCGCTGGCCTTTCAGATTTTCGACCAATCCATCATGGATCTTTCAGTCACTGAAGCCGCGACCTCGGATTTCAGGGGTGCGTTGCAGACTGGCCTGGTATTGCAGGCAAAAGACCTGCCTGCACTGGCGCAGCACATCAACTGCGATGAGCAGACACTGTGCGCCACGATCGACGAATACAACTCGGATGTATCGAGTGGCGTCGACAGCCGCCACGGCCGCTCCAGTCTGGCCAACGGCAACGGGCAGCTCCGCGCCATCGCTGTCCCGCCTTATTACGCGTATCCATGCACCAGCGCGATCCTCGCCACTTACTGCGGACTCGCAGTGGATGCGCAGGCACGGGTAATCGACAACGGCGGCAAACCCATTTCGGGGCTGTTCGCCGCCGGAGAGATCACCGGTGGCTTTCATGGCAATGGCTATATGACCGGCACATCTCTGGGGAAAGCTGCAATTTTCGGTCGCGTTGCAGGTCGTGCCGCAGCGCAGTTTCGCGCTACCACAGCACTCCAGGAGTCAGCATGAACACCGAGTCATCCAGCAGAATCCGGCTCGCCGTTCCCGCAGCACGTGATCTGGCAGAACGCGCGTTGCACGGTATGGGCTACAACGAGGAAGAATCACGCATCATCGCCGATCACGTGGTTGATGCAGCACTATGCGGCTACGAATACTCCGGGCTCGCCAAACTGCTCAATATCGCCGACAGTCCTCGCGC
Source organism: Burkholderiales bacterium (assembly GCA_019749945.1). Taxonomy (GTDB): domain Bacteria; phylum Pseudomonadota; class Gammaproteobacteria; order Burkholderiales; family SG8-41. The sequence goes on from JAIEPF010000002.1 coordinate 9,462, forward strand.
CAAATCACCCCGCAGTCCCATGCGCGTGGTGCGGGAGAGCAGTGTCTCGGTACTTTTTGATGGCGGCAACACTGTCGGCATGCTCGCGATGTATCACGCAACGCGGGCGGCGATTGCGCGCGCGGAGGCCCATGGTTTCGCCCTCATCGGGCTGACCAACAGCTGGACCAGCGGTCGCGGCGCCTATTATGTCGAGATGATCGCCCGCGCCGGCCTGATCGGCATTCACACGGTCAGCGCAAGCCGCCGGGTCGCGCCGTTCGGGGGCGCCAAGGCCGCCCTCGGTACTAACCCCTTGGCTTTCGGTTTTCCGACACAAGGCGATCCGCTACTGATCGACATCGGCACTTCCGCGTTCATGGCCACCGATCTGAAAATGCGCGAACGGCTGGGCACACCGTTGCCCGAGGGCGTTGCCATCGACCCACAGGGCCGCCCCACCACCGACCCCGCTGCCGCACGTCTCGGCGCCCTGCTGCCTTTCGGCGGCCACAAGGGGTATGCACTTGCCCTCGCTGTACGCGCACTCGGCGTGCTTTGCAGTCCGGTTCTTGATCTTGAAAAAATCTATGGCTATCTCACCATCGCCATCAAACCGGATCTCCTGGTGCCGCTTGAGGAATACCGCCGCGGTCTGACCGAAACCATCGCCGAGATCAAAGCCACACCCAAGCTGGAGGGCGTAGACGAAATCCGCATCCCCGGGGAACGCGCACAGCATGAGCGCGAACAGCGCTTGCGTGAAGGCATCGAGATCGACCTGCGGATCCACGATGCACTGCAAAAGTATGCAAAAGCCGGCGCCCCATCCAAAAACCGTCCTTGAGGAGACAACACCATGTCGTTAACCCAGAATAAACCCGTGCTCGCCGGTTTGGTCGTGACGGGAGCTTTGCTGATCGCCCACGCCGGCCACCCGGTGCAGGCCCAGGCCTACCCGACCCGTCCTGTCCGTTTGATCGTGCCGTACGTGCCCGGCGGTGGCGTGGATTTCGTGGGCCGCACAGTAGCCCTGAAACTTTCCGAAATCTGGAATCACTCGGTTATCGTCGACAACCGCCCTGGCGGAGGTACGAACATCGGATCCGAACTGGTCGCGCGTTCCGCTCAGGACGGGCACACGCTCCTGGTCGGCGGCGTACCGAACACGGTCAACATGACTCTCTACAAAAAACCTCCTTATGATGTGGTGAAGGATTTTTCGCCGATCACCCAGATTTCAACAGCCCCCAATGTTCTCGTCGTTCATCCGTCAGTGCCTGCAAAGTCGGTCAAAGAGCTGATCAGTCTGGCCAAAGCCCATCGCGGCGCACTGACGTATGCCTCTGCCGGGATGGGAAGCTCCAATCATCTCTCGGGGGAACTGTTCAAGATGATGGCCGGCGTGGACATCGTGCACGTCCCGTACAAGGGTGGCGGCGCGGCAGTCACTGACCTGCTTTCCGGCCAGGTCTCCATGTATTTCGGAACAACGCCAAGCTCAGTGCCATTCGTACGCAGCGGACGCTTGCGCGCTTTGGGCGTAACCAGCGCCAAACGCTCCGCCGCCGTTCCCGAAATTCCGACCATAGCTGAGTCCGGGCTCCCGGGTTTCGAACAATCGGCGTGGCATGGATTACTTGCCCCAGCCGGAACGCCACAGCCCATCATCACCAAACTGCACACGGATGTCGTCCGTTTGCTGCAACTGCCTGAGATCACGGAACGACTCGCCACGCAGGGCGTTATTGTGGTCGCCAGCTCACCGGATGAACTTGCGGCATTCATCAAACAGGATGTTGCCAAATACGCGAAGCTGGTGAAAACCGCCAATATTCGCATTGACTGAACGGGCGATCCGTCCCGCCCCACCACCCGGCGCACGCAACAGCATTCAAGGAAATCCGATGGCAGATAACACTGTTAAACCGATAGCAAATACTTCGCTTCAGGATCTGCTACGCATTGCGGACTTTCCGGCGTCGGCCGCAGATTCGGTCGAGATCGTCGGCACCGACCCCGTATTCCCGACGCGTTACAGACCCGTCGCACCGGGAGCCGCGGCCATGGCCGCCGCCGGTCTGGCCGCAGCCGACCTCTGGGCACTGCAAACCGGACGACGCCAACAAGTACGGGTGAATGCGCGCGCAGCCGCTGCGGCCCTGCGTAGCTCGCGTTATTTGCAGATCAATGGCGAAAAACCGGCAGAAGATCCTGAAAAAATCACCGGTTTCTATCAACTGCGCGATGGCCGCTGGATGTACCTGCACTGCAATTTCCCCAACCTTCGCGATCGCAATCTCGCAGTACTCGGCGCACCGAAGCAGCGGGAAGCCGTGGCAGCCGCCGTGGCTACACGAGATGGCCTCGAACTCGAAAATGCAATCATTTCCGCGGGAGGCATCGGCAGCCTAGTACGCAGCGAGGAAGAATGGCTGGAACTGCCGCAAATGCACGCAGTCGCAGGCCTGCCGCTGCTTGAGATCATCAAAATCGGCGAAGCGCCGGCACGGCCGCTTCCCGGCGGGTCACGTCCGCTTTCAGGGGTACGCGTGCTCGACCTCACCCGTGTCCTGGCGGGCCCCGCCTGTGCGCGTACGCTGGCCGAACACGGTGCCGATGTGCTCAGAGTAACCCGGGAAGATCTTGCCGATTTCGGGCTGATGGATTTTGATACCAACGTCGGAAAACTCAGCACGCACATTGACCTGCGCAATGCTGGTGAAGCCGAAACGATGCGCTCGCTCATTCGCGACTGCGATGTGTTCTCGCAATCCTATCGACCGGGTACATTGGCGCGGCGCGGACTGTCTCCCGAAGCGCTCGCAGAGCTGCGTCCCGGTATCGTCTATGTCACGCTCAACGCCTGGGGCCACGAAGGCCCCTGGCGCGAGCGGCGCGGTTACGACACCATCGTTCAGGCGGCAAACGGCATGGCATGGCAGCCGGATGGTCAGCGCCCGGCCTTTCTGCCGTACGCCGCGCAGGACTACGTGGTGGGCTACCTGCTGGCTTACGGTACGATGGTCGCTCTGGGACGCCGCGTTCGCGAAGGCGGCAGCTGGCTCGTCAGGGCCTCGCTTGCCGGTGCCGGGCAGTGGATCCGCCAGCATGGACTTCTCGATCCATCCCAATACGCGCATCTGCCCGCGGAACTTCCCCCGGAAGAATTGCAATCACTGCTGATGCACCACGATTCACCCGTGGGTCGCATTACCCACCTCGCACCCGTGGTGCAGATGTCGGAAACGAAAACGCGCTGGATGCGACCTTCAGTCCCCCGCGGATTCCACCAGCCAGTCTGGCCCGCGCGGGAATAAATCGATATGCCGGCGTTCAGTGCAGGGGTGCCAACCCCTCCAGCAGCGTCGGCAGCAGCTCCGACACCGTCGGATGCAGGTGCACGCCGCGGTTGATCACGGTGTAGGGCTGGCGCGCCGTCATCACCTCCAGTATGGAATGGATCACTTCGTCGCCGTGCACGCCGAGGATGGCCGCGCCGAGGATCTCTTTGGTGTCGGCGGCCACCGCGATTTTCATGAAACCCGCCGTCTCGCCCATTTCACGGGCACGGCCGACGCGGGTCATCATCATCTTGGCGGTCAGCGCGGGACGGCCCGAGGCGCGGACCTGTGCCTGGTTCATGCCGACGCGCCCCAGCGGCGGATCGACGAACAGCGCATAAATGGGAATGCGGTCACTGACCTTGCGCGATGCGCCGTCGAACAGGTTGTTTGCGACGATTTCGTAATCGTTCCAGCTGGTGTGGGTGAATGCGCCGCGGCCGTTGCAGTCGCCCAGCGCATAGACACCTTCGGCACTCGTCGACAGTGCCTCGTCGACCACGATATAACCGCGCGCATCGGTCTTGATGCCGGCCGCCGGCAAGCCCAGATCATGGGTGTTCGGCACGCGGCCAATGGCGAGCAGCACATGCGAACCTTCGACCAGCGGCGCACCTTCCTCGCAGGCCACCGAAGTCGCGACCCGCTCGCCGCGTCGCTGCAAGCCGATGCAATTGGCGTTAAGCCGAAACTCGATGCCTTCACCTTCAAGAATCCCGAGTATCGCTGCGGATACGTCTTCGTCCTCACGCGCAATCAGGCGCGGCCCGGCTTCAACCACGGTCACGCGACAGCCGAAGCGGCGGTACATCTGCGCGAACTCGAGCCCGATGTAGCTGCCGCCGATGATGACCAGGTGTTCGGGCAGCCGGTCGAGATGCATGATGCGTTCGTTGTTGAGAAACGGCACATCAGCGATGCCCGGCATGTCCGGCAGTGCTGCGCGGCCGCCGACATTGATGAATATGCGCGGCGCCTCGAGTTCGCGGTCACCGACGCGCAGCCGGTGCGGCGCGGTGAACTGGGCATGGCCTTCGATGACAGTGACGTTGCGGGCGCCGTCGAGCCAGGACCGCAGGCCCTCGCGCGACTGTTTCACCACGGCATCCTTGCGCGCCTTGACGCGCTGCATGTCGACACGAACCGGGTTATCGATGAGCACGCCATATTCCGCGCCGCTGCGGGCGACATGCGCGGCGCGCGCGCTGGCGACCAGAGTCTTGGTCGGCACACAGCCGTTGTTGACGCAGGTGCCGCCAAAGCGGTGGCGTTCGATGATGGCGGTCTTCAGCCCCTCTTTGCCGCAGCGCACCGCCAAGGCCGGGCCGGCCTGGCCGGCGCCGATCACGATTGCGTCGAATGGTTCAGGCATGTCACCTCCTGTCGCAGAAAGTGCATCCTAGGGCTGCCCGCCGGAGCAAGGCAAGCCCGGTCAAATTCAGTTCAGCGGCGCAATCCCGAGTTCACCCGCCAGCTTGCCCAGCGCATCAAGCAGTGCAGCCGGCATCGGTATGCCCATTTTCTCGTTCTCGGCGCGGGCGATATGCGTGCCCTCACCCGGCAGGCGGATGCGGTCGACGCCGGGCAGGCGTTGTGAATTGCGGATGTCGCGGATCAGCGTGTCCATGCCTTGCTTGAATTCCTTCAGATCCTGGAAGGCTTCGATATTGATGGCGACGATGGTGTGGCCGGTGTTGGTTTCGGTGGTGTCGTCGTTGTTGAAATCGACCACATCCTTGCCCATCGCCGCAGCATTCAGATTGCCGGCCAAGAGGCCCATCACCAGCGCCAGGCCGTAACCCTTGTAACCGCCGATCGGCAGCAGGAAACCTTCACTGGCGCGTTTCGGATCGGTCAGCGGCCTGCCCTGGCGATCCATCATCCAGCCCTCGGGCATCATCTCGCCGCGCTGCGCCTTGGTTTTGACCTTGCCGTACGCCGCCACGGTCGTCGCCATGTCGAGAACAATGGCAGGTTCGTCGCCGGCCGGTACGGCCACTGCGATGGGATTGGTCGACAGCAGCATGTCCAGCCCGCCCCAGGGCGGCAGATGGTTGGCGCTGCCCACGGCCATGTAGAGCCCGATCATGTTGTGCGCCAGCGGCATGCTCGCGTAGAGCGACGCCGGACCGGCGTGATTGCTCCAGCGTGCGCCGACCCAGGCGACACCGGCAGTTTTCGCTTTTTCAATGGCTTTTTCGGTGGCGAATTTCATCACCAGATGGCCCATGCCGTTGTCGCCGTGCACCAGCGCCATGCCGGCCATTTCACGTTCGACGCGGATATTGGGTTTGACGTTGACGGCCTTGCCCTTGATGCGGCGAATGTACTGCGGCAGGCGGAACACGCCGTGGCCTTCGGAGCCGTTGATATCCGCCTGCGCCATCAGTTGCGCAATGGCCTTGGCATCTTCGCGCGGAATCGCGACCGCCTCGAATGCACTGGCGATGAAGGTGCGCAGCTTGTCACCGGGAATGCGTTGTTTCTGTTCAGCCACCGTGTTCCTCCAGTTCGATCAACGCGCCGAGAAAATCCTTGGGGTGCACGAACGCAATGCGTTCACCGTGCACGTTCAGTTGCACCTTGCCGCCGCCCAGCACCTGCACGCCCGCAGCCGTGAGTTCCTTTGTGGTCTGCTCCACGCTGTAGACGCCGAGGCAGAAATGATGGATGCCGCCCTTGGGATTGCGCTCGAGAAATTTGGCCACCGGCGAATCCGCGCGCGACGGTTCCATCAGTTCGATCTTGGCGTTGCCGAGATCGATGTAGGTCATGCGCACACCCTGCTCGTCATTGACCCGGATCTCGCCGGCTACCAGCCCGTACGTCGCGCGCAGTTTTTCCAGCGCCTTAGCCAGGTCAGGCACGACGATGGAGACATGGCTGAGTCCGGTAATCATCGCGGCATTATATATAACATATTGATTTTAAATAACTTTTTCAGCGCGCAAGGCATTGATGCGGGCATCGCTGAAACCGAGTTCTTCGCGCAGCACGGCTTCGGTGTGCTGGCCCAGCAGCGGCGGCGCGCGGCGGATGCTGGCCGGCGTGTCGCTGAAGCGAAAGGGAATGCCGAGCATTCTGATGCTGCCGGCGGTCGGATGTTCGACCGTGGTCACCATGTCGCGCGCAAGCGCATGCGGCGCGGCCAGAGCCTGCGCCACACTGTTGATGCGGCCGCAGGGAATGCCGGCAGCCTTCAGGTTTTCGATCCAGGTTTCCGCGCCCTCGCGTTTCAACTCGGCCTTGATCAGCGCATCCAGCGCATCGCGGTTGCCGACACGATCCGGATTTTTGCTGAAGCGCGGGTCCGTCGCCCATTCAGCATGGCCCAGCACCGCGGCGAATTTCGCGAACTGGCCGTCATTGCCCACCGCCACCGCGATCCTGTCGTCGCGCGTCGGATAGGCGGTGTAGGGCACGATGTTGGGATGGCCGTTGCCGAAACGGCCGGCGTCCCTGCCCGAGATCAGATGGTTGGAAGCGACATTCGCCAGCATCGCGAGTCCGGAATCAAACAAGGACACTTCGACATGCTGGCCGCGGCCCGTGCTGTGGCGCGCATGGAGCGCGGCAAGGATGGTATTGCAGGCCAGCATGCCGGTGCAGATGTCGACAATCGCGACACCGTATTTCATCGGCTCGCCGTCGCGCTCTCCGGTGATGCCCATCAGGCCCGACTCCGCCTGCAGGATGAAATCGTAGCCGGGCAATCCGGCCTTGGGTCCCGTCGCACCATAACCGGTGATCGAACAGCGCACCACGCGCGGCGCGTTTTCCTGCAGCCATTCGTTGCCGAAGCCCCACTTCTCCAGCGTGCCGACCTTGAAATTCTCGACCAGCACGTCGGCCTTGCGGATCAGTCCTGCCAACACTTCCTGCCCCGACTTCACCGCCATGTTCAGCGTCATTGAACGCTTGTTGCGATTGACGCCGAGGTAGTAGGCCGACTCGCCCTCGGCAAAGGGCGGCCCCCAGCTGCGCGTATCGTCCCCCGCGCCCGGCGGCTCGACCTTGATCACATCCGCGCCCATGTCGCCGAGCATCATCGTGCACAGCGGGCCGGCGAGGATGCGGGTCAGGTCGAGGACGCGGACACCGGCGAGCGCGCCGGCTGGATGTTCAGAAGTCATTGGAACTCTCTGCTACAGGGAACAGCAAGTGCGTTAACCGCCAAGACGCCAAGGCCGCCAAGAAGAGCGAAACCTAATGCCTAACTAAAACCAGTGGTTTTTTGGTTTTCTTGGCGTTCTTGGCGTCTTGGCGGTGAAAAGCTATTTCTTCTTGCGGCGCATCGACGGCGGCGCATTGAGGTCACGCTCGTAACCATCGACGTATTTCTCCAGTTCCTTTTTCGCCTGCAGGCGGAATTTCTGGAAGTTCGGTTTGCGGCCGGCGAGGAAGGCGTCCATGCCTTCGTTCGCCTCGGGCGAACCCCAGACATGCGCCAACAGTTCCATGCCCTGCTGCCAGGACGAGTACAGGTTGTCGGATTCGAAGTTCAGCGACTTCTTGGTCATACGAATGGTCAGCGCGCTGTGGCCCTTCATGGTTTCGCACCACTTCAGGGTTTCCTTCAGCAGGTCCTTCTGCGGCACGCACTTGTTGATCAGGCCGACTTCGACGGCTTCCTTCGCCGGGAAACGGCGGGCGCAGAAAATCATTTCACGCGCCAGGCGTTCACCGATGATGCGCGGGATGTACTGGGTCGCACCCACGGTCGGGCAGGCCCCCACCTTGGCGCCGGTCTGGCCGAGCACCGCGTTTTCCGAGGCGATCACCAGGTCGCACCACAGCGCGAGTTCATGTCCGCCGCCCATGCACCAGCCGTTGACCATGGCGATCACCGGGATCGGCAGGCCGCGGATGGTCATCGCCAGGCCCAGCATGCGGTCGTTCCACATATAGGCATTGGTGAAATTGAGGCGCTTCATGGCGTAAAAATCGCCGCCCGCCGAAAAAGACTTGTTGCCCTTGCCGGTGATCACGGCGCAGACGATGGACGGGTCTTCGCGCGTCGATTTCAGCGCGTCGATCATCTCGTCGAGGGTCTGCTCGCGGAAAGCGTTGAGCACCTTCTCGCGGTTGATGGTGATCCACGCCACCTGATCCTTCACTTCGAACAGGATATCGGTGTAGTTGCGTTTTTTGGATTTTTTTGCGGCTTTGGCCATGACACTCCCCACGGGTGATTGGTGCTGCGGAAAGCGGCGATTTTAGCAGATGGCCTGCCGGCGATTGACAGGCGCCGGTGGCCTCTCTATCTTGAGTTCGCGGCGCACAAGACGAAGTTCACAACATGACACCCGCCGCTTCAGGAGGAAGCCATGAAATCATCATTCTTGCCGTTGATTGCCGCATGCTGTGCCCTGGCCGTGACCGCACAGGCCCAGAATTACCCGACCAAACCGATCCGCATCATCGTCCCCTTCGTGCCCGCCGGCCCGACCGACAACCAGGCGCGCTGGGCGGCACAACAGCTCACCGCCGCCCTCGGCCAGCAGGTCATCGTCGACAACCGCCCGGGTGCCGGCGGCGTGCCCGGCACCGAGGCCGTGGTGCGCAGCGCCCCCGACGGCTATACGCTGCTCGCCGGCAATCCCGGCCCGCTGACCATCGCGCCCAGCGTGCGCGCGCAGATGCCCTATGACCCGCTGCGCGATCTGGCACCCATCGCGCTGATCGCGCGCAGCGCGAGCTGTGTCTGCCTGCACCCCAGTCTGCCCGCGAAAAACGTCAAGGAGTTCGTCGCGCTGGCCAAGGCGCAGCCGGGCAAGATCAACTACGGCTCGCCCGGCGTCGGCACGGTCGGCCATTTCGCCACCGAGCTGTTTGCCTTCCAGTCCGGCGTCAAACTGAACCACATCCCGTACAAGGGTGCGGCGCAGTACACCGTCGACCTGATCGCCGGCAATATCGAACTCGCGATCAACCAGTTCGCCATCGCCACGCCCTATGTCAATGCCGGCAAGCTGCGCTGCCTCGGCGCCACTTCGCGGGAACGTTCACCGCTGCTGCCCAATGTGCCGACCATCGCCGAACAGGGCATCAAGGATTTCGAGAGTTACAACTGGAACGGCGTGCTGGCGCCGGCAGGCACACCGCCGGCGATCATCAGCCGCATCGCCGACATCATCGCGAAACAACTGGCGACGCCCGAAGCAAAAGCCCTGTACTCGGGTCAGGGCCATGAAGCCAGCGGCATCACCACCACGGCTTATGCCGATTTCCTCAAGGCCGAAACCGAGAAATGGGCCAAGATTGCCAAAGTCGCCAACATCCCCAAACAGTAAACGTCAAAAGCAGCCACAGAGGTCACAGAGTCCACAGAGAAAACATGAAACAGGTGATCGCTTGCTTTGCCGTTCTCTGTGTCCTCTGTGACCTCTGTGGCTAAAGGTTTTAGGTTTTAGATTTTAGAAAACAAAGGAACCGGCATGACCGCAAAAAAAGACCCCGCCTATTTCATGTACTTCCCCGGCAACTACCGCTGGTCATCGGCGTTCATCAACATCCTGAGTGCCGCGCCCTACGGCGGTTCGGAAATCAGCGAACTGTACAAAATCGCCGTGCAACTGAAGGACAAGGCGCCGGACGACGATGAAGCCTGGTTCCATGCCTGCGTCAATGTGGCCGACAAGGTACGCGCCCACGCCGAGCGTTTTGAAGCCAGCAAACACCCGGTCTCAGCCGCCAGCGCCTATCTGCGTGCCTGCAATTACTACCAGATGGCGGAACGCTTCCGCACGCCGAAAGACGAGATCGCGCTGGCCGCCTACAAAAAGGGGGTGGATTGTTTCCACCGCCATGTCGGCCTGACCGACGTCAAGATCGAAATCGTCGAGATTCCGACCGCCGCCGGCCCGCTGCCCGGTTATTTCGTGCATGCGCAGAATGCAAAATCGAAAAAACCGCCCTGCGTGGTGTATTTCGACGGCCTAGACGTCACCAAGGAAATCCAGTACGTGCGCGGCGTGCCCGACCTGATCAAGCGCGGCATCTCGGTGCTGGTGATGGATGGCCCGGGCACCGGTGAAGCCATCCGTTTCCGCGGCCAGTACCTGCGCCACGATTACGAAATCGCCGGCTCGGCCTGCATCGACTGGCTGGAAAAACGCAATGACGTCGACGCCAAAAAAATCGGCGTGGTCGCGATCAGCCTCGGCGGTTATTACTCGCCGCGCATGGCGTCGATGGATCACCGCTTTGCCGCCTGCATCGCCTGGGGCGCGATCTGGGATTACCACGCCACCTGGAAAAAGCGCATCGACGCACAGTTCAAGACATCCCTGTCGGTACCCGGCCACCACATCACGTGGATCTTGGGTGTCGACACGCTAGACGAAGCGCTGAAAAAACTCGAGCCGTTCAAATTGGATGGTGTCGTGCAGAAAATGCGTTGTCCCTTCCTGATCGTGCACGGCGCCGACGACGAGCAGGTGCCACTGGCCGATGCGCAGGCGCTGTACAACGCCTCGGGCTCGCCGGATAAAACGCTGCGGGTCTTCACCGCTGAAGAAGGCGGCGCGCAGCATTGCCAGCGCGATTACCTTACGCTGGGTGTGGCGGAGATGTGGAACTGGTTTGAGGACAAGCTGAAGCCGTGATCAGCTACTGTGAGCTCCGGCGCTGCCAGGATTGTGGGGCGCCGGTTGGGGCCAAGGACAAGTTTTGTGCGCGGTGTGGGGCGAAGCTACCGCGAGAACCTAAAGCAGGTTAAAAATAATAGAACTTTTCGAAACAAGCTCTCATACTTGCTTTTTAGACATTTCTTCGGCTGAAATTGCCTTTAAAGGCCTAATACATGCGTCAAGCTTTTCTAATAATGCACATCGGCAACGCCGAACTTGACCATGTAGCTTCAGCAGCAATCGTTCCGGCCCTTGTAGCCTGTGGCCTCGACGCAAAGCGCGTCGACAAACACAATAAGGGTGGTTTGCTAAAAACCGAGATTATCGAGTTTATTGAAAGGTCTGAAATCATCGTAGCGGACCTCACACATGAACGCCCGAACTGCTACCTTGAAATCGGATACGTGATGGGTGTAGATAAGTTTCGCAACTTAATTCTTACGGTACGCGAAGATCATTTTCCTGAGAGCAAGAATTTCAAACAGGGAGGACCCAAGGTTCACTTTGATCTGGCTGGATACGACATTCTCGCCTGGCATCCAGAAGACATTGATGGTTTTCGCGAAGAACTTGAGAAACGGATAAAACGCAGACTTGCCATGATTGCGCCCGCAATCCAATCCATGCCTGCGCCGACAGAGGCCGATTGGTTCGGGGAGCAGCGCGCATTAGCAAATGAGGGCATGAAAAAAACCCCTCGAACTGCTTACATGGAACTTTCCTTTGCTTTGGCCTCACGAACAGAACAATTCTCATTGCCCGCCTTAAATAAAGCTGCCGAAACCGCACCGATACACACTTTTGGATGGCCTATCGCACTGTACATGACGCAAGAAGAATTCCGACCACGGCCTCGCGCGGACGGTATTGCAGCAGAAATCATTACTGACCAACGGGATTCGTACGATTTTTGGGCATTACGCCGCAATGGTGACTTTTATTGGCGCGGCTCTCTTTTTGAGGACGAGCGCAGCCCCGGAGAGCTATTTTTTGATACTCGTATTATTCGAGTAACAGAGGCTCTTCTCTATTGTGGTCGACTTTACGCTGCTCTTGGTCAAGATCGGCAGCGCGTGGTAACCATTAGCGTAAGGCATACTGGGCTCAAAGGACGAAAACTCTCCAGCGCAAATCGGAATCGTTTTGTACATTCTAGGGAATCACACGAAAACGAATCAGCCACTTCGTTTTCTGTACGCCTTGAACAATTAGAATCAGATTTAGTTCCTCTAGTAAAAAGTATTGTGGCGCCTATTTTAGAACTGTTTGATTTCTTTGAAATAGGTGACCCGATATATGAGGAAATCGTCAACAAATTTGTTGAAGGCAGAACATGAGTCTGTCTCAAAAAATCAGACGTACTCCGACACCTCAACCAGATTGAGATCCGGATCGCGGAAATAAACCGAGCGTATTTCCCCCATCGCCCCGGTCTTGATGCAGGGCCCTTCGATGATCGTGACCTTGTGTTTGTTCAGGCTCGCGATCACCTGCTCCAGCGGCACTGACGCAATAAAACAAAAATCCAGCGTGCCGACACCGGGCGCATGCGCCTTGGGCTCGTATTCCTTGCTCTTCACGTGGATGTTGATTTTCTGTTTACCGAATTTCAGCGCCAGACGTTTGCCGCTGCGGAAGGTCTCCAGCTTCATGCCCAGCACTTCGGTGTAGAAACGGATGGTTTCTTCCGGTTGTGCGGTGGTCAGGACGAAGTGGTCGAGGCGATCAATCATGGCTGCTCCGGGATATATTCATAAATATTTTATTTTATTGATAATTTTATATACCGCCCTTCGACAGAGCCTGTCCTGAGCTTGTCGAAGGGCTCAGGGCGAACGGTTCCTTAAAACACTTCTTCAGATCACGCCCTTGGCGCGTAAATCAGCGATGGTTTCCGCTTTGAGACCGGCGCGCTTCAGTACTGCTTCAGTGTCCTCACCCAAACGCGGCGCGGTGTTGCGAATCGAACCCGGTGTCGCCGACAGTTTGGGCACGATGCCCGGCACGTCGACTGCAGTGCCGTCGCGCGTGGTGATGTTGAGGATCATGTCGCGGGCTTTGTATTGCGCATCGGCGGCGATGTCGGCCACGGAATAGATGGCGCCTGAGGGCACATCGTGGTCGCCGAGGATTTTCAGCGCGTCGGTTTTTTCGCGCGCGCCGGTCCACGCGGCGATTGCAGCATCGATCTCGGTGACGCGTTTGACGCGGCCGTCGTTGGAAGCGAGGTCCGGTGCATTGCCCAGATCATCACGACCAATCGCAGACATCAGCCGTTTAAAAATCCCGTCACCGTTGCCGCCGATCAATATCCAGCCGTCGCGGCAGGGATAGGCATTCGACGGCACGATGCCGGGCAAGGCACTGCCGGCGGCTTCGCGCACCACACCGAAGGCGCTGTACTCGGGCAGCAGGCTTTCCATGCAGTTGAATACGCTCTCATACAAGGCGATGTCGATGACCTGGCCTTCGCCGCCCTTCTTCGTATCGCGATGGTAGAGGGCCATCAGTACACCGATCACGCCATGCAGCGCCGCCAGCGTGTCTCCGATCGACACACCGACGCGCACCGGCACCCGGCCCGGTTCGGCGGTCAGGTAACGCAGGCCACCCATGGATTCGGCGATCACGCCGAAACCGGGACGGTCGCGGTACGGACCGCTCTGGCCGTAGCCGGAGATACGCACCATCACCAGTTTCGGATTTATTTTTTTGAGGCTCTCGTAACCGAGGCTCCACTCCTCCATCTTGCCGGGGCGGAAATTCTCGATCAGCACATCGGCGTCTCTGACCAGCGTGCGCAGGATGTCCTGGCCTTCGGTTTTGGTCAGGTCCAGCGTCACCGACTGTTTGTTGCGCGACTGTACTTCCCACCAGATCGAATTGCCGTCCTTCAGCAACCGCCATTTGCGCAGCGGATCACCCTTGCCCGGCGGTTCGATCTTGATCACTTCGGCGCCGAAGTCGCCCAGCGTTTTGCCGCAGAAGGGGCCGGCGATGAGCTGGCCGAGTTCGATGACGCGCACGCCGGCGAGGGGGCCGGCGGCGGTTTGTGGTGTAGTGGTCATGGTGCGGTTCCTTCAGTGAACCTGAAGCATACCGTGGAGGGAAAGCGGCAAACAGACTCCGCTTTTTGAGATGCCCCTCACCCTAACCCTCTCCCCGCAAGCGGGGAGAGGGAAGGTTTTTTCATTACTTGCCCTGCAGTTCCGCCGCGCGTTTTACCGCTTTGACGATATTGATATATCCGGTACAGCGGCAGAGGTTGCCCTCAAGCCCATGCACGATTTCTTCGTCGGTGGGGTTCGGCGTGTCCTTGATCAGCGCGGCGGTGGTCATGATCATGCCCGGGGTGCAGAAACCGCATTGCAGCGCATGGCATTCGGTGAACGCCGCCTGCGCCGGATGCAGCTTGCCGTTTTTGGCCAAGCCTTCGATGGTCACCACGTCGGCACCGTCGGCTTGTACCGCCAGCAGGGTGCAGGATTTGATCGCGCGACCGTCGACATGCACGGTGCAGGCGCCGCACTGGCTGGTGTCACAGCCGACATGGGTGCCGGTCAGGTTCAGCGTGTCGCGCAGGAAATTGGCGAGCAGCACGCGGTCTTCAACTTCGCCGGAGCATTTCTTGCCGTTTACGGTCAGTTCAATTTTTGCCATTGCGTGCTTCCCCGTTATGCCAGCGCCGCGACTGCGCGGGCGGCCATGACTTTTGCCAGCTGCGCGCGGTATTCGCGTGTGCCGTGGATGTCTTCGTTCAGATCGTCAGCCGCCAGCGTGAGTTTTTCAATCGCGGCCGCATTCATGCCTTTGGCCAATGCCTGTTCGGCATCGCTCCAGCGGAACACGCCGGGGCCCGCGCCAGTCACCGCGACACGGATGCCCGCCGTGGTCTGCGCGACAAACACGCCAGCCATCGCATAACCCGAAGCCGGATGCGGAAACTTGGCGTAAGCGGCTTTTTTCGGCAGCGGAAAGGCGATGCGCACAATCAGCTCACCCGGTTCCAGCGCGGTTGCGAACATGCCCTGGAAAAAATCATCGGCGGCGATTTCGCGTTTGTTGGTGATGACTTTGGCGTTGAGGCCCAGCACCGCCGACGGATAATCCGCAGCCGGATCGTTGTTGGCGACCGAACCGCCCAGCGTGCCACGGTTGCGCACCTGCGGGTCACCGATGTGGGAGGCCAGATCAGCCAATGCCGGAATCGCATCGCGCACGACTTTCGAAGTCGCCACCTGATGGTGCCGCGTTGTGGCGCCGATGATCAGCGCGCCGTCCTTGACCTCAATCCCGGACAATTCTGAAAGTCCATTTAAATCAATAAGTTGCGTTGGATTCGCCAGACGCGCTTTTAACGTCGGGATCAGCGTCATGCCGCCAGACAGCGGCTTGGCTTCGTCATCCTTGCTCAGCCACTCCCCCGCTTCCTTCAGCGTTTTTGCCTTGCGATACTGAAATGCAAACATGGTCAGTGTCCTTTTTTTGCAGCGGTGATCGCCTGCCACAGCTTGTGCGCGGTCAGCGGCATGTCCAGCGGCGGCACACCCAGCGGGCGCAGCGCGTTCATCACGGCATTGGTCAACGCACCCAGCGACGCGGTGCAACCGGATTCACCCATGCCCTTCACACCCAGCGGGCTGATGGTGCCGAAGGTGCTGTGATCAGCGATGGTGATGTCCTTGATCCAGCCGGCTTTGGGCATCGGGTAATCGGCAAAGCTGCCGGTCAGCAACTGGCCGGTCCCCGTGTCATACACAATGTTCTCGCCAAAAATCTGGCCCCAGCCCTGCGCCACCGCGCCGTGCATCTGGCCTTCGACGATGGTGTGGTTGATCACCGTGCCGCAATCATCGACCGTCACATACGAGACCACGTTGGTGACACCGGTCTGCGGATCGATTTCGACTTCGGCGATATGGCAGCCGTTGGGGAAGGTCGAACCGAATTTGCCTTCGCCAGTGACCGAGAGCGGTTTTTTCGCGGCCAGTTCACCCAGCGTGATTTTTTTGTTCGACTCCCTGGACTGGAACTCGCCCTTGGCGTAAGCCACCTGCGAGGGCTCAACACCGAGTTGTTCCGCAGCCAGCGGTGTCGCCACTTCGATCAGTTTTTTCGCCGCGATGTGGCAGACCGTGCCGGCGCCGACGATGGTGCGTGAACCGCCGGTGTGGTTGCCGATCAGGCCTTTTTCGCCGATGCCCTGGCGCAGCGTGATGCGTTCGGCCGGAAGGCCCAGCGCATCGCCGATGATCTGCGCGAAGGTGGTTTCATGGCCCTGGCCCTGCGAATGCGAAATCGAATACGCGGTGAGCTTGCCGTCGGTGCCGACTTCGAGCAGCACTTCGTCCTTGGGGAACATGCCGGCGCCGGAATTCTCGATCACCGTGGACATGCCGAGGCCGCGCAACTGGCCGCGTTTTTCCGATTCGGTACGACGC
Organism: Burkholderiales bacterium; assembly: GCA_019749945.1. Lineage (GTDB taxonomy): Bacteria > Pseudomonadota > Gammaproteobacteria > Burkholderiales > SG8-41. The sequence goes on from JAIEPF010000002.1 coordinate 25,857, forward strand.
TTGTCAAACCCTTTGACGTCGGCGAGTTTCAGCGCCTTTTCCAGCACCGCGGGGAAATCGGCGATGTCGTAGACCGAACCGGTCGGGGTTTTGTAGGGGAAGGCCTCGGGCGGAATGAAATTGCGGCGGCGAATTTCCGCCGGATCGATGTTCATCTGCGCCGCAGACTCATCCACCAGGCGTTCGATGGTGTAAGCGATTTCCGGACGCGCAGCACCCCGGTAGGCCGACACCGGCACGGTATTGGTCAGGGCCACGCGCCAGCGGCCATACAGCGCCGGGGTTTTGTAGACGCCGTTGAGGCAGGTCACCGGATTGCGCATCGGGCTGACCGGGCCTGCGGGATGCAGATAGGCGCCGAGGTCGGCGATCCAGTCCAGCTTCATCGCGAGGAAAGTGCCGTCGCGGTCGAGTGCCATTTCGGCGTCGATGTAATTGGCGCGGCCGTGGGAATCCGACTGGAAACCTTCGCTGCGCGAGGACACCCATTTCACCGGGCGCTGGAGCGCCTTGGCGGCGATCATCAGTGCGACGTACTCGGTATAGGCGATGCTGCGCTGGCCGAAACCGCCGCCGACGTCTTTGGCCTTGATGATCAGTTTGTCCTCGGGCACGCCCGTATAGGCGGCAATCTGCATGCGCATCATGTTGATGCCCTGCACCGGCGAGTGCACCGTGTAAGATCCGGAAGCGGCGTCATAGGCCACCAGGCAGGCGCGCGGTTCCATCGGGCTGGGCGCGACGCGGGTGCAGTCGAGTTTCAGCTTGGTGATGTGCGCCGCCCTGGCGAAGGCTGCCGCCACGGCGGCGGCGTCGCCGGCCTCCTGTTCAAACGCCAGGTTGCCCGGCACGTTGTCGTGCAGCTGCGGCGCGCCGGCTTCCAGCGTCGCCCGCGGGTCCACCGTCACCGGCAGATCTTCGTATTCGACTTCGATCAGTTCCGCGGCGTCCTGCGCCTGCAGCGCAGTCTCGGCAACCACCATCGCCACCGTTTCACCGACAAAACGCACGCGTTCATGCGCCAGCACCGCGCGATTGGGCAGGTTCGCCTTTTTGCCGTCCTTGCCGGGGAAGGTCAGCATGCTCAACGGCTTGATGTAACCCGCAGCGACGGCATCGGCGCCGGTGTAGACGCCGAGCACACCCCTGGCCTTGCGCGCGGCATCGGTGTTGATGGAAATGATTTTTGCGTGGGCGCGATCGGCGCGCAGGAACGCAGCATGCGCCTGCCTGGGCAGGCTCCAGTCGGCGGCGTAACAGCCCTCGCCCTTGATCAGCCGCAGGTCTTCCAGGCGGGACAGATGCGCCCCGCCGACGTCGAACAGGTGTTGATGGTCCATGACTATCCCGGCACCGCATGCTGGACAGCAGCAGCGGCGCGCGCTCCTCGTTTGGAATGACTTATAGGATAACGCAAAATGCGCGCAAAACCAGCGTAAAAGTGGCGGCCAATAAGGGCCGCCTTGTTGCGTCGTCCCGGACGCTCGCGCACAATGCGCTGACCGCAGTCCATATCGTACACTGCCACGCCTTTTCGTACATTCAGCCGCGCGAGCCCATGAAAAAAGACACCCTGCTGACCCATGTCGGGCGCAATCCCGCGCAGAGCCATGGCACCGTCAACACGCCGGTGTTCCGCACCTCGACCGTGGTGTTCCCCGATCTCGAGAGCTACGAGAGCCGCGACCCCGACGATTTCAAGAGCATGCGTTACGGCATCCACGGCACGCCGACCACCTTTGCCTTCGAGGAAGCGGTGGCCAGAATGGAAGGCGGCCACCAGGCCGTGGCCCTGCCCTCGGGTCTGGCGGCGATCACCGCGGCATTGTCGGCCTTTGTCAAAATGGGCGACCACCTGCTGATGACCGACAGCGCCTATGCGCCGACGCGCATCTTCTGCGAAAAACAGCTGCGCAAAATGGGCGTTGAGGTCGAATACTACGATCCGCTGATCGGCGCCGGCATCGCCAAACTGATCAGGCCCAACACCCGGGCCGTGTTCTGCGAGGCGCCGGGGTCGCTGACCTTCGAAATGCAGGACATCCCGGCCATCGCCGCGGCGGCGCATGGACACGGCATCCCGGTGCTCGCCGATACCACCTGGGGCACGCCGTACTTTTTCCGCTCCTTCGAACGCGGCATCGACGTCTCGATCCATGCCGCAACCAAATACATCGTCGGCCATTCCGATGTGCTGATGGGCGTCATCGTCACCAATGAACAATACTGGCTGCCGGTGCGCCATGCCGTGGCCGAGTACGGCTTTTGCGTCAGCCCGGATGATTGTTATCTGGCGCTGCGCGGCTTTCGCACCATCGGCGTGCGCATGAAACAGCAGATGGCCAATGCGCTGACTGTCGCGCGCTGGTTGGCCGCTCGTCCCGAAATACAACGCGTGCTGTACCCGGCGCTGGAAAGCGATCCCGGACATGCGATCTGGAAACGCGATTTTGACGGCGCGGCCTCGCTGTTCGGCGTGGTGCTGCGCCCGGCGGATCGTGCTCGTGTTGCGGCTTTTGTGAATGCACTCAAGCTGTTCGGCATTGGTTCCAGCTGGGGCGGTTATGAAAGCCTGGTCACCGCGCCGCACCCGGAAAAAATCCGCACGGCAACAACATGGAACCCGGGCGGGCCGCTGATCCGCCTGCACATCGGGCTGGAAGATCCCGCCGACCTGATAGCCGACCTTGAGCAGGCCCTGGCACGACTGGGCTGAACCCCATTGACCCGCCCCAAAAACCCGGAGGACCTGTGATACGCAAGCTGAGAACAGAACGCGACAACCAGCAGTGGATGCTCGACCTGGCGCTGAACATGCGCGGCCGGGTGCAGAACTTTGAACGCGATGACAGCGAAGTTCCCGCGGGCAAACGGGCGCGCAATTACCGGATGCTGCCCAAGGTCTGGCGCGAAGCCGGTGAACGTCACGAACGCCTGGCCCGGCTGGCGCAGGCACGCGGCGCCAAAGCCAGCGCGACCTATCACTACGACCATGCCATCGAAGCCTACCGCATGGCGCAGCATCCGATTTATTTCGACAATCATCCGGTCAAAAAACAGCTTTACCGCAAACTGTCGGAAATGGTCGATCGCCGGTCCACGACCGCGGATTATCCGATCGAGCGCATCGAAGTGCCTTTTGACAATGGCACGACGATCTCCTGCCTGCTGCACCTGCTGCCCGACCGGCGCCGGGCGCCGGTGGTGATCTATGTGCCGGGCATGGATCAGACCAAGGAAGTCTTCCCCAAGGCGTACCACAACATCGGCCACGCCCGCGGCTTCCACGTGCTGGCGATGGACGGCCCGGGCCAGGGCAATTCGAACATGCAGAAAATCCGCGCGGTGGGCGACAACTACGAACGGGCCGGCGCCGCGGTCATCAGCTATCTGCGCAAACGTCCCGAAGTCATCAAAAACAAGATTGCGATCTACGGCATCAGCATGGGCAGCTACTGGTCGCTGCGCCTGTCGAGCTACGACCATCGCGCGGCGGTCGTGGTCAGTTCGGTGGCCTGCTTCAATCCGAACAACACCATCTTCACGCAATCATCGCCGCGCTTCAAACAGATGTTCATGTACATGGCGGGCTACGACAACGAGGAGCGCTTCGACGAGGAAGTCGCCAGAAGCATGACCGTGCGCGGCCATCTCGGCAAGATCAAATGCCCGACGCTGCTGGTCACCGGGGAATTCGATCCGCTGTGTCCGCTGGAGGACGCGATCGAAGCCTACGCCGATCTCAAGGTGCCGAAGGAGATGTGGGTGTTCGAAAACCAGTACCACCCGTTATGGAGCATCAACAACCTCGGCGGCATGGACTGCCATGATTACGTGTTCGACTGGCTGCAGGCGTTTTTCTCGGGCAAACAGAAGCCGACCAAACGCGGCCGGATTTCCTACATCAAGGAACACGGTGACGGTCCGTGGGGCGACTGCGGCTGGGCGCCGCCGGTCAAACCCGGCCAGGCCTATTTCTGATCAACCCCGGCAAAACAAAAAAGGCGCTCCGCGGGGCGCCTTTTTTCTGCATTTTATTTGCAGCACACCTTGGTCAATCCGGCGTCTTGCCCTTATCGCGGCGGTCCTTCCAGGCGATCCAGGCAAAAAAACCGCCGATCATGCCGACGAACAGCACGGCGCAGATGATCAGTGCGGTGGGATCGGTATCGATTTTCGGCGCAGGCTGGATGGCTTCGCCGGCCAGGACCGGCAGGGTCATCAGCAACAACAGCATTCCACAAACCATTTTTTTCATCGCGAGCTCCTGATCAGCGTCAACAAAACCGCGGTCAGCAGAATCGCCGGACAGGCCGCAGCACAAGGCCATGCTGGCGGCGCCGGCTTGCTGCAGGCTTACTTCAGCTTGCGGGAAACTTACGCCGGGATCGCAACATACGCGCAAGGCAACGGCGCACGGGCCTGAACACGCCGATCAGCCCGCACAGAAACCAAAGCGGGCGGCGGTTTCAGAAATAACCCTCCATCATCCGGCCCACCCAAGCCGGCAGGCGCACATCGTCCTTGCGCTCGAACGCCGGAATATAGGGTTTGATGTCGAGCACCGGCGTGCCGTCCAGCGCATCCAGTCCGCGCACGGTGATGCCCCTGTCGTCAACGGCGATCAGCGCCACGGCGGTGACGCCGATCGGATTCGGGCGGAATTTGGTGCGCTGCGCGAATACCCCCACCGGCGCCAGATCCTCCATGCCGCGCGGATTGCGCGCGAGCTGCCGTGCCGGATCAAACGCGGGGATGCGATCAAGATGGAACACCACCACCACATGCGAAAACCCGTCGAGGCCGGCCAGGCCTTTGGCGTAAACGGGGTCAAGTTCGATGCGTGACTCGACATCGGCCCAGTGGCCGGCCGACATCTCGGTGCGATCGTTGCGCACATAAGCTACGGGTTCAAATCGGGCCATCGTTGCCATGTTCTGTCCGGTAAATCGCGCCAAGGGCGCGGCGCAGAACATAGCATGAAAAAACAAGGGGACGGCGCGAGAGGCTGCTGCCCGCGGCTTGTCAGCGGAAGATGGCCCCCAGCCGCGTACGGCCATAACGCAGAATCAAGGCCAGCATCAGGCCGCGCGCCGAGGTCACGGCGGTATCCCACAGGCTCGTGACCGGATAACCCCGCCGCGAGCGGCCGCGGCGCGCCAGCCAGAAACACAACAAACCCGACGCCCCCGCAACTTTGAGCAACACAGAGGGCCCCGCCATGCTGCTGCGGAAGGCCAGACGCGCCCTGTGCAAACCCTCGCCGACGTTTCGCGAGGATTGGATGAACCTCAGCTCAGCCTCATGAATGGCCTGCGGAGCGGGTGCTGTTTTCATGGCGCGACCGGCACCGAACGGGATTTGCCCGCCAGCTGCCGCCGGGTTGCGGAAAACAGCAGGTCACGGCTGATGCCGATGCCCCGATAAATGAGTGCGGCGCCTGCCGCCCCGTTCATCAATGCAACAACAATCACGGCGGCCGGCAGGGGAAAACCCAGCGAAACGGCGCCGATGACCAGGGCAGCCATCAAGCCCAGCCATGCCGAGACGATACAGGCGGCGGCAACAATCCCGCATGCAAGCATCCACATCAGCGCCACCCCTGCGCGACGGGCCTCGAGCGACACCAGGTCGAGAAAATCCGCCAGCGCCGTGCGCACCGCAGCGAACACGCCCGCCAGCTCGTCGATCACCCCTCGAGCAGGCGTTGTGTTCCGGGCTGCCGCGTGGTCACCGGGCATTGCCGCTCCCCCGCCCTCCGGCATGACTCCTGGCAGGAAGCGGCAAAACCACATTCTTCTGGCGGCCCGGTGCAACACGATCAGCGGATGATGCGGCTGAGCACGAATCCCGCGAGTAACGCGATGCCGACGGATTTCAGCGGATTGGCGGAAACATAACTGCAAGTATCCGTCATCAGTTTTTTCTGCGTGGCATTCAGGGTTTCACCCTGCTGAGCCAGCCAGTCCGCGGTCGGCCCGGCAGCACCGGCCACCTTGTCGACAGCCTGGTGCGCCATAGCCGCGACCTGTTCGATCGCCGGCTGGGATTTGCGTGCGGTATCGCTGGCGGCACCGGCCATCGAATCGACTGCATTGTGCGCGCCCGAGGACGCCTTGCTCAGGAAGCCTTCGGCGAGATTCGCCGCTCCGGAATTCGTAGAAGGGTTGCTGCCGATGACATTTTCCATTTGATTCTCCTGAAGTTGGGATAAAAAAACGATCTGCCGGAAACGACAGAGCGGCCATTCCTTGATAACGACTGCGCACATCCGCCCCGGTCAACCGCCTTTGGGCGTGCAACCGGGATGCCAACCTAGCGCTTCTTGCCCAGACGCCTGGCATTGCCGCTGACACGTTTGTGTATCGGCTTCAAGGCACTTCGGGCGACGCGGGCCGTGGCGCCGGAAAGCTTCGAAGCAGCGGCTGCCGAACCGGTCATCGTCTCGCGGACCAGCCTGGTCTGCCGGTCGACGGACTCGGCCGCCGTGCGGCTCGCCGCGATCGACATCAGCGACACCGAAGCCGAAAGCGCCTGTTTGAACGCCAGCGTCGCAAACTGCTGCCCGAGCAGCAGCATGCGCACGCCCGCGGCCTGGGCCGACTCCAGCGCTGCCTCGCCTTTTTCCCGCCCCATCAAGGCGAATTCGCGCTGATCACGCGCGCTGGGCACGGGGCCCGCGAGCGCAAGGCGGTTCGTGCGCTGGCCAATGACCTGCGCCGACGAGATCGCCATTTCACCGGCTTTCCAAGCCAGTCGGCTCCATATCGTGAAGGGACTGATGAACAACTGCAGCGGCGGAAATGAATTCAATGTGGCTCCTGACTAGTTAAACAACATGTAAATAATGACCAGCACGATGACCGGCACCCCCAGAATCCAGCCCAGCAAATATTTGCCCATGATCAGCGCTCCTGTGGAATCGATGTGCCAGCTGCGAACATTACCCGCTACAAATCCGGTTGTCCGTGCGGTGGGACACTGAAACGGCATGCCGTCCGTCGATGCAGGCGCTGCTCAACCGCCGCGCCGCGCCGCCTCGTAAAGCGGGAGCACGGTCGGCAGCAACGACTGGATTTGCTGCACGCGGCTGGTTTCAGCCGGATGCGAACTGAGAAATTCCGGCGGCCTGCCGCCCTGGCTGGCATTGATCATTTTCTGCCACAGCGTGACGCCGGCGCGCGGGTCATAACCGGAGCGTGCCGTGAGTTCGAGACCGATGCGGTCGGCCTCGCTCTCATCGTTGCGGCTGAAGCGGGTTGCGATCAGGGCTTCATACCCGGCATTGGCAAGCCCGGCCGAGGCATCGCCGAGTCCGAACAGCGCGGCACCGATGCCGATCGCGGTCTGCGCGGCCATCGCCTGCGAAACCTGTTCACGCGAATGCTCGCGCAAGGCATGCGCAATTTCGTGCCCGAGCACGATGGCGATCTCGCTGTCGGTCAGCTGCAGCTTGTTGATCAGCCCGGAATACACCATGATCTTGCCGCCCGGCATGCAAAAGGCATTCAGTTCATCGCTGGCAATTACGTTGACCTCCCATTTCCAGCCGGGAGCGTCGGCGCGAAACACCCGGGTCTGCGGTTCAATCCGGCCGGCGATCGCGCGCACGCGACGCAACATCGCCTGATCCTGATTGAGCGCGCCCTTGCCCGTTGCATCCGCCTTCAGCTTGTTGTAGCCCTGCGCAGCCATCTGGTCGAGTTCCTGCGAGGAAACCAGCAGCAGCTGTTTGCGATCCGCGCCGACCGACCCGCCGGAGGTCGTGGTTTCGCATCCGCCGAGCATCACCAGCGCAGGCAGGCAGAGTGCCGTGAACACCAGAGATCGAAAAGTAATCATGATTTCCCGCCGTTGTGTGAATGGATCGGCCCGCAGCTTGCATTTGACCGACGGGGCTTTTGCCTCCGCACCGCACAGATCATTGTTGCCGCGCCGCCGGGAGAATTCCGTACGGTCCCGTACCGTGAACTGCAGCGATTGGGCGCAGGGGCCGCTTAAACCCGAAGCGGCCATCCGCAAACTTATTGCTGCTGAAACAGCACCAGCTTCATTTCGCTTTTCTGTTCCGCCCTGGCTGCGTTCAGGGTGATTTCGTAACGTGCCCCGGGAACGGCATACTGCGGCCTGAAGCTGAAAGCAAAATTCCCGTTGGCGTCAGCGGTCAGCGCCTGGTCGTGAATCTGCTGGCTGACTCCGAACAAACCCGCTATCGAAGCCGTTCCCTGCACCAGGACGTTCACCCGGGCGCCGGGCGCCGTGCGGCCGCGAACCTCCGTGCTGTCTCCACTCACCGCGGCATTGTTGACATGGCTCAGTATCTCCAGCGGCAAAACCGCCGTGGCCGCTGCCTGCGCGGCGACGGAAAATGTCCAGGCATGGCGCAGCGTGTTGCCCGCAACATCCCTGGCCGTCACCACTACCGGATATTTGCCGGGCTGCAGATTCGCGCGGTAATTGAAAAATTGCGGCGTGATCTGGGCGCCCTGGGTGACGTCCCTGCCGGCAAGCGTGACACGCACGGATTTGGGATCGATAGCGATACCGCCGGCATCATCGAATGTGACCGAAATGGATGTCATGTTGCTGGCGACCACCGTTTCGCCGTCACGCGGGGTCGCATTGCGGATGATGGGCGGCTTTGCGCCGGCAATCAGCGGTTGATCCAGGCGGGCGCCCACCGACTGGCCGTTGGCCTCCAGTGTCCCGAATATATTCAGCGCTGATGGAAATTGATCGAGCCGTCGTATCGTATATCTGCCTGCATACTGCCCGCTGCCGGTCTCCTGCATGGGCATGTTTTTGACGACACCTTCAATCGTGAAATAGGCCTTGGCCCCCGGCGATCCGCTCATCGTGAACTGCAGTTCGGCACCGGGCTCGATCTGGCTGACCGGCACCACGCTGAAGCGGTCAATCCTTAATGCCGCGGCTTTGGCTGCGGGCGCCACCTGCGCGGATGCCAATTCCGGCGGCAGCCCGTACGTTTCGCTGGTCGAACGGTTGCCGAGCTTCAGATTCGCGCGGATGGTGCTGCCGCCGTTGATCCTGTCCTTGCGCTTGATGGTGTAGCGGCCCTCGTAGACACCCCTGGACACCTCCTTCAAGGGGATGTTGGCCTCGATCCTGCTGATGCGGACACTGGCTTTGCCCCGTGGCGTACCCTCGACTGTAAACGTCAGCACGGCGCCCTGGAGCAAGCCGTCATCCGAATCCACACTGAGACGGGTGATTTCAGGAGCCGGCGCAGTGCGCTGGGCATAAGCGGGTTCGCCGAACAGCCCTGTCGTGACAAAAACCGATAACGACAGCAAAAATAAACGGAGAACAGGTTGGCCAAAGCCGGGGCGGTTTCCCTTCATTTTTTGCTCCAGTTACTCGAGCAGGAAACTGATATTGGCGTTGATGCGGTATTTCACGATCTTGTTTTTGTCGACCTTGCACTGCATATCCTTGATGTAGATCGACTTTATTCCCTTCAAGGTTTTGCTGGCATGGATCAGCGCATTGGCCGCCGCATCCTCCCAACCCTTGTCGGACTCGGCAATCACCTCGATCACTTTCAGCATGCTGGTCATGTTCATTCCCCGGGTTGTGTGTATTGTGGATTTTCAAGAAAACCGGCAGTGCTGATGCACTGCCGTCGCCCGCAGCGCAACGGCCTGCGAATCAGTAACGCTGCACGGTGCCGTTGTCGATACGCACCCGGTCACCCACCCGAAGTCCGGCGTTGCTGGCCTGGGTGACTGTCTGGTATGACCCGCTGTCCATGCGGACCGTAACCTTGTAGGCATCTGCGGTTTTTTGCTGCTGGCGTTTTTCGATTTCATTGCCGACGTAAGCGCCCCCCGCGGCGCCGGCCACAGTGGCCACGGTCTGGCCCGTTCCACCGCCGACCTGATTGCCCAGCACGCCGCCGACGACAGCACCGGCAATCGCACCGATCCCGATGCCGCTGCCGCCAATGCCGCTGCTGGCGGTGCCGCCCTGCTGTACGAGTTCGATGGCCTGCACAACACCATAACCGGAATAAGCGCTGCCGGTATTGCCCGATCCGGGGGCGGTTCCCGTGTTTGATGCACTGCTTGAATCGCCCATCGTTCCGCAACCAGCCAGCGCGAGAAGTACGCCCATTCCCAGCGCCATTGCAGTTTTGTTTATCGTTTTCATGACAATCCTCCTGGTAAATTGAAACCGGATCCGGCGCAATCGGGCCCGGATTGGCGGCCCTTTTAACGACTATCCGCCCGCCTGCCGCAAGCTTCTGTACGAAACCACACATAGCAGACCGGCCGCGGGGATTATTTGAAAAACATGTCGACGCCATTGCTTCCCGCCGGCGAGGCCGCTCTGTACGCTTCCACACATACCGCGCAGGCGCCTTGATTTAACCTGCCGTCCATCTATGGACTCCTTATCGCTGGCATCCGCTGCAATCGCTGATCCGGCGTCGCAGGGGCTCCTGCTTTCGGGGTCCTGGACGGCGCGCGGAATCGGTACGGACGCGCCGGACGTGGACACACCGCCCGCTGACTCCGCATCAGCGCTGGTCATTGACGGCGCACGCATCGAAGCGCTCGATACCGCGGGCGCCTGGGTGCTGCAAAAATTCCTGCGGCGGCTGCGCAACGCGGGCCACACGGTGGAAATGCGCGGTTTGGATCCGGATTTCGCCAGGCTGCTGGAGACCGCGGAGCAACAGGCCGCGGGTCCGGCAAATGCATCCGCCACCGTTGCCGCGCCTTTATCAACCCTTGCAACCCTGGGCCGGAACGCTGCGGCGGCCCGTGAACAGGCGGCGGCACTGCTCGGCTTTGTCGGCGAAACTGCTGCCGTGCTGGCCGGCAGCATCACGCACCCGCAGCGCATCCGCTGGCGCCCCATCCTCTACAACATCCGCAGCGCCGGATTCGACGCGCTGCCCATCGTCGGACTGCTGTCCTTCCTGCTCGGCATCGTGGTTGCCTATCAGGGCGCCGACCAGCTGCGGCAATATGGCGCCAACATTTTTGTCGCCGATCTGGTCGGCCTGTCGATGCTGCGCGAGTTCGCGCCGCTGATGACGGCCATCATCATCGCCGGGCGTTCGGGTTCCGCCTATGCCGCGCAGATCGGCACCATGGCGGTGACCGAAGAGATCGACGCCATGCGCACGCTGGGCATCGCGCCGCTCGAGTTGCTGGTGCTGCCGAAAATCCTCGCACTGCTGATCGCACTGCCACTGCTCACCGTATTCGCGGATGTGCTCGGCGTGTTCGGCGGCATGATCATGGCACAGGCGCAGCTGGGCGTCGGTTTCGGCGATTTTCTCGATCGTTTCGTCAAGGCCGTCAGCGTCACGGCATTCATGATCGGAATCGGCAAGGCGCCGGTGTTCGCGGCCATCATCGCCATGGTCGGCTGTTTCCAGGGTTTTCGCACCAGGGGCGGCGCCGACAGCGTCGGCCGCCAGACCACGCGCAGCGTCGTGCAGTCGATCTTCCTGGTGATCGTCGCCGACGCCCTGTTCTCCGTCGCGTTCAGCGCGCTGGATCTGTAACTTGAACAACAAAACGCAGACGCACGATCCAGTCATCGAACTCAGCCGGGTCTCGACCCGTTTCGGCGACCATGTCGTGCACGACGGACTTGACCTCGAAGTGCGGCGCGCGGAAATATTCGCGGTGATCGGCGGCAGCGGCTCCGGCAAATCCACCCTGCTGCGTGAAATGATCCTGCTGCAGCGCCCCGACTCGGGCTCGATCCGGGTGCTCGGTGTTGACCTGCATCAGATTGCCGACGGCGCAGCACTCGCACTGCGCCAGCGCTGGGGCGTGATGTTCCAGCACGGCGGTTTGTTCGGCGCGTTGACGGTCAGGGAAAACGTGGGTCTGCCGCTGCGCGAACACACCCGGCTCGACGATGCGCTGATCGATGAACTGGCCGGCTGGAAAATCGCCATGACCGGCCTCAAACCGGAGGTTGCCGCACAGTATCCGTCGGAATTGAGCGGCGGCATGATGAAACGCGCCTCCCTCGCCCGCGCCCTGGCGCTCGACCCGGAACTGCTGTTTCTCGACGAGCCGACCGCAGGTCTCGACCCGGAAAGCGCCGCCGGCGTCGACGAACTCGTGTGCAGGCTGCGCGACCAGTTCGGCCTGACTATCGTCATGATCACCCACGACCTCGATCTGCTGTGGCGGGTCGCCGACCGCGTTGCCGTACTCGCCGGGGGCAGGGTGCAGGGCGTCGGCTCGATGGCCGAGCTCGCGCAAATGGATCACCCCGCGATCCGCCCCTTTTTCGACGGGCCGCGCAGCAGGGCGGCACAGGACCGGCAAAAGCAAAAAATAATGTTTAAAAACAATACTTTATAATGGAAACTAAAGTCAGCTACACCATCGTCGGGGCGTTCGTCATCGTTCTGGGCGCCGCACTGATCGGCGGCGCGCTGTGGCTCGCCTCGGGCGGCACGCTGCAGAAAAAATACGATCTGTATCTGGCGATCCTGGACGAGTCGGTTTCAGGCCTCAATCTGAACGCGCCGGTCAAATACAGCGGCGTCGATGTGGGCAAGGTGCGGGATATCCGGCTCGATCCCGCCAACCCGGAACGTGTGCGGCTGCTGTTCGCGATCGAGCGCGGCACGCCGGTCAAGGTGGACACCGTCGCCGTGCTGAAAACCCAGGGTCTGACCGGCATCGCCTATGTCGAATTGAGCGGCGGCGCCCGTGATGCAGCGCTACTGCAGGCCGTCGCGCCGGAGCAGTATCCGGTGATCCTGACCAAACCCTCGCTCAGCGCGCGGCTGGAAAACGTGCTGACCAATGTCCTGGCGAAACTGGACAGCACCTCTGGTCACATCGATACGCTGCTCAGCGAAGAAAACCAGGCGGCGTTCAAAAGTGCGCTTGCCGACATCGCCGCCGTGGCACGCACCGTTGCGGCACGCAAGGACAGCATCGACACCGGCATCACCCATGCGGTGCGCACTTTCGAAAACGCGTCGCGGCTGAGCGCCGAGGCCGGCCCGGTGATCGAGCGCATCGGGCGCGGCGCCGATGCCATTGAACAAATGGGGATCGGGGTCGCCCGCACCAGCGCCAGCGCCGGGAAGGTGGTTGACTCCGCCGGCGCGGATATCAAACGCTTCACCACGGAAACACTGCCCGAACTGGAGCGACTGCTCGGCGAACTCGCCACTCTGGCGACTTCATTGCGCCGCCTCACCGAGCAGACCGAGCGCGACCCGCGCGGCTTTCTTTTCGGTCGCCAGCCGGTTCCGCCGGGACCGGGGGAACGCACCAGCGGAGACTCCAGACAATGATCAGATTGCACATCCGGCGCGGCCTCCGGCTCGCTGCCGCAGGCATTGCTCTCGTCACCCTCTGCGCATGCAGTGCGCTGCAGCCGTCGGCGGCGCCGCAGACGTTCTTCTACACGCTGGACGGGCCGGCAATCACCGGGACGGCAGCCGTCCCCGCCGATGCACCGACATTGACCATCAATACCCCGCACGCCGCCGCCGGTTTTGACAGCCCGCGCATGATTTATATACGCGAAACCCACAAGCTGGAGCACTTCGCAGGCAGCGCATGGATAGACCCGCCGGCGCGCATGCTGACGCCGCTGCTGGTCGCCGCCATCGAAAACACCGGTGCATTCCGCGCCGTGGTGCAGAAGCCGGGCACGGCGAGCGGCGAGCTGCGGCTCGACACCGAAATCATCCGGCTGCAACAGGATTTCCGCACCCTGCCGGGTCGCGCGCGCTTCACGCTGCGCGCATACCTTGTCGAGGAAAAAACACGGCGCGTACTCGCCTGGCGCGAGTTTGATGCGGCTGTTCCGGTGGCGAGCGAAGATCCCCGCGGCAGTGTCGTGGCGGCAAATCGCGCGGTGCAACTCGTACTCGAAAACCTTGCAATTTTCTGTGCCGGGGAGGCGCGCAGCCTGCAGTTTGCGAAATGAACCACAACCCGTTTTTTCACCAACCTCGGAGACTCCACAAATGAATCCCGTAAAAATGATCGCCATAGTCCTGATCGTGGCCGGCGCCCTTGGCCTGGCCTACGGCGGTTTCAGTTACACCAAGGAAACCACCGGCGTGAAACTGGGTCCGATCGAACTGAAGGTGCAGGAGAAGGAAAGAGTCAATGTCCCGCTGATCGTCAGTGCCGGCGCGATCGTGATCGGCGTCATCCTGCTGGTCACCGTCGGGCGCAAATAAAAAGCCGCTCCACCTGAAACCGGCTGGAGCGGACATGCCCTGCTTCAGAAAACTCAGCGTGCGGGTTCGGGCGGGACAATAATCACGGTGCTGCCGCCGCTTTTCCCGGGCTCACCCGAAGCACCGGTGCTCCCCGTCGCGCCGGTCGCGCCGGTGTTTCCGGTTGCGCCTTTCTCAGCGGGTGCGCCGGTGGCACCGGTCGCACCTGTCGGGCCGGCCGGACCCGGAGTCGGCACAACCACAGCCGGTGTCACTACAGTAGGCCGGTCGCAGGCAGTCAATGCCAAGCCTGCGAACAACGCCGGAAACAATATCAAATACTTCATGGGAATTCCTTTATTTGATTTAACGAAAACCGACCCGCTGCGGGACGGCAGCTACTTTCGGATGCCCGTCAAGATGCGTTAAATCGTCCCGCAATTCCGTTCGCTGGGACACATAACCCTGCTTCTGCTGGGCTCGGCAAGACCGGGGAGCGGCGGTATCCTGTAAAACCATGGGTTCATACCCGATCAGCGCCCGCTGCTTCGGGCAGTTCTATATTCAGCGTAGACATGGGTCAGTTCGGCTCCCATAAAAAAGATCTGGGATGAGTAATACACCCACAGCAGAATCACGACCAAAGAGCCGGCCGCACCAAAACCGGCAGCAAGCTGGCTGTTGCCCAGATAGAGCCCGATCAGAAATTTCCCCAGGGTAAACAACACGGCGGTAACGGCAGCACCTATGCCGACATCACGCCACGCTATCCTTGCTTCCGGCAACCACTTGTAGATTGAGGCAAATAACACGAAAACCACAATAAATGAGAACAAGGAGTTGAGCCCCTCGAGCAACCATCCTGTGCCCGTGAACGAACCGCTCCAGTACTTCTGCAGGGCGGCCAGCACTGCGCTGATTCCGAGCGAAACCAGCAACAGAAATCCGATGGTCAGGATGAGGCCAAAGCTGAGCAGGCGACCGCGCACGAGGTCAATGATCCCGCTGCGTGCCAGCATTTGTGTTCCCCAGATGACATCAAGGCTGTTTTTCAATTCCGCGAATACGCTGGTCGCTGCCACCAGCAAGGTGATTCCTGCGATGACGCTTGCCCATAAACCCAGGCCCGAGTTGTACGCCCCCGCGAGAAGGCTCTGTATCGTTTCCGCCCCGCTCTCGCCCGTCAATCCCTGAAACTGTGCAACCACTTCGCCGCGCGCTGCCTCAGCGCCAAAAACGACACCAGCGATGGCGATTGTGATGACAAGAATGGGAGCAATCGAGAAAGTGGCATAAAAAGCCAGTGCCGCGCCCATGCTTGCTGCGCGATGTTCTGACCATGCATTGGCTGCGGCTCGGAGCAGACGCATGTAAACGAGCACACCATCATAAACACGGGAACGCACACAGGCACCGTCACCAGGCACGGCGGCAATACCTGATGGCGCAGCTTCCGGATTCACCATGTTGTGACGTCGACTGGAAAGGTTTGTTGTTTTCACGGATTACCAACCGGTTATGCCACGATCGAATCCAGGTCAGGGCGCTCGGCAAAGCGGTGACTGGTAATGGCTGCAACCAGGCTTTTGGTGAAAACCTCGTTGACCGACTTGCCCGACGCGGCAATGACGCCCGGCCCCTGAAACTTCCCGTCCGGCGTACCGGCTGAACGCGCCGCTTTGGCGATCAATGTTGCGCCTTCGTCGCTGGACGCGATGGTTTTTCCATGTTTATAAGCCTCCTTCACGAACAGCACGGCATTGGCGTCGGCACTCAGGGCTTCCGCGCTGGTTTTGCCGCCCGGAACAAACACCGCGTCGAACAGCACCGACCCCACAGTAGGCAGGCTGTGATCGACTTTGATCATCTTGCCTGCCTTGCTTTTGACCTCGCCCAATCGGGTGGCAATCAATTTCATGCCCGCACCCCCCGCTTGTAATGATTTGCGCACCGTATCGATCACCGTGCCATCAACACCGTCCGCCACCAGCACCGCGACCTTGCGCCCGACGATGGAATCCTTGCGGCTATTGGCCATGCTCAAAGCAGGATCCACGGCAGGTTTGTCGGTGCGCGGAACTCCCTTTGCTCCGGCAGGCGGCTTCGGAACTGCCATACCCAAACCCTCAGCCACCCGCTGTGCAAGAGTTGCATCAACCTGTGTCAGGTTGGAAACCATCCGCTCGCGCACTGTGGCAACGGTAAGTTTGGCCAATTCGAAGCAGAACGCCGCAACAATATGATCCTGTTCCCACTTGGCCTGGCTGCGCCAGAACAGCGCCGCCTGTGAGAAATGGTCGGCGAAACTCTCGCTGCGTACGCGGACCTTTTCACCGTCCATCGGCTGCGCATAACTAACGAAGCCGCCTTGCTCCCAGGGTCGCTGCATCGGGCAACCGCCGCCCAGGGAGTTGGGTTCATAACTGACCCTGCCTTTGACGATGGTCTGCCGCATCTGGCCGTCACGCTGGTTGTTATCCACCGCGGCGAGCGGACGGTTGATGGGAATTTCGTGGAAATTGGCACTGCCCAGGCGCGAGAGCTGGGTGTCGGTGTAGGAAAACAGCCGGCCCTGCAACAGGGGGTCGTTGCTGAAGTCGATGCCAGGCACGAGGTGCCCGGGATGAAACGCCACTTGCTCGGTCTCGGCAAAATAGTTGTCGGTGTTACGGTTCAGCGTCATCTTGCCGATGATCTGCACCGGCACCAATGACTCGGGAATCAGTTTTGTCGCGTCCAGCAGGTCGAAGTCAAACTTGTGTTCGTCTTTCTCGGGCACGATCTGCACGCCGAACTCCCATTCCGGGTAAAGGCCCTGGTCTATGGCCTCCCACAAATCGCGCCGGTGGTAATCCGCATCCTTGCCGGCCAGCTTGACCGCCTCATCCCAGACCAGGGAATGCACGCCGAGCACGGGTTTCCAGTGAAATTTGACGAATGAGGATTTGCCCGCCTCGTCGATGAAGCGGAAGGTATGCACGCCGAAACCTTCCATGGTCTGCAGGCTGCGTGGAATGGCCCGGTCCGACATGACCCACATCAGGACATGAGTCGTTTCCGGCACCAGAGAAATGAAATCCCAAAAAGTATCGTGGGCGGAAGAAGCCTGCGGTATTTCGTTATGCGGTTCCGGCTTGACCGAATGAATGAGATCGGGAAACTTGATCGCATCCTGAATAAAAAATACCGGAATATTGTTGCCGACCAGATCGAAGTTGCCCTCACCGGTGTAGAACCTCACCGAAAACCCGCGCACATCGCGCGCGGTGTCGGCTGAGCCGCGGGATCCGGCGACAGTGGAAAAACGTACAAAAACCGGCGTCTTCACCTTGGGATTCTGCAAAAAACCGGCTTTGGTGAATTTGCGCATGGACTCGTACACTTCAAATACGCCATGTGCACCGGCGCCGCGTGCATGCACCACGCGCTCTGGAATGCGTTCATGGTCAAAATGCATGATCTTTTCACGCAGGATGTGGTCTTCCAGCAGTGTTGGCCCGCGCGCACCTCCGCGCAACGAGTTCTGGTTGTCGCTGATGCGCAATCCCTGATTGGTGGTGAGCGTATCGCCCGGCTCCCGGGCAAGCACTGGCGCTGCCTGTTCGGAACGGTTTGCGGCGGATGGAGACGGGGCGAGACCGGTCAGATTGGCCTCAGCAATTTTACTGACTTTGGTTTTTGCCATGAATAGCCTCCTTGTGAATCGTGGTTTGTTTGTCAACCGAACCGTGCCCGGGTTTTTGCGGCGCAAAAAAGGCTTGTGCGTTTTTATTGGCGGCCGCTTTCACTTGCGAATCCTTGATCGTGATAAAGAATCTGTCTTCTGTCGGCATCAGGGCATAGGTTCGAAAATGCCGGTTGCAGATGAACCAGACCTCATTACGATCATTGGAAAGTACGAAGTAGGCCTCGCTGGTTTCCGCGGGGCTGTAAACCCCCAGTGCGCGGTATGCCCGAAACGTCGAAAATCCGCTGTTCAGCGGTAACGGCTTCGGGCCGTTTTCCATTTCCTCGACACGAAGATACAACCCTGATTCAAGAAAAATCATTGCTTAAGTCCCGGCCCATTTTCCTTGCGCACGGCTCAACGCTGCGCGCTCACGCGCCAGACTGCATTGCCCACATCGTCAGCCACGAGCAGCGCGCCCTGCCTGTCGAGAGCCACCCCGACTGGGCGGCCGTAAGCTTTGCCATCCGCGCTGAGAAAACCCGTCAGCACATCCAGCGGGACGTCAGCGGAGGGTTTGCCGTTTTCGAAGGGCACAAAAATCACCTTGTAGCCGCTGTGCGGCCGCCGGTTCCACGAGCCGTGCTGGCCGATGAACATGCCATTGGCAAAAGCGGGCGGGAGCATATTACCGGCTGAATGCACCAGACCCAGCGGAGCGGTATGGGGACCCAAGGCATAGTCCGGGACAATCGCTTTGGCCACGAGCTCCGGTTGCTGCGGCTGCACGCGCTCATCAATGTGCTGGCCGTAATAGCTGTATGGCCAGCCGTAGAAACCTCCGTCGCGCACTGAGGTCATGTAATCGGGAACCAGATCGCTGCCCAGCTCGTCCCGCTCATTGACCACCGTCCACAGCATTTTGCTGAGTGGTTCCCAGGCGAGGCCGTTCGGGTTGCGCAGACCGGAAGCGAAAATCCGGTGAGTACCGCTCCTGATATCCACCTCCCAGATGGCCGCCCGCGCCGCTTCCAGCGCCATGCCGCGTTCGGCCACGTTGCTGTTTGAACCCACAGTCACGTACAGCTTGCTGCCGTCCGGACTGACGATGAGATTCTTGGTCCAGTGGTGATTGATCGGGCCTGCCGGCAAAGTCACCACTCTGATGGCCGGCGCCGTAATGCGCGTGTCACCAGCCGCATAGGGAAAGCGCTGCACTGCATCGGAGTTTGCTACATAAAAATCGTTACCGATCAACGCCATGCCGAAAGGTGAGTTCAACCCCTCCAGCAACACCGATCGAAAATCCGCCCGGCCATCGCCATCGGTATCGCGCAGCAGCGTGATGCGATTGGCGCTGGGCACGCCGGCTCCCGCCCTTTTCATCACCACACCCATCAGCCAGCCCCGGATGCTCCACTCAGCCCCGGGCTTGGGCGGAGCGTTGGTCTCGGCCACCAGCACATCGCCGTTGGGCAGCACATATAGCCAGCGCGGGTGGTCCAATCCGTCGGCAAACGCAGCCACTTGTGTGCCCGGCGCCGATTGTGGCGTTGCGCCACCCGGCCAGCCTCTGGCCGGTGCGATATGCACCGTCGGAATCAGTGTCTGCTGCGGCGGCGGCAGCGCGGGTTGTGCTCCCGTGCCCGCCGAGACCGGCAGCCTGGCAAAATCGCCACAAGCCGTCAGCGCAAGCAGCCCTGCGCTGATTAAAGCGAAAATCGTGAGCGATGCCGCCTTGGCGTAAACAAAGCGGGGACCGCCTGTCACAACCGTCCCATCAACAGCAGCACGATGAGCACAATAACGACCAACCCCAAACCTCCGCTCGGGCCGTAGCCCCAGCTTTTGCTGTGCGACCAGCCCGGAAAAGCGCCAATCAACAGCAGGATTAATACAACCAGCAGTATGGTTCCCAGACTCATGGTCTTCACCTTGAAGTTATGTTCAGTAACGTACAGATCCGCCCGAAAAGCCGGGCGATAATTTCGCTGCACCTGCCGCTTCTTTACCCCTGAGGAAGTTCGGCAGGTCAGAGCCTCCGGCCCATGCTCATGACCGGGGGCTCGTTTTTTGCACCGCCGGCGACTGCATCCGCCTGGCATCCCGGACCAGTTGTGCGCAATCACTGTCCTGCCCAGGACCGGCATCAATCAGCGGGATCAACGCCAGCAGCGGATTGACCAGGCCCAGAGCGATTGCCCCCAACCCCCGGGCAGCGATGCGCCCCTTGTCGACTTCGACATCGGGTTTGGCAAGGCTGCCGCGAACATGGATCGGACTGCGCAATGCCAACGGGCTGGTGTTTTTGGTTTTCTGGTTCAACGTCAGATCGAGTTTCTCCTGGTCCAGATCAATCGTCCCCGTACCAATGATGGTGGTGACCGCAGTGTCGAGCACCAGCGCATCGGCGTGCATGACGCCCGCCTTGACATCAAAATTGGCAACGCCGCAATGCAGCTTGATCAGCTTGTCGCCGGTCACTTTCAGTTCCAGTATTTCCCAAATGTGCAAGCCGGCTTTTTCCATCATCAACCTGCTGATTTCACCATTGGCGACAACCAGCCCCACTTTGCCATTGGCAGTCGCCAGCATGCGCCCCACCGAATTGCCCTTCCCCGCAAAAGTGAAATCGCCGTTAATCTCGCCGATGCTGGTCTGGCTCAGTTCAATTGTCGGAAACATCCGGGCAATGAGAATTTTTCTCGCCCTTATCCGGGCGTTTGCCTGTACCGGGTCCCGGCGTCCGTCCAGGGAAATCACGGCCTTGAGTTCACCGCCGGCAATGCCGAAATTGAGCGGATCCAGTGTCAGCACCGAATCACGCAGGCTCAGATGGGTAACCAGGTCTTCGAGCGGCAGTGCCGCCGCATGGCGGATCTTCTTGACTTTCAGCGTGACCTCCGCATCGACGCTGTCCCAGCGATCGGTCTTGAACGGGAGGTCGGGCAGCACGCGGTTCCGCGCAGATCGGCCTGTGGCCGGCACTGCCGGCTCAGGGGCGACGGTGCCGGGGCTTGAACCCGCCACCGGATCCACTGTTGCTTCAACCGCCCGCGCCACGCTGCCGGGTCGCGAACCGATGATCGGCCCCAGGTCTTCGAAAACAAGAATATTGGAAACCAGATCCGCTTTCATCGCCGGACGTTTGCCCCCGGCATCCACCGTCAGCGTCCCGGCAATATCGCTGTCGCCGATGCGCCCCGAAAATCTTTCATAACGCCAGGTATCTCCGCTGCGCAGCAAACGCCCCTTGGTGGCGTAAGCGCGCGTTGCCGGAAACACGATGCCGAGCAGCGGATAAAGCTGATCGAGGCTGTCTCCACGCAGGTCCATACGCATGTCGATGGCAGAGAATTTGAGCAGGCTGGTAATCGTCCCGTCAGCCCTGACACCGGTGCGGCCGACGATGACGTCGATTTTCAGGGGGTAAGGCATGCTTTCGTCACGCATGGCCAGGACGCCGCCTCCGCTGCCGTTGGCCTTGAGCGGCAGGCCACGGTATTGCCCGCGGGCGCTGAAAACCACGCCTGTATCAGTCATGGCGCCCGATTGATGGCTGGTCGACAGTTCGGAGCGGATGCTGGTTTTGGCCCCGGCATCGTCGTAGCCGAGCATTCCCTGATCCAGCGTCAGCCGGTCAACCCGGATACGCGTACCTTCGTCCTGCTGCTTGAGGTCGAGCAGCCAGTTCTTGCGGCCTTCGCTGCTTTGCTCCAGATAAACCACCGGCCGCTGCAACCACACTTCGGAAAGCACGAAGTTTTGCCGGATCAGTTGCGGGAAATCAACCGTGATTTCCACCATGTCGGCAGTGACCATGTATTTTTCCCTGGCCCAGGCAGGATTGGCGAAAGTCACCATGCCGGCGCGGATGCGGGGCAGCGGCCAGCCAAACTTGATCCTGAGGTCGCCGTTGATCGCCAGCTCGCGCCCGGTTTTTTCCAGGGTCATGCGCTCAATCGGACCGCGCAGCCAGTTCCAGCCAAAAATTGCGATCAATAAAACAATCAGCAGGACGGGGGCAAGCAGCAGTCCGGCTGTCCATCTGAAGAAGCGGGCGTGGATCATGACCATGCAGCCGGATGGCTCACGCCATCGTCGCAACCGCCAGTCCGGCCTCGTCCTGCAGTTCTTCTTCCGCTGAAGCCCTGGCCAGCTCAAACCGGCGCGCAGCCTCTTCCCAGTTTGCAACCGCCCACCAGCCTTCCAGATATTCAGGCCGCCGGTTTTGATGCTTAAGATAGTAGGCATGCTCCCAGACATCGTTGACCAGCAGCGGAAAGTGGCCCTGGGTCAGCGGATTGTCGTGACCTGTGGTGGTTTCCACCTGCAGTTTCCCGCCGTCCTGCCGGACGCTGACCAGCCAAACCCACCCGGAGCCGAACAGCTTGCCGCCGGCATCGTTAAAACGAACCTTGAACCCGTCAAAGCTGCCGAAATCACGCCGGATCGCATCGGCCAGCACACCCGACGGTTCTCCTCCGCCTTGCGGCGACATCGCCCGCCACAACATGCTGTGATTGACATGTCCTCCGGCGTTGTTGTGCACGGCAGTACGCGCCGCTTCGGGTATTTTCCCCCGGTTGCGCAGCAGCCAGGTC
Organism: Burkholderiales bacterium; assembly: GCA_019749945.1. Lineage (GTDB taxonomy): Bacteria > Pseudomonadota > Gammaproteobacteria > Burkholderiales > SG8-41. The sequence goes on from JAIEPF010000002.1 coordinate 48,313, forward strand.
GGGGTGCGCTCCTGCAGTTCCGGAAACTTTTCCAGTGCTGCATTGAGCTTTTCCACATAGGACGCGTGATGCATGTCGTGATGCAGCGTCATGGTGCGCGCATCGATATGCGGCTCCAGAGCGGCAGGGCCGTAAGGCAAGGGCGGAAGCATGTGTTTCATCGGGCGGGCTCCTTGGCAGGATGTTTTGGCGTTAGGCCAGTTGATTGTTTATCCCCGCCCCGGCGCAAGCTGTGCGCTGTCGCACATAGCGCAAAACTGCAGATCACCAGTGCAGATCCGGCAGATGTCGAAACGCCTGTTTCATGCCGTCACCCCAATCGCGGCTTAGTGCGGTGAAGTAAGCATCGCCGTTATCCAGGCGCCGCTGATGGTCGACTTTAAGACTGTCCAATTCGTAACACATCAGGTCGATCGGCATGCCAACCGACAGGTTGCTGCGCATGGTCAGATCAAAAGACACCAGCACGCACTTGGTGGCATCCGCAAGCGGTGTCGAGGGCGTGATGACACGGTCGATGATCGGCTTGCCGTATTTGGTTTCACCCGTCTGGAAAAACGGGGTGTCGATTCCCGCCTCGATGAAATTGCCCTCGGAATAAATCCGGAACAATCGCAATCGTTCGTTGCCGATCTGCCCGCCCAGGATGAACGAGGAATTGAAAATAATGTCGCTTTCCTGCAGGTATGCGCCGTCCCTTTGTTCGATATCACGCATGGCGTCGGATACCAGCATCGCAGCATCGAACATGGTGCGTGCGCCCCAGAGATTCGGGGTTGAGTCGCCGGCATCGCAACGCTGGTTGAGCACGCCGATCACGGCCTGGGTTCCGGCAAGATTGCCGGAACTCAGCAACACAATGACCCGGTCGCCCGGACGCTCGAACACCGTCATCTTGGAGAATTTTCCGATGTTGTCCATGCCCGCATTCGTCCGCGAGTCGGAGGCAAAGATCAGTCCCTGGTCAAGGAGAACACCGATGCAATAGGTCACGCCGCGCGCCTTCGATTCAACGGATAACCCGAAAAGGGAAAAGTTGTGCCCAAACCGCCACGGACATCACCGGGGGCGGACTTTAGCCCCTTGTCGGCCGGCCACATGTGCGGCAACACACATAAGGCGCCACTGAACCCTGGTCAGCACAGCACGGAGCGTTGACCCGACGATGCAGCGCCAAAAAACGATCAGGTCAGATGTGCCGGGATCCTTTGGAGCCGGGGGCAAGTTCATTTTCGTGAAAAATGACGCCCAGGCGTTTATTGGCAAAATTTACCGCATAGGCGATCCTGCCATTGCGGCTGCGCGGAAAGACAAACTTGATGACACCTTCCCCGCGGGCTGTTCGTACCGGATCGCGGACGCGATACTGCGTCCGGTTCGTTTTAAGTTTGTCGTACATGCTGGTTTTATGGCGCCTGGGACTGGGTGCGGATTTTCCATCGGGATGCCGGCCCACCAACCGCCGCATCGTTTTATGCTTATCTCATCGGCCGGCCTGACCTTCCGTACGGAAACGCACATACGCCCCGGGCTTTTGGGTAAACCATGGCTCTGATCCGCCGGCTCCCCGCGTTTTTCCCGCGACAAAAAGAAAAAGGGCCAGCCTTTTGAGCTGACCCCTTGTGCCGGAACTGGTAGGAGGTGCGAGATTCGAACTCGCGACCAACGGATTAAAAGTCCGCTGCTCTACCGGCTGAGCTAACCTCCCAAAAAGGGGCGAATTTTAACCGTGACGGGCATGGGGGTCAACCAAGTCATCCCCCTGAATCCGCCGGTGCGCGCTCAGGCCTCCTGCATCATGCGCCAGTACTGGTATTTCATGGTCGCAGCAGCGCCAATGACAATGGCAAAAAAAGTCAGCAGCGAGCCCAAGGCAAGCGTCGACATGCCGGTAATCGCCTGCCCGACCGTGCATCCCATCGCCAGCACGCCGCCGACCCCCATCAACACGCCGCCCACCGCGTGATTGGCAAAATCCTTGAACGAAACAAACCATTCGACGCGAAAGCTCTTTGTAATCAACGCATAAATGAACGAGCCTGCAATGACTCCGGACAGCGCCATCACGCCGAAATTGATCAAGGCGGTGTTATCCGGACTCAACAGGTAACGCACACTGTCGCCCATCGGACTGATGAAGGTGTAGGACTGCACCTGGACGCGGCTCGGCACCTGGCTTGCAAATTCGGCGTATTCCTTCCACGCCTGCCCCGGCGGCCCGCCGGTCAGGTACCAACCGGCGAGCACGGCGAGCCCGACCGCCGCGCCGCCCAATATATTGTCGAGGCTGCCGCGAAAATCAGCCGAGCGGAATACATAAATGAACAGGCCCAGCGCCAGTGCGCCGCCGAGGGCTGCATTGAGCAGGGGGGAAGGCGGCAAACCGGACAGTCCGGAAAGCACCGTGCCGAGTTGCTGCGTGTTCATGCCGTGACGCGCAAGATCGATGGCCGTTGCCGACACCCAGGGATGGAAGGCTTTTTCGTAAAACGGCGTCCACATCATCAGGTACGCCATCAGCGACGCGATCACCAGAACCACCAGCGACTTCAGGTTGCCGGCGCCGACGCGCACCAGTGTCTTGTTGCCGCAGCCGCTGGCGAGTGTCATGCCGATGCCGAACATCGCGCCGCCGGCAAGGTAACGCAGCCAGCTGAAATTCGCGCTGCGATACGGTGGAAAGGTTTCACCGGCGAGATTGACGATGCCCGCCGACTCCATCGCGGCCACACCGGCCATCGCTATCGCAATGGCGAACAGCCACGCCCGCATGCGCCCGCTGTCGCCGATGTTGATCCAGTCGGACACCGCACCCATGGTGCAGAAATTGGTTTTGTTGACGATCGCGCCGAGCACGACGGCGATGGCAAATACCGCCGCCAGCACCTGCTGATGTACGTTGAACTCCATGAAGCTCCTCCGCTGCGCCACTGCGCCTGCGGCGAGTGTAATGCGCCCCCGCGCACTCTCCGTAACTTATTGTTTTTATTGATTTATTTGTAGCGGGTCGGATCGGCAATCGCGGCCTGCTCAAAACCGGCGCGGCGCAGCCGGCAGGAGTCGCAGACGCCGCAGGCGAGGCCCGCTGCATCGGCCTGATAACAGGACACCGTCAGCGCGTAATCGACACCGAGCGCAACCCCGCGGCGGATGATGTCGGCCTTGCTGAGCTCGATGATCGGCGTGTGCAGCTTGAGCGGCCGGCCTTCGACGGCGGCCTTGGTGGCAAGATTCGCCAGCCGTTCAAACGCAAGCATGTATTCGGGCCGGCAATCCGGATAACCGGAGTAATCGACGGCGTTGGCGCCGAAATAAATGTGCTGCGCGCCGCTGACTTCGGCATGCGCCAGTGCCAGCGCAAGCATGATGGTGTTGCGCGCCGGCACATAGGTCACCGGGATGCCCGGCCGCACGCCGTCCACCGGCAGCGCAATGGCGCGGTCGGTCAGCGCCGAGCCGCCGACGGCGCCGAGATCGATGCGCACCACCTTGTGCGCCGCCGCGCCCAGCGCCTGTGCCACGCGCGCGGCGGCATCCAGTTCGGAGCGATGGCGCTGGCCGTAATCAATCGACAGGCAATGACAGTCATGCCCCGCCTCGCGCGCGATGGCCAGCGTGGTCGCGGAATCGAGTCCGCCGGAGAGCAGGACGACGGCTTTGGTCATGGCTCTATACGTGAATTAGTAATTAGGTGACTAGGTGAAAGCGATGCTCGACACTATCGACTTAATCACCTAATCACCTAGTCACTTAGTCACCATCCTAATGTCCTGGAACTTCGCCCCACAGCAGCTTGTGCAGCTGCAGCTGCAGGCGCACCGGCAAGCGGTCGCGCAATATCCATTCGGCGAGCCGGCGCGGTTCAAGCCGGTCGTGCACCGGCGAGAACAGCACCGGGCATATCGCAGCGAGCTTCCTCTGCTGCAGCTGCTGCCGCGCCCAGTCATAGTCCTGCTCGTCGCACAATACAAACTTGATCTCGTCCTGCGGCGTCAGGTGCGCGAGGTTGGCCCACAGATTGCGCGCGGATTCGCCGGAACCGGGCGTTTTCAAGTCAAGGATTTTTGAGATGCGCACGTCGACCCCGGACACGTCGAGCGCGCCGCTGGTTTCCAGCGACACCGAATAACCGGCGTCGGCCAGCTGGCGCAGCAGCAGCGGCGCGTGTTTCTGCGCCAGCGGCTCGCCGCCGGTCAGCGTGACCTGGCGCGCGCCGTAGGCGGCAACACGTTCGAGAATCATGTCCAGCGCCATTGATTCGCCGCCATGGAAGGCATAGGCGGTGTCGCAATAACCGCAACGCAGCGGACAGCCGGTGAGGCGCACGAATACCGTGGGCAGGCCGACGCGGCTGGTTTCACCCTGCAGCGAAAAAAAGATTTCGGTGACGCGCAGCGTCGCGGCGGCTGCCGCATCCGTTACCACGGGTGCGGGTTGTTCGGTGGTGGTCGGGTTCACTGCCGGATTCTGCCGGAAAACCCGGCGCTTTGCTGCCGCTCAGCGCAGGTTGGCGACGCGGCGGCGCGCCTTTTCGGCCGCTTCGGAAGACGGGTAACGCGCAATCAGGCCGTCCATGGTCTTGCGCGCGGCGGCGGTGTCCCCCGCTTCCAGCTGCGAGCTTGCCATGTTGAGCAGCGCATCGGGCACCGAGCTGCTGTCGGGATAGGCGGCGATCAGCTTCTGCTGGCTGGCGATCGCATTCCTGAAATCGCGCAGGTTGAAGTACGAGTCGCCGATCCAGTACTGGGCGCGCGGCGCCAGCGTGCTTTTCGGATATTTGGCGACAAAACCCTGGAAAGCGGTGATGGCGCCCTGGTAATTGCCGATGCGGCGCTGGCCCTGGGCTCGCTCATAGGCCTCGTTTTCGTCGACGCCGGTTGTCGTGCCTGGTGCCGCAACGGCGGCTTTCGGCGCCTCCGCGCCAGCCGCGGCCGGAGCGGATCCAGCGGCCGCCGGCGCGATGGCCGCACCCGGCTGCTCAAAACGGCGCAGCCGCTGGTCGAGATCGACATACATGTCGCGCTGGCGTTTGGACACGCCCTCGATGGTGTTGCCCAGCACCTCGATCTGGCCGCGCAGGCTGCGCATTTCCTCGCGCAGCTTTTCGATTTCAGAGGCCAGTGCGAGTACCGGCTGCGCCTTGGCATCGTCCTCGATTTTGGTGAGGCGCGCGGCCAGGCCGTCGCTCTGCTGGCGCAGTTCATCGACGCGTTTCTGCTGTTCGGCGATCTGCTTGCGCGCAATCTCGTCATCGAAAAGGCCCGCAGCCGCAGGCCCGGTCGCCAGTACGCCGGAACAGAACATCAGCGCGCCCAGCAACGTGCGCAGTTTAGGCGACCCCATGCGCCGGATCAGTCGTTGGGATAGGCGAGGTCGGCGCGGCGGTTCTCGGCCCAGCTCGCTTCATCGTGCCCTGTCGCCTTGGGTTTTTCCTCGCCGAAGCTGACCGTCTCGATCTGCTCGCTTTTCGCACCGAGCAGCAACATCATCTGCTTGACGGCATCGGCGCGGCGCTGGCCCAGTGCCAGGTTGTATTCACGGCTGCCGCGTTCGTCGGCATTGCCCTGCACGGTCATTTTCTGGGCGGGGTTCTGCTGCAGGTAGCGCGCATGCGCGGCGATCAGCGGCTTGAACTCTTCCTTGACGATGTTGCTGTCGAGTTCGAAATAGATGCTACGTTTGGACAGCAGGTTCGAGGGATCTTTCAGCGGGTTCGACGACACGCCCTTGGGATCCAGCGGCGTGGTGGTCGGCCCGCTGGCCACCGGCGGCTTGGTCGCCGGCTGCTGGGTCGTGGCGCCGCCGCGGTCTTCAACCGTGGCTGCGTCCTGCTCCTTGGTGGATGTGCTGCTGCAGGCGGCGAGTATCGCCGTTGCCAGTGCTGCCGCGAGTATGCGTTTCATGATTCAGCTCCTTGTCGACTGGGGTGGTTTTGCTGAGGATTTATTTATTGACCACGGGACTCCACGCAGGTTCACGCGCATCCCCGACATCAGCGGTGAAACGTTGCTTGATGCGACCATCGCTGGAAACGGCGGCCAATATACCACGGCCGCCCACCTCGGTCGCATAGAGGATGATCTTGCCGTTCGGCGCAAAACTCGGCGATTCATCGACGCCGCCTTCGGTCAGCACCTGCACCTGGCGCGTCGCGAAATCCTGCACCGCGACATTGAAGCGGCTGCCGTTGCGCTGGATGAAGGTGAAACTTTTGCCGTCGGGACTGTGCCGCGCCGATACGTTGTAGCTGCCTTCGAAGGTCACGCGCTGCGGCGTGCCGCCGCTGACGGGGATGCGGTAGATCTGCGGACCGCCGCCGCGATCCGATGTGAACAGGATCGACTGGCCGTCGGGCGAAAAATTGGCCTCGGTATCGATCGCCGCGCTTTGCGTCAGCCGCACCGGCGCACCGGTGCCGTCGGCATTGATCAGAAACAGCTGCGAGCCGCCGTCGCGGGTCAGCGTCACCGCCAGCTTCTTGCCGTCCGGCGACCAGGCCGGCGCGCTGTTGCTGCCGCGGAAGGCCGCCACGGCCTGGCGGCTGCCGGTGGTCAGGGACTGCACGTACACCACCGGTTTTTTCTGCTCGAAGGACACATAGGCGAGGCGGGTGCCGTCCGGCGACCACGCCGGCGAAATGATCGGTTCGTTCGAAGCCAGCACCGTTTGCGCGCCGAAACCGTCGGCATCGGCGACGTGCAATTCGTAGCGTGCGCCGCGTTTGACGACATAGGTGATGCGCGTCGCGAACACGCCGGTGTCGCCGGTCAGTTTTTCGTAAATGACGTCGGCGATCTTGTGCGCGGTCAGCCGCAGCTGGTTTTCGGTGGCGAAATAGACAAAACCGGCGATCTGGGTCTGCTTGACCGCATCCATGACGCGGAAACGGATGTCATAACGGCCGTCCGGCGCCTTGGTCACGGAACCGATCACCACGGCATCGGCGCCGCGGGCGCGCCACTGCGCGTAATTCAGCTGCTCGGGCTCGTGGGGCACCGGATTCATGCCCCCGGCATCGACGATCTTGAACAGGCCGCTGCGCGCAAGGTCAGCCGCCACCACCGGCGTCAGGCGCTGGGCCAGACCCTCTTCGGCGCGGAAGGGCACGATGGCCACCGGAATCTGCGTCGCGCCGCCGCCGACGACCTCGATGCGGAGCTGGGCCGATGCGGCCTGGGCGAGGAATAACAATCCGAAAAATAACAGTGCTGTTTTAAGATTTTTCATCTTTTTCTGATTGGATGTCGTCAACTGGATACGGGGTTCTGAACCGTGTGACCGCCGGTTTGTGCCCGGGTTCATTGTCATTGTCATGCAGAAACATTACTGAACCGGCCGGAAAGCCATGGTGAAACGGCGGAAATACTGCTGAAACTCGTTGCCCGCCGGCACCGTGAACGGCTGCGCCTTGCGGATCGCGCTTTCGATCGCTGCGTCATAGGCCGCGTTGCCGCTGGTCTTGGCGAGGCGCACATCGAGCACTTCCCCGCCGGGCAGCAGCGTAACGACAAACTCGGCCTCCGGGTTGCCCTGCAGGCTGGGCGGCACCAGTACAAAACGTTTGACCTTGGTACGGATGCCGTCCATGTACTTGTCCATCTCCCGCTTTGCCGCCGCTGCCTGTTGCGCGGCCAGCGCATCACGCGCTTTTTGCTCTTCGGCAGCGGCGCTCTTCGCCGCAGCCTCCGCCGCCTGTTTCTTTTTCAGCGCCTCGGCTTCGGCAAGTTTCTTTTTCTGCAGCGCCTCTTCACGCACTTTTTCCGCGGCGAGCTTTTTCTTTTCCTCCGCCGCCTGCTGCTCCTTCAGCTTGCGGTCCTTCTCCTGTTTTTCCTTCAGCGCGATGTCCGGCTTGGCCGCCGGTGCCGGTTCCGGCTTGGGCGGCGGCTTGGCTTCGACCTTGGGCATGGGCGGCGGCGGTTCCGGTTTGACCTGCGGCGGCGGCGGCGCTTCAGCGACCGGCGGCGCCGTCGGCAAATCACGCCAGAGGTCGACGACTACCGCGGTGTCGATCTGCTGATGCTGCCAGCTGACGCCGAACACCAGCAGGATCAGGAACAGCACGTGCATCGCGAAAGCCAGCCCGCCGGCGAGGGCCTGTTCGCGGGAGCTGATCGCGGCAGCAGTCATTGACTAGTTACCGGGGCGCACCAGCAGGCCCACCCGCTGCACGTTGTTCTGCTGCAGCGTGTTCATGACCTCGACCACTTTTTCATAGAGCACGCCCTTGTCCGCGGCGATCACCACCGCCTGATCCGGGTTGCCGGCCTGCCTCTGCTTGATCAGGGCGATGATTTCGTCCCACTTCACCTTGCGGTCGGCCTTGCCGTCCTGGTCGCGAAACGTCAGCTCGCCTTTTTTGTCGATCATGATCTGCAGCGGCGGCACCTTGATCTCGGAGGATTTGCCCACCGACGGCAGGTCCACCTTGCTCGGGTTCATCATCGGCGCGGTGACCATGAAAATCACCAGCAGCACCAGCATCACGTCGATGTACGGCACGACGTTGATCTGGTTCATCAGGCGGCGGCCGCTGCGTTTTTCGATCAGCATCTCAGTGCCCGTAAGCAGTCACTTAGTGCACCTGCCGCTGCAGGATGTTGGAGAATTCTTCGGTGAAGGAGTCGAAACGGATCGCCAGCCGGTTCACGTCGCCGGCGAAACGGTTGTAGGCCACCACCGCGGGAATCGCCGCAAAAAGGCCGATGGCGGTGGCGATCAGCGCTTCGGCGATGCCGGGCGCGACATGGCTCAGCGTCGCCTGCCCGACATTGGCCAGTCCGCGGAAGGAATTCATGATGCCCCACACCGTGCCGAGCAGGCCGACGTACGGGCTGACCGAACCGACCGAGGCGAGGAAGGACAGCGAGGATTCCAGCTTGTCCATTTCGCGCTGGTAGGTGGCGCGCATCGCGCGCCGCGTGCTGTCCATCAATGCGGCCACATCAACGCCCGGTTCGCGCCGGTGTTTGGTGAATTCGCGGAAACCGGATTCGAAGATGCGCTCCAGGCTGCCCGCCGAATCCCGCGCATTGACCGCGCGCTGGAACAGGTCCTTCAAATCAGCGCCGCTCCAGAACTGGCGCTCGAACTCGGCGGTCTGCCGCTCGGCGCGGCGCAGCGTGAATATCTTGAGGAATATGTAATACCAGGAGAACAGCGACGACAGCAGCAGAATGATCATCACCAGCTGCACCGGCAAGCTCGCGCCGGTGATCAGGCTGAGTACGGACATGTCATGGGCCAGCGTCGCGTTCAATTTTCCGTTCCTGTGTCTTGTTCTATTTTCATGCGCATCGCGTCGGGCATGCGGGCGGGCCTCAGGGTGTCGGTGCTGACGCACACGACCGCGACCTCGGCCCGCGCGATCTCCTCCTTCCCGCGCAGCACCTTCTGCAAAAACCGGATGCGGCTGCCGCCGACGTTAACGACTTCCACGGTGACCTGCAAGCTGTCGTTGAACCGCGACGGTTTGAGGTATTTGATGTTCACCGTGCTCACCACGAACAGCACACCATCCTGCGCCGCCATCTCCGGTTGTTCGAAACCCAGCGCGCGCAGCCACTCGGTGCGCGCGCGTTCCATGAAGCCGAGGTAGTTCGCGTAAAACACCACGCCGCCGGCGTCGGTGTCTTCGTAATAAACGCGGATCGGCCAGGAAAAGGGTTGGGTAGCGGAGAGCTGCGCGGCGGGTCGCGACGTACCGGCGGCAGTCCTCGGGGCAGTCGCAGGCGCTGCGGCCAGAGGCCGGCTTTTTGACAATTTATTCAATTAAAACAAATAGTTATAAAATATCTCATGGCGCCGGGGCGCCGGCATCCCACAAATCGCGCGCGCCGTCGCTGCGCGGCGCCGCCAGCCCGAAGTGGCGGTAAGCCACCGCGGTGGCGACACGCCCGCGCGGCGTGCGCTGCAGGTAACCCTGCTGGATCAGGTACGGTTCGAGCACGTCTTCAATGGTGTCGCGCTCCTCGCCGATCGCCGCGGCGAGGTTTTCGACCCCGACCGGCCCGCCGCCGAACTTGTCGATCACCGCCTGCAGCAGCTTGCGGTCCATGACATCGAGTCCGACCGCATCGACGTCGAGCATTTTCAGCGCGTCATCGGCGACCGCGCGCGTGATGTGTCCTTCGGCGCGCACCTCGGCAAAATCGCGCACCCGGCGCAGCAGGCGGTTGGAGATGCGCGGCGTACCGCGCGAGCGGCCGGCGATTTCGCGCGCGCCGCCGCCATCGATTTCGACTTCAAGCAGCCGCGCCGAACGTTCGGCAATACGCGTCAGCTCATCGGTGGTGTAGAACTCCAGCCGCGCCACGATGCCGAAGCGGTCGCGCAGCGGATTGGTCAGCATCCCGGCGCGCGTGGTGGCACCGACCAGCGTGAACGGCGGCAGGTCGAGCTTGACCGAACGCGCCGCCGGACCCTCGCCGATCATGATGTCGATCTGGTAATCCTCCAGCGCCGGATAGAGAATTTCCTCAACCACCGGCGACAGGCGGTGGATCTCGTCGATGAACAACACGTCGTTCGGCTCGAGATTGGTCAGTATCGCCGCGAGGTCGCCGGCGCGTTCCAGCACCGGCCCGGAAGTGTGGCGCAGGTTGACACCCATCTCGCGTGCGATGATGTGGGCCAGCGTGGTTTTGCCGAGGCCCGGCGGGCCGAAGAGCAGCACGTGGTCCAGTGCCTCGCTGCGCTTGCGCGCCGCCTCGATGAAGATCGACAGCTGGCCGCGGATTTTTTCCTGACCAACGTATTCGTCCAGCGCCTTGGGCCGCAGCGCGCGTTCGAACACCTCTTCCTGTGCGGAAGCGGGGGCGGCGGCAATCAGGCGGTCGGTTTCAATCATATGCTTGATGGCCTCAGGATTTAGACAGCAGCTTCAGGGCCTGGCGGATGCCTTCGGTCACCGACAATCCGGACGGCAGCTTGTCCACCGCCCAGGTCACTTCGCGGTCATTGTAACCAAGTGCGCTCAGCGCGTTGACGATGTCGCCGGTACCCGGCGCAGCCACACCGCCCGCGGACGAATCCCCGACCTTGAAATCGAGACGGTCGCGCAGCTCCAGCAGCAGCCGTTCCGCGGTTTTTTTGCCGATGCCGGGGATCTTGGTCATGCGCGCGATGTCCTGCCCGCGCACCGCCTCGCGCAATTCGGCCACCGACAGGCCCGACAACACCGACAGGGCGGTGCGCGCACCGATGCCGGAGATCCTGATCAGCTGACGGAACAGCGCGCGCTCGGCTTCGGTGGCAAAACCGTACAAGAGGTGTGCATCCTCGCGCACGATCAGCTGGGTGTACAAAGTGACTTCGGCCCCGGTCGCCGGCAGCTGGTAGAGCGTGCTCATCGGCACGTCGATTTCATAACCGATGCCGTTCACATCGACCGTGATTTGCGGCGGCTGTTTGGTCAGCAAACGTCCTGATACGCGGCCGATCATGCGCTGGGTCCGGCTCCCTGTGAGGCCAATATTTCGATGCGGGCAACTGCCCGCTCGGTCATTGTACCAACAGACGACCCCGCATGACGCTGCGCCAGCGCGGCCGCATTGCGGCGGAAGCTGTCGTCGCCAAGCATCGCGCGCAGTTCGGACGCGATATCCGGCGTTTTATCGTCGGGATGCACCACTCTTCCCGCGCCGAGGCGCATCACCGCGCAGCCCATCAGGTAATGCTCCAGGTGTTTGGGCAGCACCAGCACCGGGCGACCACCCTTCAGCATGCCCAGCGTGGTGCCGACATTGCCGTGGCACACGCACAATCCGCACTCCGCCACCACGCGCCGGAAATCGAGCAATTGCGGCGCAAACTGCAGCCGTTCGCTGCCGTACCGCGCGGCCAGTGCCGCGCCATTGCCCAGCACATGCACCAGAACCCGGGCGCCGCTGGCGGCCAGCGCCTGCAAGCTGCGCTCGACATGAATGTAATCGGCGTGCAGATATGCAAAAACCCGCTCACCCGCACCTTCCGGCCACACCGGGGCGGCAGTGCCGGTCGACAGCGCCTGCAGTCCGAGGTAATCGGCGGGTTGCCGCGGGATATAGGAATCGAGTTCGGGTACACCGGAAAAAAAGCATGCCGCTCCGGCAAAAATATGGTGCAGGGCCCCCAATCCCCGGCCCGGCGGCAATACCTGGTTGATCACCGCCAGCACGCGGCGATCGCTGTCGGCGAGACGTTCCGCCGGCACGGTCATCCACGGCCGCATGTTGGGCGTGGGCGCAACGGGCGGTGGCACATTGAAGGTGCTGCCGATCACGGCCTGCGCAACACCAAGGCTGCGCGCCGCCAGCAGCGCGGTCGGCGCATGGTCGGCGATCACCACTTCGGCACCGACGGCCCTGATCAGCGAAACCCATGCCGCCATCATCGCCCGCAGCATTGCCGGCTCCAGATAGCCGTAACGCATCAGGATTTCGGCGTAGTTCAGCGGCGGCTCCTGTAATCCGCCATAAGTATTCAGGCACAAGGGCGCCTGGTGCAGCGCCACCGGCAGTTCGCCCAGCGCCTGCGCCGCACCGGCAATCTCGCGCGCGGCGACATGCAGGCTGTGGCCGCGCGCGAGCAACCGCGGCACCAGCCCGAGAAAAGGCCCGAGATGGCCGAAGCCCGTGCCCAGTTCCCGGGCCAGCAGGATGCGGCTCACCGCAGTCGCCCCGCGCGCCGCCGCCGGCCCATGCCGACCCCGCCATAACCCTGACCGCCGTGCGCATGGCAGATCGCGCAGGCCAGCGCATCGGCGGCATCGGGACTGGGATCGCCGGCCAGTTTCAGCAGGCGCCGCACCATGGCCTGCACCTGCTCTTTTTTCGCCTTGCCGGCGCCGACCACCGCCTGCTTGACCTGCAGCGCGGTGTACTCGGCCACCGGCAGTGCGCTGGCCACTGCGGCGCAGATCGCCGCACCGCGGGCCTGGCCGAGCAAAAGTGTGGATTGCGGATTGATGTTGACGAACACCTGCTCGATGGCGACGCACTGCGGGCGGGTGCTGGCGATCACTTCCTGCAGACCCTCCAGCAGGACCTTGATGCGCTGGGGCAGTTCGCCTTCGCCGCTGCGGATGCAGCCGCTGGTGATATAGACGAGTTTCTGGCCGCTCTGTTCGATGACCCCGAAACCGGTGACGCGCAGTCCGGGGTCGATGCCGAGAATACGAAGAGGAGTTGCCGCGTTCAAGCGGGCTCGTTGAGGACTGCGGTGGTGTACACCTCCTGCACGTCATCGACAGCCTCGAGGGCGTCCAGGAGTTTTTGCATGCGCAGGGCATCGTCACCGGTCAATACATTTTCGGTCGTGGGTTTCATCGTCACCTCGCCCAGCTCGGGTTTGAAACCGGCCTTGACCAGCGCGTTGCGCACCGCGGAAAACTCTGCGGGACCGGTGATGACTTCGATGCTGCCGTCCTCGTGGGTTTCCACGTCCTCGGCGCCGGCATCAATCGCAGCATCCATCAGTCTGGCTTCGTCGGTGCCGGGCGCGAACACCATCTGCCCGCAATGTTTGAACAGGAAGGCGACTGATCCGTCAGTGCCGAGGTTGCCGCCGTACTTGGTGAAGGCGTGGCGCACATCGGCCACGGTGCGGGTGCGGTTGTCGGTCATGCAGTCGACCATCACCGCGGCGCCGCCGATGCCGTAACCCTCGTAGCGGATTTCCTCGTAATTGACGCCCTCGAGGTCGCCGGTGCCGCGCTTGATCGCGCGCTCGACGTTGTCCTTGGGCATGTTGTTGTCGTAGGCCTTGTCCATCGCCAGCCGCAACCGCGGATTGGTCGCCGGGTCACCCCCGCCCAGGCGCGCGGCAACGGTGATCTCCTTGATCAGGCGCGTGAATATCTTGCCCCGCTTGGCGTCCTGCCGCCCCTTGCGGTGCTGGATGTTCGCCCACTTCGAATGTCCCGCCATGAATGTCCTGAAAAACCCGATAACCCGTTAGAATTGTTGAAATTTTATCATAGCGAAATCAGGAACCCGTCATGGCCGCACCGCTGCTTGTCGCCAAATCCGCAGAAGATCTGTTTCTGCTTCCCGGCCTTGCCAACCGCCACGGGCTGATCGCCGGCGCCACCGGCACCGGCAAGACCGTGACCCTGCAGCGAATCGCCGAGGGTTTCTCCAAAATCGGCGTACCGGTGTTCATGGCCGACGTCAAAGGCGACCTCGCCGGCCTGTCGCAAAAAGGCGAACCCAAACCAAAAATCGAGGAGCGCATCAAACAACTGGGCATCACGGATTTTGTTTATGAAGCCTGCCCGGTGGTGTTCTGGGATGCCTTCGGCGCCCAGGGCCACCCGGTGCGCGCGACAGTTTCGGAAATGGGTCCGCTGCTGCTGGCGCGGCTGCTCAATCTCAATGACACCCAGCAGGGGGTGCTGACGCTGGTGTTCAAGATCGCCGACGACAACGGCCTGCTGCTGCTCGACCTGAAGGACCTGCGCGCGATGCTGCAGCATGTCGGCGAAAACGCAAAAAACTTCACCACCCAGTACGGCAACGTTTCGGCGGCGTCGATCGGCGCGATCCAGCGCGGCCTGCTCGAAATCGAGCAGCAGGGCGGCGACAGGTTTTTCGCCGAGCCGGCATTGAACATCCAGGACCTGATGCAGACCGACGGCAAGGGCCGCGGCGTGATCAACATCCTCGCCGCCGACAAGCTGATGAACTCGCCCAAACTCTACGGGACATTTTTATTGTGGCTGCTGTCGGAACTGTTCGAACAACTGCCTGAAGTCGGCGACCCGGAAAAGCCGAAACTGGTGTTTTTCTTCGACGAAGCGCATCTGCTGTTCAGCGATGCGCCCCAGGCCCTGCTCGAAAAAATCGAGCAGGTGGTGCGGCTGATCCGTTCCAAGGGCGTCGGCGTGTACTTCGTGACACAGAACCCGCTGGACATTCCCGAGACCGTACTCGGCCAGTTGGGCAACCGCGTGCAGCATGCCTTGCGCGCCTTCACGCCGCGCGACCAGAAGGCGGTCAAAAGTGCGGCGACCACGCTGCGCGCCAACCCCAGGCTTGATGTCGAGGCGGTGATCACCGAACTCGGCGTCGGCGAGGCGCTGGTGTCATTTCTCGACGAAAAAGGCCGGCCCTGCATCGTCGAACGCGCCTTCGTGCTGCCGCCGGGCAGCCGTCTCGGCGCGGTGACCCCCGAGGAGCGCGCGGCCATCATCAAGGCCTCGCTGCTCGCCGGGACCTACGACAAGGTCGAGGATCGCGAATCCGCTTACGAGAAACTGATGCAGCGCGTGCAGGATCAGCAAACCGCGCAAACCGCTGCCGCCGCTCCGCAAGGTGACTCGGGCGGCGGATTGCTCGGCGCGCTGGGCGGCCTGCTCGGCGGCTCCACCGGTCCGCGCGGCGGGCGGCGTGAAGGCGCAATCGAACTGGCGACCAGGAGCGCGGCCCGCGCCATCGGTTCACAGGTCGGGCGCGAAATCATCCGCGGCGTGCTGGGCTCCATTCTCGGCGGCGGGCGCCGCCGCTAGTTCACCGGTGCCGGATCCGCAACAACACCGGCGCAACGCCTTGATCGGCATCGCCTGCGTACTCGCGGGCTCGGTCGCGTTTTCAGCGAAACCGGTGCTGGTCAAGGCCGCCTACCAGTATGGCGTCGACACCATGACGCTGCTCGCCCTGCGCATGCTGTTTGCAGCCCCCCTGTTCCTGCTGATGGCGTGGTGGGCGGGCCGGCCGGCCGTGGCATTCACCGCCCGCGAAATCGCCGGCATCATCGCGCTCGGCTTCCTCGGTTATTACCTCGGCAGTTTTCTTGACCTCGCCGGCCTGCAATACATCTCGGCGGGTTTCGGCCGGCTGATCCTCTATCTCTATCCGACGCTGGTGCTGCTGATGTCGGCGGTTTTCCTGAAACAGCCGCTGCGCGGACGGCAACTGCTGTCGCTGGGCCTCTCTTATGCCGGCATCGCGCTGGTGTTCAGCGCCGAAGCACAACTGGGCGAGCGGCTGGAGCTGACCATCCTCGGCGCGGCACTGGTGTTCGGCAGCGCCGTCACTTACGCAACCTATCTGGTCGCCGGCAGCCGGCTGGTGCACAAATTCGGCGCGATGCGGTTTTCGGCCTATGCTTCATTGACCGCCACCGGATTCGTGATGGCGCATTTCTTCGCGATCCGCCCCGTGCAGGCGTTGATCGTCGGACAGCAGGTTTATGTGCTGGTGGCAGTACTCGCGGTGTTTGCGACGGTATTGCCGCTGTGGCTGATGGCCGAGGGCCTGAAACGCATCGGCGCCAACCAGGTCTCACTGGTCGGTTGCGTCGGCCCGCTGGCCACCATGGCCTTCGCCTGGGTGTTTCTCGGTGAAGCCGTGACCCCGGTGCAACTCGCCGGTGCGGCGCTGGTACTTGCCGGCGTGCTGATCATCACGCTGAAGCCGCAATCAGCGCTCCAGGAAAAAATTTAACGCGTCGTGGCGACGCGACCCTCGCAATGCTGCGCATAACGCAGGCCGGAAGGCAGGCTTTCGGCACAGGCCAGCATCGGTTCGACATGCGAGTGACGGTATTTCAGCGCAAATTCACGGGCGGTGTGGCCGTTGCGCACGCGGACCAGCGGATCAGCTCCGGCCAGCAGCAGCACACGCACCACGTCGCGGTGGCCCTGCATCGCCGCCATCATCAGCGGCGTGTTGACATACACCATGCCGCCGCTGGCATCCGCATCCAGGCGTGCGCCGCGTTCGATCAGGTAACGCAGGGCGCGCTGCCTGTTGTTGTAGGCGGCATAGGCCAGCGGGGTGTAATTGTTCGGCACATTCTCGAGGCTGGCGCCCGATTCGACCAGCAGGCGCACCGCGGCATCATGCCGGTCGGCCGAGCCGCTGCCGCCCTCACCGTAAAAATACGCCGCCAGCATCAGCGGGGTTTCATTGACGGGGGTGCTGGCATTGATATCCGCACCGGCGGCAATCAGGTAGCGCAGGATTTCGACGGAGCCGGCGCGGGCCGCCAGTGCGATCAGCGGCGCGCCGCCGGAATACCCGGGAGCCCGCAGCCTTTGATTGACGCTGATCGTGCCGCGACTGACCATTGCCCGCAACGCTGAAGCATCGTCCTGCTCGATGGCGTTGATGACGGTTTCGGTATCCACCCCGGAGCGGTAATCGCCGCCCATCCCTGCACAGCCGCCGAGGGCCAGTGCGGTTGCTACGCCACCCAATACGCGCATCGCGCGCGCCAGACTGAAGAAATTGCGCATCATCGCCTCCTCATTGCCAGCCTTGCAATGCGCAGCAGTATAGACCTTAAGCTGGCGGCAAAAAAGCGGCGGGGGGGCGTCGACAATATGAACTTTGGAGCCGGCCGCCCGGCCGGCACTTCAGACGTTGAAGCGGAAATGCATCACATCGCCATCCTTGACGATGTAGTCCTTGCCCTCGAGACGCATCTTGCCGGCCTCCTTGGCGGCCAGTTCGGTCTTCGCGGCGACGTAATCATCGTAAGCGATCACTTCGGCGCGGATGAAGCCCTTTTCGAAATCGGTGTGGATCGCCCCCGCCGCCTGCGGCGCGGTGTCGCCGCGGTGTATGGTCCAGGCACGGACTTCCTTCGGGCCGACGGTGAAATAAGTCTGCAGCCCGAGCAGGGTGTAGCCGGCGCTGATGACGCGGTTGAGGCCAGGCTCTGTCATGCCCATGTCGGCGAGGAAAATCGCCTTGTCCTCATCGCTCATGTCGCCGATCTCGGCTTCGATTGCGGCACACACCGCCACCACCGGCGCTTTTTCCCCTGCCGCCAGCGCCACCACCGCATCCAGATGCGGATTGCCCACGAAACCGCCCTCGCGCACATTCGCGACATACATCGTCGGCTTGGCGGTGATCAGGCACAGCGGTTTGAGCACTGCCTGCTCCTCCGCCGACAGGTCCAGCGCCCGCACCGGACGCGCTTCGTTGAGTGTGGCCCGGCATTTTTCCAGCACGGCCACCATGCGGGTGGCCTCCTTGTCCGCGCCGGACTTGGCCAGCTTCACGGATTTTGCGAGCTGGCGCTCGACCGCCGCCAGGTCGGCCAGCGCCAGTTCGGTGTTGATGATCTCGATATCGTCCAGCGGATTGATGCGGCCGGCGACATGCACCACGTTTTCATCCTCGAAGCAGCGCACGACATGGGCGATGGCATCGGTTTCGCGGATGTTGGCGAGAAACTGGTTGCCGAGCCCCTCGCCCTTGGACGCGCCCGCCACCAGCCCGGCGATGTCGACGAACTCCACCGTCGCCGGCAGTACCTTCTCGGGTTTTTGCAGCGCGGCCAGCGTATCCAGCCGCGGATCCGGCACTTCGACTATGCCGACATTGGGCTCGATGGTGCAGAACGGATAGTTTTCCGCCGCGATGCCGGCCTTGGTCAGCGCGTTAAAGAGCGTGGATTTGCCGACGTTGGGCAGGCCGACGATGCCGCATTTTAATGCCATGATGGGTGAGCCGTGAAAAGTGAAATGTGAAACGTGAAGCGGAAGGCCGGTAGGCCATACCGCGCGTGTAATGGGCAGACGGTCATGCCGCGCCTTCCGCGGGTTTGGTATGAAGACGCAGCATCGCGGCCTGCATGTCGCCGGCGGCGATCAGCGGCCAGACGTCCTGCGCCCGCGCCAGCGCGTCATCGATCGCACGCTGCTCGTCGAGGCGCGGCGCATGCAGCACGTAATCGACCACTTCCTGCTCGCTTGCCGCCAGTTCGCGCGGGTGCCCGATGCCGATGCGCAGCCGCCAGAAATCCCTGGTGGCGAGGCGGGACGCCACGCTGCGCACGCCGTTGCCGGAAGCGCTGCCGCCGAATTTGAGCTTGACCACGCCGGGCGCGAGATCCAGTTCATCGTGCACGATCAGGATGTCCGCTGCCTCGATCTTGAAAAAATCCGCGAGTGCGCCGACGGCTCTGCCCGACTCGTTCATGTAGGTTGCTGGTTTCAGCAGCCAGATTTCACCTGAAGCACCTGGAATTTTCGCGACCTCGCCATGAAAACGCGGCTCATGGCGGCACTCCGCCCCGACCGACCGCGCCAGCGCATCGATCCACCAGAAGCCCGCGTTATGCCGCGTGGCGGCGTATTTTTTTCCCGGATTTCCCAATCCGACGACCAGTTTCATCATGTCCGCTTATTGACGTGGCTAATTTCCGAACCCGGATGATATATTAACCTATTGTTTTTATTGTATTTTTAATAAAAACGCCCGCCAGCATAAGGTGCTCTGGCGGGCGCCGTTCGATCGCGCCGGCCGCAAGCGGCCGGCGCATCGCAGCTTACTTCTTCTCGGCAGATTTCTTGTCGCCGTCTTTCTTGTCGCCATCTTTCTTGTCGCCACCGGCGGCCGCAGCAGCAGCCGCAGCTTCCGGCGCCTGGGCGGTAATCTCGGTGACCGGCGCGGCCACCACTTCCTCAACCACCACCTCTTTCGGCACCTGTACCGTGACTACCGAGGCATTGTCCGCCTTCACTTTGGGCAGCGCTTCAACGCCCTTGGGCAGCACCAGATCGGACACATGCAGCGAATGGCCCAGTTCGAGGTCCTTCAGATCGACTTCGATGTATTCCGGCAGATCATCCGGCAGGCAGTGGATCTCGAGCTCATTGAGAATGTGCTGGACCACGCCCTTGCCGACCTTCACGCCGGGGCAAATATCGGCGTTCATGAAGTGCAGCGGCACCGCCATGTGAATCTTCTTTTTCGGATCGACACGCTGAAAATCGACGTGCTGCACCTGTTCCTTGAACGGATGCATCTGGAAGTCGCGCAGCAACACGCGATCCTTGGCGCCTTCCAGCGTCATGTCGAGAATCGACGAATGGAACGCTTCCAGTTTCAGGTGGCGCAGCAGCGCCTTGTGGTCGAACTCGACACTTTGCGCGTTCTTGCCGGCGCCATAAATCACGCCAGGAACGCGACCCGTCGTACGCAGGCGGCGGCTCGCACCTTTGCCCTCTTTCGTACGCGGAAACGCAGTAACTTCGATCTTCATTTCACTCTCCAGTAATTGCGGGAATCCGCGACCAGTATTCCCGCGTTAAAAAGAAGCTGGGATGATTTCCGGCTTCCACAAAACTTATACTTCCGACACATTCATCAGCACGAGCTTTTAAGGTGCGCCCGAGCTTTTTGGGCGCAAAGCCCGCTACTCGACAAACAGAGAACTCACCGAATCCTCGGCGCTGATGCGGCGCATCGTTTCCGCCATCAGCCCCGACACCGTCAGCACGCGGATCTTCGCGCACTTGCGCGCCGCTTCCGTCAGCGGGATGGTGTCGGTGACGACGATTTCATTGAGCGCCGAGGCGGTAATCCGCTCCACCGCCGAACCCGACAGCACCGCGTGCGTGCAATACGCCAGCACCTTCTCGGCGCCTTGTTTTTTCAGCGCGGCGGCGGCCTCGCACAGCGTGTTCGCCGTATCCACCATGTCATCGACGATCACGCAGGTGCGCCCCTCGATCTCGCCGATGATGTTCATCACCGTTGCAACATTGGGCCGCGGCCGGCGTTTGTCGATGATCGCCAGGTCGGATTCCAGCCGTTTCGCCAGCGCCCGCGCCCGCACCACCCCGCCGACGTCGGGTGACACCACGACCAGTTGCTTGTAATCGTGTTTCCAGATGTCGCCGAGCATGATCGGCCCGGAATAAATATTGTCGACCGGGATGTCGAAAAACCCCTGAATCTGTTCCGAGTGCAGATCCATGGTCAGCACGCGGTCCACCCCCACGCTGCTCATCATGTTCGCCACCACCTTGGCGGTGATCGGCACCCTCGCCGAATTCGGCCGCCGGTCCTGCCGCGCATAACCCATGTACGGAATCGCCGCGGTGACGCGCCCGGCCGAAGCCCGTTTCAGCGCATCCACCATCACCAGCAGTTCCATCAGGGTGTCGTTGGTCGGCGCACAGATCGACTGCAGGATGAACACGTCCTTGCCGCGGACGTTCTCGAGGATTTCCACCATCACCTCGCCGTCGCTGAAACGTCCGACCTTGGCGCGACCGATGTGGATGTCGAGATGGCTGACCACCGCCTCCGCGAGCCGCGGATTGGCGTTGCCGGTAAAAACCATCAGCCTGTCTAGCGCCACCACACACCCCCTGGATAATGCCTACTGCAAGCGGCTACCAATGCTGCAATAACCAAGTGGCTGGGGAAGAAGGATTCGAACCTTCGCATGCCGGAATCAAAATCCGGTGCCTTAACCAGCTTGGCGATTCCCCAACCGAACCTTTTTTACTGCCGACCGCCGCCAGCAGCGTCAGTCGTCCAGCAATTCAGCCAATCCGTGCAGGGGGTGCACATCCAGCCCCTGCGCCACAAATCCCTGCATGTCCGGCGGACAGGCCTGCAGCGCCTGCCGCGCTCCCGACTCATCGGCAAACGCTGCAAACACAGAGGCGCCGGATCCGCTCATCTGCGCCCCGCCGCGCGATTGCAGCCACGCGAGATGCCTGGCGACCTCCGGGTAAAGCCTGCAGACCAGGGCTTCAAGATCATTCCCTGCCGGCACGGAAAAGCCTTGTATTTTAATCGGTTCCGAGTCCCGTTTCAATTCCGGATGCCGGAAAATCCCGGCCGTGGCCACCGCCACCGGCGGCACCAGCACCAGATACCAGGCCGGTGCCACCGGCAAAGGCACCAGGACTTCGCCCACCCCCCCGGCCAGGGCAGTCTGGCCGTAGATGAACACCGGCACATCGGCACCCAGCGGCAGGGCCAGATCCTGCAAACGCTTGCGCGACAAGCCGGTGCCCCACAGATGGTTCAGCGCCAGCAGCACGGTCGCGGCATCGGAACTGCCGCCGCCCAGCCCGCCGCCGAAGGGCAGGCGTTTGTCGACGGCGATGTCCACGCCCAGCTTCGTGCCGGTCGCCGCCTGCAACACACGCGCCGCGCGCACGCTCAGGTCATCGGCTTCAGCCACGCCGGGCAACGCCCGCGTGCGGGCAATGACGCCGTCACCGCGCACGCGCAACCACACGGTGTCACCGTAATCTATGAAGCGGAACACGGTCTGCAGCAGGTGGTAGCCGTCGGCGCGGCGGCCGGTGACGCGCAGCATCAGGTTGAGTTTAGCCGGTGCGGGAAAACCGGCCATGCCCTGCACTGACAGATCATTCATCGCCGCATCACCCGCCTTCCTGCGCACGCCACTCATCGACAACCATGCGGATGCGCTGCCCGCCCTGCGTCAACTCCAGTTGCCGCGGCAACAGGCCATCGCCGGGTTCAGGGTAGGTGTAACGGATATGCCAGCCCTCCTGCTCCAGCAGGGACAACCGGCCGTGTGCATCGCGGGTAAGAGCTGCAATCGCGCTGCCCGGCACCGTGCCGCCACGAATCCAGTGCTGCAACTGGGCCAACGGCAGCGGCCAGCCCAGCGCCTGGCGCGTCAGGCCTTCGACCGACAATGCGCGGTATTCCTGCTGGTCGGCGGTGGTAAGGGTGGCGCCTTTCGCATCGGCGGCAATGTACGCGAGGGTCTGCCCGACCGGCGACATCAGCCAGATCTCGTTATCAAGAGCGCCATGGCGCCAGCGGAAATTGGCGGAGAAGGCGCGGCCTTCGCTGCTGGCCAGCACGCGGCCGAGAATGTCAAAGGCCTCGGCTGCCGGAACGTTCGGGCCGGAAGCCAGCATCGCGCAGCCGGCGCAAAGCAGCGCCACGGCACCCGCCGCGAGCGCCCGGGCCACACGAAAATTCATTGTGCCGATTGCAGAACGACGGGGGCGAGGCGCTTCACGGTGGCTTGCAGCACTTCGTTTTTGGGATGGTCGCGCAAGGCATCCGCCCACAGTTTCCGTGCTTCCGCCTGCCGCCCGAGCAGCCACAGCACTTCGCCGAGATGGGCGGCGATTTCAGCGTCGGGCCGCAATTCAAATGAACGCTGCAGATAACCCAGGGCTTCCTCATTGCGCCCCAGGCGGTGCAGCACCCAGCCCATGCTGTCGAGGATGAACGGGTCTTCGGGCGCGAGTTTGTGCGCGGTCTCGATCAGCGCCAGGGCTTCGGGCAGACGCTGGTTGCGGTCGGCCAGCGTGTAGCCCAGCGCATTGTAGGCATGGGCATGGGTCGGCCGCATCGCGATCACCTTGCGCAGGTTGGCCTCGAGCACGTCGATACGGTTGATTTTCTCCGCCGCCATCGCATGGTCATACAGCAGATCCGGCGAATCCGGCATAAGCGCCAGTGCCGCGCCGAGGAAATCAAAAGCCTCCTGGTACGCGTTCGCCTCACGCAGCAGCCCCGCCTCGGCCAGCGTGAGCTGCGTGCGCTGCTGCGCATCAGCCGCTTCGACCGCCTGCAAATGGCGGCGCGCCTCGGCCAGCTTGCCCTGTTTCAGCAGCACGCCGGCGTAGCGGGCCTGGGCGGCGATGTACTGCTCGCCTTTTGCGACGGCGGCATACCACTTCAGCGCATCGTCATTGCGCTTCAACTCCTCGTTGACCTGCCCCAGGTACATCCGCACCAGGTCAGGATCCCGGTGGCCGATGTCCAGCGCGCGCCGCAGCTGCGTTTCTGCGGCGGCATAATCTTTCGCCTGCATCGACAGCGTGGCCACCGCCATGGTGATTTCGGCGTTGTTCGGAGCCCCGCCAAGCAGTTCCTCAAACTGCTTGCGCGCCTCCGGATAACGCTGCGCGCTGACCAGCATGCGGGCGTAGTTCAGCCGTGCATCGCGCGCGGCGGGATTCGCCTTGATGAAGGTTTCCAGAAAAACCATCGCTTCTTCCGCCGAATTGCGCTGCAGGGCCTGCGCCTGGAACAGCGCAGCCAGTTCCCAGTCCGGGCGCAGCTTCAAGGCCTGACGGGACGCCGCCAGCGCCGCGGGCTGGTCATTCGCATTCCACGCCGCCTGGGCCACCGCGAGACTGGCTTCCGGCACCTGGGGATATTTTGCCGCCAGCGTGCGCAGCAGGCGCAGTATCGCCGGCTTGTCCGTATGGCCGGCCACCAGCGTCGACAACTGCAGGAAATTCTGTCCGACATTTTCAGGATCACCGGACAGCCATTTTTCAAGATGGGGCAGCGCATCATCCAGCCGCGACTGGTTGACCAGCAGCGCGATCACCGTCTGGCGTGCCCGCGCCGATTCCGGATCGGCCTGCAGCCATATCGTCGCCGCTTCCAGCGCAGCCGGCAGGAAACGCGCGTTCCATGCGACTTCCGCGGCGCGGCGCGCAATCCGCGGATCCCTGGTTTCGCGGGCAACCTCGAGGAAAGCCGGCACCGCCACATGCGGCTGGCCGCGCTGGATCGCGATCTCGGCCAGCGTGATCTTGAACAGGATCGATTCGCTCAACTCGAGGTTGGGCAGGGGTGCGGCCCGCGGCGCGGGCAACTGCGTCACCACTTTCGGCAAGGGTTTGGCGGCGGCAACCGGCGGCGCCGCTTCGGGTTGCACCGGCGGCTGCGCACAGGCTGCCAGGGCGAGACCGGCGATCAGCGCTGCGATTCGGGTCGGATTCATCGGGTGATAGTGCGGCGGGCGCGGCAACGGGACGGGATTCCAGATGCGCAATGCGCAAACGCCTTCATAATGAGCCACAGTTTAGGTATATTCGCCGCTTACCACAAGGCAACTTGCCGCAAGGCAATACTCCGCCAGCCGTTGATGATGACCACCGACCCCGCTTTGACCATCTGCGCCAGGGGTCTATCCCGCCGCTTCGGTACGCATGTCGCCGTCAAAGCCCTTGATCTGGACGTGCGGCGCGGCGAAGTGCTCGGCCTGCTCGGCCCCAACGGGGCCGGCAAAACCACCACCATGCAGATGTTGACCGGCAATCTGGCGCCGAGTGCCGGAGAAATCCGCATTTGTGACATCGATTTGCTGGAAAAGCCGGTGTTGGCCAAGGCGCGCATCGGTTATCTGCCGGAAACCCCGCCGCTGTACCGGGAATTGAACGTCCGCGAATATCTCGATCTGGCCGCTAAACTGCATCGCGTGCCCAAGCCGCGGCGCGCGGCCGCGGTAGACACCGCCATGACGCGCTGCGGCCTCAGTGACGTCAGCCGCAAACTGATCGGCACCCTGTCCAAGGGTTACCAGCAGCGCGTCGGCATCGCCCAGGCCATCGTGCACGAACCCGATGTGATCATCCTCGATGAACCGACGGTCGGCCTCGATCCGAACCAGATCCTCGACATCCGCGCGCTGATCCGCGAACTCGGCGGCAAACACAGCGTGATCCTGTCCACGCACATCCTGCCCGAGGTCGAGGCGGTCTGCGACCGCGTGCAGATCATGCACCACGGCGTAGTGGTCTTCACCGACACCATCGCCGGCCTGCGTGATTTCCAGCGCGGCCGCACGGTCACCATCAGCCTGCACCGTCCGCCCGATATCAATACATTGCGTTCAATTTCCGGCGTCGCCGGGGTGGAAGCCGCGGGCGACGGTCGTTTCCGCATTCAGTTCGCGCCCGGCAGCGACCCGTCGGAGGCGCTGGTCAGCGCCGCCGGTGCCGGCGACTGGGGCCTCTACCAGCTGACACCGGCGCAAAGCAGCCTCGAGGATGTGTTCGTGCAACTGACCCGACCCGCGGAGCCGTCATGATTTTCACCATCGCCGGCAAGGAACTGCGCACCCTGTTCACCTCGCCCCTGGCATGGCTGGTGCTCACCGTGGTGCAGGTCGTGCTCGGCTACGGCTTCCTGAAACGCCTCGACGATTTCCTGCAGATCCAGGCGCAACTGGCGCAAATGGCCAGCCCGCCCGGCATCACCGAACTGGTCGCCGCGCCCACTTACGCCACCGCCGCCGCGATGCTGCTGTTCGCGGTGCCGCTGCTGGCGATGCGCATGATCGCCGAGGAGCGCCGCAACCAGACGCTGACGCTGCTGCTGTCGGCGCCGGTGTCGATGACGCAAATCATCCTCGGCAAATTCGCCGGACTGATGGCGTTCCTGCTGATCATCATCGTGCTGGTGCTGGCCATGCCGCTGCTGCTGGTGACCGGCACCCGCCTTGATTACGGCCTGCTCGCCGGACTGACGCTGGCGCTGCTGCTGCTCGCCACGAGCTTTTCTGCTGTAAGCCTTTATGCCTCAAGCCTGACGGCGCAGCCGATGGCCGCGGCACTCCTCGGCTTCGGCGTACTGCTGGCGATGCTGTTCATGGGCGAGACCGCCGGCGACAGCCTGCGCGCGCGCGGCTGGCAGGTGCCGGCGGCATTCGCGCAGGTGTTTTCGCCGCTGAAAAACTTCGAGCCTCTGGGCCGCGGCATCATCGACAGTTATGCCATTGTCTGTCCCTTGCTGCTGACCGCAGCCTTCCTGATACTCGCCATCCGTCGCCTCGACGGCCGGCGCCTGCGGGGATAGGCGATGCGGATCACCGGCAGCCTGCGCTGGCAGCTCCTTGTCCAAAGCGGCGTATTTGTAGTGCTGCTGGCGCTGCTGGTCGCGCTGCTCGCCTGGATGGCTCATGAATACCGTGCGGAAAAGGATGTCACGCGCAGCGCGCGCAATTCGCTGTCCGCCGCCACCATCGGCGCGCTGCAGCAGATGCAGGGCCCCCTGCGCGTCACCGCCTATGCGGTGCGCCAGGATGCGAACGGCGCCAATATCCACAAGCTGATCGAGGAGCGCGTGCGCACCTACCAGCGTGCGAAGCGCGACCTTGAATTGCAGCTGATCGATCCGCGCGAACAGCCCAAACTGGCCGCCGAAGCCGGTCTGCGCACGCCGAACACCCTGGTCATCGAATACCAGCGGCGCTCGGAGCAGATTCCCCTAAACGAATTCAACGAACAGAATTTCGCCAACGCGCTGGTGCGCCTGCTGCGCGGCGCCAACAGCCTGGTGTTGTGGCTGGACGGCCACGGCGAGCGCAAACTCGACGGGCTCGCCAACCACGACCTCGGCAGCTTCGGCCAGCAATTACGCGAAAAAGGCTTCAGCATCAGCGGCATCAACCTCGGGCTCGCGCAGGAAGTGCCGGCCAACGCGGCGCTGCTGGTGATCACCCAGCCGCAGGTCGATTTGCAGCCGGCCGAGGTGGAAAAGCTGCTGGCCTATATCGATCGCGGCGGCAACCTGCTGTGGCTGATCGATACCGAACCTTTGCGCGGGCTGCAACCGCTCGCCGAAAAACTCGGACTGGTGCTGACACCGGGCACCGTGGTCGACCCGGCACTGGCGCCGCGCAGCGGTCCGCCGGTGTTTGCCGTCGCCGCCAATTACGCGCGGCACGTGGTGGTCGGCACGCTGCAGTACAACACGCTGTTCCCGCATGCCCGGCAGATCGGCGCCGATGACGGCGCCGGCTGGCGCGTCACGCCGCTGATCGATGTCGCACCGCGCGGCTGGGTGGAAACCGGCAAGCTCGACGCCAAATCAACTTTCGACAAAACCCGTGATTTTCCGGGACCGGTCAACATCGCCAGCGCTTTCGAACGCACGGTCGGCGACCGCGAACAGCGTGTCATCGTTGTCGGCACCGGGCACTTCCTGTCGAACAGCTTCATCGGCAACGGCGGCAATCTCGCGCTCGGCACCGCCATGTTCAACTGGCTGGCCGGCGAAGACGCGCTGGCCACCATCGACCCGCGCCCCGCCGCCGACACCCGGCTCGAGATCGACAGCATGCACCTCTACCTGATCGCCTTCGTCGTTCTGGTGCTGCTGCCGCTGGTGTTTGCCGTCACCGGCATTGTGGTGTGGTGGCGCCGGCGCAACGCCGCCTGATCGCCTTCGGCATGAAACGCGGCTGGCTGCTGAACATTGCATTGCTTGTTGCGGTGGCGGCACTGGGGATTTTTGTCTGGCTCAATCCCTCGCGCGAGGAACAGGCGAAACAGCCGCTGTCGACGCTGCAATCCGCGCAGGCCAGGCGCATCACGCTGGAACGCCCCGGGCAGCCCGTCATCACGCTGGAACGCCGCGACGCGCAATGGCTGATCACGACACCGCTCAAGGCCCGCGCTGACGAATTCCTTGTGCTGCGCATGCTGACCATCCTCGAGGCGCAGCCGGTCGCGCAATTGCCGGCCGCCGATCTGGAGCGATTCGACCTGCAGGCGCCGGCAGCGCTGCTGACCATCGATGGTGTGGAATACGCCTTCGGCGGCATCAACACCGTGACCCGCGAACAGTATGTGCAGCGCGGCAACACGGTCTATGTCGTCGCGCTGCGCCATGGCGCGGCGCTGCCCGCCAATGCGCCCGCCCTGATCCGCCGCGTGCTGCTCGCCGAAGAGGAACAGCCGGTCGCCATTGCCCTGCCCGGATTCAGCCTCAGCCAGAAAGACGGACGCTGGACACTGACGCCGCCGGCGGATATCAGCCAGGATGATTTGCAGCGTTACATCGATCAGTGGCGCCATGCCTCGGCGGCCCAGGCCGAGCCTTACGACCAACGGCCGCCAATCGCTGAAATCCGCATCACACTGCGTGATGGCAAGGTGCTGGACCTGGGCGTGCTGCAACGCGCGCCGCAACTGATGCTGTGGCGACGCGACACCGGCTTGCAATACCAGTTTGCGGAGGCCGCCGCGCGGGCCTTGTTGACCAGCCCGGGATCGGCGCCGGCGGATACAAAAAAATAATCAATAAAAACAATGAATTACAGGTCAACACATGCCTGAGTTGCCCGAGGTCGAAACCACGCGCCGCGGCCTCGCATCGAGCGTGGAACAGCAGCAGATCGTGCGCGCCGTGGTGCGCCATCGCGGCATGCGCCAGCCGGTGCCGCGCGGTCTCGAACGCCGCCTCGCCGGCGCAGGGGTCCGCACGCTGTCGCGCCGCGGCAAGTATCTGCTGTTCCATTGCGCGCCGCGCGACGGCAAAACCGGCGCATTGATCGTGCATCTCGGCATGTCCGGCCGGCTGTGGCTGGTCGATGCCGCAACACCGCCGGAAAAACACGATCACTTCGATCTGGAATTCGGCAACGGCCGTATCGTGCGCCTGCGCGATCCGCGCCGTTTCGGCCTGGTGTTATGGCAGTCCGGTGATCCGCTGCAGCATCCGCTGCTGGCAAACATCGGTCCGGAACCGCTGACGGCGGACTTCGACGGCGCGGTACTGCATCGTGCGATAAAGACGCGCAGCACGGCGATCAAACTCGCGATCATGGACAGCCATGTCGTCGCCGGTGTCGGCAACATCTACGCCAACGAAGCGCTGTTTCGTGCCGGCATCGATCCGCGCACGCCGGCGCAACGCCTGAGCCGCACGCGCTGCGCTGCGCTGGCAAAAGAAATCCAGCAGACTCTGGCAGAAGCGATCAATGCCGGCGGCAGCTCGCTGCGCGATTACGTCGGCAGCGACGGCATGGCGGGAAATTTCCAGAGCCGGTTTCTGGTGTACGGTCGTGCCGGTGAACCCTGCATGCGTTGCGGCACCACTATCCGCGAATTGAGGCAGGCACAGCGGGCGACCTGCTTTTGCCCGTCCTGCCAGAAACGTTAGCGGCTAAGCCGCTTTTTGCGCCATCAGCTGCCGGTACTTCTGCAGCAACTGCTCTTCTGTTTCCTTGTGCTCCGGATCCAGCGGGATGCAGTCCACAGGACACACCTTCTGGCACTGCGGCTCGTCGAAATGGCCGACGCATTCGGTGCATTTCTGCGGATCGATGACGTAGATTTCCTCGCCGGCGGAGATCGCCTCGTTCGGGCACTCCGGCTCACAGACGTCGCAGTTGATGCATTCGTCCGTAATCATCAGCGCCATGAGTGGCCTCGCATCATTTTCCTCCAAGATCCCTGATCTTGGCCTTGAGACGCGCCGCGATCACCGGCGACACGAACTTGGACACATCGCCGCCCATCACCGAAATTTCGCGCACCAGCGTCGCCGACAGGAACATGTATTCCTCGCCCGGCGTCATGAATACGGTTTCGACTTCGGGATGCATCTTGCGGTTCATGCCGGCGAGCTGGAATTCGTAGTCAAAGTCGGACACCGCGCGCACGCCGCGCAACACGACCCGCGCATCATGTTCACTCACGAACTGCATCAACAGCCCGGAAAATCCCTCGATGGTGACGTTTTTGACGTCGCTCAAGGCCTCGCGCGCCATGTCGATGCGTTCCGCCAGCGTGAACAGCGGCCGCTTGGTGCGGCTGTCGGCCACCGCCAGCACAACATGGTTGAACAGCCCGGCGGCGCGGCGCACCAGGTCTTCATGGCCGCGCGTCATCGGATCAAACGTTCCGGGATATACCGCCTTGTTATTCTTCATGTTCAACCCGTTTCAACAGTTGATGGCTGACCTGCCCTGCACGCCCGCTTTTGACCACCGCCCAGCCGTCCAGCGCAGCCAGCGGCTGCGCACGCTCGCAATACACCAATCCGCCGGCCGCCAGATACCGCGGCAACAGCGCCAGCAGTTGCGGCCAGTGGTCGTCGGCAAACGGCGGGTCGAGAAACACCACATGGTACCGTTGCAAATAAGGTTGCAAATGAGGATCCAAATGAGGATCCCGATGATTCTTCAGGAATTCTAGCGCATCGGCGCGCACCGCGGTCACCGCCGTCGCCGCCAGCGCTGTACGATTTTCCTGCAGCGCCTTCCACGCCGCCGCATCACTTTCGACCATGGTCACGCGGCGCGCGCCGCGGGAGGCCGCCTCGAAACCCAGTGCGCCGCTGCCGGCAAAAAGGTCCAGGCAGTCCCTGCCGGTCAGATCCTGGCCCAGCCAGTTGAACAGGGTTTCGCGCACCCGGTCCGGCGTCGGGCGCAAACCGGGACGATCCGGAAAACGGATGCGGCGGCTGCGCCAGGCGCCGCCGATGATGCGCACCACGTTGTTGCGGGTTGCGCTGCCGCTCATGAATCCGGCGCTCCGCTCAGCGCGCAGCCGGCGCGGTCACTGTCTGATCCTTGTCGGCACCGACCACCACCGTCACCAGCCTGTCGGGATCGACATGCCGCGCAAATGCCGCCCTGATGTCGGCCACCGTGACGCGCTCGACGTTGGCAACAAAGTCATCGAGATAACTGAGCGGCAGCCCGTAGAAACCGATGACCGCCAGATACTCGTGGATCTTGCGGTTGCTGTCGATGCGCATCGGAAAACCGCCGACGATGTTCTGCTTGGCTGCCAGCAATTCCTTCTCGGTCGGACCGTCGCTGACAAAATCGCGCAGGGTTTTGCGCACCACCGCCAGCGCCTCGTCCGCCTGGTCGCGCCGGGTCTGCATGCCGATCACAAACGGGCCCGGCGCCTGCTGCGGCGAAAAATAACTGTATGCGGAATACGCGAGGCCGCGTTTCTGCCGCACTTCCTCGTTGATGCGCGACACAAAACCGCCGCCGCCGAGAATGTGGTTGCCGACAAACAGCGGGAAATAATCCGGATCGCTGCGCCGGATGCCCGGCGCGCCGATCAGGATGTGGCTCTGCGCCGCGGGATGCGCCACCACCCGCGTGATCGCGCCCTCCAGCGGCGCCACCGGCGGCAATGCCGCGGCGGCGGCTGCGGATCGTTGCAGGCCGCGGGTCAGCTGCTCGGCAATTGCCCCGGCCTCGGCCCGCGACACATCCCCCATGATTGCCACCACCGCGCGCTCCGCGACGTAATGTTGCCGGTAAAACGCCAGCAGGTCTTCGCGGGTCATGCCGCCCACCGTATCCACTTCACCGACAGAGCGCAGGGCATACGGGTGATTGCGGAAGGCCAGCTGGTAAAACAGGCGTCCGGCCTGGCTGTCCGGCTTCAGGTCGGCCTCTTTCAGCGCGCCGATCTGGCGCGCCTTTTCCCGGCTGAGCACCGCCGCCGGAAATTCCGGCGCGCGCAGGATGCGGGTCAGCAAATCCAGCGCCGGCCCGCGCTGCCGCGGATCGGACAGCGTGCGCAGGGACAATCCGGCACGGTCGGAATCGAAGCGGCCGCCCAGCACCGCGCCGATATCGGCAAAACGGCGGGCGATGTCATCTTCACCCAGACCGTCGGCACCCAGGCGCAGCATGCCGTTGGTCATCGCCGCCACACCCGCCTTTTCCCTGGTGTCGTAGCCCGACCCGGCAGGAAAATCCACGGACACGTCGAGCATGGGCAGGTCGCGGTTGGCGACAAAAAGGACTTTGGCCCCGGATGATGTCCGCCATTGTTCGATGGGCAGAATCGCAAACACCTGCTGGGCCGCGCACAATAACGCCACAGCGAAGGCGGGTTTGAACATGCTCATCGCCTTATTCACCATGGCGGACTCCTGCCGGTGCGACACGGCGCGGTGCGCCGTCCAGCGGCTGCGGATCAAGGTAGGCGACGGTCAGCATGTCGTCGATCAGGTATTTCCTTGTCACTTCACGCACCTGATCAGCGGTCACCTGTTTCAGTTTCTCGATATACAGGTCGAGATCGCGATAAGAAAATCCGATGGTTTCCATCGAGCCGATCTGCCGCGCCTGGAAAAACATCGAATCCCGCTGATACACCTGCGCGGCAATGACCTGCGCCTTCACCCAGTTCAGCTCTTCGTCGGTGACACCTTCGTCAACCACACGTTTCACCTCGCGGCGCAGGGCTTGTTCCAGCTGCTCCGCACTGCGTTCCGCCACCGGTGTACCGCTGAGGAAAAAAAACGCCGGGCCGCGGCCGACACCGTCATAATTGGCGCCCGCCGAAGTCGCCACCAGATCCGTTTTCACCAGTGTCCGCGGCAGACGGGCGGCGTCATTGCCGCTCAATATGCTTTCCAGCATGTCCAGCGCGTACGGCTCCCAGTCCTCGGCCGGTTTCTTCAGCGCCGGCACACGGTACGCCATCAGCACATACGGCTGCTCCGCAGGCGCCTTGACCGTCAGGCGCTTCATCCCCAGCTGCGGCGGCTCCTCCTGCGGCTTGCGCGGCGGCAGCGTCTTGCGCGGCAAGACGCCGAAATACTGTTCGGCCAGCGCAAACACCTCTGCCGGCGCCACATCGCCGACCACCACGACCGTGGCATTGTTCGGCGCATACCAATCGTCATAAAACATGCGGGTGTCGGCAACGCTGAGGTTTTCCAGGTCGTTCATCCAGCCGATAACCGGATTGCGGTACGGGTGGGCAACCAGCGCGGCCGCCATCAGCCGCTCGTAAAGCACCGATTGCGGCCGGTCGTCCGTGCGCAGACGCCGCTCCTCCATCACCACCTTCAGTTCCCTGGCAAACTCTTCCGGCGACAGCACCAGATTGGCCATGCGATCCGCCTCCAGCCGGAACGACAATGGCAGCGCGGATTTGTGCAGCGTCTGGAAGTAACCGGTGTAATCGCGGCTGGTAAACGCGTTTTCACGGCCTCCGGCGGCAGCGATCAGGCGTGAAAATTCGCCGGGTGCCACGGTTTTCGTGCCCTTGAACATCATGTGCTCCAGCACATGCGCAACACCGGTGACACCGTTTTTCTCATCGACGCTGCCGATGCGGTACCACACCATGCTGACCACCACCGGCGCACGGCGGTCGGTTTTGACAATCACGCGCAGTCCGTTCGCCAGTTCGCGCACCGCGACCGCGTCCGCAGGCTGTGCGGCTGACACACCGCCCGGCAGCAACAGCCAAGCGGTGACAATGATGCCGGACATCTTGATTACTGGATTCATGGTTTCCCGTCTTTGCTCGATTTATTCCGGCTGCACACCGGGAACGCTTGCATCGGACCCTGTGGATTGCGGTGCCGGTGCGGTGCCCTGTTAGAATTGTAACCGCCCCACTGGTGTTCAACTTAACTGCCACTCTTTGCGCGAAGCCGGAAACGCTTTGCACGGGTCAGACCACCACATTCATGTTTGGTTTCCGCAAAAACCGCGATTCCGCTGATTCTGCCGCACCCGCCACGGGCTGGCTGGCGCGGCTGCAGCAGGGACTCAGCAAAACCCGCGCCCAGCTGGGCGAACGCCTCGGCGGGCTGTTCAGCGCCGGCCGCAAGCTGGATGAAGGTTTTTACGAGGAACTGGAAGCCGTGCTGCTGACCGCCGATGTCGGCATCAGCGCAACCTCGCATCTGCTGGACCGGCTGCGTGCCCGGGCGCGGCGCGAACGCCATAGTGAAGCCGGACAATTGCGCAGCGCGCTGCGCGAGGCCCTGCTTGAATTGCTGCAGCCCGCGGCCCGGCCGCTGGATACCAGCGCCCATAAGCCGTTTGTTATCATGCTCGCCGGGGTCAATGGCGCGGGCAAAACCACCTCCATCGGCAAACTCGCGCATTATTTCCAGGCGCAGGGCAAATCGGTGCTGCTCGCCGCCGGCGACACCTTCCGCGCCGCGGCCCGCGAACAACTCGCGGAATGGGGGCAACGCAACAATGTCACGGTGATCTCCCAGGCCTCGGGCGACGCCGCCGCGGTGATCTTCGATGCGGTCAACGCCGCCAAAGCCCGCGGCATCGACATCGTGCTCGCCGATACCGCCGGCCGGCTGCCGACCCAGCTGCACCTGATGGAGGAAATCAGCAAGGTGAAGCGCGTGATCGACAAGGCGCTGCCCGGCGCGCCGCATGAAGTGATGCTGGTGCTCGATGCCAATACCGGGCAGAACGCACTGGCGCAGTTGAGCGCATTCGATGCCGCGATCGGTGTCACCGGACTCACCCTGACCAAACTCGACGGCACGGCGCGCGGCGGCGTCATTGCCGCCATCGCCCACAGCCGCGCCGGCGGTAAACCGATCCCCGTGCGTTTTGTCGGGGTCGGCGAAGGGCTGGATGACCTGCGCCCGTTTGTCGCCGAGGATTTTGTCGCCGCACTGCTTGATTCCTGAGCGCATCGCATGACCGACATCGTCCTCAGCAAGGTTTACAAGCGTTACGCCGGCGGACACGAGGCGCTGGCCGATGTCACCATGAACATCGCCACCGGAGAAATGGTGTTCATCACCGGCCACTCCGGCGCCGGCAAAAGCACGCTGCTGAAACTGATGGCCGCGATCGAGCGGCCGACGGCCGGATCGGTCATCGTCAACGGCCAGAACATCGGTGCACTGCGCGCGCAGGGAATTCCCTTCCTGCGCCGCAACTTCGGCCTGGTGTTCCAGGACCACAAACTGCTGTTCGACCGCAGCGTGTTCGACAACGTGATGCTGCCGCTGGACATCACCGGCTTCGACCGGCGCGAGGGCGCGGGCCGCGCGCGCGCCGCACTCGACAAGGTCGGACTGCTGCACAAGGAAAAAGCGCGCCCGATCACCTTGTCCGGCGGTGAGCAGCAGCGGCTGTGCATCGCCCGCGCCATCGTGCACCGGCCGGCGATCCTGCTCGCCGATGAACCCACCGGCAACCTCGATGCCGATTACGCCGCCGGCATCGGTGACCTGTTCCGTGACTTCAACCAGGTCGGTGTAACCGTAGTGCTGGCGACCCACGACCTGCAGCTCGCGGCAAGGCTGCAGCCGCGTCTGATTGAAGTCCGCGGCGGCAGGATTGTGTCATGAGAAACTGGCTCGCCGCCCACCGCCGCGCCTGCACCGGCACCCTGTCCCGGCTGGCCGGGGCACCACTGGCCAGCCTGTTCAATATCGCTGTCATCGGCACCGCACTGGCGCTGCCGCTGGGCTTTTATGTCGTGCTCGCCAACCTGCAGGGGCTGGCCCGCGATTTTTCACCGCAGCCGCAACTCAGCGTATTCCTCGCCCAGGATGCGGCGGCCGGCGATGTACGCGCCCTTGAACAACGGCTGAAGTCACAAAGCGGCGTCGCGAATTTCCGTTTTGTATCGCGCACGCAGGCCCTGGAAACATTGAAGTCTCGCGCCGGCCTCGCCGACGTGATGGCCGGGCTTGCCGATAACCCGCTGCCCGATGCCTTCGTGGTCACAGCCGCGGCACACGACGCCGCGGTGCTGGAAACCCTGCGCGGCGAATTCGCGGGCTGGCCCAAGGTAGCCGAGGTGCATGTCGATTCGGACTGGGCGCGGCGCCTTGACAGCCTGCTCGCACTCGGCCGTTATGCCGTGCTGATGCTGGCTGCGGCACTGGCGCTGGCGCTGGTCGCGATCACTTTCAACACCATCCGCCTGCAGATACTCACCCAGCGCGATGAAATCGAAGTCGCCAAACTGATCGGCGCCACCGACGGCTGGATCCGCCGGCCGTTTCTGTACTTCGGCGGCATCCTCGGCGCCGCCGGCGGTGCTGCCGCCTGGCTGATGATCTGGATCGCGCTCCTGGTGTTCAACACGCAGTTAAAACCCCTGTCCGCGCTCTACGGCATTCCGCTGCGACTGGCGCATCTCAGCGCGGGCGACAGCCTGGCCGCCCTGCTCTTTGCCGCCACCCTCGGCTGGTTCGGCGCCTGGCTCTCGGTGCGGCGTCATCTGCACGCCTACAATCCATCATAACTTATTGTTTTTATTGATATAATTTAATGCACCTCAGGGGAACTCCGCCCCCGGTTGGCACTCTTAAGCCTAGAGTGCTAAACTTCTTCCGATGAGGGATATCACGATGAACAGCATCGCATTACCGATGATTTCGGCGACCGGCAGCCTGGAAAATTATATCCAGGCGATCAATCGCTTTCCGCTGCTGACGCAGGAGCAGGAGACCGAGTACGCCCGCCGCCTGCGCGACACCGGCGACATTGATGCCGCGCGGCATCTGGTGCTGTCACACCTGCGCCTGGTGGTTTCGATCGCACGCGGTTATGTCGGCTACGGCCTGCCGCAGGCCGACCTGATCCAGGAAGGCAACATCGGCCTGATGAAGGCGGTCAAGCGTTTCGATCCGGAACGCGGCGTGCGCCTGGTGTCGTTCGCGATGCACTGGATCCGCGCCGAAATCCACGAATTCGTGTTGCGCAACTGGCGGCTGGTGAAAATCGCCACCACCAAGGCACAGCGCAAACTGTTTTTCAACCTGCGCAGCATGAAGCAGGGTCTGGGCACGCTGGGCGCCGAGGAAGTGCGGGAAGTCGCGCGCAAACTCGGCGTCAAACCCGAGGAGGTCGTGGAAATGGAAACCCGCCTCGGCGGCCAGGACATGGCGCTGGAGCCGGCCGGTGACGACGAACACGAACAGTACGCGCCGATCACCTATCTCGCAGCGGACGATGCCGAACCGGGCAAGCTGCTGGAAGCCGAGCAGACCGAACGCCTGCGCGGCGAAGGCCTGGAAAAAGCCCTGGCCAGCCTCGACGCACGCAGCCGGCGCATCATCGAAGCGCGCTGGCTGACGGAAAATGAAGGGTTGACGCTGCACGATCTGGCCGCGGAGTTCAAGGTGTCGGCCGAACGCATCCGGCAGATTGAAGCCAAGGCGCTGGGCAAAATGAAGGGCCTGATCACGGCCTGAACGGTTTGTGCCTATCGCAAAAAAGCCCCGGCATGCCGGGGCTTTTTTATTGTCACCGCCTCACTTCCAATTTCATTTCATCAGCTGGCGGATGTCGTGCAACAGCGCCGGCGCACCGATGCCGTATTGCGCAAACAAGCGCAGCCGGCCTTCGCCGTCGAGGATGTAGGTGCCGGCGGAATGATCCATGGTGTAGCCGCTGCCGTTGGGCAGCTTCTGTTTCTGGTAAAAAATCTTGAATTCTTTCGCGGTGCGCGCGATGTCGTCAGCACTGCCGGTGAGACCGAGGAAGGCCGGATGGAATGCCGGCACATAACGCTTCAGCACCTCTGCCGTATCGCGCTCGGGATCGACCGTCACGAACAGCACCTGCAGGCGGTCGGCATCGCGGCCCAGTTCCTTCATCACCACCGCCATCTCGCCCAGCGTCGTCGGGCAGACGTCGGGGCAGTGGGTAAAGCCGAAAAACAGCGTGACCACCTTGCCCTTGAAATCGGCCAGCGTGCGGCGCTGTCCGTTGTGATCGGTGAGCGCAAAATCCTTGCCGAAGGAGGCGCCAGTGACATCGGTCAGCTTGAAACGCGGCGCTTCCGGTTTTTCCGTACAGGCGGTCAGCGACAGCAGGCCGGCGATGACGACCATGACCACGGACAGGCGTTGCAGACGGGCCATCAGGCAAGACTCAGATAAAAAGCTGCAGGTAATGATCGATCAGCAGCGCGGCAAAAATGAGCGTGAGATAAAGGATCGAAAAACGGAAAGTGCGCCGCGCCAGATCATCGCTGTAATCGGTATAGATCTTCACCGCATAGACCATGAACACCGCGCCCAGCGCCAGCGCCGCCACGAGGTAGGGCATGCCGCTCAGGCGCGTCACGAAGGGCAGCGTCGAACAGGCGAGCAGGATGATGGTGTAGAGCAGCACGTGCAGCCGCGTGAACTTGTCGCCGTGCGTCACCGGCAGCATCGGCACACCGGCTTTTGCGTATTCGTGTTTGCGGTACAGCGCCAGCGCCCAGAAATGCGGCGGCGTCCAGGCAAAAATGATCAGGAACAGCGTCAGCGCCTGCGGCGTCACGTCCCCGGTCACCGCGGCCCAGCCCAGCACCGGCGGCATCGCGCCCGAGGCGCCGCCGATCACAATGTTCTGCGGCGTCATCGGTTTGAGGATCACGGTGTAGATCACGGCGTAACCGACAAAGGTCGCCAGCGTCAGCCACATGGTCAGCGCATTGACCCACTGATACAGCAGCAACAGGCCAACGCCCCCGACCACGCCGGAAAAAATCATGGTTTCCAGGGAAGTCAGCTGCCCGCGCGGCAGCGGCCGCGCCTGGGTGCGCATCATCAGCGCGTCGATTTTCTGCTCCACCAGGCAGTTCACCGCCGCGGCCGCACCCGCCACCAGCGCAATGCCCAGCGTTGCCGCAAAGAGGATGGTCACCGGCACCATGCCGGGGGTGGCGAGGAACATGCCGATCACCGCGGTGAACACGATCAGCGACACCACGCGCGGCTTGGTCAGCGCGTAGAACTGCTGGATGCGGGAATACAGTGTTGTGGGGACGACTGTGGAAGACATGATTACTCGGGATTGGGGAGTGAGGAATGAGTGCCGGAGCGCAAGGGTTGCGGTGCTGCCGACCGCGCAATCCTCAATCCTCACTCCTCAATCCTTGACGAAGGGCGAAGTTTATCACCACCATGGTCACCAATAAAATCGCCGCGCCGGCGTTGTGCCCCGCGGCCACCAGCAGCGGCAGGCCACCCAGCACATTGGCAATGCCCAGGGTGATCTGCGCCAGCAGCACGCACAGCAGCGCCACGCCGTAACGGGCCAGCCCCGGGCTGCGCGCCAGCCACAGCGCAAATCCGCCGACATAGAGCAGCGTCACCAGCGCGCCGACGCGGTGCGTCCAGTGGATTGCGGTGATGGCGTCATAACTGAGATGCGTCCCCGCAGCGGTCATGCCCAGTTCGCGCACCAGCTGGAAGCCGTGGCGGAAATCCATCTGCGGCAGCCACTCGCCGTGGCAGGTCGGGAAATCGACGCAAGCCAGCGCCGCATAATTGGTCGAGACCCAGCCGCCCAGCGCAATCTGCACAATCACCACCAGCAGCGCCAGCAGCGCCCATGGCCGCAGGCGTGATGCGGTTGCAGGCGACATCACCGGCGAAATCGCCGGCGGCGCCTGCTGGCGCAGCGCC
This sequence comes from Burkholderiales bacterium, assembly GCA_019749945.1. Taxonomy (GTDB): domain Bacteria; phylum Pseudomonadota; class Gammaproteobacteria; order Burkholderiales; family SG8-41. The sequence continues at coordinate 87,732 of JAIEPF010000002.1, forward strand.
AGTAGCACCAGCAGTGCCAGCAGCGCCAGACCGCCGAGCAGATGCAGCGTGACGATCACCGGCTTCAGCAGCAGGGTCACCGTCCACATGCCCAGTGCCGCCTGAAATATCACCAGCCCGAGCAGCCCGATGGCCAGCCAGGGCGACTGCTGCAATTCGCGACGGCGCACCCACGCAGTTGCGGCAATCGCCAGAATCAGCAGCCCCAGACCTCCGGCAATATAACGATGGAACATTTCCTTCCACGCTTTGCTCAGCGACACCGGACCGTGGGTGCCGCCCTGTTCCGCGACGGCACGCGCGATGTCGTCCTGGGCATGATGCGGCGTCAGTTCGCCGTAACAGCCGGGCCAGTCGGGGCAACCGAGTCCGGCATCGGCCAGGCGCACATAGGCGCCGACCACCACCACGATGAAGGTGTAAATCACCGCAAACCAGACCAGTTTTCGAAACATGGTTAAAATTTCATTAAAAACAAATAGTTATGCTTAATTGCCGGGGACTAGCCGATGCGTGACACCTTGAGCAGGCGCTCCAGGTCCTTGCGCATGCGGCTGGGATCGGCCTCACGCGGATAACGCAGCACCAGATTGCCCAGGGGATCCACCAGATAAACATGATCGCTGCGCGCACCGGCATACGGCAAGGCTTCGAGCACTGCACTGCCCGCGGCATCGACCAGCCAGGTGCCCTCGAACTCGGCACGCAAACGCGGTGACGGCTGACCGCCGCCGGTGATCAGCCACACGCGTTCGATGCGTTCCGGATATTTACCCTGCGTTTTGCGCACCTGGCGCATCTGCCACAGCTTTTTTTCGCAATAGGCGTCACAGGCGGCGTCATCCACCGTGACGAACAGCCATTTGCCGCGCAACTGCGACAGCGCAAAAGCCTTGCCGTCGGTGAGTTTCAGCGCGGCATCGGGCAATTGCCTGTCCGCCATCAGCTCGCCGTAATTCACCCGTCCGTCGGGCTGGTAAAAATAATACGCGGCAAACGAAGCGACAAAAGGCGCAATGCACACCGCGGCCACCAGCCACAGGGTTTTACGGCTTTGCGGCGGGACGTCGTTGGACATGGGTCACCAGGTAATAAATAAAAATGGCAAAACTCAGTGCATACCACTGGAAGGCATATGCCAGATGGGTATTGCGGCCGAGGTCGGGCCGGCTCCACACCCGCACCAGGCCATCATCGGCCTTGCCGTCCTGCTGGATCACGAAGGGCTGCAGATCAAGGCCGGTTTCCTGGCGGTAACGTTCGAGCACCAGGTTCTGCCGGATATGACCTTCGGCAACCTGCGTCGAGAGTTCCAGATACCGTTCGCTGTACGCGACGGCAATCCCCTGCACCACCTGCTCACCGGCAGGCGTGTTCACCTGCGGCGGACTGCGGTCGCGATTGCCGGGCAACCAGCCGCGGTTAACCAGCACATAACGCTGCGACCCGGCAATGCGCAAAGGCGTCGCCACATGGTATCCGGGGCGGTGCTGATACATGCGGTTGTCGACGAACACCGTATGCTGCGGCGCAAATTCACCGCGCACTTCGACCCGGCGGAACAGCAGGGCGTCGCGTTCCAGCAGCTGGCCGCCGATGCGAAGCGCGGGCTCGCGCGCCTGCGCCTCGTAACGCTGCTGCAGGTTGTCCTTGTATCGCGCCCGCCCTGTCTGCCACTGGCCGAGCGCCAGCGTCAGCGCAATGCCGGCCAGAGCGGCAACGCTGGCCCAGCGCCGCGGCCGGAATTCATAGGCTCCCAAGCTGATCGCCGCCACTGCTGTTGAAAACCCCGTGAATAATGAAAAAAACATGGCTTCGCATGTTTTCGGAAAACATCGACAGACCTGCCGGGTTAAACTGCATCATGCGCATCATTGTCATACTGTTCATCATCGTCATCCTCGGCAGCCTGGGCTCCGCCCTGTATTACCTGGTCAAGGATCGCGGCGCCACCGAGCGCACGGCCAAGGCGCTGACCATCCGCATCGCACTGTCGATCACGCTGTTCCTGCTGCTGATGCTGGGTTTCCACTTCGGCCTGATCACGACACGGCTTTGACCCCGGACTGACCGCCCCGTTCCACCGGCGACGCCGTGGCAATCGGCAAAAAAAACGCCGCGATCACGCGGCGCTCAATCCCCAGCAGGGGTACCTCCTCCCCGTGCAAATCGCGCTTTCCGGTTTTGCGGGCCGATTGCGTGATTCGCCGCCTTGAATAATCCCTAGAGCCAGTAAACCACCACGAACAGGATCAGCCACACCACGTCGACAAAGTGCCAGTACCAGGCCACACCTTCGAAGCCGAAATGATTCTCCGGCGTGAAATGGCCGGCGACGCTGCGGAACAGGATCACCCACAGCATGATGGTGCCGACCGTCACGTGGAAACCGTGGAACCCCGTCAGCATGAAAAAGGTCGCGCCGTAAGCCCCCATGGTCAGCTTGAGGTTCAGATCGGAGTAGGCATGCATGTACTCGTAAATCTGGAACCCGAGGAAGATCATGCCCAGCGCAATGGTCAGCACCAGGCCCCAGATCAGATGGGTGCGGTTGTTTTTCAGCAGGCCCCAGTGCGCCCAGGTGATGGTGGCGCCGGAGGTCAGCAGCAGAGCGGTATTCAGCGCGGGAATGCCCCAGGCACCCATCGGCGAGAATGTCTCCTTGATGCCGGGGCCGGTAGCCGGCCAATCCGCCTTGAAATTCGGCCACAGCAGCTGCTGGTGCTCCAGCGAGCCGAGATCAGGGATCGAGATCACGCGCATGTAAAACAGCACGCCGAAAAAGGCGGCGAAAAACATGACTTCGGAAAAGATGAACCAGCTCATGCCCCAGCGGAACGATACATCGACCTGTTTGTTGTATTTGCCCGCCTCGGACTCATGAGCCACGGTGGTGAACCAGCCGGCGAACATGAAAAACAGGATCAGGAAACCGATGCCGAGCAGCGCATAACCCAGCGGCATGTGGTTAACCGTCAACGACGCGCCGAAGCCGAGAAAGCCGAGCGCGGTCGCGGCAACGATCGGCCAGTGGGACGGTTGCGGCAGATAATAATTGCCTGAAGCTTGAGTCGACATGCTGGTTTCTCCCTGAATCCCTGTGTTATTCCTGCACTTGTTCCTGAATCAGCCGGTCAGCAACCATCAGCGGGTGATGAACCGCACCACGGACACGATGGTTCCCACAAAAACCGCGCCGGCAATGATACCGACGATGATCACCTGCACCGGCGTGACTTCAATCTTCTCCGCCTCACCGCGCTTGCGGATGCCGATAAACGCCGACAACACCATGCGCAACACCTGCAGCAGCGTGGCCTTGCGTGGTTTGTCGGCCATCACAATATCCATCAACCCTGCCCGCCGTTTTTTACCGGCGCCGTCGAGGCGCCCTTCACTTCAAAAAAGGTGTATGACAGCGTGATCGTGTTCACATCCGCCGGCAGCGTCGAATCAATGACGAACTGCACCGGCATGCGCTTGGCTTCACCCGCCTGCAGCGGCTGCTGCTTGAAACAGAAACATTCCAGCTTCTTCACGTACGGCGCCGAATGCTTGGGGCCGTAGCTCGGTATCGCCTGCCCGACAATGGCATCGGCGCCATTGTTGCGCACGTCGTATTCGATCTGGATCATCTCGCCCGGATGCACCCGCACGCTGCGCTGCACCGGCTTGAAATCCCACTGCAGTCCGTGGGCATTGGCATCGAACTCGAGAGTGACCCAGCGCGATTTGTCGATCTGGGTGTTCTCGACTGCGGCTGCCGGCTTGATCAGGTTGTTGATGCCGGTGACTTCGCAGATCTTTTCGTAGAACGGCACCAGTGCAAAACCGAAACCGAACATCGCCACGGCGAAGATCGACAGGCGGGTCATCATGCGACGGTTGGCGCGTTCGTTTTTCATCGGTTCAGCAGGTAATACTTGACCATCACGCCGAAGAAAAACGCGGCAACAATCAGCCACAGCAGGGCTGCGGTGCGGCGGTTGCTGCGTTTGACTTCAAGCTGCGCCATGTGAAATTACTTGACCACCGGCGGCGTTTCGAAGCTGTGCCAGGGCGCCGGCGACGGCAGATGCGTCCATTCCAGGCTGTCCGCACCTTCCCATTGCCGGTCAGCAGCCTTTTCGCCGCTGGTGATGCACTTGATCACGATGTAGAGGAACAGCAGCTGCGACAGGCCGAAACCGAAGGCGCCGATCGACGAGATCATGTTGAACTCGGCGAATTGCAGCGAGTAGTCGGGAATGCGGCGCGGCATGCCGGCGAGGCCGAGGAAATGCTGCACGAAGAAGGTGACGTTGAAGAACACCAGCGACAGCCAGAAGTGCCATTTGCCCAGCGTCTCGTTGTACATGCGGCCGGTCCACTTCGGCAGCCAGAAATAGATGCCGGCAAAGGCCGAGAACAGCGCGCCGGCCACCATCACATAGTGGAAATGCGCAACCACGTAATAGGTGTCATGCAGCTGGATGTCGACCGGCACGATCGACAGCACCAGGCCGGTGAAGCCGCCCAGCGTGAACAGGAACAGGAAACCCAGCGCAAACAGCATCGGCGTCTCGAAAGTCAGCGAACCCTTCCACATTGTCGCCACCCAGTTGAACACCTTGACGCCAGTGGGAATGGCGATCAGCACCGTTGCGTACATGAAGTAGAGCTGCGCTTCCACCGGCATGCCGGCGGTGTACATATGGTGCGCCCAGACCATGAACGACAGGATGGCGATCGACGCCGTGGCGTAGACCATCGAGGCATAACCGAACAGCGGCTTGCGGGAAAAGGCCGGGATCACCTGCGACACGACGCCGAACGCCGGAATCGCGATGATGTAGACCTCGGGATGACCGAAGAACCAGAAAATATGCTGGTACAGCACCGGATCGCCGCCGCCGGCGGCGTTGAAGAAGTGGGTGCCGAAGTGACGATCGGTCAGCGTCATCGTCACCGCGCCGGCCAGCACCGGCATCACCGCGACCAGCAGATAGGCGGTGATCAGCCAGGTCCAGCAAAACAGCGGCATTTTCATCAACCCCATCCCCGGCGCGCGCATGTTGAGGATGGTGGTGATGATGTTGATCGAACCCATGATCGACGACATGCCGAGAATGTGGATCGCGAAAATCGTCAGATCCATGGCGGGACCGGCCTGGGTCGACAGCGGGGCATACAGCGTCCAGCCCACGCCCGCACCGCCGCCCGGCGCGAACTGCGCGGCAATCAGCAACAAGGCGGCGGGAGGCAGCAGCCAGAACGACAGGTTGTTCATGCGCGGGAACGCCATGTCAGGCGCGCCGATCTGCATCGGGATCAGCCAGTTGGCGAAACCGACGAACGCCGGCATGATCGCGCCGAACACCATGATCAGGCCGTGATAGGTGGTCATCGAGTTGAAAAACTCGGGCTTGACGATCTGCAGCCCCGGCTGGAACAGCTCGGAGCGGATGATCAGCGCCATCACGCCGCCGACCAGGAACATCGCGAAACTGAACCACAGGTACATCGTGCCGATGTCCTTGTGATTGGTCGAGGCGACCCAGCGCATGATGCCCGAGGGCTTGTGCGCGTGGTGATCGTCGTGGCCGTGATCGTGGGTAGGTGCGTGTACTGCTGACATGGTGTTCTCCTGGAGCCTTTAGTCGTTCAGAGCGGTCGTTCCGAGCTTTTTCCGCGTCGCCTGTTCAGCGCAGGGCCTTGACGTCGGCCGGGACAACCGCCTCGCCGGTCTTGTTGTTCCAGCTGTTGCGGGTATAGGTGAGCGCCGCGGCCAGATCAACGTCGGACAGGTGTTTGAAGGCGTTCATCGCCGTACCCTGCTTGCCGTTCAACACCAGCTTGATCTGCTCGGCTTTCGGGCCGGTGACGACCTTGGAGCCCGACAGTGCGGGGAAGGCACCCGGAACCCCCATGCCGGTGGCCTGGTGGCAGGCGACGCAATTCTGCGCATACACCTTGCCGCCATGCTCTTTCAGTTCGTCCAGCGTCCAGGTTTTGTCGGGATCCACTTTGGCTGCCGCGACCTTTTTCTGCTGGGCGGCGACCCACGCGGTGTAAGCCGCGGGCTCCATGACTTCAACGACGATCGGCATGAAACCGTGTTCCTTGCCGCAGAGTTCCGCGCATTGCCCGCGGTAAATGCCGGCTTTTTCGGCCTTGAACCAGGTATCGCGGATGAATCCGGGAACGGCATCCTGTTTCACCGCCAGCGCCGGCACCCACCAGGCATGGATCACGTCAGCTGCCGTGGTCAGAATGCGCACTTTTTTGCCGACAGGGACCACTACATGGGTGTCGGTTTCCAGCAGATAATGCGGATTTGCATTGCGTCCGGCAACATCGCTGCCGTCGATTTGCGCGCGCGGCGTGGACAACATGCTGTAGAAGCTGATGCCCTCGCCCTCGCCTTTCAGGTAGTCGTAGCCCCATTTCCACTGGTAGCCGGTCGCCTTGATCGTCAGATCAGGCTCTGAGGTGTCGCGCATGGTGATCAGCGTGCCCGTCGCCGGCACCGCCAGCGCAATCAGGATCACCGCGGGGATCAGCGTCCACGCCACCTCGACTGCGGTGTTCTCGTGGAACTGCGCGGCCTTGTGGCCCACCGATTTGCGGTGTTTGAACACCGCGTAAAACATGAAACCGAACACGCCGACGAAAATGACGAAGCAGATGACCGTGATGATGGTGTGCAGGTCATAGATTTTTTCGCCGAGCTGCGTCTGCGGAATCTGCAGGTTGAGTTTGTACTCGGCCCAGGCCGCGACCGACCAGAAAAACATCGCGCCCGCTGCGGCCCACTTCTTGAACCCCTTGTTGCCCATTCTTCCCCCGCTCATTAACCCGATTGATCCGCTCTAAACCCGCCGGCCGTCCAGCCGGCCGCGCAACTCCAGCGCCAGCGCCCGACGGCCTTCCGCACAGCAATAACGTCCAATTTCCACCGTCCTGCCGTGTGAACGCAGGGCAACCGAACCTGTTTCTCCGGTCACCAGCCGCGCCCAGCTGCGATGAAATTCAAATTGTCGCGCCAACCCCCGCTCCCGGACTTCGATCAGGATACGGTCACCACTGAATGCCAGACGCTCAAAATCCCCGGCGCGCCGCAAAATCATGCACGCCGCAGTTCCCAAGGCGGCAATTTCAACACCGGCAAACGGGATGATGAGCCACGCCCCGGCCATCGCAAATCCCGCCGCAATGACCACTGAAAACGCCGCCAGCGAACCAAAAACCATCGCCAGCAGGCGCAAATCCAGCGAACTGGCGTGGCGCCTGAAGTACGTAAATCCGGCGCCGTCGTGCTCCAGAATCGACTCGAAAACAGGCTCTTTGCTCACCGGCGCCAGCCATTCTTTTCAAACGCGCGGACTGTAGCATACCGGAGGGGAGCGTCGCAACAAAATGCCCCATGAAAACAGTCGGTTTTAGCTCTCAACCGCGCGCATCCGGCGGTATCCGCAGCCGCTGCTGGAGCCGACCGATATCCAGCATCCGGGAGATTGCCGCAGGCTGCGGATTTTGCGTGTGGCGAATCGTTCCCAGCAAAGGCGCCTTGATCCGCGTACGCAGCGCCTGCAGGTTTTCCGCGGCGCGCGCCATCGCGGGATCGATGCGATTGGCAATCCAGCCGGCGAGGCGGATCCCGCGCGCCTGCAAAGCCTCGACGGTGAGCAAGGCATGGTTGAGGCAGCCCAGGCGCAGGCCCACCACCAGCACCACCGGCAGGTCGAGCCGCAGCGGAATGGCCACTGCGTTGAGCCGACGCCCCAGCGGCACCAGCAATCCGCCTACGCCCTCGACCACCACCAGATCGGCATTTCGTCCAAGACGCGCATAACTTTTTTCAATGACCGACATGCGAATGGCCGCTCGAGCCTCCTGCGCGGCGATATGCGGCGCGACCGGCGGCGCAAAACAATAGGGGTTGACCGCGGCCAGCGGCGCCCCGACATTGGCCGCGGCGCGCAATTGCGCAACGTCGTCGTTATGCCAGACTCCGCGCCTGCGCACCGCACCCGCAGCCACCGGCTTCATGCCGGCGACCCGCAGGCCGCGCGCGGCGAATCCGCGCAGCAGCGCGCAGGCAACCAGCGTTTTGCCGACACCGGTGTCGGTGCCCGCAACAAACACGCCCCGCGCGGACACTGGACGCTCCGTCATGTCAGGCCCCTCCCGCCGTCTTGATCTCGATCACCCGCCGGCCACCGGGACCGAGGCGCGGCAGAGGACACCAGGCGTGGCCATAAACCACTTCGAAGGTCGCCGGCAGTTTGCCGTCACGGCGCAAGGGTTCGTAATTGCGCATCACCGCCTCCAGCCAAGCCTTGCCCGACAGGGCCGGCGGGCGGTCTGCGGCGGCGTTGTGTGCGCCGATGGCCTTCAGGTCACGCATCAGCGACTTCACATCCGCATAAGTCAGCGTGAAGGTCTCCATGTCGATCACCGGATCGGCAAATCCGGCCTCTACCAGCATATCGCCGATGTCATGCATGTCGGTAAAACCGCTGACATGCGTATGACCATCGGTTCCCGCCTGCGCGGCGCGCAATTCTTTCAGCGTGTCGGGCCCGAAGGTGGTGAACATGAACAGCCCTCCCGGCGCCAGCACGCGGCGCATTTCAGCGAGGGCCTGAGGCAGCGTATTGACCCACTGCAAGGCGAGGTTGCTCCAGGCGAGATCGATGCTGCCCGCCGCCAGCGGCAACTGCTCGAGGTCGCCGCAGATCGTTGCCGGTGATCGGCGCAACAGTCTCTGATGCCACGGCAAGGCAGCACTCGCCTGCCGCAACATGCCCGGCGCCAGATCGAGCGCAATGAGCCGTGCGCCCGGATAACGCGCGACGAGACCGCGCCAGGCATTGCCGGTGCCGCAGCCGGCATCAAGGATGCGGGCCGGGGCGTGGCGGATGAAATCCAGACGCTCGAGACTGCGCCGGCACACCTCGTGCTGCAGCACTGCGGCCGCATCGTAGGTGGCCGCGGCGCGGTCGAAGGAACGGCGCACTGCGCGTTTGTCGAGCAGCGGGAGTTCACTCATGGCAGAAATCGTTCATCAATTTGCACATCACTTCAGGATCGGAAATAAACGGCGCGTGCGCAGCACCGGCCAGCAGTGCCAGACGGGCACGCGGCAAATGCGCCGCCAGATATTCACCCGCGGCCGGCGGCGCGATCCGGTCCCGGTCGCCGTGCATGACCAGCGCGGGCTGCGTAATCTCGGGCAGGGTTGCGCGCAGATCGGTGGTCTCCAGCCAACGCAAGGTTTCCATCAACACACTGCTGCCGGGTAATGCCTGCAAAACCAGCGCCGCTTCCAGTTGCCGCGCCACTCGACGCGCCTGTACATCCCCCTGGGTCTGCAGCAGAAAAAAACGGCGCAGGGTGCCGGCGGCATCGCGCTTCAAAGATACGGAAAAATCGGCGAACACCTCGGCTGCCATGCCATGGGGCCAGTCCGGTGTGGCGACAAACCGTGGCGTGGTGGCGATCAGCATCAGACGCGCGATCTGCTGTGGATAACGCCGCGCCCAGGCCAGCGCGAGTTGCCCGCCGAGCGACCAGCCGGCGACCACGCACCGTGCCGGCGCTGCGGCGGCCAGTCGATCCACCGTGCGCTCAATGGCGCAGGGCACCGCGTCGTGCCCGGGCAAATCGGGGGTTATGACACTCCTGTCTGCATTCAAGCGGCTCGCCAGTTCATCCCACACCCTGTGATGCGCGCCCCAGCCATGCAACAGCACCAGCGCCGGTTTCATGCCGGCTGCAGCAATGCCGTGGTCAGTCGCGTCACATCGGCGGCACTGTGGTCGGCCGACAGCGAAATGCGCAGCCGCGCCGTGCCCTGCGGCACCGTCGGCGGCCGGATCGCCGGCACCAGCAGGCCTTGCGCCGCGAGCCGCGCCGACAAGGCCAGCGCTTCGGCATTGCCGCCGACCAGCAACGGTTGTATGGGCGTATCCGAAGGCATCAAACGCCACGGACTGCCGGCCAATTCGTATTGCAATTGATTGATCAGTTCGCGCAAACGCACACGCCGCCACTCTTCCTGCTCAATCAGCTGCAGGCTGGAAAGCAGCGCCTGCGCCAGCAGTGGCGGTGTCGCCGTGGTGTAAATGTAGGTACGCGCGTTCTGCACCAGGCTCTCGATCAAATCCGCGCTGCCGGCGACGAAGGCGCCGGAAACACCCGCCGCCTTGCCCAGCGTCGCCATGTAAATCACGCGCTCCGATGCAATGCCAAAATGCGCCAGCGTACCGCGCCCCCCGGCGCCGAGCACGCCGAAACCGTGCGCATCATCGATCAGCAGGTACGCGTCATGACGCACGCAGAGTTCGAGCAGGGCCGGCACCGGCGCGATGTCGCCGTCCATGCTGAACACCGCGTCGACGATCACCAGCCGGCGCCGCGCCGGTGTGGACTGCAGCAGGCGTTCCAGCGCGGCCAGATCGTTGTGCGCATAACGCTTGAATGCGGCGCGCGATAACAAGGCCGCATCATTCAGTGACGCGTGATTCAGGCGGTCGGCGAATACCGCATCGCCGCGCCCGACCAGCGCGCTGACCACGCCGATGTTCGCCATGTAGCCCGTTGAAAACAGCAGGGCCTGCGGCAAACGGACGAACGCAGCCAATGCGCCCTCCAGCTCATGATGCGCACTGCTGTGGCCGAGGATCAGGTGCGAGGCGCCGGCGCCGACACCGTAGCGGTCTATGCCCGCCTTCGCTGCTTGCGCCAGCCGCGGATCGGCGGCAAGCCCCAGATAGTCGTTGGAACAAAACGCGGTGTAATCACGGCCATCGACGCTGACGCGCGCGCGCTGCGGCGTGGTCAGCAGGCGGCGTGAACGCCGCAGGCCCTGCGACTCACGGGCGGCCAGTTCATCCGCCAGTTCTGCTTGCAGTGACAAGGGCAACGATCCAAAAACGAGGGCCGTTATTGCGCCGCGGCGGGATTCATCGGCTGCAAACCCAGCCGCGCAAACAGCGCCTGGTCGTTTTTGACGTCGGGATTGCCGGTGGTCAGCAGCTTTTCGCCGTAGAAAATCGAATTCGCGCCGGCGAGGAAACACAGCGCCTGGATCGCATCACCCATTTCCTGACGGCCGGCCGACAAGCGCACCATGGCGCGGGGCATGGTGATGCGCGCGCAGGCGATGGTGCGCACGAATTCCAGCGGATCCAGCGTCTCCGTGCCGTGCAAGGGCGTTCCCGGCACCTGCACCAGATTGTTGATCGGCACCGACTCCGGGTAGGGATCCATATTCGCCAGTTGCGCGATCAATGTCGCCCGCGCGCTGCGTGTCTCGCCCATGCCGACAATGCCGCCGCAGCAGACATGCAGTCCGGCATCACGCACCTGCTCCAGGGTGTCGATGCGATCCTCGTAATCGCGGGTGGTGATCACGTTTTTGTAATTGTCGGCGGCGGTGTCGATGTTGTGGTTGTAGTAGTCGAGGCCGGCATCGCGCAACTGCCCGGCCTGGCCGGGTTTGAGCATGCCCAGGGTCGCGCAGGTTTCCATGCCGAGGCCGCGCACCGCCTTGACCATCGCCACCACCTTGTCGAGATCGCGCTGTTTCGGTCCGCGCCAGGCGGCGCCCATGCAGAATCGTGTTGCGCCGTGTTCGCGCGCGGTGCGCGCCGCAGCGACCACTTCATCGACCGACAGGATGTCCTGGTTTTCAACGCCGGTGTGGTAACGCGCCGCCTGCGGACAATAACCGCAATCCTCGGCGCAACCGCCGGTCTTGATCGACAGCAGCGTCGACAGCTGCACGGCGTTGGCATCGAAATGCGCGCGATGCACCTGCTGTGCGCGGAACAGCAGATCGTTGAACGGCAGCGCGAACAGCGCCTCGATCGCGGCCACCGTCCAGCGCGGGGTGTCGGCAGGAGTTGTAGGCTGTTCGTTGAGGGTTATGGCAGCAGCGGGGTTAAGAGTATCCACGGGTTTCGCCTTGATTCTATAAAATATCAATAAAAACAATAACTTACATCTATTAATGGTCTCAGATGCAGCGTTTTTTGTCAAATTCGGCAATCCCCGCACTTAACAACGTCGGGGCCTGGTGGCGCAAACGGCTGACCACGCCATGCCTGTTGTGCAGCGCACCGGCCACGGCATCAAACATCTGCGCCGGCTGCCGGGCGGATCTGCCCTGGCTTGATGACAAGGTTTGCAGCTGTTGCGCGCATCCCCTGCCGGCGCCCGGATTATGCGGGCGCTGCATCGCCGAGCCGCCGCATTACGACCATGTGGTCGCAGCCTGCCGCTACGCCTTTCCGCTGGACGGCCTGATCCAAGCCTACAAATACAGCGGGCGGCTGGTCGCGGGCGCAGCCCTGGCTACGCTGCTGGCTGATCGCCTGCAACAGCGTCCGGATCTGATCGTGCCGGTACCGCTGACGGCGCAACGCCTGCGCGAACGCGGATTCAACCAGGCGCTGGAACTGGCACGCGTCCTCGGCAAACAATGGGGTGTTACGGTAAACGCCGGTCTCTGCGTCAAGACCCACGACACCGCGCCGCAAACCCGTTTGCCGTGGAAGGAACGCCGCAAAAACATCCGCGGTGCTTTTGTTGTCGAGGGTGGCGTCGCGGGCCGCCACGTCGCCGTGGTCGATGATGTGCTGACCACCGGGGCGACACTCGGCGAACTGGCGCGCAATCTGAAACGGGCGGGCGCAACGGCAGTCACCGGTTATGTGATCGCACGTGCCGTCGGCCGGTAATTCAGGTTGTTAACGGCGCAACTTCAGCGCAGTTTCTGGTCGGCAAAGGCCTGCAGATCAGCCGACAGGTTGCCGCTGGTCTTCGCCAGCCGGTAGGCCTCCTGCGCCTCGGCGCCGCGCCCCAGCGCTTCGAATGAAACCCCCAGGCCGAGCAGCCATACCCCGACATTGCGGCGCCGGCCGAGCGCGCGCTGGAACTGCGTGACCGCCTCGGCGTGTTTTTGCTGGCGTTGCAGCAGGCTGGCGTAAAACGCGATGTAGTCCGGGCTGACGTCGGGATAGTCCAGGCTGCGCGCGAGGGTCTGCGCGGCGGTATCGAGTTCGCCGTTGTCGAGTTGCAGCCGCGCCAGCGTCATCGCAAACCCCTGCTGTGCCGGCGCCAGTTGCAGGCCTTCCTGCAGTACCCGTATCGCCTCGGCCGACAGGCGGGCATCGAGCAGCGTGCCGACCAGCGCCTGGCGTGCGCCGTGATAGGACGGATCAATCTGCAGGGCGGCCTCGAATGCGGCACGCGCTTCCTCGGCCTGGCCCTGCTGGCGGGCCGCGGCGCCCTTGGCGTATTCGGCCTCCGCGCGCTGGCGCGGCGTCGGCTTGCGCATCTGTTTGTCGATTTCCACTGCCGCGGGAACCGGTTCCGGCGTTTTTTTCACGGCGGGCGCTGCGGCACGCGGTTTTTCGATGGATGCTTCCGGCTGTGGCGCAGGGGTCGCGGCGCGCGGCCTGATCACGGCAGCCGTGTCCAGTCCCGGCGCCGCGGCGGGTGCCGGTGTTTCCGGCACATAGGCCAGATCCAGCGTCAGCCGCCGCGCGATGAATTCCGTATCCCGCGCCTCCGGCACCGACGCCGGCGCCGCTGGTGCTGAGGCGATGGTCGCCGGAGCGGCCGCCGGCACTGACACCGCCGGCGTACGCCCGGTCTGCCACCACCAGGCGCCGGCCGCGAGCAGCACCAGAACGGCAACAGCAGCACCGATGCGCAATCCCGCTCCGCGCGCCGCATGCGGCTCGTCGGGCAGTGCCCGCACATGGTCGGGAATGCGGTTGCGCTCCTCTCCCGAAGCGCGGCGGCGCTCCAGGTCGACCAGCATCTGGTTGATCACGCTCATTGCAGGTACGCCAGCGAAAGGCCGCCCGCCGCGAGCAGAACCGCGGCGAAGCCCAGCCACCACCAGCGCCGGACCGGTGCCGCCGCCGGCGTGTCCGTCGCGGCAATCCGCACATGATGCGGCTGCACCTGCTGCAGGCCTTCACCAAAAGCCAGCAGCAGCGCCTTGTGGGCAACGATGTTGATCAGGCGTGGCACGCCGCGGCTGACGCGATGCATGCGCCGCACCGCCGCGGGCGTGAACAGGCGGCTGCCGCGGTACCCGGCAACACGCAGGCGGTGGGCAAGATAATGGTCCACCTCTTCCGCGTTCAGCGCAGACAGGCGGTACTGGAAAGTGATGCGCTGGCGCAACTGGCGCACCGCCGCATGGGCAAGGCGTTCGTCGAGTTCGGGCTGGCCGAACAGCACCACCTGCAGCAATTTGCGTTTTTCGGTTTCGAGGTTGGTCAGCAGGCGCAAGGCCTCCAGGGTTTCCTGCGGCATGGCCTGTGCTTCATCCAGGCAGACCACCACCGTCTTGCCCTGGCGCGCGAAGTTGAGCAGCGCCCGCGACAATTCCTTCAACAGCTGGTGCTGATCCGCCTCCCGCGGCAGCGGTATCCCCAGTTCATCCGCCAGCGCAAACATCAGCGTGCGCGGCTCAAGATAGGGATTGGGCACATAGGCCGAGACAAACCGCGCATCCAGCGTTGCCAGGAAACGCCGGCAGAGCAGGGTCTTGCCGGTGCCGACCTCGCCGGTGACTTTCATGAACCCTTCGCCGTTGCGGGCGGCGACCAGCAGCGTGTTCAGCGCTTCCTGGTGCGAATTGCAGGCATAGGCAAAACTGGTGTCCGGCGTGATGCCGAACGGCGGTTCACGCAGCCCGAAGTGCGCTTCGTACATGGCGCGGGCCCATTATCGCTGCGGCTCCGGCGCGCCCATCGCGCGTATGCGGTCCCGCGTCTGCGCCAGATCTTCCTGCCAGCTGCGATCACCGTGGATGATGGTCGGCTTGAGCAGGATGACCAGTTCGCTTTTGGAATTGCTGGAGTCGCGCTGGCGGAACAGGTTGCCGAGGCCCGGCACATTGCCGACACCGGGCACCTGGCTGCGGTCGTTGATCGACTGTTGGCGCATCAGGCCGCCGATGGCGACGATGTTGCTGTCCTGCACGCGGACGATGGTGTCGGTCTCATTGACGTCGCTCGAGGCCAGCGGCAGCGTGAACGAGCCGAGGCTGCCGAGATCGATGACCTTGCGGCGTTCGACCACGTTGCTGACCGAGGGATGGATGTGCAGGATGATGTTGTTTTCGCCGTCGATCTGCGGCGTGACATCAAGCGCGATGCCCGAGAAAAACGGGGCCACGGTGATGGTCGGCGTCACCGTGGTGTTGGTGCCGCTGGTGCTCGATGTCGTGCTGACATTGGTGACGAAGAAATCGTCGGTGCCCACTTTCAGCACGGCCTTCTGGTTGTTGATCGTCGCCACCCGCGGGCTGGACAACACGTTCACGGTGCCCTGGGTTTCGAGGAAGGACAGCAGCGCGGCAAAGTTCTGCGTCTGCAGGGCAAGGCCGAACACGCCGCCCGCGGCACCCGCGCCCAGCGCCAGGCCGCTCGCAATGGTACCCACGGAACCGCCCGTTAATGCGGAATTGCTCAGCACCGTGCCATCCGCGGCACGCGCGGTCGGCGCGCTGATGGTACCGGTGCGGCCCAGCGAAGCACCGGGGCTGACCACGCCGGCACCAAATCGCGTGCTGCCGTCGCGGAACGCGGCCCAGTTGACGCCCGCCTGATAACCGTCCTTCAGCGACACCTCGATGATTTTCGCTTCCAGCACCACCTGCCGTTCCACGATCAACTGCATCGACTTGAGGAATTTCTCGACGTTGCGCAGTTCGCCCGGCATCGCCCTGACGACGATCACCCCCGATTGCGCATTGACCACCACGCTGCTTCCGGCGCCGCCGCCAAGGATGGCAAACAGCGACTTCTGGATATCGCCCCAGAAGTCCGAATCCGAAGTCGTGGTGACGCGGGTGCTTTCCGCGGCCCGGGTGCCGGCGCCGCCGGTCGGCCCTGTGGTCGGCACCGGAATCGCGCCCGGCGCCGGCGTGCCGGGACTGGCCGAACCGGAAGCAATCGAGCCCGAGCTGACGCGGGTTTCGGTCTGGCCGCGGCGCTGCGCCTGCAGGTAGTTGACCTGGAAAATGCGGGTCTGCAGCGCGGCCGGCAGCACCACGATGCGGTTGCCCTGCATCGTGTAGTCGAACCCGTAGAGATCGCGCAGCGTGTCCAGCGCTTCGGTGACCGTCACATCTTTCAGGTTGACCGAGATCTCGCCCTTGACTTCGGGATGCAGCACCATGCTGTAACGGGTGCCGGACACGATGGCCATGAACACCTGCCCGGCCGGCGCGTTGCTGACCGACAGGTCAAAACGCGCCTCGGGTTTCTGCGCATCCGCCCGCGGCATCTCCACCACCAGCGGCGGCAGCAATGCCCGGCTCACGGCGCTCTCGGCGACCGGCTTGCGCTCGGTGGCGGCCCGCTCCAGTTCCCTGTTGATGGCGTCGTGCGCGAGATTCGGGCGCTGCTGCGGCAAATCGGCGCAGCCCGAGACAATCGCCATTGATGCGATGGTCATCCATCGTTGCATGTCATTTCGCCTGTTCATGTTCACTTTGTTGTCCGGGCTGCGTTTTTCTTCAAATCACCGGTCATCCGCTTCTCGACCAGCGGAAACAGTTTCAGCACCGTGGTTTCCGCACCATCCTTCAACACCGCCTCGCTTTCGGTCAGCCTGACCAGGCGCGCCGAACCATAACGTCCGCCCAGGACCACCATCTCGCCGCTGATCACCGCCACCTTGCGCCCCGGCGCCAGCATCACCGATTGCAATACCGGGCCTCCGTTGTAAATCCCCTCGCCGGCCGTCGCGGCAAGAGCGCCGGGAGGGCGGGTCGGATCCGTCAATCCCTGCGCGGCCGCATTGATCGCCACCCCGGACGCAATCATCAGAAAAAGCAGCTTCTGCAAGTGTCTCATACCACCAGCCAGACCTTGTTCAGACTCAGGGTATGCAGCGTCAGCGTCAGCCGCAGTTTCGGATGGTCCCCCGCATCCAGCGTCACCTTGCCCCAGAACAACTGCCAGGGCAATGCTTCCAGCCGGGCGAGATAGCCGTGCAGCTCGGCATAGGAGCCCTCGACGGACAACTCAAAACTGTGCTGATAGATGCTGCGGTCGGCCACGCCGGCCGGCGCTCCACTGCCCGCGGCGGATTGGGCGGGCGCCCCGCTCGTCTGGTAACGCTGCACCGGCAGCTTGCGCAGGCTGACCAGCGCAAGTCCGCGCTCCTTCTTCAGGACGCTTTCCAGCAGCTTGGCCACCTGATCCGGCGGCACCAGCTGTTTCTGCAGGCCCTGCAGCCGGCCGTCCATTTCCGCAATCTGCTTGCGCAATTCATCGCGGTAACGCCGCCTGACCTCGTCCGGATCCGCCTGAGCACTGTTGGCGCCGATCAGGATCTCGCCGGCCTTGATCGCGGTACGCGCCTCGGATAACTGTGCGGACAATCGTTTCTGCTGCACCTCCAGCGGGCTCAGCAGCAGCGTGTCCAGCAGCGCCACCACAACCGCCACCAGACCGGCGGTGATCAGCACACGTTCACGCAGGGAGCGCGCGTTAAAAAGACCGGCCCAGTGCTGCCAGCGTTTGGTCAACTCGGACATCAGCGTTTTTCCCCGCCCTTGTCGGCACCGTCCCCGGGCTCGCCGGTGGTCAGATTGAATTCGAGGTAACGCGGCGCCGCAGCCGCCGTTTTTTCGCCGTCCTTGCCCGCTACGGCAGGCAGCACCGCAGGCCGGCGCATTTCCAGCGCCGAGAATTCGCGCCCCTTGAGCGCGGGCTCCCTGTTCATTTTCTGGATGTATTCCGGCAGCAGGTCGGGGCTGATGACCCGGCCCTGGATCGCCACCTCGCCGGCGCCGCCGACGGTAAATCCGGTGAGCCACAAACCGTTCAGCGCCTGCCGCGAAAACGCCTGCAGATAACCGGCGAAGCCGTTGCGATTGCCCAGTGCACCGCCCTCCAGCACAGCCATCGCGTCGCGCGCCGACTTGAGCTCCATCTCCAATCGCTGCACTTCGGCGGCCAGTCCGGTGTTGCCCTTTTGCGCGGTCTCGCCCTTGAGGCGGTCGGTGTACGCGCTCTGCGCCTTGAGCAGGCCCTGCGCCGAAACCAGTTCCGTCTGCAGGCCGGCCAGCTGGTGCTGGTGGTAAAACTGCAGGCCGATCATCACGACTGCGGCGAGTCCGGCCAGCATGGCCGCCCGGTTCAGCGACAGCAGCAGGCGCGGTTTGCGGAACGCCGGGCCGAAAAGATTGATGTACTGGCTCATCAGGCCGCGCGCTCCTCGCGCATCGCCGCGCCGATCAGTTGCAGACATTGCGACTGGCGCAAAGGATCGCGCAGTTCCGGGACCCCGGGAAAATCCACGACCTGTTCCAGATCGAGCAGGCTGACCGGCACCGTCAGGTTGCCGCCCAGATATTCGACCAGCCGTGCGCCGTCGGGCACCTGTGACACGATCAGACGCGATACCGCCACATTGCGAAACTGCCGGTCGAAATGATCCAGTGAACGCTGCAGTTCCAGCGCCACCCGGTCATAACGGGCTTCGACATCCGTACCGGAGGCAAAATCCTGCAGCGACACCTCGATCTGGCGGGCCTGATACAGCTCGCCGCCGCTGGTGAACGTCAGCAATGCGCCGGCATCATCAAAACACAGCATCGCCAGGCCGCGACCGTCTTCCTCCAGCAGCTTCGCCACGTTGCGCTGCGCGAGTTCGGGAATGTCGATCACTTCGAGGTCGATATCGGCATCGTTGAACGGCTGCACGGTCGCCGCAATCGCATCATTGCGCGCCGCAACCGCAAGCATCTGCGCCGGGCGCCCGGCGTGTTCACCGCCGGGAACGCGGACGGCATCCACCATCGCCGTTTCGACCGGGTAGTCGATCATGTCCTTCAGCGACCAGCGCACCGCATTCTTCGCTTCCGCCGCCGGCACATTCGGGGCATCGACGGCGAACATCTGGTACTGGCTGGTTTTGAGCAGGGTTATGCATTGATAGCGGTCGAGATTCAGTTCCTTGCGCAGCCGCTTCAGCGTATCAAGGTCGCTGCCCTCCTTGCGGAATGACTCGCAGAGCAGGATCTCCGGACGCGGCTTGCCCACGAGCAGCACATGCGAGAGATCCACACGGTCAGCGTGGAGATTGAGGCACAACCATCCCGGCCGCTGTTTTTTGCTGAACAAGCTCATGTGGCTGCAGAACGCCCAAAGATAAAACTTCCTGAAACTAACATATTTTTCAATGTTGTCAAAGACTTACAACGCACTTTCCGCAGTATGGTACCAGTTAAAACTGGTAATCCATTGTTTTAATTAATAATTTTCCCGCATATATATTCGTTCATCACCACCCGACCGAATGCCGAAGCGCGCGCGTGCCGCCGGATCGCGGTCATACGCAGCGCCGCACCACTGCCCGCGCAAATGCGCCAGCGCGCCGGGAGCCGCCGCCGGCGCGAAAGCCGGACAAGCCGCGGCATTCGCAGCCGTGCCGAGATTGATCGCCAGATCCACGCTGCCGTTGTTGCCGGCGCCCGGCGCAGTGAGGGAAATGTAGCCGCGCCCCGATGCCAGGGGTCCAACACTCGCCGTCGTATCGCCGGCATTCAGGTTCCCGATGTAATTGCCCATGCCCACATTGCCGCTGGCCACCGTTGTACACGAATCGGCAGTGTTTGGTGCAAAGAACGTGCCTGTCCAGTACTGCGCTTCAAACGGCACGCGCAAGGGCAATAATTGCGAGCCGCTGGCCCCGATCAGGCGCAGGCGGCCGAAACGCATGGCCTTGCCGGTGGTAAAGGCGATGCCGCTGCCGGCACTGGCCTGTCCAAATCTCGCCGGATTTGTCGAGTAGGCGACACCATCGGCGTCGATGACATTGATGGCCAGCGAAATTTCGGCATCGAATGGCGCCTGGGGCGTGGATCGCACAAAAAACAGACCGCCCCCGGAGTTGAAGGTCAATGTGCCCGTACCGTTGCCGCCGTCCACGATTGCCGGATCCGGCGCTGTGACGGCGCTGGCATCCAGCGTGCCGGTGGCCGCGGTATAGGTTTTGCCGGTCAGGCTGGCCGCGTTGATCTTGAAAAACGCCTGCGCCGCCGGCGTCGTGCCCTTGTAGTTCGCGGTCGTACCGCCGGCCAGATTGCGCGCCGTCACGGTCATCACCGGCTGCATGCCCGGGGCATAGTTGAACGACTGCCCGACATAGGTAAAGGCGCCGCCGCTGCAGGCCGTCGCAAAGACCGGCGCATTCACACTGACATCGAAATGGTGCGGCGTGAAACGGCCGATGTTGCCGGTTGTGGTGCCGGTGACATCACCGGCACCCAGATAATCCCCGTCGCCCACTTCCGGCGTGATCCTGATGATGCCGACTTCGTCCCAGGTGACATTGTTTACGGTGACCGAGCCGGCCGTAAACAAGCCGCCGGCAATCGTGCCGTTACCCAGCGCAGGATTGCTGGTCAGCCCGAGCCCCGGCACCAGCGCGGTCGCCAGCCGGACACCTTCCGGTGCCAGCTCCCTGCCATAGTTCGGCGTCGCATTGCCCTGGGAATTCACCGCCGTCGCGGTCAGCGTGATGCTTTCGCCGGCCTTGATGAACACCGCGCCGCCGGCGTCTGCCGCACCGGGATTGGCAAAATTGTCGGCGGTGCGGCGGATATTGCTCACCACAAAACCGGCCGGCTTGACCACAAAATCATTGGACACGCCGCTCATGAAATCGCCGGAATTGTCGATGTTGTGACGGGCATGGAGCCGGATCGCGCCGACGTCGGGATAGTCCAGCGTGAAACTGGCCGTCGAGTTGGCGCCAAAGGTCATCGATTTTGCGGTCCAGGCGCCGATCCCGCTGCCGGGATTGGCGGCAATCGCGCTGGCGCCGTTGTTGCTGATCGTCACCTGCTGGCCAGGCTGGCAGGTCGCCGGGTTCACGCACTGGGACGCCAGATCGATGCTGACGTTGCCGCTGAACAATCCCACGCAGGCGTCACTGGAATCGCTTTTGCGTACGGCACGCAGTGTTTGCAGCGCGGAGGTCGTGCCGGCAATCTGCGGCGGAACGCTGCTGAAAATAAACCCGCTATCCTGGAAATCGAGATTACAGGTCTGGGCAAGCCCGTTGAAACACAGCGTTGCGGATGCCGGCGCCGGCGCTGTTGAACCCGCCCCCAGCACCACCGCACCCGGCGTGGTCTTGCGCAATTGCGCGGTAGTGGAGCCGGTAAAACTGACGGTGTCGCTGGTCACCCAGCCCGTCGGGCTCAGCGTGGTCGTCACGCTGCCGGGATACAGCGTGCTGCAGGACGCATCGGCGCAGGCCTTGACGGTGACACTCGCCGGTTCACAGGTCAGCCCCGCGCCGCTGTGTTCGATGCGGATATGGTGGAACGCAATCGCGCAGGGACGGGTGATGTCGCGGATGGCGATGACTTCCGCGTCGGTCAGTACCTGGCCGTAAATTCGCAGCTCGTCGAGTTGCCCGTCAAGATACACCGGCGATCCGCCCGTATCCTCGATCCTGCCGATGCTGGAAAACGCCGTGCCGATGACTCCGGTGGCGATCGCACCACTCGTGTTCAGCACGCCATCGATATAGATTTTGTAAGTGCCGGCGACATGATCCCGGGTCAGCACCACATGCCGCCAGGCGCCATTGTTGATGGCAACCGTGGATTTGGTGGCGTAGTCGTTGCCGACGGAGACACCGATCCGCCCGGATGCATCAATCCAGCCCCAGAAAATATCATCCGCGCCGCCCGACTGTTCGACGCCGCTGACACCCGGCGCCTGCCAGCCGAGGTCATTGCCGGTCTGCGTGGTCCTGATCCAGAACGCCAGACTCGCCGTGGCATTGAGTTCGTTGGACAGTCCGGTGACCTGGATGTAACGGGCGCTGCCGTCGAGCTGCGCGCCGTTGCACACCTGCGCCGGCACGGGTGTCGCGCCATTCATCGCCGTGCCGTTGAAACCATTGCCGCTCGAATCGGCGACATCGCCGGCGGCATTCCACGCCGCCTCATCGAGCTTGTAATAAGCCCGCGGCGTGGGCAGCGCAGCGCCGCAATACGACAAAGCCGAGAGCGGAATGAACTGGAAGCCGCCGGTGGCCGGACCGCTCCAGTTCAGCTGCGCCACGGCACCGCCGCCGTTTTCGTAATACTCCATCACCACCGGATAACGCTGTCCGGCGGTCAGCGCAACCGGCGCGCTGTCGTCGTTGGTCGGCGCGTGATCGGTCCAGTTGTTGATCACCAGGTTGCCGTTGACATACAGGCGGACGCCATCATCGCTGCGGGTGCGGAAGGTGTAGTCGCCGGTCACCGGCGCCGTGACGAAACCCTGCCAGCGCACGCTGAAATTATCGGCGCCGATACCCGCGACACCCGGGGTCCCGGTGCCCCAGTCGAAATTGATCGGCCCGTCGATGCGCTCCGTCGTATTGCCCGTCAGATTGATCTGGTCGAAGTAGCTGCCGCGCAACCCCGGTAGATAGCCGACTTCGGCAAAAAACGTCGCCTGCGAATTGGCTGCAATGACCCCGCCGGCGGCGGAAGTGACGTTGTTGACGGTCAGCGTATAGGACTGCGCCGGCAGCGTGCTGGTGGTCAGCGTGACGGTCTGCCCGTCAACACCCAGCACCGCGCTGGATATCGTGGCGCCGCCGCTGAGCGCATAGTTCGCCGCATTCTCCGCCGTCGCCGCATTGAGCGGGCGCGAAAAAAACACCTCGATCTGATTGGTGGTGCCGCATCTGAGCGTGGCCGAGACCAGTGCCGGCACGGCGGGCCGCAGAGCGATGGTCAGAAATGCATTGACCGAATTGGTCACGGTCGCCGTGGTATTGCCCGTCGAACCTGCGGTTGCCTTCACGCCGTCCCACACACCGATACCGCCGCCATCCCCCGAGTTGGTACCGCCATCCGAACGCTCGCTCAGTCCGGTCAGATTGGCATTGGCCTGTGCGCTGAAACCGGCGCCCGCCGCGTCGTTGTGCCGTGATACCGCCTGCACGATCAATGTCTCGGCAAGGGTGGTGGTGACGCCGGAGACCGTGACGGATGTGCCGGCCGCAGCCTTGACGCCGCCGCCGGTAACATCCCAGGGGTTGCCGGTTTCGATCACATTGCGATAGGTCAGGATGCGCGCATAAACGTGATTGCCCGGATCGGCAACGGTCGGCGCAGCCATGGCGTTTGACGTCGCCCGCGCCCAGAACACCGTGAGCCGCGTGCCATTTGCCGGCGCATTGATATTTTGCGGGCTTCCGGGCACCGCCACGAATCCCTGCGCATTGGACAAGGTGACGGCATCGCCACCGCGGCTTTCGACAAACAGCAGTGCCACATCACCGGTGATATGCGCCGGCCATGCCGGACTCACCGCACCCGTGGCACTGACTTCGCCGCCCGCGCCCTGAAACGTCGGCGCCGCAAGCGCCACCCCCGCGGAGGAAACCATGCTGCCAAGAACCAGCAGCACCAATCCCAAAAAGCGCGATAAGCTATTGATTTTATTCATAAATATCCCCCTGATCCGAGCAAACATAATTGACGTCGCTCGTCTATCAGAGCCTCCATCGTCAGCATTGTGCCGCAGCTAGTTCGTATTCTCCCGGGTATAAATCGCCTCGTCGCCGCCGCGCATGATGCCGAAACGCGCCCGCGCCGCCGGATCGCGGGTCGCGGTCGTGCCGCACCACTTGCCGCGCAAATAGGTTTTATTGCCGGCGGTGGCTGTGGGCGCAAATGCCGGGCAGGCGTTGGCAGCGGTGGCGGGGCTGGCGCCGAGGTTCAGCGCGACATCGACGCTGCCGTTGTTGGCCGCACCCGGCGCACTCAAGCGGATGGCCGAACGCCCCGCCTGCAGCGGACTGGCGGTGATTGAGGCCGTGGTTTCGCCGGCGTTGAGATTGCCGAGGTAATTGCCAAGGCCGACGTTGCCGGCCGCGAGCGTGGTGCAGCTGTCGTCGGCGTTGGTGATCCAGAAGCTGCCGTTCCAGTACTGCGCTTCCACCGGCACACGCACGGCCAGCAGCTGCGAACCGCTGACGCCGCCCAGCCGCAGCCGGCCGTAGCGTATTTCCGTCGTAGCCCCCGTCAGCGTGTGGTCATTGCCGGCGCTGTTGTCGACGTCCAGATCGTAAGCCGCCATCAGCACACCCTCCCCGTCATCCGGGGCAATGCCGAATTGCACCTGCGCATACGGACCGTCCGGCGGATCATCCGGTGTCGGCCGCGTGACGGTGACCAGCGCGGCGTTGCCGCCGGTCACATTGAGTACGCCGCTGGACCACGCCGGCGCGCTGGTCACATAAGCACCGCTGACCCTGGTGGTCAGCGCGGCAAACGGCGACACATTGCGCGCACCGATGCCGAATGCCTGCTTTGCGTTATTACTGCCCACCGTGGGATCAAGCTTGGCATAGGTCCCGGTGTAGTTCTGCGTCGTCGCACCCAGCGTATTCTGCGCGGTCAGCGTGAACGCCAGCGTCAGTCCCTCATCCATGTAAGTAAACGTTGATACCGGCGAGCAGGCCGCCACAGTACGATTGGTGCGGGCAGCGCCGGACACCGCAAACCGTTTCGGCCGGAAACGTCCGACATAACCGCCGGCGGCACCCGTACCATCCAGTCCGCTGTTGCCGGTGATGTTGATACCCGCCGTGATGTAGTCGCTGACCGTCGCGGTCAGGAAAACATTGCCCACTTCGCTGTAACACCAATCGGCCGCCGTTGCCGCGCCGCCGCTGAGCGCGATCGTTGCAGCACTCGCGCAGACGCCGGGCACGCCACGCGATACCGTGCCCGCGACCCCGGCCAGGTTGGTGCTGCTGGCGACGGTTGCAGTCGCCGCAAAATTGGCTACCGCGCCGTTGTCGGTGATGTTGACCCCGGCATCCGGCACCCCGTCGTTGTCGGCATCCTCACCGCTGGCCCACTGGTAACCGGCCAGTGTCATCGTGAAGTTGTCGCCGGCCGCGGCCAGCAATGTCGCGGTGTTGGTGGTCCCGTGCTGGACCACGGCGCCTGAATTCGCGCCCCGGAACGCCAACCCGAAAGGCCGCACCACAAAGAGATTCGACGAACCCAGCATCTCGTAACCGGCCACCCCGGTATCGAGGTCATAACGCGCATGCAGCGAAATCTGTCCGGCATCGGGGTAGGTAATGACGATGTCCGCTTCCGAGTTGGCGTTGAACAGCAGCGGCACGCCGCCGCCGGTGGCGTAATACGCCGAGGCGCCGGCGGCGCTGTTGTCGGCGCTGGTCGGAATGGCGGTGGTGATGGCGTTGTTGGTGATGCTGACCAGACTCCCGGCGCAGGTGCCGGGACTGTTGCATTCCGCGCCCATTTCGATGTTCCGCGTCGCCGCCGCCGGGAAACCCGCGGCGCAGGCCAGGGTGGCCGTGTCGGTGCGGATCGCCTGCAGGCGGATGGTTTTGGCGTTGAAGCCGGTGTTCGACGGCTTGCCGGAAATCTGCGTCGGGATGGTATCGCTGCCGTCGGTGATATTGCGGAAACGGAAACCCGCCTGCGCCATGGTGAACGACGGATCATCGGCGGCATTCGCCGCGCCCGAGGTTTCGCTGATCACGCCGCTGACCGCGTTGAAACCGAAGGTTTCCGACGTGGCCGCCAGATTGGCGTAACGGAAGGACAATTGCGCCGTGCTCGATCCCGCGGCAAAGGTGTAGGTCGCAAGACCGTTGCCGGCGCCGACTCCCGTCAGGGTGCCGCCGCCCGAGACGATCCCGGTCCAGGTACCGCGGCCGTTGGTGGTCGACAGGCTGACCGCGAGGCTGTTGGCGTTCACCGGCGCATGGCTGGCATTGTGCGCGGTGAGGGTGATGGTATGCACATCACAGGCGACACCGCTGCCGGCATGCGTAATCGAAAAATGGTTGATGCCCGGCCGCAGCGCCAGCATATGCGAGACCCCGGTGTCCGCCGCCGGCGGCGAAGTAAAGGTGGCGGTGCGTGATCCGGTCAGCCCGGCGGCCGCGCGCAACTCGGTATTCATCACCATCGCAACACCGACATCGTTGGGCACGGTGACGGACGAGGCATCCACCTGCTCGGTCATGCCGGCGATGGCATTCCACACCGTCGCCGAATTCGCGCTGTGGGTGGTGACCAGCATCGTATTGGCCACTACTCCAGTATCGATCTGGTTGGCGACATGGCTGGTGCTGCTCGCCGTCGCCTGGCCGAGGCTGGCAACGATGGGGTTGGTGGTATCCACTCCCGAAAAACTGACGATGCCGCCGGCGGCCCCGGCAAGCACCGGTGTGCCGCCGAAACTCCAGGTATAGGAAGCCGGCTCCGAAGCCGCGACGCGACGGTACACCACCAGCCGCTGACCGAAGGCCCCGCCGGTGGTCTGATCAATCGAGTCCACCACAGTCCATCCCGCGGGCGGGGAGATCGTGGTGGTGCAAGCCGCGCCTGATACGGCACTGCATTGCCGCAATGTGATGGACGCAATCATCACGTCATCGTCGACCGTGCCCGCGGGTACATTGATCGTCAGTAATGCGTTCGGCTTCAGCGCAATGGTCAGGAAAGCATTGACGGAATTGGTGACGGTCGCGGTGGTGTTGCCGGTGGCGCCCGGGTTCGCCATGACGCCATCCCAAACGGCAAAGCCGCCACCATTGCCTGCGGTTCCCCCTGCGTCTGCGCGCTCGGCAATGCCGGTCAGATTCCCGTTGGTCTGGCCACTGAAGGCCGCCGCAGTCGAGTCGAGTTCCCTTGTGGCCGCCTGGACAATCAGCGTATTGGGTACCGTGGTCGTAACGCCGGTCAGGCTCACGCTGGTGCTGGCGGTGGCCTTGGCGCCACCGGCGGTGACATCCCAGGGATTGCCGGTGGTGATGGCGCCGCGGTAGGTGATGATGCGGGCATAGGCATGGTCGCCGGGATCCGTGACCACCGGAGAAGCCATCGCCGCCGAAGTCGCCCGCGCCCAGAATACCGTCAGCCGGGTGCCGGCACCCGTCGTTTGCGGGCTGCCGGGTACCTGGACAAAGCCCGCCGGAGTACCGAGAGCAGCGGCTTGTGCTCCTGCACTTTCAACAAACAGCAGTGCGATGTCGTTGATGGCATGTGCCGGCCATACCACCGTCACGTTTCCCGTTCCGCTGACCGCGGTGCCCGCAGCCTGGAACGCTACATTGGTGCCGGGACCGGTGTTGCCCTGGGCGGCGGCACGCACGCCGACCTGCGCTGCTGCCGGTGCTGTCAGCATGATCATCGACAGCAGCAGGATGGCTGCTGAAAATACAGTTAAGTATTTGTTTTTAAAATATATTTTCATGATCCACACTCATACCGCGGCGCTGCGGCTGTCGGATCCTTGCACTTGGCGACGGTGACCACCACGCTGCGTTCGACATAACCCGCAGCGGGTGTTGCTGCAGGGCAGGTGGCCTGATTACAGGCGGTGGCGGTGATCTGGTAGACGCGGATTTCGCGGTTGGCTTCGGTGGCCGAGCTGAGCGTGCATCCCACAATCACCGTGAACGGTGCGAGTGATCCGCTCAAGGTGTTGATGGTGCCGGTCGGACAGGCGGCGAAGGCCGCGGCACCCGGTGCGATCGTATTCTCGGGATCCAGCGCACGGTAGATCCCCCAGTTGATGCCGGCGCGCGCGGCGTAATAAGCGCGCACACCGAGCACATCGATCTGCACGGTATTCTGCTGCAGTCCGGTAAAGATCACCATGAAGGCACCCAGCGCGGACATCACCACCAGCAGGAATATCCCGGTGACCAGGCTGAAACCGCGCATGCGGGTAATGCGATAGGGATGGCGGCTCATCATGGCGCGTTGCTCACCTGGGCCTGCTGGAACATGCGTATCCGTTCGACATTCCCGCCGGCCGATGTGCTGACAATCGGCAGGATGATCGACACCGTGGCGATCCGTTCGCTCAACGCACCCGCGGTGTAGACAAACTGGCATTTGTCAGCACTGGTAGTGTCCACGTTCGCCGCGACCACGGCAGCAGTCCCGCCCGGAGGCGCCACCTGCACCGTGCTGTAGGCGTAACCCGAATAACGCAGCAACTGGCCGCCGGTGCAGCCGTAGGTCACGGGGCCGCTGACGACATGGAAACGTTTGGCTGGAGAGGGTTCCGGGAACAGCGTGGATGCAATCGTGATGTTCGGCGATGATCCCGACACCGCCGAAAAAACCGCGCGGTTGTCGCCAAAATACGCATTCGATGTCGTGCCGCTGTTATACAGGTTGTAAACAACGATGTGGTTGCCCAGCGCAGGCACCGGGCCCAGCACGTCGAATGTGGCGTCCGCCGCAGTGAAATCCAGGGTATTGCCACCGCCGCCGCTGTCCAACTCGGCGCGATAACGTCCGCCGCCGGTGGTTTCGATGTATTCGACGAACTGCCCGCTCGCATCGACACGCACGCTGTTGGGCAGGGCCAGGCGCAGATCGCGGGTCATCCGTCGCAGGGCGGTGTCCGCCTCGTCGGTCAGCGAGGCCCGGCGCGACGCGTCGGCGTAGCCCTCGATAGGGCGACGGATGAACATCGCGACCATGGCGCCGATGATCGAGGTGATGGCGATCACCACGATCAGCTCGACCAGGGTGACACCTGCTGTTTTACGCATCGTGTTCATCGGCTCAGGGCAGCGCATTGGGCGCGTAACGGGTGCGGTAGCCGTCGAGCACCACCGTGGTGCCGGGTCCGGTCACGGTGACGGTGACGCGCAGCGATTGCGGACGGCCGAAGGCATCGTTCGCAGCCACCGTCCCGCTGCTGCCAGCCAGCGCTGCTGCCGCAACCGATACCGATACCGAATAGGCGCTGAGACCGCCGATCGCCGTGCCGTCGACACTCGCCGGCGCGCCGGTGGGCAGGCTGCTGTAGTCATTGACGTTGTCGTACGGCGTTGTGGTGCTGCCGCGGGTCTCACCCTCGGCACCCATGCCCTCCAGCGTGGCCGCGCAGCGCGTCGGATCCACCGGATTCACCGCGTCGGTGGACTGTGCCGTCGCCGCATTGGCGTCATCCGGATCGCAATAGGTGAACGGCATCGCCAGCACCTCTTCGAGATAGGCCTCGGCGATCGCCAGCGCCTGCTTCTGCGCCAGCGGATCGGCACTGGCGCGCGTCATGTAATTCATCACGCCGAGGATGCCGCCGATGCCGACGGTGATGATGCCGATGAACACGATCAGTTCGATCAGCGAAATGCCGCGGCTGCGCCTGCCGGCGCCAAGCGGTGACGGAAATTCAGTTCGCGGAGACATAACCGGTTTCGGCTGCAATGCTGATCTGCCGCGCGGGGTCGCCGGCAATGCTGCTGGTGAAAATGATGGTTGCGCCCGCGCTGGGGCGGCCCAGTCCGTCAAAGCTGATTTCGAACGGATTCAGCGTGACGCCGCCCGCCATGGTCACCGTGGCCGCAGCCGCACTGACCGGATACTGGAGAGTTGTCCCACAACCCGCGGCGGTGCCGGCACTGACCGTGGTCGCGGTCACGCAAACGTATACCGGACGGCGCCAGGCCACCGCCGTTTTCTGCGCCAGCCGGACTATGGCCGCTGCATTGTCGTAACGGCCGCGCGATTCAAAGGTGCTGGCCTGGAAAAACCGCGGCGCGGCAACAGCCGAGACAATCGCCAGAATGCCGATCGTGACCACCAGTTCCACCAACGTGAACCCCGCGGCTTTCATGGCGACTCCATGTTCAAAAAAACGGGGGTGCGCAGCACAGCACGCCCCCCCGTCTTCAGCCCGCCTGACCCGATGCGATCAGACCTGCACTGGTACCCGATATCAGCAGCCGCCGCCCTTGGTGGCATAAGGCGTGGTGGTCGAGTAAGTCACCGTGCAGCCGCTGGCCGCGGTCAAGGTGAATGTCGGGGCGGCGTAAGTGAATCCGCTGGTGGTCGACAGCGCGGAAGTGATACCCGCGGTGGTCGGGATACCGCTGGCTGAGGCCACGGAAGTGCCGCCCATGTTGCAGGTGGCGCCCGAACTGCCGGCAGCCACCCACGACGCCTGGCACAGGGCCACCGCGCCATTGATCGCGCCGACCAGACCGTCGGCCGCGGCGGAGCGGGCATTGCTGCTGACGTCGATAAAGCGGGGAATTGCGGTCGCCGCCAGGATGCCGAGAATGGCGATGACAACAATCAGTTCAACCAGGGTAAAGCCACGTTGCTGCTTCATTGTGTTCTCCTTAACGTTCTGTCTTGAAACCGGGTTTCGAAAAATTCGTATTCAACCAAGGCAACCTTCATGTGCTGTAATTTATCATCCGACTATTCACTTAACAGCCACCGCCCTTGGTGGCGTAAGGGGTGGTGGTCGAGTAGGTCACAGTGCAGCCGCTGGCCGCCGTCAGCGTGAACGTCGGAGCAGCATAAGTGAATCCGCTGGTGGTCGACAGCGCGGAAGTGATGCCCGCGGTCGTCGGGATACCGCTGGCTGAGGCCACGGAAGTGCCGCCCATGTTGCAGGTCGCGCCCGAGCTGCCGGCAGCAACCCAGGACGCCTGGCACAGGGCCACCGCACCATTGATGGCACCGACCAGACCGTCCGCCGCGGCGGAGCGGGCATTGCTGCTCACGTTAATGAATCTGGGGATTGCCGTCGCTGCCAGGATACCCAGGATTGCGATGACGACAATCAATTCCACCAGTGTAAAACCATACTGTTGCTTCATGATGCCTTTATTCTCCTGCCTCTGCTTTATTTCATTTCGGGACGGACATGGCTCACATCTACCACGCCATCAAGGCAATTTTCATACCAGTGGCGAACACGTTCAGCAGCCGGAAGTCACCAGCGTGCCAAATGTCGGCGACTGGTTGGCGGCCACCGGGGCCGTGTAGGTAAAACTGCAATTGGTCGGGGTATTGCCCATCACCATCATGCGCAGTGTCGCTCCGGCAGCAGGGCCGCCGAGTTCGGTGTTGTAGCCGTCGTCGGAGGTCGGGCCGGCGGTGATGCCGGCGGCAGTCACGATGCCCGCGGCATCGGCCGTCGGATAGGTGTTGACCATGGTCACATTGACCCCCTCCATCAGCAGCGTCGCGCCGCACTGCGGCGTAGTGGCCAGGCAGGCGGCATGCGCCAGCGCCGCAGCGCCCTTCATCGCACCCAGTGCGCCGTTCAGTTTGGCAATGCGTGCCTGCACCTGCAGGTTGGCAAACCGCGGCAAGGCCGTCGCCGCCAAGATCGCCAGTATGATGATCACCACAATCAGTTCGATCAGCGTGAAGCCGTTCTGAAAACGCTTGCTCATGTGACTTTTCTCACGAATTGACATATGCATCTCTTTGATAATACAGCAAAAGTAATGCCAGGTTAACCTTTGATCGGTTACAACCATTGGTAGGCGATGGACGGTGTGATCGCAACACCCCCGATGCCCCGTATCTGTTTGCCGCCCGCGCTGATGGCCTGATACACGATTTTCACCCGAAAACGCAGTTGTTTCAGACTGTTACTACCCCCCGACACCACCAGTCCTGCCGCGCTGTTCGCGACGTACACCAGCTCCCGGTTGCCGCTGTCAAAATACCAGTTGCCCGGTTCCGGCTGCCGCGGGTACTCCCCGGCATAATTTGCCGGCTTTTCCGACAACCAGAGTGTCGGATTCTCGGCTTCGAGTGTCGGCGCCTCGCCTTCGCGCCGTTCCAGGATCAGTTCCGCCAGACGGATTTGCGCGGCCGTCTTGTAAAGACGCAGCGTGGTCTCGAAATGGGCGCGTTCGGCCGCCTCCTGATAAAACGCCAGCCGGTTCAGCAGCACCGCCATCAACACCGACAACACCACCGCAACCACCGCCAGTTCAAGCAGCGAAAAACCGCGCTCGTTGCGGCCCATGCGGTTATTTTTTGGCCATCGCAGCCGATCCCAGATCCCAGATCGGCAGGAACACACCCAGCGCCAGAATCAGCACCAGAATGCCCAGCAGGATGATCAGGATGGGCTCGATCTGCGCGCTGAGATTCTTCGGGTCGTATTCCACTTCACGCTGGTACATGTCGGCGATTTCCCCGGTCAGGTCATCGAGCGCGCCGGACTCCTCGCCGACCGCGATCATCTGCAGCACCACCGGCGTGAATACGCCCGCATCACGGGCCGTGCGCAGCACCGATTCACCGCGTTCCACACCCTCGCGCATGCGGGTGATGCGGTTGCTGACGTAAACATTGTCCACGGTATTCGCCACCATGCTGAGACCGCTGGTGACCGGCACGCCGCTGCTGAACGCCAGCGAAAAACTGCGCGCGAAACGCGCCAGCGTCGCCTTCAGGATGATCGGTCCCGCCACGGGGATCCGCAGCTTCATGTGATCCCACTGCATGCGCCCCACCGGCGTATTGGTCCAGGCACGAAAAACGAACACCGCCGCAACCAGACCCGCCAGCAGGAACGGCCAGTACTCGACCATGAAATTCGAAAACCCGATCAAGAGCTTGGTCATCGTCGGCAGTTCGACCTTGAAGCCCGCGTAAATTTTGGCAAACGCCGGAATCACCCAGATGTTGATGATGACGATGGCGATGCTCATGGTCGCCACCACGAAGGTCGGATAACGGATCGCGGCCTTGACCTGATCGCGCATGAATTTTTCGAATTCGAGGTGATGGAACAGGCGCAGGAAAACCTCCTCCAGCCGTCCCGTTCCTTCGCCCACGCTGACCATCGCGGTATAGAACTGGCCGAACACCTCCGGATGCCGCGCCAGCGAGGCGGACAGCTCACGGCCGGTATCCAGGCTTTCACGCAGATCGCGCACGACCTCGGCAAACCGCGGATTTTCCGTGGATTCCTCCAGCCCCTTCAGCGCGCCCATGATCGGCACGCCGGCCTTCAGCAGCGTGTACATCTGCCGGCTGAACAGCAGGACTTCGGTGTGGGTGATTTTTCTCTTGCCGAAACTGAAATTCAGGCCGGCGCTTTCGGAACGCGGCGGCGCCGACGGCTTGATCTCCAGCGGCACCACGCCCAGGCCAAAGAGCTGACCCGCCACCGCGCCGCTGTCCGCGCCCTCGAGTACGCCCTGCACCGCCTCGCCGCGTCCGTTACGACCCTTGTAGGAAAAAAAAGGCATGCGCCGGCTAATCCGCGAGCTGGCTGCTGACGCGCATCGCCTCATCCGGCGATGTCCTGCCCGCGGCGGCCAGTTGCGCCGCGTGATGGCGCAGGGTCCGTCCGGCCAGCTGCTGGCGGGCAACCTCCATGAACCGCTGCACATTTTCCTGGTTCGCCGCTTCCACCACCGGTTTGGTCATTTCCAGCATCTCGTAGACGCCGGTGCGGCCGACGTAGCCGGTGCCGTTGCAATAGGAACAGCCGCGACCGCGCTTGTAGGCCTGTTTATCCACATCCGCGCCGAGTTCGCTGCGCAGCCACTCGTGTTCCGACGGCAGCGGCTGATAATCCTCGATGCAGCTCTCGCAGATCACCCGCACCAGGCGCTGGGCAATCACCAGCTGCAAAGACAGGGCCACCATGTAACGGGGCGCCCCCATGTCGAGCAGGCGCACCGGCGTGCTGGCGGCGTCGTTGGTGTGCAGTGTCGAGAACACCATGTGGCCGGTCATCGATGCGCGCAGCCCGGTTTCGACGGTTTTTTCATCGCGCATCTCGCCGACCAGAATCACGTCCGGATCCTGGCGCAGCGCCGAACGCAGCACGCGGTCAAACGACAGTTCGATTTTTTCATTGATCTGCACCTGGTTGATGCCGGGCAAGCGATATTCCACCGGGTCTTCCACCGTGATGATCTTGCGTTCCGCCGTATTGAGTTCGTTGAGCGCCGCATACAGCGTGGTGGTCTTGCCGCTGCCCGTCGGACCGGTCACCAGCACCATGCCGCTGGGGCGCTGTATCACCTCGCGCACCTTGGCCAGCATGTCGGCGGGTATGCCGATGTTGTCGAGGGCGAGGATGCCGCTGCCCTGATTCAGCAGACGCATCACCACCGACTCGCCATGCTGGGTGGGCATGGTCGAAATCCGCACGTCGACCGCGGTATTCCTGACCTTGATCGCAAACCGCCCGTCCTGCGGCATGCGTTTTTCGGCAATGTCCAGACCGGACATGAGTTTCAGGCGCAGCACGACCGCCTGCGCAATTTTGCCGTCTGTTTCGGTCTGCAAATGCAGCACGCCGTCGATACGGAAACGGATCTGCAGGCGTTTTTCCTGGGGCTCGATATGAATGTCCGAGGCCCGCGCCTGGGTGGCATCCTCGAACACGGTTTGCAGCAGTTTGACAACCGGTGCCTCCTCTGCGCCCGGTGTCGTGGCGAGGGTGGCGAAATCAACCGCCCCCGAATCGCCGATGTCGGCGCCCAGTTCCTGGGCAAGGCCGGTAATCTGCTCGGTGCGCCGGTAGCTGCGGTCGATTGCGCGCAGCAATTCGGTTTCGGTGACGACCGCAAGGTCGATTTCCCGCTTCAGCAGGCGGGTGATCTCGTCGTACGCCGTGAGATCCGTCGGGTCGGCCATCCCTACGGTATAAACCTCGCCCTTGTCTTCGAGCACCATGGCGCGGAAACGGCGCGCCTGGGTTTCCGGCAGCCTGGCCACCACTTCGCGCTTGAAGTTGTAGTGCTTGAGGTCGACATAAACCGCACCGAGCTGACGCGCCAGGGCCTTGGAAATCTGCTCCTCGGTGATGAATTTTTTCTCGATCAGGACATGGCCCAGCCGGCGTCCGGTTTTTTTCTGTTCTTCGAGGGCATGCTTCAACTGCTCCTCGTTCAGCAGTTTTTGCTGGACAAGGATGTCGCCGAGGCGGATTTTTTCAGGACGGGCCATTCAGTTTTCGCTCAAAATGGAGGTGATGATGCAAAGGCCATGCCACGACTCTGGATTTCGACCCGTTGCTGCGCGAATTGCGCATGTTGTTGATATTTAAGGATATCCGGTTAAGCGCCCGATGACAACCCGACACATTCCCGCGCCAGGCGTCTGATGTTCGACATCGTGCTGTACGAACCGGAGATCGCGCCCAACACCGGCAATGTGCTGCGCCTCGCGGCAAACACCGGCGCCCGGCTGCATCTGGTCAGGCCGCTGGGTTACACGCTGAGCGACCGCACACTGGCGCGGGCGGGCCTCGATTACGCGGCGCGTGCCGCAATGACCGTGCATGACGACTGGGCCGCCTGTCAGGCCCATTTTTCCGCGCGGCGCCTGCTTGCCGTCACCACTCGCGGCAAGCTGCGTTATGACGCCTGGCGCTACGCCGCGGGGGATGTGCTGCTGTTCGGTCCGGAAACCCGCGGCCTGCCGGCCATCGTGCTCGATGCCCTGCCGGATACGCAGCGTCTGCGTCTGCCGATGCAGCCGGGCAATCGCAGCCTGAACCTGTCCAACGCGGTTGCGATTGTGGTCTATGAAGCCTGGCGCCAGTGCGGTTTCAGCAACGGCGCATAACCGGCTCAGCGGCCGTCGGGTTTTGATCCGGCATGTTCCGGTTTGGCGTCGCGCGCGAGCAGCTCGCGAACCACGGTCGCCGCCTGTCCGGGCTGTTCCAGCAACCGGCACACCGCATCGGTGATCGGCATTTCAATGCCGCGTTCCTGCGCCCGGCGGCGCACTTCACCGGCGGTGAACACGCCCTCGGCGACATGCCCCAGACCGGCTTGCGCCGTGGCTGCCGCCTCGCCGCGCGCCAGCGCCAGTCCGATGCGGCGGTTGCGTGACAGGTCGCCGGTCGAGGTCAATATCAGATCGCCGACACCGGACAGTCCCATGAAGGTTTGCGCACGCCCGCCCAGCGCCACGCCGAAACGCGTCATTTCCGCCAGACCGCGGGTGATCAGCGCCGCGCGGGCATTGAGCCCGAGGCCCAGACCGTCGCAGACCCCGGCCGCGATTGCGATCACGTTTTTGACCGCGCCGCCGACCTCGACGCCCACGACGTCATCGTGTGAATACACCCGCAGCACGGGGCCATGCAGCGCCTGCGCGGCGGCAATCGCCAGCGCGCGGTCCGCCGCCGCCAGCGTCAGCGCAGCCGGCAGCCCGCCGGCCACTTCCTGCGCAAAACTGGGGCCGGAGAGCACGGCGCCGGCGGCGGCACCCATCTCCTCGGCGAAAACTTCGTGCGGCAGCCGCGCATCCGGGCGTTCAAAACCCTTGCATAACCAGATCACCGGTGTCGTGCAGCGCGCTTCGCGAATCGCGCGCAGCGTCGCGCGCAGGCCCGCGACCGTCACGGCGATCACCAGATAATCGCGGCCGGTGATCGCCCGGCGCAGATCGGATTCCGGCTGCAGCGCTTCGGGAAATCCGCAACCGGGCAGGTAGCGGTCGTTGACGCGGCGGCTGTGCATTGCCGCGACCTGTGCCGCATCGCGCGCCCACAAGCTGACTTTGTGCCGTGTTGCAAGATTGATGGCGAGGGCGGTGCCCCATGCGCCGGCGCCGAGCATGGCGATGTTCATGATACGGCGCGGGTTTCAGCGGTTACTGCGCCGGGGAACACGCTCATTCACCCCAGACATCCGCGGCACGCACATAACCGGCGCTGCCATCACGGTGTTTGACACGCACCCAGCCCGCATTCGCGGTTTCGAGCATTTCCAGCAGCAGATCGCGCTGCGCTTCAAACACGACGGGGGCGTCATCGGCGGGTTTCTGGCGCACGCTCGCCGCCGTCCTGAGCAATACGTTACGTGTCGTATCTAGCGATTTGGTTTCGGCCCAGGACAGGCTGCCGGCGGCATCGCGAACCTTGACCCAGCCCTCGACCTGCACCACGACTTCCAGCGGATAACCGCGGCTGACGATGTAGAGTTTGCGCGCCTTGACCGAGGGGGCATCGTAGAGCACCACCGCCGCCTCGGCCGCGGAGCGGAACTCCGCAGCACCCGCCGTCGCCGGCTGGCCGAAAACCAGCACCACTGCGACAATCAGGTTGCGCGCAGCAGTAACGAGGTTGCGTGCAATAACCATCACTGTCAGTTCGGCGCGCCGGCCTTGGCTGCCTGCTCCTGCTGCAACTGGCGCATGCGCTCCTGGTAGGCCGCGTCGAAACTCATGTGCTGCAACACCACCGGTGGAAAACCGGCGCGTGTCATCACGCTGGCCACCACTTCACGGGCATAAGGCAGCAGCGTGCCCGGGCACAACACGCCGAGCACGGCGTCGAG
This sequence comes from Burkholderiales bacterium, assembly GCA_019749945.1. Classification (GTDB taxonomy): domain Bacteria; phylum Pseudomonadota; class Gammaproteobacteria; order Burkholderiales; family SG8-41. The sequence continues at coordinate 124,854 of JAIEPF010000002.1, forward strand.
TTCCTGCGGCGGCAGGTTGACGATCTGGAAAATGCCGGCCTGTGCGACCTCGACCAGGAATGCCGTCTTGTCCTTGATCTTGGCGGTCACCGTCACCGTCAGCACGGCCTCGTACAGGCCGGGCTGCTCGAGCGGACTTGCGCCGTTGTGGATATTGATTTCAATCTGCGGGGTTTCACGCTCGAGGAAAACCTGGGGCGCATTGGGGATTTCCAGCGACAGGTCCTTCAGGTAAATCTTCTCGATGCCGAACTGCGGTTGCTGCTGCTCACTCATTGCCGGAATTCCTCGGGGCGGGGTTTGGGGTCGTTTAACAATCAGGATGCGAGCAGCGGATCCAGCTTGCCGGCTCGATCCAGCGCAGCCAGATCATCGTAGCCGCCGACATGGGTGTCGCCGATATAAATCTGCGGCACCGTGCGGCGTCCGGTTTTTTCCATCATCGCGCTGCGTTCGGCCGGATCAAGGTCGACACGGATCTTGTCGATCGCGGCGCCCTTGCTCTGCAGCAGGCGCTCGGCCATCTGGCAGAACGGGCAGACGGCGGTGGTATACATGCGGACCCTGGCCATGGCGCTGCCGTCCCGGACTATCTCTTTTCGAGCGGCATGCCGGCCTGTTGCCAGGCACCGATGCCGCCGTTCAGGTTGACCGCTGCATTGAAACCGTTGCCGCGCAGCAGCTGCACTGCGGCGGGCGAACGCGTGCCGCTGCGGCAGACCACGATCAGCGCGCGATCCTTGAATTTTTCAAGTTCCTTGACGCGCTCGGCCAGCTGTTTCTCGGGCACATGCCGGGCGCCGGCGATATGGCCGGCCTCGTATTCCCCGGTGTCGCGCAGGTCGATCACCAGGGCGTCCTTGCGGTTGATCAACTGCACCGCCTCGACAACGCCGACCTCACGACCGGCGCGGAACGGGCGCATCACCAGCGGCCACAGCAGCATCACGCCAGTGGCCACTGCTCCGCCGAACAACATCATGTTGAACGGACTTTTCTGCAGAAAAACAAAAAAAGCTTCTATGGAAGGCATCATCTGCTACCCGGAACGTGAGCAGCGGATTCTAACAGAGGACGGAAACGCGCCGGCTGTTCGCGGGCAAGATTCTCCAGTTCACGCTTGAATTCGGGCGGGGCGGCTGGATAGACCCGCCGCAATCGAAGCAGCAGGGCCTGCGCCTCGGATGTACGATCAGCCAGCGTCAGCAACAGCACCTGCCGATAAAGCAAAACCAGCCTCGGGGTGAACCGGATCACCCGTTCGTTCAGCAACAACCGGTACGACAGATTTTTCTCGGTCACGGCCCATGGGGCAGCGGCAACCAGTTCGACGTACGGGATCAATATGGAGTTCTGGTAGAGCCGCGCCGCCAGCGCCGGAGCATCCACGCTCCGCGACTGATCGCCCGAAGGCTGAAGCAGCCCCTGAAGCTGGCGGTAATCCGCCCACAGGATCGCAAGATTGAAGGCGCCGATAAAAATCACTGCGGCGGTAAACATCCGGCCCACCCGCGCCAGTTGCGGAACAAAAACCGGCCCCGCACCCAACCCCAGCAGCAATGCTGCAATGCCAAGAAAATACGCATACCACAGCGGATATTCCAGCATGCTGTGTATGCCGAACACACCCAGAGTCGCGAGCAGCCACCACTGGCGGGCATCGGGGCGAACCCGCAGCACGGCGACCATCCACGCCAGCAGCGGCGCCACAACCAGAACCAGGCCAACTGCGCCGGTCTCGACAAAAAGCTGCAGCGGCAGGTTGTGCGCATTGTTATAAAACACCGCGGGACCGATTCCGCCGGGCTCGGCTATAAAATCGAAATACCGTCCGGCAAACGCGCCCCAACCGATACCGAGAACCGGCGACTCCATGGCAATCGACCAGGCCGCCGTCCAGACTCCGATGCGGTCGGTAACGCTCTCCGCCCCTGAAAACAGCCGGTCTATGGCTGTGATCGCGGCCTGCTCCGGCGGCTTGAGCCAGCCCGCCCCCACCGCGACCTGCATCGCATAATGCAATATCAGGAAAACACCCGCCCACAAAAACAGCCGTCGCGCCGCGCGGTCCTCAGACACCGACCGCAACCAGAACGCGCAGCCAAACGCCGCGAGCAGATACAGCCAGGGACTGCGCGACCCCGACACGCCGAGCACAAACAGCAACGGCAAAACGCAGATGGCCGCGACCGGCAGCGGCAGGCGACCACGGGCGTGCAGGTACGCCAGGCTCAACAACCCCAGGGTCGTGTAGGTGGCAAAGTGATTGGGCTGCGCCAGATTGCCGAATATCGCAGCGCCCTGCAGACGCACGACAAAGTCATTCAACGGCGTTATCACATTGAAATACTGGATCACGCCAATCGCCGAACTCAGCAACGCCCCCGCAAGCAGTGCGGCCGCGACAACCGCAAGGACATGCTCCATGCCGCAAATCCGCAGCAGAGCCCGCCCCGCAATCACCAGCAGACCGGCCCAGACCAGATACAACGAACCGGCAAGCGCATGGCCGAAATAAGGTGACCAGCCCATGACGCCGTGAACGATCAACAGCAATGCGAGGCCAAAAGGTGCGAGTGCAACCCAGGGCACCTCGGCGGCAATCCAGGTGCGGCGATCGAGCATGACGGTCATCACGCCCAGCCCCAGCGCAAATGCCAGCCACTCGGTATAAAACGACGTCAGCGGGAAATTATGAAAAGGCTGCTGGAACGGCACCACGCAGAGCAGCGCAAGTGACGCCAGGCTCAGATGAATCAGCGGGCCGCGCGCGGAGGCCTGACTCAAGGACGGCACCGGCGCGGCGCGGTGCGCATGCCGGCGGGCGCCGGCAACGATTTAAACACGGCAAGCTGTTCGGTCATGACTCTCCCGGTGCGCCCAAGCTGATGGAAATGATTTAGAATCGCATTGTATCGCAATTTAAAAAATATCATTAAAATCATGAAGATAACGCCCGTGTTGCTGGTGATACTCGATGGCTTCGGCCATCGCGAAGCCTGCGCCGACAACGCCATCTGCCAGGCGCGCAAGCCGCACTGGAATTTTCTCTGGAAAACCGCGCCGCACACCCTCATCGACGCCTCCGAGAAATGGGTCGGCTTGCCGGCGCTGCAAATGGGCAACTCCGAGGTCGGCCACATGAACATCGGCGCCGGCCGCGTGGTGTACCAGGATTACACCAAGATCGAACATGCCATCGAAACCGGAGAGTTCGCCGGCAACACGGTGCTGAATGCCGCAATCGCCAAGGCGAGCAATGGCGCGCTGCATGTGCTCGGCCTGCTGTCGCCGGGCGGCGTGCACAGCCACGAATCGCAGATCCACGCCCTGCTCGATCTTGCTGCCAAAAACGGTGCAAAAAAGGTTTATATGCATGCCTTCCTCGACGGCCGTGACACGCCGCCGCAAAGCGCCGAAGCCTCGCTGCTTGCGCTGCAGGACAAATGCCGGGCGCTGGGCCAGACGCAAATTGCGTCGATCTGCGGCCGCTACTTCGCGATGGACCGCGACCAGCGCTGGGAGCGCGTGCAGCCCGCCTATGAACTGATCACCGACGGCACTGCGGCGTACACCGCACCCGATGCGCTGTCCGGTTTAAAGGCCGCCTACGCCCGCGGCGAAACCGACGAATTCGTCAAGGCCACGGTCATCGGCCTGCCGGTGCGGGTCAACGACGGCGACGCCGTGGTGTTCATGAACTTCCGCTCCGACCGCGCACGGCAACTGACCTCCGCCCTGACCGACCCCGCGTTCAGCGGATTCGCACGCAAACGCGCGCCGCGACTCGGCTACTACTGCACACTGACCAGTTATGGCGAGGAGTTTGCACATATCCCCGCCGCCTTCGGCCCGCAGCAGATCCGCGAGGGTTTCGGCGAATACCTGGCGCTGCAGGGACTGCGCCAGTTGCGCATCGCGGAAACGGAAAAATACGCGCACGTGACCTATTTCTTCAACGGCGGCGTGGAAACCCCGTACGCCGGTGAAGACCGCGTGCTGGTGCCTTCGCCCAAGGTCGCCACCTACGATCTGCAGCCGGAGATGAGCGCGCGCGAAGTCACCGACAAGCTGGTCGCCGCCATTCAGTCGCGCAAATATGACGCCATCGTCTGCAACTACGCCAACGGCGACATGGTCGGCCATACCGGCAATCTCGCCGCCGCGACCCGCGCCATCGAGGTGCTCGACGAATGCATAGGCCGCGTCGTCGAAGCCATGCGCGACATCGGCGGCGAAGTGCTGATCACCGCGGACCATGGCAACGCCGAAACCATGCGCGACGAGGAATCGCAGCAGCCGCACACCGCGCACACCCTGAACCTGGTGCCGCTGCTCTACATCGGCCGCAAGGCGCGTATTGCCGACGGCGGCGCGCTGCAGGATGTCGCGCCCACCCTGCTGGCGATGATGGGCCTGCCCAAGCCCGCGGCGATGACGGGGCGCTCGCTGCTCGAGTTTGCGTGACGCGCATTTGCGCAAGCCGCGTTTGTGCGGGCAGCGCGTGCCTGCTGCCGGCAATGCTGGCGCTGATCGCAGCCGCCTGGACGGCGCCTGCGGCCGGCGCGGCGGCGCCGGCAAAAACCCAGGAGGAAGCACGCGAACAGCAGCGCCAGCTGCGCGAGCGCATTTCCGCGCTGCAGAAAAAACTGGCGGCGGCGGAAGAAATCAAGACCGAGGCGTCGGATGCGCTGCGTGAATCCGAACAGGCGATCTCGGAAGCCAACCGCGAACTGCGCGAGCTCGCCCGCCGGTCGCGCGAGTCCAATGCCAAACTCGGCACATTGCGCAAATCATCGCTGGACACCGGCAAGGCCCTGCGCGCCCAGCAGGATCTGCTCGGCCGCATGCTGCGCCGGCAATACCTGCAGGGCCAGTCCGATGCGCTGCGCCTGGTGCTGAGCCGCGAAGATCCCAATGAAATGGCGCGCCAGCTGCATTACCTGGCGCATATCGCCCGCGCCCGCGCGCAACTGGTCGACGGCCTGCGCCGCAACCTGCGCGAAATCGACCGCCTCAAGGCGGAAATCGCAGAGGAAGTTGCAGCCATCGCGCGTATTGCCGCCGAACAGACCGCGCAGAGAAAGCGCCTGGAACAGGAAAAACGCGCCCGCGCCGGGGTGTTGTCGCGGGTATCGCGCGACATCCGCAGCCAGCAGCGTGAAATGCGCGCCATGCAGGCCAACGAAAACCGGCTGAGCCGGCTGGTCGACCAGCTGGCCAAACTGGTGGTGCGCAAGCCGGCGGCCAGCAGCCGCCCGCGGCCCCGCACCGAGGCCCTGCCGTCCAGCCGAGGCGACGACAGTCCATTTGCCGCGCTGCGCGGCAAACTCGCCTTGCCGGTGCGCGGGGAACTCGGCAGCCGGTTTGGCAGTCCACGTACGGATGGCGGCGTGACGTGGAAGGGTCTGTTCATTGCCGCCAGGTCGGGCGAAGACGTACGGGCGGTGGCCGACGGCCGGGTGGTCTATGCGGACTGGCTGCGCGGCTTCGGCAATCTGCTGATTATCGACCATGGCGACAGCTATATGACACTGTACGCGAACGCGGAAGCGCTGCTGAAACAGGTCGGCGATGTGATCCGCGGCGGCGAACCGGTCGCCACCGTGGGCAACAGCGGCGGCAATGCGGAATCGGGTTTATACTTTGAAATGCGTCATGAGGGCAGGCCTTTCGACCCTCTCAACTGGGTCAGATTGCGATAACCGTCACCACTTCATTCTTCACCTTCTTTAACCCAACCATTCAGCCCTTGTTACATACGCCGCATCTGGCGGCAGGAGCATCAAATGCGTAGCAAATTCAATCAGTTAGGCTTGGTCATCCTCGGCGCACTGTTCGGTGTCGCGATCAGCCTCAATTATTCGGCCATCGCCCAGCGCGAGACTGCCACGGCGCAGCCGCTGCCGATCGAGGAACTGCGCGCCTTCACCGAAGTTTTCGGCCGCGTCAAAAGCGATTACGTCGAACCTGTCGCCGACAAAAAACTGATCACCGAAGCCATCAACGGCATGTTGACCGGCCTCGATCCGCATTCGGCCTACCTCGACCAGGAAGCCTTCAAGGAAATGCAGGTCGGCACCCAAGGCGAGTTCGGCGGCCTCGGCATCGAAGTCGGCATGGAGGACGGTTTTGTGCGCGTGGTGTCGCCGATCGACGATTCCCCCGCCTCGCGCGCCGGCGTCAAGGCCGGCGACCTGATCGTCAAACTTGACGAGACCTCGGTCAAGGGCATGACGCTGAACGATGCGGTCAAACGCATGCGCGGCAAACCCAACACCCCGATCGTGCTCACCATCGTGCGCAAGGGCGAAACCAAACCCATCGTGCTGACGCTGACCCGCGCGGTCATCAAGATCCAGAGCGTCAAATACAAGCTGCTGGAGCCGGGTTATGCCTATGTGCGCGTCAGCCAGTTCCAGGAACACACCGGTGAGACGATGGCGCGCGCCATCGAACGCATGTTCAAGGAAAATCAGGGGCCGATGAAAGGCATGGTGCTCGACCTGCGCAACGATCCGGGCGGACTGCTCAATGGCGCGGTGGCGGTGTCGGCGGCGTTCCTGCCCAAAGACGCGCTGGTGGTCTACACCGACGGCCGCACCGAGGACGCCAAGATGAAACTCAACGCGAGCCCCGAGCATTACCTGCGCGGCCGCAACAAGGAAGACTTTCTGAAGCTGCTGCCGAAAGAGGCGAAAACAGTGCCGATGGTGGTGCTGGTCAATGGCGGCTCGGCTTCGGCTTCCGAGATCGTCGCCGGCGCACTGCAGGACCATGATCGCGCCGTGATCATGGGCCAGCAGACCTTCGGCAAGGGTTCGGTGCAGACCATCCTGCCGCTGGGCAACAACACGGCGATCAAACTCACCACCGCGCGGTATTACACGCCCAAAGGCCGCTCCATCCAGGCCAAGGGCATCACGCCGGACATCCCGCTCGATGAGTTCGCCACCGACCGCGCGGCGCTGAAACTGCGCGAGGCCGACCTGACCAAACACCTGGGCGAAAGCGCCGCGGCGGAAACACCGGCGGAAAAAGCCGCGGCGGCGGAAAAATCGGCGCAGAAATACAAGTTCACGCCCGCGCCGCGGCCGAAGGAAGTCGATGAAAAAACACTGCGTCCGGAACCCGGTGAGGTTGTTTCACCCAACGACTACGAACTGAACCAGGCCGTGGCTTTCCTGAAAAGCCGGTCTGGCACCAAAACCAACTGAACTGCGTCTGCCCGCAACCAGCGCCCGGCCCCGCCGGGCGTTGTTGTTTGCAGCCGCCGTAACGGATAGATTCTCGCCATGGACGACCATCAGTTGCTGCGTTACAGCCGGCATATCCTGCTGCCGGAAATCGGCATCGAGGGCCAGCAGCGCCTGCTCGATGCGCACGCGCTGCTGATCGGCGCCGGCGGCCTCGGCTCCCCGGCGGCGCTTTACCTGGCATCGGCGGGCGTCGGCACGCTGACGATCTGCGACGGCGACAACGTCGATCTCACCAACCTGCAGCGCCAGATCGTGCATCGCGAGGCGGCGGTCGGCGCCAAAAAAGTGGATTCGGCGCGCGACACCCTGCTCGGACTCAATCCCGCCATCCGCATCAACACCGTGGCCGAACGGGTGGCCGGAGACCAGCTGCAGTCGCTGGTGACCGGCGCCGACGTGGTGCTCGACGGCAGTGACAACTTCGCGACCCGGCACGCCGTCAACCGCGCCTGCGTCACGGCGCGCAAACCTCTGGTGTCGGGCGCCGGCATCCGTTTTGACGGACAACTCGCGGTATTCGACCTGCGCCGCGCGGATTCGCCCTGTTATGCCTGCCTGTTCCCGGAAGCGGGTGAAATGGAAGACATGCGCTGCGCGGTGATGGGCGTGTTCGCGCCGCTGGTCGGCATCATCGGCGCGATGCAGGCCGCCGAAGCGCTGAAAATCCTGACCGGCACCGGCGAAACGTTGAACGGCAAACTGCTGCTGCTCGACGCACTGAACATGGATGTGCGCACCATCAGCCTGAAACAAGATCCCGACTGCGCGGCCTGCGCCGGGCGCTAACTGTTCCAAGGCCCGGCACGGCTTCGGGCCGGCGATATCGTCAGGTCGTCATATCCAGCGAATCGGCAGCCGGATCACCCGCAACTGGAGCGTGACCGCTCAGCAGCGCCTCAAGGTCGCGAGTCACCCGGTCCATGTCCGGCGGATTGCGGCCCAGCATCTGCAGCAGCAGGCGCGACGGAAAATCGGCCAGCGTTTCTGCGTGATTGGAGCGGATTCGCGACGCGGTCTCCAGTGCCGGCCGGACATGGGTGAATTTGAACCCGGCCTTTGTATTCTCGACCGCATCGGCCAGCGCCAGTTGCGCACGCGCCACGCCGATCATCAGTTGCGCGAGTTGTTGTGTAGTCACATCCGCCATGGCTTACTCCTTGTTTTGGTTTTCCGTCCCGTATCTCTGGATTGCCGGATAAACGATCAGGCGAGCACGCCTTCCATCAACTGCTTCCACTGCTTGTGCCAGAATTCCGCCGGATCGCGGCGGAATCCGCTTTTTGCATACTGGTGCCAGCGCCCGGCGACAAAACTCATCAGCGCATTGGCCTGGGCGGCGAGATCGACGTCTTCGGCGACCTCCTTCTGCGTCACCGCGAAACGCAGCGCCTGCTTCAGCGCGGCCTCGATGCGATCATGAATCTGGTTGATGCGCGACTGCAGCGCCTCGTCCTCGGTGACCAGCGCGTCACCGATCAGCACCCGCGTCATGCCGCGGTTTTTCTGCGCGAAACCGAGCAGCATGGTCATGATGGCCTCGGTCTGGCGCAGCCCGCTCTGTTCTTCACTGGTGATCTTGTTGATCAGCGAAAACAGCGTCTGTTCGACAAAATCGATGAGGCCGGCGAACATGTCGGCCTTGCCCTTGAAGTGGCGGTACAGCGCCGCCTCGGAAACCTCGATGCGCGCCGCGAGCGCCGCCGTGGTGATGCGTTCCGCCGACGGCCCCTCGAGCATCTGCGCCAGGGTCTGCAGAATCTGTGACTTGCGTTCGCCGCTGCGTGCCATGCGCTTCCTCAGTACAGTATCGTTGCGAAATTGGAAATCCCGGCAATGCCGGCGACGCGCACATCAACGTAAGCCGGCGCCCGCTCCGCCCGCGCCACCCAGACCGTCTTCATGCCCAGCCGTTTCGCGGTGCGCAGGTTTTCCAGTGAATCCTCGACCATGATACAGCGCCGCGGCCGCAGGTGATGCGCGCGGCACAGGCGCAGGAAACCGTAGACATCGGGTTTGGGGCGGAAACGCACGCGCTCGATGGAAAACACCGCATCGAAGAGATCGCCGATGCCGAGTATGCGCAGCACGGCCCGCGCGTAATGCACCGGCGCGTTGGAAAACACGAACTTGCGCCCCGGCAGGCGGCGCAGCGTTTGGCGCAGCAGCGGTTCGCCGACGACCATGCGCCGCAGGTCCGGAAACTGGTGGGTATGCCACAAAAAATGGCCGGGATCGGTGCCGTGGTGGCGGATCAGCCCGAGCAGTGTCGCGCCGTAACGCCGCCAGTAATGGCGCCGCAGCTCGCCGGCTGCCTGCTCGTCAAGCTGCAGGTGCTGCTGCAGGTAGGCGGTCATCGCGCGGTTGATATGCGGAAAGATATGCGGCGTCGCATTGTGCAGCGTATTGTCGAGGTCGAATATCCACGCGACATTGCGGGCCATGGCACCGGTTCAGCGGCGCTTGATCAGCGTGCCCACGCCTTCATCGGTGAGGATTTCCAGCAGCAGGGCGTGTTCGACGCGGCCGTCGATGATGTGGCAGGTGTTGACGCCGTTTTTCACGGCATCCAGCGCCGAGCCTATTTTCGGCAGCATGCCGCCGTGGATGGTGCCGTCGGCAAACAGCTCATCCACCTTGCGCGCAGTGAGCCCGGTCAGCAGATTGCCGTTCTTGTCGAGCACGCCCGCGGTGTTGGTCAGCACGATCAGTTTTTCCGCCTTGAGGATTTCGGCGACCTTGCCCGCCACCAGATCGGCGTTGATGTTGTACGACTCGCCGCTGGCGCCGACACCCACCGGCGCGATCACCGGTATGAAATCCTCGGTGTGCAGCAGGTTGACGATCGCGGGGTCTATGCTTTCGACTTCACCCACCTGCCCGATGTCGACCATCTCGTCGCTGCCCGCAGCGCCGCGCAGCTTCATCTTGCGCGCGCGGATCAGGCCGCCGTCCTTGCCGGTGAGGCCGACGGCCTTGCCGCCGTTGCGGTTGATCAGGTTGACGATTTCCTTGTTGACCTGGCCGCCGAGCACCATCTCGACGACATCCATGGTCTCGGCGTCGGTGACGCGCATGCCCTGGATGAACTCGCCCTTCTTGCCGACGCGTTTCAGCAGGTCATCGATCTGCGGCCCGCCGCCGTGGACAATCACCGGGTTCATGCCCACCACCTTGAGCAGCACCACGTCGCGGGCAAAACCCTCCTTCAGCGCCGGGTCGGTCATCGCGTTGCCGCCATACTTGATGACGATGGTCTTGCCGTGGAAACGCTGGATGTAGGGCAGGGCTTCGGCCAGGGTTTTTGCCTTGCTGGCGGCGTTGTTGGCGGTGAGTGGCATGCGCGGGAACCGTCGAAAGAAAGTAAAAAAACCCGGGATGTGAGGGTTCACTCATTCTACCTGACGACAAAAAAAGCGGCAGGGCTTTTGCCCTGCCGCTTTTTGGCTTCCTGTTTCTCGGCATGCGCGGCCGTCTGCGCAGCCACCTTCAGTTGATGGACAGGCGCTTCGCGTTGACCGCGGCTTTTTTCGGCAATGTCAGTTCCAGCACGCCGTCGGCATACTTGGCCACGGCCTTGTCTTCGTCAACGGCCTGACCCAGCGTGAACGCGCGGTAGACCTTGCCGTAGTGGCGCTCGGCGCGCAGCACGCGCTCGCCTTCCTTGACCTCGCGTTCGTTGCGCGCTTCGGCGCTGATCGCGATCTGGTCGGCGTCGATGGTGACGTGGATGTCTTCCTTTTTCACGCCGGGAATATCGGCGTACACGGTGTAGGCGTTGTCGTCTTCACGGACATCGACGCGGAAGGACTGCGCCGTCTGCGGTGTGCCTTCAAAGGCCATCGGGCGTACAAAAAAACCGCGCAGCAGTTCGTCGAAAGAATCGTCAAACGGGGTAAAGCGGGTAACATTGACCATGAGAGTTCTCCTTGAATTTGTCATGGCGCGCTGCGCCAGTGTTTCGAATATGGGTGCCCCGGGAATCATTTCAAGAGCCGCTGACAGCCGTCATTGCAACACCCCGAAAATAATTATAAGTATTTGTTTTTAAAGGATTTTTATTGAGCCCGGAAACCGGCCCCAGCGTTGCCCAGCCCGCCGCGATCGAAGGCGAACGCGCCTACCTGCTGCGTTATGCGCGACTGCAGTTGCGCGACCCGGCGCAGGCCGAAGACGCGGTGCAGGAAACCCTGCTTGCCGCCCTTGAAGGCGCCGCCCGGTTTGCCGGCAAGTCATCGCTGCGCACCTGGCTCACCGGCATCCTCAAACACAAAATCATCGACCACCTGCGCCGCGCCGGGCGCGAACAGCCGCTGACCGGCGACGGTGATGACCGTTCCGAAGCCGAAGCCGTGGACGCGCTGTTCGCCGCCGACGGGCACTGGCGTGAATTTCCGGCGCAATGGGGCAATCCCGATGCCGCGCTGGAAAACAGCCGCTTCTGGACCGCCTTTGAAGAATGCGCCCGGCGCCTGCCGGCACGCACCGCGCGGGTGTTCATGATGCGCGAAATCATGGACATGCCGACCGAGGAGATCTGTAAGGCGCTCGATATCACCGCGACCAACTGCTGGGTCATGCTGCACCGCGCGCGCCTGACCCTGCGCGAATGTCTCGAACTGCAGTGGTTCGGAAAGTCCGGCCAATGATCCCGAATTGCAAACACACCGCTGAACTGCTGTCGCAGGGCCAGGACCGGCCGCTGACGCCGGTTGAACAACTCCGTCTGCGCCTGCACCTGCTGCTGTGCGACGGCTGCCGCAATTTCAGCCGCCAGCTCGAATTCATGCGCAGGGCCCTGCGCCGCTACCGCGACCGCGACTGACCGCATCAGCAGCGGAACTTCATCGCCGGGCTCCGGTCTGCCTGATGTCGCGCCTCGCATCGCCGTCGATTCACGCCGCGATACCGGAAGCGCAAGCCGGCACGGTTATAATCAGGCTTTTTCCACAGATGAAACGCTCATTTTCCTGCCTGTTTCCCCGCTTGTTTTCCCGCCTGTTTTCCGTTGCCGCCGGCTGCGCGCTCGCCCTCCTGCTGTTTCCGCTGTCCGCGCCGGCGCAGCTCGCGCCACCTGCCCCGGCCCTTGAAGCCCGCGCCTGGCTGCTGCTCGACGTCAACAGCGGTCAGGTTCTGGCCAGCCAGAATGCCAATGACCGTTTTGAGCCGGCATCGCTGACCAAGCTGATGACGGCGTACCTCAGCTTCAGCGCGCTGAAACAGAAATCGCTGAAGCCCGAGCAGGTCGTGCCGGTATCGACCCGCGCCTGGAAAGCCGAAGGTTCGCGGATGTTCATCGAGCCGAACAGGCCGGTCACCGTCGACGAACTGCTGCGCGGCATGATCATCCAGTCCGGCAACGATGCCAGCATCGCACTCGCCGAGGCCATCGGCGGCAACGAAGAGGTATTCGCGCAGATGATGAACCGCGAAGCCAAACGCCTCGGCCTCGCCAACACCAACTTCACCAACGCCACCGGGCTGCCCAATCCGCAGCTCTACTCCACGGCGCAGGACCTGTCGCAGCTGGTGGTCGCGCTGATCCGCGATTTTCCCGAGCACTATCCGCTGTATTCGCAGAAGGAATACCGCTACAACAACATCACCCAGTCCAACCGCAACCGCCTGCTGTGGCTGGACCCGGCGGTCGACGGCGTCAAGACCGGCTACACCGAAAACGCCGGTTATTGCCTGATCACTTCCGCCCGCCGCGGCGAACGACGGCTGATTTCGGTGGTGCTGGGCACGGCCTCCGAATCGGCGCGCGCCACCGAAAGCCAGAAGCTGCTGAACTGGGGCTTCCAGTTCTACGACAGCGTGCGCGTCTATGCGCGCAACCAGCCGGTGACCCAGCTGCGCGTGTGGAAAGGGGCTTCCGACATGCTGAAAGCCGGGTTCACCAGCGACCTCTATGTCGCGTTGCCCAGGGGTCAGGGCGACAGGCTCAAGGCCACCGTGGAAAGCCTGCAGCCGCTGCTCGCCCCGGTCAGCCCCGGCCAGCGCGTCGCCACGCTGAAACTGGAGATCGACGGCAAACTCTTCCGCGAACTGCCGGTGGTCGCACTCGAACCGGTGCCGGTCGCCGGCATTTTCGGCCGCGCCTGGGACACGCTGCGGCTGCTGTTCAAATAAGCGCATTGGCTTAAACTTTAACGGTCATACCCCTTCTTCAACCGCAGGGCGCCACCACCATGAGCGAAATCGTTTACCTGAACGGCGAATTCATGCCGATCGAAAAAGCATACATACCCGTGCTCGACCGCGGCTTCATTTTCGGCGACGGCGTGTATGAAGTGATCCCGGCCTATTCGAAACATCCCTTCCGACTCGCCGAACACCTGCAACGGCTGCAGAACAGCCTCGACAAGGTGCGCATCACCAACCCGCACAGCGCCGCCGAATGGGGCCGCCTCACCGGTGAAATCCTGCAGCGCAATCCCGGCAGCGACCAGTCGGTGTACCTGCAGGTCACGCGCGGCGTGGCCAAACGCGATCACGCCTTTCCGCAAGGCATCAAACCCACGGTATTCATGATGAGCACGCCGCTGGTGACGCCCGCCCCGGCGCTGGTCGAGTCCGGCGTCCCCTGCATCACCGCGCAGGACTACCGCTGGCTCAACTGCGACATCAAATCGGTGTCCCTGCTCGGCAACTGCATGCTGCGCCAGTTGTCGGTGGACGCCGGCGCCGCCGAAACCATCCTGTTTCGCGACGGCCGGCTGACCGAGGCTTCGGCCAGCAACGTGTTCATCGTCAGGAACGGCGTGGTGCTGGCGCCGCCGAAGGACCACCTGGTGCTGCCGGGCATCACCTACGACGTGGTGATCGAAATCGCCCGCGCCCGCGAGTTCGAGATCGAGATCCGGCCGGTCAGCGAAGCCGAGGTGCGCAGCGCCGACGAAATCTGGGTCACCTCCTCGACCAAGGAAGTGCTCGCGGTGACGACCCTCGACGGCAAACCCGTCGGCGACGGCAAACCCGGCCTGCTGTTCCGGCGCATGCACGCGCTGTACCAGTCGTTCAAACAAGACCACATGAGAACGGCGGCGTGACTGCGACGCCCCCCGCCGGCCCCGAACCGTCGCTGATCGAATATCCCAGCGACTTCCCGCTGAAAATCCTCGGCCACACCCGGCCCGGGTTCGCGCAGACCGTGCTCGAGGTGGTGAAACGCCACGCGCCCGACTTTGACGGCACAACGCTCGAAATGCGGCCCAGCAAGAAGGGCAAGTACCTGAGCGTCACCTGCGTGATCCGCGCCACGTCGCGCGAACAGCTCGACGCGCTGTATCAGGACTTGTGCGACCTGCCGATGGTTGTCATGGTGCTGTAGTTTTTTTCAGCCGCGCCAGCTGCCGGTCGTGGCGGCGGGCAAGCACCAGCAGCGCGAGCAGCGCGCCGGTCAGCGCCATGAACATGTCCCATTGCGTGTCCCAGACGTCGCCCTGGGTGCCGAGGAATTCATCCGCACCCGCGCCCATCGCCAACGCCGCCCACCACTCGATCAGCTCATAGAACGCGCTGATCGCCAGCGCCACGCAGACCACCAGGAAATTGAGAATGTTCCGGCCTTCGATGCGGAACACCCGCAGCAGCAGTTCACGCGCCACCATGGCCGGCACGAAACCCTGGGCAAAATGGCCGATCCGGTCATAGGGATTACGCGCAAAACCGAGGACATCCTGCAGCCAGAAACCGAAGGGCACGCGGGCATAGGTGTAAGCGCCGCCATATACCAGGATCAGGCCGTGGATCGCGATCAGCGCATAAACCAGCGTCGTCAGCGGCAGACGCTTGCGCGTGGCGACCAGCACCGGCGCCGCGATCAGCACCGGCAGCACTTCCATGAGCCAGGTCGTACGGTCGTAGGGCGCAATGCCTGATGCGATCAGCGCCAGCGCCCAGATCGCGCCAATGGCCAGCAGCGTGCGGTCGGCCAGGGCCATCGCCTTTTATTGCGGCAATTTGCGCTTGCGCAATTCGCGCAGCTCTTCGGCATATTCCTTGCGGAAATCCGATCCCGAGCCGGTCAGGTAATTGCGGAAATCGGCACAGAACTGTTCCATGCCGTCGCGCGGCTGGGCCAGCAATTCGTCGCGCTTGTCGTTGCGATACTCGAGAATCGCGCCCTCATACTTGCCGACATTGCGCATGTATTCCTTTTCGTCCTTCGACGCGCCGCGGATCATCAGCGTCAGCCGTGCATCCAGTTCGTTCAGCAGTGCCTTGTGGCGGGCCTGCCACGCGGCATAGGCTTTTTCGCCGGCTTTGGCCTGCGCCGGCAACGCCTGGTCGCAGGCTTCGCGCAAAGCCAGCAGCCGCTGATGCGCAAAATAGATTTCTCTCAGCTTGGCGCCGTAATCACCGGCCTTTTCCGCAGCCGCCACCGACAATACGACCATCAACCCTGCGCACAACAGTGCCTTGTCCAGCCTTATACCGAGCAGTTTATGCAGAACATCAGCGCGCACCGTGATCTCCCGATCGTCTTATAATGCGCTCTGATTATCCACCATTCCACGGGCGCAGTGCCCGTCCACAGGCTTGCTTCGGTGTCCCGTCTTTCCGCAGCTCCGGTTTCGCTTGCCGCCGAACCGCTGGTCGTGCGCCGGCCCGGGCTGGTGCCGTACGTGCCGACCTGGGAACAGATGCGCGATTTCACGCTGGCGCGCAACAACCAGACCCGCGATGAACTGTGGCTGCTGGAACACCCGCCGGTGTACACCGTCGGCCTTGCCGGCAAAACCGAACACTGGCCGCGCGTCGACAACGGCATCCCGGTGGTGCGCGTGGACCGCGGCGGACAGATCACCTACCACGGCCCGGGCCAGTGGGTCGCCTACCTGCTGCTCGACATGCGCCGCCGCGGCCTGACCATCCGGCCGCTGGTGCGGCTGATGGAGCAGGTAGTGATCAAACTGCTTGCTGATTACAACATCGAAGCGCACGGCCGCAATGATGCACCTGGCGTTTATGTCGGCGCCGCCAAAATCGCCGCACTGGGATTACGCGTAAAAAACGGCTGCTGTTATCACGGCCTCGCGCTGAACGTGGACGTCGATCTCGAACCCTTCGACGCCATCAACCCCTGCGGTTATGCCGGACTTGAAGTGACCAGCATGCAACGCCTGGGCATTACTGACACCAAGGCACAAATCGGTGACCGCCTGATCCGGCACATCCAGGACGTATTCCCATGAGATTCGTGTAATGAACATCGACGAAAAACAGAAGGGCCGCGCCAAAACCGCGCGCATCCCGATCAAGATCGTGCCGTCGACGCCGCTGAAAAAGCCGGACTGGATCCGCGTGCGCCTCGGCAACAGCGAACGTTTCCAGGAAATCAAGCAGATCCTGCGCGAACAGAAGCTGCACACCGTGTGCGAGGAAGCCTCCTGCCCGAACATCGGTGAATGTTTCGGCAAGGGCACGGCGACGTTCATGATCCTCGGCGACCTGTGCACGCGGCGCTGTCCCTTCTGCGACGTTGCCCACGGCCGGCCCAAGCCGCCGGACCTTGATGAGCCGCGCCACCTCGCCGAGACCATCGCCGCGCTGAAACTCAAGTACGTGGTCATCACCAGTGTCGACCGTGACGATCTGCGCGACGGCGGCGCCGGACATTTCAAGGATTGCATCCGCGCGGTACGCGAACGCTCGCCGCAGACCCGCATCGAAATCCTGGTGCCGGATTTCCGCGGCCGCCTCGACGTGGCACTCGACATCCTGTCGGCCTGCCCGCCGGACGTGATGAACCACAACCTCGAAACCGTGCCGCGGCTCTACAAACAGGCGCGGCCCGGCTCCGATTACGCGCATTCACTGAAGCTGCTGAAGGATTTCAAGGCGCGCTTCCCGCATATCCCGGCGAAGTCCGGACTGATGGTGGGACTGGGCGAGACCGACGAAGAAATACTCGAAGTCATGCGCGACCTGCGCGCACACGACGTCGACATGCTGACCATCGGCCAGTACCTGCAGCCTTCGGCGCACCACCTGCCGGTGCTGCGTTATGTCGAGCCGGCGGTTTTTGACATGTATGCCGCGGAGGCGGCGCGCATGGGTTTCAACCATGCCGCCAGCGGACCGCTGGTGCGTTCCTCGTACCACGCCGACCAGCAGGCGCATGATGCAGGTGTGGTTTAAAAGCAAACCCGTTTAGCCACAGAGGTCACAGAGAGCACAGAGGAAAACCCAGACCGTCGTCGTGCCGCGATTGCTAAAAAGGCTGACTGGTTTTGTTCTTCTCTGTGTTCTCTGTGACCTCTGTGGCTAGGTTTCTTTAAGCTTTTCTTCCAGCAGCGCGTGCAGCTTGGCGAAATCCGGTTCGCCGAGGATGCGCATCACCAGTCTGCCCTGCTTGTCGATGATGAATGTCGTCGGCGTCAGCTTCACCTCGCCGAAGGCCTTGGCGAGGGTGCCCATCGGATCCAGCGCCACCTTGAACGGCAGCTTGTTTTTCTCGGTGTAGTTCAGCACGTAATTGGGCGGGTCGTGTTTCATCGCCACCGCGATGGTTTCGAAGCCCTGCGCCTGATACTTGTTGTAGGTGGCGACGATGTCGGGCATTTCCTTGACGCAGGTGGCGCAGTCGGTGGCCCAGAAATTGACCAGCACCACCTTGCCGCGCAGATCGGCGGTGGTGATTTTTTCGCCCAGCAGCGAAACAAAGGTGACCTGCGGCGCCGCCGGTTTGGCGCTCCAGATCGCGAACCCGGCAAACGCCAACACACCGGCAACCACCGAGACTAGAATGAGGTTTCTGGATTTCAACATGCGCAAACCGTGCGGGGAGCCCTGACCATGAACATGACGCGTATTCTCGGAGTTCTGCTGGCCCTTGTCATCAGTCCGGTCCTCATTTTGGTCCTCAGTTTGGTCACTACCCCGCCGGCCATCGCGGGTATCGCCGACATCAGCAATGCCGATGCCGCCAGCGGTTTGAGGCAGGCTTTGGCGGATGGTTCCGCCGCCGCGGTCAAACTGCTGGGCGCGGAAAACGGCTATTTCGGCAATGCCAGGGTCAAAATCCCGCTGCCGCCCAGCCTGCAGAAGATCGAGGGGGCGATGCGCATGATGGGCATGAAAAAACAGGCCGATGAGCTGGTGCTGTCGATGAACCGTGCCGCCGAGGCGGCGGCGCCGGAAGCCAGACAGCTGCTGACCGATGCCGTCAAAAAAATGTCGGTGCAGGACGCCAAGGCCATACTCGCCGGCGGCGACACCGCCGCCACCGAATATTTCAAGCGCAACACCCAGGCCCAGCTGACCCAGCGTTTCCTGCCCATCGTCAAAAAAGCCACCGACCGCGTCGGCCTCGCCCAGCAGTACAACAACCTCGCCGGCCAGGGCCTAAAGCTGGGTGTGGTCAAGCAGGATGACGCGTCGATCGAAACCTATGTCACGCGCAAGGCGCTCGACGGCCTGTACCTGATGATCGCCGAGCAGGAAAAATCCTTCCGCAGCGATCCGGTCGGCGCCGGCAGCGGCATCGTCAAGAAGGTGTTCGGCGCGCTGCGCTGAGCAGTCGCGGACGGCAGCCCGCCCTCAGTGGGCTTTATCCCAGTTCGGACCGCTGCCGATTTCCACCAGCAGCGGCACCGCCAGTTGCGCGACACCCGCCATCAGCCGCGCGAGACCCGTCTTGATGGTGTCGAGTTCGGCGTCGGGCACTTCCAGCACCAGTTCGTCGTGCACCTGCATGATCAGTTTGGACCCGAGTTTTTCTTCCGTCAGCCAGCGCTGCACCGCGATCATCGCCAGCTTGATCAGGTCCGCCGCCGTGCCCTGCATCGGCGCATTGATCGCCGCGCGTTCGGCGCCCTGGCGCCGCGCCTGGTTGCTGCTGCGGATTTCCGGCAGCCATAACCTGCGGCCGAACACGGTTTCGACATAACCCCGCTCCCGCGCCTGCTCGCGGGTGACGCGCATGTATTCGGCGACGCCGGGATAACGCTGGAAATAACGGTCCATGTACTGCTGCGCCGCCGAGCGTTCGATATCGAGCTGGCGCGCAAGCCCGAACGCCGACATGCCGTAGATCAGGCCGAAGTTGATGACCTTGGCGTACCGGCGCTGTTCGTTGTCCACGGCCTGCGGCGTGAGGCCGAAAATCTCCGCCGCGGTCGCGCGATGGATGTCCTCGCCGGCGGCGAAGGCCTTGAGCAAACTTTCGTCACGCGAGATATGCGCCATGATGCGCAGCTCGATCTGCGAATAGTCGGCGGACACAATGGTGGAACCGGGCTGCGCGATGAAGGCTTCGCGGATGCGCCGGCCCTCCGCGGTGCGGATCGGAATGTTCTGCAGATTGGGATCGGTGCTCGCCAGCCGCCCGGTCACCGCCGTGGCCTGGCCGTAGCTGGTATGCACCCGGCCGGTGTTGTGGTTGACCATCAGCGGCAGTTTGTCGGTATAGGTCGATTTGAGCTTGGCCAGGCCGCGGTGTTCGAGGATCAGTTTCGGCAAGGGATGGTCGAGCGCCAGTTCCGCCAGTGACTCCTCGTCGGTGGACGGCGCGCCGCCGGGCGTTTTTTTCACCGGTTTCAGGCCCTGCTTGTCGAACAGGATTTCCTGGATCTGTTTCGGCGAACTCAAGTTGAACGGCTGCCCCGCCTGTTCATGCGCGCGTTTTTCGATGGCCATCATCTTGGCGCCGAACTCGGCCGACAGTTCCGCCAGCAATTGGCCGTCGATCAACACACCGTTGCGTTCCATCACATACAGCACCGGCATCGCCGGCATCTCGATGTCGGCATAGATGTGGTTCAGTTTCGGGTCGGCGGCAATGCGCGGATGCAGCGCCTGATGCAGTTGCAGCGTGATGTCGGCGTCCTCGGCGGCGTAATCGGCGGCCTGTTCGACGGCGACCTGGTTGAAGCCGATGCGTTTTGCGCCCTTGCCCGTAACATCATCGTAACTTATTGTTTTTATTGATAAAATTCTCTGTGCCATGGAGTCCATGTCATGCCGCTGATGGCTTTCGAGGACATAGGACTCGAGCAGCGTGTCATGCCGCACGCCGGCGACGCGCAGGCCGTAATTGGCGAATACATGCAGGTCGTACTTGATGTGCTGGCCGAGCTTCGCGCGCTGCGGGTTTTCCAGCCAGGGTTTCAGCGTGGCCAGCACTTCTTCGCGCGACAGCTGCTGCGGTGCGCCGGCGTAGACATGGCCGACGGGAATGTACGCGGCATGCCCCGGCTCCACCGCCAGTGAAATGCCCACCAGCTCTGCGGCCATCGCATCGAGGCTGGTGGTTTCGGTATCGACTGCGGTCAGCGCTGCGGCCTCGATGCGTGACATCCATTTCTGCAGTGCCTCCATCGTCGTCACGGTTTCATATTGACGTTCGTACTGCGGCGCCGTCTGAATCGCCGCGGCAGCCGGCGCATCCCTATTGGCAGCAGCGGGCGCATCGGCTGCGCCACCTTCCAGTTCGCGCCGCCAGGTCTTGAATTCGAAACGGTCGAACAATTCGGCGAGTTTGGCCTTGTCCTGTTCCTGCGGCGCGAGGTCCTGCAGCCGCAGCGGCAATTCGACATCGCATTTGATGGTCAGCAACTGTTGCGCCTGCGGCAGCCAGTCCAGCGAGTCGCGCAGGCTCTGCCCGACCGCGCCGCCGATGTCGGCTGCATTTTTGACAATGGCTTCCAGCGAGCCGTACTGGGTCAGCCATTTCACCGCGGTTTTCGGCCCCACTTTCGGCACCCCGGGCACGTTGTCCACGCTGTCACCGATCAGCGTCAGGTAATCGATCATGCGCTGCGGCGGCACGCCGAATTTTTTCTCGACGCCATCGACGTCGAGAATTTCGTTGGACATGGTGTTGACCAGCGTCACCTGCGCCGACACCAGTTGCGTGATGTCCTTGTCGCCGGTGGAAATCACCACGCGCATCCCCGCCTGCTCGGCCTGCCGCGCCAGCGTGCCGATGACGTCATCGGCTTCGACGCCGGCGACTTCCAGCAGCGGCCAGCCCATGGCGACGATCGCCTCTTTCAGAGGTCCAATTTGTGACGCCAGTTCATCGGGCATGGCCGGGCGGTTGGCCTTGTACTCGGGATACAGGTCATCGCGAAAGGTTTTGCCCTTGGCATCGAACACGCAGGCGCTCAATTCCGCCGGCACGTCCTTGTGCAGCTTGCGCAGCATGTTGAGCACGCCATAGATGGCATTGGTGTGTTCGCCGCGGCTGTTGCTCAGGTCGCGTATGGCATGAAAGGCGCGGTACAGATAGGACGATCCGTCAACAAGAAGCAGGGTTTTCATGCGCAATCCGGGCAATCGCGCGACAACATCGTGCTGCCGCTGCGTGTGGCCGGAATTATCGCAGAGTTGGCGCAAAATCCGCGCGATGCCCCGGCCGCGCAGCCTTTCAAAACGCCGGCGAAAGCCGGATAATGATTGCAACCGGAGCCCTCACCATGCGACATACCCTGACCCTGCTTGTTTTTACCGCCGCTGTCGCGATGGCGCTGCCCGCGCTGGCGCAGAACAATAAATCCGCCGCGCAGCCGATTCCCGAACCACCCCCGCCGCCGCCCGGCTTCGAACTCGACCCGGCGACGGAGCCGCAGGTCACGATCCGCAAACGCGGCGAAGACACGGTCGAGGAATACCGCATGGCCGGCAAACTCTACATGATCAAGGTCACGCCGCCGGGCGGGCGTCCGTATTACCTGATCGACGAACGCGGCGACGGCAAATTCGCGCGCCAGGAAGGCCCGGAAACCGGGATCCGGCCGCCGATGTGGGTGATTCATTCCTGGTGATTCCTGGTGATGGGTAATCGGTGATGGGTGATGGGTGATGGGTGAACAGCAAAAATCAACGGTAAAAAAACTCCGTGAAGATTTTCACGATTTACCCATTACCAATTACTCATTACCCATCACCATTTACCAATGTCAGTTTTCACCACCGTAAGCCCTGACGAACTGCGGCGCTGGCTGCAGGATTACGCCGTCGGCGAACTGCAGGACCTGCGCGGCATCGCTGCCGGCATCGAAAACACCAACTATTTTGTCACCACCGGCGCCGGCCGTTACGTGCTGACGCTGTTCGAAAAACTGACGGCGCGGGAACTGCCGTTTTACCTGAACCTGATGGCGCACCTCGCCGAACGCGGCGTGCCCAGCGCGCATCCGGTCGCCAACCGCGCCGGCAGTTATCTGGGCACCCTCAAGGGCAAACCCGCCGCTCTGGTGGCGCGCCTCGACGGCAGCGACGTGGCCGCGCCGACGGCCGCGCAATGCGCCGCGGTCGGTGCCGTGCTGGCGCGCCTGCACCTCGCCGGCGGATCGTACCCGGCGACCATGGACAATCCGCGCGGACCGAAATGGTGGAGCGGCGTACTGCCCGAAATCC
Source organism: Burkholderiales bacterium (assembly GCA_019749945.1). Classification (GTDB taxonomy): domain Bacteria; phylum Pseudomonadota; class Gammaproteobacteria; order Burkholderiales; family SG8-41. Next base: position 147,479 of record JAIEPF010000002.1, read on the forward strand.
TGCCCTTCCTGCCGCCGCCCGAAGCGGCCCTGCTGCAGGACGAAGTGCGCTTCCAGTCGCAGTATCGTTTTTCCGATCTGCCGCGCGGCGCGATCCATGCCGACCTGTTCCGCGACAACGTGCTGTTCGCCGGCGACCGTGTCGCCGGGGTCATCGATTTTTATTTCGCCTGCACCGACGTGCTGCTCTACGACATCGCGATCACCGTCAACGACTGGTGCATCAACGCGGATGGCAGACTCGATGCCGCGCGCACCGGAGCGCTGCTCGATGCCTATGCCGCGGTGCGGCCGTACACCGCGGTCGAGCGCGGCGCCTGGCCGGTGATGCTGCGCGCCGCGGCACTCCGCTTCTGGGTGTCCCGGCTCTACGATTTTCATCTGCCGCGCGCGGGCGAGCTGACGCACGCCAAGGATCCGGGCCACTTCCGCCGCATCCTCGAGCTGCGCATCCGCGAAGAAGACGCGCTGCCGGTGCTGAAGGACTGAACGGAACGCCGGCCTATAATCGGCGTCAGGGAGGAAACAACATGGAAATACGCACCGTAGCCGCCGGCCGGGGCTGGGAATGGATGGTTGAAGGTTTCCGCATTTTCCGCAAACAGCCGCTGACCTGGATTGCGCTGGTCGTGGTCATGGTGGTGATCTGGCTCGCCTCCCTGATCTTGCCGCTGATCGGGCCGCTGGCGATCAATCTGGTGTCGCCGGTATTTTTCGCCGGACTGATGCTGGCCTGCCGCACCACCGATGAAGACGGCGAGCCCGAGTTCGGCCAGCTGTTCGCCGCGTTCAAAACCCACGCCAGTCCGCTGATCACCGTCGGCGGCATTTACCTGGTCGGCAACATTGTCGCCGTCGCGGTGGTTTTCGCCGTCGCCGGCGGCACCGCCCTGCCGACCTTGATGGGAAAAACCGCCGTCGATCCCGAAGCCGTGCTCGCGGCTGCGCGCGCCCTGCTGCTGGGCATGGCGGTGGGCATGGCGGTATTCATCCCGATATTGATGGCGGTATGGTTCGCGCCGCCGCTGATCGTGTTCCACAACATGCCGCCGGTCGAAGCGATGAAACTGTCGCTCGCGGCCTGCTGGCGCAACACGCTGCCGCTGCTGGTGTACGGTGTGGCAACGCTGGTATTGGGCATCCTCGCGTCGATTCCGCTGATGCTCGGCCTGATCGTGCTGCTGCCGGTGCTGGTGTGTTCGATTTACGCCAGTTACAAGGATATTTTCCCGGCTGTACCGGTGCAAAGCACCGTGCCACAAAACCTAAACCCTTAAACCGCTCGGGCTTACATCTATAAGTATTTGATTTTATTGATATTTTAAGCTGGCGTCAGTTTGGCGTATTCGAGCATCAGCCATTTCAGTCCCGAGTCGCGGAAATTCACCTGCACCCGCGCATCGCTGCCGCCGCCCTCGGCGTTGACGATCACGCCAGCGCCGAACTTGGCATGCGTCACCGCCTGGCCGATGCGCCAGGGCGAATTCTGCGAAGGCATCGCCGGTGTGGTAGACGCACCACGGGTGCCGGCACGCGCCGGACCATAGGACGGCGACAACTGGCGCGCGTAAGCCGAATTGGAAGTTGACGCCTGCCGCAGGTGATTCACCCGCTGCAGCAACGCCTCCGGCAGTTCCTGGAAAAACCGCGACGGCACGTTGTAACGCGTCTGGCCGTGCAGCATGCGGCTTTGCGCGAGCAACAGGTACAGCCGCCGCCGCGCCCGCGTCAGCGCGACATACATCAGGCGCCGCTCCTCCTCGATGCCGTCGGCTTCGGTCATGCTGTTTTCGTGCGGAAACAGGCCTTCTTCGAGGCCGGTGACAAACACCGCGTGGAATTCGAGGCCCTTCGCTGAATGTACAGTCATCAACTGCAGCGCATCGGCGCCGGCCAGTGCCTGGTGTTCGCCGGCTTCCAGCGCGGCGTGCGCGAGAAAGGCCGTCAATTCGTCCATCTCTTCCTCGACCGGCGCGCCCTCCGCCGGCACCCAGGTCGCGCGTTCATCGACAAACACCGCGGCGGCATTGATCAATTCATCCAGATTCTCGATGCGATCCGCGCCTTCCTTCTCATTGCGGTAATACGCCTTCAGCCCGCTGTGTTCAACGACGTGGCCGATCACTTCCGGCAAAGGCAGGCCGGCGGTGGCACTGCGCATGGCTTCGATGAGTTTGACGAAGGCGGCGATGCTGGTCGCGGCCTTGCCCGACAGCGTGTTGGCGCAGGCTGCCGCCCACAGGCTCATGCCGGCCTCTTTCGCCATGCCCTGCAATTGCTCCAGGCTGCGATTGCCGATGCCGCGCGTCGGAAAATTGATGATGCGCAGCAGCGCGCCATCGTCTTCCTGGTTGGCGATCAGCCGCAGGTAAGCCAGCGCGTGCTTGATTTCCTGGCGCTCGAAAAAGCGCAGCCCGCCGTATACGCGATAGGGCATGCCCGCCGTGAACAGGGCATGTTCGATGACCCGCGACTGCGCATTGGAGCGGTACAGCACGGCGATATCGGCAAGTTGAGTGCCTTCGTTGCGCAGGCTGCGCACCTCATCCACCACGTACGCCGCTTCCTCATAATCGGTGGCGGCTTCGAATACGCGCAGCGGTTCGCCCTTGGCATCCGCCGTCCACAGGCTTTTGCCGAGACGCTTGCGGTTGTGTCCGATCAGCGCATTGGCGGCGTCGAGGATGTTGCCGTGCGAGCGGTAATTCTGTTCGAGCTTGATGACTTTTTCGACATGGAAATCGCGCTGCAGATCCTGCATGTTCGCCGTCGACGCACCGCGCCAGCCGTAAATCGACTGGTCATCGTCGCCGACCGCGAATATCGCGTTGTGCTGACCGGCGAGCAATTGCAGCCAGCGGTACTGCAGGCGGTTGGTGTCCTGGAATTCATCGACCAGAATGTGGCGAAAACGGCCGGCATAGTGTTCGCGCAGATGGTCATTGCGGGCGAGCAACTCATAGGAACGCAGCAGCAGTTCGGCGAAATCAACCACGCCTTCGCGCTGGCACTGGCGGTCATATTCGGCGTAAAAATCCACCATGCGCCGCGAAAAATCGTCGTACGGCTCGACCTTGTCGGCGCGTTTGCCCTCTTCCTTCTGCGCCGCGATGAACCACTGCGCCTGGCGCGGCGGATAACGCTCCTCGTCGATATTCAAGGCCCGCATCAGGCGCTTCACCAGCGCGAGCTGATCCTGGGTGTCGAGGATCTGGAACATCTGCGGCAGACCGGCTTCGCGGTAATGCGCGCGCAGCATGCGGTTGCACAGGCCGTGGAAGGTGCCCACCCACATGCCGCGGGTGTTGATCGGCAGCATCGCCGACAGCCGGGTCATCATTTCCTTCGCCGCCTTGTTGGTGAAGGTCACGGCGAGCAGGCTCATCGGATTGATCTGGCCGGTCTGGATCAGCCAGGCCATGCGCGTGGTCAGCACGCGGGTCTTGCCGCTGCCGGCGCCGGCGAGGATCAGGGCGGACTGCTGCGGCAGCGTGACGGCTTCGAGTTGCTCGTCGTTGAGGCCGGAGAGAAAGGCGGGGGTCATTTCGTGCTGCGGATTGGGCAGCCCGGATTATACGCGGCGCACCCTTCCATCAGCCTGCTGTCGAGTACCCGGCCTTGCGCAAGGCCGCCGCCATTTGCGCGGCATCCTCCGCGCTGCCGAGCCCGATGACATCGACGGCATAACGCAGCCCGCCATCGGCGCCGCCGCTTGCACGATAGGCGCGCACACGGGCCGCATAACCTTCGGTGCGCAACTTTGCGGCCAGGGCCGCCGCCGCGCCTTCGTCGGCCACGGCAGCCAGCGCCACGCGATGTTTGCCGCCGCGGCGGCTGGCACCGCTGGCCGGCGCGATTTCGGTCTCGGCCGCCCATTCCTGCAATTGTGCCGCCGGCACCGGCGCCACCGGCTGGCGTTTGCCGTCACGTCCGGCGATGAAAAACGACAGCGGATCCTGCATCGTGAACGTCTGGTCCTGGTGCTGCACGGCAATGCGCCCCTCGATCAGGCACACCACATCGCGCTCGGCAGAGGATTTGCCCCAGAGGTCGGTGCCGCGGATGCCGGCGGTCACCGTGGCAATGCGGATGTTCAGATCGCGGCTGGCGCGCGGCGCCCCGAACACCCGCGTGGTGAAACGGAATGCACCCTGCGCCACATCCAGCACGCCGCTGACGAGGCGGCCGGCGGTGCCGCCCCTGTCGGTCAGGCTGTCCACACCGAGGCTGGCGTTTTCGCCGAGTTTGACCGCGCTGCCTTCGGCCATGCGCAGCAGGGCGCGTGCGCCGTTGCCGGTCAGCACACGGTCGCCATTGCGCAACTCCGCGCCCGGCACCAGCGGTTCTCGGGCGCCGCCGGCGTGCTCGACCCAGGCCGGGCTGACCACGGCCTCGACGCTCAGCGTACTCGCGCCGGCGACAGCGGCCATGCACATCAACAGAACAGACAGAACAGTAAACTGCAGGCTGCGCATCATCTTCGATCTCTCCTGGATCCAGGGTTCACACAGGCCGGGGCGCACACGGAACCGTTTATAATTGCCACCCGAAACGGCCCCCCGCCGTAACAGCACATTCCCTCTACATCAGCATCATGCAACAAAAATACAATCCGCAGGTCATCGAGCGCGACGCGCAGAAATTCTGGGATGAGGCGCAGACCTTCCGTGCCGTAGAAAGCGGTCCGGGCGCTGAAAATCGGCCGAAATATTACTGCCTGTCGATGTTCCCCTACCCCTCCGGCAAGCTGCACATGGGGCATGTGCGCAATTACACCATCGGCGACGTGCTGACGCGGTACCACCGCATGAAGGGTTACAACGTGCTGCAGCCGATGGGCTGGGATGCTTTCGGCCTGCCGGCGGAAAACGCCGCCATGGCCAATGGCGTGCCTCCCGCTAAGTGGACCTGGGACAACATCGCCTACATGAGGAAGCAGCTGAAGTCGCTGGGTTTCGCCATCGACTGGAGCCGTGAACTCGCGACCTGCAGCCCCGACTACTACCGCTGGAACCAGTGGCTGTTCCTGCGCATGCTGGAAAAAGGCATCGCCTACAAAAAAACCCAGGTCGTGAACTGGGATCCGGTGGACCAGACCGTGCTCGCCAATGAACAGGTCATCGATGGCCGCGGCTGGCGCACCGGCGCCACCGTCGAGAAGCGTGAAATCCCCGGCTATTACCTCGCCATCACCAAATATGCCGACGAGTTGTTGTCAGCGCTCGACACACTGCCGGGCTGGCCGGAGCGGGTCAAGGCGATGCAGGCCAACTGGATCGGCAAAAGTTACGGTGTGCGTTTCGCATTCCCATACACGCTGGACGGCAAAGCCGAAAAACTCTGGGTATTCACCACCCGTGCCGACACCATCATGGGTGTCACCTTTGTCGCCATCGCCGCTGAACACCCGCTGGCCGCAGAGGCGGCAAAAAACAATCCTAAACTCGCCGACTTCATTGCCGAATGCAAACGCGGCTCGGTGATGGAAGCCGACATGGCAACCATGGAGAAAAAAGGCATGCCGACGGGGATTTTTGTCGAGCATCCGCTGAGCGGCGAAAAAATCGAAGTCTGGGTCGGCAATTACGTGCTGATGGCTTACGGTGAAGGCGCGGTGATGGCGGTGCCGGCGCATGACGAGCGCGATTTCCATTTTGCGAAACAATACGGATTGCCGATCAAGCCGGTGATCGATGTCGCCGGACAGACCTTCTCCACCAATGCCTGGCAGGAATGGTACGCCGATAAGGAACACGGCGTCTGCACCAACTCCGGCAAATATGACGGCCTCAACCATGCGGCTGCAGTCGATGCCATTGCCGCCGACCTCACCGCCAAAAACCTCGGCGAAAAACAGGTGCTTTACCGCCTGCGCGACTGGGGCGTGTCGCGCCAGCGTTACTGGGGTTGCCCGATTCCGATCATCCATTGCCCGGCCTGCAGCGACGTGCCGGTGCCGGATCAGGATCTGCCGGTGGTACTGCCCGAAGACTGCGTGCCCGACGGCAGCGGTAATCCGCTGTTGAAACGCTCTGATTTCGTGAACTGCGCCTGTCCGAAATGCGGCAAGGCGGCGAAGCGCGAAACCGACACCATGGACACCTTCGTCGATTCGTCCTGGTATTACCTGCGTTACGCCTGCGCCGACAACGGCAAAGCGATGGTGGATGAGCGCGTCAACTACTGGCTGCCCGCCGACCAGTACATCGGCGGCATCGAACACGCCATCCTTCATCTGCTGTATTCGCGCTTCTGGAGCAAGGCGATGCGCGACCTGGGTCTGGTCAAATTCGATGAGCCGTTCAAGAACCTGCTGACCCAGGGCATGGTGCTGAACGAAATCTTTTTCCGCAAACCGGGGTCCGGCCGCATCACTTATTACAACCCGGCCGATGTCGACATCACCGTCGATGCCCAGGGCAACCGCAGCGGCGCCGTGTTGCGCGCCGACGGCCAGCCGGTGGAGTCCGGCGGCATCGGCACCATGTCGAAGTCAAAAAACAACGGCGTCGATCCGCAGTCGCTGATCGAGGACTACGGCGCGGACATCGCGCGTTTTTACATGATGTTCACCGCGCCACCGGAGCAGACGCTGGAGTGGTCCGACGCCAGCGTCGAGGGCGCGTCGCGTTTCCTGCGCCGGGTGTGGGCTCTTGGTTACGAAACAAGCCAGCGCGGCACCGCTGCCGCCGCAGGCACCGCTGTTGGTGCTTTGCCTGCACCACTCGCCGCCGCGCGCCGCGAAATCCACGCGGTGCTGAAGCAGGCGAATTACGATCTCGGCCGCCACCAGTTCAACACCGTGGCCTCGGCCGCGATGAAAATGCTCAATGCGCTGGAAGGCGTATTGAAGGGCGGTACTGACGACTCAGCCAACACGGTATTGCGCGAAGGCTTTTCCATCCTGCTGCGCGTACTGTCGCCGATCACCCCCCACATCACGCACCAGCTGTGGCGCGACCTCGGCTACGGCGAGGACCTGCTCGTAGCACCCTGGCCCGAACCCGATGCCGCCGCGCTGATTGAGGATGAAATCGAACTGGTGGTCCAGGTCAACGGCAAAAAACGCGGCGATGTGCGGGTGGCGCGCGACGCCGCCAAGCCAGTGATCGAGGCCGCCGTGCTGGCCCACGCCGAGGTGCAGAAATTCATCGCCGGGCAGGCGGTGAAAAAAATCATCATCGTGCCGGGCCGCCTGGTCAACGTGGTGATATGAACGTGATAAGCTGAACCGCAATGAAAACGCTGATCGCACTGCTCTGCGCCCTGCTGATCGCCGGCTGCGGCTTCAAGCTGCGCGGCGCCGCCGACCTGCCCTTTGATACGCTGTATGTGCAGGCGCCCGTGGGCTCGCAGTTCGCCCAGCAGTTCAGGCGCGTGGTCACCGCCGGCAGCAGCACCAAAATCGTCGATGATGCAAAAGCCGCGGCAGCAACACTGGTGCTGGTCGCCGAATCGCGCGAAAAAAGCATCCTGTCGCTGTCCGGCGCCGGCCGCGTGCGCGAATTCCAGCTGCGCTACCGGATGACCTACCGGCTGCTCGACAAAAACGCGGTGGAAACCCTCCCGGTATCGGAAATCCTGCTGACGCGCGATTTTTCGTTCAACGACCAGGAAACCCTGTCCAAGGAATCGGAAGAAGCGCTGCTGTTCCGCGACATGCAAAACGACGCCGTGCAGCAGCTGGTGCGGCGGCTGCAGGCGGCGCGTCTCCCGCCGGCAGCCAAGCCGGCTTCGTAAATCGATGCGCTAATCCGGCAAGTTCTGAGATAGGATACGCGCACCGATGCGCCTGCCTTCCGAACAACTCGCGAGCCACCTCGCGCGCGACCTCAAACCGCTGTACACGGTATTCGGCAACGAGCCCCTGCTCGCACTCGAAGCCAGCGACCGCATCCGCGCCAGGGCGCGCGCCGAGGGCTACACCGAACGCGAAGTGCTGACGGTGGATTCAGGCTTCAAATGGAACCAGCTCGCCCTCGCCGGCAATTCGCAATCGCTGTTCGCCTCGCGCAAGCTGCTGGAGCTGCGCATTCCCACCGGCAAACCCGGCAAGGAAGGCGGCGAAGCGCTGCAGAACTACTGCCAGTCGCTGCCGCCGGACACCATCACCCTGATTTATGTCTCCGACCTCGACTGGCGCGGCCAGAAGGCGGCGTGGTTCGAGGCGCTGGAGCGCAGCGGCGTCGCGGTCGAAGCCAAAGCCGTGCTGCGCCGTGCACTGCCGCAGTGGATCGCCGGCCGCTTGAAGGAACAGCAGCAGGAGGCGGATGCCGCGACACTGGATTTCATCGCCGACCGCGTTGAAGGCAATCTGATGGCGGCGCACCAGGAAGTGCAGAAACTGGCGCTCTTGTTCCCCGCCGGCCCGATCACTTTCGACCAGGTCAACGCGTCGGTGCTGGATGTCGCGCGCTACGACGTGTTCAACCTCGGCGAAATCATGCTCGAAGGCGACCCGCTGCGCGTCGCCCGCGTCTTGGACGGCCTGCAGGGTGAAGGCACGGCCGCACCGCTGGTGCTGTGGGCCTTCACCGAAGAAATCCGCGCCATCGGCAAAGTCCTCGCCGGCGTCAACACCGGCAAACCGGCGTCGATGATGCTGCGCGAAGCGCGCATCTGGGGACCGTCGCACCAGAGCGCGATGCAGAACAACCTCAAACGCTTCACGCTGGGACAGGTCACTGAAGCCTTGCGTCACGCCGCGGTGATCGACCGCATGGTCAAGGGGCTGGTGCGCGGCGACACCTGGAATGAGCTGCTGCAGCTTGCGTTGCGGTTTGCGCGGAATAATCCGGGCACCGTGAAGGCGCAGCCGGGGCGCAGGGCGGTGCCGGCGGCGTTTGCAGCGCATCCAGCGCTGTTTTAAGCACACCCCAAAAAAACCTGGCCAGCGCCCGGTTCCTGCACCTGCGCCTTTGCAGCCTAACCTTCGCGAAGATACGTTTTGCCTTGATCCGCGATCCGGGAAAACACTATTTTTTCAGCGCCACCCGCAGGCGACGCAGCTTCGCGACGTCCAGTTTGTCTGATTCACGCGAGGTCTGCTTGCTCTTGATCAGCCCGTCCAGATTCAGCGTGCAGACCGTACAACCGTTGAAATCATGTTTATCCAGATGTTTACTGAACCGGTCAAATGTCATGTCGTTGGCAACGAACAGGATATCGATGGCAATGTCGCCTTCGACCGAGGTCGAATAGCCCTTGTCCAGACTTTCGAGATCCAAATGCCGGAGTGCCGCCCGATTGAAGGGCAGCGCCTTCAGCGCAGCTTGAAGCTTCCGGTTGTTGTCACGATTCAACGGCAGTAGCAGGTCGATGTCCTTGGTCGCCCGCGGAAAACCGTGAAACATCATCGCCGCTCCCCCGATGACAGCATATTCGACGCCATGATCATTGAGCGCCCCGGCCAGCTCGCTGAGGTCACTGGCTGTCGGAAAGCGCCGCTTTTCCGTCACGCCGCAGCCCGGGCATGCTGCACGGCACGCTCCAGTTCAAGGTCTTCATCGCGGCGTTTTTTTTCCGTCAGCGATTTGAAGTGGAATACGCCCGGACTCACTGCCTGATTGCCCAGAATGCTGTTGGCACGCGCCTGCAATTGCTCGAACCGGTCCGCCAGCACACGTCCGCGCCGCTTCGGGGACAGTCGCGCCAGCGACACCGCCTCATCAAGTTCGCGTTGGGCTTGGTCGCCGTAACGCCGGCGAGTTTGCCGCTTATCATTGCCGGTCGTCGAAGCGCCCGCGCCGGTAAGCAGCGCACCGAGTAACCCCGTCACAGGATGGTCGCGGGGCGCCCGGAAAGTCGGGCGCGATTCGTCATCTACGCGTTCGCAAAGGCCCGCAGCAGCCAGCCGTTTTAACAGCTTCGATGCGTTGCCCGGGTCGACTTGTGCGGTGCTCGCCAAACGGCGCAGCGGCAGCGCCCGGTCCGGCTGACCGTACAAGGTGAGGAGAATGCGGTATCGCTCGTCGCCGCCAAACAATTCCCGCAGGAGGACATCGGGGCCGGTTTTCATGTTGTCGATTTTACTGCAAATGTTGTCATATCAACAACATATTACCGACTGCCGCACGGCCGCTGAGTTCTCCGTCAATTTCCGGGCATGGCTGATACCTGCCCCCCGAATTCAAATAACCTGTTGATTTAAAACAATTATTTTATGGGACCCTTACGGATCGCCAAGCATCGCCCGGAAAACCTCAAAGCGATCACAGGGTCTGAAAGCGGCAGATCGCGGAGTATCTTGACGTGTATTTCACGGCCGTTGGGAAGATCGTGAGAGATGATAAATGCCACTTTGCTAGTCTTGACCCTTTTATCTGGAGAAAGAATTCGACCCCGGTATTTTTGGTTAAAGAGGAACAGCGCAATACTCTTCGCTACCTTCATAACGCCAGCTTATTATGACGCCCGCTTTTCTATCGATTTCAAAAAACACTCGGCACTTTAGGTAACGGCCAACTTTATATTCTTCTTCCGTATTACCATTTGTGAGAACCTTCGTAGATACTCTCCACCGAGGATATTGGTTTCTATATGCAAAGGGGTCTTCAATTTTTCGGCCGACTTGTGATTGCATCCAAGTGTTGAAGTTTTGATTTGACTGACCTGCAGCACATGCTGCAACAAAAAGAGCCGACAATATCAAAAAGTACCGGAGCCGATTTTTCCCATCTTCATCCTCCTTCACAACAATTCCGACACCAATTAATCCACCTGATTATCACTGCTGACTGGGCCCGCCCCCTTGGCCTTAAAAGCGCCGTCATGGCGCAGACCCTGCACTGGCAGATTGTAGGGTCTACGCCACCGTCCCGGGGCCTTTGCCGGGCGGTGTCTCCGTCCCGCCGCCTGCTAGAATCCGCCTCATGGATGTCCAAACCTACATGTTAGCCATCGGCAAAGCCGCCCGCGCCGCATCGCGCGCGATGGCGGTCGCCGACAGCAATGCCAAAAACACCGCGCTGACCGCGATGGCGACCGCGATCGAACACGCGGCGAAAGTCCTGCTGCACGAAAACGCGCGTGACCTTGAAGCCGCCAAAGCAAAAAACCTCGACTCCGCAGCCATCGACCGGCTTACGCTGACGCCGAAGCGCATCGCCGCCATGGCCGATGGACTGCGCCAGATTGCCGCGCTGCCGGATCCGGTCGGCGAGATCAGCGGCCTGAAGTATCGGCCCACCGGCATCCAGGTCGGGCAGATGCGCGTGCCGCTGGGCGTGGTCGGCATCATTTATGAATCGCGGCCGAACGTGACCGCCGATGCCGCCGGGTTGTGCCTCAAATCCGGCAACGCGGCGATTCTGCGCGGCGGTTCGGAAGCCTTGCATTCCAATCAGGCGATTGCCGCCTGCGTGCACGAAGGCCTCAAGGCCGCGGGACTCCCGGAAACCGCGGTGCAGGTGATTGAGACCACGGACCGCGCTGCGGTCGGCGAACTGATCACCATGCACGATTACGTCGACATCATCGTGCCGCGCGGCGGCAAGGGGCTGATCGAACGGCTGATGCAGGAATCGCGCATCCCGATGATCAAGCACCTGCACGGCGTATGCCATGTCTACATCGATGATCAGGCCGATTTCGACAAGGCTTTGCGCATAGCAGACAACGCAAAAACGCAACGCCTGGGCACCTGCAACACCATGGAAACGCTGCTGGTGGCGCGCGGTATTGCCGACAAAATCCTGCCGCCGCTGTGCAAGATTTACGCCGACAAAAAAATCGAGCTGCGTGGTGATGATGCTGCACGCAAGATCGTGTCCGGCATGAAAGCCGCGACCGAGGACGACTGGTACACCGAGTATCTCGACGCGATATTGTCCATTCGCATCGTCGACGGGCTCGACGCGGCCATCGACCACATCGCGCGTTACGGTTCACAGCATACCGATGCCATCGTCACTGAAAACATCACCCGCGCACGGCGTTTCCTGCGTGAAGTCGATTCGAGTTCGGTGATGGTCAATGCATCGACGCGGTTTGCCGACGGTTATGAATACGGCCTCGGTGCCGAAATCGGCATTTCCACCGACAAGCTGCATGCGCGCGGTCCGGTGGGACTGGAAGGCCTGACCTCGCTGAAATACGTGGTGTTCGGCGACGGCCAGACAAGAGCGTAAACAAGTGAACGGGTTAACGGGTGAACGAGTAACCACGACACTGCGGGTTTGTTTTTCACTCGTTCACCCGTTCACTCGTTCACACATTCACCGCTTTTAGAGAATCCCATGAGCAAACTCGTCGAGGTCAAGGTTCCGGATATCGGGGACTACAAAAACATTCCGGTGATCGAAGTGCTGGTCAAACCCGGCGACACCGTGAACAAGGAAGATCCGCTGGTCACGCTGGAATCCGACAAGGCGACGATGGACATTCCCGCGCCCGCCAGCGGCGTGGTCAAGGCACTGAGCCTGAAACCCGGCGACAAGGTGTCCAAAGGCACGCTGATCCTGACGCTGGAAGAAGGCGCCGGTGCAACTGCAGCACCGGCGGCGAAACCGGCTGCAGCAGCCCCTGCTCCGGTCACCACACCTCAATCCTCACCAGCGGCGCCTCAATCCTCAATCCCCAATCCTGCCGTAAAGGCCGACTTCCACGCTGAAGTCGTGGTACTTGGCGCCGGCCCCGGCGGTTACACCGCGGCCTTCCGCGCCGCTGACCTCGGCAAAAAAGTGGTGCTGATCGAACGTTATCCGACGCTGGGTGGTGTGTGCCTCAATGTCGGCTGCATTCCGTCGAAAGCGCTGCTGCACATGGCGAAGGTCATCACCGAAGCCGATGAAGCCAGTCACGCCGGCATCAGCTTCGGCAAACCGGTCATCGACATCGACAAGCTCCGTACATGGAAAGACGGCGTGCTGGGCAAACTGACCAAAGGCCTCGCCGGCATGGCCAAGCAGCGCAAGGTGCAGGTCGTCACCGGCCGCGGCGAATTCGCATCGGCGAATACGATTCGTGTCGAGACCGCAGAAGGCGTCAAAACCGTCGCCTTCGAGAACTGCATCATCGCCGCCGGCTCGTCCGTCGCGCGCATCCCCGGCTTTCCGTATGACGATCCGCGCATCATCGATTCCACCGGCGCGCTGAAACTCGCCGCCGTACCGAAACGCCTGCTGGTCATCGGCGGCGGCATCATCGGCCTCGAAATGGCCACGGTGTATGACGCACTGGGCAGCAAGATCACCGTTGTCGAACTGATGGATGCGCTGATCCCGGGCGCGGACAAGGATATCGTGCGTGTGTTGTCGAAACGCATCGAAAAACGTTACGAAAAAATCCTGCTCAAAACCAAGGTCTCAAAAATCGAAGCGCAAAAGGCCGGATTAAAAGTGACTTTCGAAGGCACAGACGGCACAACCACCACCGACACCTTCGACGCCGCACTGATGGCCGTCGGCCGCCGCCCCAATGGCCGCGAGATCAAGGCCGAAGCTGCCGGCGTCACGGTGAACGAACGCGGCTTCATCCCCGCCGACAAACAGCAGCGCACCAATGTCCCGCACATCTACGCCATCGGCGACATCTGCGGCGAACCCATGCTGGCGCACAAGGCCACGCACGAAGCCAAGATCGCCGCCGAAGTCATCGCCGGCCACAAGGCCTTTTTCGATGCGCGCACCATTCCTTCCGTCGCCTATACCGATCCCGAAATCGCGTGGATGGGCCTGACCGAAACCCAGGCGCAGGCGCAGGGCATCGAATACGAAAAAGCCTCCTTCCCCTGGGCCGCCAGCGGCCGCGCACTGGCGACAGGCCGCGAAGACGGCATGACCAAGCTGCTGCTCGACAAAAAATCCCGCCGCGTACTCGGCGCCGCGATCGTCGGCGTCAATGCCGGCGAACTGATCGCCGAAGCCGTGCTGGCGCTGGAAATGGGGGCAGATGCCACCGACCTCAGCCTGACCATCCATCCGCATCCGACCTTGTCGGAGACGCTGTTCTTTGCCGCGGAAATCGCGGAAGGGTCGATTACTGATCTGTACATGCCGAAGAAGTAACAACAAGCATGCAGTTCCTGATCAGCGCCGTCATCGGCATCATCGGTCTCTACGCACTGGCCATCGGTGCATATCATCTCGCCTACGGCAGCTGGTTCCCCTTCTTCCCCGCGCCGGTGGCAAGTCTCTACAACCTGCTGCAGGCCGGATTCGGCGGCGTTTCATTCAAGGCGATGGCGATCACACTGCTGATCTTCGGCGGGCTGGTTTCGTTTTTTGCGTTTCTGATTTATCCCCATCACAAAACGGATTGAATCCGTCATATAGTGCGTCTGCGGCCATAATCACAAGCACGCCGCTGCAACTGCTGCAGTTTTCCGCGAGGAGGCTGAAAATGGGCAAAACCAGAGCCATGCTGCCCGGACTGGGCGCATGCGCCACCGCGCTGTTGCTGCTGACCGGCACGGCGCAGGCGCAGAAATACCCGGAGCGCCCGGTGCGCCTGGTGGTCCCCTATCCGGCCGGCGCCAGTTCCAACGACATCCTCGCCCGGCAGATCGCACCCAGACTCACTGAACGCTGGAAGCAGAATGTCGTGGTCGACAACCGCTCCGGCACCAGCGGCAACATCGGCGCGGAGCTGGTGGCGCGTTCACCGGCGGATGGCTACACGCTGCTCTACGGCACCGGCGGCCTGCTGTCGATCGGACCGCATCTCTACACCAAACTCGCTTACGACCCGCACAAGGATCTGGCGCCGGTGACGCTGATGGCGGTCGTGCCCTACCTGTTGGTGATGAATGCCTCGCTGCCGGTGAAAAACATCAAGGAATTCATTGCCTACGCCAAAGCGCGGCCGGGCAAGCTGTCGTTTGCGTCGTCAGGCGTGGGCGGCACGCCGCACCTGTGCGTGGAAATGCTGAAGACCATGGCCGGCATCGACCTGCTGCATGTGCCGTACAAGGGCGGCGCACCCGCCGTGGTGGACACCATCGCCGGCCAGACCCAGCTTTACTGCGCCGGACTCGCCGCGACGATGCCGCATGTCCGCTCCGGCAAGCTGCGCGCGCTCGGCGTCACCACGCTGAAACGCTCGGCAGGCGCGCCGGAAATTCCGACGCTGGATGAACAGGGCCTCAAGGGTTTTGATGTCAATTCCTGGGGCGCGGTTTTTGTGCCGGCAAAGACGCCCAAGGGAGTGATTGAAACACTGCACACGTCGATTGCCGCGGTGATGAACACCGACACCATGCGCGACACGCTGATCAAGCAGGGCATGGACCCGCTGCTGCTGGGTCCGAAGGAACTCGCCGATCTCATCAGGACGGAGTCGGCCAACTGGGCGAAGGTGATCAAAACCGCGGGCATCAAGCTGGAATAATAAACAAACATAAAAATAACAATAAAAACAAATACTTATAAAGTATCCCGCCAGCACGCACTGCCAGCGGTCATCCGCACTTCACGGCTCGCGTTGTGCGTCCATAACAACAGCGTTTTCATCGCACACCCGCAGGTCCTTCATCTTTCATTCCCTGCAGCAAAAGCGTAGTATTTCCGACACTTTTGGTCACGCCACCCTGAAGCGCGAATAGCCAAATAAAAACAACAACATGTAGCCCACTGCCGGAGGAATTGTTTTTTGAAGCCGACTGATATTGCGCACCCCGATTACTTCCATAAAGTTGTCGATTGCCAGTGGGCCTGCCCGGCCCACACCCCCGTCCCCGAATACATCCGTTTGATCGCTGCAGGCCGCTACGGCGATGCCTACATGGTCAACTGGAACTCGAACGTGTTCCCCGGCATTCTCGGCCGCACCTGCGACCGCCCCTGCGAACCCGCCTGCCGCCGCGGTCGCGTCGAAGAAGGCAACGTCGAAATCCGCAAGCCGGTTGCGCATGAGCATGGCACGCAACCGGAACCGGTCGCGATCTGCCGCCTGAAGCGGGTCGCCGCCGACAACAAGGAAGACATCACAGCGCGGCTGCCGAAGGCGCCGAAACAGAAAAACGGCAAACGCATCGCCTGCATCGGCGGCGGGCCGGCGTCCCTCACGGTGGCGCGCGATCTGGCACCCCTGGGTTACGACATCACCATTTACGAAGCGGATCCCAAGGCCGGCGGCTTCATGCGCAGCCAGGTGCCGCGTTTCCGCCTGCCGGAAGCCGTGATCGACGAGGAAGTCGGTTACATCACCGGTATCGGCAACATCGAAGTCAAGACCGGCACCCGCATCGACAGTCTGAAAAAAGTGCTGGCCGAAGGTTATGACGCGGTGGTGGTCGGCACCGGCGCGCCGCGCGGCCGCGACCTCGATGTGCCGGGCCGCGCCGAGGGCGCAAAAAACATTCATGTCGGCATCGACTGGCTGGCCAGCGTGTCCTTCGGCCATATCGACAAGATCGGCAAACGCGTGATCGTCCTCGGCGGCGGCAACACCGCGATGGACTGCTGCCGATCGGCGAAGCGCCTCGGCGGCGAAGATGTCAAGGTCATCGTGCGTTCGGGTTACGAGGAAATGAAAGCCAGTCCCTGGGAAAAGGAAGATGCCATCGAGGAAGGCATCCCCATCCTCAACTTCCTGGTGCCGAAATCGTGCAGGGTCGAAGGCGGCAAACTGGTCGGCATGAGCTTCGAAAAGGTCAAAGCCGAATACGATGCCAAAGGTCGGCGCAATTTGGTGCCCACCGGCGAAGCGGAACAATTCTTTGAATGCGACGACGTGCTGGTCGCGATCGGCCAGGAAAACGCCTTCCCGTGGATCGAGCGTGATGCCGGCGTCGAGTTTGATAAATGGAACATGCCGGTGGTCGACAAGCTGACCTTCCAGTCGACCAATCCGAAAGTGTTTTTCGGCGGCGACTCGGCCTTCGGCCCGAAAAACATCATCTGGGCGGTGGCCCACGGTCATGAAGTGGCCGTGTCCATCGACAAGATGCTGAACGGCGAGGAACTGAAGGAGCGTCCGCTGCCGGCAGTCACCGTGATTTCGCAGAAAATGGGCATCCACGAGTGGAGCTACGACAACGACATCTCCGCGGCGCTGCGCAACAGGGTGCCGTGGCAGGATCAAAAACTGACGCTGAAAAACATCAAGGTCGAGGTGGAGCTCGGTTTCGACGCCAAGACCGGTTTCGCCGAAGCCCAGCGCTGCCTCAATTGCGACGTGCAGACGGTGTTCACGCCCAGACTGTGCATCGAGTGTGATGCCTGCGTCGACATCTGCCCGATGGACTGCATCACCTTCACGCCGGATGCCGAGGAGGCCGAGCTGCGTACGCAGCTGACCGCGCCGTCGCTGCATCCGGACCAGGGCCTCTACGTGTCGGAAAAACTGCGCATGACCGGCCGCATCATGGCCAAGGACGAGGATGTCTGCCTGCACTGCGGGCTGTGCGCCGAACGCTGCCCGACGGGCGCCTGGGACATGCAGAAATACCTGATAGAGATGACCCACGCCGGCCCGGGCTGCCGCAAACCGCAACGCAAAGCGGCCTGAGAGCAGATCAAAGTCAAAGGCAGCCACAGAGGATTCTTCACAATACCCCCTTGAGGGGTACACAGAGAGCACAGAGAGCTGCAAAAAATACCGGGCCCCAGCTTTTCGGGTTTTTCTCTGTGGCCTCTGTGTTCTCTGTGGCTAAAAAGGTTTTGAATTTAAGACTTGAATAAAATGAAACAGATCACCGCCATCAACGACTTCGTCGTCAAATTCGCCAACGTCAACGGTTCGGGTTCGGCCTCGGCCAATGAACTGTTCGCGCGCGCCATCCTGCGCATGGGTGTGCCGGTCAGCCCGCGCAATATTTTTCCGTCGAACATCCAGGGCCTGCCCACCTGGTACGAGGTGCGGGTCAATGAAAAGGGGTATCAGGGCCGCCGCGGCGGCGTCGACCTGATGGTGTCGATGAACCCGCAGACCTGGGACAACGACCTGAAGGAAATCGAGTCCGGCGGTTACCTGTTCTATGACAACTCCAAACCGCTGCCGGCGAGCAAATTCCGCAATGACGTCACCGCCATCGGCATGCCGCTGACGGAAATCTGCAACACCACCTATACCGATCCGCGGCAGCGCCAGCTGTTCAAGAACATCATTTACGTCGGCGCGCTGTCGGCATTATTGGAGCTTGATCCGCAGGAAATCGAAAAACTGTTCACCGAGCAGTACAAGGGCAAGGAAGCGCTGCTGCAATCAAACGTCAAGGCGCTGCACCTCGGCCGCGACTACGCGCTGAAGCACCTGCCCTGCCCGCTGGGCATCAGGCTGCAGCGCGCGGACAATGTCGGCGACAGGATTTTCACCGACGGCAACAGCGCTGCGGCGCTGGGCGCGGTCTACGGCGGCGCTTCGGTCTGCGCCTGGTATCCGATCACGCCCTCGTCGTCGCTGGCCGAAGCCTTCATGGCTTATTGCAAGAAACACCGGGTCGATGCCGATACCGGGAAAAACAAATACGCCATCGTGCAGGGCGAGGACGAACTCGCCTCGATCGGCATCGCCATCGGCGCCGGCTGGAACGGTGCGCGCGCCTTCACCGCGACCTCCGGCCCCGGCATTTCGCTGATGTCGGAATTCATCGGCCTCGCCTATTTCGCCGAAATCCCGGTGGTGCTGATCGACGTGCAGCGCGGCGGCCCGTCCACCGGCATGCCGACGCGCACCCAGCAGTCCGATCTGCTGGCCTGTGCCTATGCCTCGCACGGCGATACCAAACATGTGCTGCTGTTCCCGGAGGATCCGACCGAGTGTTTTGAGCTGACGGCGCAGGCCTTCGACCTGGCGGAGCGCTTGCAGACGCCGGTGTTTGTGATGACCGATCTCGACATCGGCATGAACACCCGCCTGTGCCGGCCCTTTGCCTGGGATGACAGCCGGGAATACGACCGCGGCAAGGTGATGACCTACGAACGGCTCGATGCCGGCGCCGACTTCGGCCGTTACCTCGACGTCGACGGCGACGGCATCCCGTTCCGCACCTATCCCGGCACGCATCCGACCCGCGGCGGTTATTTCACCCGCGGCACCACCAAGAACCGTTATGCGCAGTATTCGGAAGCCGGTCCGGATTACGTCGACAACATGCAGCGCCTGATGCGCAAGTTCGAGACCGCCAAATCGCTGGTGCCGAAGCCGCTGCTCTACCCGGCGGAGAAGCCGGCGCGTTTCGGCGCGATTTTCTACGGCTCGACCAGCCCGGCGATGCAGGAAGCGCTGGACACCCTCGCCGAGCGCGGCATCCACGTCAATGCACTGCGCATCCGCGGTTTCCCCTTCGCCGACGAACTCAGCGATTTTGTCGCCTCCCACCCCTGGGTGTTCGTGATCGAGCAGAACCGCGACGCACAGCTCAAAACCCTGATGGTCACCGACGGCAAGATCAACCCGGCGCGGCTGATTTCGCTGCTGCATTACGACGGCACGCCGATCACCGCGCGTTTCATCGTCGACCAGATATCCCGGCATGCCGGTGCACGCTCCGTGGTGCCGCTAAAGAAAGCAGTTGCCTGATGAGGATCGCGGATTGAGGATTGAGTCACCTTTGGGTTTTCTCACTCCTCACTCCTCGCGCCTCAATCCTTAAAGAGTTTAAAAATGACCTATATCGCCAAACCCAAGCTGCACCACCCCTCGCTGGCCCGCAACGCTGCCGGTTACACCCGCCGCGATTACGAGGGCAAGATTTCCACGCTGTGCGCCGGCTGCGGCCACGACTCGATCTCGGCGGCGATCATCCAGGCCTGTTGGGAACTCGACATCCAGCCGCACCGTGTCGCCAAACTCTCGGGCATCGGCTGTTCGTCAAAAACCCCGGACTATTTCCTCGGCAACTCGCACGGCTTCAACAGCGTGCATGGCCGCATGCCCTCGGTGCTGACCGGGGCCAACCTCGCCAACCGTGAGCTGCTCTATCTGGGCGTGTCCGGCGACGGCGATTCGGCGTCGATCGGCCTCGGCCAGTTCGCGCATTGCATCCGCCGCGGCGTGAACATGGTCTACATCGTCGAAAACAACGGCGTCTACGGGCTGACCAAGGGCCAGTTCTCCGCCACCGCGACCAAGGGCTCCAAATCCAAACGCGGCGTGCTGAACCCGGACGAACCGGTGGATCTCGTTGGCATGGCGCTGCTGCTGCGCGCGACCTTCGTTGCCCGCGCCTTCTCCGGCGACAAAAAACAGCTGGTGCCGCTGATCAAGGCCGCGATCAAACATCCGGGACCGTCGTTCATCGACGTGATCTCGCCCTGCGTCGCCTTCAACAACCACGAAGGTTCGACCAAATCCTACGATTACGTGCGCCAGCACAATGCCGCGGTGAACCGTCTCGACTTCATCGAAGGCCGCGATGAAATCACCGCCGACTACGCACCGGGCGAAGTCATCAGCATCGCCCAGCACGACGGCTCCATGTTGAAACTGCGCAAACTCGCCGCCGACTATGACCCCACAGACCGCATCAAGGCGATGAACTACGTGCAGGAACGCGCGGCCGCCGGCGAAATCGTCACCGGCCTGCTGCACATTGCCTCCGAAGCCGCGGATCTGCATCAGTACATCAAGACGGTGGACACACCGCTCAACCAGCTTGGCACCAAGGAGTTGTGCCCGGGTTCGGCTGCGCTGGAGAAAATCAACGCCGGCTTGCGTTGAACAGCGCACTGGATGCACGGCCTGGCCCATGAAAGTACACGAACTCGTCACCCGCTGCGCCCTCGCCCGCGAAAGCGCCGACCCGATGGCGGCGATGCGCGAAGTGCTGGAAAACCTCCGCAGCAATGTCGAGGAAATCGAACACGCACTGAGTTATGTCTCCGGTACCGGCGGCAACGCGCGCCAGGTGTTTTACCGCTCCCCCGACCTGACCCTGCTCAAGGTGCGTTTCCCCAACGGCCGGCGCACGCCGCCGCACGACCACGGCACCTGGGCCTCCATCCTGCTGTTGTCCGGCGAGGAGAAGAACACGCTGTACCGCACCGACGGCGGCAAGCTGCGCCGCGCCAGCGAAGTCACGCTGACGCGGGGGTCCATCCTGACCATGCGCGCGGAGACCGCGCATGTCGCGGAATGTCTCGGCGCCACGCCGGCCGTCGGGCTGCATGTCTACGGCGGTGACATTTTCGAACTGCCGCGCCGGATGTGGCATCCAGAGACGCTGGTGGCCCATCCCCTCGACTGGACTCTCTACGAAAATTTTGCCGGCATGGCCTCGGCCGCAGCCGCCGCGCCGGCAGCGTAAATTTCCGCGAGCCCGGGGCTGTGCCCCTTTCCCTACACCTCGGCATGACCCGATGTTGTATTTTCACGCACTCGCATAAAATCATAAGTATTTGTTTTTATTGATAATTTTTATTGGGCCTTGCCTCCCGTAAGTTAGTGTGCACTTGCTTACTTGATATTTGTGCGTCGCAGCATGAGAATCCGCGCTCTCCTTTAACAACAAGAAAGGAGGCCGGCATGGAAACCGACCCGCGTCTGAAGCAGTCCCGCGCAGCACTCACCC
The DNA here is from genome assembly GCA_019749945.1 of Burkholderiales bacterium. Classification (GTDB taxonomy): domain Bacteria; phylum Pseudomonadota; class Gammaproteobacteria; order Burkholderiales; family SG8-41. Next base: position 168,929 of record JAIEPF010000002.1, read on the forward strand.
TCGCCGCACTCGGCATCGTCTACGGCGACATCGGCACCAGCCCGCTCTATGCCGTCAAGGAAACCTTCTCCCCGGGCCACGGCATCCCCCTCGAAACGGAAACCATCATCGGCGGCATCTCGGCGATTTTCTGGGCGCTGATGCTGGTGGTGTCGCTGAAATACGTGGTGCTGATCATGCGCGCCCACAACAAGGGCGAGGGCGGCATCATGGCGCTGCTGGCGCTGGCCTCCTCCGCCTGCAAGGACCACCCCCGCCAGTACGCGGCGATCCTGTTCGCAGGTCTTGCCGGTGCGGCGCTGTTCTACGGCGACGCGGTGCTGACCCCCGCGATCTCGGTGCTCTCCGCCGTCGAAGGCCTGGAGATCGGCACCACCGCCTTCAAACCTTATGTGCTGCCGATTTCCGCCGGTGTGCTGATCGCGCTGTTTTCCTTCCAGCGTTACGGCACCGCGCGTGTCGGCCTGCTGTTCGGCCCCATCGTCATCCTGTGGTTTATCGCGCTGGGCACAGCCGGCATCCACGGCATCCTGCAGGCCCCGGCCATCCTGCAGGCACTCGATCCGACTCATGCCTTCACCTTTGTCACCGCCCACGGTTTTGCATCCTTTGTCGTGATCGGCGCCGTACTGCTGGCCTTCACCGGCGCCGAGGCGCTGTATGCCGACATGGGGCATTTCGGCAAGGAAGCCATCCGCATTGCGTGGTTCAGCCTGGTGTTTCCCGCGCTGGCGCTGAATTACTTCGGCCAGGGGGCGCTGCTGCTGGTCAATCCCGCGGCCGTGACCAATCCGTTTTATCTGCTGTACCCGGAGTGGGCGCTGTATCCGATGGTGGCGCTGGCCACCGCCGCCACGGTGATTGCGTCGCAGGCGACGATCTCCGGCACCTACTCGCTGACGCGGCAGGCGATCCAGCTGGGTTACCTGCCGCGCATGAGCGTGCAGCAGACCTCCGCCCGGGAAATGGGCCAGATCTACATGCCGGCGGTGAACTGGATATTGCTGGTGATCGTACTCGCCGCCGTGTTCGGCTTCGGTTCGTCGTCCAGCCTCGCTTCGGCCTACGGCGTCGCCGTCACCGGCACCATGCTGGTCACCACCTTCCTGACGTTTTTTGTGATCCGTTATGTCTGGGGTTACAACCTCGCGCTGTGCATCGCCGCCACCGGCTTTTTCATCCTGCTCGATCTGGCGTTTTTCTCGTCGAGCCTGCTCAAGATCGGCAGCGGCGGCTGGTTCCCGCTGGTGCTGGGCGCGATGATGTTCGTGGTGATGATTACGTGGTGGCGCGGCCGGCGCATCCTCGCCGAACGCCTGCAAACCTCCGCCATTCCGGTGCAGGATTTCCTGGCGTCACTGTTCAAATATCCGCCGCACCGGGTGCCGGGCACGGCGGTATTCATGGTCGCCAACCCCGGCGCGGTGCCGCATGCACTGCTGCACAACCTCGCGCACAACAAGGTGCTGCACGAACGCGTGGTGTTCCTCACCGTGACCATTGCCGACACGCCGTGGGTGCCGTTCAACGAGCGCGTCGCGGTGGAAGCGCTGGGCAACGGCTGCTGGCGCATCCGCATGCGTTTCGGCTTCAAGAACCCGGTCGACGTGCCGCAGGCGCTGGCGCTGTGCTGCGAACACGGGCTCGCATTCGAGATGATGGAGACCTCGTTTTTCCTCAGCCGCGAAACGCTGATCCCGGTCATCGGTGACGGCGGCATGGCGCTGTGGCGGGAGCGGCTGTTCGCCACCATGGCGCGCAACGCCAGCAGCGTGGTCGAGTATTTCCATCTGCCGACCAACCGCGTGATCGAACTCGGCACGCGAATAGAAATTTAAAAGCTAACGTCTGACGCCCGGCGTTTCCACCGCCAACCCGGTGGCACGCCGGGCCAGATACAGCTCCAGATCCAGCAGTTCATCCGAACCGAAGGCCGGCATCACCGCACGCACGCCGTAATAACAGGCGCGCAGCCGCCGCTGCAGCGAGCCGATGGCCTGCCATTCCAGGCGGTAGGCCGGATAGGCATTGCCGTGACCTTCGCTGATGGTTTCGGCGAGCAGCCTGCGACCGGCGTTCTGTACATGGCAGTTGACGCAGGCCAGGTTCATCTGGCCTTGGCGGCGGTAATAGATTTCACGGCCGCGCTCGAGATGCGGGCGATTGGTCGCGTCCGCCACCACGGCGACCGGCATGCCGCGCGACTGGTGCGCCACGTAGGCGGTCAGCGCCAGCAACTCTTCGGATTCGTACTGCAGCGGATCAGCGGCCTGGTTGCGTTCGCGGCAGCCGTTGATGCGTGTTTCGATGTTGATGACCTTGCCGGTCGCGGCATCGATCCGCGGATAACGCGCCGCGACAGTCTTCATGCTGGAGGAAGCGTCCTGATGGCAGCTGGCGCAGGATTTGTTGCTGCGGCCCGCCGGGACATTCCACAGTTTCTCACCGCGCGCGACCCACAACATGCCGGGGTTGGCGAAATCATCAGCCTGCATGGCGCGGATGTCCGCACCCGCAAATTCAATTCCGGATTTGGGTTTTGCCGGCGTGGCCGCTTGTTGTGCAAGCGCGGGCACGGTGAACGCCAGGCAGCCGATGACGCAGAAGTTGCGCCATGGCGACAGTAAAAAACGCATGCGTTTCAGCGGCTTGGCGAATCGCTGCGGTTTGCCTGTTGCCTCTGCCCAACAGCAGCGCCAGCGATCGATTACATTAAGCATTTGATTTTAAACAACTATTTGACCTGGCACGGAATACGCTCATATCAATGGGCAGGCATCAACGTCTGTCATTTTGCAAACCAAAAGGAGCTTCTCCATGACCAAGCAACCATTCCGCAAGTTCGCCATGCCCGTCGCCGCAGCCGCCGTACTCGCCGTGAGCAGCGCGGCTTTTGCCGGCACCGGCACGACGCCGCAGCAGACGCCGGATAAAGTCGACTGCAAAAAAACGCCGGATGATCCGAAATGCATCAAGAAGTAAGTCAGAAGGACGGCCGGGGTCACGCCCGGCCATCCCTGCAGGCCGCAGCATTGCGGCCTGCTCTGCCTTACCCGGGCTGCACCTCCAACATTGCGCGCTCTGTCCCGCGCTGTCCGGCATCGTCAATCCACTCGAACACGAATTCACCGCTGGCCCCGGCCACGGTATAAAACTGCAGCAGCGGATTGGCGGCAATGCCTGATCCCATTTCGGCTCTGAACACTTCGGCATTGTTGTAACGCACGGTCAGCGTGTTGATGACGTTTTTGGGAACGGCACGGCCGTTGACGTCAAAACGGAATCCCGTTTCCATCGGGTGCTGTATCGCAATGCGCACGCTGATCACCTCGCCACGCGCGGCTGTTTTCGGCAGCTGAATCCGGGCGACCATGTCAGCCGGCGTCCAGGCAGGCCGACTCGGTCACCTCGACCTCGGCCGTGCCCGACCAGAAGGTGCCGTCGGACAACTGCGCGATCGCCAGCACGACCTGCGAACCGTTGAGCCGCACCCGCGTCGATACTTCCGCCCGTCCGGCGTGCGGCCCGAGCATGAACTTCGCGATCAGCGGCCGCGGGTTGCGCGGCGACAGCAGCGTAATGCTGCGCACGTGGCTGGCCGCGGTCATCGGGTTGTCGACCGAGACTTTCAGCGGCACAGAATGCCCGTTGTCCGCGAGCCGCGGCGTGTCGATGCTGACGCGGCCGGCAGTCAGTGGTGCGCCGCCGGTGATGTCGCTGACCAGCGGCGCCAGCGGATCGGCCGGGGTCTGGGCACGCGCCAGTCCCGCAACCCCGGCCCATATGCCGGAGCACCACACCAGAAAATTACGCCGATTCAACATACCGGTGATTGGTCCATCTCAACGCAAGGTCTGCAAATAAGCGACGACATCTTCGATCTGCTGCGCCGTCAATATGGGTTTGCCACGATAAACCTCGGCAACATTAGTCAATCCGGCAACGCGGTAATAGGACGGCATCACCGTATCACGATTGAGGCGCGACTGGTCCACCACCCGCAGCCGCAGTTGCGCCGCACTCAGCCGCGCACCGACGCCGGACAGCGGCGGCGCCACATTGCCCATGAAACGTTCGCCGGATTCCGGCACTGCGTGGCACAACAGGCAATTGGCGTCGCGCCCCGCCATCACCGCCTGGCCCCTGGCTGAATCTCCCGGGGTCGGCACCAGCGGCGCGGGAATCGTGTCCCCGGTTACCGCATAAGCAGGCAGCGTCGCAGTATCGGCAGCGTTGCTTGCGCAACCGGCAACAAAAACGCCGAACGCGGTGACCCACCACGTCCGGCGCAAGTTGCGATAAAACCCTTGCATCTAGATCAGCGTCAGCCCCTGGTGCTTCAGCGGCAGCGTGTGCACCGGTTTGCCGGTCGCCGCAAAAATCGCATTCAGCACCGCCGGCGCCGTCACGCAGATCGTCGGTTCACCCACGCCGCCCCAGAAATCATAGGTCGGCACGATCACCGTTTCGATCTTGGGCATCTGCGCGAGGCGCGCGATCGGATAGGAGTGGAAATTCAGCTCCACCGCGCGGCCATCCTTCACCGTGATCTCGGACTGCAATGAGTCAAAGCCGTAGGCCACCGAACCCTCCACCTGCGCGGCGATCGTCGCCGGATTGACCGCATGGCCGCAGTTGGTCGCCAGCACCATGCGGTGCACCTTGACCTCACCCTTGCTGCTGACCGAAACCTCGGCCACCGCGGCGGAATAACTGGCATAACCCATGAACTGGGCGATGCCGCGATACACGCCCTTCGGCAGCGGCTTGCCCCAGTCACCCTTGTCAGCGGCCGCATTGAGTACGGCCAGATGTTTGGGATGGTTGCCCATTAGCGCGCGGCGGAATTCCAGCGGATCCCTGCCCGCGGCCTTGGCCACCTCATCCATGAAACATTCGAGGAAAATGCCGTTCTGGTTGGTATTGACGCCGCGCCACGGGCCGACCGGCACATGGGTGTTGCGCATCGCGTATTCGGTGCGCATGTTGGGCACGGTGTAACCGATCTGCGCATCATGCGGCTCGGGCCACAGGCCCTGCAGCTGGCGGCGATCCTTGCCGTCCTTGATGTTGTGCGGCGCCAGCCAGGCATTGATCGACTGGCCGGAGACGCGGATGTGCATGCCGACCAGGTTGCCGCTGCTGTCCAAGCCTGCCGACAGCTTGCACTGCGCGATCGGGCGGTAAAAATCATGCGCCTGATCCTCTTCCCGGCTCCAGATCAGTTTGACCGGTGTGCCCGGAAACTGTTTGGCAATCATCGCGCCCTGTCGCACATAGTCCTGGGTGCCGCCGCGCCGGCCGAAACCGCCGCCAAGGCCGTGGTTATAGGCTTCACATTGCGCCAGCGGCAGGCCCGAAGCCGTCGACAGCGCCGCCAGCGACGCTTCCGCGTTCTGGCTCGGCATCCAGACCTCGGCCTTGTCGGCGGAAATCCTGACGGTGCAGTTGTTCGGCTCCATGCAGGCATGCGACACGAAAGGCAGGCTGTACACCGCCTCGACTTTTTTCGCCGCAGCGGCAATCGCACCCGGCGCATCACCGACATTGATGTCGGCAAAGGCGTCATTGGCGGTCAGGCCCTCCTTCAGATGGGCGGCGATGGCCGCGCTCGACTGTTTGCCGTGCGCGCTTTCGTCCCAGACGATAGGCAGTACATCCAGCGCGGTCTTGGCACGCCACCAGGTATCAGCCACCACGGCCACCGCGGTGTCACCCACCCTGACGGCGCCGCGCACACCGCGCCGGCCCTTGATCTTGCTGTCGTCGAAACTGACCAGCTTGCTGCCGTAGACCGGCGCATCCTTGATTGCCGCGTGCAGCATGCCCGGCAGTTTCAGGTCGATCGAGAACACCTTGCCGCCGTTGACCTTGTCGGCGGTATCCAGCCGTTTCATCGGCTTGCCGGCGACTTTCCATTCCCGCGGATTTTTCAGCTGGATGCTTTTCGGATCAGGCGGCGTCAGTTTTGCGGCTGCCGTCGCCACCTTGCCGTACGAGGTCTTGCGGCCGGAAGCGGCATGGCTGATGACGCCATTGGCCACGGTGAGTTCGCCTGCCGGCACGTTCCATTCATTGGCGGCGGCCTGCATTAACATGATGCGCGCAGCAGCACCGCCCTGGCGTACATAATCCTGTGAGCCGCGGATGCCGCGGCTGCCGCCGGTGGCCATGTCGCGCCAGACGCGTTTGCGCGCGAGATTGCCGCCGGGGGTAACCGGTTCGATGGCGACTTTTTTCCAGTCGCATTCCAGTTCCTCGGCGACCAGTTGGGCAAGGCCGGTATGCGTGCCCTGGCCCATTTCGGCGCGGGCAATGCGGATCACGCAACTGTCGTCGGGTTTGACCACCACCCAGGCATTCACTTCGGTGGCTGCCCCCTGCGCCGCCGCGGGCGAAGCGCCAAAAGGCAGGCTGAGGCCGAGCGCCAAGCCGCCGCCGGCGGCTGCGGAGCCGACGATAAAACGGCGCCGGGAAATATTGTCAATCCGACTGGTGATGTCCTGAGTGTTTTTGCTGGCGGCTTTGCCGGAGATTTTCTTGGTCATGGTCATTCTCCTCAGGCCTGGCTTGCGGATTGTTCATCAAACACCGCGACTTTTTCGTCGCCGGTCGGTCCTGCGCCCATGTGAATCACCGAACCGCCACCCTTGCCGGTGCCGGCGGCGAGGTGAATCGCCGCACGTACCCGTTGATAGGTGCCGCAGCGGCAGATGTTGGTCATCGCCTCGTCGATATCCTTGTCGGTGGGTTTTGGTTTTTTCGCCAGCAGCGCGGTGGCCGCCATGATCTGGCCGGACTGGCAATAACCGCACTGCGGCACGTCCAGTTCGACCCAGGCTTTTTGCACCGCATGGGTGCTGTCGCGCGACAGTCCTTCAATGGTCACCACTTTGTCGCCGGGTTTAACCGCGCTGACCGGCAGCGCGCAGGAGCGCACCACTTCGCCGTTCAGGTGCACCGAGCAGGCGCCGCACTGCGCCACGCCACAACCGTATTTGGTGCCGGTCAGGCCGACCTGTTCGCGGATCACCCATAACAGGGGGGTATCGGGTTCGACATCGACCTCATGCGAACGGCCGTTGATATTCAGTTGGGGCATGGTTTCTCCTCTGCGATGACTTTTGGCTGCGCAAAACCGTGCGGCGACGCGCGCACGGTCACTGAAAATCCCCGGAATCGTTGTAAAGCCGCGGTCGAATGCCGCAGTAAAACGCGTCTGCACGCGTCGTTGCGCAGATTATGCTGACGCTCCGGAATGGTCAACTGGAATACGTCCGCACCGTGCTTGTCGCAGCGCACCAATCAACGGCTGTGTCCATGACACCGCCGGATGGCTGCACCGGCAGGCCATCAAGGTATCTGCGCCCCGTTCATGCGCGCCAATATGGTTTGCGTGCGCCGCTGCAGATAGCTGGTGTTGCTGCCCGGGCCGTAGCGGCGCGGGCTCGGCACGATGGCCGCCAGCCGCGCCGCCTGCTCGGGGCCCAGCGCCGCCGCAGTGGTGCCGTAATGGTGGCGGGCGGCGGCTTCAGCGCCGAACACACCATCATCCCACTCGATCACGTTGAGATAAATTTCGAAAATGCGCCGCTTGCTCATGATGGTTTCGAGCATCACTGCAATGACCGCCTCCTGTGCCTTGCGCCACCACGCCCGTTCGCCGGAGAAAAACAGGTTTTTCGCGAGTTGCTGGGTGATGGTCGAGCCGCCGGCGACAATTTCACCTTCGCGCAGGTTTTTTTCGTAGGCCTTCTGGATGCCTTCCCAGTCAAAACCGTTGTGGGTCGCGAATTTCGCGTCTTCGGCGGCGATCACCGCGCGTTTCAGGTGGCCGGAAATGCGCTGGTACGGCACCCACTGCTGGCGCAGACGGGCCCTGGGATCATCTTCACGCAGGATTTCCAGGCGCGCGCGCATGAAGGCGGTTGATTCCGGGTTGTGGCTGTTCCAGTACCAGACATGCACCAGAAACCAGAATTGGACCGCAGCCAGCACGATCAGCACCAGCAGCAGGATGCGCCAGATCCAGCGGAAGATGGATTTCAGCATGATGAAAACTGGAATTTGAAATGGGTCTGACCGTGTCTGCCGGCCCCGATATTACGCAGATTTCAGCCCCGGAGTTTTTGAATCACCGCAGCGGTCCGCGGCCGTACCCCGCGCCAGATCAAAAAGGATTCCGCCGCCTGCTCGACCAGCATGCCGAGGCCGTCAACGGCGCGTGCACCCGCATTGCGGGCAAAAATCATGAACGGCGTATCGCGGCCATAAACCATGTCATAAGCCAGCGCCCCGGGCGCAAAAACGCCCCCGGGCAACGGCGGCATCTCCCCGCTGAGTCCGGCGGAGGTGGCATTGATCACGATATCGAACTGCGAGTTCGCGAGGTCCGCATACGGGACCGCATCAAGGCTGGTCGCGACGGCCCCTGTGCGTTTGTCAACGCTCCGCACCAGAGTCTGCGCTTTTTCCAGGGTGCGGTTTGCAACAACCAGGGTTTGCGCCTGTTCCCGCAGCAGCGGAAACATCACACCATGACTTGCGCCGCCGGCACCCAGCAGCAACACCCGTTTGCCGGCAATCTGGAAACCGAGGTTTTGTTTGATATCGGTAACCAGTCCGATGCCGTCCGTGTTGTAACCGGCCAGTTTTCCATTTTCTGATTTGAGGGTATTCACCGCTTGCGCATCCGGAGCGTCGCCGCGGTGTACATCCGCCAGAGCCCAGGCATCGTGCTTGAACGGCACCGTGACGTTCAGTCCTTTGCCGCCTGCGCTGAAAAACTTCTGTACGGTTTCCTTGAAACCATCCAGCGGCGCCAATAGCCGTTCATACACCATGTCCTGTCCGGTCTGCCGCGCGAATTCCGCATGAATCAGCGGCGATTGGCTGTGCGCCACCGGGTTGCCGATGACTGCATATCGATCACTCATGGTGACCGCTCACTGGCTGACGAACTGGTCTGCCCGCGTGAACGTCCAGGTGCGGGTGATGTGCAGGATGTCGGTGTCGCGTGTGATGTCCGGCGGCAAGGCCGCGTAGGGCGCGGCCATTTTGACAATCTGCACCGTGGCCTGGTCCAGCACCTTGCTGCCCGAGGAGCGATCGATCTGGATCCGCTCCAGGCTGCCGTCCGCCCGGATCGACACCGTGGCCATCAGACTGCCGTAAATGCGCTGGTCACGCGCGGCCTGGGGATAGTTCAGCTCGCCGATGCGCTCGATTTTCTGCCGCCAGTCTTCGATGTAACGCGCATAGCGGTATTCCTGGGTGCGGGCACCGACGAATTTGCGCCGCGGCCGTTCCTGATAGGCGTTCCAGTCGCGGCTGATCTGTGCCTCCAGCCGCGCGATCGCCAGGCTGCGCTGCATCAGTTCCGTGCCCTCCACCGCAGGGCCTTTTTCCGGTGTCGGTTCGGGTGCGGGTTTGGTCCGGGCAATATCGACCTGGCTCACGCCGGCCCGCGCCAGCAACTGGCGCGCTTCGCGTTCGAGTTCGGCGACGCGTTTTTTCGCCTGCTGCAGTTCGGTGGTCTGCGACTCCTGACTGATCACCGGCAGCGGACTGCTCGCGCGCTGCCTGGTATCGGTGTTGCCGCCGCCGTCGAGATTGTGCTGCGCCAGTGCATCGGCCTTGCCCGGTTTGGTCTGGGATTTGGCATTGACCAGCACCACGTCCAGCGGCGGCGCCATGTTCTGCAGCCCGCGCAGGTCGGGCACGGTGAAGCTCAGCCCAAAAATCACAAAGGCATGCACCAGCAGTGAAATCGCCCCCGCCGCACCAAAGCGGGTGCGTATGGTCATCTGCGCATAACGCCGGTCGAAATCGGCAATGCGCCGCTCCAGTTCGGCGACGCGCTCATCCAGCCGGTCCACGGCGCTACCCCACGAACCGCGGCGCGGGTGTTTCGCGCGGCGCGGCAGTTGCACCACGTTCCTGACGGGCTGGGCACTCATCCCGCTTATTCTAGGCCAGCCCGGATAAATAGCAATAAAAACATTAAAATCAGCTAATTAACTGTTTTGCTTAAAGCTGATTCCAGGATGAGTCCGGGGGTTGGCGATTACTGACTTTGGGCCGCCTGCAGGACCGATTTGAAGTCCAGATGCACCCCCAATTCGAGCAGATCCACCGCGCCGACCGCGAGTTCGACCCGGGCGCCCGGCGCCACCGTGGCGTCGATGGACGACACACGCTGGGTGATCGGCACCGCATCGAGCCGCACCAGGTTTTCACGCAGCACCACCCCGGTCACGGTCGCCGCCTGTTCCTGCAGCAGCCAGCGCAGACTCCAATAACGCTCCATGGTGCGCTGGTATTCGGCGTAAATATCGTAGGCCGCCTCGAAGTCGCGCATCGCCGTCAGTAAAGCCGTGTCTTTCGCACTGTAGGGCGGCGCTTCGCCGCGCGCGCGTGCGATCAGCTGGCGCTGGTTGACCAGATCAGCGTAACGCCGCAGCGGCGAACTCGCCCACATGTACTGCGCGACACCCAGCCCGTCATGCGGTCCGGCTGCCGTGCTGCTGCGCACCTTGCCGCCGCTTTGCACTCGATACAGCGCCGGCTGGCCGGCGGCATGCAGTTCCCCGGCCCAGGTGCTGTTGGCGAGGATCATCAGCTCGGCCACCACCTGGTCGATCGGCGTACCGCGCTGGCGACGCGAAATCGCCACCCTGCCGTCGCTGACCTGGAACACAAACTCGGGCCTGTCCTCGGGCTGCGGCGCATCCCCCTTGCGTGTATGCAGCCGGCTGCCGGAAAACTGCCACAGCCAGGCCAGCGCTTCGCCCTGGGGATGCGCAACAGAGCCGGTGGCGAGTGTTGCCGCATTGAACACCGGCTCCAGCGCATCGTGGCGCAGGTTGTCGGCGATCAGCACCCGCTCAACCCTTGTTTCGTGGCCGGTGATCGAAAAATCGTCCGCCACATCAAAATAAATCGACAGCGCCGGGCACTCGCGCCCCGCCGCCAGGGTGTACGCCTCGACGGCCGCATCGGGCAGCATGGTGATCTTGCCGCCGGGGAAATACACCGTCGACATTCGCTCTCGTGCAATGACATCCAGCGCTGAATCCGGCGTGATGCCCAGTGCCGGCGCGGCAATATGGATGCCCAGCCGGCGCGCGCCGCCGGGCAGGGTCTGCAGTGAAAACGCGTCGTCGATTTCGGTGGTGGCTGCATCGTCAATGCTGTACGCCTGCACTTCCGCCAGCGGCAGACCGGCGGGCACCGCGACCGCGGGCACATCACTGAAGCCCGCGCCGCGCGGGAAATGCTCGAACAGAAAACGGTTCAGGTGATAGGCGTGGGTGTCGGTCAAGGCCCCGCAGCGTTCGAGCAGGCGCAGCGGCGTCACTTTTGCCGCGGTGCTGGCTTCCTCCAGCGCCTTCCACTCAATACCGTTTTTGTCCGGCTTGTAGAGCAGGGTGTCGAGCAGCGGACGGAAAGCTTCCGGCAGACGGCCGGCCGCCAGTTCCTCGACGTAAGCCGCCTTGGCCTGCGCCTGCAGTTTTTTGCGCTCGACGCTGGCCAGCGCCGCTTTCAGCGACTCTTCCGGCGCCGCCTTGTAACGGCCGCGGCCTTTTTTGTAGAAATACATCGGCGCGCCATGCAAACGCATCAATACGCCGGCAGCTTCAAATGCGTTCGGCGCATGTCCGTAGTACTCGCGCGCCAGAACATCGTAGGAAAACTCGTCAGGGCCGCAGCATTGCCAGAGGAAATCAATATCGATGGCATCGGCCTGGGCCTGGGCCTCCTGCATGAAAACGGTATGCGCGGGCACTTCAAAACGCAGCAGCACGGCGGACGCCTTGACCTTCGAGCGTTTGCCGTGCGGTGCTTCGACCTGCAGCGAAGTGTCGTTGTCGGCCAGCACGAGACCAACCTTGAATTCACCGTCTTCTTCGTAAAAAACGTTCATGTCGATCAATTTTCCAGGAACAGGTCATCAGACCTGTTCCTCCAATATCCCCCCTCTCCCGATGGGAGAGGGGTCGGGGGTGAGGGGAAAAACCTAAAAAGCGAGCGCCGGGAATGCCATTGAATGGACCGGATCAGGGCCGCGAATTATACGCGCCCGCGCTGCCAGAACGCGATCACGGTATCCAGATAGGCAGCGAAACCGCGAAAGCCGTGGTCACCGCCGTTAACTACAATCTGTTCGCAACCGGCATAACGCGCGACGCCGTCGCGATAATCCAGCGTTTCGTCGCCGGTGGCGGTGATCAGCAGATAACGTTCCGGAGTGATGATTTCGACTTCCAGCGCGCGTAATTCGGCAATGTGTTCAGCAGTGAATTGATATTCCTCGCCGGTATAGAGATTTTTCTGCGGACCGGTGTACGGCGCCAGCAATTCATACGGCCGCACCGCCGGATTCACCAGCACGGCACGCGCCCCCAGGGTTTCGACCAGATGCGTCGCGTAATAACCGCCCAGCGAAGAACCGACCAGCGTCACGCTGCGCGCTGCATGCGGCGCGATCAGGGCCCGTAACTGCGCCATCGCCTGCACCGGCCGGTGCGACAGCTCGGGACAGGCAAAATGTGCCGACAAGCCCAGCTCCGCCATTTTCCCGCGCAACAGTCCCGCTTTGTACGACAGCGCCGAACTGTTGAAGCCGTGGACGTAAATCAGCAACGGTTCAACCGGCGATGCGTTTGGCCAGCGCCAGCAGCAAGGCATCGTTGCCGCGCGCAGCCACCAGCGACACGCCCAGCGGGCAACCCTGCAGTGTCGCCAGCGGCAGATTGACCTGCGGCAATCCGGCGAGGCCGGCGATGCACAACAGGCTCATCGCCCGCGCACGGAAATCGTCGAGCTCGGCCGCCGGTGTGTTCAGCAATGGCGCGATGTCGGACACCGTCGGCAGCACCAGCACCGCGTTGTTGGCGAGTATTGCATCCATCTGCAGCCGCGCCGCATCACGCACCGCCTGCGCACTCGCGACATCCGCTGCACTGATCGTTGCCACCCAGGCCATGCGTTCGCGCACGCCCGGGCCGAGTCTGGGTTGGGTTTGTTTCACCCAGTCGCCGAGCTGGGCATGGATTTCCGCACCCTGCAGCACGCGGAAAGCCTGGAACCATTGCGGCAAGCCTTCCGCGCTGACCGTCAGCGGACGCGGTGTACCGAGCGCAGCCTTGATGCGCGCCAATGCCGGCTGCAATGCGGCGACTGCCGTGGCATCGAGCAGCGCCAGCGCATCCTGCGCCAGCAAGATCTCACCGGCTGCCTGCGGCGCAGCGCTGCCCAGCAGCACCTGACCGACACGTTCCAGCAATGCCGCATCGCGGGCGAACCAACCGGCGGTATCAAAACTTTTCGCCAGCGCACAGGCGCCTTCGAGTGAAATACGACCGTGCGTCGGACGCATGCCGTAGATGCCGCAAAAACTCGCCGGCGCGCGCACCGAACCGCCGGTGTCGCTGCCCAGCGCGAAATCAACCAGACCGCCGGCGACTGCCGCGGCAGAACCGCTGGACGAACCACCCGGGATGCGCCCGGGGGCGTTGACGTTCACGGGGGTACCGTAATGCGCGTTTTCGCCGTTCAGGCTGTAGGTCAGTTCATCGGTCTGGGTTTTGCCGAGCATGTCGGCGCCGGCCGCGAGCAGGCTCGCCACCACCGGCGCGGTCTCAGTCGCCGGTGCATGCGTCGCCAGCCAGTCGGGACTGCCGAAACCGGTTTTGTGCCCGGCGATGTCGTAGATGTCCTTGACGCCGAAAGTCAGTCCGGCGAGCGGCCCCTTGCCGGAACCGGCCACAGCCACATGCGTGTGGCGGCAGAATGCGCCCAGCGCGTCGTCGGGTATTTTCGTCATCACGCCGCCAGCCGCTGCAGCAGTTTGTCGTGGATGCCGCCGAAGCCGCCGTTGCTCATGACCAGCACCTGATCACCGGCGCGCGCTGCCGCCGCAATCGCCGCAACCATGCGCTCGAGATCGTCATGCACCACGGCTTTATTGCCCAGCGGCGCCAGTGCAGCCGCGGCATCCCAGCCGAGGCCGCCGCTGTAACAATAAACAAGGTCAGCGTCCGCCAGACTGCCGGGCAAGGCCTGTTTCATCACGCCGAGTTTCATCGTGTTGGAGCGCGGTTCGATCACCGCGATGATGCGCGCGCCGCCCGCCTTGCGCCGTAGACCGGCCAGCGTGGTCGCTATCGCGGTCGGGTGATGGGCAAAATCGTCATACACCGTGACCCCGCGCACCGTGCCGCGGATTTCCATGCGCCGTTTGACGTTCCGGAACTGGCCCAGCGCGTCGACCGCACCGGCCGCCGGCACGCCGGCGTGGCGCGCCGCGGCGATCGCCGCCAGCGCGTTCATGCGATTGTGTTCGCCGAGCAGATCCCACATCACGCGGCCGCGCGACGCCGTCTCGTGGGTGACTTCGAAGGTACCTTTGTCATCAGGCTCACCGGCCTGCCATGCACCATCGCCGCCGAAACGTTCGACGGGGGTCCAGGCACCGCGCGCCAGCACGCGGTCGAGTGCCGCGTCACTGCCGCGCGCGACGATCAGGCCGTTGCCGGGGATGGTGCGCAGCAGGTGATGGAACTGGGTTTCGATCGCCGCGAGATCCGGGAAAATATCGGCGTGGTCATATTCGAGGTTGTTCAGCACCAGGGTGCGCGGCGCGTAATGCACGAACTTCGAACGCTTGTCGAAAAACGCGGTGTCGTATTCGTCGGCCTCGATCACAAAAAACGGCGTCTCGGTCAGCCGCGCCGACACGCCGAAATTCTGCGGCACACCGCCGATCAGGAATCCGGGATTGAGCCCGGCGTGTTCGAGAATCCACGCCAGCATCGCGCTGGTCGTCGTTTTGCCGTGGGTGCCGGCGACCGCCAGCACCCAGCGTCCCTGCAGCACATGGTCACGCAGCCACTGCGGTCCCGATACAAACGGCAGGCCGCGGTTGAGGATCGCCTCCATCAGCGGGTTACCGCGGGTCACGACGTTGCCGATCACGAACACATCGGGATTGAGGTCGACCTGTTCCGCTTCGTAACCGTTGATCAGCCGGATGCCCTGCGCCTCGAGCTGCGTGCTCATCGGCGGATATACGTTGGCGTCACAACCGGTGACTTTATGCCCGGCTTCGCGCGCCAGCACGGCAAGCCCGCCCATGAAGGTGCCGCAGATGCCGAGGATATGGATGTGCATGATGGGGCGGAAGGATAACAGCAGAATGCTTCAAGTGCGTGAACGGTGAACGAGTGAACGGGTGAACGTGTAAACCCTCTCCAAAACCACGATGTTTTTTGCAGCTACCCGTTCACTCGTTCACCGTTCACCCGTTCACGTTTTAAAAATGAAATACACCGCACCCAGCAGGCACAGCCCCGCATAAAGGTAATTCATCCTGAGTTCCTGCCCCATGTAAAAAATTGCAAACGGCACGAACACCGCCAGCGTGATCACTTCCTGCAGGATTTTGAGTTGCCCCAGATTCATCACCGTATAACCGATGCGGTTCGCCGGCACCTGCAGCAGGTACTCGAACAACGCGATGCCCCAGGCGATCAGCGCGGCAATCCACCACGGCGCCGTGTTCAGGTGTTTCAGGTGTCCGTACCAGGCGAAGGTCATGAACACATTGGAGGCACTCAGCAGCAGCACGGTGGTGACCACGGGCGGCAGCGATGTCATATCATAACCTCATGTTTTAATTGATGTTTTAGACAGCCGTCATTGTAACGGGAAAATCCGCACCGTTATAATCCGGCGATGACATCCACACCCGCCCGCATTCCCGCAAGCCTCGTTACCGGCGCCACCGGCGCGGAAAAACGGGCTTTTATCCGCGCGTTGATCGCGGCGCGCCCCGCCGTTGAGCGCTGGGCGGTGCTCGACAATGACGGCGCTGACCTCGCGTCTGGCGCAGCGGTGGCACAACTGGCTGTCGCCGCAATCAACAGCTGTGCCTGCTGTACCGGCACGGTTGAACTGCGGATCGGCATTGCGCGGCTGGTCCGTCAGTCGCACCCGCGGCGGCTGATCATTGCCGCCTCCGGCGCCGCGGAACCTGAAGCGCTGGAGCGCGCACTGGCGCAGGAGGATCTCGCGCGCGGCATCATCGTCGGCCCGCGGCTGTGCGTCGCCGAGCCGCGATTGGCGGCGGCGCTGCCACCACCGGCGCGCGACCTGCTGCAGCGGCAAATGGCTGCGGCGGATCACGTCGTTGCGTCGAATGCCGCGGCCGCCGCAGCACTGCAGGCTGCCGGCATCCCGCGTGTGATCGGGATCGAGGACGCGATACGGCTGGTGCTGGTGTCCTGAGTCTGCCAGCCATCCTTTCGCGAATGACGGTCAACAGGCCCTGACCGGACCGGCGCCGGCATCCAGCGCCAGCTCGCGGCGGATCACCTCGTAGCGCAGCTGCAGGTCGGCGGCATCGCGGCCGCCGAGATTGAGCACGGCATAACGGTGGCTGCCCAGCCATTTCATCTCGCGTGCAAGCCCCGCGCCGCGCTTCAGGTACAACATCAGCCGCGCATCCGGATAACGGCGATGCATCGCCGCGATCTGTTCCGCAGTGGGCACGCTGCCGGCGGCGCGTCCGTCGAAACGGCGGAACACAAAACTCGCCGCCGCGCGGAATTCGCCGGCACCGCGGACTGTGCGCGGCGCCTCGCCGACGGCGAGGTCGAGCAGCATGCCGTACGGATCGCAGCCGTCGACGCGCCGGTAAAGATTGGCGATCTGCGAAGCCATGCGCGGATTGATTTCGATAATGCGGATCGCCCCGGATTGCGGATCGAGGATCAGCTCGACATTGAAAAACCCGTGGCTGTAATCGATGCCGGCCAGGAGTTGCTCGGTGAGCGCGACCATGCGCCGCTGCACATCCGCGCCGAGCCGCGACGGGTACTAGAAACGCATGAATGCCTGGGTGCCCGGGTACATCACTTCATCGACGACGCCGAGCACATTGATCACGCCGTTGTGCACATAGCCGTCAATGTTGACCTGCACGCCGTCGAGGATTTCCTCGGCGATCATTGCCCGCGCACCGATGGTGAACGGCGTGTAAAGGCGCATCAGGTCATCAAAAGGCTGCACCAGTTTGCGCAGGATCAGGCCCTCCAGCGGCGAAAAATCCATCAGTGCGCGCAATTGCGCGAAACTTTCCACGTGCCGCGCCAGCACCGAGTACGTCGCCTTGACCGGTTTGACAAAACACGGAAAACCGAGCTGCGGCGGAGCGGTGATGCCGTCATCGTACGGCAGGGCCTCGAAGCGCGGCGTCGCACCGGGCACGATGCGGCTTTGCAGGCAGCGGGCGTAATACTTGTGCTGGGCGGCGATGATCACCGCGGGGTCCGCGCCCGGCAGCCCCAGCCGCTGCGCCAGCGCGGCGGCGATCAGGGCGCCGAAATGCTCGTTGTTGCTGATGACGCCGTCGATGCGCCCGCGGTATTTGCGCGCGAGCCGGTCGACATAACGGCGCGCATCAAAGCTCAGCAGCCGCGCATTGTCGGGAAAGCGGAAAAGATCAAAACCCTCGTAGTAAAACCGGTAACCGGCCCGATAACGCGGGTGATCGAGTTCGACCCGGTCCCAGTCCTTGGGGAACAGCATCAATATGCGTCTTGATTCCACGTCTTCCTCCGGAAATATCCGCCATTGACAGTACTACCCCCGACACTTGGTCCTGGATGCAGCGATAAACATACAAAAATGCGGAATATTCCGGCGCAGCACCCCGGTAATGCCCCCAGGCGATGAATCCGCTACCCAACAAGGTCGATTCGACCTGCAAATCAGGCAGCCATGCCGCCAGCCGGTCCCAGGGCGCATCCAGTCCTTCCGTACTGTTGTAACAACCACGGGACTTGAAACGCCGGTAAAGCCGCAACGGATCCAGCCACCGCGGCGGGTGTTTGATCCCGGCAACGGCCACGCGCGCGCCGGCCGCCGCCTGCCGGAACAGGTTATCCAGCGCCGCGGGCGAGCGGATCACATCATGGGTGTAGTTGAACAGCAGGGCATCGACCGCGCGCGGCAGCACGACCGCCTCCGCCCCCGCCTCGATCAGGGTCACGTTGTTCCAGCCGGCGGCGGCAACGCGGCGGCGGGCCAGCGCCAGCATGTCCGGACTCTGCTCAACGCCGATCACCGCGCCATTGGGACCGATCGCATCGAGCAGCAGAGGGAAACTCAGTCCGGTGCCGCAACCCGCGTCGAGCACGGAATCGCCGGGCTGCAGTGCAAGTCTGGCGATGGTGCGCCGGCGCAGCGCCATGGTGCGCTGCGCGCTGGCGTCATAGCCGCGGGCAAGGCGCCGGTAATGCGCCGGACCGGGGGGGGTTATCCATGCCGTCCATCATAACTGCATGCGATACTTGTCGAATCCTTGCAGGAGTCCGTGCATGTCCGACGCCACCACCCATCCGCACCGCATCGTCATTGTCGGCGGCGGTGCCGGGGGTCTTGAACTCGCAACGCGGCTGGGTGACCGCCTCGGCCGCAGCCGGCGGGCGCAGATCACGCTGATCGACCGTTCGCGCACCCACCTGTGGAAACCGCTGCTGCACGAAGTCGCCGCCGGCAGCATGGATGTCGACCAGCACACGCTGGATTACCTGGCGCAGGCACGCTGGCACCATTTCCGCTTCCGCCTCGGCAGCATGGCCGGGCTCGACCGCGAGCGCCGCGTGGTGCGGGTCGCACCCACCCATGACGAGGAAGGCCGGCTGCTGATCGGCGAACGCGAGATCCGTTACGACACGCTGGTCATCGCCGTCGGCAGCGGCACCAATGATTTCGGCACGCCGGGCGCGCAGGAACATGCGATCAGCCTCGACATGCCGGCGCAGGCGGAACGTTTTCACAACCGGCTGATCAATGCCTGCATCCGCGCCAATGCACAGCGTGAACCGTTGCGCCCCGAACAACTGCATGTCGCGATCATCGGCGCCGGCGCCACCGGCGTCGAACTCGCCGCCGAATTGCACCACACGACCCGCGAACTGGTGGCCTTCGGCCTGGAGCGCATCGACGCGGAACGCGACATCCGCATCACGCTGATCGAGGCCGGGCCGCGGGTATTGCCGGCCTTGCCGGAACGCCTGTCGAACTCCACGCAGGATCTGCTGGAAAAACTGCGGGTGCAGGTGCTGACCGGCGCGCGCGTCACCGCGGTCGAAGCCGACGGCGTGCTGATCGCCGACGGCCGCAAGATTCCCGCCGAGCTGACGGTGTGGGCGGCCGGCATCAAGGCGCCGGATTTCCTGAAGGACCTCGGCCTTGAAACCAACCGTCTCAATCAGCTGGTGGTGACGCCCGAACTGCAGACCACGCGCGACCCGGACATTTTTGCGCTGGGCGACTGCGCCGCCTGCGCCTGGCCCGGCCGCGACCACAACGTGCCGCCGCGCGCGCAGGCCGCGCACCAGCAGGCGACGCTGCTGGCTTCAACCCTGCGCCGCCGGCTCGCCGGCAAACCGGCCAAACCTTTTGTTTATCGCGATTTCGGTTCGCTGGTGTCGCTGGGCAACTATTCGACGGTCGGCACGCTGATGGGCGCCTTGATCGGCGGCAGCCTGTTCATCGAGGGTTTGTTTGCGCGGTTGATGTACGTGTCGCTGTACCGCATGCATCTTTACGCGCTGCACGGATTCGCCAAGGTGTTTTTCGACACGCTGGCGCGGCTGATCACGCGACGCACCGAGCCGCGCGTGAAATTACACTAAAAGTCTTTTAAAAACAATAGTTTACAGAACAACGTCGGGCAGGCTCGCGGAACGCGAACCGGGCAGCGGCGGATTGTCCAGCGCGCGATAGGTGAACACCGCGGAAAATTTGGTGTGTGTGGCGCGATTGCTGCCGGCGGCATGAAACAGCCGGCAGTGGAAAAACAGCACATCGCCGGGATTTAATTCGGCGTACACCTGCGTCTGCAGCAGCGCCGCGTTTTCAGCAACGTCCGTACGCAAAAACTGCGCCGCATCGAGCCGCGTCGCGTCGAACTCCATCAGCTGCGAACCCGGCAGCAGCAGCAGGCAGCCGTTGTCGCGGCGCTCCTCGCCCAGCGCCAGCCACACCGATACCAGCTCCGGACGCTCAAACGACCAGTAGCGGATGTCGCGATGCCAGCTGGTCAGGCTGCTGTACGCGGGATCCTTGGTCATCACGCAGTTGTGATGGGCCTGCGACAGGGCGATCTGCGGCCCGAGCAGTTGTTTCAGGCGCGCAACGATGGGTGCAGCGGTGGCCCACTCGCGGAATTCCGCATCGCGTGAATAAGCCTGCAACAACCGCCGCACCGTGCGCCCGCCGGGGGCTTCGAGTGATTGCGGCGCGCCGGGATATTGCGTGTCAGCCTCGTATTCGACCGGCGGCACTGCCGCGGCCAGGTCGCGTTCGGCGCTGGCGCGCAGCCGCGCGCAGGCGTCAGCCGGCACCAGGCCGCGCACGATCTGGTAACCGTCGCGGGAAAACCGTGCAAGCTCTTCCGGTGTAAAAGAATGACTCATGCCCGCGGTCGATTTACGGAAAAACCACCAGTAAAAAAACGCTGCGCTGAGCAGCAGCGTCAGCAGAGAATACACGGGATCCAGCGCACCGGCGGTGAACACCGATTCCGTTGCAAACACCGAGTCGTCGTAACTAAAAACCAGCGCCAGCAACAGGTTGTTGCCGGCATGCGCGCCGATCGCCAGTTCGAGCCGGCCGTCGCGCAGGGCCACGCCGGCGAGGAACAATCCCATCACAAAATAATTCGCGGCCATGATCGCCAGGCCGTACGCCGCGACCTCGGGGTTGTAGAGATGAGGCAGGGTGAAGATCACGCTGCTCAGCACCGCCAGCGCCGGCGGCCGCCGCAACCACCGGCCCAGGCCCTGCAGCACATAACCGCGGAACACCAGTTCCTCCGCCGCGCATTGCAGCGGCGTCAGCAACAGCGCCGCCAGCACAAACGGCAGCCAGCGCGCAAGATCGAGACTCCAGGCATAACGCCCGGGATAGAGCAGGTGTTCGATGACGGAAAAGGCCAGCGCAAGCACGGCCCACACCGCGGCGCCCTGCGTCATGCGCCGCCAGTCGATCCGCGCATGCGGCGTGACCAGTGTGCGCCAGGAACGGCGGTGCAGCAGCTCGACCGCCGCCACCACACCCGCCAGCAGCGTCAGGATGCTGGCATTGACGGCGACGAATTCGGTGGCCGCACCGAGCGGCGCGTGCAACACCAACTGATAGGCATAACTGCCGCCGATCAGCCAGCTCGCGGTGATGACGGCGACGCCGAGAAGGTAACGCCACCAGGCATTGCGCCCGGCATCGGCCAGCGCGAGATAACGAACCGCTGGAGAGCTCAAGCCGGGTTGTAACCCAGGGCCGGCGCCAGCCAGCGTTCGGCGTCGGCGACCGTCATGTCCTTGCGCCGCGCGTAATCGGCGACCTGGTCACGGTCGATCTTGCCGACGGCGAAATACTGCGCCTCCGGATGCGCCAGATAAAACCCGCTGACCGATGACGCCGGCAGCATGGCATACGATTCGGTCAGCCGCATGTCGATGGCGCCGGCGCGCAGCAGTTCGAACAACCCGCCTTTTTCGGTGTGATCCGGGCAGGCCGGATACCCGGGCGCCGGACGGATGCCGCGGTACTTCTCGGCAATCATCGCGTCGTTGTCCAGCGTTTCGTCCCTGGCATAACCCCAGAATTCGCGGCGCACGCGCATATGCAGCAGTTCCGCAAACGCCTCCGCCAGGCGGTCGGCCAGCGCCTTGAGCAAAATAACCGAATAATCGTCGTGCTGTTTTTCGAACAGCGCAATGCGCTTCTCGATGCCCAGTCCCGCGGTCACCGCAAAAGCACCGATGTAATCGGCCACGCCGGAATCCCGCGGCGCGACAAAGTCCGCCAGGCACTGGTTGGCGCGCCCCGTGGGTTTCTGGTTCTGCTGGCGCAGGTTGTGCCACACCATCAGCGGCGTCTTGCGCGATTCATCGGCGTAGATCGCGATGTCCTCATGGTCGACGCGCGCCGCCGGGAACAGGCCGAACACGCCATTCGCCGTTAACCAGCGCCCTTCGATGATTTTTTTCAGCATCGCCCTGCCGTCGGCCAGCACCTTGCGCGCCTCCTCGCCGACGATTTCGTCCTTGAGGATCGCCGGGTACGGTCCGGCCAGATCCCAGGTCTGGAAAAAAGGACCCCAGTCGATGTGCTGCGCGATTTCGGCGAGGTCGTAATTCTTCAGCACCTTGATGCCGAGCATGTCCGGCTTGTGCGGCGCCGATTTTTTCCAGTCGGTCTGCAGGGCGTTGGCGCGCGCCGCCGCCAGCGGAATCAGCTCCGGGCCCTTTTTGCCGGCGTGCTGTTCGCGCACGCGCTGGTAATCCGCCGCGAGATCGTTGAGATAACCCTGGCGCTGGTCATCCGACAGCAGGCTCGAACACACGCTGACGCTGCGCGAGGCGTCCGGCACCCACACCACCGGCCCCTGGTAATGCGGCGCGATTTTGACCGCGGTATGCACCCGCGAGGTGGTGGCACCGCCGATCAAGAGCGGAATGGTCATGCCGGCGCGCTGCATTTCGCGCGCGTTATGCGCCATTTCCTCCAGTGACGGCGTGATCAGTCCCGACAGCCCGATGATGTCGGCCTTTTCGCGCACGGCAACTTCGGCGATCTGCGTCCACGGCACCATCACGCCGAGGTTGACCACCTCGTAGTTGTTGCACTGGAGCACCACGGCGACGATGTTCTTGCCGATGTCATGCACGTCGCCCTTGACGGTCGCGAGCACGATCTTGCCCTTGGCGCGGACGTCCCCCAGCCGCGCCTTCTCGGCCTCGATGTAGGGCACCAGATGCGCCACCGCCTGTTTCATCACCCGCGCCGACTTGACCACCTGCGGCAGGAACATCTTGCCGGCGCCGAACAGGTCGCCGACGACGTTCATGCCGTCCATCAGCGGCCCTTCGATGACCTGGATCGGCCGCCCGCCTTCGCGCTCGATCTGCAGGCGCATTTCTTCCGTGTCTTCAACGATCCAGTTGGTGATGCCCCGCACCAGCGCATGGGTCAGGCGCTCACTCACCGGCGCGTCGCGCCACGCCAGATCCTCGACCGTGACGCGGCCCTTGCCTTTGACGGTCTCGGCAAACGCCACCATGCGTTCGGCGGCATCGGGCCGGTGGTCGAAAATGATGTCCTCGACATGCTCCAGCAGTTCTTTCGGGATCTCGTCGTAGACCCCGATCTGGCCGGCGTTGACGATGGCCATGGTCAGCCCGGCCTGGACCGCGTGATAAAGGAAGGCCGTGTGAATCGCCTCGCGCACCGGGTCATTGCCGCGGAAGGAGAACGACACATTGGAGAGGCCGCCGCTGACCCGCGCATGACGCAGGTTTTGGCGGATCCAGCGCGTCGCCTCGATGAAATCGATGGCGTAGCGGTTGTGCTCCTCGATGCCGGTGGCGATCGCGAAAATGTTCGGGTCGATGATGATGTCCTCGGCGGCAAAACCGATTTCGTCGACCAGGATGTCGTAGGCCTGTTTCGCGATGTCGATGCGGCGCTGGTAGGTATCGGCCTGACCCTGTTCGTCAAAAGCCATCACCACCACCGCGGCGCCGTAACGTTTGGCCAGCCGCGCCTGCTGCTTGAAGGGCGCCACACCTTCTTTCATGCTGATCGAGTTGACGATGGCCTTGCCCTGCACGCACTTGAGGCCCGCCTCGATGACATCCCATTTCGAGGAGTCGATCATCACCGGCACCCGCGAAATATCGGGCTCGGAGGCAATCAGGCTCAAGAAGGTGGTCATCGCCGCCTTCGAGTCGAGCATCGCCTCGTCCATGTTGACGTCGATCACCTGCGCGCCGTTCTCGACCTGCTGGCGCGCCACCGACACCGCCTCGGCATAGTTGCCGGCGAGGATCAGCTTGGCGAAGGCGCGCGAACCGGTGACGTTGGTGCGTTCGCCGACGTTGACGAACAGCGAGTCGTCGCCGATGTTCAGCGGCTCCAGTCCGGACAGGCGGGTCTTGTGTTCGATCTGCGGCACCTTGCGCGGCGGCACGTCCTTGATCGCCTCGGCGATGGCGCGGATGTGCGCCGGCGTGGTGCCGCAGCAGCCGCCGGCGATGTTGATAAAGCCGCTTTTGGCGAAATCGAGCATGTATTCCGCGGTCTGGTCGGGCAATTCGTCGTAACCCGTCGGCGCCAGCGGATTGGGCAGCCCGGCGTTCGGGTAGGCGCAGACAAAAGTGTCCGCGACCTGCGAAATCTCCTCGATGTGCGGCCGCATCAACTGCGCACCCAGCGCGCAGTTAAGGCCAATAGTCAGCGGTTTCGCATGGCGCACCGAATTCCAGAACGCTTCCGGCGTCTGGCCCGACAGCGTGCGGCCGGAGGCGTCGGTGATGGTGCCCGAGATCATGATCGGCAGCTTCACGCCCTGCGCTTCGAAATACTGGTCGATCGCGAACAGCGCGGCCTTGGCGTTCAGCGTGTCGAAGATGGTCTCGACCAGCAGCAGGTCGGCGCCGCCGTCGATCAGTCCGCGCACGGCTTCGGTGTAAGTGGTGACCAGCTGGTCAAAGCTGATGTTGCGAAAACCCGGATCGTTGACGTCGGGCGAAATCGACGCGGTGCGGTTGGTCGGACCCAGCGTGCCGGCGACAAAACGCGGTCGCGCCGGATCCTTGGTCTCAAACTGATCAGCCGCTGCGCGCGCGAGTTTTGCCGCCTCCACGTTCAGCTCGTACACCAGGTCTTCCATGTGGTAATCCGCCATGGCGACCGCGGTCGAGTTGAAGGTGTTGGTCTCGATGATGTCGGCGCCGGCGTCGAGATACTGCTCGTGGATTTCGCGGATGATCTGCGGCTGGGTCAGCGTCAGCAGGTCGTTGTTGCCCTTCACGTCATGCGCGAAATCCCTGAAGCGTTTGCCGCGATAGGCTGCTTCATCCAGTTTGTAGTTCTGGATCATGGTGCCCATCGCGCCGTCGAGGATCAGGATGCGTTGCGACAGCAGCGCGGGCAATTGCTGGATGCGGGGGTGGTTCATCAACGTCAGGAGGCGCCGGATGGCGCAATCAAGCCTTCGAAAAGCGCGAATTTTATCATGGGCTTGGCGCTGTTCCGGGGCATTTGGCCACTCTGCAGCGAGCGCCTATAATGCGCCTTCCCTGTCTGCGACACGCCATCATGAAACATCTGGAACCCAAAGCCGCCTACGAGTTTCTGAAAAAAAATCCGAACACGGTGTTCATCGACTGCCGCAGCGAAATGGAATACCTGTTCGTCGGCCATCCGGTGGGCGCGATCCTGGTGCCGTGGAACGACGGCCCGAACTGGGAAATCAATCCGCAGTTCGTCTCCCATGTCAAAAAAGCCGCCAGCGTGGACCGGCCGATCATCGTCATCTGCCGCAGCGGCAACCGTTCACTGGATGCCGGCCGCGCGCTGGAGGAAGCCGGATTCACCCAGGTCTATAACGTGCTGCATGGTTTTGAGGGCGAACTCGACGACAACCATCACCGCAATGAAAAATCCGGCTGGCGCCATGACGGCCTGCCCTGGGAGCAGTGCTGACCCCCCTCTCATTAATAAAATTAAATACTTATATGGTATCCTGCCGGCGCGCGGAAACCAGCCAGTGGCGGATGTAATCGCACACGGCATCGTAACGATGCCCCTTTTCGAAATACTGATGGATTTCACCCTTGCGCAGCCCCGCCGCCATGTCGTCGTTCACCGCCTGGCCGCTGACGATGATGCGCAGCGTGCCCGGACATGACGCAGCCACCTGCGCCAGCAACTGCGCACCGTTCATGCCCGGCATCGAAAAATCGGACACCACGACATTGACACCGTGTTCGCGCAACAGTACCAGCGCGGTTTCGCCGCGTTCCGCGGTCAGCACCCGATAACCCTCGGGCGCGAGAGCGCGCGCGGCCAGCACCAGCACATCGGGGTCATCATCCACCAGCAGCACCACCGGATTTGCGGCGGGCGGCGCGGCGGGCGCATCCTGCCGCGCAACGAGCATCAGCGGCGGTGGTAGTGGCGGCGGCAGCGCAGTGCGGACCTCCGGACGCGCCCCCAGGGTGAAGAAAAACGTTGCCCCCTGCCCGACCGCCGACTCCGCCCAGGCATCACCGCCGTGGCGCCGCATCACGCGGCGCACCGTCGCCAGGCCGATGCCGGTACCGGGGAATTCCTGTTCCGTATGCAGGCGCTGGAATGCGTCAAACAGCCGTCCGGCGTGCGCCATGTCAAAACCGGCGCCGTTGTCGCGTACGAAATAGGTCCTGATGCCGTCGCGCGTCCTCACGCCGAATTCGATGGTCGCCTCCGGCTTGTTGCCGGTGAATTTCCACGCGTTGTGAATCAGGTTGGCCAACGCCGAGCGCAGCATCCCGGGATCGGCCTGCGCGCGCAGGCCGGGCGCGATGCGGACATTCACCAGCCTTCGGGGATGCTCGCGGCGCAAATCCTCGACGATGCTGCGCGCAATGTCGCTGAGGTCGGTATCGGCGACCTTCAGTTCGGCGCGCGTCACCCGCGACAACCGCAGCAGGTCTTCGATCAGGCTTGCCATGCGCACCGCGGCGGCGCGGATGCGGTTCAGATAATCCTGGCCGGGCGCATCCAGTTTCTGTGCATGGTCCTCCAGCAACGCCGCCGCCAGGCCGTCGATATGGCGCAGCGGCGCGCGCAGATCGTGCGACACCGAGGAGGCAAACGCCTCCAGCTCCTCGTTGGTGGTGGTCAACTGCGCGGTGCGTTCGGCCACCCGGGCTTCCAGCACGGCATTGAGTTTTTCCACTTCCAGCGAGCGGCGCTTGAAATCGGTGACGTCGCGGCTGATGGCCACCACGCCGGTCGTGTTGCCGGCGGCATCGCGCAGCGGCGCCTTGATGGTGACATACCAGCGCGGATCATCGGGCGGCCCGTCCATCACCTCGCGCGGATTGCTGGCCTGCCCCGTCGCCAGCACCTCACGGTCCTCGGCATTGTGGCGCGCCGCGACCTCCGGCGGCAGCAGATCAAAATTGCTCAGACCGATGACATCGCGGCGTCCCGGCGCCCGCACTTTCAGCCAGGCCTCGTTGCCCAGTATGAAACGCAGATCGCGGTCTTTGACCCGGATGCGGTCCGGCAGGTTATCAATGACCGAGCGCAGCAGGTTGCGCTCCGCCGCCAGCGCCTCGCGCGCCATGCGGCGCTCGGTGACATCGCGGGAAATGCCCAGCAATGCGCTGATCGTCCCCGAGGCATCGTAGAGGGGCGCGGCATGGATCTCCAGCCAGCAGCGTTTGCCGGCGATGCCGACGGCCTCAAATTCCAGCATGCCGGATTCGCCATTCAGCACCCGGCGCTGCAGGCGCACAAACGCGCGGCGGTAGGCGGGGGCAACCTGGCGCAGGAACGGCCAGCGGCGCATCTCTTCGAGACTGTCCGCCTGCAGCATGCGCAGTCCCGCCGGGTTCATGTCGAGCAGCCGGCCGTCGGGTGCAACAATCGCCACGCACTCGGGTTCGGCCGCGATGATGGCACGCAGGCGCTCTTCCGTGAGCTTGCGCGCATTGATGTCCTGGTAGGTCGCGATCAGCAGGTGCGGCCTGCCCTCGGCGTCCGGCAACGCGGTGACGGACAGGGCAATCCACATCCAGGAGCCGTCCTTGCGCAGAATGCGTTTCTCGACGACGTAACTGCTGATCTCGCCGGCGGCCAGGCGCGCCTTGTCGCGCAGGGCGCCCGCGGTCCGCTCCGGCGCCGTAATGTCCGTGGTGCTCATGCCCAGCACTTCCTCGCGGCTGTACCCCGTCATTTCGCAGAATTTGTCGTTGACCTCCAGCCAGCGCTGGTTGCGATCCTGCGCCGGACGCAGCGTGATGCCGACACCGGCGTGATCAAACATGGCGCGGAAGCGCTGCTCGCTCTGCCGCATCCGTTCCTCGGCCTCCTTGCGCGTGCTGATGTCCTGGTAAGTGCTCATGATCTGCTGCGGCCTGCCGTCGGCATCCGGCAGCGCGGCGACGGACAGCGTCACCCACAGCAGGCTGCCGTCCTTGCAGCGCAGCTGCTTTTCACGGGAATAACTGGTGATTTCGCCGCGCAACAGGCGCGCGTTGTCGCGCAGCGCATCGTCCTGGCCCTCGGCCGTTGTGAGATCCGCCGTACTCAGGCGCAGCAGTTCGTCGCGGCTGTAGCCGGTCATCGCGCAGAATTTGTCATTGACCGCGATCCACGGCAGCGTCCGGTCATGCGCCGGGCGCAATGAAATGCCGAGACCGGCATGTTCGAACATCGCCTTGAAGCGGCCTTCGCTCTGCTGCAGGGCTTCGGTCATGCGCGTGCGTTCGGCAACGTGCGCGCGCTGCCGCGCCAGCAACATCAGCAGCCCGGCGGTAAACAGGATTCCGAATACCGCAACGGCAAGGACTCCCCCGACATAACCCGACTGGATGGCGCCCAGCCGCTGCTGTAAACCGCGTTCGTCGACGCTGACCGCCACTACCAGCGGATATCCGGTCAGGCTGCGATAGGCCCAGGCGCCCCCGTTGATGCCGGCAAAACCGCGGGCATTGCCGGCCTCGATCCGGCGCAGCAGGAAACCCCAGTCCGCTTTCATCAACTCGGCCATCGACTCGGTGCGTCCATGGGCGGCACGCGCCACGCCATCGAGCCCGACCAGCGCGATCGCGGCGCCGGGTCCGATGCTGCCATCCTGCAACAGACGGCTCCAGTAGGAAAAGTCGATCGCGACAATCGCCACGCCGCCAAACGAACCGTCGGCGCGGTTGATGCGCCGGGTGATATGAAAAGACCATTTGCCGGATACCCGGCCCAGCACCGGTTTGTTGATGAAGGGCTCGCCGGTGTCGCGACCGACATGGGCGCGGAAATGTTCGAGGTCGGCGATCGCCGCGCCCGGTGGAATCGGCAGCGTGCTGAGAATCAGGCGGCCCTGCTCGTCGGCCACCGACGCCACCGCGATGTGGCCGGCGATGTCACGGTAATCCTCCATCACCTCGCGCAGATCGGTGCGCATGCCGTCGCGTTCGTAACTGCGCTTGATGCGGCGCACCGCATCGTCCACGCTGCTCAGAATCCCGCGGGCATGCACTTCGAGCACCAGCGCCATATCTCCGGCGTGGCTTTGCTGCAATGCGCGCTCGGACTCGCTGTACTGCCGAAACGACAACCACGCCGCGACCGCGACAACGGCGATCAGCGTCACGCATGCCAGCACGCTGAGTATTTCGACGGCATAGCGGGCCAGCACGGCCGGTAACCGGCCTGTTCTTGTCATGGCACTCCTCCGCTTCCGCGCGACCGGCAGGGCCGGCGGATCATTTCCATCGCGCGCAAACACGCGAAGCCGCGAAAGGCTACCACTACCGGTTACTGGCGGCCACCCGCAGATAGAACATCCAGGACAGCCAGCCGAGCAGCGCCATGCCGCCCATGCCGCAGGCCAGCATCAGCGCACTGCCCGACAACAACGGGGATACCAGGCCGGCGGTGAGACCCGCAATGAGGCTGTGCGCAAAACCCTGCAGCGAAGACGTCATGCCGCGCAGCTGCGGAAACAGATCGAGCGCAAGCAGCGAAACGCTGGGCATGGCCAGCGCCATGCCGACGGTATAGATCATCACCGGCAGCACCGTCCACGGCAGCGCCGGCGGGAAAAACAGCGAGTACACAATGTTGAACATCACGGCCGCGCACATGATCAGGTAAGCAGTGAACACCGTACGCCGCGGCGACAGGCGTTCGGCCAGCCGGCCGGACAGAAAGGCGCCGAACATCACGCCGGAGATGCCGGGCACGAACAGCCAGGCAAAATCCTTTTCGGACATGCCGAGCAGATCGTAGATCACCGCCGGGGCCGACACCACGTAGAGGAAAAACCCGGAAAAATTGAAGGCGATGGCCAGGCACAGCAGCACCAGCTTCGGGTCGCTGCCGAGGCGCAGGTAGTTGCGCAACAGCGGTCGCGCCTGGAAGGGCTGTCGCGCCGCCAGCGGATGGGTTTCCGGCAGGCGGCGCGCCGCGGCGAAAAAGAGCAGCACGCCATAGGTCGCGAGGAACCAGAAAATGGTCCTCCAGCCGAACCAGCCCTGCAGCCAGCCGCCGATCACCGGGGCAATCGCCGGGGCGATGCCGAAAATCATCGTCACCAGCGACATCAGGCGCTGCGCCTCGTGCCCGGAGAAGCTGTCGCGGATGATCGCGCGCCCGACGATGATGCCGGCGCCGGCGGCCAGCCCCTGAATCGCGCGCCAGAACAGCAGTTGCGGCAGGCTGGTCGCCAGCGCGCAACCCGCCGCCGTCACCACGTACAGCGCGAGGCTGGCGAGGATCACCGGCCGGCGGCCGAAGGAATCGGACAGCGTGCCGTGGAACAGGGTCATCAACGCCAGCGTGAGCAGGTACAGGCTCAGCGTCTGCTGCATCTGCGCGGGCGTTGCCTGCAGGTCGGCGCCGATAAACGGGAATGACGGCAGGTAGGTGTCGATGGTGAACGGGCCGATCATCGCCAGCGCGGCGAGGATCAGCGCCAGCGCCGGCACGGTGACCGGCGATGCCGGTCGCGGCGTTTCCGTTTTCATGCGCGATCCAGTCTGCGGTACTGCGGGGTTTCGCCCTGCGCATCCGGCGCGCAACGGCGACGCCTGTTGTAGTGTCCGAGAAAACCGCAGGGACAGGGAGGCGTTGCCTTTTTGCCATGGGTGCCGAACACAGTTAAGTTATTGAAATAAAAGGAATTTATCATCGACCCCAACCCTTGGGCGAGCACATAACCGCAAGTGCAACCATGGTCGATCTACATCGGATTGAACAGATTCGATTCTCCTGCGAGAGGCTAGCGCTCCCGCCCCGCCTCATGGAACGCTTTCGACACGGGGGACAACAAGTATTCCAGCACCGTGCGTGTGCCCAGATGAATTTCCGCGGCAACTTGCATGCCTGGCGCCAACGCGTATCGGGTACCCTGCGCCAAAAGATCCTGCGTCTTAATTTCAACAATCGTTTTATAGGTAAGCGGCAAGGCCGTCTTGTTGCGACCAATTTCAATCGAAGCAGCGCCGCTGTTCTGATTTTCACTGGCGTCGGCGCTCACCTGACGGACCCTCCCCTCGATCATTCCGTATTTCTGGAACTGAAAAGTCGATAGTTTCACTTTGGCGGGCTGACCCTGGCGAATAAAGCCGACATCATCATTGCTGACCCAGACTTCGGCTACCAAGGGTTCCCCCTGAGGAACGATCGTCATCAATATCGTTCCCGGTGCCGCCACCGTGCCCACGGTGTGGGTGGCGAGATCCTTGACGATACCGGCTTGCGGAGCCCGCAGTTCCATTTGTTCAGTTCGGTAATCATGCTTGCCCAGCTCCTCCTCCAAACGTTGTATCTGGGCCGCCGTCTCGATACGGTCATTCTGCAATTGCTGATTGTAATTCGAAGTAATCTGCGCAAGTTTCTTTTCAGCCTGCGCGATTGTCGCACGCAGGCTTTCAACATTTTCGCTTTGTGCTTTCTGATCTTGTGCGCTTTCGATGTACAGACGCATGCGTTCCTGAGCCAGCAGTTTCCCGGCAAAGCCCTCCCTAGCCAGTTGAGCCCAACCATCAGCAGTTTCTTTGTACATCGGCACGGTTTTCTTCAGCTTCGCCTCGATTTCCTGTGCCGCCCTGAGGTCTTGCCGTGCCTTGAGCAAAGTCGCTTTTTCAACATCCACAGCGTCCTGATATGCCTGCCGGCGTGCGCGATGCTGTGCCTCCACCTGCAATAACAAAGACTCATCATCTCCCGACAGTTTTGCAATCTTTGAACCGGTCATTTCCGCGTCGATGCGGCGCAGTTGCAGCCGTTTGAGCTTCAGTTCGTTGTTGACCACGCGGCGATCCGCTGCGGTCAGCGCCGGATCCATGCGCATCAGTACTTGCCCCTGCTTTACCTGCTCCCCCTCGCGGACGAGGATCTCCTTAACAACGCCCTGCTCCAACGGTTGCACGATGCGCAGGTAGTTCTGCGGCACCAGCTTGCCGGTCGCTACCGCGACAATATCGAGCCGACCGAGGGCGGCCCACACCAGCAAGCAGCCAAAAAACACCAGCAGAACTTTTAGCAACCACCCTGCAAAAGGAGATGGCGGCGTTGCCTGGACGCGCAGCAGTGGCGCGGCAAAATCCAGCGGTCCCACGCTGCTCTTGAAATTCAGCATGGCTGGATCAACTCAGATGCACCAAGCCCTCCTGCAGGCCTGTGAATTGATGCAGGGACTGTGCATCCGAACCAAACCCGGCACCAGCCATCACGCCTTGTGCCGCAGACAGGCTCATGCCGGTCAACCCGTCGTTGCGCGCATACCAGTAAGCCAAATCGCCTCCCCTGGCCTCATCATCAGCGCCGGACAGGTGATAGGTCAAAAGGGCATTGCTCAATGCCCAACTGGTCACTCCGGGATTCGTCACCTGGGCTGCATCAAACGCACTGACGAGTCCGAGGAAATCGAAGTTTTGGACACGCTGGTTGAATAATGGATCTTCAGAGTTCTCATCAAATTCGTCCGTTGCATCAAGAATCAACTGCAGGTTCAACAAGGTATTCTGGCCGGCATACCAGTCCTTGAAAACCACTTTGTCACCAGCACCGGCGTTCAAGACAAGATCATTGTTATCGCGGGAAAGCGACAAATCGGAGTACTTGAGTCCCCCGCCGAGGGAAAGCGTGTTGTCCGCACCAGCATCCGCATATACGGTATCGATACCGCCCCCGGCATTGTAAGCAATGATATTGCTGCCGGCTCCAGTGCTGATCGTGTCGTTCCCTGAACCACCGATAAAGAGATCGTTGCCATCACCACCGGTTGACGTGTCATCTCCCAAACCGCCGACAAACAGGTTGTTGCCATCGATATCGATCAGCGTGTCATCTCCGCCACCACCCTCCAGAATAGTGTTGCCAATCTGCCCCATCAACACCGAAATCTGGTCGTTGCCACGAAGCAGACCGGGCATGTCGACGACTTGCATTGCTGTTGAATGAATCGTCGCCAGATTCCAGGTCGTGCCATTGGCGAACTCAATCCGTTCGATTTTGTTTGCATCAGCAGTAAACCAGTTCAGCACCTGGATGCTGTTTTGCTCATCAACGGTGT
This sequence comes from Burkholderiales bacterium, assembly GCA_019749945.1. Classification (GTDB taxonomy): domain Bacteria; phylum Pseudomonadota; class Gammaproteobacteria; order Burkholderiales; family SG8-41. The sequence goes on from JAIEPF010000002.1 coordinate 202,074, forward strand.
GCACGATCAAGTCATTGTTTAACCGACCGAGGGCAACATCGGCAGAAACCACGCTTGCGCCGAACAGAATGCGATCCAGATTACCGGCCGTAGCGTCATCCTCGACAATGACATCGCGTCCGAAATTCGCATCAAAACGATACGTATCACTGCCTAACCCGCCCGCCAGCACATCATCGCCGGCCTTGCCATCAAGAACGTTGGCGCCCTGGTTGCCGGCCAATATGTTATTCAGCGCGTTGCCGGTGCCATTGCGATTGCCAGCTCCCGTCAGAACCAGATTCTCGACATCATCACCCAGCACGTAGGTCAACGATGTCCTGACGGTATCCACCCCATCACCAACAAACTCGGTCACGACGTCGCCGGTGTTATCCACCGTATAAGTATCATCACCGGCGCCGCCAATCAGGGTGTCGGCGCCTGCTTTTCCATCCAGCGCATCATTGCCCTCCAAACCGGTCAACACGTTCACGGCATTGTTGCCGATCAGAATGTTATCCAGTGCATTACCTGTGGCGGACGCGGCGACCGTACCCGTCAGCGTCAGGTTCTCAACGTTCGCCGACAACGAATAAGTCAACCCCGTCTTCACGGTGTCAACCCCGCCACCTGCGACTTCCGTAACCACGTCGCCGGCATCATCGACAACATAGGTGTCATTTCCCAAACCACCCGCCAGCTCATCCGCCCCGACTCCACCGTCCAGCGTATTGTTGCCGGTATTACCGATAATCAAATTGTTGAGTGCATTACCTGTTCCCAGAATATTGCCGGTGCCGAGCAGTGTCAGATTCTCAAGATGAGCACCCAGCGTGTACGTAACCTTGCTGTTGACCGTGTCGAGCCCTTCGTCGGCGTTCTCAACCACTACATCGGTAACCCTGTCGACAAAGTAATGGTCATTGCCGGCGCCACCTATCAAGGTATCCGCCCCGCCGCCACCATCCAGCGTATCGTCGCCGTCGAGACCAGACAGCACATTTGCACCTGCATTACCCACCAGCATGTTGTTGGCCGCGTTGCCCGTCCCATTCACTGCCGCTGATCCGGTAAGCGTCAGATTTTCCAGGTTGTCGCCCAATGTCCATGCCAGGGCGGTCTGAACGGTATCGATTCCTTCCTCGATCGATTCCACCATCACGTCACCAACGTTGTCGATGATGTAAGTATCGTTGCCAGCCCCACCGATCAATGTATCGGCGTCGGCTTTGCCATCCAAAATATCATTGCCGTCGAGACCGCTCAACACATTCGCAGCAGCATTGCCGGTCAGCCTGTTGCCGAGATCGTTGCCCGTGCCGTCGATAGCCCCCGCACCCGACAAGGTCAGGTTTTCGACATTCGCGGACAACGCGTGGGTGACACTGGCGGTCACCGTATCCATGCCTGCTCCTGTCAATTCGACAATCGCATCGCCGCCGTTATCAACAAGATATGTGTCGTTGCCGGCGCCGCCAATCAGCGTATCAGCACCGGCTTTACCATCAAGTATGTCGTCACCGTCCAGACCTTCGAGAACGTTGTTGCCGGCGTTTCCGGTCAACCGATTTGCCAGCGTGTTACCGGTTCCGTTGATCGCTGCGCTGCCGGTCAGTGTCAGGTTTTCGATGTTGGCGCCCAGCGTGTAGGTCACCGAAGCCTTGGCAGTATCAATACCTTCGCCGGCCAATTCCACGGCCATATCAGCGGCATCATCCACCACGTAGATGTCGTTGCCCGCGCCACCAATCAAGGTGTCAATGCCCGCCTTGCCGTCCAGGGTGTCATTGCCACCCAGACCGCTCAGCACATTGGCCCATTCATTACCCGTCAAGTGATTGACTGCCGCATTACCTGTTCCTGAAACCGCATCCCCGGTCAGTGTCAGATGCTCAAAATTATCAGCCAGCGTGAAATCATCAGCACTTTGCACGGTGTCAATGCCTTCACCAGGCAGTTCGACCAAGGTGTCCTCGTCATCGTTGATCACATAGGTATCGTTACCACCACCACCGATCAATATGTCGATACCGGCACCACCGACCAGTCTGTCATTGCCCAGTCCGCCGGTCAGGGTGTTCGCTGCGTCGTTGCCGGTAATGATGTTGGCCAGTTCATTGCCGACGCCATCAATAGCCGCCAATCCCGTGAGTGTCAGATGCTCCACATTGGCGCCCAACGTGATGCTGATCGAGGATTGCACCGTATCCGTTCCGGCAGAGTGCGCCTCGAATACCTCATCAAGGGCATCGTCCACGACGTAAGTGTCGTTGCCCAGCCCACCGACCAACACGTCAGCACCCGCTCCACCGTCCAGGCGATTTGCCCCCGCGTTCCCGATGAGGGAATTGGCAAGCGCGTTGCCCGTAGCATTGCGATTTGCAGTGCCGGTCAGGATGAGGTCTTCGACTTCGTCAGACAGGGTATAGGTCACGCTGCTGAATACCGTATCGTGGCCTTCCGACGCGTTTTCAAATACGGCGTCGTTGATGTTGTCCACTGTGTAACTGTCGTCACCATCCCCACCATACATCTGATCCGCTGCCGCGAGACCATCAATCAGGTCGTTGCCGTAGCCACCAACCAGCGTGTCCACTGCTGCCGTACCCGTCAATATCAGCCCCGCCGCCGGATTGACTGTCAATACAAACTGGTCATCTCCTGTCGCCCCCGAGGCGTCGGTCGCAATGACTTCTATATCCAGCACCCCTATATTGGACGCCGATGGCGTGCCGCTGAACGTCCCGCTGAATGTTCCGGTCGCGGCATCAAACATCAGCCACGAAGGTAGCGCAGCACCGCCTGCCAATTGCGCCGACAGAGAAACGCTGTCGGCCGCATCAATATCAACAAACGTGTTGATCGGCACCACGTAGTTGAACGAGACGCCCACGGTAACCGCCTGATCCAGCAATGGATTGCTGAGTTCGGGCGCATCGTTCACATCGGCAATCAAAATCGTGAAAACATCGGATGCCGATGCGCCATCACCGTCTGTCGCCGTAAGTCGGACACTCAGGGTGCCAACATCGCCGTTCGCTGGCACACCGCTAAACGTATTGGTTGCGTCATCAAAGGTCAGCCATTCCGGCAACCCTGCTCCGCTGCTCAAGGTTGCCGTGTAGGTCAACTGATCGCCGACATCAACATCCGCAAACGCAGCTTCAGGAATCACATAACTGAATGGTTGATTCTGCGACGCGCTCTGGTCAACCAATGCCGAAACCAGCGCCGGAGCATCGTTGGTGTTCATTACCATCAGATTGAAGGTATCCGACACATTGAGGCCGCCTGAATCTGCCGCGGTGACTTTGACTGACACCGTGCCAACGTCACCGTTCTCCGGCGTGCCGGAAAACGTGCGTGTTTCGGCATCAAACATCAACCATGCCGGCAGCGCACTGCCGTCGCCCCGCGTTGCGGTGTAACTCAGCACATCACCGGCATCCGGATCCTGGAAAGTATTGGCCGGAATGACAAAACTCAACCCGGTATCTTCAGCCGCTGAGAGTGTACCGATCGGCACGACAACGACCGGTGATAAATTGCTTGTTTCTCCAAGCTGGTTGAGATAATTCCGGTCCCAAACCGCGCCGTTGGCAAACTCGACAAAATCAACACCTGCGCCGCTTGTCTCATCCCAGAGTATTCGGACCACATCATCAGTGCCAGTAGCACGTAATACGACGTATAGCCCTTCTCTGGCTCCCGTTACGTTGGCAGCAAGGTAATCACTCAGCACAACACGGTTGATTTCGCCAAATTCCGTCGAATCAATGACGGTATCTACCCCGTCACCCGCTTTGAAGATGTAGGTATCGCTTCCTACTCCACCACTCAATTCGTCGTTACCAGCGCCACTTACAAACCGATCGCGAACATTGGTTCCCGTCAAGACATCATTGGCATTGGTTCCCCGAATATCGAATCCGCGAGCAATAAGCTGGGCGTAGGTCAGTTCCGTACCATCGGCAAACTGGAAATTCTCGATGAAACCGGAACCATTGACATCTGCGGGATCAAATCCCTCGATATGAACAGCATCGCCATTTTCACCAATTCGGATCAACAGCGAACCAAGCCCCAGCGTTACCATCTCGGAAGTTATGCCACTACCGAAAATCAACGTATCGTTACCCCCAGCATCGGATATTTCATCAATTCCGCCGTTCGGCCGAATTAAATAGGCGTCACTGCTTGCTGATCCACTGAAGGAATCGTTGTTGCTGGTCCCATAAAAATACTGGATCGGCTGGTATCCAGTCATAGCAGCGATCGTATCTATGTCCCAGACTGTGCCGTCTGCAAACTCAAAGCGCTCAACACGGCCAGACGCACCTAGCGTCGCACTACTGATCGTCAGGGTATCGTCGATTCCTGCAAATGTGAATTTCAGGTCAAATTCCCCTAACACCACTGTTGTATCTTCGGCTGTGATTCCAGAGCCGAATTGCACCGTATCTACATTCCCAGCATTTAAATCAACGTCATAGATAAAGTCTGATCCGGATCCGGGGTTAAATACGTATGTATCATTTCCGGATCCACCTTCCAGAAAATCATTCCCTCCTCCACCATTAAGGATATCGTCTCCAAACCCACCAACGATATAGTCGTCGTCATCCCCACCAAACAGAATGTCGTTGCCACCGCGGCCGAGGATCCAGTCATAACCCGCTGATCCATTTATTACATCGCCACTCGAGGTGCCCCACAAGACGTCATCATCTACGGTTGCGGTTGTCCCGGACGCAAAATCCAGGAAATCACCCATCGAGAACCAACCTTCATCCACAACGATTCGCTCGATACCCGTACCAATCAGATCTCCTTCTTTGGCAAGCAGAATATCCACCCCCACATTAGGGGCGGTACGTACCGAGAGATAGTCGCCATCGACGCTTAATTCCAGATCATCAAGAGACACCCCCTTATCAAAAATGACGTAGTCTGACGAAATAACAAATTCGTCGGACACGAGAGTTCCAATGCTGTCCCAGTCATCAAAGGCAATCTCAGGAAGTTCCGGCAGTAACTCGACGTAGGCAAGATAGCCTTGCTCGATCAATTCGCTTATCGTCCAACCATCCCAGGGAATGAAATCATCCAGAGAGTCGTAATACTCAATTTCACCATCATTATTAAATGCATACTGGCCACCATGTTCAAATCGGTGAAGCCAATCGGGAATTCCAAGAGCCCCTTCATAGTGCCATTTTGCATAATTCAAAAGATCATCACCAGAATCGGCAATTACATCGATACTATCTTCCTCGAGAATTCGATATTGATCGGCATTTTGCCCGCCATCCAAAGAATCGAATCCTGCGCCGCCAATTAAAATATCTGCGCCTTGCGCTCCTGTCAGCTCATCATCACCATCATTGCCATACAGCAAAGCGCCTAACTGCCGACTAAATATAAGATCGTTATTAGAGAAAGCACCATTGTTGGCAGTGATCTCGAAACTTGAGACATTCTCGATCACAACACTGTCGTTCCCCGCGCCCGCATCAACTATGGCGTAGCCATGCGTGCGAATCTCATTGTTCGCCGCACCAGCCTGAATCGACTCAACCGTCAAGACCACCTCAATGGCCTCCTGAATATTGGTAACACTGATGGCTTGCGTAACCGGCACGTTCGGGAAAACCGCCTCCCCGCCGCTACCTGCATCTAACGTGGGATAAACCCAGTATCCCAGCAGGGTTGGCGTCTCATAAGGAGAGCTCCCCCCCAACATCTCGAAATACCCCTCGGGCATTGCCGCCGATTGCGAGAGCTCGAGATGCAGTAGTTATTGGAACCCATACGGGCTTAGAGCCATCAGCCAATGCCTGGTTAGCAAATGAATTGCTTGACGGAGAAGCAATTGATGCTCCAACCAACGTGGTTTCTGTCGAATTTATTTCATCAGTAACATAATCATCTGCGAGACGGTTAATTAACGTGTCATTGCTCTGATAGGTCGAAATATTAAGATGGTAATCAGTCGTTGAATACGTATTAATTGCATATGTTGTACCTTCGTACGTATATGCCGTATTCTCCGCTTCAGAGTAGCTGAGCATGCCATCCGCGCCCACGGCCACGCCTTCTACGCCGGATCCCAATCGCGACTGATATTCGAAATATCCAGCATGAACTGATCCCTGGTATTCGTTGAAAACCTGATCGATGCCGGCGGGAGATTTCTGGTTTGCAAGAAACTCGATCATGGACATACGGTGCCCATTTGAATCTTCAATGCTCCACTTCAAAGCATTTTCTGCATAGCCGTAGATCGTAGCGTTAAAAAATGGGGTGTCCAGGTAGTAAGGTGAATGTAGGTAAAGATCCCCGCTCGATTGATCCGCGACGACGTAAGACAGGGATAGCCCAGCAGGCAATTGGAGATGACCACCATCGTCATAAATATTGTCGAAATTAAAAGAGGCTCCCTTCAACACATACGTATCGAAGCCCTCGCCCCCATACATGCTCGTATTGTTAAGGCCTCCGACAAGGGTGTCATTTCCACCTTCCCCATAAAGCTCATTAACCTGCCTATCAGTACCAGCGATCAAGATATCGTTACCCTCACCCCCATAAATTTGATCGCTACCGGCCTTGCCATCCAGAATATCGTTACCAGAAGTGCCAACCAGTACGTCATTCCCGGCTGTGCCAGGCTTTGTAATAGTGCCTTGCTCCTCCACCAATGACGCGCCTGAAATTGTCGAGCCATTGTCAAAAGCAATGGCACCAACACGCTCAAACTGCAAATGACGGATCGACACCGAGTCGCCAGAGCCATAATCTATTCGCAACCAATCATCGCCGTCATCACCAACATACGCGGCAATGTTCAGGTCATCAGCGGTCAGCCCACCAGAAAAGTGTAGCGAAATCGCCCCGTCCGCATCATCAATAGTGTCTGTACCATCGCCAATATTAAACTGATAGAGATCATTACCAAGGCCGCCATCCAAAAAGTCACTTCCCGCGTCACCTTGCAGGGTGTCATTTCCATTCCCGCCGTACAGTTGATCCGCGCCAGACAATCCAACGAGAATGTCATTGCCCCCTAGCCCGTTGATGCGATCACTGACACTCGTACCAATGAGTGTTGTCTGCACCCCATTATCGTTTCCTTCCGTACCGTCAATATCAAAGCCCTGCGCAAGGATGTCGTCGAACGTCATCACCGTGCCGTCGGCAAACTCCAACCGGTCGATCACACGCGTGAGCGTGGGATCAACTTCACCATCTGGCAGTGCCAGATGGATGGCGTCACCGTCACCCAAGTCAATTAAAAGACTACCTTTCTTAAATTTGATTTGACTGCGCGTGATGGTGTCGCCAAAGACCACAATACTTTTATTTTTGTTTGTATTAACGCCCTGCGCGTCAAGATTACCGTCCAGATCATCAACATCGGTGATGAGTTCTACGCCATCACCTCGGTTGAATACGTAGGTGTCCTTGCCAGTACCACCTATCAGCTGATCGACGCCTCGCCCGCCGATCAGCACATCATTACCGGCACCACCGTTCAGATAATCATTGCCGTCTTCGCCATTCAGATAGTCGTTCCCCTGCATGGAAACTTCCAATTCATAGGAGGCATCACCCCACAGGGTGTCGTTGCCCGCACCCCCGAGCAGGATGTCGTTGCCGCCTTCGCCCTGCAGCCAGTCGATGCCGGCGCCGCCATCCAGATAATCATCGCCTTGGGCGATCGGCTCGTCATCAATCGTTGCCCGAACACCGAAGTCACCCGTCAGGTAATCATCACCCACACCACCAACGAGCACATCGTTGTCATAACCGCCTCCTAATACATCGTTGCCCTGTTCACCGAACAGCAGGTCATCGCCAACCTCACCACCGAGATAGTCATTACCCAAACCACCGTAGAGCACGTCTGCACCGCCGCTGAGCAGTGGTTCATTGGAATTCTCGTCACTGATTGCACCCAAAACCCGGAAAAAAATATTGATGCCCTGTGTCACCGTCCAGTCCATCTGCAAACTAGTGAAATCGGTGTCGCCGCCCAGCGCGTCGTCTCCCGCGCCACCTACCAACAGGTCAGCCCCCAATCCACCCAACACGACGTCATTGCCGGTATAACCAATGACGTAATCATCCCCCGTCCCGCCATTGAGCCAGTCGCCCCGCAACCCGGTCGGGGTGGCGGCAGCGCCTTGTGGCGTGATCGCCGCCTGCAGCGTGGTTTTGACATTGCCGTAGAGATCATCATCACCGGCGCGACCGTAGATAAAATCCCCGCCCACGCTGGGGGTCGCACCATCCGTGCCGCCTTCAATGAGGTCGTTGCCCGTGCCGCCTTCCAGCGTGTTGCGGCCAGAGCCGCCGCTGGTTGTGACCGCGGTATGTGCAATACGCGTGCCCAGCTTGATCCCGAAATCCCCGTCCCTGAAATCCTTCACCACCATCGTGCCCCCGGCGTCACCGAGGATGGTGATGGTCAGGTCGGTGGCATTCTCGGCGTTGGTGCTGGTGACATAGCGGAACTTGCCGTCGGCACTCGTCCATTCGGTCGCCGAGACCTTGACGCTGGCGTCGGCAATGGCGGTGCTGATGGGCGCGGGGTTGTCGTTCCAGAGATAGCGCAGCACACCCTTGCCGTCGGTGTCACGGATGACATCCGTGCCGTCGTTGGTGGCGTCCGAGAGCAGCGTCAAGGCATAACCGTTGTATTCATAGACGTCACGGCCGGCGCCGCCCTCGAGATAATCGGTATCCTTCTTGCCGGCCAGGTAGTCGATGCCGCCGCTGCCGTAGAGACGGTCGGATTTGTCGCCGCCGGTCAGTACCTCAACGCCGTCGCCGCCGAAGAGGATGCGGCGGGTGAGCGCCGCGACCGGCGTGCCTGCGCCGGTGGGAACGGCCGTGAGATTGATGCTCTGCGGCAGGTCGATGAAGCGCAGGTGTTCGCTGATCGGCCCGTTCAGTGCGGTGACGTCGTTCCTGTAGGCGAGGTTCTTCCAGGTGAGAAACTCCGCGCGGTCGGCGATCCATTCGCTGGTCAGTGCCCCCGTACGGTCGACGGGATTGTAAGGTTCCAGTTCACCATTGAGGTTATGGATGGCATAGAGGCCAGAATTTCCCGTGACAATGAAGGGATTGAGTTCCTTCAAGGCGTAGCGGTAGGCGAGTGCTACATCGGGTGTGGCATCCGGCAGACCGTTGGCGCCCTGCACGAGGCTTGTGGCATCAATCGTGGTGATCGGCAGGATCGAAGTCGCGCCGAAAAGACTCCGGTCGTCGATGGCGGTGTGCAGCGCAGTGATGGCCATATACAAGGCCTCGCGCTGGTCGTTGCCCGCAGGCATGGGCTGGCTGTCGGTGCCGATCAGCTTCTCCAGGGCATCGACGATGCGCTCATAACTCGCCGCAGTGCCTGCGGCCGCCGCTCCCAAAATAGCCTTGTAGCCGGTGGTGGCGAGCGCAGGATCAAGCGTGGCCAGCAAGTGATATACCGCCAGCGAGTCGGTGAGTGCGGCCTGGCTGTGATTGAGCGAGCGAAATACCGTGACCAGGGGTTCGTCGGAAAGCCATTGGTTTTCAATTGGGATGTCAATTGCGATGCCGGGGCGGGAATGCTTGCCGGCAATCGCACTCCACGGCACTGCGCCTATGCTGGCTTCGTCAGCAATGACATTGACAACGCTACTACTGTTGGCAACTGTAGGCACTTCACTACCCAGGCGGCAAAAAAACGCCTGATTGGTTGTGCTGTCGATAAACCCCGGCGCATTGAATACCGTCACTTGGCCAGTCACGACAGCGAACAGCTTGTTGAAGGCCAGGGCCAAGTGGCCGCCGAGTGAATGACCGGTGACGTCAATTTTGCCGTTTGAATCGGTATTAAGTTCGTTCCACAGCCCTCCGGTAGCCACGACCGATGGCGCCAAGACTAAGAGCGCCTAACAAAATGAAATCATACGGTTTTGAGAGATCGCCAGCAGATGAGGCAACAGCCGAGTTTGAGG
>JAIEPF010000021.1 GCA_019749945.1 Burkholderiales bacterium
GCGGGTTGGTCCGGGGCCGATGGCGTGGCATCCTGGAAATGCGGGTCATGCAATGCAGCGAGATGGCTTTTTTCGTGCTCCTGCCAGTTAACGGGCGCGGTCAGACCGGCTCCTGCCGTCAGGATATTGGCGACCAAAACCGTAATCAAAAAGCCTACGACCCGTGACTTTGATTGCAGTAAACGATTAAAAATGGTGATCACGATGCGCGGCACTCTAACACAGCCGGCATGGACGGCAATAATGACGGTCGTTCCGGCCCCCGGGACTCATCCATGACGATCTCCGGTGTGGTGCAGGGGATCGCCTGCGGCGATGCGATGACCATCCCGCAACTCCCGGAGCGCTTCGCTGATGATCGATCGTGCCGAGAGCAGGGCCAGCAGACCCAGCATGGCGGCCACGCCAAGATCAGGCCATGCGCTGCCGGTGCCGAAGACCCCGAGCGCCGCGAACATCACCGCGATATTGCCGATGGCGTCGTTGCGGCTGCACAGCCAGACCGAGCGCATGTTGGCATCACCACAGCGGTAGCGGTAGAGCATGACGGCGACTCCGACATTCACGATCAGCGCAAGTAATGCGACAGCACCCATTGCGAACGGTTGCGGCGATGAGCCAGTAGCAGCGCTCCAAAATACTTTTGCAATCACAAAAATGCCGAACAATCCCATTGAGCAGCCTTTGATCAGCGCAGCACGGGATCGCCAGGCCGGGGCGAGCGCCAGTACGGCCAGCGAGATGCCGTAGTTGGCCGCGTCACCGAAAAAATCCACCGCATCGGCGAGCAATGCCGTCGAGTCCGCGAACGCGCCGGCGCCGATTTCCACAAAGAACATGGCGGCGTTCAGGGCGAGCGCGATCCACAGGACGCGGCGGTAAACCGGGTCTGTAGTCGCAACGGGGCTGGCGCAGCATTTGGCACTCATCAAAGCTCGCAGATCAGAAAAATATCTGCTAATTTGAAACTCCGTAGCGGCTACGGGGTCAAGGACTTTATCGTCTTCAAGAAAGGAAGCACTGATGCGTATAGGGGAATTGGCTACGGCCACCGGTGTGGATATCGAAACGATCCGCTACTACGAGCGGGAGGGCTTGCTGGCACCGCCGGCACGGCAGACGAACAGTTATCGGATCTACGGTCAGGCCCATCCGGAACGGCTGTCCTTTATCCGCCATTGTCGTGCCCTGGATATCCCGCTGGCCGATATCAGGCGACTGCTCGGCTTTCCGGATGCATCGGGCAATGATTCCGGTGGTATTTGTCAATTATTTAAAGCGCGATTGGTGAGGTGGGTAAGTTTACGAGCGAGGCAGGCTACGCTTGCTGCGGTTGCGTGGCCGCTAACGTTACCCCTTTCTGTGGCGAAGCGGATGTATGTCGCATATGGTTGAACCTATACTATATTGTTGATATAGATGGCAGCGCTGCATCAGCTAACACAGCCGCGCTATCTAAGGATATCCCGCAGATAGACAACAGTGCGCCGGCAATAGCGCCGTGTTGCAGCAGCCTGCGGGTATTGAGCAGGCTATCTTTGTCGCAATTCTGACAACGAATGCTTGAACACTGCGGCGTGATCTACCTAGAATGTGGCCGCAGATTCAATCCCTCAATCCGCATCAGGAATCACTGATGGCCGACAGGCAGGAAACCCGTCCCGGCGTGGAAAAGCAGCTCGAGCAGGTGATCGAACTGCTGCATCGCCATGAGCTGGTGGAGAACCTGGTGCACCGCCAGGAAAGCCCGCGCCAAGAACTGGTCGAAACGCTGGTGCATCGCCAGCATCTGGGGGCATTGCAGCAGTTGCTCGACCGGCTGCATCCGGCCGACATCGCCTACATCCTCGAGGCCCTGCCGCTCGACCAGCGGCTGGTGGTGTGGGATCTGGTCAAGGCCGAACGCGACGGTGAAATCCTGCTCGAGGTTTCGGATGCGGTGCGCGAGACGCTGATTGCGCACATGGACGAGGGCGAGCTGGTCGCTGCCACCGGACAGCTTGATACCGATGAAATCGCCGATCTTGCGCCTGACCTGCCGCGCGAGGTCATCCTTGATGTGTTCAAGTCGCTGTCGACCGAGGAGCGCGAGCAGCTGCGCGCCGCGATGTCGTATCCGGAGGATGCGGTCGGTGCGCTGATGGATTTTGAGATGATCGAGGTGCGCGAGGACGTCACGCTGGAAGTGGTGCTGCGTTACCTGCGTCGTCTGGACCAGTTGCCGGACCATACCGACCAGTTGTTTGTGGTCGATCGCGATGAACATCTGCGCGGTCTGCTGCCGGTGAACCGGCTGCTGGTCAGCGATCCCGACATTCTGGTCGGCGATGTGATGATCCGGGATTACACCAGTTTCCAGCCCGAGCAGGATGCGCATGACGCGGCCAGCGCGTTCGAGCGTTATGACCTGGTGTCGGCGCCGGTGGTCGATGATGCGGGGCAGCTGGTCGGCCGGGTGACGATCAATGCGGTGGTTGATTACATCCGCGAAGCCAAGGACAGCGAAATCCTGTCCGCCGGCGGCCTGCGCGAGGAGGAGGATCTGTTCGCATCGGTATGGAACAGCGTGCGCAACCGCTGGGCGTGGCTGGCGATCAACCTGGTGACCGCATTTATTGCCTCGCGCGTGATCGGGGTGTTCGAACATTCGATTGCGCAACTGGTGGCGCTGGCGGCGCTGATGCCCATCATCGCCGGCATCGGCGGCAATTCCGGCAACCAGACCACCACCATGATCGTGCGCGCCCTGGCGCTGGGCCAGATCACCCGGGACAGCGCCCGCAAACTGTTTTTGAAGGAAATCAGCGTGTCGGCGCTGAACGGGTTGATCTGGGGCAGCCTGGTCGGCCTGTTTGCGTTCCTGATTTACCACAGCTGGCAGCTCGGTCTGGTGATGACCGGGGCCATGGTGCTCAACCTGCTGCTGGCGGCGGTGATGGGGGTGGCGATTCCGCTGCTGATGGAGAAGTTCGGCCGCGATCCGGCCATCGGATCGAGCGTGATGATTACCGCGATCACCGACAGCGGCGGATTTTTCATTTTTCTCGGCCTCGCCACGCTGTTTCTGGTCTGAGCGGCATGGCCAATCATCACCGCGTAAAATCATCCCGTGTGCACCGGGGAATAACTCCGGGCAGCGCCGTGTTGAGGAGGTAACAGCAGGTGAAGCTACCGGCATCCGACGTGTTCGCCGCCCAGGCCATGCAATACATCCCCCGGCTGCGCCGCTATGCGCGCGCGCTGACGGGTGATCCGAGCGCAGCCGACGATCTGGTGCAGGACGCGCTGGAGCGCGCGCTGGTCAAGCAGGACCTGTTGCGCGAGGGCACGGATCTGCGTGCCTGGCTGTTTACCGTGATGCATAACGTATTCGTGAACCAGGTGCGCAGCGCCGCCGTCAGCCGGACGGTACAGCTTGATGATGCAATGGCCGACCGCCCGCAGCCGCAAAGCACCGACCGGCTGGAAATACGCGATCTGGATGCGGCATTGCAGGCGCTGCCGGAAGAGCAGCGCGCCGTGGTGTTGCTGGTGGGGCTGGAACAGATGACTTATGAGGAAGCCGCCCGCGTACTCGAAGTGCCGATCGGCACGGTGATGTCGCGGCTGTCGCGCGGCCGGGAGCGGCTGCGCCGGCTGATGCAGGGGCTGCCCGAAACCGCGGTATTGAAGGTGGTCAAATGAGGGCGGCGGAATGAGCGTGCATCCGGTGACGGAAGCCGAGCTGCAGGCTTATGTCGACGGCCGCTTGCCGGCGGAGCGTGCGACCGAGGTGGCGCAACACCTGGCCCAGCATGGGGACGACGCGCAGCGCGTGGCGGCCTACCGCCGTCAGAACGATGCCTTGCAGGCGGCGTACGCGCCGCTGCTTGCCGCGGCGGTACCGGCCCGACTGCAACCTGGGCAGCAGCGCCGCTGGCTGTTGCCGCTGCAGCCGCTTCTGCAACATTACGCCGTTGCCGCGGCATTAATGGCGGTCAGCGGCTTTGCCGGCTGGCAATTGCATGCTTATGTCGCCGGCGAACGCACGCAAACGGTCTATCTGGCCCGAATTGCTGCGGTGGCTCATGCCGTTTACAGCCCCGAAGTACGGCATCCGGTGGAAGTTGGCGCCGATCAGGAAGAGCACCTGGTGCGTTGGCTGTCGAAACGGCTGGGTACCGGCCTGAAGATTCCTCATCTTGCGGAGCAGGGGTACTCGCTGGTCGGTGGACGTTTATTGCCCGGCGAACGCGGACCGGCGGCGCAATTCATGTATCAGGACAGCAAGGGTCAGCGCCTGACACTTTATGTGCGCGTCAGCAAGGAAGCGCGCGAACAGACGGCGTTTCGTTTTGCGCAGGAAAATAATGTCGGCGTTTTTTACTGGCTCGACGGCCGTCTCGGTTACGCCTTGTCCGGCGAAACGGATCGCGCTGAATTATTGCGCGTCGCCGACGCGGTCTATCGGCAACTCAATCCTTAAGCAATCTCCGGGTGATGGTGCGGGTGGCCCTTGCGTTTCAGCTGCAAGGGGTGCGACTGCAGAATATCAATAACCATTTGATTTTATTGATGTTTTTTGCATCGGCGCCGGACGGCGCTCAATAGTGCAATCACTGCTGCAGGAAAACTTCGGAACGTCGGCAAGCGGTGCTGCCGGAAATCCGTGCGCGGAGATTGCGCAAGAGGAGATGCTGAAAGTTGGAAGATACAAATATGGAAAATATAAATGCGAAGGCCGGGGGTTACCCGGCCTTCGCAAGTACTACTACTTCTTCTTGGCTGCTTTCTTCTTACCAGCTTTTTTCTTTGCTTTTTTCTTCGCTGCCATAATCGTCTCCTTGAAAGTTAACTTAGGCATCGTTTGAATGCGGCTTTTGTTCCGCACTACCAGCACACGATTTTCAAGAACATTTCACGGCGTTTTGTGAACCGCCGTTCCGCGTTCCAACCAAAAAATTTGGCGAGAACCGTGTTCGGTGCGCCAATTCTATGCTATGCGGAAAAATAAATGCAATACCTTTGTCAAGTTTTTTTGATCAAGTGAATCCGGTTGTGGATTTGCGGCAACAGCGTATTGCAACGCAAAAGTACGTACTCAAACCGTTTTGATGCCCGTTTTGATGCTATTGATCCGGCAAACGATGCTCGTTTGCCATCAGCATGGCGACGGTTTCACGGTCGCGGATGCGGTGTACGCGATCACCATCGACCATGATTTCGGCGGCGCGCGGTCGGGTGTTGTAGTTGGATGACATGCTCATGCCATATGCGCCGGCCGACGCAATGGCGATCAAATCCCCCGGATTTACAGCCAGTTGACGGTCGCGCGCGAGGAAGTCGCCGCTTTCGCAGACCGGGCCGACGATGTCGTAGGACTTGCCGCCGGCCGCCGTTTCACGCAGCGGCAGCACCTCATGCCAGGCTTCGTACAGCGCCGGACGCATCAGGTCGTTCATCGCGGCATCGACGATCGCAAAATTCCTGTCCTGGCCCGGTTTCAGGTAGAGCACGGTACTCAGCAGCACCCCGGCATTGCCGGTCAGCAGCCGGCCCGGTTCAAACAGCAGTTTCTGCGAACGTTGGCCGAGCGCTGCGAGCAGCGCCTTTGCGTATTCGGCCACCGGCGGCGGCGTTTCATCCTGGTAACGGATCCCCAGCCCGCCGCCGAGATCTATGTGCTGGATGCTGATGCCGTCGCGCGCCAAAACATCGACCAGCGCCAGCACCCGTTCCAGCGCGGCAATGAACGGCGCCACTTCCGTCAGTTGTGAACCGATGTGGCAATCGATGCCTTCGATGCGCAGGTGCGGCAGTTCGCGGGCGCGGCGGTACACGGCCGGCGCATCGGTATAGGCCACACCGAACTTGTTTTCCTTGAGACCGGTGGCGATATAGGGGTGGGTTTTGGCGTCAACATCGGGGTTTACGCGCAGGCTGACCGGCGCGGTTTTGCCCATTTCGCCGGCGACCCGGCTCAGCAGTTCCAGTTCCGGCGCGGATTCGACGTTGAAGCACAGAATCCCGGCCTGCAAAGCCTGGCGCATTTCGGCGGCGGTCTTGCCGACCCCGGAAAACACCACTTTGCGCGGATCGCCGCCTGCCGCGATGACCCGCGCCAGTTCGCCGCCTGAAACGATGTCAAAACCGCTGCCTAGGCGCGCAAAAACATCCAATACGCCGAGGTTGGGATTGGCTTTGACCGCATAACACAGCAGGTGGTCGCGTCCGGCGAAGGCGGCGTCGAAGTCGCGCCAGGCCCGGGTCAGGGCTGCGCGTGAATATACATAACAGGGGGTGCCGAATTCCGCGGCGATGCGCGACAGGGGTACGGCTTCGGCATGCAGTTCGCCATTGCGGTAGCCGAACGGATTCATTGCGGACCGGATGGCGCCGGGGGTTCCGCCGCCGGCGTGACTGCAGCGGGTGCGGGCGCCGGCTTTTTGACGGCGGCGGGTTTGTCTTTGGGCAAATACAGCGGGCCTTTGTAGCCGCAACCGGCAAACAACAGCGTCAGGATCATCAGAATCAGTGTCGTACGCACAGGATGACTCGCGTAGAAAGTGGCGGAAAGTGTAGCACAGCGTATTTGCAGATCAGATGCAGCAGATCCGGGCGCGCAGGTACTCCGCGCACTCGTTTACAGCAGCAGATAACGATGCGCATCGCGCCGCAGCGCGGCCCGGCGCTCGGCATAATCAGCGACGAGTATCTCAACCGTGCGCCAGAACGCCGGTGAATGGTTCATCTGGCGCAGGTGGGCGACTTCATGCGCGGCGACATAATCGATCCATGCCGCCGGCGCCTGCACCAGCCGCCAGTTCATGCTGATGCGACCCCGGGCATGACAGCTGCCCCAGCGCGTGCGCGCGTTCGACAGCCGCACCGCCGGCGCCGGCAGTTGCAGTTGCGCGCTGTAGTCATGGCAGCGGCGGGTAAAACACGCCAGCGCCTGCCGTTTCAGCCAGCCGCGCACCCCGCATTCGATGACTGTTGGTGCGAGTTGCGGATCAAACAGCAGCCGGTCCTGGTCCAGTTGCGGCAAAACGATGCCGGCACGCGCTTCCAGCGTCACCGGAGCGCCGTAGAGCATGATTTGCTCGCCGGCGACCCATGAAAGCGGCGGCGGGCGCTTCTGCTGCCAGTCATGCACCTTGCGGATGACCCAGGCCGCATGTGCACGCAGCAGGTCGTCGATGGCCTGTTGCGGCGCTTTAAGCGGCGCTGCGACACGCAGGCCGCGTTCGTCGATCAGCAGCGAGATCGTGCGCCGGCGCCGGCTGCGTTGCAGCGTGTAGCTGATGCGCCGGCCGTCCAGGTCGATCGCCGGACCGGATTCCGGCGCCGCAAGCAGCGGCAGTCCGGCTTGCAGGGCGGGATTTCCGCCCATCAACGGGATTCGAGCCGCTGCATTTCACCCTCGATCCAGTCTTCCACGCGCCTGGCCAGGGTTTCGGCGTCCGTACCATCGGGCCGCATGGGGGCGCCGATGCTGACGGTGATCAGCCCAGGACGTTTGAGGAAGGCATTGCGGCCCCAGCAGATTCCGGCGTTGTGCGCCACCGGAATCACCGTGGTGCCGGTCTGCACCGCGAGGCGCGCGCCGCCGGGGCGGTATTTGCCGCGGCTGCCCGGTGCGATGCGGGTGCCTTCGGGGAAAATGACGATGCAGAATCCGGCGGCGAGCCGCGCGACACCCTGCTCGACCAGCTGCTGCAGCGCTTCGCGCCGCGAGCTGCGGTCGATGGCGATCGGTGACAGCATGGCCAGCCCCCAGCCGAAAAACGGCACGCGCAGCAGTTCACGCTTCAACACCCACACCTGCGGCGGAAAAATCAGCTGGAAGGCCAGTGTTTCCCAGGCCGACTGGTGTTTGGACAGGATGATGCAGGGTTCGGCGGGTATGTTTTCACGGCCGATCACGCGGTAATGGATGCCGCAGATGACGCGTGCGGCCCACATCACCCAGTGCGTCCATATCGAAATAATGCGATATCGCGTCAGCGCCGGCAGCGGGAAGGTGAGCAGCGCAATGACCGCAAAAACGGGGGTGATCAGGATCAGGAAAAAAGCGAACAGCGTGGAGCGCAGCGCGATCAATACTTTCATTGCAGCAAGTTGCGCACGGCCGCCGCGAGATCGTCGTAAACGACGGTGCCTGCCGGCAGATCGCCATCCTTGCGGGTTTTTTTGCCCTTGCCGGTCAATACCAGGATCGGCTGCGCGCCGACGGCGACAGCAGCCTGCAGGTCGCGCAGCGAATCGCCGATGAACGGCACGCCTTCGAGGCTGACGCCGAAACGGTGGGCGATTTCCTCCAGCATTCCGGGTTTCGGCTTGCGGCAGTTGCAGCCGGCGTTCTCCGCGTGCGGGCAGTAGAAAATGCCGTCGATGCGACCGCCGGCCAGGCCCAGCGCGCGGTGCATCTTGTCGTGGATCGCGTTCAGCGTCGCCATTTCGAACAGCCCTCGGCCGACCCCCGACTGGTTGGTGGCGACCAGCACCCGGTATCCGGCCTGGCTCAGCAGCGCGATCGCCTCCAGGCTGCCCGGGATCGGTTTCCACTCCTCCGGGCTTTTGATATAGGCCGCGCTGTCGTGGTTGATCACGCCGTCGCGGTCGAGGATGACGAGTTTCATCGGACAGTGAGGAATGAGGAATGAGGAGTGAGGAGTGCGGGCGTCATGCGGCGAGTTTGGAGATGTCGGCGAAGCGATTAAAAGCGCTTTCGAGCTTCATCAACAGCAGCAGGCGGTTGCTGCGAAGCGCGGGATCTTCGACGTTGACCATGACTTTGTCGAAAAACGCATCCACGGCGGGTTTTAATACGGCCAGCGCCTGCAGCGTTTCCGTGAATTGTCCGGACTCGTAGGCGGCATCGGCTTTTGTGTCGGCGGACATGAAGGCCTTGTACAGCTCGGATTCTTCTTTGGCCTGAAAATGCTTTTCGGAGAATACGTCGCCCGCAGAAGGGGCGGATTTCCCGATGATGTTTTTGATGCGTTTGTTGGCAGCCGCGAGGCTCGCCGCCTCGGGCAGCGCAGCAAAGGCCCGCACAGCGGCGAGTTGCAGCGGGATTTTATGAATCAGGGCCGGGCTCATGCACAGCACCGCATCGATTTCCTGCGTGCTGTAACCGGCATCGGCGAAATAGCCGCGCATGCGCTCAAACAGGAAGGTTTCGAGATCCGCATGGGCGTCGGTGATCCCGGGATTGAATGCGGCGAACGCAGCGCTGACCAGTTCATCCAGACGCAAGGGCAGGTTGCGCTCGATCAGGATGCGGATCACGCCCAGCGCATGGCGGCGCAACGCGAAGGGGTCGCGGTCGCCGGTCGGCAACTGGCCGATGCCGAACATGCCGGCGAGTGTTTCCAGTTTGTCGGCCAGCGCAACGGCGCAGGCCACCGGGCTTTCCGGCAATTTGTCGCCGGCGTAGCGGGGCCGGTAATGTTCCGCGATGGCCGCGGCCACTGCCGCCGGCTCGCCGTCATGCAATGCGTAATAACGGCCCATGATGCCCTGCAGTTCGGGGAATTCACCGACCATGCCGGTGACCAGATCGGCCTTGGCCAGCCAGGCGGCGCGTTCGGCCTGCGCCGCATCGGCATTGAGCAGGCGCGCGATTTTCCCGGCCAGCAACTGCAAGCGTTCGACGCGCTGCAGCTGGGTGCCGAGTTTGTTGTGGTAAACCACTTTTTCCAGTTGCGGCACGCGGGTTTCCAACCGCTCCTTGCGATCCTGGTTGTAGAAAAAGCGCGCATCTTCCAGCCGCGGCCGGACCACGCGCTGGTTGCCGCTGATGATGTGCGCCGGATCGGCGACCTGCATGTTGCTGACGATCAGGAAGCGATTGGTCAGTTTCCCGCTGCTGTCGAACAGCGGGAAGTATTTCTGGTTCTGGCGCATGGTCAGGATCAGGCATTCGGCGGGGATTTCGAGGAATCCCGCATCGAAGGCGCCGACATAGACCGAGGGATGTTCAACCAGTGCCGTGACTTCGTCGAGCAGATCCTGATACTCGCCCAGTGTCGCCTGCTGCTTTTTCGCCCCGGCCTGCAGCAGATCGTCGATCATGCTGCGGCGTTTGGCGAAATCGGCGATGACCATCCCTTCCTTGGCCAGCACGGTTTCGTAGGTCTCGGCGCTGGCGATCACCAGTTCCGCCTGCCCCATGAAACGATGGCCGCGGGTTTTGTTGCCCGAGTTGATGCCCAGTACCGTACCCGGCACGACGGACGCGCCGTGCAGCATGATCAGGCCGTGCACCGGGCGCACGAATTCCGCGTCACCATCGCCCCAGCGCATGATTTTGGCGACGGGCAGTTTTTTCAACGCGGCCTCGACTTTTGCGGCGAGGTTTGTTTGCAGCGCGCTGCCGGTAACGGTCTTGCGACAGGCGAATACGGGGCCCTTGGACGAATCAATCTGGGTCAGGTCTTCGACGGCGATGCCGTTTTTTTTGGCGAAACCGGCCAGCGCCGGTGTGGGTTTGCCGTCCTTGTCGAGTCCGACCTTGACCGACGGTCCCTGGATTTCCAGCGCCTTGTCCGGTGATTGCGCGAGTGTTTGCGTGATCTGCACCGCGAGGCGGCGTGGTGTGGCAAAGGCGCGCGAGGCGCTGCCGGCCGCGAGGAAACCTTCCTGCTGCAGATCGTCAGTCAACGTTTTACGGAAAGCCCCGGCCAGTTTTGCCAGCGATTTCGGCGGCAGTTCCTCGGTCAGCAGTTCGACCAGCAGCGTGGCGGTGGTCATGATGCGCGCACCATCGGGAAACCGAGTTTTTCGCGCGACTCGTAATACGCCTGCGCCACGGCGCGGGACAGGGTGCGGACGCGGCCGATGTAAGCAGCGCGTTCGGTGACGGAGATTGCGCCGCGGGCGTCAAGCAGGTTGAAGGTATGCGAAGCTTTCATCACCATTTCGTAGCCCGGCAGCACGCATGCAGCCTCGATCAGCCGTTTCGCTTCCTGCTCATATTCACTGAAATGGCGGAACAGCAGGTCGGCATTCGACAGTTCAAAGTTGTAACGCGACTGTTCGACTTCATTCTGGTGGTAGACGTCACGGTAGGTCACACCGGGCGTCCAGGTCAGGTCGAATACGGATTCAACACCCTGCAGGTACATCGCCAGTCGTTCCAGGCCGTAGGTGATTTCGCCGAGCACCGGTTTGCACGGCAGGCTGCCGACTTCCTGGAAATAAGTGAACTGGGTGACTTCCATGCCGTCCAGCCAGACTTCCCAGCCCAGACCCCAGGCGCCCAGCGTCGGCGATTCCCAGTCGTCCTCGACAAAACGGATGTCATGCGCCTTGGGGTCTATGCCCAGCGCGCGCAGCGAGTCGAGATAGAGTTCCTGGATGTTGGCCGGCGACGGTTTCAGCACCACCTGGTACTGGTAGTAATGCTGCAGCCGGTTCGGGTTGTCGCCGTAACGGCCATCCTTGGGCCGGCGCGACGGTTGCACGAAGGCCGCTTTCCACGGTTCGGGGCCGATGGCGCGGAGGAAGGTCGCGGTGTGGAAGGTGCCCGCGCCCACTTCCATGTCATAGGGTTGCAGCAGCGCGCAGCCCTGGCGGTCCCAGAACTGGTTCAGCGTCAGGATGATTTGCTGGAAGGTGAGCATTGAAAATGACTGGTGCGGCAGACGCCGATAAGCCGCGAATTTTACAGGGTTTGCCGCGCTGCGCCAAAGGCGGGACGCGGTCCGACGCGCTTATTTCCGCGTGCGGCGCAGAGTGAAAAAGGCGATGGCAATGCCCATCACGCATAACAACAGCGCCGCCTTGTTGCCCCAGCGCACATAAGGCGTCGCACCGCGCATGCCGGCGACCGTTCTCGTCAATACCGCCGCCTGGTATTCGGGGGCAACAGCTTCAACCAGGCCCTGCGGATTGACCACCGCCGTCATGCCGGTGTTGGTGGCGCGCAGCATGGTGCGGCCGGTTTCCAGCGCGCGCATTTGCGCGATCTGCAGATGCTGTTGCGGCGCGATGGAACGGCCGAACCAGGCGACGTTGCTGACATTGACCAGCAGTGTGGCCTGCGGCAACTGGCGGATGATTTCATCACCAAAGACGTCTTCGTAGCAGATGTTGATCGCGACCTGTTCGCCGGCGACCGCCAGCGGTTGCTGGTCAAGCGAGCCGCGCGCGAAATCCTGCAGCGGAATCGCCAGCCGCGACACCATCTCACCCAGTATCGGGCGCAGCGGGATGAATTCACCGAAGGGTACCAGGTGGCTTTTGCGGTAGGTCTGGCGTTCGGCGCTGCCGACTGAAATGACGCTGTTGTAATAACTGCCATCGCGCAGGCGCTCGGGGACGCCGATCAGCACGTCGCCGTTGTTGCGCCTGGCGTGTTCCGCCAGCGCCTCCAGATAGTTTTCGGGCACGTCGCGCAGGAACAGCGGCAGCGCAGTTTCGGGCAGGATGATCAGGCGCGCGTCGCTGCTGCGAACCATGCCGAGGTAGGTATCCAGCGTGGCGCGCAACTGGTCTTCGCGCCATTTCTGATCCTGGTCGATATTGCCCTGGAGCAGGCTGACCGATACGCTTGTGCCGATGGGTTCGGTCCAGGGCACATTCTTGAGGCCGGCGCCGGCGATCCAGATCACGAGCAGTGCTGCCGGCCATGGCCATAAGTTGCGCAGTTGCGTCCACGGTTTTGCCAGCCATGCCCAGCACAAGGCGCCGGCGGTGGCGAACAGCAGCAGGGTAATGCCGTGCAGGCCGAACACGGCGGCGTAGCCCGCGAGCGGACTGAGCGGTGCCTGCGAGTAACCGGGGTTGAGCCAGGGAAAGCCGGTGAACAGCCATTCGCGCACCCATTCGATCAGCGTGAAGGCGGCGGGCACGAACACGATCCAGTTCAGTGCCGGAGACAGCGCCAGGCGCCGGCTCAGATAACCGATGATGGCCGGATGCAGCGCAAGGTAGGCGCAGAACAACAGCGTGACCGCTGCAGCCAGCAATGCCGGCATCGCGCCGAAAGTACTGAGGCTGATGTAAACCCAGGACACCCCGGCGCCGAACCAGCCCAGACCGAAGGCAAAACCGAGCAGCGCCGCATCGCGTCCCGAGGGCGCGTGTTGCCACAGCAGGAACAATCCGGCGAAGCTCAGCAGCGGCAGCGGAAACAGGTAAAACGGCGCGTAGCCCGCCACAGTGACGGCGCCCAGCGCTGCGGCGATGACCCACTGGGTGCTGCGGCGTGGTGTGGGCATGGGCGCCTCAGGCTAAAACATCAATAAAAACAAATAGTTACGATTTAAGTCGCGGGCTTGTCGAGTTTTTTCGCGACCTGCAGCAGATAAATGCGCCGGCTGTCGGCGCGCAACACGCGGAAATTCCACGCCTCGATCAGCAACTGTTCGCCGCGTTTGGGCACGCGGCCGAAACGTTTCAGCACCAGGCCGCCGACGGTGTCGAATTCCTCGTCGCTGAATGCGGTGCCGAAGACGGCGTTGAAATCGGCGATCTCGGTCAGCGCCTTGACGCGGTAGATGCCGCGTTTTTCCTGCACGATGTTGTCTTCGGCTTCATCGAAATCGTATTCGTCCTCGATGTCGCCGACGATCTGCTCCAGCACGTCCTCGATGGTGATCAGCCCTGCAACGCCGCCGTATTCGTCGACAACGATGGCGATGTGGTTGCGGTTTTTGCGGAATTCCTTGAGCAGCACGTTGAGCGGCTTCGATTCCGGGATGAACACCGCCGGACGCAGCATTTCGCGCACGTTGAATTCCTCCTCGCCGGCGTAATAACGCAGCAGGTCCTTGGCGAGCAGGATGCCGATGACATCATCCTTGCCTTCGCCGATCACCGGGAAACGCGAGTGCGCGGTTTCGATGACCAGCGGGATGAAGCGGTCCGGCGGCTCGTTTACGTCGATCACGTCCATCTGCGCGCGCGGCACCATGATGTCACGCGCCTGCATTTCCGACACCTGCAGCACGCCTTCGATCATCGCCAGGCCGTCGGCGTCGAGCAGGTTGTGGTCGTGCGCCGAGCGCAGCAGCGTGATCAGTTGCTCGCGGTCTTCGGGCTCGCGCAGCAGCAGCGTCGACAGCCGTTCGAGCAGGGTGGGTTTTTGTGATTCGTCCATGTCCGGAGGTGTGGTTACGCACCGCGCGCGGCGGCAGCGCGGTACGGGTCAGGATACCCGAAGCGGGCGAGCAGCGTTTTTTCACGCCGTTCCATCGCAGCGGCATCCTGTTCATTTTCGTGGTCATAACCCTGCAGGTGCAGCAGGCCGTGCACGACCATGTGTGCGTAATGCGCGGCGGCGGTTTTGCGCTGCGCCCGTGCTTCGCGCGTGATCACCGGCGCGCACAAGGCGATGTCGCCTTCGAGCGGCGGCTGGTCGCGAAAGACGAAGGTCAGCACGTTGGTGGCGTAATCCTTGTTGCGGTAACTGCGGTTGAGCAGCCGGCCTTCAGCCTGGCCGACGATGCGGATGGTGACGCGCGCATTGCTGGCCGCATTGCCGGCCAGTGCCGCGCGCGCCCACCGGCGGATGCGCGCGGGCGCCGGCACATTGCGCGCGGTGGCGGCGCATTGCACGGCTATGCGCGCAGCCTTCGGACGACGCGCCGCCGCCTTCATTTTTTCCCGCCCTCGGCGGATTTGCCGTAACGGTCATAGGCGTTGACGATGCGCTGCACCAGCGGGTGGCGCACCACGTCCTCGGCCTTGAAAAAGGTAAAGGCGATGCCGCGCACTTTTTTCAGCACCACCTGCGCCTCAACGAGACCGCTGA
Source organism: Burkholderiales bacterium (assembly GCA_019749945.1). GTDB lineage: Bacteria > Pseudomonadota > Gammaproteobacteria > Burkholderiales > SG8-41. The sequence continues at coordinate 14,744 of JAIEPF010000021.1, forward strand.
TCATGCCCTTGGGCAGGTCGATCTGGGTGACGTCGCCGGTGATCACCGCCTTGCTGCCGAAGCCGATGCGGGTGAGGAACATTTTCATCTGTTCGCGGGTGGTGTTCTGCGCTTCGTCGAGAATGATGAAGGCGTGGTTCAGCGTGCGCCCGCGCATGAATGCGAGGGGTGCGATTTCAATGGCCTGCCGTTCAAACATCTTGGCGACCTTGTCGTAACCCATCAGGTCGTACAGCGCGTCGTAGAGCGGACGCAGGTAGGGATCCACTTTCTGCGCCATGTCACCGGGCAGGAAACCCAGCCGTTCGCCGGCTTCGACCGCGGGACGAACGAGGATGATGCGTTCCACCGCGTCGCGTTCCAGCGCGTCGACCGCGCAGGCCACCGCCAGATAGGTCTTGCCGGTGCCGGCGGGGCCGATGCTGAAGGTGATGTCGTGTTTCTGGATGTTCAGCAGGTATTCGTTCTGGCGCGGCGTGCGGCCGTGCAGATCGGTCTTGCGGGTGATCAGCGCGGGGGCCGGGATCGCGGCATGCGCCGCGCCCTGGTGGCCGGCTTCGATCAGCGCGAGTTGCACGTTATCCAGCGACAGCGAGTCCTGCGCCTTGGCGTAGAAATCCTGCAGCACTTTGGCCGCGATACGTACACGTTCAAGTGTTCCGGTCAGCGCGAAATGTTCGCCGCGCCGCGCAATGCCGACATCAAGTGCGGTTTCGATCTGGCGTAGATTTTCGTCGAGCGGGCCGCACAGATTGGCCAGACGGTGGTTGTCGACCGGGGTAAAACTGATATCAACGGGTTTCAATGGATGAGATTGCTTTTGAGACAGGGAGTTGGGTATTGACCAGTTCACCGCGCAGGGTGTGCGCCTCGGTTGCGGTGATCAGGACTTCGGCAAACGTGCCGATGCGGTCCTGCGGGCCGGGAAAATTCACCACGCGGTTGTTGTCGGTGCGCCCTGCGAGTTCGGCGGCATTGCGGCGCGACACGCCGTCGATCAGCACGCGCTGGCGGGTGCCGACCATGGCCGCGCTGAGGGCCTGGGCGCCTGCGGCGATACGCGCCTGCAGGCGCTGCAGCCGCTGCAGTTTGATTTCCCCTGCCGTGTCATCAGCCAGATCTGCGGCGGGCGTGCCGGGGCGCGGGCTGTAGACAAAGCTGTAGCTGTCGTCGAAGCCGACCTCGTCGATCAGTCGCAGCGTCTGTTCAAAGTCGTGTTCGGTTTCACCGGGAAAGCCGACGATGAAATCCGAGGAAATGCTGACATCGGGGTGCGCGGCGCGCAGGCGGCGGATGATGGATTTGTATTCGAGCACGGTGTAGCCGCGTTTCATCGCTGCCAGCACGCGGTCGGAACCCGATTGCACCGGCAGGTGCACATGGCTGCCCAGCTGCGGGATGCGCGCATGGGCTTCAATCAGGCGCGGCGTGAATTCCTTGGGATGCGAGGTCGTATAACGGATGCGTTCGATGCCGGGGATGCCGGCGACATGGTCGAGCAGCAGCGCGAGATCCGCGCCATCGGCTTCGCCGTCAACCGGCGCACGCCAGGCGTTGACGTTCTGGCCGAGCAGAGTCACTTCGCGCACGCCCTGCAGCGCGAGTTCGCTGATGTCGGTGAGCACATCGTCGAAGGGGCGCGACACCTCCTCGCCGCGGGTGTAGGGCACCACGCAGAACGAGCAGTATTTGCTGCAGCCTTCCATGATCGACACGAAGGCCGTGACGCCCTCGACACGCGCGGGCGGCAGGTGGTCGAATTTTTCGATGGCGGGGAAGCTGATGTCGACCTGCGGCCGGCCGCTGGCGCGGCGCGCGGTGATCAGCTGCGGCAAGCGGTGCAGGGTTTGCGGGCCGAACACGATATCGACGTAGGGCGCGCGTTTGACGATGGCAGCTCCCTCCTGGCTGGCGACGCAGCCGCCGACGCCGATGATCAACCTGGGATTGCTCAGCTTGAGTTCGCGTACGCGGCCGAGGTCGTGGAACACTTTTTCCTGGGCTTTTTCGCGCACCGAACAGGTGTTGAACAGGATGACGTCGGCGGCGGCCGGGTCGTCGGTGGGCGTGAGGCCTGCGCCGGCCCGGAGCACGTCGGCCATCTTGCCCGAGTCATACTCGTTCATCTGGCAGCCGAAGGTTTTGATGTAAACCTTGCCCACACTTTACTTCTTGGTGCCGAGCCGAGCCTGTTCCTCTGGCGTCAGGATCACGATGCGCTGCACCTCGCCGTTGCGGTCGAGTTGGTACAGTACTTCAGAGCCCGGCAGCAGCTGGCCCTGGGTGATGCTGAGGTTGTTGCTGTTGATGATGATGCCGCCAGGCGCCAGGCGCAGGTTTTCCTTGCCGATCTGCACCATGGGGAACATCTGGCGCTCGCCGGTGGTGCCGCGTTTGGCCTCGGCCGGCAGCGCGCGCTGCGCCCAGGCGGGTGCGGCGAAAACCAAAAAAGCCAATAAAAGCATTAACTTACGCATGGTTTTACGATAACACGACGGGCCGGGTCCGGCAAACACATTGTGCCGGACAAACAAAAGAAATGGTGGCGAGTCAGGGATTTGAACCCCGGACCAATGGATTATGATTCCACTGCTCTAACCACTGAGCTAACTCGCCACGGGAAGGCGGCGCAGTCTAAAGAGCGGGGGGGGGCTTGTCAAGCCGGCAGCGGCGGTAATTCGCTGATTTCCCTGCAAAATCCGTGTGTTGCCGGATTTTCGCGCAGCCCTGAATACTTCGGCAACATTATTTTCAGGCCGCGTAGCGGCGACGGAGCAGGCGATGCAGCTATGGTTGCGTTTTGAACATGCAGGCCGGAGCGGCCTGGGCCGGCTTGAGGGCGACACGATTGCCGTGCATGAGGGCGATCTTTTCGCGCAGCCACGGGCGACGGGGCAGACCCTGCGGCTGGCCGAGGTGCGGCTGCTGACGCCGACCCAGCCGGGCAAAATGCTGGCGATCTGGAACAATTTCCACGCGCTCGCGGCGAAACTCAATCTGGCCGTGCCGCGCGAGCCGCTGTATTTCGTCAAGACTGCGAACTCGTATCTGGCCTCGGGCGCAACCATACGCGCACCACAATCGTTTGACGGCAAAGTGGTCTACGAGGGCGAGCTCGGCGTCGTCATCGGCAAAACCTGCAAGGCAATCAGCGCCGCCGAGGCGCCGGGATGCATCTTCGGCTACACCTGCATCAACGATGTCACCGCCGCCGATATCATTCATCGTGACAGCGCATTCCAGCAGTGGTCGCGCGCCAAAAGTTTCGATACCTTCGGCGTGTTCGGCCCGGTGGTGGCGACGGGGCTGGATCCGGCCACGCTGACGGTGCGCACCGTGCTGAACGGACAGGAGCGCCAGAATTATCCGGTTTCCGACATGATATTTTCACCGGCCCGGCTGGTCAGCCTGATTTCGCAGGACATGACGCTGTATCCCGGTGATGTCATTTGTTGCGGGACTTCGGTGGGCGCCGGCTCGATGAAACCGGGCAGTACGATCGAGGTGCACATCGACGGCATCGGCACATTAAGCAACAGGTTTGAATAATGGTTCAGACGCGGCCATGAGCCAAAAGCATGATGCAGTCATCATCGGCGGCGGTCTGGTCGGCGCCAGCCTCGCGCTGGCGCTGCAGCGCGCCGGGCTGGATGTGGCGCTGATCGAGCCGACTCCGCCGCAGGCCCCTGCGGCTGCCGCGGACTGGGACAGTCGCATTTATGCGATCAGTCCCGGCAATGTCGCGTTTTTGCAAAACCTCGACGTATGGCCGCGGCTGGATGCGCGGCGCGTGCAACGCGTCGAGGCGATGGCGATCAGCGGCGATGCGCCGGCGGGGCGGCTGGAATTCAGCGCCTACGAGGCGGGCTTGCGCGAACTGGCATGGATCGTCGAAGGCAGCGCCTTGCTGCAGGCCTTGCATGCAGCGATTGCCGATGGCGGCCAGCTGCGCATGGTGTGTCCGGCGCAGGCGGCGTCGTTGCAGGTCAATGCTGATGCCGCGCAGGTCACACTGGCGGATGGGGCTTTGATAGCGGCGCAACTGGTGATCGGCACCGACGGCGGGGATTCCTGGGTGCGGCGTGCCGCCGGCATCAATGCGCGCGTCAGCGATTACCGCCAGCTGGGCGTTGTAGCCAACTTCGAGACTGAAAAAAGTCATGGCGGAAGCGCATTTCAGTGGTTTCGCGCCGACGGCGTGCTGGCGCTGCTGCCCTTGCCGGGCAAACGCGTGTCGATGGTGTGGTCGGCGCCGGAGGATCAGGCGCACAAACTGCTGGCGATGGATGCAGCGGCACTGGCGGACGCCGTGGCCGCGGCCAGCGGCGGCGTGGTCGGTGGCTTGCGGCTGCTGACGCCGGCAGCGGGTTTTCCCTTGCGCCTGGCGCATGTCGACAACCTCGTCGCGCCGCGGATCGCGCTGGCCGGTGATGCTGCGCACCATGTGCACCCGCTGGCGGGGCAGGGCGTGAACCTCGGTTTCCGCGATGTGCGCGAACTGGTGACGGTGCTGGCCGGCCGCGCGCCGCTGCAGGATTGCGGGGATTTGTCATTGTTGCGCCGTTATGCGCGGGCGCGGCGCGAGGATATTGTTACCATGGAGATCGGTACGGATGGTTTGCAGAAACTTTTTGCCGCACAGTCGGTCTGGCTTTCCGGGGCGCGCAATTCCGGCATGGCTGTCGTGAACCGGCTGCCGTTCCTGAAAAACCTGCTGATCCGGCAGGCCGCGGCTTAGTGGGCTGGGTGACTGAAGCAACCGTTGTGTTGATCCATTAGATGGGCCGTCTGCCCAGGGAATCCCGAATGTTCAAGCGAATTGCCGTAGTTTTGTGCGCTGTACTGCTGATGACCCTGCCGGCACGGGCCGACGAGACCAGTGTGCGCAAGGCTTTCGAAGCGAAATTTCCAGCGATGAAAGTCGAATCCGTCACCCGCATGCCGTTTACCGGCCTGTACGAAATCGTGTTTGACGGGCAGGTGGTCTATACCGATGAAAAACTCAGCTATCTGATGAACGGCAATCTGTTTGACCTGCGTGATGCCAAGGAACGCAACCTGACCCGGGAGCGGCGCGACCAGATCGCCTCGGGCGCGCTGGTCAAGGCCCAGCCGAATGCGATCAAACGCGTCAAGGGCAGCGGTAAACGCGTGATCTACACGTTTGAGGATCCCAACTGCGGGTATTGCAAGGAACTGCAGAAAGAAATCGGCAAGATGAAAGACATCACCGTCTACACTTTTCTGTTGCCGATCCTGTCGCCTGACTCCACGGAAAAATCGAAAGCGGTGTGGTGTGCCAAGGATCGCGCGAAGGCCTGGGATGATCTGATGAACAAGGCAGCCTTGCCGGCGAACGCGGTGAAAACCTGCGCCACCCCGCTGGAGGAAAACCAGTTGCTGGCGCAGCGTTTCGGCGTGCGCGGCACGCCGGCGGTTTATCTCGCCAACGGCCAGCAGGTCGGCGGTTACCTGCCGGCCGACAAACTGGAGCAGGCGCTCGCCACGGTGCCTTAACCGCGCGCAGCCCCGGCTTATTACCCATGGCGACCGCTCATCCTTGCGCAGCCTTGCCGGGGCGCCGGATGTGGCTTGCATTGGGCTTATCCCTGTCGGTGCATTTTCTGATATTCGGCAACTGGGGCGGTTCCGGCGCGGCGCGCACCGCGCAGACGGTGCTGGCGCCGGTGCAGGCCCGGCTGGAACTGGTGCCGATGGCGACCGATGCCCCTGCTGCTGCACCACAGACCGCGGCGCCGTCACGCCACGCGTCACCGCCTGTCGCGCCCGCCAAGGCCTTGTCGGCCGACGCTGCGGGCGGCGGGCCGGACTTGCGGTTTTATCCGGCGCGCGAACTGGACCGGTATCCCGCGCCCTTGTCGGCATTGAGCCTGGACAGCGGGGACGGGCCGGCGGGCGGCGTTCGGCTCTGGGTCAGCATCGATCAGACGGGGCTGGTCGTCGAAGCAGCGGTGATCGATGCCGAACTCCCTCGCGAGCTTGAGCGGATGGCGCGGGAGCGCGTGCTGGCGACACGGTTTGTGCCGGCCTGGCGCGACGGGCGTCCGGTGAAAAGCCGGTTATTGATGGTATTGCACCGGGGCGCCTGAACCCGCGCCAGGCGGCACGGCGTGATGATTGCCCGGGTTGTGGAACCGTGACTTGCCTGCGCGGGCTTTAGAGTAAAATTACCGGTCCAATCACCGCGAAAGAGCAGCATGAAGTCCCTGCCCGGATACCCGAACTCTGCTGCCGATGCTGTGGCTCTTTCCGCGCGCCGTCATGGCGCTGCGGCCCGGAAATAAGTCGGGAGACGGCGATGCGCCTGCGCGTACTGGGCTGCTCCGGCAGCATTGGCGGCCAGCAGCACCGGACCACCTCATTCCTCGTTGATCAGGACATCCTGATTGACGCCGGCACCGGGGTGGGGGAACTGTCGCTGGCCGAACTGACGCTGATCGATCATATCTTCATCACCCATTCGCACCTCGACCACGTCGATTCCATCGCTTTTTTCCTCGATTCGGTCGGCGCATTGCGTCCCAAACCGGTCACTGTTTATGCGACGGGGCCGACCATCGAGATCCTGAAAAAAAACCTGTTCAACTGGGATATCTGGCCCGACTTCACGGTGATTCCGACGCCCGAAGAGCCTTTCATGCGTTACCAGGAAATCGCCGTGGGCAGTGTCATCGAATTGAGCGGCCGGAAAATCACCGCGTTGCCGGCAATCCATACCGTGCCGGCGGTGGGTTACCTGCTCGACAGCGGCAAAAGCAGCCTGGTGTTCAGCGGGGATACCGGCCCCAACGATGGCCTGTGGGAAATCGTCAATCGCACCGATAACCTGAAATACCTGATCATCGAGACGGCTTTTTCGGACAAGGATCGCAGGCTGGCTGAACTGGCCAAACATCTTTGCCCGTCCATGCTGGGCGAGGAACTGGCCAAGCTGGAGCGGCAGGCGGAGGTTTACATTACCCACCTGAAGCCCAGCGAAATCGAGCTGACGATGCAGGAAATCGAGGAGCTTTCGGCAAAAACACCGCCGCGGCTGCTGCAGAACAACCACGTATTCGAATTTTGATCCGGCGGCAGCGCACTTGCGCACGCTGTCGGCAGGACGGAGAATTCTCCGGGATTGCCAGGGGATGCCGGTTGGCTGCTGTGAACTGATGCCATAAAAAAATGAAAAAAGAAGTTCCCGTAGAAAAACTCGAATTCGGCGTTTTTATTTCCGAACTCGACCGCCCGTGGACGGAAACCCCGTTCATGTACCAGGGGTTCGTGCTCAATAACGAGAAGCAGCTCGAAGCCCTGAAAAAGTATTGCAAGAAAGTCGTCATCGATCTCGACAAGGGGCCGGATCTTCCCGACCGCAGCGAGCTGCTGACCAGCCGTACCGGGGAGGGTGCGCGGCCCAGGGTGGCGGAGCCGCTCGGCCCCAGCGTACTGACAACGATCAAGCACAAGGTCGCCTACAAGGAAAAAGCGACTGTCGATGAAGAGTTGCCGGTGGCGCGTAATGTCCAGCGCAAAACCGAAGTGGTGTTGAGAGACATCATGGGCACGGTGCAGGCGGGCAAGGCGCTGGATGCGCCGCGGGTGCAGGAGGCCGTGACCAGCATGACCGACAGCGTCGTGCGCAATCCCGATGCGATGATGCTGCTGGCCAAGCTGAAGGCCAAGGGCGGGCATACCCTCGACCGCGCGTTTGGCGTATCCATCTACATGCTGACTTTCGGCCGTTTTCTGCAGCTGCCGCGCGAGCAGCTCGATCTCCTCGGCATGCTCGGCCTGCTGCAGGATGTCGGCATGACCGCAGTACCCGAGGAAGTGGTGGCGAAAAAAGAGCCGCTGTCCAAGGTCGAGCTGATGGTCTGCCGCAGCCATGTTGCCCATTCGGTATCGATCATCAAGGAGACGCCCGGCCTGCCGCCCGAATTGCCGGGGCTCGCGGAGTTGCATCACGAACGTTACGATGGCAGCGGTTATCCCAAGGGCTTGAAGGCCGACCAGATCGGCCTGTTTGGATCGATTGCCGGACTGGTCGACTGCTTCGATGCGATGACGCACCCGCGGCCGTATGCCGAGGTCTACTCGCCGTCCAACGCGCTGAATCACCTCTACAACACGCGCAACGTCCAGTTCGACGGTCCGCTGGTCGAGCAGTTCGTGCAGTGCATCGGGATTTTTCCGGTCGGCGCGCTGGTGGAACTCAATTCCGGCGAAGTGGGCATCGTGATTGCGCAGAATCTGGTGCGGCGTCTGCTGCCGAAGGTGATGGTGGTGCTGGATGCCAAGGGGGTGCCGCTGCATCCGCAACTGATCCTCGATCTCGCCAGCGAACCCAAGGCAGCACCGGGCGTCCCGTATCGCATCAAACGCACGCTGGAGCAGGGCAGTGTCCCCATCGATCCCTCCGAATTCTTCCTCTGACCCCGGCGAGGCGGCGGAATCCGCCGCCGGGCAGTCCGGAGTCAGCCTCGGCGCGCTGGTGGCGCGTCTTGCCGAGGAATTCAGCGCCGGCGCCGATACCATGATCCGGGTGGCGACGGTGTTTCGCGATGTCAGCGAACGCGCCCCGGATCTGTTTGTGCCTGCGGCCGGCACGCTGGCGACGGCGTTCGCCGCCCAGGCGGCTGCCGGCGGCAAGGATGCCGGCATCATTCATGCCGCGCTGGGCGAGTGGGCGTTGGATGCCGAAAACGAACCGCTGGAGCGTATACGGCGCGACTGCCAGCGTTTCCAGGATGCCATGACGCGCGGCGCATTGCGCCTCTATGCCGCCGATCCCGGGCAGTGCACGGAAAACCTGCTCGCACTGCAGCGCTTCAATTTCCTGCAACTTGCCCTGCTTGCTTCACTGGCCACACGCAGCCAGGAAGAAGGCGGTGTGGTGCGCACGCTGCCGACGCCGGAGTACGCGGCGTTCATGGAAATTTTCCGCACTACGATTGAAAGCCATCGCCAGGAGGGCAAACAACTCGGGCTGCTGCTGCTGCAGGTCGGCAAGGTGGAGCAGATCGACCGTCAGCTCGGTTTGCAGAAAGGGGAAGCGTTCATGTTGCGCGTGACGCGGCGCATGCGTGAAGGCGTACTGCGCAAGCAGGATCAGCTGGGGCGCGTCAGCCGCGACCAGTTTGCCTGCCTGCTGCCGCGGATTGCCGGTACAGGCGTGGCGATACTGGCGGCGAACAAGGTTCTGGGCGCACTGGAGGCGCCGATTCCGATCGGCGACCGCACATTTGATACGGATTTGGTCATCGGTATCGTGGTGTATCCGGATCATGGCGCGGACCCGCAGACACTGGTGCGCAATGCAAAACTCGCTGCGCGCGCGGCGCGCGGTGGTGCTGAACGCACCGCTGTTTATGATCCGGCGCATGGCGAAAGTGAAGAACGCCAGATGCGTTTCGAGACGCGGCTGCGCCACGCGCTGGAACAGAACACGCTGGGGCTGGCTTTTGAACCCCAGCTTGATGCGCAGTCGGGCCGCATCGGCGGACTGGGTTGCGTGCTGCGCTGGGTCGATGCCGAACTCGGCGAGGTGACGGAAGCGCAGGCGCTCGAAACCGCCGAAAGCGCCGGGCTGGTGCGCGAAGTGACCTGGTGGATATTCAACAATGCCTTGCGCCAGAGTGCTGAATTTGCGCGCACCGGGCTGCAGTGCAAACTCGGGCTGAAGGTTTCGGCAAGCGGCCTGCTGCAACCGGATTTCCCGGAGTTTGTCGACCGTGCATTGCGCACCTGGGGTGTGCCGCCGGGGCGGGTGGTGATCGGCGTGCATGAAACGGCGATTGCCGGAGGTCTGGACCAGGTCAAGGATGTGTTTGCGCGTCTGAAGCGGCTCGGGCTGCGACTCGGCATCGACGGCTTCGCCACCGGGGCATCGTCGCTGAGCAATCTGGCGCAACTGCCGTTTGACGAGTTGAAACTGCATGCCTCGTTTGTGCATGACATGCAGCGCCTGGCGCTGCACGGAAAAATCGTCCGCTCGCTGGTGCGTCTGGCGCGCGATCTTGGATTGCAGGTCACGGCGGAGGGCGTCTGCGACGGCGAAACGGTGCTGGCGCTGCTGGCACTGGGCTGCGAACGGGTGCAGGGTCCGCATGTCAGCCAGCCGCTGACCGCCGAGGAAATACTGGTGTTCGAAAAAAGCGGCGCGGGACTGGCCAAACTCCGGCTCTCGGATCTATAGCCGAACCCGGAGACGCGGCGGACATGAAAATCGATTTCGAAATCATCCGCGGCATCCTCGAGCGGCGCCTGCAGCAGTCGGACATCGAGCGCCTGCTCGGCGGGCTGTCGGATTCCGAAAAAACCCAGCTGCTGATCCGCATCACCGAACTCGTGCGCCGCACCACGGCGCTGGTCGATGTCGCCAACCGCGTGTCAGACACCCTGTCGCTGGACGTGCTGTTCCCGCGGCTGATGGAGGTGGTGACCGAAACCCTCAACGTCGAACGCAGCTCGCTGTTTCTCTACGACGCGGAGACCAAGGAGCTGTTTTCCCGCGTGATGCAGGGCAATGCCATGGGCGAGGTGCGTTTTCCCGCCGATCGCGGCATCGCAGGTTCGGTGTTCAGCTCCGGCCGCGGCGAGATCATTCCCGACGCCTATGCCGATCCGCGTTTCAACCGCAAGGTCGATACCGATACCGGTTATCACACCCGCAACATCCTGTGCGTGCCCATCCGCAACAAAAAACAGGTGGTGATCGGCGTGACTCAGGCGCTCAACAAGCGCGAGGGTGAATTTGACGCCGAAGACCAGCATTCACTGGAGGCGCTGTCGTCGCAGGCCGCCGCCGCGCTGGAAAATGCGCGGATGTTCGAGAAGGTCGAGCGCTCGCAGCGGGAAGAGGCCCTGCTGCTCGACGTGGTGAGCTCGATCACCTCGGAGATACTGCTCGATCCCCTGCTCGAGAAAATTCTCGCCGCGGCGACCCAGCTGCTGGGTGCCGATCGCGGTTCGCTGTTTCTCTACGATTCGGCGAGCAATGAATTGTGGTCACGCGTCGCGGGCGGAGAGGCGTCGCGCCAGATCCGCTTTCCGGCCAGCGCCGGCATCGCCGGCGAATGTTTCACCAGGGGGGTGCGCATCAATATCGATGATGCCTACAGCGACACCCGCTTCAACCCGGATGTGGACAAGGGCACGGGTTATCGCACGCGCAACATCCTGTGCATGCCGATCACCACCAAGGGCGGCAACAAGGTCGGCGTGATGGAAATCCTCAACAAGAAGGAGGGCTCCTTTACCGCCAATGACCAGCGCCGCCTTGCCGCCTTGTGCGCCCAGGCGGCGGTGTCCATCGAAAACGCGCAGCTGTTCGAGGATGTCAGCAATGCGCGGAACTACAACGAAAGCATCCTGCGCAGCATGAGCAACGGCGTGCTGACGCTGGACAAGGCCAATGTCATCAGCAAGGTCAACCAGTCCGCGCTGCGCATCCTGGGGCGCGCCGAGCCGGAGATGCTCAACCGCAGGGTCGGCGACGTGTTTGGCGGCGCCAACAGCTGGGTGACCAACAGCCTGGACAAGGTGCTGCGCACCGGCAGGATCGACAACACCGTGGATTCGGACCTTGTGCTGGACGGGCGCCGCGCGGTGTCGGTGAACATGACCGCGGTGCCGCTGCAGGACCAGCGCGACGAACAGCTCAGCTCGATGCTGATCATGGAGGACATCACCCGCGAAAAACGACTGCGCAACACGATGTCGCGCTACATGAGCAAGGCAGTGATGGACGAACTGCTGGCGGGCGGCGACGCCGTGCTCGGCGGCACCAACCGCGAGGTGAGCGTTCTCTTTTCGGACATTCGCGGTTTCACCAGCATGTCGGAGCGGCTGGGCGCGCGGGAGACCGTGGCCATGCTCAACGATTATTTCACCGACATGGTCGACATCGTATTTGCCCACAACGGCATTCTCGACAAATACATCGGCGACATGATCATGGCGGTGTTCGGCTCGGTGCGTGCGACGCAGGGCGATGCGGAAAACGCCGTGACCGTGGGCAGCAAAATGATGGTCGCGCTGCAGGAACTGAACCGGCGCCGCGCCCCCGCCGGGCATGAAGCGATCCGCGTCGGCATCGGCATCAGCACCGGTGATGTGGTCGCCGGCAGCATCGGGTCACCGAAGCGGCTGGAGTACACGGTGATCGGCGACCGTGTCAATTTCGCCGAGCGCCTGCAGAACGCCAACAAGTATTACGGCACCAGCGTGCTGATCTGCGAATCGACGGCGGCGCGGCTGCCCAAACCGTTGCGGATACGCGAACTGGATCTGATCCGCGCGCGCGGCATGCAGAAACCGGTGGCTATCTGCGAGGTGCTGGAATACCACACGGCAGAGAGTTTTCCGCATCTCGATGAAGTCATTTTCGCTTTCGCCGAAGCGGTGGCGCATTACCGCAACCGGTCCTGGGAGCGCGCAGCCCTGCTGTTCGCGGATATCCTCAAGGCCCATCCCGGCGACCGGCCGTCGCAGCTGTATCTTGAACGCTGCGAGATTTACCGCAACAATCCGCCGCCCGAGCATTGGGACGGGGTGTGGAGTCTGCAGGCGCAGTGAACTATAATAATATCAATAAAATCAATATCTTATAAGTAAGCGCAGGCTTACTTAACAGACTTGTTTACTCAGTCGGCGGTGTTGCCTACGGGGTAACCCTGCGGCAGCAGCACCCACATCCGCAAGGCCTGTTTCATGCGCCCGGCTTCGCGCCCGGCCTCATCACCGTAACCCCAGAAAAAATCGGCGCGTACCGCGCCGCGGATGGCCGAGCCGGTATCCTGCGCGAGCATCAACTGGTTCAGCGGTTTGTTGCTGAGCGGCCAGGTCGTGGCGAGAAACACCGGCGCACCCAGCGGCACGAAACGCGGATCGACGGCGATCGAGCGGCGCGCGGTCAGCGGCACGCCCAGCGCGCCCAGCGGCCCGCCGATTCCCGCCGGCAGTTCACGGAAAAAAATGTAACGCGGGTTGTAGTCCAGCACTTCGCGCAGCTTGTCCGGGTTCTGCTGCGCCCAGGCCTTGATGCCCTGCATCGACGCACGCTCCGCCGGCAGTTCGCCGCGGTCGATCAGCAGGCGGCCGATGGAGCGATAAGGCTGTCCGTTGTGGTCGGCAAAACCGACGCGCAGTACGCCGCCGCCGTCGAGATCAATGCGGCCCGAACCCTGGATCTGCAGGAAAAAGAGCTCGACCGGATCATCGACCCAGGCGATTTCGCGGCCGCGCAGTGCTGCTGCGCCGGCTTCAATCTGCGCGCGGTCGAAATAGGGCAGCACGCGTTTGCCGTCGAGCCGCGCGCGCAGCCGGGACTCCCGCGATTCGACGCCAAAGGCCGGCAGGTCGATGCTGATCAGGTCATCGGGCACACCGTATACCGGATAACGATAACGCGGCGTCGGTTTGCGGCTGCCGCGCAGCAGCGGTTCGTAATAACCGGTGGCGAGACCGTCAGTGCCGCCGTCGGGCTGCAGCAGCTGATACGGGATGAAATTCATTTCGAAAAAACGTCGGGCCCGTTCGCGGTCGGGACGCGGCGCGGCCAGCGCCGCGCTGCACACCGTTCGCCAGGCTTCCTGCGTTTTGAGCGGGCCGCAACTGGCGAGCAGCGCGTCCCAGGCCGCGGCCGGATCATCGTCGCGCCAGCCCGGCAGTTCGGTCCAGTGAGCGCGGCGCAGGTGCACGCCGGCAACTGGTGGAGTGGGTGTGACCGCGGCTGGAGTTTCTGCGGGCGGGGCCGGTTGTTGCGGGGCCGGAACGGGTGTCTGGGGTGCGGCTGGCGGTACGGCGGGGTTTTCCGGCGTCGAGCGGCAGGCCGCCATGATCAGTACCACAATCAAGGCGGCGAGAATTACACGCGCCCCGGAGGAAGTCCCCTTGGGGGACGGCGGGAATTTGTTAAAGTCGGAGCGATGCATCAGCAATTCACAGGGCGGGAGTAATGACCGGATTGATGTGGTATTTGATCGAGGCCGCGGTGGCCGTGGCATTGCTGGGCGGCATTGTCTGGCTGACCTGGCCGCGCCGTGACGACGACGACAGGGACGAATCCGGCAAGTCCTGATCCGCGGTTTTTTCCAGCGTAATCAGGCGGAACCAGCCGCCGGCCAGCGCGGGCTGGTCGTCGATCACCCGCAGTCCGCGCACCCCGGCCAAAACATCCTCGAACACGACATCGGTGCGCGTGGCGATGCGTCGCGCCAGCGGATTGATCATGCGCCGCAACCATGCGTTTTCGCCAGGGCGCAGGAATTTGTCGAGCACGAACAGCCGTCCGCCGACCCTGACCACCCGCGCCGCTTCGCGCAGCGCGGTTCGGGTGTCGGGCACGATGGCGAGGATCAGGTGCAGCAGTACATGGTCGAATGCGTTTGTCCGGAACGGCAGTTTCTGGCTGTCGCCCTGGGTCCATTGCAGGTCAAGGTGATTACCGCGCAACCGCGCCCGATCCAGCATGGCGCGGGTCAGGTCAAGCGCCGTATAGCGGTGCGCGGCAGGCAGCAGCGGCAGATCGAGCCCGGTGCCGATGCCGTTGACGAGAATGTGCGCCAGGCCGCTGCGCGGCAGGCGGGCAAGACTTGCGGCGCGCGCACGGGCGAGTGCCGGTCCGACCAGCCAGTCATAAATCGGCGCGAGCAGCGTGTAACTGGTGCGTAAGGTCATGCCCGCTTGACTAGTGCAGCACGCGGGGTGCGGACAGGGTGAACTCCGGGATGGTCGCGTCAAAACGGGTGCCGTCCTCGGCCAGCATCTGGTAGGCGCCGCGCATGGTGCCCACCGGCGTGGTCAGCACTGAACCGCTGGTGTATTCAAAACTTTCGCCCGGTTTCAGTTTCGGCTGGGCGCCGACCACGCCCTGGCCTTTGACTTCCTGCACCAGATTGTTGGCGTCGGTGATGATCCAGTGGCGGCTCAGCAGTTGCGCTGCAACTTCGCCGGTGTTGGTGATGGTGATGGTGTAGGCGAAGGCGTAACGCCCGGCATCGGCGTCGGACTGTTCCGCGATGTAGCTCGCGCGCGGCGAAACGGTGATGTGATATTTGTGTGCGCTCATGGCCGTATTCTCGCATCCGCGGCGCGCCTGCGGAAGTTCCGCATGACCGCCGCTGGCGGGAACGGGTAGAATCCTTCCGTCGATAATCCCGCCATTTCTGTGGATTCAGCCATGACCCATCGCCTTGCGCCCAGCATCCTGTCCGCCGACTTTGCCCGCCTCGGCGAGGAAGTGCAGGCCGTGGTCGCCGCCGGCGCCGACCTGATCCATTTTGACGTGATGGACAATCACTATGTGCCCAATCTGACCATCGGGCCGCTGGTGTGCCAGGCCATCCGTCCGCTGGTCAAGGTGCCGATCGACGTGCACCTGATGGTCAAACCGGTGGACCGCATCGTGCCAGATTTCGCCAAGGCCGGCGCCAACATCATTTCCTTCCACCCGGAAGCCTCCGAACACATCGATCGCACCATCAGCCTGATCAAGGAACACGGCTGCAAGGCCGGGCTGGTGTTCAATCCGGCGACCCCCCTGGATCATCTCGACCACGTGCTCGACAAACTTGATTTGGTCCTGATCATGTCGGTGAATCCCGGCTTCGGCGGGCAGGCGTTCATTCCGGGCGCGCTGGCCAAACTCGCGGCAGTGCGCAAACGTATCGATCAGAGCGGTCGTGACATCTGGCTGGAAGTGGATGGCGGGGTCAAAACCGACAACATCGCGGAAATCGCCAAGGCCGGCGCGGACACTTTTGTCGCGGGCTCGGCGATATTCGGCACCAGGGACTACAAGGCCACCATCGCGGCGATGCGCGCAGCACTCGCCAAATCCTGAACTCTCCGGCTTGCGGCGACGCGGCCGGTGAGCCGGTTGCCCCGCCGTTTGCTGCGGTTGAATCATGAAAAAAACGTTTCCGATTGCCGTGCAGGCCGTGATGATCGATCTCGACGGCACCCTGCTCGATACCATTCCCGATCTCGCCGCCGCGACCAACCTGATGCTGGAAGCGCTGGGCCGCGCGCCCTTGCCGCTGGACACGGTGCGCAGCTTCGTCGGCAAAGGGATTCCGCGGCTGGTCGAGCGCGCGCTGGCCCGCGACATCGATGGCCATGCCGACGCCGCGGCGATGGCCGAGGCGCTGCCGGTGTTCGAGCGCTTTTATACCGAGGTCAACGGCCGTTACACCACGGTGTATCCCGGTGTCATGGAAGGTCTGGAGCAATTCCGCGCCGGCGGTTTCCCGCTGGCCTGCGTCACCAACAAATCCGGCGCGTTCACACTGCCGCTGCTCGAACGCATGGGTATGGCGTCGTTTTTTGCACAGACCGTTTCCGGCGACACGCTGGCGCGCAAAAAACCCGATCCCATGCAGTTGCTGCATGCCTCTGCGCAGTTCGGCGTGGCGCCGGAACGCATGCTGATGATCGGCGACTCGGTGAATGACGCGCTGGCGGCGCGCGCGGCGGGATGTCCCGTATTCTGCGTGCCCTATGGCTACAACGAGGGTTTGGAGGTGCAGAGCCTCGATGTTGATGCTATAGTAGGCGCGCTGACTGAATGTATCCCATTGATTAAAAAGGTTTAATCGTGTTGCTCCCGATGAGCTTGGAAACGGTGTCTGGCGCCTGGCGCTGGCGTCGCGATTGGCGTAGCTGATCGCGCGTTGCCGGAAGCTGTTGCGTTTCCGTAGCTGACCTTTTCGTGGAGCAAGACATGACTGAATCTGAATTCGATCGACTCGCCGCCGCGGGTTATAACCGCGTGCCGGTGGTGCTCGAAACCTTTGCCGACCTCGACACGCCGCTGTCGATTTACCTGAAACTCGCCAACCAGCCGTACAGCTATTTGCTGGAATCGGTGGTCGGGGGTGAACGTTTCGGCCGTTATTCCTTCATCGGCCTTGCCGCCGCCGCCCGCATCGAGGTGCGCGACCACAGTTGCATCGAGGTTCGTGATGGCGTCGTGACGCTGCGCGAGGAAGCTGATGACCCGCTGGCCTTCGTCGAAAATTATCTGCAGCGTTTCAAGGTCGCGACCGACCCGCGGCTGCCGCGGTTCTGCGGCGGGCTGGTCGGTTATTTCGGTTACGACACCGTGCGTTACATCGAAAAGCGGCTCGCGCGCAGTAACAAACCTGACGAACTCGGTACGCCGGATATCCTGCTGCTGGTGTCCGAGGAAATTGCCATCGTCGACAACCTGTCGGGCAAGCTGTCGCTGGTGGTTTATGCCGAGCCGGGCAAACCCGGTGCCTACGCTGCGGCGCGCGCGCGTCTGGCGGTGCTGCTGGAAAAGCTGCGTGCACCGGTGAAACTGCCGGAAAGCGCGCCGACACGATCCGAGCCCGCAGTGTCCGGATTCGGCGAGGCTGCCTATTACAAGGCGGTGGAGCGCGCGAAAAAATACATCTTCGAAGGCGACATCATGCAGGTGGTGCCGTCGCAGCGCATGAGCAAGCCTTTTCACGCCTCGCCGCTGTCGCTGTATCGGGCATTGCGCGCGCTGAATCCGTCGCCGTACATGTTCTCGTTCAATTTCGGCGATTTCCATGTCGTCGGCGCTTCGCCGGAAATCCTCGCACGGCTGGAAGGCGACGTGGTCACGGTGCGGCCGATTGCCGGCACGCGCCGCCGCGGCGCCACGCCGGAAGAAGATGCCGCGCTGGCGACGGAACTGCTGGCCGATGCCAAGGAACGTGCCGAGCACCTGATGCTGGTCGATCTTGGCCGCAACGATGCGGGGCGGGTCGCCCGGACCGGCAGCGTCAAGGTTACCGAGCAGATGATCATCGAGCGTTATTCGCACGTGATGCACATCGTTTCCAGCGTCGAGGCGAAACTGAAGCCGGGGCTCAACGCGATCGACGTGCTGCGCGCGACTTTCCCGGCGGGTACGGTATCGGGCGCACCCAAGGTGCGGGCGATGGAAATCATCGACGAGCTGGAGCCGGTCAAGCGCAGCATTTATGCCGGTGCGGTCGGTTACCTCGGTTTCCACGGCAACATGGATGTGGCGATTGCCCTGCGCACGGCAGTGATCAAGGATGGAAAATTGCATGTGCAGGCGGGCGGTGGCGTGGTCGCTGATTCGCAGCCGGAAGCCGAATGGCAGGAAACGCAGAACAAGGCGCGGGCCCTGCTGCGGGCGGCCGAAATCGCCGAAGCCGGTCTCGATACTCGACTAGATGCGCGCGACTGAAAGGGAATCGCCATGTTACTGATGATCGATAACTACGATTCCTTCACCTACAACCTGGTGCAGTATTTCGGCGAGCTGGGCGAGGACGTGGCGGTGCATCGCAACGACGAAATCACGCTGGCCGACATCGCGCGGCTGAAGCCGGCGCGCATTGTCGTGTCGCCGGGGCCGTGCACGCCAAACGAAGCCGGGGTGTCGGTGCCGCTGATCAGGGAGTTCGCCGGGAAAATTCCCATTCTCGGCGTCTGCCTCGGCCACCAGAGCATCGGCCAGGCTTTTGGCGGCAAAATCGTCCATGCGCGGCAGCTGATGCACGGCAAGACGTCACCGATCCAGCACGAAGGGGCGGGGGTGTTCCGCGGCCTGCCGCGGCCGTTCGCGGCGACGCGCTACCATTCATTGGTGATCGAGCGCAGCAGCCTGCCGGACTGCCTGGCGGTGACGGCATGGACCGATGACGGCGAGATCATGGGCGTGCGCCACAAGACACTGGCGGTCGAGGGTGTGCAGTTCCATCCGGAATCGATTTTGACCGAACACGGCCACCGGATGCTGAAGAATTTTCTTGAGGAAAAACGCTGATGAAACCGCAGGACGCGCTGACGCGCATCATTGAGCATCGCGAGATTTTTCATGACGAGATGCTGTCGCTGATGCGGCAGATCATGAGCGGCGAGGTGTCGCCGGTGCTGATCGCCGCGATCGTCACCGGCTTGCGCGTCAAAAAGGAAACCATCGGTGAAATTACCGCTGCGGCGACGGTGATGCGCGAGTTTGCAACGGCGGTGCCGGTGCCCGATGTGCCGGAACTGATCGACACCTGCGGCACCGGCGGCGATTCCGCGCATACCTTCAACGTATCGACGGCGGCAATGTTTGTCGCAGCGGCTGCCGGCGCCAAAATTGCCAAACACGGCGGCCGTTCGGTCTCGAGCAAATCCGGCAGCGCCGACGTGCTGGAATTGCTCGGGGTGAACATCAACCTCAAGCCTGAAGGCGTGGCGCAGTCCATTGCCGCCACCGGCATCGGTTTCATGTTCGCGCCCAATCACCACAGCGCGATGAAACATGCCGCACCGGTGCGCCGCGAACTGGGGGTCAAAACCATATTCAACATCCTCGGCCCCCTGACCAATCCGGCGGGTGCGAAGCAGCAGGTGATGGGTGTGTTCCATCCCGATCTGGTCGGCATCCAGGCGCGTGTGCTGCAACGCCTGGGCAGCCGCCGCGTGATGATCGTGCACGGGCTGGAAGGCCTCGATGAACTGTCGATCAGCGGACCAACGGCGGTGGGTGAGTTGAAAGACGGCCAGGTGCGCGAATACATGGTGGCGCCGGCGGACGTCGGGCTGAAAGCCCATAACAACGCGGCAATCCGCGTCGAAGGCATCGAGCAGTCGCGCGACATGCTGCTCGGCGCGCTGGACAACAAGCCGGGCGCTCCGCGCGACATTGTTGCGCTCAATGCCGGGGCGAGCATTTATGTTGCCGGGCTGGCGCCGACGCTGGCCGACGGCGTCAAAAAAGCGCTCGCCGTCATCGACAGCGGCGCGGCGCGGCACAAACTCGACCAGTTCGTGGCGTTTACCCAAAGCCATGGCTGACATCCTGCAACGCATACTCGCGGTGAAAGCGCAGGAAGTCAGCGCGGCGCAGTCGCGTGTGCCGCAGGAGGAGATGCAGGCCTTGGCGCGGGCTGCGGCGCCGGCACGCGATTTTGCCGGCGCGCTGCGCGCCAAAATCGCCGCTGGCAAACCGGCGGTGATCGCCGAAGTCAAAAAAGCCAGCCCGAGCAAGGGCGTGCTGCGCGAACAATTTGATCCGGCGGCAATCGCCGTCACTTACGAGCGCCACGGCGCCGCCTGCCTGTCGGTGCTGACGGACAGCCAGTTTTTCCAGGGCAAGCTCGATGACCTGAAAGCGGCGCGCGGCGCCTGCAGGCTGCCGGTGCTGCGCAAGGATTTCATGATGGATCCGTACCAGGTCTACGAGGCGCGCGCCGCCGGCGCCGACTGCATCCTGCTGATCGTTGCTGCGCTGGACGCCGGTCGCATGCGCGAACTGGAAACCGTGGCACACGAGCTCGGCATGGCGGTGCTGGCCGAAGTGCATGACGGCGCCGAACTCGATGCCGCACTGACACTCAAAACGCCGCTGATCGGCGTCAACAACCGCAACCTGCGCACTTTCGAGACGACATTGGAAACCACGCTGGGGCTGCTGCAGAAAATTCCGGCGGAGCGGTTGGTGATCACCGAAAGCGGCATCCTCAAGCCGCAGGATGTGGAAAAAATGCGCGCCCATGCCGTGCACGGCTTCCTCGTCGGCGAGGCCTTCATGCGCGCCGCCGATCCCGGCGCGGAACTCGAACGTTTGTTTGGAAGGGCGGCCTGAGCATGCTGCGCATCGACGAACTGATCATCGGATTCGACAAGGGGCTGCGCACGCTGTTTGCACCGGCGCGCAGCACGCGCGCGACGCCCGGCGCGGCCTTGCCTGAAGCCGACATGGATGTCGCACAGCGCGCGCTGGCAGCCGCGCTGATGCGCGTCAATCACAGCGGCGAAATCTGCGCCCAGGCCCTGTATCAGGGACAGGCGCTGACCGCGCGCGATTCGGCGGCGCGTGCCGCGCTGGAAGCGGCGGCGCAGGAAGAAACCGAACATCTGGCGTGGACCGAAAAACGCATTGCCGAACTGGGCGGCCGCAAGAGTCTGCTGAATCCGCTGTGGTACGCCGGCTCCTTCGCCATCGGGGCGGCTGCGGGTGCGCTGGGTGACAAATGGAACCTCGGCTTTCTCGCGGAAACCGAACGTCAGGTCGAGCGCCACCTGGAAGGTCATCTCGCGCGGCTGCCGGAGACTGACCACAAAAGCCGTGCCATCGTCGAACAGATGTGCGCTGACGAAGCCCGCCATGCCCGCAGTGCGCGAGCCCATGGCGGCGCGGAACTGCCGGCGCCGGTCAAGGCGGTGATGCAGGCGTCATCGAAGGTGATGACCGGAACTTCGTTCCTGCTGTGACAGGCGGGGTTTAAGTTTCCGCTTCGCGGATTTCAAAGTCGTGGGTGATCGCCGCGGTCTTGCCCAGCATGATCGACGCCGAGCAGTATTTTTCCGCGGACAGATGCACCGCGCGTTCAACCTGCGCCGCTTTCAGGCCGCGGCCGGTGACGATGAAGTGAAAATGGATTTTGGTGAACACCTTGGGGTCTTCGGCGGCGCGCTCGGAATCGATTTCCAGCACGCAGTCGGTGACCGGCGCGCGTGATTTGCGCAGGATGTGCATGACGTCATAGGCGGTGCAGCCGCCGGTGCCCATCAGCACCACTTCCATCGGCCGCGGTCCGAGGTCGCGACCGCCGCCTTCCGGCGCGCCGTCGATCACCAGCGCATGGCCGCTGCCCGACTCGGCGACAAAACTGACATTCTCGATCCACTTGATGCGTGCTTTCATGCGGCCTCCGCGATCAGCCCCGTAAAATGAGGCGCAAACGATACCAGACTATGCCGATGATTTCGTGGAAAAACAGCGCGCTGTCGCGCAACGCGAGCGCGCTGGGCAGAACATCGAGGATGGTCAGCCGGTAGCGCGTGGTGTAGCCCGTTGCCGCCGGGATGACCTGGAATCCGGCTGTTTCGAATGCAAGCCGCGCGCGCGGCATGTGCCAGGCGTGGGTGACCAGATAAACGCTGCGGATGTTCTCCGCGGCCAGCATGCGGTAGCTCAGGCGGGCGTTTTCCAGAGTATTGGCGGAGCCGTCTTCGGCCCAGCGCACCGGCACCGAAAATTCGTTTTGCAGCGCGCGCCGCATCAGATCCGCTTCACTTGGTGCGCTGCCTTCGGGGCTGCCGCCGCTGACCAGGATGGGCAGTCCGGTGCGGCGCTGTAGATGGGCCGCGTAACGCAAGCGCAGCAGTGTCGCGCCACGCACCGTGTCGCCGCCATACTCCGGCGCATCATGCGACTTGCCGCCGCCCAGCACGACAATCGCAGCGGCCTTGCCCGTCCCGGCGCTCGACGGCGGGGGCTCCCAGCAGGTCAGCAAAAAGTGGGCGGTCAGCGGCATCGACAATACATAAAGCGCCACCAGGCTGCCGGTGATCAGGCCCGTGGCGAGGCGGGGCCGCGTCCGGCGCAGCGCAAGACCACCCGCCATGAGCAGAATCAGCATGCCCGGGGGCAGCAGCAACGCAACCAGCGCATTCGTCAGTTGCCACGACAGCATGACATTAAGCCATTGTTTTTAAAAAGCTATTTTCCCGGGCCCGGGAGTGTTGGCCAGTGCCGGGAAGGTGTCCGGAGTTTGACACATCCGCTTGATTTCCCATAGAATTCGCGGTTTCCCTGAATCAGAGAACGCGCAGGAACACGCATGAAGACCTATTCCGCAAAACCGAGCGACGTCAAACGCGACTGGTACGTGGTCGACGCCTCCGACAAAGTGCTGGGCCGGCTCGCCGCGGGAATCGCGCATCGCCTGCGCGGCAAACACAAGCCCGAGTTCACCCGCCACATCGACACCGGTGATTTTATCGTCGTCGTCAATGTCGACAAGCTGCGCGTGACCGGCAACAAGGCCAAGGACAAGCTCTACAACCGCCACAGCGGTTATCCCGGCGGCCTGTACACCACCAGCTTTGAGAAGATGCAGGAAAAATTTCCGGCGCGTGTGCTCGAAAAAGCGGTCAAGGGCATGTTGCCCAAAGGCCCGCTCGGTTACGCGATGCTGAAAAAGATGAAAGCCTATGTGGGTACCGATCACCCGCATGTCGCGCAACAGCCCAAGCCCCTCGAAATCTAGGATCACAGACCATGGCAGTTCAAAAGAACTACGGTACCGGCCGGCGCAAAAGTGCGGTGGCCCGTGTTTACCTGCAGCCCGGCAAGGGCAGCATCGTCGTCAACGGCAAACCGGTCGATGAATTCTTCTCGCGTGAAACCGGCCGCATGGTCGTGCGCCAGCCTCTCGTGCTGATCGAAAAGCTGGATACCTTTGACATCAAGGTCAACGTGACCGGTGGCGGTGAATCCGGCCAGGCCGGCGCCGTGCGCCATGGCATCACCCGCGCGCTGATCGATTACGATGCCGCATTGAAACCCGTGCTGCGCAAGGCCGGCCTCGTCACGCGCGATGCGCGTGAAGTCGAGCGTAAAAAAGTCGGTTTGCGCAAAGCGCGGCGGCGCAAGCAGTTCTCCAAGCGTTAAGTTTTTTGGCAGAACAGTGTTCGGACAAAGCCGCCCAAGGGCGGCTTTGTCGTCTCTGGCGTAAATGTCGTCATCAGCCGACAAGTCGGCGGGCAGGGAAGGCAGGCAGGACATGACTCAGAAGACCATCAAGGCGGGAATTGTCGGCGGCACCGGTTATACCGGGGTCGAGCTGCTGCGGCTGCTGGCCCAGCATCCGCATTGCGAGTTGCACGCGATTACGTCGCGCAAGGAAGCGGGCATGCCGGTGGCGGAGATGTTTCCGAATCTGCGCGGCCGGGTCAGCCTGCGCTTCAGCGAACCTGCAGCCTCGGGTCTCGACCAATGCGACGTGGTGTTTTTTGCGACGCCCAATGGTGTCGCGATGCAGGAAGCGCGCGCGCTGGTCGATGCCGGGGTGAAGGTCATCGACCTCGCCGCGGATTTCCGCATCCGCGATGTCGCGGTCTGGGAACAGTATTACAAGATGAAACACGCCTGCCCGGAGCTGGTGGCCGAGGCGGTGTATGCCCTGCCCGAAATCAACCGCGCCGAGATCAAAAAAGCGCGCGTGATCGCCAATCCCGGTTGTTATCCGACGGCGGTGCAGCTGGGTTTCCTGCCCTTGATCGAAGCCGGTTGTGTCGATGCCGGACACCTGATCGCGGACGCCAAGTCCGGTGTGTCCGGCGCCGGGCGCAAGGCCGAGACGCATATCCTGCATGCCGAAGCTGCCGACAATTTCAAGGCCTATGGCGTGGGTGGGCATCGCCACCAGCCGGAAATCGCGCAGGGACTGTCGCGTGTTGCCGGAAAACCCGTCGGCCTGGTGTTTGTACCGCACCTGACGCCGATGATCCGCGGCATTCATGCCACGCTGTATGCACGTTTGACCAAGCCGATGATCGCCGCCGATTTGCAGGCGCTGTTTGAAAAGCGTTATGCCGGCGAAGCGTTTGTCGATGTCATGCCCGCGGGCAGCCATCCCGAAACGCGTTCGGTGCGTGGTGCCAACCAGTGCCGCATTGCCGTGCACCTGCCGCAGGGCGGGGATACCGTGGTCGTGTTGTCGGTGATCGACAACCTGGTCAAGGGCGCGGCCGGTCAGGCCGTGCAGAACATGAACATCCTGTTCGGGCTGGCCGAGGATACCGGCCTGACCCAGGTGGCCTTGCTGCCCTGAACCGATGAGGCGCACGCTCAAAAACCTCGTGCGCCGTTTCGGCATTGACGCGCCGCGCCTCGCGGTGCGTCCGCATATGCCCTGGTACTGGCGCTGGTGCGGCGTGGTTGCAGGTGGCGTGCTGGTCGCCGGCGTGGCCTGGTTTACCTACGACTTTGGTCTGGAATATGCCGGATTCCGTCAGGGCGAGGCGACGCGCCTGCGTGCGCAGCTCGACGAAATCGTGCGCCAGCAGCAGATTGAGCTCGCCGAGCTCAATGCCAAAACCGCGGCCGCCGAACGCCAGTTGCAGATCGAACGCGCGACTTACGGTGATCTGGCGCGGCAGGTCAAATCGCTGGCCCAGGAAAACGCCACGCTGAAGGAAGACCTCGCGTTTTTCCAGTCGCTGACCGCCGCCACCGGCAAGGAGGGCGCCGTCAGCGTCAATCGTTTCCGGCTGATGCCGGAGACCGTGCCCGGTGAATACCGCTACCAGCTGCTGCTGGTGCAGACGGGGGAGCGGGCCAAGGAATTCAACGGCCGTTTGCAGTTCGTATTGAATCTGCAGCAGGATGGCCGTAAAGTAGTCCTGATGCTGCCGCAGGATCCGAAGGCGGCGTCCAGGGAATATCAGGTCAGTTTCAAGCTGTTCCAGCGCGTCGAGGGCATGTTCCGGATCGCGCCCAACGCGGTGGTCAAGGGTCTGCAGGTGCGCGTGTTCGAAGGCAATTCCGAGGCGCCGAAACTGACCCACAATGTCACGATTTCATAGCGGGAGACACATCATGTTCGGCAATAAACCCAGCAAGCCACAGAACCGCATCGACTGCCTGATCGGCGCGGGCACCGTGATCAAGGGCGATCTGACCTTCGATGGCGGGCTGCGCGTCGATGGCCTGGTGCATGGCAACGTGGTTTCCGTTGAAGGCAAACCGGGCACGCTGGTGCTGTCGGAGGCCGCCCGCATCGAAGGCGAAATCCGCGTCTCCCACGTGGTTATCAACGGCACGGTGGTCGGGCCGGTGCATGCCGCCGATTACGTCGAACTGCAGAGCAAAGCGAATGTCACAGGGGATGTGTATTACCGGACCCTGGAAATGCAGCTGGGCGCGGTCGTTCAGGGCCGGCTGGTCTACCAAGATGACGTCAAAGCCGACAAGGTCGTCAAATTCAAGCCCGCGGCGGTGGATTAAGCGCCGGCAGGAACGGGGGGATATAATGGTTCCCTGCGTAGTGCAGTACTGAATCAGGAGCAAGCCATGAATGCAGTTGTGGAAATGATGCCGGATCCGCTGGTGTTCACCGAGAACGCCGCGGCCAAAGTGCGGCAGTTGATCGAAGAAGAAGGCAATCCCGGACTCAAGCTGCGGGTGTTTGTCACCGGCGGCGGCTGCTCCGGATTCCAGTACGGATTCACCTTCGACGAAGCGGTGAACGAAGACGACACCTCGCTGCAAAAAGGCGGCGTCACGCTGCTGGTTGATCCGATGAGCCTGCAGTATCTGACTGGCGCTGAAATCGACTATCAGGAAAACGTCGAGGGCGCGCAGTTCGTGATCAAGAATCCGAACGCCAGCTCCACCTGCGGTTGCGGTTCGTCGTTTTCCGCCTGAGCTGAAACTTCAGCAGCAAATCAAACGGGGGCTTCGGCCCCCGTTTTGTTTTTCAGGGGCCAATTGATCAGGCCGGATAGATTGCACCCAGTACACGCAGGCCGCGTGCACCCGTGACCTGCGGCAGGTTGCCGGGTTCGCCGGCCAGCGTACGTTGCGCCAGCCATGCAAATGCGGCCGCTTCCACTGACTCGGCGGCGATGCCCAGTTCGTCGGTGACGGCCACACGCCGGTCCGGCAGCAGTGCTGCGAGGCGCTTGCGCAGCGCATCGTTGCGCGCGCCGCCGCCGCACAGATAAACCTCACGGGCATCGGCGCAGTACACATTCAGCGCGCGGGTGATGGCTGTTGCCGTCAGTTCGCACAGTGTGGTCTGTACATCCACCGGACGTTCGTCGCCGGCCAGCACCGCTTCAAGATTTTTCAGGTTGAACAGGTCGCGTCCGGTGCTTTTCGGCGGTGGCCGGTCGAAAAATTCATGCGCCAGCAGGCGGTCGAGCAACTCCGGTATTGCCGTGCCTTGCGCCGCCCAGGCACCGCCGGCGTCGTAGGCGACACCCTGGTGCTTCATGATCCAGCCGTCCATCAGCATATTGCCGGGGCCGCAGTCGAAGCCGGTGACGTCACCCTGTGCCGGAAGGCTGGTGATATTGGCGATGCCGCCGATATTGATCACCGCCCGCGACTGCTGTGGGTGGCCGAAGACGGCACGGTGGAAGGCCGGCACCAGCGGCGCGCCTTCGCCGCCGGCGGCGACGTCACGGCTGCGGAAATCGCAGACCACGCGGATGCCGGCCAGTTCGGCGAGCAGTGCGCCGTTGACCAGCTGCAGGGTGTAGCCGGATTCCGGGTGGTGGCGCACGGTCTGGCCATGGCAGCCGATGGCGGTGACCTCGCCGGCAGTCAGCTGTGACTGTGTCAGCAGGGTGTGCACCACCGTGGCATAACCCAGCGCCAGCGCGTTTGCCGCCAGCGCAGCGCGATGCAGTTCATCGTTGCCTGGTTCGTTCAGCGCCAGCAGCGTGGCGCGCAGCTGCGGCGAAAACGGCTGGTGGGCGTGGTGCAGCAGTCTCGGGGTGGTGCCGAGATCGGCCAGCACGGCGTCGATGCCGTCCATGCTGGTGCCGGACATCAACCCGATATACAGACCGGGCATCGCGCGCTTGCTTAACGGGCCTGGATTTGCCGCAGCAACGCGAGGCGCTCGCTCATCGGACGCGTGGCTTCATCAAACGCGGCGCGGTACTGCGGTGCCAGCGGCGGCGCCGGCGGCATGGCGACGCGCAAGGGATCCTGGTGGGTGTTGTTGATGCGGAATTCGTAATGCAGGTGGGGGCCGGTGGCGAGTCCGGTGCTGCCGACATAACCGATGATGTCGCCCTGGTTCACGCGTTTGCCGCGCTGTATGCCCGGTGCAAAACCCGACAAATGGCCGTACCAGGTGGTGAATTTCGACTGGTGCCGCAATACCACCAGATTGCCGTAACCACCCTGGCGCCCGGCGAATTCGACGATGCCGCTGCTGGTGGCCTTGACCCGTGTGCCGGTGGGTGCCGCGTAATCGACGCCGGTGTGCGCGCGCCAGGTTTTCAGCACCGGATGGAAACGCGCCCGCGTGAAGCCCGAACTGATGCGCGAGAATTCCAGCGGCGAGCGCAGGAAGGCCTTGCGGATGTTTTTGCCGTCCAGTGTGTAATAACCGCCTTCGCCACCGGGGTTCTGGAACCATACCGCATGGAAGGTTTTGCCCTGATTGGTGAATTCAGCAGCCAGCAGGCGGTTCGTTTTCACCGGTTCGCCCTGGTGGTACTGCACTTCGTAAATGGCGGAGAACCGGTCGCCGCGGCGCAGGTCACGATGGAAATCGATATCAGTGGAGAAAATGTCGGCAATCTGCACGGCGACCGCGTCGGAGATGCCGGCGGCGTCGGTGGCGGCAAACAGTGAGGAGGCGATTTCGCCGGAACGCATGTGCACCTGGGTTTCGACCTCGGCGGGGCCTTCCCAGACCTGCAGCGCGTCGCTGCCGTTCTGGTCGATTTTGAGCAATTGCGTGCCGTTCAGGTAACGCAGCGCCAGCAGCCGGCCGTCGGCAGTGGTCCGGGCGCGCACCGTGCGGCCCGGGATCAGCCGGTACAGCGAGCGGGCCTCGCGCGTGTGCTGCAGCAGCAAGGCCGCGCCGGCCTCGTCGATTTGCAGGCGCTGCAATATGGAGGCGATGGTGTCGCCGCGCTCAATGCGCGTTTCGTGCCAGTAGGTTTCGCCGGACGTGTCGGCCAGGGGCAGCGCCGGCAGGGCCAGTTCCTCGACCACGTTCTCGCGTGCCACGGTGTCGGTCACCGTGTCGGGGGCGATGCCGAAAGCGGCCATTACGCCGACAAACGGCAACACCAGCGCGAGCAGCACGCGCCGTGCCGCGCCGCCCTGAAGCCAGCCTGAAAGTTTTTGCGCTAGAATCGCGAATCGCGCCGACAACATGCGCTTGCCTTATGATTTAAAACGGGATTTACAGCGAATTTACAAGCAATTTTCAGCCCGAAGCTTAGCAGAGTACCGGGGGCGGGAAAACCCGTTTTTTGCACTGTGAAATACCACACGCCATGACCAGCATCGATCACCAGATCGAGATCATCCGCCGCGGCTGCGACGAACTGCTGCGCGAGCCCGAATTGCGCGAAAAACTCGCCAGTGGCCGGCCCTTGCGCATCAAGGCCGGTTTTGACCCGACGGCGCCGGATCTGCACCTGGGCCATACTGTGCTGATCAACAAGCTGCGCCAGTTCCAGGAACTCGGCCACCATGTCTTGTTCCTGATCGGTGACTTCACCGGCATGATCGGTGATCCGACCGGCAAAAATGCGACACGCCCGCCGCTGACGCGCGAGGAAGTCGCGCGCAACGCGGAGACTTACACAGAGCAGGTGTTCCGCATCCTCGACCGCGAACGCACCGAGGTGGTGTTCAACTCGACCTGGATGGACCGCATGAGCGCGGTCGACATGATCCGGCTCGCGGCTTCGCATACCGTCGCGCGCATGCTGGAGCGCGATGATTTTTCCAAGCGTTATCGCGGCAACCAGCCGATTGCCATCCACGAATTCCTTTATCCGCTGGTGCAGGGCTATGATTCGGTGGCGCTGAAGGCCGATGTCGAACTCGGCGGCACCGACCAGAAATTCAACCTGCTGATGGGGCGCGAGCTGCAGAAAAACCATGGCCAGGCGCCGCAGTGCATCCTGACCATGCCGCTGCTCGAGGGTCTCGACGGCGTCAACAAGATGTCGAAATCACTGGGCAATTATGTCGGCATCCAGGAAGCGCCCAACGAGATTTTCGGCAAGCTGATGTCGGTGTCGGACGAACTGATGTGGCGTTACCTCGAATTGCTGTCCTTCGAGCCGCTGCAGACCATCCGGCAGTGGCGCAGCGAGGTTTCCGCCGGACGCAACCCGCGCGACATCAAGGTGGCGCTGGCACAGGAAATCGTCGGCCGTTTCCACGGCGCGGATGCGGCACGCACTGCGCTGGCCGATTTCGAGGCGCGTTTCAGGCAGCATGAAATTCCCGAAGACATCGCAGAAGTAAAACTTGCCGGTGAGGCCGGCGGTCTGGCGATTGCAGCGGTGTTGAAAATGGCGGGGCTGACGCCCAGCACCTCGGATGCGCTGCGCATGCTGGCACAGGGCGGGGTCAAAATGGACGGTGAAAAAATCAGCGACAAGTCGCTCAAACTCGCGCGCGGTGCGTGCGTGGTGCTGCAGGTCGGCAAGCGCAAATTCGCGCGCGTCACCGTTGACTAAAAATTCAATAAAATCAATATGTTACAATGATTTTCCGACACGATAACGGCGCATGAACGCCATGTCGATGTAATTTTTCCAGCGCCATACCCATGCGCCGCCAAACACAAACGGTCCGTACGACGCCACCGCATGGCGGTCACCGGTGCTGATCAGTGCCAGCGCGCGGGCTTGCGGGTGATATTCGATCAGGAGGGCGCCGCGCAGCGCGCGCCGCAGATTTTCCGCCAGCGGCGGTCCCTGGCGCACCGCATACACACCTGATTTGGGCCGCGGCGCATGCTGCATCGAAGCCACGTCACCCGCGGCAAAAACTGCCGCGTGCGACAGCGACTGCAGGTGCCGGTCAACCGCGATGAAACCGTCTGCGTCGGTCTGCAGTCCGCTGACGCGCGGCCATGCCGGTGCCGCCGCGCCGGTCATCCAGATGATTTCGTCCGCAGCCAGGCGCTCGTTGCCGGGCAGCACCAGCGCACCCGGTTCCGCAGCCTGCACCCGGGTGTTGAGGCGCAGCGCGATGCCGCGTGTAGCCATGATCGCAGCAAAACGCCGTTGTACGCCGCGCGGATGAGCGGCAAGTATCACCGGCCCGTCGCCGATCACCGTGAACCGCGCCCGCCCGCCTTCGTTGCGGATGCGGTGCTGCATGGCCAGCGCAACCTCGATGCCCGCCGTGCCGGCGCCGACGATGGCGATCTGCATATCCGTTGCGGCTTTGCGCGCCGTCGCGAGCAATACGGCCCAGCGTTGCAGGAACTGCGCAACCGGTTTTATCGCGATGCCATGGCGGTCTGCGCCGGGAATCGGCGCCAGCACCGGTACCGAGCCCGCATCGATCGACAGCACGTCGAAGAACTGCTCCGTGCCCGCGCCGCAGCGCGCGACGCGCTTTGCCAGATCGAGACTGCCGGCGGCGGCTTCGATGCGGTCTGCGCCGGCCTGCCGGCACAGCGCATCAAGATCGATATGGCAATCGCCGAAGCGGTAGTGCCCGGCAATGTAGCCGGGCAGCATGCCCGAATAGGCGGTGTGGCGATGCGGGCTGACCAGGGTGAGCGCAACACCCGGTTCGGGGTCGAGGCCGAAGCGCCGGATGACTTCGATGTGGCTGTGGCCGCCGCCGATCAGCAGCAGGCGCTTCTGCATCGCCGCCGGCTTATTGGGTTTTCCACACTTCCTTCAGGCGCGCGGCGCGGCCGCAGCCGGTCTTGTAATAGGTGTAACGGACCGGATTTTTCTTGTAATAGTCCTGGTGGTATTCCTCCGCCGCATAAAACTCCGCCGCCCTGGTGATCAGCGTCTTGATGTCGCCGCTGAACGGCTTGTCTTTCAGCAGTTTTGCCTTTGATGCCTCGGCCGCCTTGCGTTGATCGTCATTGTGATAAAAAATTTCACTGCGGTATTGCGAGCCGTGATCGCAGAACTGGCCGTTGGCCTGGGTCGGATCGATGTTGCGCCAGAAGGTGTCCAGCAATTGCGCGTAGCTCACTTTTGCCGGATCGTAGGCCACCTGCACCACTTCGTTGTGACCGGTATTGCCCGCTGAAACCTGCGGATAAGTCGGGTTTTTGGTGTGTCCGCCCATATAGCCGGAGGTGGTTGAAATGACGCCGGGCACCTTGTCAAAGGCTTCCTCGACGCACCAGAAACAGCCGCCGCCGAAGGTGGCAACCGCAGCGCTCGCCGCCGGTTTTGCCGGTGCTGCCGGCTGAGCGGTTTGCGCTTGTGCCAGCGCCGGCGCGAACAGCGCGGTGAGCAGCGCAAGACGCCAGAAAATACCTTTGAAAATCATGCACATCATTTGTGTCCCCCGGTTAAAACCAGTATATCGGATAATCTTTGTCTACAGACCCGGCGTGCCGGGCTTGGTTCATTAGTGGAGAAAACATGCGGCGCATTACACTCACGCAGTATCTGGTTGAACAACAGCGCGAAAAAGGCGTGGTTTCCGCGGAGTTGCGCCTGCTGATCGAAGTCGTTGCGCGCGCCTGCAAATCGATCGGCAACGCGGTCAGCAAGGGCGCGCTGACCGGCATCCTCGGCAATGCGGGCAGCGACAACGTGCAGGGCGAGGCGCAGAAAAAACTCGACGTGATATCCAACGAAGTGCTGCTCGAAGCCAACGAGTGGGGCGGCCACCTCGCCGCGATGGCCTCCGAGGAGATGGAGCACCCGCACCAGATTCCCAACCGTTATCCGCGCGGCGAATTCCTGCTGCTGATGGATCCGCTCGACGGGTCGTCGAACATCGACGTCAATGTGTCGATCGGCACCATTTTTTCGGTGCTGCGCTGTCCCGAAGGCTGCGAAGCGAACGAACAGGCGTTCCTGCAACCGGGGGTGCGGCAGGTGGCCGCCGGGTTTGCGGTCTACGGTCCGTCGGCCATCCTGGTGCTGACGGTGGGCAACGGCGTCGCCGGCTTCACGCTGGATCGCGAGCTCGGCAGCTGGGTGCTGACCCAGCCGAAAATCGAAATTCCCGCCGATACCGCCGAATTCGCGATCAACATGTCGAACATGCGCAATTGGGGCGCACCGGTGAAGCGCTACATCGACGAATGCCTGGCCGGCAAGACAGGGCCCCTGGGCAAGGACTACAACATGCGCTGGGTGGCCTCGATGGTGGCCGACGTCTATCGCATCCTGTCGCGCGGCGGCATTTTCATGTATCCGCAGGACGCCAAACACAAGGAAGGCCGGCTGCGGCTGATGTACGAAGCCAATCCGATGGCGTTTATTGTCGAGCAGGCGGGGGGAGCGGCCACCAACGGCTACGAGCGCATACTGGAGGTGCAGCCGACCCGGCTGCACCAGCGGATCGGCGTGATCCTCGGCTCGCGCAACGAAGTGGAGCGCGTGACCGGATACCACCGCAAGGCATAACCCGTCCGGCTGTCAGGAAGCGGCATTGCCAGCGACTGATTCGCGTCTGGACCAACACAAGGAGAAGACATCCATGCCGGCCAGCGGTGAACATGCAGGCGCACGCGAAGTGGCCACCCTCGGTGGTGGTTGTTTCTGGTGTATCGAAGCGGTTTTCGACAGCCTGCGGGGTGTCGAGTCCGTCGAGTCCGGTTACAGCGGCGGCCACCTGCAGAATCCGACCTACGAAGACATTTGCGGGGGTGACACCGGCCACGCCGAAGTCATCCGCGTGACGTTTGATCCCGCAGTGGTGACTTACCGTGACATCCTCGACATCTTTTTCGCGATACACGACCCGACCACGCTGAACGCCCAGGGCAACGACATCGGCACCCAGTATCGCTCGGTGATTTTTTTCCATACGCCGGAGCAGAAGGCCGCCGCAGAAGCGACGATCCGCGCATTGACCGAGGCGAAAGCGTTCAGCCGGCCCATCGTCACCGAAATTGCGCCGGCGCCGCAGTTTTACCGGGCCGAGCAGTATCACCAGGAATATTTCGAGCGCAATCCGCACCAGCCGTACTGCCAGTACGTGGTCTCGCCCAAGGTCGCCAAATTCCGCAAGCAGTTCGCACAGCGACTGAAAAAATAACCGGCGCCGGCGGCGGGGTCCATGTGAGATTTCTCACGTTTCGCCGGCGTGTTGGCGCTGCCGCGCGGAAGTGATGATGGCCTGTGCCAGCTTGATCAGCGTCAGGGGTGCGGACCCTTCAGCCTTGTTGTTGGCGATCACCGTGCAATCCTGGCCCGCCGCCAGCGCCGCGGTGCACAGCCGTGCGATGGATTCGCGCGTCGCGCTGTCTTCGTCGATCAGCCGGTCGAACGGCGTAAACCGTGTTTTGGCCTCCTCATAGCTGTAACCCGAGCGCAGATTCCAGCGCACGATCAGCGGTCCCGGGCCGAATCCGGACATCGCCGCCGCTTGCGCGGCGACCGGCGGCATGCGCGGATGCACGCCGAGACAATAACGTGCCCCGACCTCCTTCAATGCGGCGAAAAACCGTCGCGTGATCAGGCGGTCATCGCGCACTTCCACGGCGTACAGCGGGCCCTGCGGCAAGCGGTCGAGGAATTCCTGCAGTCGCGCAACAAACTGCTCGGGCGCCCGCGTCAGCGTGCGCCCCAGCGGCGGAAACTGGAACAGCAGCGGCCCTGCCTTTGCGCCCAGCCCCTCGCCGGCGGGGCCGACAAACTGCTCGACGGCATAAGCCGCGTCGAGAAACAGCGCATTGTTTTTACCCCTGCCGCCATCCTCGCCGTAGATCCACGGGCTGGTCAGCAGGCTGGGCGCCTTGACTACAAAACGAAAGCTGACAGGAACCTGACGGGCGTAGATTTGGTACTGGCGCGCCGACAGCGGCGCATAAAACGACCGGTCCACGCCGACAGTGCCGAGCAGCGGATGTTGCGCGTAGGCGGCGAGGCCGTGGCGCGACAGGTCGCCGGGTGTTACCGCATCCGCCCAGACCAGATCGCGCCAACCGGGGAAATGCCATGACGATGTGCCCAGGCGCAGGCCCGGGGGTAATTGTCGTGCCAGATCACGTACTTCCTGTGTGACCGGCGCAGCGGCAATGGCCTGGCGTGGCGCGCCGGTACGGGCATCACCCTCGAACAGGGAGAGTTGTCTGGCCATGATTAATGGGCATTTAACCGGGCAAATTGCGGCACGGCGTCACCGTGCGGCGACGTTGTGCTGCCCTTGCATTGATCACGGATGTTGCAGATACACAATTCAAATTCCCCGGTTAGGTCATTGATTTGTTTCTGCTCTTGCGCCGCGGCCGAGCTTCAGGATGCGGCGGGCGAGGGAGGCGCTATTGTGCTGCGAGTCGGCCGGACATACAAACGATGTGCATTCCGATGGGGCAACCGTCGGCAGATGCCGGTTGCCGTGCCTGCTGTACGCTCTTATTTTCCCTCTGGCAAACATTGACAAAGGCGTTTTCCCTCGGCATCCTCTCGTCACCGTGCGCTATCACGGCAAACCAGACTAACCTGACCAACTGATCCAATCCGGACCTACACGGGAGAACAATCGATGGCTGCAAAGAAAAAAGCTACCAAGAAACCTGCTGCGAAGAAAAAGAAAAGCAGCGCGAAGCGTAAACCCAATGCCGCTTTCATGAAGCCCATGCAGCCGAGCGCAGCGCTCGGTGCGGTGATCGGCAACGGCATGATGCCGCGTACCGAAGTCACCAAGAAAATCTGGGCCTACATCAAGAAGCACGGCCTGCAGGACAGCAAGAACCGCCGCAACATCAATGCCGATGAGAAACTGAAAGACGTTTTCGGCGGCAAGAAACAGGTGTCGATGTTTGAAATGACCAAACTGGTCAACAAGCACCTGAAATAATCTGTTTCACGGCGGAACTGCAACGGGGCGCTCAGGCGCCCCGTTTCTTTTGCACGGTAATGACGTTATCCCACGCGCGCTTTTTGTCCCGCCCTTGCGTTTTCCCCTCTATCTCCTGCTGACGTAGGCGCCCCCCAGCAGCAGCACGGCAGCCATCGCCCAGAACACCGGAGTCATGCCCAGCGTCGCGCCGAGGATGCCGAACAGCAGCGGAATGCCGACCTGCGTCAGGTTGAGCAGAAAAGTGCGCACACCCACCACTTCGCCGCCGCGTCCCGGCGGTGCTGCGTTGTAGAGCAGCGCCATGATCATCGGCTGGGTGCCGCCGATCGCCAGCCCGAGCGCAAAAGCCACCGCCATCAGCAGCGGCACCTGCTCGATCAGCGGAAACACCGCCATCGCCGCGCCGGTGGCGAACATGCCGCCGATCACCAGCGGCCATTCGCGCACCCGGTGCGCCAGCAGCGGGAGCAATACGCGCACCAGGAAAATCGCACCGCCAAAGGCGCCGAGGATCAAACCGATGGTGGATGCCGAAAGTCCGAGGCTGGTGCCGTGGATCGGCGTGACGAAGGTGAACAGGTCCCAGGCCATCGACAGGGTCGCGCTGGCGACGAAGGCGCGGCGCAGGCCGCGCATGCGGAACAGATCGCTGACGCGTCTGCGGGCGGCGCCATGGGCCGGCGCCGGATGCGCGGCAAGCGTGATCGGCCGCGTCAGCAGCAACGCGATGGCAGCCACCACGCTGGTGCCCAGCAGCAGGAAGGTCAGCCGGTGGCCGATCAGGTCGATGGCAAAACCGGAAATCATCGGACCGAGGAAGCCCGAGGTTGAAAATGCCAGCGCGAGCAGGCTGAAATTGCGCGAGCGCTGCTCCGGCGTGCCGAGCAGGCCGATGGCCTGGTTGACGCAGATATGCACCAGCATGAATCCGCTGCCGGTCACCGCGCTGAAGATGAACAGGGTTTCAATGCGCGGTACCGCGACGGCCAGCAGCAGCGCGGCGAGCACCGCGCCGGATCCGATGAACAGCGGCATGCGCACGCCGATGCGGTCGATGGTGCGGCCCCAGCCCACCGAAAACACCAGCGGCACCGCGGCGAGCAGTGAAATGAGCAGGCCCACGGTCAGCGCCGAGGCCTGCAGATGCAGCGCGAACAGCGACAGCGTGACGCGTGAGCCGGCAAACGCCAGGTGCAGCAGGATGGTCAGCAGCAGTACAAGACGGATGCTCATGCGGCGGCTTTCGGCGATGGCCGGATTTGCCAAGACACCAGGGCCACGCCGAGGCAGGTGATCACGATGCCGACCAGGGAAATCGCGGTCGGCACCACGCCGAACAGGGCCAGTTTCAGCGCCACCGCAAAAATCGGCGTCAGGTAAATCAGGCTGGTGACCCGCGTCGCCTGGCCGCGGCGCATCAGCGTATGCAGCGCATTGACGGCGAGTATTGAGGCAAAAATCACCAGGAAAACGATGGCGCCCGCCAGAGTCCACGACCAGCGCACCCCGGCGCCCTCGACCCACCACGCCAGCGGGGCAAGCACGACGATGTTGCCGGCGAACTGGATCAATGCCGCCGCGCGCAGGTCGACCGCCGGGCAGTACACGCGCTGGTACAGGGTGCCGGCGGTCACCCCGATCAGCGATACCGTCACCGCCAGCAGCGCGCCCAGCGTGGCCTCGCGCACGTCGATCTTGTGCCAGACGATCAGCGTCACGCCGGCCAGCCCGATGGCGATGCCCAGCCACTGCCGCGGACCGAGGCGTTCGCCCATCCAGCGTCCGGCGATCACCGCCGTCAGCAGCGGCTGGATCGACAGCAGCACTGCAGTGATGCCCGCCGACATGCCGAGGTACTGGGTGTAATGGCTGCCGCCAAGGTGCACGGTGTGCATCAGCAGCCCGGCCGCGAGGATGTGGCCGTACTCACCACGGCGCTCCGGCCAGCGCGGTTTGCAGATCAGCACGATCGGAATCAGGCACAGGATGCCGAAGGCGAAACGCAGCGCGAGGAAGGTAAACGGCGCGGCGTGCTGCAGGCCGATTTTGGTGGCGAGGAAGCCGGAACCCCAGATCGAGACGAAATACCAGGCCAGCAGGGATTCGTAATGACGGGCGGAAAGCGGGAAAGCCAAGATGGCGGGGCGGCAAAGCCGTAAAGGCGCAGAGTATAACGCGATGCATGGTCGATCGCCGGTGCGGACACGAACGTCGTAAGATGTGGCCATGGAGGTGCATGTCATGACCCGGAAAAACCTGTCCTTTGCGCCACGCCTGTTGTGTTTGCTGCTGTTGCTGGCGCTGTTGCCCGGCTGCGCGACGATGAACGTGGTGTCGGACGGCGCCGATTCGCAGCTGATGCTGCGCGGCAACGATCCCGTCGCGTATCACACCCAGGGCAAGGCCGTGCCGGGTGATCCGCAGATCAAGGCGCTGCACGACGGCTACGTCTATCGTTTTGCCAGCGAGGAGCATCGCAGCATGTTTACCGCAGCACCGCAGCGTTATGTGCCGGCGTATGGCGGCTTCTGCGCCAGCGGTGCGCCTTATGCGTTGAAAGCCAATATCGGCGCCAATACCTTCAAAATCGTTGACGGCCGCCTCTACCTGTTCGGCAGTCCGCGTTCACGCCGGCATTGGGAAATGGATCAGCAGCAGAACATTGCGCTGGGCGACCGCTACTGGGAGCAGGAGACCAAAGACCGTCCGTTCCGGCCGCAGAACTGGTACCGCTATATCTTCCGCGTGCCGCACTATAAAACCGATGCCGAACTCGAGACCGAGTGGCAACGGCGGCATGGCAAGCCGGATACGCCTCCGGTCAAGGCGCCAGCCGGCTGATGCCCCAGCGCCCATTGGCGCGGGTATAAAGCAAGCGGTCGTGCAGCCGGTTGCGCCGGCCCTGCCAGAATTCCACCGCAAAAGGGTTTAACCGGTAGCCGCCCCAGTATGCGGGGCGTGCCGGTGCATCCCCCTGGTTTTTTGCGACTTCGGCAAAACGGCTTTCGAGTGCGGCGCGATTGGCGACCACGCTGCTTTGCGGTGATGCAATGGCGGCATGGCGGCTGCCCAGCGGGCGGCTGGAAAAATACGCATCGGATTCCGCGGCGCTGGTTTTTTCGACCGCGCCTTCGATGCGCACTTCACGCTCCAGCTCGACCCAGTGGAACACCAGCACCGCGCGCGGATTGGCCGCGAGTTCGCGACCCTTGCGGCTCTGGTAGTTGGTGTAAAACACAAAACCGTGCTGATCCACGCCTTTCAGCAGCACAATACGCGCCCCCGGCGCGCCGTCGGCGGCCACGGTGGCCAGCGTCATTGCATTCGGCGTCGGCAGTTCGGCACGCACCGCTTCATCAAACCAGCGCTGGAATTGCGCAAACGGATCGGCGGCGGCATCAGCCTCATCAAGGCTGGCGCGCATGTATTCCTTGCGCATCGCGGCTATATTCAAGAGTGTTCCCCGGCTGGTTTGTTGCAGCCGATTCTACCGCGCACTTTACCGGTCAGGCAGCGGAATGAATTCGGTTTCGCCGGGCACGCCGGGGAAACGCTGTTCGCGCCAGCGGTTGCGCGCGTCTTCGATCAGTTCCCTGCTGCTGGCGACAAAATTCCAGGAAATGAAACGGTCGCCGTCCATCGTCGCGCCGCCGAAGGCCATGATGCGCGCGGCGGAACCGGTGCTCACGGTCACCGGCACGCCGGGCTCGAACACCGCGACGGTATGAGGCGGCACGGCGGAGCCGCCGACGCCGACATCACCGGCAACGACGTAGATCGCGCGTTCGGCGTGTTCCGCCGGCAGATCAAACTGTGCCGCGCCGCCGGTGGTGATCGCGGCGTAGAACATCGGTGAGAAGATTTTCACCGGCGCCTGCAGTCCCCAGCCTGATCCTGCGATCAGGCGCAGTTCCGCATTGGGCCATTGTTTGACCGGCAGCGTGGCCGCGGGATGGTGGGCAAATGCCGGATCGGTGCGCTCGTCGTTTTTCGGCAGCGCAATCCAGGTCTGGATGCCATGCAGGCCGCGCGCCTTTGAGCGTTCGTCGTCCGGGCTGCGTTCCGAGTGCACGATGCCGTGGCCGGCGGTCATCCAGTTGACGTCGCCGGGGGCGATGCGTTGTTGATAACCGAGGCTGTCGCGGTGCATGATCGCGCCCTCGAACAGATAGGTCACCGTCGCCAGGCCGATGTGCGGATGCGGCCGCACATCGATGGCGCGGCCGGGTTCGAAACGCACCGGGCCCATGTGGTCGAAAAAAATGAACGGGCCGACCATCTTGCGCGTTGCCGCGGGCAGCAGGCGCCGCACTTCGAAACCGTCGCCCAGATCCTTGGTGTGAGCCTGCAGTATTTGGCTGATCATGACGGTAAATTGCCGCGCAAAAGAAAACCGATTATAGACGCCGCAACCGCCGGTGATGCAATGCCGGCCGGCTCGTTATAATCAGCCGCCTGCCTGTCCGGAGGAGAAAGCGGCATGTCCTGCCGGACGCCATTTGCGCTTGATGCCGCACCCTGACCGATCCCACCAAGGAGCAGCCATGCCCCGTATTTCTCCGCTGCCGCTGACCGACGACCCGGACGTCGGAGCGGCGCTCGCCAACTTCAAAAAATCCCTCGGCTTTGTACCCAATGCGGCGTTGATCATGCAGCACAAACCGGCAATCGCCAAAGGGTTTGCCATGCTGTCGTGGGCGATGTGGGGCCCTGACAGCGAAGTGGATGTCGGCTTCAAGCGCCTGATCAGCCACGTGTCGAGCTCGGTGCATGGCTGTCGATACTGAATGGCGCATTCTGCCGGGGCGTCGCTCCGGCTGGGCATCCCTGAAGACAAGTTCAACGCCGTGTGGGAATACCGCAGCAGCCCGCTGTTCACCGAGGCCGAACGCGTGGCCATCGAGTTCACGGTCGCGGCCTCAGCGCAACCCAATGACGTGACGGACGAACTGTTCGCGCGCATGCGGCAGCACTGGACGGACGGGCAGATTGTCGAGATCACCGGTGTCATCGCGCTGTTCGGCTTCCTCAACCGCTGGAACGACACCATGGCCACGCCGCTGGAAAAAGAACCCGCCGAAGTCGGCGAGAAACACCTCGCCCGGCGCGGCTGGAGCGTCGGCCGGCACAAGGCCTAGCCGCGCTCCCTCAGGAATTCGCCGAGGATGCGCGCGGTGTGCGAACGCGCGGATTTTTGGGCGATCTGCGCCGGCGGTCCTTCGGCGACGATGCGACCGCCGCCGTCGCCGCCTTCGGGCCCCAAGTCGATGATCCAGTCGGCTTCGGCCATCACGTCGAGGTTGTGCTCGATCACCACCACCGAATTGCCGGCGTCAACCAGACGGTGCAGGACATGGATCAGTTTCTCGACGTCCGCCATGTGCAGGCCGACGGTCGGTTCGTCGAGCACATACAGCGTACGCCGTCCCCTCAGCCCCTGCCCCTCCCCCAAGGGGGGAGGGGAGGCTGATACCTCCCTTCTCCCTCTGGGAGAAGGGTCGGGGATGAGGGAGGGTAGAGTTCTGACCTTGGCCAGTTCAGTCACCAGCTTGATACGCTGTGCCTCGCCGCCGGACAGCGTCGGGCTTTGTTGACCCAGGGTCAGGTAACCCAAGCCGACGTCCTGCAGCAGCCGCAGCGTATGGTGGATGGCAGGGTGCGCCGCGAAAAAATCGACGGCGTCATCGACGCTCAGCGCCAGCACGTCACCGATGGATTTTTCCTTGAACCGCACCGCCAGCGTTTCCGTATCAAAGCGTGCGCCATTGCAGACATCGCAGGGCACTTTGACGTCGGGCAGGAAACTCATTTCGATTTTCTGCACGCCCTGGCCTTCGCAGGCTTCGCAGCGGCCGCCCCTGGTGTTGAACGAAAAGCGGCTCGCCGTGTAACCGCGCATGCGCGCTTCCGGCGCTTCGGCGTAGAGGCGGCGGATGGTGTCCCAAAACCCGACATAAGTCGCGGGGCAGGAGCGCGGCGTCTTGCCGATGGGCGTCTGGTCGACTTCCAATACGCGGCCCAACGGCTCCCAGCCCGTAATTTCATTGCAACCATTTGTTTTTATTGATGATTTTGACTTGTTGTTGACCGGCCGCGCGAGGTTGGCGTGCAGCACATCGCGCGCCAGTGTCGATTTGCCCGAGCCCGATACTCCAGTGATCACCGTCAACCGGCCCAGCGGCACGCGCGCAGTGACGCGCTGCAGGTTGTGCAATTGCGCTTCGCGCACGAACAGTGAGGGCGTGTGCTTGTCGACTCGCCGCGGCGGATGCAGCGGATGCTGCAAGGGTTTCGCCAGCAGCCGGCCGGTGACCGACTGCGGATTCGCCTGCAGTTCGGCGGCGGTGCCCGCCGCAACGACATGGCCGCCGCGGCGTCCCGCACCGGGGCCGAGGTCGATGACATGGTCGGCGCGACGGATGGTGTCTTCATCGTGTTCAACCACGATCAGGGTATTACCCTTGGTTTGCAGTTTCGCCAGCGTATCGAGCAGGATGCGGTTGTCGCGCGGATGCAGGCCGATGGTCGGCTCATCGAGAATGTAGGCAACGCCGCGCAGGTTCGATCCCAGTTGCGCCGCGAGGCGGATGCGCTGCGCTTCGCCGCCCGACAGCGTCGGTGCGGCGCGGTCCAGTGCCAGATAACCCAGACCGACTTCATCGAGAAAACTCAGCCGGCTGCGGATTTCACTGACGATGTCGCGCGCAATCGCCGCCTCGCGGCCGCTGAACGAGACATCGGTGAATTCGCGCGCGAGTTTTGCCACCGGCAATGCGGCGAGTGCTGCGATCGAACGTTTGCGGTAACGCACCGCCAACGCGGTCGGGTTCAGGCGCTGGCCGTCGCAGCTCGGGCAGGGCTCATCGACTTCCAGCCAGTTCAGCCAGGAATCCAGCACATGTTCCTCGGTGCCGGTTTTTTCGCGCTCTTCGTCCCAGTCGATTTTTTCCAGCGTCAGCCCGGTGCCGAAACACGAGGGGCACCAGCCGTGTTTGGAGTTGTACGAAAACAGCCGCGGGTCGAGTTCGGGAAAGCTCTTGTTGCAGGACGGGCAGGCGCGTTTGATCGAATACACGACTTCGGTGAGCTTGATGCGGCGTGCATCCTTTTTCGCCATCGCCTCGGCCAGCGTGTCGAGTCCGCCCAGCAGCTGCACGATGCCCTTGCCGTGTTCCAGCGCCGTGGCCAGACCGGCGCGCAAGGCGGCTTCGTTCTCCGGCGTGACGCGGATGTCGGCGACCGGCAGTTCAATATTGTGTTCCTTGAACCGCGCCAGCCGTGGCCAGGGGGATGTCGGGATGAATTCGCCGTCGACCCGCAGGTGGGTGTAACCCTTGCCCGCCGCCCATTTCGCGAGATCGGTGTAATAACCCTTGCGGTTGACCACCAGCGGCGCGAGCAGGCCGATGCGGTCGTTGCGGTACTGCGTCATGATGCGCGCGGTGATCTGGGCTATGCTCTGCGGTTCGATCGCAACGTCGCAGTCGGGACAGTACTGGGTGCCGAGTTTGACGTAGAGCAGGCGGAGGAAATGGTAAATCTCCGTCAGCGTCGCCACCGTGCTGCGCCGGCCGCCGCGGCTGGTGCGCTGCTCAATGGCCACGGTCGGCGGGATGCCGTAAATCGCATCGACATCGGGGCGCGCTGCCGCCTGCACGAACTGGCGGGCGTAGGCATTCAGCGATTCGAGGTAACGGCGCTGGCCCTCGGCGAACACGATGTCGAAAGCCAGCGTCGATTTGCCGCTGCCCGAGACGCCCGTGACCACGGTGAACTTGCCGCGCGGGATGTCGACGCTGATGTTCTGCAGATTGTGTTCGCGGGCATGGCTGACGCTGATGTTGTTGCCGTTGCGCAAGGCGGTCATCGGCAGCGGTTGCGGCTTGACCGGCGCGCCCAGCGAAGCGCTGTAGTCGCGCAGGGCTTTGCCGGTATGCGAGACCGGGTGTGCGGCGATGGTGTCCGGAGTACCCGTGCATACCAGTTCGCCACCGGCATCCCCGCCCTCGGGGCCGAGGTCGATGATCCAGTCTGCAGCACGGATCACATCGAGGTTGTGTTCAATCACGATCAGTGAATGGCCGGCGGCAATCAGCTTGCGGAACGCACCCAGCAGTTTGCGCACGTCGTCGAAATGTAGTCCCGTGGTCGGCTCGTCGAACAGGAACAGCGTGCCCGGCCCCCTCATCCCTGACCCTTCTCCCAAAGGGAGAAGGGAAGCATTTGCCTCCCCTCTCCCTTTGGGAGAGGGGCTGGGGGTGAGGGACGGCTTGCCCACCGCATTGCGTCCGGTCTGTGCGGCCTCGGCAAGAAAACCCGCGAGTTTCAGGCGTTGCGCTTCGCCGCCTGACAGCGTTGGTACCGGCTGGCCCAGCTTCAGGTAATCCAGGCCGACATCGGTCAGGGGCCGCAGCACGCGCGCGATATCCGGCGCGTGGTTGAAAAAGGCCAGCGCATCGGCGACGGTCAGCTCGAGCACATCGGCGATTGATTTGCCGTCGACGGTGATTTCCAACACCTCGGCACGATAACGCCGGCCGTCGCAGTCCGGGCAGCGCAGGTACACATCGGACAGGAACTGCATCTCGACATGCTCGAAACCATTGCCGCTGCAGGTCGGACAGCGGCCGGTGCCGGAATTGAAACTGAAGGTGCCGGCGGTGTAACCGCGCGACTGTGCCAGCGGTGCCGACGAGAATCGGCTGCGGATGGCGTCGAAGGCGCCGACATAACTGGCCGGGTTCGAGCGCGTGGTGCGGCCGATCGAGGACTGATCAACCATCACCACGTCACTGATCTGATCCGCGCCATAGAGCCCGTCGTGTCTGCCCGGCGCTTCCGTCGGTTTGCCCAGTGCCTTGCGCAGCGCGGCGTACAACACGTCCTGCACCAGCGTTGATTTGCCTGAACCCGAAACGCCGGTGACGCAGGTCAGCCGCTCCAGGGGAAAATCGACATCGATCATTTTCAGATTGTGTTCGTTAACGCCGCGCAGCCGCAGTTGCGCCGTATTTTTGGTCGGTACGCGGGGCGCCTCATGACCGGCAGCGCGTAATTCCCCCGACAGATAACGGCCGGTGATTGAATCCTTGGCGCCCATGATCCGCGCCGGCGTATCAAAGCCGACGATTTCACCGCCGCGCGAGCCGGGGCCGGGGCCGATGTCGAGAATGCGGTCGGCGGCGAGCATGACCTGCGGATCGTGTTCCACCACCACCAGCGAATTGCCGGCGTTGCGCAGCTTGTGCATCACGCCGAT
This sequence comes from Burkholderiales bacterium, assembly GCA_019749945.1. Classification (GTDB taxonomy): domain Bacteria; phylum Pseudomonadota; class Gammaproteobacteria; order Burkholderiales; family SG8-41. Next base: position 59,266 of record JAIEPF010000021.1, read on the forward strand.
GACGCGACCCATGTCGCGCGGATGCAGACCGATGGAAGGCTCATCCAGTACAAACAAGGTGTTGACCAGCGAGGTACCGAGAGCAGTGGTTAAGTTGATGCGTTGTACTTCACCACCGGACAAGGTGCGCGACTGGCGGTCCAGCGTCAGGTAACCGAGGCCGACCTGGTTCAGGTAATCGAGCCGGGTGCGGATTTCGCCGACCAGCATGTCGGTGGCTTCATCCAGCGGCGCCGGCAGGTCCAGTGCGGCGAAAAACAGCCGGGTGCGTTCCAGCGGCAGCAGCACTACATCGTGCAGCGTCAACCCGGGCAGGGCAGCGAGTTGTTCGTCGCTGTAATTCACGCCCAGCGGTTTGTAGCGTTTGCGCTCACCCAGGGCATGGCGGGCATTGTCAGCCGACCCCACCCGCCACAGCAGCGCATCGGTTTTCAGCCGCGCACCGCCGCAGGCCCTGCATTCGGTGTAGGCGCGGTACTTGGACAGCAGCACGCGCACATGCATTTTGTACGACTTGGTTTCCAGCCATTTGAAAAACCGGCCGACGCCGTACCACACCCCCGGCCAGGATTTGCGCCAGCTCACCCATTCCGGTTCGCCGTCGAGCACCCAGCGTTTTTCCTTGGCCGACAGTTCGCGCCAGGGTTTGTCCAGCGGAATGCCGCGCAGGCGCGCGTACTTCAGCAGATCGTCCTGGCATTCCTTGTTTGACGGGGTCTGCCACGGCTTGATCGCGCCATCGCGCAGCGATTTGGATTCATCCGGAATCACCAGTCCGTAATCGAGCCCGATCACCCGGCCGAAACCGCGGCAGCTGTCGCAGGCGCCCAGCGGCGAGTTGAAGGAAAACAGGCTCGGATTCGGCTCGGCGTAAGCGATGTCGCATTCCGCGCAATGCAGATTCGATGAGTAGCGCCACACCATATTTCCCTCCCCCTCAGGGGGAGGGTTAGGGTGGGGGTGGTTTCCGGAACGCGCAATAGAGCCACCCCCTGCTTCGCTCCAAGTGTTCCCTTGATCCCCACCTTCCCCCTGAAGGGGAAGGTGTCCCGGCTCCGCCAGCACATGCACATTGACGCGCCCTTGACCGACCTTCAGTGCCGCTTCCAGTGCTTCGATGACGCGACCGCGTTCTGCAGTGCCGGCGCGCAGCCGGTCCTGCACCACTTCGAAATGGTCCTTGCTTTCATGGAGGAAGCGCGTGTAACCCTGCGCGGTGAGCAGTGCCTTGACTTCATCGGCCTTGAAATTCGCAGGCACTGGCACCGGGAAGGCAATCGCCAGCCGCGGATCGCCGGCGGCTTTGGCGCGCGCGGTCATTGCGTCAAAAATGGTTTGTGGCGTATCGCGCACCACCCGTGCGCCGCAATTCCGGCAATGCAGATGTGCGGCGCGGGCAAACAGCAGTTTCAAATGGTCATTGAGTTCCGTCATCGTACCCACGGTCGAGCGCGAGGTACGCACCGGATTGACCTGGTCGATGGCGATGGCCGGCGGGATGCCGTCGATGCTGTCGACCTGCGGCCGGTCCTGGCGATCGAGGAACTGGCGCGCGTACGGCGAAAAAGTTTCGACATAACGGCGCTGGCCCTCGGCATACAGCGTGTCGAACACCAAAGAGGATTTGCCGCTGCCGGATACGCCGGTGACGACGATCAGCTCGTTCAGCGGTAAATCCAGTGACAGGTTTTTCAGGTTGTTCTGGCGGGCACCGCGAATCAGGATGGCGTCGCGGGGCGGACGGGCGGGCGTATCAGACATGGAATTCCGGAAGACTGCGGATGCGCTGCGGAGTTGCAGCGAGGAAATGCAATTCTACCGGCGCAAGCGGCGCCGGACATACTTCATCAGTGTAAGATTTGCGACAAAGGGGGAGAGCACATGAAAGCCATGCTGCTGAAAGGGAAAAATCAGCCACTTGTACTGGACACGGTGCCGGATCCGGTGCCGGGTCCGGGCGAAGCCGTGGCCCGCGTGCTGGCCTGTGGTGCCGGCCTTACCGTGCATCATGCCCGCGCCGGCCGTGTGCCCATTCAATATCCGCGCATCCTCGGCCATGAAATCACCGCCGAGATTGTCGCCACCGGCGCCGGTGTGACCGGTCTCAGGGTCGGTGATGCCGTGACGGCGTACTTTTACCTGACCTGCGGCCATTGTTACTGGTGCCGCATCAACCGTGAAACCCTGTGCGACAACTTCAAGGGTTTTGTCGGCCGCGAGATTGACGGCGGTTACGCCGAATACATCAAGCTGCCGGCGCCTAATTTCATCAAGCTGCCCGAGGGCCTGGACTGGAAAAAACATCCCGCTGAAATCGGCGTGATCTGCGACGCCATTGCCACGCCGCTGAAGGTCACGCGCAAGGCGCGGGTCATGCCCTCGGATACCGTCGCCGTGATCGGCGCCGGCGGCGGGCTCGGTGTGCACATGCTGATGATGGCGCGCTGGGCGCATGCGCGCAAAATCATCGCGGTGGATACCCGGGCCGCCAAGTTCGAAACCTGCCTCAAGGAGGGGGCCGATGCGGCCATCGACGCCACCGACGGCACAGTCAGCGAGCAGTTGCAGGAAATGACCGCGGGGCGGGGTGTCGACGTCGTGTTTGACTTCATCTGCACCAAACAGTCGATCGAATCCGCCATCGGCGGGCTCAACAAGGGCGGGCGGCTGGTGCTGCTGGCGGGCAACAGCGAACGTTTTGATGCCGACGGCCCAGCGATCATGCGCCGCGAAATCGAAGTCATGGGCAGCCGTTATGCGACCAAGCAGGAAGTCATGGAGTCGCTGGAGCTGGTGGCGCGCGGCGACCTGTGGCCGCTGGTGACTGAAACAGCGCCGCTGGCTGACGCCGAGGTCGTGCACCGGCGGCTGGAAAACGGATTGATTGCCGGCAGGGCTGCCTTGTTGATTCCGTAAGCCCGGTTTTTGCCGACGCGCTGCCGATGGACTGCGGGCTGGCGCCCACGATATGCACTGCGCGCACTTCGCCGCAGACGTCAGGGCTATAATTTCGCGGCGAAAAAGCGGTGCTTTGCACTGTTCCATGCCTTCCAGCCCTGGGTTGCCCTGGCGGTTTCCCCCGGCGGATTCCGTCAATCCGCTGACCGGCTGTGATTCATCCGCATACGAAAAAGGCTTTGCCATGAATACATCCCGAATCCTCCCGTCCGCGCTGTTTGCTGTCGTACTGTCCGTCACTGCGCAGGCGCAGGGTTATCCCGACAAGGCCGTACGCGTCATCGTGCCCTTCCCGCCGGGCGGCGCCGCCGACATCGTGGCGCGGCACTTCACCACACGGCTGTCCGCCGTGATCGGTCAGCAGATCATCGTCGACAACCGTGGCGGCGCCGGCGGCATCATCGGCGGTGAGATTGCCTCGCGCCTGCCGGCTGACGGTTACGGCCTGCTGTTTGCGTCGTCGAGCGTGCTGTCGATCAACCCGCATCTGGGGGCCAAGGCGCCGTACGACGTGCTGAAAAGCTTCACACCCATCGTCAAGATCGGTGATGCACCGAACGTGCTGACGGTGCATCCCTCGGTGCCGGCGAAAACGGTCAAGGAACTGATCGTCATTGCCAAGGCCAAGCCCGGCGCACTGGCCTACGCCTCCAACGGCAGCGGCACGCTGAGCCATCTCACCGGCGAACTGTTTTCGCAGCAGGCCGGCGTCAAAATGCTGCACGTCCCATATAAAGGCGCGGCGCCCGCCACCATCGATACCGTCGCCGGCAATGTGTCAGTGCTGTTCGCCGCATACCCCAGCGTGTCCGCGCAGGTGCGCGCCGGACGCCTGAAGGCACTGGCGGTGACCAGCGCCAAACGCATCGCGATTGCGCCCGAACTGCCGGCCGTGGCCGAGACCATCAAGGGTTTTGAATCCAGCCAGTGGTGGGGCCTCTACGGCCCGGCCGGTTTGCCGGCGCCCATCGTCGACAGACTCAATGCCGCGGGCAACAAGGTGCTGGCCAGCGACGACATCAAAAAAGCTCTCGCGCTTGACGGCGCCGAACCTTCCGGCGGCACACCGGCGGCACTGGCCGCCTACCACAAGGCGGATTACGAAAAGTGGGGCAAGGTCATTGCCAAGGCCAACATCAGGGAATGATCGCTGCGGGCGATTAAAAGAAATTTTGGAGAATCGAATGTCCGAGGAAACCGCGCCGGCCCCGGCGACACTGCGTTTTGCCGAATTTGCCGCCGGCCTGAATTACGCCGCGCTGCCCGCAAACGTCAAGGAACACCTGACCATTTTTCTGCTCGATTACCTGCGCGTGGCCTCGCTCGGACAGCGCATGGCCTGGAGCGCGTGGGCGACCAACCTGGCCCGCGAGCTGGGCGGGCAGGGCCACTCGACCGTATTGTTTTCGACCGACCGCACCGATCCCGAACGCGCCACATTCGTCAACACCACCTACTCGGGCAGCATCGACGCCGACGACGTGCATGTCGGCTCCATGCTGCATCCCGGCTGCATCGTGATTTCGGCGGCGCTGGCCATCGGCGAAGCACGTCATCTCCGGGGCGACAAAATCCTCGCCGCCATCGCCGCCGGTTACGAGAACATGATCCGCATCGGGCTGTCGATCCAGCCTTCGCATTTCAGGCGCGGCTTCCAGAGCACCGCCACCTGCGGCGGTTTCGGCGCAGCCACGGCTGCAGCCAGCCTACTGTTCACTGGCCGCGACCGCACTGCGCGCATCGCCGAAACCATCGGCCTGGTCGCGTCCTTCAGCGGCGGACTGACGCAGTTTTATCACTCAGGCTCGACGGTCAAGCGCATCCATGCCGCACATGCCGCCGGCGAGGGTGTGCACGCCGCTTTGCTGGCGGAAGCCGGGTTCTCCGGCCCGACCGACATCCTCGAGGGCCGCGACGGTTTTGCCCGCGCCTATGCCGACGGCCATGATTTTGAAAAAGGCACGGCCGGTTTCGGCAGCAGCTGGCGGCTGCTCGAAACCGCGATCAAACCCCATGCCATCAGCGCCCGGGTGTTGTCCGCCGTCGAGGCCACCGGCGAGCTGTGCCGGGAGCATCAGCTCGAAGCCGCAGACATCAAGGCGATCCGTGTCGGCATCCCGAAAATCATCCAGGGCCGGCTAACCGTCAACGAACCCAGGGATGTGCAAGCCGGGCAGATGAGCCTGCCGTACTGCATGGCGATGGTGGTCAGGCAGGGCAGGAAGGTTCCGCCGGGATTCACCATCAACATCGATGATTTCGAAGGCGCGCTGGCCGATCCGGCGGTGATGGCGATTTCGAAAAGCATCGATTGCGCGCTGGATCCGGATGCCGAACGGGTCAGCACCGAGCAGTCGGTGGGCGCGAAAGTGACGTTCACGCTGCAATCCGGCAAGACGGTGGAGAAATTCATCGAAGCGCCCAAGGGCAGCGCATCCCGCCCGTTCACGCTGGACGACCACGTGGCCCGCTTCAAGGCGGAAATGCTCAAACGTTTTGCCCCGGCGCAGGTCGATGCATTGCTGAATGAGGTGCGTAATTTTGCGCAGGCGCCGAACCCCGACCGGCTGATGCGGCTGCTGGCGGCAAAAAAATAAGCGCAGCCCACGACCATGCCGACGCTGCAGCTGCCCGACTGTGAGATGTTTTACCGGGTCGATGATTTCACCGACCCGTGGACCCAACCTGAAACCGTGCTGATGCTGCACGGCAATGCCGAGAGCAGCCTGTCCTGGTACGCCTGGGTGCCGGTGCTGGCGCGGCGTTGCCGGGTGGTGCGCCCGGACATGCGCGGCTACGGCCAGTCGACGCCGATGCCGCGTGAATACGAATGGACCTTCGACCAGCTGATCGACGACTACTGCCGGTTGATGGACAGCCTTCAGATTCAGCGTTTTCATCTGGTCGCGGCAAAAATCGGCGGCACCATCGCGCGTGTGTTTGCAGCACGTCGTCCGGAGCGCGTGCTGTCACTGACCGTTGTCGGCACGCCGCAGGCGAAACGCCCCGGCGCCGAACAGATTCCGGCGCTGATCGAGGAATACGAAACCCACGGCGCCGAGCACTGGGCACGGCGCACCATGGATGGCCGGCTGGGGGAACATTTTCCGGCGGAGGGAGTCGAGTGGTGGACCCGGTTCATGGGCCGCGCGCCTGTGTCCTCGCTGATCGGATTCAACCGCGGCATCAATTACGCCGACATCAGCGCCGAGCTGCCCAACATCCAATGCCCGACGCTGGTGGTGACCACCGAGGAAAGCAGCCTGGGCACGGTGGAGCGCACGCGCGAGTGGCAGCGGCAGATTGCCGGTTCGCGCTTGCTGGTGCTGCCCGGCAAGTCGTACCACGTCGCGGCGAGTGACGCCGAGGCCTGCGCCGGCGCCACGCTGGACTTCATCAAACAAGCTTCCCGCAAAGCCTGAGCCGGAAACATTCGGCAGCAAAGCCGTTCTGCTGCTGGTCTTAGTAGACCGTAAAATTATGTTTGTATAACTCAATAGTCTTGTGGGTTATACCGGGTTTCTTTACATTCAAAGGCTGTCCGGGCTACTGTGCCGCAGTCTGCGGGCTTGAAGCCGGACCTTGTTTGAGCAGTGGTGCGTTATTGTGGAAGGCACAAAAACCGTGGGCAGACTCGAAGGCAAGGTGATTTTTCTGACCGGCGCCGGTGCCGGCATCGCCAAGGCGACGGCGCTATCCTGCGTTCGCGAAGGTGCGAAGGTCGCGCTGTTCGAACTCAATGAAGAAGCCGGTGCAGGCGCTGAAAAGCAGATCCGGGCCGCCGGCGGCAGCGCATTGTTTGTCCACACCGACGTCACCGATGACGACAGCGTGCGCGAGGCGGTTGCGAAGACCGTCCAGCATTTCGGCCGGCTTGACGTCATTTTCAACTGCGCCGGCGGCTCCTCGCAGGAAGACCATCCGGTGCACGAGATGGATCTCGAGGTCTGGCACAAGACCATCGCACTCAATTTGCTGCATCCCTTCCTCACCTGCCGCCACGGCATACCGCATCTGATCAAGGCGGGCGGCGGTTCGATCATCAACGTCACCTCGCACCTCGGTCTGGTCGGCTCGATCAAACCGGCCTATGCCGCGACCAAGGGCGGCATCATCTCCTTCACCAAAACCCTGGCGGCGCAGTACGTGCAGTACGGCATCCGCGCCAATGCCATTGCGCCGGGTTCGATCCGCACCGAGCGCCAGATCAGCCGTTACGAAAGCAAGGATTACATCGAGAAGCCCAGCACCGCGGCGCGCGAGCGCGCCATGTTCCAGAAGCTGTATCCGTTTTCCAAGGGCGAACCCGATGACATCGCGTCCATCGCCGTGTTCCTCGCGTCCGATGAATCGCGCATGCTGACCGGCACCACCATCGCCGCCGACGGCGGGCGCTCCAGTTATCTGAAGGTTTATTCCGAATAGGCGTGCGACTGTCCCGCCTGCCGTCATTTATGCAGCCCATGTCTTCAGGAGGCACTGACCATCATGACCACCGCCACAGCCAGCGCACAAACACCAAGCCTGATCAAGGTTATCCCGGCACAAGCCGCCCTTGGCGCCGAAGTTGAAGGCGTTGATCTCACCACAATCGACGACGCCACGTTCCAAAAATTACACGGTATCTGGCTCGACCATCTGCTGCTGGTATTCCGCAAGCAGAAATTCGCGGCGCAGGATCTGGTCAGGCTGGTCAAACGTTTCGGCACGCCGGTCACCTCGTCCAACCTGCACAAGCGCGGGCTTGAGGAGCGCACCGCGAACAAGGTGTTCAATCTGCCGCCCGAAGTCACGGTGGTGACCAATGTCCGCGAAAACGGCAAACCCGTCGGCATCCTCGGTGACGGCGAAGTGGTGTGGCACTCGGATTTTTCGTTCAAGGAGGAGCCGACGGCGGCGCGCATGCTGCTGGCCGTGGAAATCCCCCCGGCAGGCGGACACACCTATTTTTCCAACTGCTATGCCGCGTACGACGCCTTGTCGCCGGCGATGAAAAAGCGCATCGTCGGCAAAACCATCAAGCAGGCCAACATCGTCGATACCGCGATGCAGATCCGGCCCGGCGCATCGCTGGACATGGATATCCGTGACATCCCCGGCCCCAGCCACCCGATCATTTCCACGCATCCGGAAACCGGCCGCAACATGATTTTCCTCGGCCGCCGCCACAGCGCCTATGTCAATGGCTGCACGCTCGAAGAATCCGAAGCCCTGCTCAATGAACTGTGGGCGCATGCCACCGACCCGCGTTTTGTCTACGAGCACCACTGGGCGGTGGGGGATGTGGTGGTATGGGACAACCGCGCCACGCTGCATCGCCGCGACGCCTTCAACTCGGACAGCCGCCGCGTGCTCTATGCCGCGCAGGTCGAAGGCCATCGCCCGTTTGAGGCGCCCGATGCGCTGAGCCTGCCGCCGCATACGCGTTATGCTGTCGCGGCCTGAGCGGTAATAATCCGCGCCACCACATCGGTGCGCGCCGGCGGGCGGCTTCAGGCCGCCCGTGCCAAAACAATAACGGAGGACGTTTCATGAATCGCAGTTTGTATTGTGCGTGCACCGTGTTCGCTGCCGCACTGGTCGCATGGGCCATGCCATCCGGCATCGCCGCCGCGCAGAAATTTCCCTCCAAACCGGTGCGCATCGTGGTTGGTTTCGGTCCCGGCGGCGGCACGGACCTGGCGGCGCGCGCGATCGGCCAGAAACTGACCGAAGCCTACGGCTCCTCGTTCATCGTCGACAACCGGCCGGGCGCCTCCGGCAACCTCGCCGGTGACATCGTGGCCAAGGCCAATCCCGATGGCCATACCATGCTGATGGCCAACTCGACCATCGCCATCCCCAGCCTGTCGATCAAGCTGCCCTTCGACATCCGCAGGGATTTCATTCCGCTGAGCCTGGTTGCGCTGGGGCCGTCGGTGCTGGTGGTGCATCCGGGCCTTCCCGCGACGGACGTGAAGGGCTTTGTTGCGCTGGCCAGGTCCAAACCCAAAAGCATGTCCTTCGGTTCGGGCGGCGTCGGCAACGTGACCCACCTCGCGATGGAACTGTTCATGGCCACCGCCGGCATCGAAATGCTGCACATCCCGTACAAGGGCGGCGCGCCCTCGGTGGTCGCGGTGATCAGCGGTGAAGTGCAGTCGGTGTTCACCTCGATTCCCGCCGCATTGCCGCAGGTCAATGCCGGCAAGATGCGCGCCCTGGGCGTGTCGATTTCGAAGCGCAGTTCGGCGCTGCCCAATGTGCCGACCATCGCCGAAAGCATGACCGGTTATTACGCCGCATCCTGGTATGGGCTGCTGCTGCCGGCCGGTGTGCCGAAAGCGATCGTCGACTCGCTGTCGAAGGAAATCGTCGCCGCGATGGAAGTGCCGGCGATCCGTGACGGCATGCTGAAGCAGGGTTTCGAGCCGGTCGGCAACAAACCCGATGAATTCAGGAAATTCATCGGCGAGGAAATCCCGCGCTGGGAAAAAGTCGTCAAGAACGCAGGCATCAAACCCGAATAACAGAACGTCGCGAAAACCACCGGGGCTTAGCCATGATTGACCGCATCGAAATCTACGTCACCAGCCTGTCGACGCGCCTGAAGCGCATATTCTCCAGCGGCGTCTACGACACCGGGCCCAACGACAGCATCAACAGCAAGCCGGTGCTGGTGAAGGTCCACGCCGACGGCGTGGTCGGCACCGGGCAGATCCGGCCGATCAGCCCCGGCCATTTTGTCGCCGACACCACGCAAAGCATGGTCGCCGCGATCAGGGAAATCTACGGCCCGGCACTGCTCGGCAAGTCGATCTTCGACATCGAAGCCATCAATGAAATGTTCGACAACCGCCTCGCCAACAATCCGGCGGCGCGCGCCGTGCTCGACATTGCCGTGCGCGACGCGATGGGCAAGGCGCTGAAAACGCCCCTCTACAACCTGATCGGCGGCTGCTGCCAGCCGCGCATACCGCTGGAATGGTCGGTGAGCATGGCGGATGACGTGCAGACCATGATCGAAGAAAGCAAGCGCGCAGTCGATGAATTCGGCATCAAGGTGCTGTGCCTGAAAATGGCCGACCGTCGCGGCTGGAAACACGATGTGGCGAACTTCGCCGCCGTGCGCAAGGCCGTCGGCGACGACATCATGATCGGCATCGACCCCAATGCCGGCTGGACGGTGGCCGATTCGCTGCGTGCCATCGCCGAAATCATCCCCATGGACCTCGGTTATATCGAACAGCCGATCGAACGCCGCGACCTCAAAGGCATGGCGGAAATCCGCCGTGCCGCGGGTGGCGTGCCGATGATGGCCGACGAGGGGGTGTTCACGCTGCAGGATGCCTTTGCGCTGGCCGAGGCCCGCGCGGTCGACGCCTATTGCATCAAGCTCTACAAGATCGGCGGCATCACGCCGGCCAAAAAAATCGCCGCAATGGCGGAAGCTGCAAACATCCAGCTCAACTGCGGCGGACTTGCCGTGCAGTCACAGCTCGAAGCCGCGGCCGGCGCGCATTTTTATGCCAGCGTGCCCAAGGCGCGCATGATGGGTGCCGCCGAATTCGTGATGGGCCTCAACGCCACGGCGAAGGATCCGATCTGCCCGGAAAGCGATTTCAAGATCGTCGACGGCCATGTCCATGTGCCGACCGGCCCCGGCCTCGGCATCACCATCGACGAAAAACTGCTGAAGGCCAACACCCTGCTGCACGAGACGGTCAGTAAAAGTTAAGGGCGCAGGCTGGTTCAGCGCGGCTTGCCGCCGGCCAGCGCCGACTGGATGGCCGTTTCATCCAGCTGCGGCGCCAGCATGCGGATGAAATCGATGACGAACTTGCGTACATGCGATTTCGCGCGCAGCCGGGCGTAGGTCGTCGTCGGTTCAAACAGGTGGCTCGCGTCGCGTGCGCGCAAACCGCTGTCCTGCGCCTTGTTGTAGGTGATGGTGGTCAGGATCGCGATGCCCAGCCCCAGTTCGACATAAGTCTTGCTGACATCGGCATCGACCGCGCCGAACACGATGTTCGGCTCGATCCCCGCCTTGCGGAAGGCATTCATCACTTTCCAGCGCCCGCTGTACGCCGGGTCGTAGGTGATGATCGGGTGTTTGGCGATTTCCTTCAGCGTCAGGGTTTTGGCTTTCAGCACCGGATGCCCGACCGGCGCCACCACGCTGCGCGCCAGCGGAAAGCAGGCGATCGACGTCAGTGTCGGGAATTCGCGCACGGTATCCGGTCCGATGCTGATGTCGACGTCGCCGGCATCCAGCAATTCGCAGATCTGCTCCGGATTGCCCTGGCGCAGCCCGAGGCGGATGCCGGGATATTTTTTGATGAACTTCTCGATGATTTTCGGCAGCACATAACGCGCCATGGTGTGCGTGGTGCCGATGGTCAGCTGCCCCGTCGCTTCCGCGCTGAAATCCTGGCCGAGGTTTTTCAGGTTCTCGATTTCATTCCACACCCGCTTGATTGCGGCAATGGCCTGCTGCCCGGGTTCGGTCAGCCCGTTGATGCGGTTCCTTTTGCGCACAAAGATGTCGAAGCCCAGTTCCGCTTCGAGCAATTGAATCTGTTTGCTGATGCCCGGTTGTGAGGTATGCAGCGCATCGGCCGCCGCCGAAATGTGATTGCCCTGGCGGAAGACTTCGAGGATGTACTGCAGTTGTCTGAGCGTCATGCTGCGACCCCGGCGGATATAAAATATCAATAAAACAATAGGTTGCGATGTTGGTGTCCGTGTTCACTCTGCGCCGGCGCGGGTCTGCCCCAGGGGCGCCGAGCGTTCCTTGACCCACTGCAGAAAGGTGCGCACTTCCGGCCGTTCGCGTGCCGCCGGTGTCGCCATCAACCAGTAGGCGCGATCCTGGGTGGATGCGCTGTAGCGGGTATCGACCAGCGGCGCGACCAGTGAACCGTCCTCCAGAGCCGCGGAAATCAGCGGCAGCCGGCCCAGCGCGATGCCCTGGCCATTGATCGCCGCGCGCAAAAGCATGTCGTAATGGCTGAAGCGCAACATGCTTTTTGTTGCGGGCATGGGCGTCCGCATTACCTCGAACCACACCGCCCAGGTCAGCCATGGCGTGAGTTGCTGCGGATCCTCGAAATTGAGCAATACAAAATTCTTCAGGTCGGCCGGTGTGCGCAGTTTTTTGCCGGCGACCAGTGCCGGACTGCACACCGGCAGCACGCGTTCACCGAACAGCCTCACGGCGCCCGCGCCGGCGTGTTGGCGCGTCGAATAACGGATCGCCACATCCATGCGCTCGCGTTCGAGATCCAGCACCGTGTTGTCGGCGGCGACATGCACCGCGATGTCCGGATGCTGCCGCTGGAAATCCGCGAGCTGCGGCACCAGCCACAGGGACGCAAAGGTCATTGCCGTGGTCACGGTGACCACGCGGTCGCCGCGCGTCGCGGAGAGGCTGGCGCCGGCCTCGCGCAACTGGTGCAGCGCCTGGCTGACGTCGCGGTAATAACGCTGTCCTGCTTCGGTCAGCAGCAGCGCGCGCGTGCGGCGGATGAACAGCGGCAGTCCGAGCTGGGTTTCCAGCTGCTGAATCTGCCGGCTGACCGCCGACTGCGACAGGAACAACTCGGCGCCAGCGCGCGTGAACGACAGATGCCGCGCCGCCGCCTCGAAGGCTTTCAGCAGGTCGAGCGCCGGCAGTTCGCGGGGTTTATACATGCGTTTTATGCATTCATAGCTTGCAAAAAGATCGTTTGTCCGGCGGTTTTGTTTGCCGGATATTGCCTTCAGGCGCCGGCACAAGCCGGCAGTAACCAATCATGCAGGAAACGCATCCATTATGAACACCCCGATCCGGCACGACAAGCAGGACCCGCAGCTGCGCGATCTCGCGGCGGGCGCTGCACTTTCAATCGCCGGTCGCCGCGGCAGCGTGGTACGCGTGCTGCGGGGCCGGGCATGGATTACCCAGGAAGGCGACGCGCACGACTATGTCGTGCCCGCCGGCACGCGTTTTTGCGCGGCGCGTGACGGCCATCTGGTGGTCAGCGCAGTGGCGGATGACACGCGCATCGCGATATATCGCGTGCGCCCGCTGCCGTCCGGCGACTGGTCGCGCAACCGGGTGCGCCTTGACCCGGATTTCACCGACAAGGTGCGTCATGAAGCGCACCGGGCGCAGGCCTTGTATATCGCGCAACTGTTGTGCGGGTTGTGGCGCCGCGTCCGGAACCTGTGGACGCAGCGCGCGCCATCCCGCCGTCACGACGCAGTGTCGCCGGCACAGATGCGCAGATACCATTGCGGATGACGGGCATGCTGCCCCTGCCACAGCGGAGACCTTCCATGAGCCGGATGAGCCATTCGATCGCGATTTATGCCGCCGAGGCGCCGCCGAAGGCGAAACAAACCAATTATCCCGAGCCGTTCGCTTCACGCGTCGCGGGCCGGCGCAAACATCCGCTGGGCGATCTGTTCGGCCTGAAAAATTTCGGCGTCAACCTGACGCACCTTGCGCCGGGCGCGGTTTCGGCGCTGCGCCATGCGCACACCGCGCAGGATGAATTCATCTACATCCTGCAGGGGGCGCCGCTCTTGATCACCGATGCCGGCGAAACCCCGCTCGAGCCGGGCATGTGCGCCGGCTTCAGGGCGGGCAGCGGCAACGCCCACCACCTGGTGAATCGGGGCGATGCAGCGGTGGTCTATCTCGAAATCGGCGACCGCAGCGCCGGCGACCGCGCGACCTATCCCGATGATGACCTGCAGGCGCAGATGGATGCCGCGGGGCAGTGGGTGTTCACCCATAAAGACGGCAGTCGTTACTGAAAGGCTTCGCAACCATGACCACACTGGCACCCTATGACATCGCCGGCGGCATTGCCACGGTGACACTCAACCGCCCGGAGAAGCTGAACGCGATCAATTACGCGATGGCCGACCAGTTGATGGCCGTGCTCGATGCCATCGAATCCAATGCCGCCGTGCGCGCGGTGATCCTCACCGGCGCCGGGGACCGCGCATTCTGCGCCGGCGGCGACATCCACGAGTTTTCGCAGAGCGTGCGTAAGGGCACGACGGTTGCGATGCGTGAATTCGTGCGCCGCGGCCAGACCCTGACTTCGCGCATCGAGGCTTACACCAAACCCGTCATCGTCGCCGTCAACGGACTGGCCTATGGCGGCGGCTGCGAGATCACCGAAGCCGCGCACCTCGCGGTGGCCGCAGACCATGCCGAATTCGCCAAACCCGAAATCAATCTCGGCATGCCGCCGACCTTCGGCGGCACCCAGCGCCTGCCGCGGCTGGCCGGGCGCAAACGCGCGCTGGAACTGCTGCTCACCGGCGATACGTTTTCCGCGGCCCGCGCGCTGGAGCTGGGTCTGGTCAACCGCGTGGTGCCGGCGCCGGAACTGATGCCGGCGGCGCGCGCACTGGCGCAGCGCATCCTGCGCCATTCACCGCTCGCCGCCGCCGGCATTCTCAGCGCCGTCACCCGCGGCATCAACGCCAGCATCGGTGAAGGCCTGCTGATGGAAAGCGAACAGTTCGCCCGCCTGGTGACTAGTCACGACCTCACTGAAGGACTGGAGGCGTGGAAGGCACGCCGCGCCCCGGTGTATGCCGGACGCTGAGAACCGGCGTCTGATGACTTGCGCCCTCTGACAGGAATCTGAAGCGATGCTGCCGACCGATCACTACGCACTGATGGCCCGCTACAACCACTGGATGAACCAAAAGCTCTACGCGATCTGCGCCGGGATGCCCGACGCCGAACGCAAAAAGGACCGCGGCGCGTTTTTCAAGTCGATCCACGGCACGCTGAATCACCTGCTGTTCGGCGATACGGTGTGGATGGGGCGGTTCCAGGGACGCGACATCCCGACGACGATCATCGCCGAGATGCATGCGGACTTCGGCGAACTGCGCGCCGCGCGCGAGGCCATGGATGCGCGCATCATGGAGTGGACAGCAACGCTGACACCGCAGTGGCTGGCGGCGCCATTCCGCTTCACCAGCAACGTCGACCGCCGGACGCGCACGCTGCCGGCCTGGGCGCTGGTGGCGCAGCTGTTCAATCACCAGACCCATCACCGCGGCCAGCTCACCACGCTGCTGTTCCAGCACGGCATCGATCCGGGGGTGACCGATATTCCCTTTTTGCCGGAGTTTGCCGGCTGTATCGAGTGAGCCGCGGTCAATCCGCCTGCGCACCCGAGGCCTTGATCACCTTCGCGTACTTCTCGATCTCGCGCAGCAGGTAGGCGCTCATTTCTTCCGGTGAGCTGGCCAGCGGCACGGCGCCCTGGTTTTCCATCAGCTTTTTCACATCCGGATCGGTCAGCACCTTGGTCATTTCGGCGTGGAAGCGCGTGATGATGGCGGGCGGTGTCTTGGCCGGGAAAAACATGCCGTACCAGTTGTCGCTCTCGAAGCCCTTCAGCGTTTCATCCACCGTCGGCACATTGGGCATCGACGGTGCGCGTTTCAGCGTGGTCACCGCCAGCGCGCGCATGCGGCCGGAATCGATGTGCGGCAATGCCGCGATGATGGTGGTGAACAGCATGTCGATTTCGCCGCTGGCCAGCGCAATCACCGCCTGGCCGGCGCCCTTGTAGGGGATGTGGGTCATCGTCGTGCCGGTCATGGTCTTCAGCAGTTCTGCGGCGAGGTGGCTGGTGGTGCCGGTGCTGTTGGAGCCGAAATTGAATACGCCGGGTCTGGCTTTGGCCAGGCCGACCAGTTCCCTGACGTTTTTCGCCGGCACCGAAGGATGGGTGACCAATATCAACGGCGTCGACGACACCAGCATCACCGGCGCGAAATCGCGCGTCGCGTTGTAATTCAACTTGCGGTAGAGGGAGGCGTTGACCGCGAGTGACGCCGACTGGAACAGCACCGTGTAACCGTCCGCCGGCGATTTCGCCACCAGCTCAGCGCCGATGTTGCCGCCGGCCCCCGTGCGGTTGTCGACGATGACCTGCTGGCCGAGCGCGGGCTGCAGTTTGAGCGAGAACAAGCGCGCCTGGATATCCGTGCCGCCGCCGACGGCGAAAGGCACGATCATGCGCACCGGGCGCGTCGGCCAGTTCTGCGCCAGCGCGGATGTGGCGCCGCACAGCAGGCCGCCGGCCAGCACCAGGGCGGTGATGAATGCAGAACGGCAGTGTTGCGGGTTGCGGGTGTGCATGGTGTGGGTCTCCTCGCGGGTGGTGATGGCCGGCTGCGCGATGTTCGCCTGTGGCGATGTTTTTTTTGCGCGGCGCAGCGCGGGAATGCGGCAGAGACTATGCCCGCTCTCCGGCCCAGTCAAGCCGGTCGCCGTGTTACTGCCGCACCGCCAGCAGGCCGTCGCCATTCACCGTCACCACGAACCCGGCGCGCCGCAGGCGGCTCGCTGCTTCATCGGGCAGATCGCGGCCGCTGCTCAGCTTGTTGGGTGAACCGGTGTAATGGAACATGCGCCCGCGGCGTTTGATCACGCGTGCGAGCTGATCGTAAAACTGCTGTGAATAAAGTTCGCCGGCGATGCCGAAACGCGGCGGGTCGTGCAGGATGGCATCGACCGAGGCGGCGGGAATGCGGGCAATCTCCCGCGTGATGTCGCCCGGTGTCAGTGTCAGCGCCGGGCCGGCCTCAGGCGACCACGGATTCAAGCTGCGCAGCCAGATCACATCGGGATTTTTTTCGAAGGACTGCACCTGCTGCGCTCCGCCCTGCAGGCACCACGCCGCGAAATAACCGAGGCCGCCGCAGGTGTCGAGGATCAGCTTGCCGCGCGGCGCAATCAATCCCACCTTGCGCTCGGCATCGGCATACGGCGACACCAGCGCCGTGGGCAGCATCTTGATGCCGTCGATCTCAAAGGTCGGCGCGCCCCAGGTGGTGGGCACCAGCTTGATCAGCGAGTTGGTGAACCGCGATACCGGTGCAAAACCTTCCGCCGTCCAGTGATAGATCGTGCGCTCGCGGCAGGCGTCGAACCAGGGATACTCGCGGCCCCGCCAGGACCAGCCCGCTTCACGGATGGCAACGGTGGTCTGCGTGCGCTCGAGATCCAGCGAACACGCGGCCGTGGCGGCGCCGGCGCGCCGGGCGGCGCGTAGGGCCTTGTGGACGTGCAGGGTGAGGAGTGGAATCGGCGGCTCGCGGCAGAGGATGGCAGGGCGGGATGGTCGGCGGCGACCCCGATGCGCGGCACAAGTTTTTGTTTACATTGGATATTTAATCCGGACATGACATCACCCGGCGATCTTGTGCTGGGCGCAGCTTACACCGCGGCTTGCCGTGCCGGCGCCTTTTTTGCCCGGTCTTGCCCGCCGTGATTGCCCTTTTTCCCAATCAAAGTTAGCTTAGCCGGCCCAGCACAATGTCATAGCCCCGGAGCGCCATGAAACAACGGTTGCGGCTGCTGATTGTTGAAAGCTCGAACGCCGACCTGGCAGCGCTGCTGCACGCGCTCGACAGCCAGGGCTTTGACAGCAGCTACACCGTGGTCGCCACGCCGGCGGACATGCGCGCGGCACTCGAGACGCAGGCGTGTGACCTGATCCTCTGCGGCCAGCCCATCCCCGGTTTCCCCGCCCCGGCAGCGCTGGCGATGGCAAAAGAAGTGTGTCCGCTGCTGCCGTTCATCATCGTGTCCTGTGAAAACGACCTCAACCTCGCGGTGGCGCTGATCAAGCTCGGCGCGCAGGACTATGTGCAAAAAAGCGAACTGATGCGCCTCGGGCCGATCATCGATCGCGAGCTGCGCAGTGCCGAATGGCGGCGCCGGCAGAAAGTCACCGAAGACCGGCTCTACGAAACCCAGGAACTGTTCCGCGCCATCGTCGAAAACGTCGGCGACCTCGTCGCCGTGCTCGACACCGAAGGCCGCCGCGTCTACAACAGCCCCTCGTACCGGCCGCTGTTCCGCGAGAAGGACATCCGCCAGGGCAGCAGCTCCTTCATGGAAATCCATCCCGACGACCGCGAGCGGATCAAGGAAGTCTTTCGCAAGACGGTCGAGACGGGCATCGGCGAGTGTTCCGAATTCCGCTTTGTGCTGCGCGACGGCAGCATCCGCTACATGGAGTCCGACGGCCGCGCCATCCGCGATGCCGACGGCAGGGTGTGCAAGGTGGTGGTGGTGTCGCGCGACATCACCGAACAAAAACGCCTCGAAGCCGACCTGCGCGAAATGGCCGCCACCGACATGCTGACGGGGCTGCCGAACCGGCGCCACTTTCTCGCCCAGCTCGAGCAGGAAAAAGCCCGCGTCAGCCGCGCCGAGGAAAAAAGCGCCGCGGTGCTGATGATCGACATCGACCATTTCAAGGTGGTCAACGATACCTTCGGCCATGCCACCGGCGACCAGGTGTTGCGCCATTTGGCCGACCTGATGCGCGAAGACCTGCGCAAGATCGACACTCTGGGGCGGCTCGGCGGCGAGGAATTCGCGGTGATCCTGCCCGGTGCCGATTCGGCAGCAGCCGAAGTTTTTGCCGAACGCCTGCGCCGGCAGGTCGCGGACACACCGGCCAAACACGAAAGCTGGACCATTCCGCTGACCATCAGCATCGGCGTCAGCGAAATCAAACCGGGCGACGCCAGCGCTGACGATGCGCTGACGCGTGCGGATCGGGCGCTTTATCGCGCCAAGGAATGCGGGCGGAACCGGGTGACGGTTGAGGTCTGAGTAGCCGGCAACGCGGGATTTCCTGAATCGCTGTGCCCACGCCTTGAAGCCGTTGTTGCGACGAATTCAAAAACAATAATAAAAACATATAGTTACGGGCCATTCACGGGTGGGATTGCAGCAGTGGCTACGTTCCGGCTTGATGAGCATACGAATATTCGTATAATCTTTCCATGAAGCGCATACGGTTCATCGGAACGTCCAGGGACGATCTTTCTGCATTCCCGTCATCTGCACGAAACCGCCTTACCGTGATGCACAAGCGCTTGTAAAAGGAACCCAGCGTGGCCGCAAAAATGACTGAATTCAGCGGGAACATTTTCCGCGATCTCGGCTTTCCGCCGCATGAGGCGGAAGTGATGCTGTTGCGCGCGCAGCTCGCGGAAGCCCTGCGCGTCTGGATGGAGCGCGAAGCATTGACCCAGGCGCAAACCGCAAAACGTCTCGGCGTGACCCAGCCGCGCGTCTCGGAAATCGTCCGCGGCAAGGTCGAGTTGCTGTCGCTGGATTACCTCGTTGGGCTGTGCGCGAAGGCGGGGATTTCGGTGGGTGTACGTGTGGCGGCGTAAGCCGTCGTGTCACCTCACTGAAAGCGGGCGAACTGATGAAGATCAAATATGGCCAATAAACGATTGCGTGAAGAGATGTTTGAAACCGCAAGCGGGCTCCATGACCTTGGCGTGATGGGTGCTCAGACCCTGCGTAAGCTTGATGCTGCGCGTCTGCCGCCACTGAAGCCCTATGCCGCGGTCGAGATCAAGCGCCTGCGCCTGAAAACCAAAGCCAGCCAGGCCGTGTTCGCCGCCTACCTCAATACCAGCGTATCCACCGTGCAGAAGTGGGAGGTCGGGGACAAGAAGCCGAGCGGGCCGGCGCTGAAGCTGCTGAATATTGTGGAACGCAAGGGCTTGAAGGCGCTGGCTTAGCCGGGATATTGCTTATGACCAGGAAGGTCTACAAGCCTGCAAGGTGTTCCGCAAAGAAACCGCTGCCACCGAGCGTGTCGTATGAGCGGTGGCTGGTCGGGCGGCGGGTGGTGTAGTAAAAATCATATAAAAATTATGAGCCTAGCCCTTTAAACACATAACGAGGATTTGATGGGCGACATTGAGGTAACGCTAAGTAACTATAGATGCTTTAAGGATGAAGCTCCGGCCACGTTTCGCATAGGTTCTGGATTTACTGCATTTGTGGGGCAAAACAATGCGGGAAAATCCTCGGCACTAAAATTTTTCTACGAGTTGCGAGACATTTTCACGTTCATTGGCCCAAATGGAAATTTTATAAACCTATTGCGTGGTAAACCGGAGATAGTAAATGCGCGAGGGGTATTTGAGCATACGGATATATTTTGTGATCTGAATTCGAGTCAGCAGATATTACAATTGCAATTGCAGCCTCAATACACGACGCAAAATAAAGGTTCTCCAGAGCTATCCCGCCTTACGCTGAAAATTGATCGGACTAAGGCGAATCAGTTTTGTGCAGATATATTTAGAGGGCCACGATACTTGCGGCCATCTTTAGATGAATTTAATAGTTGTGCAGTCAAAGGAGCGCGAATAATAAATGATGCGACGCTACTACTGGAGTGCTCACAGGTATTTGATTTTGCAAAGGCGATAAGAAATAGTATTTATATTGGGCCTTTTCGAAATGCGATCAACAGTGGCGCTACCGATTACTACGATATTCAGGTTGGTGATGTATTCGCTCAGCATTGGGATCAATGGAAGTCAGGGAATTCGAAGGAACAAAACCGCGCGATTCGTCGGGTTACGGAAGATATCAAACGTATTTTCGGAATCAAGACGCTTGAGATAAGCGCTACGCCGGATAAAAAAACTTTACACCTGACCGTAGATGGTCGCCCCTTTAAACTGAATGAACTCGGCGCAGGCGTAACGCAGTTTATTCTTGTGCTTGGCAATGCGCTTATCCGATCGCCAGACTATATTTTCATTGACGAACCGGAACTGAGCCTTCACCCGTCTCTCCAAATCGATTTTCTTACAACGCTGGCTAGCTACGCTAAGCAGGGCGTTGTTTTTGCGACTCATTCTCTCGGGTTAGCTAGATCGCTAGCCCCGCGAATTTTTACATTCCAAAGAGGAGAAAATGGATCCATCGTTAAACCATTTGAGCAAACGCCAAATTACGCCGAGTTCCTCGGGGAGATGAGCTATTCTGGATATAAAGAACTTGGCTATGACCGCATACTGCTTGTTGAAGGGGTGCATGATGTTTCCGTGGCACATCAATTCCTTCGTATGTTGGGGAAAGATCACAAAATTGTCGTTATTCCTCTCGGTGGTGATCAACTAGCAAAGGGTGGGGTCGAGATAGAACTCGGAGAACTTAAACGCTTATCGAGCAATATCGCGGCTCTAGTAGATAGCGAAAAAACATCTGAAACTGATCCCCCAAAAGGCGAACGTCTTGAATTTAAGAAAACATGCGAGAAGTTAGGATTTAAAGTTTTGCTTACAGAGCGAAGGGCAATTGAAAACTACTTTACGGATGCCGCGGTAAAAGTAGTTAAATCAGATAAGTATTCCGCGCTTCAGCCATTTCAGCGACTTAAGGATGCACCCCAACCCTGGGGGAAAGATGAAAATTGGCGTATCGCTAGAGAAATGACTTTTGCCGATATAAAAGATACAGATTTAGGGTGCTTTTTAAGCGAAATTTGATCTTGATTTGTATGTTTAGCACCTTCTTCAATGATCATTTCCTTACCATTTTTAATTCAATAAATTTTATGCAATGAACCAACTTGAAATTCGGCCGTTTCCAACACCAATCCCGTACCTTCTTTGGCCTCGTCGAAGGCGACCAGGTCATCGAGCTCGACGGTTCGCCGTTCACCAGCTACAAGGCCACCAGCAAGCAGCACGCGCTGTCTGCCCTCAAAACCCTGATCCCCTGCGAGCCGCGCAATTTCTACTGCGCCGCGCTGATCTATGCCGCGCCTATCGAGTGGGGCGCCAAAAGCAAGGGCATCGCGCGCCGCTGACCGAAGACGCCATCGCCGCGCGCTTCCAGGGCCGCGGCCCGTGGAAAAAACGCCTGCCGCAGATCATCGATACCCTGATCGCCGTCGGCCGGGTGCGTCCGGTTGAGGGTGGCAAGGGTTACGTGCTGCAGTAGCCCTTCCGGCGCGCCAGCCCTGCCGGGCGTGCGCTCAGACAAAAACTGCCGTGGACACCCCAAAACGCGCCGCGAGTTTTATCGCCAGTTGTTTGCTGATGGCGCGTTTGCCGGCGAGCACGGCGCTGATCGTGCTCTGCGGCGCCAAGTTGGTGAGATCGGCTTGTTTGAGTCCGTGCTGCTCCATCAGGAAAGCCAGCGCTTCATTGGGTGTTGATGCCGGCAGCTTGTGCGCCCGCGCTTCATAGCTTTCGATGACTTCGCCCAAGGCTTCGACCAGGCCGGCCAGCGGGTGGCGTTCGTCGGCGCCGCCGGCGTCGAGCAGGGCTTCGAGCGCTGCCACCGCCTTGCGGTAGTCGTTTTCGCGGGTGATGGCCTTGAGCGGCACCAACTTCGCAAGGGCCTGGTAATGACTGGTCACAGCGTCGATATCAAGGGCGCCCATCAGGGCCTCCAGTGGTTGTAGTCGGCGTGGGTCATGACCGCGCGGACGTAAAGAATCTGCGTGTTGAAATGAACGGCTGAGATCAGCCGGTAGCGGTTGCCTGCGATGTTGAAAACAAAATAATCCCCGGCCTTGTCGACCGCGTTGAATGCCTTCTTCAGTTCGGCGAAATTGCGGAACCGGCCCTGCTCGATGATGCGTCGCCAGCCCTGCAGCGGCCCGTGCGCGGCGGGGTGCTTTTGGGCAAAGTCGCGCAAGGCTTTGCTGCTGATCAGGCGCATTGCCGGAGAATATAGCATTTTGCGATATTTGGCGATGGCCCAGCGCTTCGCAGCCCCTGCTGCACATGGATCGTCCCGGGCGTGTCCTGTGTCGAACGCGTTTTGGGTTATCGTCGGGGATGCCCGGCTTGTTTCCGGACAAAAGTCAGTCGAGAAAGGATTCCGTATGAAATTCGGCCGTTTCCAGCACCAATCCCGCAGCTTCTTCGGCCTCGTCGAAGGCGATCAGGTCACCGAACTCGAGGGCTCACCGTTCAGCAGCTACAAGGCCACCAGCAAGCAGCACGCGTTGTCCGCCCTCAAAACCCTGATTCCCTGCGAGCCGCGCAATTTCTACTGCGCCGGCCTGAACTATGCCGCGCATATCGAATGGGGTGCGAAGCGCAAGGGTGTGGCGCCCAAGTATCCGGAAAAGGCCGACGTCGGTTACCGCTCGTTCAACGCCTTGTGCGCCACCGAAGAAGCCATCGTGATTCCCGCCGATGCCTCGGACATGGTGCAGTTCGAAGGCGAGCTGGTGGCGGTGGTCGGCAAAACCGCGAAGAACCTGACCGAAGACAACGCGCTGTCCTGCATCCTCGGTTACACGCTGGGCAATGACGTCAGCGAACGCAACTGGCAGAAATCCGACCGCACGCTGTGGCGCGCGAAAAACTGCGACACCTGGAAACCGATGGGCCCCTTCATCGCGACCGGCCTTGATCCGATGAACCTCGACATCGAGATCCGCATGAACGGCCGGCGCGTCGCCGGTTACAACACCGGCAAGATGCTGTTCTCGGCGCAGCGTTACATCGCCGAGATCACGCGCTACATGACCCTGCATCCGGGTGACGTGATCTGGCTCGGCACGGATGATGCGACGGAGCCCAATCTGAAACACGGCGACGTCTGCGAAATCGTGCAAAAAGACATCGGCATCCTGCGCAGTCCGGTGCTGCGCGCAGCGGTTTAATACATAAGTTATTGTTTTTATTGATGTTTTTTGTAATACCGGGCGCGGGCGTGATCCGCTGGCCGCCCGGCCCGCAGGCCCTCAATACACGCGTCCGCCTATTCCAGCTTGATGCCGGCGGTCTTGACGACCTTGGCCCATTTCTCGATTTCGGATTGGACGAAACGGCCCCATTCTTCAGGCGTGCTGGTCTGGATTTCGACGCCGGCGGTGGCGAGTTTTTCGATGACGTCGGGCAGCGCCAGTGCGCGTTTGATTTCGGCGTTCAGTTTGTTGACCACCGGCGCCGGTGTTTTGGCCGTGGTGAACATGCCCTGCCAGTCGAGCACCGAGAAACCCGGGATGCCCGCTTCGGACACCGTCGGTACTTCGGGCGCGGCGGGGGAGCGTTTGGGCGCGGTGACGGCCAGCGCGCGCAGTTTGCCGTTGCGCACGAAGGGGATCGACGACGGCATGCTGGCGAAGCTGCCGGAAATCTGTCCGCCCACCAGGTCCGCCATCGCCGGGCCGCCGCCCTTGTAGGGCACATGCACGACTTCGACCTTGGCGAGAATCTTGAACAGCTCGACCGCCATGTGCGGCGCGCCGCCGGCGCCGCTGGAGCCGAAGGTCAGTTTGCCGGGCTGGGCTTTGGCCAGCGCGATCAGTTCCCTGACATTGGCGGCGGCCACGCTGGGGTGCACCACCAGCAGGTTGGTCACATTGCCGGTGTAGGTGACCGGCGCAAAATCCTTGACGATGTCGTAGGGCATTTTGTAGAGGCTGGCATTGATCGCCATCGGGCCGATGCTCGACAGCAGCAGTGTGTGGCCGTCGGGCGTCGCTTTTGCCACCAGGTCGGCGCCGATCATGCCGTTGGCGCCGGGGCGGTTGTCGACAACCACCTGCTGGTTCCACGCGGCCGCCATTTTCTGCGCCAGTACCCGCGCCACCAGATCGGTGCTGCCGCCGGGCGCGAAGCCGAGGATCATGCGCAGCGGCCGCGCCGGATAATCCTGCGCCGCCGCAAACGCGCAGCTGCACAGCAGGCTGCCCAACATCACCAGATTTACAATGTGCTTCATTGGTCTGCTCCCGCTGTGATCCAATAGAATGGAATGGTTGAGGCGTTTCGCTGTTCCAGTGCGCACGCTAGGGCACCGGTCCTGACGCTGTCAATACAAATTCATTCAGTGATTACCGCAGCTTTATTATCCTGTCCCGGAGCCGCAACCGATGAAAGCATGGCGCAATCCAAACGTGGTTTCGTTCGCACAGGCGGTCCGCGGCTTTGTCGCCGGCAAGGACACGCCGCGTGATTTTCTCGAGCGTTGCATCGCCGGGGTCGGCAAGTCGGAGGCCGGCGTCAAGGCGTTTGTCACGCTGGACCTCGAGGCCGCGCGCAAGGCCGCCGACGCATCGGGCAAACGGTACAAGGCCGGGCGGCCGCTGTCGATGGTCGATGGCTGCCCGGTGGGCATCAAGGACATCATGGCCACCAGCGACCTGCCGACGCAGATGGGCAGCCCGGTATTCAAGGGCTGGAATTCCGGCCAGGACTGCGCGGCGGTGTACGCCTTGCGCCGCGGCGGCGCGGTCATTTTCGGCAAGACGGTGACCACCGAATTTGCGGTGGGTTATTCCGGGCCGACCACCAATCCCTTTGATGCGACGCGCACACCCGGCGGCTCTTCCAGCGGCACGGCCGCCGGCGTTGGCGCGGGCATGATCCCGGTGGGTCTGGGCACCCAGACCCAGGGCTCCACGCTGCGTCCGGCTTCGTATTGCGGCGCGGTCGGTTTCAAGCCGACGCTGGGCGCGCTCAACATGGCCGGTGTGCATCCGCTGTCGGCGACCAATGATCACCTCGGCGTGATCGGCGCCACGCTGGAGGATGTGTGGCGCGTTGCGTCGCAGATTTCGCTCGGGGTCGGCAGCCCCGGTTACGGTTTTCTCGACGGCGCCGGCGCGACCCTGCCGGCGGCGGTCAGGCCGCGCAAACTGATCCGGCTCCATACCCGGGGCTGGAACGAAACCGACGCGGCAACCAGGGCGGCTTTCGAGGACGCGCTGCAGTCACTGGTTGCCGCCGGGGTTGAAGTGCTCGGCCAGTCCGACGATCCGCGGATTGCCGCTTTTGAAACGGCGATGGAACGCGACATCGACAGCGCGCTCGATATCGTCGCCTATGAAATGCAGTGGCCGTTTCAGGATTACGTCGCGCGTCACGGCGATGCGATCGGCGAACGCATCCGCGGCCTGATGGCGCGCGCGAACCGGATCACGCCGGCGGATTATGTGGCGATGCTCGAAAAGCGCCGCGCCATCCGCGCGCAGTGCATGGAACTGGCGCGGGTGATCGGCGCCGATGCCTATGTCACGCTGGCCGCCTCGGGCCCCGCGCCCAAAGGCCTTGCGCACAGCGGCAGCCGCAGTTTCATCGTGCCGGGATCGTGGCTGGGATTTCCGGCGTTTGCGCTGCCGCTGATGCAGGTTGACGGCCTGCCGCTGGGCCTGCAACTGCTGGGGCTCGACCGGCAGGACGGCGCGCTGTGCGGCTACGCGCACTGGGTGATGCGCGAATTTTTGGGCGACTGAGAGGCGCAATCCCGGTGTGCGCCGGCGGTCCTGAACTTGTGCCATGGCAGGCTGCTTGCAGCTTGTATACTGCTTTGGCAGTCCACCAAAACAACAAGCGACGGAGGAGACCATGAAAGGATTTTCTGCAATAACCCGCAGGGCCTTGCTGATCCTGCTTGCGGGCAGTGTTGCGGCGGGTGCGGTGCAGGCGCAAACCCCCGCTTATCCGAGCAAGGCGATCCGCATGGTCATCGCGCTGGCGCCGGGCGGCGGCGTGGATACCACCGGCCGTTTCATCGCGCAGAAGCTGAGCGAGGCCTGGGGCCAGTCCGTCGTGTCCGACAACCGGCCCGGCGCCGGCGGAACGATTGCCGCAGAAATCGTCGCGCTGGCGCCGCCCGACGGCCACACCCTGCTGATGACCTCGGCCGGCATCACCATCACGCCGAGCCTGATGAAACTCTCCTATGATCCGCGCCGCGATCTGCTGCCGGTGACACTCGCCGTGGTGTCACCCGGCGTGATGGTGGTGCATCCGTCGATCCCGGTGAAAAACATCAAGGAGCTGATTGCGTTCGCCAAGGCGCGGCCGAACCAGCTGTTTTTTTCGTCTTCGGGCCTCGGCTCGGCGCAGCATCTGACCACCGAACTGTTTGCGCAGATGACGGGGCTCAAGATGACCCATGTGCCGTACAAGGGCACGGCGCCGAGCATCACTGATGTGGTCGCCGGGCGCATCGCACTCACCGTCGCCAGCGTGATCTCGACGCGGCCGTTTTTCACCACCGGCAAACTGCGCGCGCTGGCCGTGGTCGGCCCCAGGCGCACGCCCGCGCTGCCCGAGTATCCGACCATCGCCGAATCAGGCGTGCCCGGTTTCGGCGTGGATAACTGGTACGCGTTGTTTTTGCCCGGCAAAACCGACAAGGCCATCGCGGTGAAGATCCAGGAAGCGGTCACCCGCATCGTCAACGATCCGGCGACCGAGAAGCTGCTGCGCGGCCAGGGCCTCGATGCCGTCGGCAACACGCAGGCGGAGTTTGAAAAACTCTATGCCGCCGAAATCAACACCTGGGCGAAAGTGGTGAAAACCATCGGCATGCAGCCGAACTGACCCGGCGGTCATCGCCGCGCGCTGCCGTTGGCATCAGCCTCCGAGGGGAGGCTGATGCATTTTTGTGTGCGGTAAACAGGAGGGCATATGAAAAATAATCCAATACGGTCTGCCGCATGCGCGTTGCGCGGTGTCACCGGCATCCCGGTGTTTATCCTGACCGCAGTGCTGGGACTGGGCGTGGCCACGCCCGCCGCTGCGCGGCCGGTGCTGGAGCAACTGGCGGAATTCGCTGTGCCTGACGCCAACCAGGGCGTGGGTGTGGATCGCGATCACTTCTATGCCGTCAACAACCGGACCATCGGCAAATACGACAAGCAGACGGGCAGGCTGGTGAAAAAATGGCAGGGCGAGAAGGATGGCCCGATCAAGCACCTCGACAGCGCGATGGTGATGAACGGCAGGATCTATGCCGCGCATTCCAATTATCCGGAATGGCCGATGACCAGCTCGGTGGAGATTTTTGATGCGGAAACCATGGAGCACACGGGCTCGCACAGCTTTGGCATCCAGTGGGGTTCGCTGACCTGGATGGACTGGCATGACGGCCATTGGTGGATGACCTTCGCCAATTACGACCGGCTGCTCGGGCCGGGCAAGACGCCGTACGGCCACAAGGCCAATACGGTGATGGTGAAGTTCACGCGTGATTACCGGCCGTTGCAGTCATGGACGCTGCCCAAGTCGGTACTCGACCGCTTCGAGGACATGAGCAACTCCGGCGGGTCTTGGGGCCCCGACGGATTCCTCTACCTGACCGGCCACGATCCGGCCGAGCTCTACCGGATGCGCCTGCCCAGGGCGGGCTCGGTACTGGAACTGGTCGAGGCCATCCCGATGAACATCCGCGGCCAGGGCATCGCCTGGGATCGTTCCCGGCCGGGCGTCATCTACGGCATCATCCGCGCCACCGCGAAAGAGCGGGAAGCGGGGAGCAGCCACAAGGTGACGGTGTTCAAGCTGGAAGAAAAACCTTAACCTGTGCCGATGAACCTCGGCCGGCATTCGCAAGACCTCAAGGAACACGCATGAGCAATCAAACAGGGCAATACGCCGCGCTGTGGCCGCGCGGCCCGCGCCAGGCCAAAGTCAAACCGCTGGCGAAACGCCTCGACACGCTGGACGGCAAAACCGTGGCCTGGGTCTGGGACTATGTGTTCCGCGGCAACGAGGTGTTCGAGCAGCTGGAGCAAAGCCTGCGCGCGAAATATCCCGGCGTGAAATTCCTGCACTGGGATCTGTTCGGCAACACCCACGGCAGTGACGAGCGCAACGTGGTCGCCAAGCTGCCGCAGAAGCTGCGCGAACTCGGCGCCGATGCCGTCGTCTCCGGGATGGGGTGTTGAGGGAGCTGCACGCCCGCCGTGTTGCGGGCCAGTGTAGCGGCAGAGTCGGTGGGTATCCCGTCGGCGACGCTGGTCTGCGAGAGTTTCATGACCCTGGCCAAGACGGCTTCTCAAGGGCTGGGGTATCCGAACATCGCGGTGGCCCCGGTGCGCGGCCACCCGGGGCTGCAGAGCAAGGAAGTGCTGCAGCAGAATGTACGTGAACTGACGCTGGATGGTGTGCTGAATGCACTGTTCAAAACACCGGCGCTGGCGACGGTCGGCGGCGAGCCGGGTGCGCGCGACATCATCTGCAGCGGCAGCTTTGAGGATGTGAATGAATATTTCCTCCGGCACGAACTCTCCGACGGCCTGCCCATCGTGCCGCCGACGGTGGACAAGGTCGAAGCCTTTCTCCAATACACCGACCGCCAGGCCGATGAAGTGCTGGGTGTGCTGCTGCCCGACAACCGCGCGGCGACGGTGTGGAGTGTTGCGGTGAACGGCGTGATGGCGGGTTGCCGGCCGGAATACATGCCGGTGCTGGTGGCGGCGGTGGAGGCGATGGCCGACCCGGATTATGGTGTTGAACACAGCGGCAACACACCGGGCGGCGACAACCTGATCGTGTTGAACGGCCCGATCATCAAGGAGCTCGGTTTTAATTACACCCAGGGCGTGATGCGCGACGGTTTTCAGGCCAACACCAGTGTCGGCCGGTTCTGGAGATTGTACTTACGCAATGTCGCCGGGTTCCTGCCGCACAAGAATGACAAGGCCACCTTCGGCAACACCTGGCGCGTGGTGGTGGCGGAGAATGAAGATGTTGTCGCAAAAATCGGCTGGCCGCCGAATTGTGCGGACTATGGATACGCTGCCGGGACCAATGCGCTGTCGGTCGGC
Organism: Burkholderiales bacterium; assembly: GCA_019749945.1. Lineage (GTDB taxonomy): Bacteria > Pseudomonadota > Gammaproteobacteria > Burkholderiales > SG8-41. The sequence goes on from JAIEPF010000021.1 coordinate 88,590, forward strand.
CGTTACACCGGCGGCAATCACATCTCGTCGGTGTCCGGCGCGACACCGGAAGAACTGCTGCCCTATATCGCCGACGCCGTGCTGCGCCAGTACTCGTGGCAGATCATGTTCAGCGTGGGCCAGGGTTACGACACGCTGCGGCCCTTGTTGCTGCTGTCGCCAATCATCGCCGAGACCATTGCCGCCGGCGGCTGGTCGAAACAGAAATTCCGTGAAGAACTGTTCAGGCGGGCGCGCATGCCGGCGCAGGAGTTCGAACGCATCCTGCGCGACTGGACGCAAAAGCCGACCTGGAACCTGACGGAAGAACACAAGGCCGGGTGCATACCGGAAATTTTCCATGAGTCCGATGATCCAGAGCGTCTGGTGCCGATCGTGTGGCGGCCGGAGGATTTCCAGGTGGTGGTGACCGGTGACCTCGGCCGCAACAGCATTTATGTGTTTGCGCACAACGGCGTGCTCGGATTTCCGGTGGGCAAGGAAATCCATTTACCGAAAAACTGGAAAACCTTGCGTGGATAGCCTGAATCAATTGCTGCCGCATGCCGTGCGCGTCACCCGGCTGCTGATCGCGCGCAAGCAGACCATCACCATCGCCGAATCGGCCGCGGGCGGCTTGATCAATGCCGCGCTGCTCGCCGTGCCCGGCGCCTCCGCCTGCTGCCGCGGCGGGCTGGTGGTCTACACCTACGAAATCCGCCGCGCATTGCTCGGCATCAGCGATGCCGATATGCAGGGCCTCACGCCGGCGACCGAAGCCTATGCCTTGCTCGCCGCGCGCCGCACCCGCGAGCGAGTGGGATCCGACTGGGCGCTCGCCGAGACCGGCGCGGCGGGCCCGACCGGCAGCCGTTATGGTTATGCCGCGGGTCACGCCTGCTTTGCGGTGGCGGGACTGGCGGAAGCTTCGCGCACGCTGGAAACCGGCAGCGCGGACCGTGTCGCCAACATGCATGCCTTCGCGGCGGCGGCGCTGGACCTGCTGGCGGAGGTGGTGGCGGCTACGGGCTGAGCCATTGGAATGGTCGGTAATCCTTGCCTTGCTGGGCGCGGCGCTGCTGCATGCGTCCTGGCATGCGCTGATCAAAAACAGCGGCGACCCGCTGATCGGTCTGGCCGGCATGAACATGTTCAGCACCAGCGTTGCGCTGGTTGTGCTGCCCTTCGTCACTGTTCCGGAGGGCGGGGTGTGGATGATCCTGGCGCTTTCCGTGTTGCTCCACAACGGTTACAAGCTCGGGCTGGCCCGGCTTTATCGCCATGCGGAACTGAGCCAGGCTTATCCGCTGGCACGCGGCTTCTGCCCCATCCTCGCCACCGTGATCGCTTTTTTTGCGCTGGGGGAATCACCGACCGCGTACCAGCTGTTCGGCATTGTGCTGATATCCGGCGGAATTCTCGCCATGCGGCTGGACGAGGCGGATGCCAGGCCCGGCATGTCGCTGCTGTTCATCGTCTTTGTGACCGGATTGATGGTGGCCGCTTATACCGTGCTCGATGCCTATGGTGCGCGCCTCAGCGGCGACTGGCTGTCGTTTCTGGTCTGGCTGATGTTTCTGGATGGCCTGGCCTTCGTCGGACTGATATCGCTGCTGCGCGGCGGGACGCTGTGGACGACGGTTTGCCGGGAATGGCGGCTCACGCTGATTTCAGGTTTTCTCGGTGTGACGGCGTTTTCGGTTTTTCTGTGGGCGCTGAGCCGCGGGCTGACCGGCGGTGTGTCGGCGCTGAGGGAAACCAGCGTACTGTTTGCCAGCCTGATCGGAATATTGATCTACAAGGAGCGCTACTCGCTCCGCAAGCTGGCCGGGATTGTATGCATTACCGCGGGAATCATCACGTTTGCCCTTCGAGTCTGAGTATCTGATGCCTGATTCATCCGCGCGCTTGCCGCCCCTCCATCCGGAGGCCCCTTATGCCTTCCCGGTTGAATTCATTGCCGGGCGGTCCTGCATGCACGGCAGGCCGGCATATTTCCGGGCGAATGAAATTGCCGGGCCGCGAACCGCCCTTGTTGCAATTTGCAGCCGGTTTTTTCCGCCTGCACCGCGGCCAGTAGCGGCGCGGTTGCTCCTACGATTTTATCGCGAGGGGTGGCCCGAAGCGGCCCCGGAACGCGTTGATCATGGATTAAAAACGGCTTGACGATCGCGCGCGGCCATAAGCCAAGGAAAGTATAAAAAGCAGGAAAACTTACATGCACGAACCGCATGGAGGCGAGATGCAGAGCGGGCACAGCCGATTATGTTTCGCGGGTTGTGGACTATCCATTGGTCACAGGCATCCCTTCCCCTAAAATCAAGCGCACATTTTTCAAAGCCATTTGAGGGGAGTTTGATGAGCGATACTGCGAAGGCTGTAGACCGGGACGGCATTCCGGTTTGTGATGGTCCGGATACCGCGCCGCGAAAACCAAAACTCAAAGCACCGCCGGGAGCCATTGATTGCCACGCGCATATTTTCGGGCCGGTCGCCCAATACCCGTTTTCGCCGAAGCGCCTGTTTACACCGCCTGATGTGACTTTGGCGCAGTATCGTGCGCTGCTCGCCCTGTTGGGGATTGAAAAAGCCGTACTGGTCACCCCCAGTGTGTACGGTATGGATAACGAGCGCCAGCTCGATACGCTGAACGAGATGAAAGGCGCCTGGCGCGGGGTTGCGGTTGTGCCCACGGATGTCGCGGACAGGGAGCTTGAGCGTTTGCACAAAGGCGGCTTTCGTGGTGTGCGCGTGAACCTGTTCGCGAAAAGCGGGCTGATGCTCGACGATCTTGAAGCGATTGCCGCGCGTATTTCCGGGCTGAAATGGCATGTTCAGCTGCATGCAGATGCACGCACCCTGGACGAGATCGCGCCGCGGTTGCGCAGGCTTCCGGTGGATGTGGTGTTCGATCATATGGGGCATGTGCCGGCGTCCGCCGGTGTCGGCAACAAGGGTTTCCAGGCGATGCTGGCGTTGATGAAGGAGGGGAAATTCTGGGCCAAGCTGTCGGCACCGTATCGGTTGTCGGAACTGCCGTATCCCTGGCACGACGTGACGCCGTTTGCACAGGCCCTGATTGCGGCAGCGCCGGACCGGCTGGTATGGGGCAGCGACTGGCCGCATCCCGCCGTCCCCGGGCATATGCCGGCGAATTTTGTGATGCCCAATGACGGTGATTTGCTCGATATCCTGTCGCTGTGGACCGCCGACGCGGCAGTGCAGAAAAAAATCCTGACCGACAATCCGCGGCGTCTCTACGATTTTGGTTGAGTTTTAATCTGCGCGAAGGCTGGTTTGGCTGGTATATGCGTCAGGATAAAAACAGGAGGAGGCAGGGATGAGAAATTCTTTAGGTGGACGCCTGATTGCATCGTTGGCGCTGACCTTCGCGTTGAATGCGATGGCCCAGGATTACCCGAACCGCCCGATCCGGATGATCGTGCCGCTCGCCCAGGGCGGTTCGGCGGACATCCTGGCGCGGGTGGTCGGCAACGACCTGGCGGAGCGCCTCGGCAAACCGGTTCTGGTCGAGAACCGCACCGGCGGTGGCGGGCATATCGGCTCGGAGTTTGTTGCCAAGGCGGCGGCTGACGGTTACACGCTGTTATCGGCGGGCATTCCGCAGGCCATCGGCATGAGCCTGTACAAGAACCTGTCGTACGACATGGGCAGGGATCTGATCGCCATTACGCAGGGCGCGACGTTTCCCAGCGTGATCGTCGTGCATCCGTCGCTGCCGGTGAAAACCATGAAGGAGTTGATCGCGCTGGCCAAAGCACGTCCCGGAAAACTGAACTATGGCGCCAACACTGGCTCGCCCAACCATCTGGCCATTGAGCTGCTGAACGTGGGCAGCAATGTCAAGATGGTGCACATACCGTACAAAGGTGCGGGGCCGGTGGTGACCGATGTGATGGCGGGACATATCGAACTTGCTTCGCTGGGCCTGCCGCCGGCGTTGCCGATGGTGCAGGCCGGACGGCTGCGCGCAATTGCTGTTACCGGTGACAAAAGGTCTGCGCAATTGCCCGACGTGCCGACGGTCATCGAGTCCGGCATTCCGGGATACAACGTCACTTCGTGGTACGGTTTTTTTGCGCCCGCCCGTACACCAGCGGCAATCATTAACCGGTTGAATACGGAAATCGTTGGTGTACTGAAAATGCCGGAAGTAAACAGAAAACTGGCGGCTCTGGGCGCGGATGTCACGCCGACCGGTGTCGATGAATTTGGCAAGTTCGTGCGCGATGAAATCCAGAAGTGGGCCAAGGTCGTCAAGGCCTCCGGCGCAACCGCGGAATAAAGGATCGGGGGGCCCAATGTCCGAAATCAAACTCACCGGCAAGATCGCCCGCGAACGCATCGTGATGCTGGATATCCCGCGTCCGGGCAGGGAAATCATTGATGCCTTCCTCGCGCTGACCGACCTCGCCGGCACGGTGTCGGATGCGATGGACGAGCTCGGCATCCACGGCGCGATTCCGGCGGCGACGCTGCAGCCGATGCTGCCGGGGGCGCGCATGGTCGGCCCGGTGCTGACGGTGCGCAACATCATGCAGTCGGTGCCGCCGACGCTGGGCGCGATGGCGCGCCAGTCGAAACAGGCCGATATTGAAGCGCATAATCTGGCCAGGCCCGGCGATGTTTTGGTCATCGAAGGTGTCGCGGGCATTTCCAGCCTGGGCGGCAATTCGGCGAATGTCGGCAAACGTCAGGGTGAGGCTGGCGCGATCGTCGACGGCGCGACCCGCGATGTGGCCACCGCGCGCGGCATCGCTTATCCGATCTGGGCGCGCGGCGTGAGCCTGATCACCGGCAAGTGGCGTGTCGAAACCGTGGCCATCAACGGCCCGGTGCAGATCTGCGGCGTGCCGGTCAACGCCGGCGACCTCGCGGTGGCCGACGACAATGGCGTGTGTTTTATTCCATGTGGGCGGATCAATGAGGTGCTGGCGCGCGCGCAGGCGCTGTCGGCGGGCGAGGAAGAGCGCAACCGTGACGTCGCCGCCGGCATGAGTGTGGTCGAGGTGGCGAACAAGGCCTACTTCAGGAAAATCGGCGGCTGAGCGAGCCGGCACAGTCTGGATTGCGGCAGGCGGATGTTCGGTGTGCGGGCCGCGACCTGCGCCGCGCTGAGCGCCAAAACCGTTTATCCTTCCGCTTCCCGCTCGTTTATTCATTTCATCACGCACAAGGGTTTTGCCATGTCGTATCCGAATACGCTGCTCTACATCAATGGCCAGTGGTGCCCCGCGGCTTCGGGCCGCACGCTGCCGGTGGTCAATCCCGCCAACCACCAGCAGATCGGCACCGTGGCCTACGCCGAAAAAGCCGACCTCGACCGCGCGCTGGAAGCCGCGGAACAGGGCTTCAAGTTGTGGCGCAAGGTGTCGGCGTTCGAGCGCAGCAAGGTGATGCGCAAGGCCGCGGAAATATTCCGCGAGCGCGCCGATGCCGTGGCAACGATGATGACCATGGAGCAGGGCAAACCGGTGGGCGAAGCGAAGCTCGAAGTTCTGGCCGGTGCCGACCTGATCGACTGGTTCGCCGAAGAAGGCCGCCGCGCCTACGGGCGGGTGATCCCGGCGCGCGCCGAGGGCATTTACCAGCTGGTGGTGAAGGAGCCGGTGGGCCCGGTGGCCGCCTTTACGCCGTGGAATTTCCCGATCAACCAGGCCGTGCGCAAACTGTCGGCGGCGCTGTCGACCGGCTGTTCGATCATCATCAAGGCGCCGGAAGAAACCCCGGCCTCGCCGGCGGAACTGATCCGCGCCTTTGCCGATGCCGGTGTGCCGGCGGGGGTGATCAACCTGGTCTACGGCAGCCCGGCGGAGATTTCGAGTTACCTGATTCCGCATCCGGTGATTCGCAAGATCACCTTCACCGGCTCGACACCGGTGGGCAAACAGCTGGCGGCGATGGCGGGCCAGCACATGAAACGCGCGACCATGGAGCTGGGCGGGCATGCCCCGGTGATCATTTTTGATGATGCCGACATCGACATCGCGGCGAAAACCATGACCTTCATGAAATACCGCAACGCAGGCCAGGTCTGCGTGTCACCGACACGTTTCCTGGTGCAGGAAGGTGTCTACAAAAAATTCGTCGAGAAATTCGTCGAGGGCACCAAGGCGATCAAGGTCGGCGACGGTTTCGACAAGGACACAAAAATGGCGACGCTGGCCAATCCGCGCCGGCAGAGCGCGATGGTGGCCAATGTCGAGGACGCGAAAAAACGCGGCGGCAAGGTGCTGACCGGCGGTTATCCGATCGGCGAAAAAGGCAATTTTTTCGAGCCGACGGTGGTCACCGAACTGTCGACCGATGCGATGGCGATGAACACCGAGCCCTTCGGCCCGATGGCGATCATCAATCCGTTCAAGACCTTCGATGATGCGGTGCTTGAAGCCAACCGCCTGCCGTACGGTCTCGCGGCTTACGCCTGGACCAAGTCGGCCAAAACCGCGAATGCGATCGCGGCACAGGTCGAAACCGGCATGATGACCATCAACCACCTCGGCTTCGCGCTGCCCGAAGTGCCCTTCGGCGGCGTCAAGGATTCGGGATATGGCTCGGAAGGCGGCAGCGAAGCCATCGAGCCCTATCTGATTTCGAAGTTCATCACGCAGGCGGGGTTGTAACGCCCTTTGGTGGAAGACGGCGGCAGGGCGGCCTGGCTTATTGCGCCACGATGCCTGCTTTGCGCAGAACGGTGGCGAAGGTGGCGGTGTCCGCCAGGATCAGCCGCGAAAATTCTTCCGCCGTGCCGCCCAAAACGTCGAATCCCTGGCTGGTTAGTTTTTGCCGCGTGTCTCCGGTATCCAGGGCTTTGTTGACATCGGCATTGATTTTCTGGATCACCGGCTTCGGCGTGCCGGCCGGCACTACGAAGCCGAACCAGTTCTTGAATTCATAGCCGGGAACACTTTCCGCAAGAGCGGGAATCTGGTCAGCCACGGCAGACCGCCTGGCGGAAGTGATGCCGAGGATGCGGATGCGGCCGCTGCGGTGCAGCGGCAGAAGATTGGGCAGTCCGGTCATCACGAGCGGGATCTGGTTTGAAACGACGTCCATCATCGCGACGTTACCCCCCTTGTAGCTGACGTGGGTAATGTCGATGCCGGCCATCGCTTTGAATATTTCGCCCGCCAGATGCCCGCCGCTGCCGATGCCGGCCGTGCCGTAAGCCAAAGATCCCGGCCGGGCCTTTGCAATATCGAGCAGTTCCCTGACAGTATTTGCCCTGAAACCGGGGTTCGTGCCCAGCGCCATCGGCTGTTCGGCAATCAGGACGGTTGCGGCGAAGTCACGCGTTGCGTCATAAGGCAGCTTCTTGTGCAGGGCGGGGTTGGCGGCGAGCGCGTTTGGGGACAGATAAATGGTGTATCCGTTGGGGCTGGCCTTGGCGGCGGTTTCCGTGGCGATGATCGTGGCGCCGCCCGGCCGGTTATCCACCACGACCTGCTGCCCCCACAGTTCGGTCAGCCGTTGTGACACCACCCGGGCCACCAGGTCGAATGTTCCGCCGGCAGCGAAGGGCACGATTACCCTGACCGGTCTTGCCGGATAGGTTTCAGCCGCCGCGGCTGCCGTGTGGCAACCGAGAAGCAGCAGGACAAAGACGGTTTTCCAAAACGTGTGTTTCATGCGGCCTCCTCCAAGGATTGAGGTCGAGGACAAATTGTTGTAAGGTCCTTCAACTCATACGTATGATACGTAAGTTCCCGGCCGCTTGCCAACACAAGGTGAAACCCCATCATGGTTATTCGCGATATCGTTGTCCGTCAGTTGAAATTGCCGCTGCTCAAGCCCTACCGGGTTTCATTCCGCACCTACACCGAATTCGAGCCGGTGGTTATCGAGATGGTTGCCGGGGACGGCTCCCTCGGTTGGGGGGAGGCTTATGTTCCGGCGGGATCCACCCTGGAAACGACAGAAACCGCATGGCAGTTCTGTTGCGGGCAGGCCGCCCGGCTCGTGGGCAAATCGGCGCAGGACATTCATGCCATCATTGACCGTGAGGTGCCGCAGGCGCCGTTTGCATCGTGCGCGATGCTGTCTGCCCTGGCCATGGTCACACGGCATCCTGCGCTGGTGGTACGCGAAGAGGCGCATATTCCTCTGCTGGTGCCGGTTTCAGCAACGGCCAGATCGGCAATCGCATCCGAGGTCGAAGAGCGCCTGGTGCAGGGGTATCGCACTTTCAAGGTCAAGGTGGGCTGGGAAGTCGATGCCGACCTCCAGCGCGTACGCTGGGTGCAGGAGGCTTTGCATGGTCGCGCGGTGCTGACCATGGACGCCAACCGCGGCTATAACCTGGAGCAAGGCATGCGCTTTGCCTCCAGTCTTGAGCCGGAAGGCATCGTGCTGTTCGAGCAACCGTGCGAGGCCGACGAGTGGGATGCCAACGCACAGGTCGCCAGGGTATCGAAGGTGCCGTTGATGCTCGACGAATCCATCCGCAATGAGCGGGACATCGATCGTGCCGCCACCGTGGAGGGCGTCGAGTTCGTGAAGCTCAAGCTGAAGCGGGTGGGGGGTGTGGATCGGGCCCTGGCTGCGATGCGGCGCGCGAGAGAACTGGGCCTGGGCGTTTGTCTGGGCGACGGCGTGGCCACCGAGATCATGTGCTGGACGGAAGCCTGCGTGTCTCGCGGTTTCCTGTCGGGGGCCGGTGATATGAACGGATTTCTTAAACCGGCAGCGAGGCTGTTTGCGAATCCCCTGCCCTTTGAGAAGGGGGGCATCGTACTCAAATCGGGCTATTGGCCGGAAATCGACCGTGGCGTGATCGGCCGCCACCTGACGCGTGAAGCGCGTTATTCGGCGGCGGTCACGGCCTAAATGCTGCCTTCCACCGTCCGGTAGTGATATTTTGTGGCGTCGAAAACGCGGGTGCGGTACTCCACAGGCAGATTGCGGTAAGTATAGGCGGTGCGCTCTACGCGCAGCACCGGATTGCCGGCGCGTATTTTCAGCGCACGCGCTTCCTCCGTCGTGGCAAGGGCGGCATGGATGTGCTCCTCGATGCGGATTACGTTGACGCCGCATTCGTCCTGATACGCCGCATAAAGATTTTCCTGGGCGTTTCGGATTGCATTTGCCGTCAAGCCGCTGAACATTTTTGCCGGCAGAACAATATCCAGGGTTGCCACGGCCCTTCCGTCATCGACGCTGAGCATTTTCAGGCGGTAGACCGCAGGTTTGCCGTCGCGTTGCAGGGCAAGAGTTGCAATCTCGTCTTCGGTGGCGGGCGCTTTGCTGAAAGAAACCAGTTCGCGGCCGGGCAGGATCTGCCGGCCCCCGGCGTCGTGAATGTGCGAAAACTGGTAGCGTTGACGCAGTCGCGAATGGCGGGCGACGAACGTGCCCTTGCCCTGCTTGCGCACCAGTATATTGGCTGTCGCCAGTTCGCTGATGCCGGCGCGGATGGTGAACACGGCAACACCGAAACGCTCGGCGAGCTGGCTTTCGGTGGGCAACTGTTCGCCGGGTTTCCACTCGCCGTCAGCCAGGCATTGCAGGATGCGCTCTTCGACCTGCTTGTACAGTGGCTCGGGGCCGCTGACATCAAGGCCCGTGGTGTATGGTTTGCGGGGCATGGCCCTATCCTGTTGAATTGGAAGTAATTATAGCCCGATATTGCGGATCATTCAAAAGATACGTATGATACGCATGTATCAGCAAAAACATTCAAGGAGACCGATATGCAGGCCATGCAGACTATTGCCCCGCTGCGTTCCGTGGCGACCCCGCGGATCATCCCAAGCGGAAAAGGTTGCGGTGCAGAAGTAACAGGTGTGGATCTTGCCGCGCTTGACCCCGTCACCGTCGCGACACTGCAGCAAGCCGTGCTTGAGCATCTGGTGATTGTGGTTCGTGACCAGCCGATCTCAGATCCACAACTGCTTGCACTGGGCAGAACCTTCGGCGAACTGGAGCCGCCGGGCATGAGCATAATCGGCAAGCCGTATATCGACGAGTATCCGGACATACTGGTGATTTCCAACCTCATGGCCAATGGCCAGCCGATGGGTAACCTTGGCGCCGGAGAGGCGATCTGGCACACCGATATGTCGTACCGCCCGAATCCCTGCACGATTGCCATCCTGCATGCACTCGAAGTGCCTCCGGCCGGCGGCAACACCTATTTTGCAAACCAGTATCTGGCGTATGAAACCTTGCCGGCTGGCCTGAAAGCAAAACTCGACGGCCTCGAACTGATCCATGACGAGACTTACAACAGTGGCGGCCAATTGCGCAAAGGGTTCAAGGAAATCACTGATCCGAGACAGGCGCCGGGCGCACATCACAAGATATTCCGCACCCATCCTGTGACCGGCCGCAAGGCGCTGTATCTGGGCCGCCGCCGCAATGCCTACATCCTCGGCTTGCCTCTGGAAGAGAGCGAGCAGTTGCTGGATCAATTGTGGGCACACGCTTCACGGCCGGAATTTGTGTGGGGCCACGAGTGGCGGGTGGGCGATACGCTGATCTGGGACAACCGGAGCCTGATCCATCGCCGCGACCCGTTTGATGCCAGCGAGCGGCGCATGATGCACCGTGTGCAGATCCGCGGTGAAGCCACGCGGTAATCACGCGACGCGGCCTTTGCCTCACCGGGCCCGCGGCATGCCGCGGGCTTTTTTGTTGGTTGCCGGTACCTTGCCGTGGCATCATGCCGCAACAAAAAGTCGAGCAAGGAGGAGGCCATGCGACCGTGGCAACAGTTTCTTTTGATATGTGCGGGCGCTGCAGGTCTGAACGGCACATTGCCCGCGCAACCCTATCCGGCAAAACCGGTGCGCATCGTCACCGTGGCGCCGGGCAGCGCGAACGACATCGTCGCGCGGCTGATTGCGCAGGAACTGCGCCCGGTGCTCGGGCAAGCCGTGGTCGTGGATAACCGCGGCACCATTGCCGCCGAGATCGTGGCGCGTGCGCCCGCCGACGGCTACACGCTGCTGCTCTACGGCAGCGCCGTGTGGCTGTCACCGTTCATCCGCAGCAACACGCCTTATGATCCGGTCAAGGATTTTGCGCCGGTCACGCTGGTGGCGAGTTCGCCGAACATCATCGTCGTGCATCCGTCACTGCCGGTGAAGTCGGTGCGCGAACTGATCGCGCTGGCGAAGGCGCGGCCTGGCGATCTCAATTACGCAGCGGGCTCGCTGGGCGCGGCGCCGCATCTCGCCGCCGAGCTGTTCAAGTCGATGGCGCAGCTCAACATCGTGCGCGTGGCCTACAAGGGCACCGGCGGTTCGCTGATCGGCATTCTCAGCGGCGAGGTGGAAATGATGTTTCCGACGGCGGGTTCGGTGACGCCGCACATCAAATCCGGAAAACTGCGCGCGCTGGCGGTGACCAGCCTGCAGCCGACGGCGCTGGCGCCGGGACTGCCGGTGCTTGCAGCGTCCCTGCCCGGTTATGAGTCGGTGTCGCTGAATGGCATGTTCGCGCCGGCGAAGACACCGGATCCCATCATCCGCCAGCTCAACCAGGAAATCACGCGCATCATGACCCGGCCCGATGTGAAGGAAAAACTCGTCGCCGCCGGCACCGATGCCATGGCCACGACGCCCGAGGAATTTGCCGCGACGATCAAATCCGAAATGGCGAAGTGGGGCACACTGATCCAGAACGTCGGTATTCGCGAATAAGCGTATTACTCAGGCTCGTTGCGCGAGCCACACCGTGTGTTTGCCGCAGTCCGGATCCTCGATCCGGTGCAGCAGTACCTTGAAGCCATGTGTTGCGAGCAGTTGTTCGTATTCCGCGGCATCCAGGCTGGCGTGATACAGCGCCCGGCCGTAAATCTCGCCCATCGCAACACCAGCCTGCGGTCCTGAGGTAAACAGCAGCGGCGCGCCGGGCGCGGCGTGTTGCGCGAATACCGGGAACATCGCGCGCTGGTCATCGGCCGGCAGGTGAAAAAAACTGTCCCAGGCGATCACGGCATCGAAGCGGCGCCCGAGATCAAGCCTGCGCATGTCGCCCTCAATCCAGGTCTGATCCGGGTGGCGTTCACGGCATAACGCGATCATTGCGGTCGCGACATCGACACCGGTGACACGGCAGCCGTTGTTGATAAAAAACTTTGCAATGGGTTCAGCACTGCCGCAGCCGAGATCCAGAACCGAAGAACCATCGACCAGGTGCGCCAGCACCCGGTCGAGGTAAAACTTTTCCATCAGGGACTTGCTGCGGTCCCGGTCAAACTCGTGCGCGGCGGCTTCGTAGACTGCGCGGACATCCGTCATCAGGCCTGGGCCGCCTTTTTGGCGATGGTCAGGCCGACCACGTTGTTGTCCCTGATCGCTTTCGCCACCAGCCCCGAGGCTTTGACGTCTTCGATGAACGCGCTGAGGTATTTTGCCGCGGCGTTACGCCCCTTGGGCACGCCGGCAGCCTGCTGCACGGCGGTGAATGATCCTTCAAGGATGCGCGAGCCGGGCAGCTTGGCCTGGTCGCTGATCAGGCGCGGGCGCAGGCCGGCCAGGGCGTCGAACTTTTCCGCGACAAAACGTTTGAAGGCATTGTCGCCGCCCGGTTCCTTGACCAGTTCGGCATTCTTGATGGTGCGCGACAGGTACAGCTCATACGCCGCCTTGTCCGGCACGATGATGCGGATGCCCTTGCGATCGACTTCTGCGATGGCGTTTAGTGCGGAGCCTGGCGGCACCAGGTAGGTGGAGTCGATTTCGACATAGGCCGCGGTGAAGTCGATTTCATTGGCACGCAGCGGTTCGGCGCCGAGGAAACCGACATCCCACACGCCCTTGTTCGCGGCATCGGCCAGCGCGCCGGGATTCGGGTACGGGCAAAGCTCCACGGCGAGTCCGAGGCGGCGGCCCAGCTCCTGGGCAAGGTCATGCGCCACGCCGCGCGGCTGGCCGGTGGCGGCATCGGTGCGGGTGAGCAGGAAGTTGCTCATGTTCAGGCCCACGCGCAGTTTGCCGGTCGGCGCGAATTCGGAGCGGAGTGCAGCGGTCACTTCGGTCATGGGGTGATCCTGTCGATAACGGGTTGCAGAACGCAGGATTAGACACTGAACGGTGTGCGCTTGTCACCCGCGGTCAGTATCATTCCGACTGCAATATGGAATCCGCCGCTCAAGCCCATCCGCCGCGTTACATCGCCCATCTCGACATGGATGCGTTTTACGCGTCGGTCGAACTGCTGCGTTATCCGCAGCTGCGCGGCCGGCCGGTGGTGGTGGGTGGACGCCGTCGCGCGGCGCAGGATGATCCGGCGGATACGGCATTCACCACATTGCGTGGTTACACCGGGCGTGGCGTCGTCACCACGTCGACGTACGAGGCGCGGGCGCTGGGCGTGTTTTCGGCGATGGGGCTGATGAAGGCGGCGAAGCTGGCGCCGGACGCCGTGCTGTTGCCGGCGGATTTCGATGCTTACCGGCATTATTCGCGGCTGTTCAAGGAAACGGTGCGCGCCATCGCACCGCAGATCGAGGATCGCGGCATCGACGAGATTTATATCGACATCACTGAACAGGTGGCGGCCAGTGCCGCGGACGGCGCCCCCGACCCCTGGGCGCGTGCGCGGGCGATTGCCACCGACATCCAGCGCGCGGTGCGCGAGGCGACCCGGCTGTCGTGCTCGATCGGCATCACGCCGAACAAGCTGCTGGCGAAAATCGCTTCGGAACTGAATAAACCCGCCGGCGTCAGCGTGATCCGTCCCGACGACATCCGCAGCGTGGTGTGGCCGCTGGCTGTGCGCAAGATCAACGGCATCGGGCCCAAGGCCAATATCAAACTGGAGCAACTGGACATCCGCAGCATCGGCGAGCTGGCGCAGGCTGATCCCGCGCTGCTGGTGGAGCACTTCGGCCACAGTTACGGCGCATGGATGCACGATGCCGCGCACGGGCGCGACGAACGGCCGGTGGTGACCTACAGCGAACCGAAATCGATCAGCCGCGAGACCACCTTCGAAAACGACCTGCATGCGGTGCGCGACAAGGAGCGTTTGAGCAAAATATTCACCGACCTCTGCGTGCGCGTTGCCGGTGACCTTGAACGAAAAGGTTATCTCGGCAAAACCATCGGGCTGAAAATCCGTTACGACAATTTTAAGACCGTGACGCGGGATATGACGCTGGATGCGCCGACACGGGATGCCAAAACCATCCGCCGTGCCGCGGGTGAATGCCTGAAGCGGGTGCCGCTGGACCGGCGCATCCGCCTGCTCGGTGTGCGGGTAGGTGCGCTTTCGAAGCCGGGCAGTACCAGCGAAGTCCACGACCTGTCACTGTTCGACTGATTTCGCGACAAACGCGCCATAATCGCGCGCATCCATGAGCCAATCCGCGGAACAAAAAATGGGTCTCACAGCACAACTCGCCGGAATTATCCGGAACACCAGCTTTGAATCTCTGGGCGCAGAAGATGTTTTCACAGCCAAACGCCTGATCGCCGATGGCATTGCCGTCGCGGTGGCGGGCAGTCAGGAACAAGCGCCGCGGATGTTTGCAGAGCACGTGCGCGAACAGGGCGGCAGCGAGCTGTGTCCGGTCTGGGGTTTCGGCTTCAAAACCTCACCGGTGGCCGCTGCTTACGCGAACGCGGTATCGATGCACGTGCTCGATTTCGAGCCGATGTCGCGCCCCTCCACCCACGCCGTGTCGCCGACGGTGCCGGTGGCGTTTGCGCTGGCGCTGCGTGACGGCCTCGACGGCCGCGAACTGCTGACCGCCTGCGCCAAGGGTTTCGAAATGCAGGGGCGGCTGCTGGCGGCGGTGGATCACCGGCGCGAGAGCTCCAGGTTTCATGCACCGGGTGTGGTCGGGCCCATTGGTGCGGCGGTGGTTGCAGCGCATTTGCTCGGGCTTGATGAGGAGCGGCTCAATTACGCGCTGGCCATTGCCGCATCACGCAGCGGCGCATTGCGCGCCAACATCGGCCATGGCGTGAAGTGCACGCACTGCGGCAACGCAGCCGCGGCGGGGCTGGAGGCTGCACTGCTGGCCAAACGCGGCCTGACCGCGAATACCGACATCCTTGCGCACCCGGACGGATTTGTCGCCGCATTTTTTCCGAAGGGCATCGACCGCGACATGCTGCTCGGTTACGGCAAACCCTTCCGTTTCAGTGATCCGGGCATGGCGATCAAGTTTTATCCGTCGAAATATCCGACGCATTTCGCCATCAGCGCCGCGCTGGAGGCGCGCAAGACGATTGCCGACCCCGCGCTGATCAATGCGGTGAATCTGGTGACGCCGGCTATGCCGGACGTCGACCGGCCGGCACCGGTGTCGGGGCTGGAAGGCAAGTTCAGCTTCCAGTACGCCGCGGCCTGCGCATTGCTCGACGGCAAGGTGGGCATTGCGTCCTTCCATGACCAGCGCCGCTTCCGCGGCGACATGAAATCCATGCTGCGGCGGATGAAGGTCAGCGTTGATCCGTCGCTGCCGACGACTTTCCATCAGATGCAGGTGTCGATTGAAGTGACCCTGCATGACGGCACCGTCCATCGCGCAAGCTGTAAACGCCCGCCGGGATTCTGGGGCGCGCCGCTGGATATCGTGCAGCATCGCGAGAAGGTGCACGACTGCCTGACGACGCGGCTCGATGCGGTGCGCGTGGGGCGGGTTACCGAATTGCTGGAGTCGCTGGAGACACTGCCGGCGGCCGGCGTGCGTGAGCTGAGCCTGTTGCTCGGATAGGCCTACAGCCTGCGGCGCGGACTTTGCTGTGCAGCGCGTTTCTGGGGCGTCGGCGCCAGCTCATACACGCCCATCCTGTACACCTGTTCTTCGAGATCCAGGCGCAAGTCCGGCGGCAATGCCAGCCGGTTGATGCGTTGCAGGCGGGCATTGCGATCCGGCAGATCGAGCATTCCGGTCAGGTACAGCAGCAGATCATTGGGCGTGTAGCGCGAAGCCATGCCGGCGCGCCAGAAATCCCGCGGCAGCGCAGGATAATCGTCGACCCGCCCCGGGAATAACGCACGCAGCACCAGACCGAGACAGCTCATGCAGTTGGCGCGCGGCGCATCATCCAGGCAATACGGGATGCCGGCTTTTACCCAGCGATCAATGCGTGCAGGCAGCTCTTTTTGCAGCCGGATCATGGCGGTGGCGTCGGCATGGGGCCGGATGCCGTAGAGATGCCATACGCCATAACTGCCGTCACCGGCCTGTACGGTTCCACCGTTGATGAACGGCGAAATGACAACGCCGAGATCGGGAAACGACCATGCGATGCGCTGGTCGGCGAGTTCAATGCCGAGCTGGATTTCCAGTGTCTCATCGGGCATGCGCAGCAGGAAATAATGGATGTAACCCGCTTGTCCTGGGGCAACACCGTTTGCGGTTTGCACGGGTTTGTTGCCGCGCCCGCCCGCCGGTGACTGCACTGCCGGTATTTTGCCGGCGATGGTGAGCGGCGCGTTGGCGTATGCGGCATTGCCGATGGTGACGAGCATGGCTGCGGTTACCATGTAACGCATCAGATGTGGACTCATGCATGAATTGTATGGCGGTGTGCGGTACCGTTGCGGATGTCAATTTAATGGGATTAATGCGGCCGCAAGCAGGACAGGCTCATCAAGGCGCGCGCCCAGAAAATTCTTTCCCGTCATTAACAACCCCGCGCTGCCGGATCGGCGCTGGACTTTTTCGGAAGCCCTGATGATCAAGACTGTTTCTGCCCGGCAATTGCGGCAAATGTTCGACGATGGTGGCGAAATCGCCGTGCTCGATGTGCGCGAGGAAGGGGTCTATTCGCAGGATGGCCACCTGTTGCGGGTGTCCAACGTACCGCTCAGCATGCTCGAGCTGCGCGTGCCGGCGCTGCTGCCGCGCGAGGCGGTGCGCATCATCGTCTGCGACGGCGGTGAGGGACTGGCCGCGCTGGCGGCTGAGCGGATGATCAGCGGCGGTTACAGCGATGTCGCGGTGCTGGCCGGTGGCACCCCCGCCTGGGCTGCCGCCGGGTTCCGGCTGTATACGGGGGTGTATGTGCCGAGCAAGGCTTTTGGCGAATACATCCAGCATGAAGACGCACCGCCTGAAGTCACCGCTGCAGAGCTCAATGACTGGATCAAGGCGGGCAAGGATATGGTGGTGGTCGACAGCCGGCCGCTGGCGGAATTCAGGCGCAACAGCATACCCGGCGCCTACGACTGCCCGAGTGCGGAACTGCCGTACCGCATGCCGGCCTTTGTGCGATCACCGGAGACCACGGTGATCGTCAACTGCGGCGGGCGCACGCGCAGCATCATCGGCGCGCAGGTGCTGATCAATGCCGGATTTCCCAATCCGGTCTATGCGTTGAAGGACGGCACGCAGGGCTGGAAGCTCGCCGGTTTTCAGCTCAATCATGGCCGGACTGAAGCGGTGCCAGTGCCGTCAGAGAACGGACTGACATGGCCGCAACAGGCGGCACAACGGGTTGCCCGGCGTTTTGGCATCCGCTGCATCGATGCTGCACGGTTGCAGCAGTTGCGCGCCGATGCGACACGCACGCTGTACCTGTTCGATGTACGCAATCCGGAGGAATTCGAACAGGGGCATGTGCCGGGTGCGCAGTCCGCGCCCGGCGGGCAACTGGTGCAGGCGACGGACACTTTCATCGCGGTGCGTCCGTCGGTGGTCGTACTGACTGACAACGACGGCATCCGTGCAACCATGACGGCGGCCTGGCTGGTACAGATGGGGCATGACGAAGTTTATGTTCATGCCGCCACGCAGGGCGCCGAGCGCGGGGCCTTGCCGCTGCATCTGCTCGCGGGTGCCAGGCCCTGCGCCGCATCGGTCAGCGTGGCGGAACTGAAAGCGCTGCTGGCCGGGGGAAGGGCGCAGGTGGTCGATTTCGCCACCAGCCTGCAGTACCGCGAAGGCCATATTCCGGGTGCCTGGCATGTCGTGCGTTCGCGGCTGGCGGCGCAATTGCCGAAAATTCCGGCGACGCCGCTACTGGTGTTCACTGCAGCCGAAGAAGCGCTGGCGCAGCTGGCCGCGACAGATGCGGCTGCGCTGACCGCGACCCCGGTCAAGGTCCTTGCGGGCGGCAATGCGGCATGGATTGCTGCGGGCGGCACCATGGAGACTGGTGATGCGCGCATGACGGGCGAAGCGGATGACCTGAGCTACCGCGCGCTGGATCGCAAAGACAATGTCGAGAAGGCGATGCTCGAGTACCTGAGCTGGGAGGTCGATCTGCTCAATGCGGTGACCAGCGATCCTGATTTCGATTTTCGGCGCTTCCCCACGCCCACTTAAAATAATCAATATAAACATATAGTTAAATATTATTCTCGGAAAACGTGGCAACACGGGTTGACCATGACCTGGCCCGCAGGTATTCTGTTTAACAGAACATAGTTCTGTCAGACAGAACATCAGTCAATCCAGCCAAGGAGGAGTTTCCATGAGTGCGAAGCAAATGCGCGGCCTTGTCGCCGCGGCAACGTGTTTGGTGTTTTGCGGGAGCGTATGGGCGCAGGGCGCTTATCCGACGAAAACGGTGACCCTGGTCGTGCCGTATTCGGCGGGGGGCAGCACCGATCTGATCACGCGCCTGATCGCACGCGAACTGACCCTGCAGATGGGCCGCCAGGTGGTGGTCGATAATCGCGTCGGCGGCAGCGGCGTGATCGGCTGGAGCAGCGTGGCGCGTGCGCCCGCCGACGGTTATACGCTGCTCGCGACGGAACTCTCCTTCACTATTGCGCCTGGCCTGTTGACGAACCTGCCGTTTGATGCGCGCAAGGGTTTCCAGCAGATCGCCACGGCGACTTCGGTGCCGCATGTGCAGGTGGTGACGCCTTCGTTGCCGGTGAAAAACGTCAAGGAACTGATCGCACTCGCCAAGGCACGTCCCGGTGAACTGAATTTCGGTTCGGGCGGCACCGGCACCAACACCCATCTCGGCTCTGAGCTGTTCAAGAGTGTGACCGGAACCAATTTGACACACATCCCGTACAAGGGCGCCGGTGCGGTGCTGACCGAACTGATGGCCGGCCAGGTGCAGGTGCTGATCTCGGCGGCGCCGACGGTGCTGCCGTATATCGCCTCGAAACGGCTGCGGCCACTGATGGTGACCGACGACAAGCGCGCCGCCGTGCTGCCCGATGTGCCGACCGCGGTCGAACTGAACCTGCCTAAAATGGTGATGAAATTCTGGGTGGGCTATTCGGCGCCGGCGGGAACGCCGCAGCCGGTGGTCGACCGGCTGAACAAGGAAATTGTCACCGCGGTGAATGCGCCTGAGGCAAAGAAGCGTTTCACCGAAATGGGCACCGATGCCATTGGCAACAGCAGTTCCGACGCGACGAAACTGGTCAGCGACGAAATCGACCGCTGGACGGCGGTGATCAAGGCTGCGGGTATCAAGGCGCAATAGAGACGAAGATGCAAAAGCAGAAACCGGATGCAGAACCTGCTGGTGGCGTGGCCGCTGTCGAACGCGCGCTGACAATCCTTGATACGTTCACCGAAAGGGACCACACGCTGACACTGGCTCAGGTCGCGACGCGTACCGGTTTCTACAAAAGCACGATTCTGCGGCTGGCGGTTTCGCTGGAGAAACGCGGTTACCTGATTCGCCTCGCCGACGGCGGCTGGCGGCTGGGCGCGGCCGCGTCGCGGCTGGGTGCCGTGTATCAGTCGGCCTTTGATCTGGGCGACATTGTCGAGCCGGTGCTGCAGCAGGTAATGGCGCAGACCGGCGAGACCGTGGCGTTTCATGTACGCGAAGGCAAGGTACGCGTCAGCCTCTACCGTGTCGAATCGCTGCAGCGCATTCGCGACCATGTGCGTCAGGGTGAGCATCTGCCGCTGGATCGCGGCGCCGGCGGCAAGGTGCTGCTGGCGTTTTCCGGTGTCAAAGGCGCCGAGGCCGAAGGTATTCGCCGCGACATGGTGTTCATCTCCCTGGGCAACCGCATTGCCGATCTTGGCGGCATTGCCTCGCCGGTCTTCGGCGCGGGCCAGAAGCTGATCGGTGCGCTGACCGTCAGCGTACCGCTGTCGCGGCTGGACGAGGCGGCCGTATCCCGGTTCCGGCAGGTGGTGCTGGCGCATGCCGCGGCGCTGACACGGTCTCTCGGTGGCGACTCCTCCGTGTTTCCATCGGCCAAACTGGCGCGCAACCGCACCTGAACACTCATTTAAAGAGAATTTTAATGAATGACGATATCGACATCCTGATCAGCGAAGTGGGGCCGCGCGACGGCCTGCAGAACACCAAGCAGTTCATGACCACCGAGTACAAGAAAAAATGGATCAGCGCCGCTGCCGCTGCCGGCATCCGCGAAATCGAGGTGTGTTCCTTCGTGCCGCCGAAGCTGATTCCGCAGATGGCGGATGCCGCCGAGGTGGTTGCGCACAGCCTGACCACCCCGGGATTGAATGTCGCGGCGCTGGCGCCCAACTTCAGAGGCGCGCAGGGCGCGATGGAAGCGGGGGTGCACAAGCTGACACTGACGATTTCGGTATCCAAGGCGCACAGCCTGGCCAATGTGCGCATGACGCCGGACGAAGCCATCGCCAGCGCGAAAAAAATCTGTGATTTCCGCGACAGCCTGCCCAAAGAGCGGCGTCCGATCATCGAGTCCGGCCTGTCGACGGTGTTCGGCTGCACGCTGGAGGGCGCGGTCAGCGAAGATGAGGTCGTGCGTATGGCCGTGGCCTCGGTGGAAGCCGGCTGCGATGAAGTCGGTCTGGCCGATACCACCGGTTACGCCAATCCGGAACAGATCCGCCGCGTGTTCAAAAAAGTCCGTGCCGCCATTGGCGACAAACTGTCCGGCGCGCATCTGCACAACACGCGCGGGCTGGGACTCGCCAATGTCGTCGCGGCGCTGGATGTCGGTGTCACCACCTTCGACAGTTCACTCGGCGGCCTTGGTGGCTGCCCGTTTGCGCCGGGCGCCTCCGGCAACATCGTCACCGAAGACCTGGTATTCATGCTCGAAGCCATGGGCCTGCGCACGGGTATCGATCTCGAAAAACTGCTGGCCCTGCGCAAAATCCTTGAAGAAGGCATCCCCGATGAACCGCTGTACGGCTATGTGCCGCTGGCCGGGATTACCAAGGGTTTTGTGCCGGCGACACGTTCGCATTGAAACGATTGTCGTGATATCTCCGATCCCCTCTCCCCATCGCTTGATGGGGAGAGGGTTAGGGTGAGGGGCAACGATCACGTTATTTATTTTCCAGAAAAAATGGAATCAATCATGACCAAAAAACTTCCCCTCTCAGGCATCCGCGTCATCGAGTTCTGCCACGTCGTCATGGGCCCGACCTGCGGGCTGGTGCTCGCCGACCTCGGCGCCGAAGTGATCAAGGTCGAGCCGCTCGATGGCGACCACACGCGCAAGCTGACCGCATCAGGTGCGGGGTTCTTCCCGACCTATAACCGCAACAAAAAAAGCATCGCGGTCGATCTGAAGTCGGAGCAGGGCCGTGAACTGGTGCTGAAGCTGATCGCCAGCGCCGATGTGGTCACCGAAAACTTCCGCAGCGGCGCAATGGACAAGCTGGGCTTCGGCTACGACGCGCTGAAAAAGCTGAAACCGGAAATCATCTACTGCTCGCTGAAGGGTTTCCTGCCCGGACCGTACGAACACCGCACCGGGCTTGATGAAGTGGTGCAGATGATGGGCGGCCTGGCCTATATGACGGGTGGGCGTTTCGGACCGCTGCGTGCCGGCGCGTCGGTGAATGACGTGATGGGCGGGGTGTTCGGCGCGGTGGCGATCCTGGCCGCGCTGAACCAGCGCCATGCCACGGGAGAGGGGCAGTACGTGCAAAGCGCGCTGTTCGAGAACAATGCCTTCCTGATGGCGCAGCACATGCTGGAGGGCTTTGCCACCGGCCAGCCGGTGAAGCCGATGCCCGACCGCATCCGCGCCTGGGCGCTGTACGACAATTTCAAGACCCGCGAAGGCGAGCTGGTGTTCGTCGGCGTGGTCACCGACACGCAGTGGAAGGTGTTCTGCGAATCCTTTGGCTTAACGGAGCTTTACAACGATCCGGCGCTGAAAACCAATCCGCAGCGCGTCGAGGCGCGGCCGCGCATTCTGCCCATCGTCTCGGAAATTTTCAGCAAGATGGCCAAGCAGGAACTGATGGACCGCTGCGAAAAGCTCGGCCTGCCCTTCGCGCCGATCGCCAAGCCCGAAGACCTGTTCGAAGATCCGCATCTCAACGCCTCGAACGGACTGACGCCCGTGACCTTGAACAACGGCATCAAGACCAAGGTGCCGGTGCTGCCGATCGAAATGGACGGCCGGCGCTTCGGCATGCGCATCGACATTCCACACATCGGTGAGCACACGCGGGAGGTGCTGAAGTCGGTTGGTTACAGCGAGGCTGAGGTTGACAGCATGGTCAGCGGCAAAGTCGTTACTGCACGCTGAGTCTCGACGGCCCGTCAGCAGCTCGCCATCACCTTCCCCCATTTCGGGTCGGGTTTCTGCTGCAGGGGTTTCGGCGCCGCGTTCAGCGCCGCCCAGGTGGTCGAGGTGATGTTGAGCAACACCGGTTTGCCGAACTGCGCTTCGAGAATCGGCACGGCGTGGATCGCGTACCACAGTCCGCCGGGCAGCAGCAGCGCCTGGGCCTGCGGGGCGTCCTGCAGGGCCTGTGCGCCGAGTTCCAGCGCCAGTTCATGGTCGGCCAGCGGGCTCGACACCTTGTTCTGGTCCAGTGAGCGGCCGCGGGCGCGCAAGGCCACCACTTCGATGCCTGCTTCCTTCAGATAAGCCGTCAGTGCGGTGTTGACGTTTTCCGGCCAGCGCGTGGCCAGTGCCAGTTTGGTCACGCCGAAATGCTGCAGCGTCGCGATATGCGCTTCAAGGTCGGTGTCGCAGGGGATGCCGGTGCGCTGGGCGCCTTCGTCGAGGATTTCGCGCATTTTTTTGCGGCCCAGCACCGAAGCCACCGGCACGCCGCTCAGCGCAATGCGATCGACATTTTTCTTTTTCAGCAGATCAAATGCTTTCCACAGTGCCGGCAATTCGGTTTCAACCGCTGCGAGGCTGTATTCCTTCAGGTTCAGTCCGGTGGTGACCAGCATCATGCCGTCCGGCGCGACGCGGTAGAACTGGTAGGCGTCCATGTCGGTGTAGAGGTGCGGGATGACGTAACCGAGGTGCAGCCACGGACTGACGATGCTCATTGCAGGACTCCCTGGGGGTGGGGTGGTAATGGATGTGCTGCGGCGTATTTCCGGCCTGCATTATCCACGAATGCGCCGAGACTCTCCCATGTTGGCCGGTTTCGGCTATCCTCGCGGTTCCGCTTTTTTAACCTTTTTCAGAAATCCGCAACATGGCCCAGTACGTATTTACGATGAACCGGGTGAGCCGCGTCGTGCCGCCCAAGCGTGTCATTCTCAAGGACATTTCACTGTCGTTTTTCCCCGGCGCCAAGATCGGCGTGCTCGGCATGAACGGCTCGGGCAAGTCCAGCCTGCTCAAAATCATGGCCGGCGTCGACAAGGAGTTCGACGGCGAAGCGACACCGATGCCGAATCTGAACATCGGTTTTCTGCCGCAGGAGCCGCAGCTGAATGCGGAACAGACGGTGCGCGAGGCGGTGGAAGAGGGTCTGGGCGAAGTCTTCGACGCGCAGAAAAAACTCGATGAAATCTATGCGGCGTACGCCGAGCCCGATGCCGATTTCGACAAACTCGCCGCCGAGCAGGCGAAATACGAAGCGCTGCTGGCCAACGCCGGTTCGGACACCGGGCACCAGCTTGAAATCGCCGCCGATGCGCTGCGCCTGCCGCCCTGGGATGCCAGGATCGGCACCCTGTCGGGCGGTGAAAAACGCCGCGTTGCCTTGTGCCGGCTGCTGCTGTCCAAGCCAGACATGCTGCTGCTCGATGAGCCGACCAACCACCTCGATGCCGAAAGCGTCGACTGGCTGGAGCAGTTCCTGCACCGCTTTCCGGGCACCGTGGTTGCGGTGACCCATGACCGCTATTTCCTCGACAACGCCGCCGAGTGGATCCTCGAGCTCGACCGCGGCCATGGCATTCCGTGGAAAGGCAATTACAGTTCCTGGCTGGAGCAGAAGGAAGACCGGCTGCAGAAGGAAGAAGCGACCGAGTCGGCGCGGCAGAAGGCGCTGAAAAAGGAACTCGAATGGGTGCGGCAGAATCCGAAGGGCCGCCAGGCCAAATCCAAGGCGCGGATTGCGCGCTTCGAGGAACTGTCGTCCTTCGATTACCAGAAACGTGCCGAGACGCAGGAGATTTTCATTCCCGTTGCCGACCGCCTCGGTGACAGCGTGATCGAATTCAAGGAGGTGTCCAAGGGTTACGGCGACCGGTTGCTGATCGACAAATTGTCGTTTGCGATTCCGCCGGGCGCCATTGTCGGCATCATCGGCCCCAACGGCGCTGGCAAGTCGACCATCTTCCGCATGATTGCCGGCAAGGAAAAACCGGATTCCGGCGAGATCGTCATCGGCTCGACAGTGAAGCTGGCGATGGTCGACCAGTCGCGCGAATCACTGCCCGATGACAAGACGGCTTGGGAGGCGATTTCCGGCGGGCTCGACATCATCAATGTCGGCAAGTTCGAAATGCCGTCGCGGGCCTATCTCGGCCGTTTCAATTTCAAGGGCCAGGACCAGCAGAAAAAAGTCGGCACCCTGTCCGGCGGTGAACGCGGCCGCTTGCATCTGGCGCATACGCTGCTGACGGGCGCCAATGTATTGCTGCTCGACGAACCGTCCAATGACATCGACGTCGAAACCCTGCGCGCGCTGGAAGATGCCCTGCTTGAATTCGCCGGTTGCGTGCTGGTGATCTCGCACGACCGCTGGTTCCTCGATCGCATCGCCACGCACATCCTCGCCTTCGAAGGCGATTCGCAGGCGGTGTTTTTCTCCGGCAACTACCAGGAATACGAAGCCGACAAACGCAAGCGCCTGGGTGAAGAGGGCGCCAAGCCGAAGCGCCTGCGGTTCAAGCCTCTGAAGGGCTAGATATCCAATAAGTATTTGATTTTATTGATTATTTTGAAAGCTGCGCCGCAATGACGCAGCTTTCACACCGTCTTCAGGCGTGGTGTCAGGCGGTGATCTGTTTGACCGCCTGGTCAACAAAACGCAGGGTGAGTTCTTTCATTTCATCCGGTTTCAGGTTGCTGATCGGATGCGGCAGTTCTATATAGGGATGGCCATCCATGCCCTTGCCCTTGAATTGGAATACCGCCGCGTTCCTGAATGCCTGCGTGATGATGACGGTGGCCGGGATACCGCGTTTTTCGAACTCTATGGTGTCGTGCACACTGCACAACGTGCATGACCCTCATCCGCCAACGGCGGCAATCGCCACCTGCACCTCTTTCGCCATGTCATCAATCAGCGCATCGGTTGCCGGCTTGGAGTAGTGTTCCTTGCTGCGAAGGACCACGCGCGCCACGCCGTAACGCTCGCGCAGCGCGGCACCCAGGGTTTCAAGAATCAGCGTGCCTTGTTCCTTGGTATTGTCGAGCAGGCCGACGACTTTGCCGGCAAGGTCCATCGGGCGGGGGGCGAGCGCGATCCGGCTCTTGCCGCCACCTGCGGTGGGGTCGATGAATCCGAGTGCGTCAGTCATTCCATTCTCCTGGTTGTTTTGTAAAGAGGTGTCAGGTTTCGTGCGTGCTGTGCACGGCGCGGCTGCCGCCGCTCCAGCCATGGCAGACGGCAGTGCAGGGCCCCCATCCGCCAGCCACAATCAGCTGCAGATCCTTGGGATCCTTGATCGCCGGGATGAAAAAATCATCGTCGTCCGGGTCGACCCGGATCGGGAAACCCAGTGCACGCTCGCGGCGCCAGTTGCCGCCGTTTTTCAGGTCGCGCACCCGGCGCCCCGCCAGTTCGCAGAGCCTGGCGTGGACATCAGCGCGGCTCATGCCGGCCTGCGTGCAAATCGTTGCGTGCTGTGGTCCCATCGCCACTACCATGTCCGACTGCGCATGCATGTTCCAGGAGCCCATGGCCACCATGGAATCGGCGATGCCGTTGAGCAGGCGTTGAGGTTCCTGGCTGACGTCATCGAAGCACAGCCGCGGGCTTTCCACCATCGCACAGGTGATCACGTTGTCGGTGACGGCATATCCCTTGGAGCAGGCCAGCGTTTCCCATGGGCTGCGTTCGGTATTTTCGGTGATGCAGGCCGTATAACGCATGGGCGTGGCAAAAATGGTTGCCGATGCGATTCCTGCTATGCCGCCGCCGAGGTTCAGCATCATCAGGCGGATGGCGCGACCGATGGTGGCATTGGCGCGAAAACTCGGCCCGAAGCAGCCGTTGCCACCGTGCAGGCCGATTTTCTGTGCGTAGGGCCCGTTGACGATCATCAGCGGTGCGACGCCGTGCATCGTGCCCTGTACCCCGTTCATGTTGAATTCCTCGCGGAGCATCAGCGAGATGCCGCCAAGCACGACCGGCAGGTATTCGGGCTTGCAGCCGGCCATTACCGCATGGATGGCGACGGTGCGCACGGTGGCGGGTTCCATCGCCGGTGGAATGATGCCGATCAATTCACCGGGATCGCGGCGCGTACCGGCCAGCATCTGCTGTACGCGGGCCTCGGTTGGTGTAACCACAGGTAGTCCGTCCGACCACTGTTTGTCCAGGAAAAACTCGAATTCGTCGACGGGAGCATTCATGCCTGTATTCCGTTTTGCCGTAGTTGCGGGGAGAAGCGTTCAGACTGCGTAGCTGCCGTGCACGGCACGGCTGCCACCGCCCCAGCCATGACATACCGCGGTCAGGGGACCCCAGCCGCCGGCCACGATGAGATGAAGGTCGCGTTCGTCCTTGATTACGGGGACAAAGCAGTCGTCATCGTCGGGGTTTATGTTGATCTTTAATGCCCGTTCGCGGCGCCAGTTGCCGCCGTTTTTCAGATCGCCGACCCGGCGGCCTGCCAGCTCACGCAGTCGGGAGTGCACATCGGCACGGCTCATGCCGGCCTTTGCACAGATCGTTGCCTGCTCCGGACTCATGGCCACGACCATGTCGGAGCGCACATGCATGTTCCATGAACTCATTGCAGCCATGGAGTCGGCGATGCCGGTGAGAAGGCGTTGCGGTTCCTGGCTCACGTCGTCGTAGCAGAGCCGCGGACTTTCCACCATCGCGCAGGTGATGACATTGTCGTCCTCGGCATAACCACGGGACCGGGCGATGGTCTCCCAAGGGCTGCGTTCCGTGTTTTCCGCGAGGCAGGCGGTATAACGCAGCGGCGTCGAGAATACCGTGGCAGAGCCGACCCCTGGAATGCCACCGCCAAGGTTGGTGAGCATCAGGCGGATGGCGCGGCCGATGGTGGCATTGGCGCGGAATCCCGGGCCGAAGCAGCCGTTGCCGCCGTGCAGGCCGATACGCTGTGCATGGGGACCGTTGACCATCATCAACGGCGCCACGCCGTGCATTGTGCCCTGCACCCCGTTCAGGTTGAACTCCTCGCGCAGCATCATCGAGATGCCGCCGATCACCACGGGGAGGTATTCCGGTCTGCAGCCGGCCATTACTGCATGGATGGCGACGGTACGAACCGTCGCCGGCTCCATTGCCGGCGGGATATTGCCGACTGTTTCATCGGGGCTGCGGCGGGTGCCGGTGAGCATGTGCTGCACGCGGGCCTCGGTCGGCGTGACCACCGGCAGTCCGTCGGACCACTGCTTTTCCAGGAAAAACTCGAACTCGTCGACCGGGGTGTTCATGTGTCTTGAGTTCAATCGGCCTTGATGCCGGCTTCCTTGATCACTTTTGCGTATTTCACCTGTTCCGATTTGATGAATGCCGCGAATTCTTCCGACGATGTCGAAACAGGCTGGGTGCCGAGTTTGACGAACATGTCGGCGATCTTGGGATTGGCGATTGCGCGCACCATTTCCTTGTTCAGGCGGTCAACAATCTCTTTCGGCACGCCGGCCGGCACGAGAATGCCGTACCACTGTGTCACTTCGTAGCCGGGCAGCAGTTCGGTCATCGCCGGCAGTTCCGGAATCGTGCGTTTTTTTCCTGTGGTCGCGATCGCACGCAGCCTGTTGTTGTTGACGTGCGGGATCACCGAGGGCCCGCTGCCGAACATCATCGTACTTTCGCCGGTCAACAGCGCGATCGCAGCCGGGCCGTTGCCTTTGTAAGGCACGTGGAGGATTTTCACGCCTCCCATCAGGTTGATCAGTTCGCCCGCAAGATGCGGTCCGCCAAGATTTCCGCTGGATGCATAGGTCAGCGCGCCGGGCTTCGTCTTGGCCAGCGCCAGAAGTCCTTTCGGCGTCCGTGCCGGCAGGGAGGGATGTACCGTCAGCACGTAGTCGGACAGCGCCATCAGGCTGATGGGCGTAAAGCTGTTCACGGCGTCATAGGGCAGCTTGATGCCGGAGCCCGGCAATATCGCCAGTGGTGCAACGTTGCCCAGCACCATGGTATAGCCGTCGGCAGGCGATTTCGCCGCAAGCTCGGTGCCGATCCGGCCACTGGCTCCACCGCGGCTGTCGACGATGACCTGCTGTCCCATCTGGTCGCCAAGGGCCTGGGCAATGATGCGTGCTGTCGCATCGGTTCCGCCGCCCGGAGGGTAGGGAGAGATCAGTCGAATGGTTTTTGCAGGGTAGGGTTGGGCAATGGCGGTGGCAACGACGACACAGAATGCCGCGACGCCGGTCAGCAGCTGGGCGATGGCCATGTGGATCTCCTCGGTTTTGTGGCATGCCGTGCCGTCATTCGACGCACGGTAAGGTCGGCAGTCCTGCCGGCTATTGCCTGCTGCCGACTTGTTGGGACACCGATCGGCTCATTGTAAATTGGGGGTGAACCGCCCACATAAGAACTTTTTTTCCGTATACCGAACTTTTTGTTATGGATGGTCTTTGCGCGAATCGCGCAGATTCCTGCGCAGGGCATTGCGCACCAGGGCCGGGGGCCATTTCTTCGAGAACATCTCGATGAAATCAAACATGTAGCGTGTAAGGTATTTGCCGGATCTCAGCATGATGTGCGTGGTGGACGGGGCGATCAGGTGATCGACCGGAACCGCGCGTATTCCGGTATCCGCCTTGGGGTCGTAGGCCATGCCCTGCAGAATCGCGACGCCCAGTCCTGACGCGACGTAGGCTTTGATTACGTCGGCATCGGTCGCGCTGAGCACGATTTTCGGGGTCAGCCGCTGCTTTTCAAAAGCCTGGGTAACCGTCCACCCCGAACTGAAGCTGGGGTCGTAGACGATCAGGGGATGGCGGGCAATCGCGGCGAGGGTAACTCGCCGGGGTTTCAGCAAGGGGTGTCCGGGCGGCGTGATCAGGCAACGGCCGATGCGGTAGGCCGGAAGCATGACCAGCCGGGGGTCTGCGTCGGCAGGACCCGTGGTGATGCCGATGTCCGCCTGTCCGTCGCTGACGCGGCTGGCGATTTCTGCCGGTGGTCCCTCGAAGAGGCTGAGACTGACTTTCGGGTATTTTTTCGAGAATGCGCTAATGACGGGAAGCAGCGGGTAGCGGGCATGCAGGTGGGTCGTGGCTACACGCAGGCGGCCGCTGTCGACAGCCGAGTATCCCTCGGCGATTTTCTGCAGTTCCCGGGAATCGATCAGCAGGCGTTGTGCGGCGGCCACCAGCTCCCTGCCGGGATCGGTGAGGCCGGCAATGCGGTTGCCCTGGCGGAGGAGGATTTCCGCGCCGAGTTCGCGCTCAAGCTGGCGGATCTGCTTGCTGACCCCGGGCTGTGAGGTGAACAGTGCCTGGGAGGCAGCGGTCACGTTGAACCCGTGGTCGACCACCGCGCAGAGGTAGCGGAGCTGCTGGAGTTTCATGCCGGAACCATAACCAGAAGTTCTGGGTAAATCAAATAAAAGTCTTTTACAGCATGGTGGCCGGGTTTTTATGATGTGTGCCGGACGGATGTTCCGTCCGCGAACAGGACATGGAGTTGAGCGATGAGTGCAGTTGTCAGTGAAACGTTGTGCGTGGTTCCGTTGAATGCGCCCATAGGTGCGGAAATCCGGGGGATCGACCTGTCGCAGGATATGGATCCGGAACTGATGCGGCAGATCGAGGCGGCATATGACCGTTATTCTGTTCTGGTATTCCGCAATCAGCGGCTGACTCCGGAACAGCAGATCCGTTTTTCCGGTTTCTTCGGCGCCCTGGAGATACACGTCCTTAAGCCGTATCTGCTCCAGGGGCACCCCGAAATTCTTGTGGTTTCGAACATCCGCGATGATGAAGGACATTTCATCGGTTTGCCCGATGCCGGGCAGACCTGGCATACAGACACGTCCTACCGGGTGAAGCCGAGCCGCGGGTCGGTGCTGTACGCGCTGGAGATTCCCCGCGCACCCGACGGCCGCTCGCTCGGGGATACCCTGTTCGCCGGCACTGCACCGGCTTACGACGACCTGTTGCCGGAGACGAAGTTGCTGCTGGATGGCAAGAAGGCTGTGCACAGCTACGGGCAGCGCAAGCGTATCCCGGGAAGCCAGCGTGCCAAGCTGACGCGCGAGCAGCTCGACCAGACTCCGGATGCGGCACATCCGGTGGTGCGCACCCATCCCAACACCGGGCGCAAGGCCCTCTACGTGTTCGAGGGCGAATGCATCGGTATCGAGGGCCTGCCGGAGAACCGGGCGCTCGACTTGATTGCCGAACTGACCGAACACTGCATCCAGCCGAAGTACATCTACCGGCATGTCTGGCACGAGGGTGATGTGGTGATGTGGGACAATGCGGCCACGCTGCATCTGGCGACCCCGGATTACGAGTTGCCGCAGCGCAGGCTGCTGTACCGGACCACGATCGAGGGTGGTGTTCCCCGCTGAGCGCGCCCGCAAAACTAACGACAGGCCGCGCGCCGGCCGAGGGAGATTATGCAGGACATTACTAGGACGCTCGCGCGCCGCGTCGTGGAATCCCGATACGGGGATCTGCCGGCTCCTGTGCTGCACGAAGCGGCGCGGGCCTTGCTGAACTGGTGCGCTTGCGCGGTCGGCGGTTCGCACCATGAAACGGTGGACCGTGCTCTGGCGGCAGTAACGCCGTTTGCGGGACCCGCGCAAGCAGGCGTGTTCGGCCGCCGCGAACGGATGGATATTCTTAACGCCGCGCTGATCAACGGCATCAGTTCGCATGTGCTGGATTTTGACGATACCCAGGCCGAGGCCATCCATCCGAGTTCCCCGGTGCTGCCGGCATTACTGGCTCTTGCCGAGTGGCGCGGCTTCAGTGGTGCCGAACTCGCGCATGCCTTTGTGCTGGGCGTCGAGGTCGAATGCCGCATCGGGCGCTCGGTGTTTCCGCAGCATTATGATGCGGGCTGGCATATTACCGGTACCGCGGGCGTCTTCGGCGCAGCTGCGGCGTCAGGCAAACTGCTGGGGCTGAACGAGCAGCAGATGGCCTGGGCCCTGGGCATGGCTGCGACCCAGTCCGCGGGGCTGCGTGAGATGTTCGGTTCGATGTGCAAATGCCTGCACCCCGGACGGGCCGCACAGAACGGGTTGCATGCTGCGTTGCTGGCCCAGGAGGGGTTCACCAGTTCCGAGCAGGGACTGGAGGCGAAACGCGGATTCGGCCATGTGTTGTCTACCCGTTTCGACCCTTCGGCAATTACCGCGGAATGGGGCCAGCGTTATGAACTGTCGTCCAACATGTACAAGCCGTTTGCCTGCGGACTTGTCGTGCATGGTGTTATCGACGGCTGCATCCAGCTGCGCAATGAGTCCCGGATGACGCCCGAGATGATCGAGCGGATTGATCTCAGGGTCGCGCCACTGGTGCTGGAACTGACAGGCAAGACTGATCCGCGCACTGGTCTCGAGGGCAAGTTCAGCGTTTTTCATGCGGCGGCTGTGGCTGTTGTCCACGGCGCTGCCGGTGAAGAGCAGTTCAGCGACACTTGTGTGCAGGCAGCGGATGTTGTTGCTCTGCGGGGCAGGGTACGGGCGGCCATCGACAAAACCCTGCTGTGGACACAGGCCCATGTTTCGATACACCTCCGCGACGGCCGTACGGTGGAGCGTTATGTGCCCCATCCTCTGGGCTCGCTGGAGCGGCCAATGAGCGATTCAGACCTCGAAACCAAGTTCAGGGCACTGACTGAAAGTATTATTGATGCGACGCACAGCAACCGTTTGCTGGAGCTGTGTTGGTCCCTGACCGAATTGCCGGACGCCGCTGCGATTGCAAGGGCTGCTGTGCCGTGAGCCCGACCGGGATATCGTAAACCGGAGAGCGTCAACCGGGGTGCCGCACGCGGCGGCGCGAGCCGCTCACGCCCTGCAAACAGTACGGCGGTTGTGTGCTGGTGATCTCGAACGACCGCTGGTTCCTCGATCGCATTGCCACGCACATCCTCGCCTTCGAAGGCGATTCGCAGGCGGTGTTTTTCTCCGGCAACTATCAGGAATACGAAGCGGACAAACGCAAACGCCTGGGTGAAGAGGGCGCGAAGCCGAAGCGCCTGCGCTTCAATCCGCTGAAGGGCTAAGTTATTGCTATTCTCCCGAGGGGTTCTGATCAATCGCCGAGGAGCGGGACACTGATCTTTTCTGCCCCGTACGCCAGAAACTCGGATTCCACATTAGCGCCGGTCGCTGGTCGAGGCAATGCCGGGGTTTGGGGCTACCTTCACGCACAGTTCTTGCAAATCGAAGGCCATCTTGTCAAGCAAATTGTTGACCGAGTAGTTCAGCGTGGTCATGTATTCGCTGGTGCTGCCGGCCATGTTCATCTTGTTACCAGAGGCGCGGTATTTTCTGTTGATCTTTTCACCGGACGGTAGCGTGTAATTGGTGTTCACGGCGACCATGCCATTGATGCGCATGGGGCCATGATAAACATAGGACCTTATCAGTTCGGCCGAAATGGCAATCCCGCCTGCAGGCGGGCTCCCGTCTTTTGTTATTGGGTAGCCGTAAGCGCGTAAATTCTCCAGCGCCGCACTGATCCATGGAATTGGATTGCCGCTGAGCAGGGTGAAATATTCGGTGCCTATCGTTTCTTTGTTGTTGCGCTGGTCGCTTACTGATGCAACTGCTATCGGACATGCGTTGGCAATTCTTGTGGGTTCCACGTCCCGAGTTTGAGGTTCATAAATCATGGACACAGTGTCCGGTTCGGCTGCGTAGACAATCGAGATAGCCGACAGCAGGAGCGCTAGGAATATCCGGTGTGTGTGGTTCATTTTGCGGATCCTTTTTCGGGACTATGGGGCAGTGAGTAAAGGCGGCCGTCAGAATGTCTGATCACGATGCGCCCCGCCTTTTCTGCCAGCAAGGTGCCGGTTATTGTGGACGGAAAGGTTCCCGGGCTTCTCGATATTGAGACGGGCTTTTGCGTTGATGGCAGGTTTTTGTCGATGCCTTCAGTCACTGGGTACTTCAGGTCCAGATCAAGCATCATGGCTATCTCCTTCGCACCTTCTTCAATAGCCATGCGATATGGTTTTCCCGAGTCCTGTGCCCAAGCGTTTATCGGGTTGGAAGTGGTTGGATTCGATTCGTAACGGAAAATATTCGAGTACGCCGGTAGTTCCTGCCCTCCAATCCAAAAATCTATTGTTGTAACTATCGCAAGTTGTTTGAAGTCCTGCGTTAAGGAATACGTTGTCATTACATGCAGGAACCCGCGACCCTGTGCCAGCTTGGCCAGCCTTTCGGTTCGCTCACGATGACTGACCACTCTCGGCGTGGGGCGGACCTCGGCTAGTTTTCCGAACGGCGAATTCTTGATTCCCGGGAGCACAGTATTCCAAAAAATATTCCGGAAATCCACATCGTCGATTGCGGCGTACAGAGGGGCGATTGTGTGCTGAATTTGTTCTTGACGGCCTTTTGAAATGTGCGAATCAATCAATGCCATCAATAATCCACCGCCCGCAGCCGCGGCCACTCCCGGATCCTGAGCTACGACGATGACTTCATCCTGCGGTATGGAGGCAAATACTTCTATGTCGCTGACTTTTTCGTTGATCTTCGGATCAAGTGCGATGTATTTCGGAACATAAACGCAGCCGGTCAATTGCAAAATTGTAAACAGCAGCAAAAACGTCCTGAACATGAATTCCCCTTTTGATGTAGGCGTGAAGCGGTGCAGACACAACCCTGATTTTTAAGGCGAGTTACCTAGTTTTTCTTTTTCGTGTCGCAAAAAATCATGCCGTAAAATAAGAATCAAGGCAATTTTTTCATGCTGGAAAATGCCCTGCTCGAATTCGCCGGTTGCGTGCTGGTGATCTCGCACGATCGCTGGTTCCTCGATCGCATTGCCACGCACATCCTCGCCTTCGAAGGCGATTCGCAGGCGGTGTTTTTCTCCGGCAACTACCAGGAATACGAAGCCGACAAACGCAAGCGCCTGGGTGAAGAGGGCGCCAAGCCGAAGCGCCTGCGGTTCAAGCCCCTGAAGAGTTGAATGTCAATAAGTATTTGATTATATTGATATTTTAACGGAGTCTATGGCGGGGCGCCCGCCAAGCCATACCGGTAATCAGGCCGCGCGTACGAGGTTGCGCCCGGCGTTCTTGGCCGCGTACAGCGCCCGGTCGGCGCGCGCGATCAGCTGATCCTGGGTTTCGTTTTCGCTGTGCAGAGCGATGCCGAGGCTGATGGTCACGGCGATGGTTTCACCCTTGTACTGGTATCCGCCGGAGGCGACGGCGCTGCGGATTTTTTCGGCCAGCTGGCGGCCTTCGATTTCGGTGATGTTTTTGACCACGACCAGGAATTCCTCACCGCCCCAGCGACAAACGATGTCCGCCTTGCGCAGCGTTTTTTTGATGGTCTCTGCAACCTGCCGTATCACGCTGTCCCCGGCCAAATGTCCCAGGCGGTCATTGATGGCCTTGAAATTGTCGATGTCGATCAGGATGGCGAGCAGTCGATTGCGCGACCGTGTCTGCTCACTGATGGCTTGCTGCACGAGCAGGTCGAAGGCCTGGCGGTTTGCAAGGCCGGTCAGCTTGTCCGTGGTCGCCATTTTTTCCAGCCGGCGCTGATAGCGGTTGATGGTCAGGCTGGTTGCGAAGAGCACGAAAACGGTGATCAGGAAGCAGATCGCCAGATTGAGGTAAAGCGAGTTGCGGATGCCTTCGAGGGCACTGTTCTCCGCGCGCTCGACGAACAGATACCAGTCGAGTTCGGGGATGAAGCGTACGTTGAGCAGGTAGTCGAGTCCGCCGCTGCGATACTGGAAGTTCCCGGTGCCGGCATCGAGGATGCGCGGTGCGATGGCGCCCAGGCCCTCCATCGTGAGGATGCTGGTTCCGGGCGCGACCGTGTTGTTGCCGAACAGCGCGAGCCTGCCCTTTTTGTCGACGAAATAGATGTTGCGCTGGTAACGCTTCTGGTAATCGGCGATCAGTTTGCGCACCGCGTCCACGGTGAGCCCGACCCCCGCCGCGCCGATGTAGTTGCCGGCATAATCGAACACGCGGTAGTTGATGAAAATCGTCAGCGTGTCCTTGTTGGCCAGATCGGGATCCATGTTGATTTCATAGGGAGCCGCCATCTTGCGCACGCGGAAATACCAGGCATCCCGCGGTTCGTCCTCGCGCACCTGTTTCAGCACGCCTTCGGTCTGGTAATAGATGCGGGTTTTTTCGGAAATGAAAAAACTGGTGAATGCGCCGTAACGGTCCTTGATTTCGCGCAGGTAACGGGTCATCTTGGCCACGTCATTCTCGCCGCTGATCACCCAGTCGCGCAGGAAAGTGTCGCTGGCCATCATCGATGAAATGACCGTGGGAAGGATCAGGTCCTTCTGGATTTCGGTGTAGATGTTGTCCGAGGTCAGCGGCAACTCGCTGGCAACGATGGACTCGCGGATCGCGGCCTTGGACACGTAATAATTGACCAGTGTGGTGGTCGCGAAGCCGACACTCAGCAGCAACCACAGCGTGATGATCAGTTTGCGCTTGTCATGAATCATCAATTTCAAGGCGGGCTCTCTGCGGAAACTTGCTGGATCAGCCCCGGCCGGCGTAGGGCATGTTGGTCGCCATCACCATCAGGTGGTAGATGTTCACCCCCGGCGGCTGGCTGGCCATGAACAGCACGGAACGGGCGACATCCCGGACGTCGATCATCGGTTCGGCCTTGACCGTGCCATCGGCCTGCTTGACGCCCTTGGCCATGCGCGCCGCGAGTTCGGTCATCGCATTGCCGACGTCGACCTGGCCGCAGGCGATGCCGTACTTGCGGCCGTCGAGGGACATGGTGCGGGTGAGGCCGGAAACGCCGTGTTTGGATGCCGTGTAGGGGGCAGAGTCCGGACGTGGCGCGTGTGCCGAAATCGATCCGTTGTTGATGATGCGTCCGCCCTGCGGCGTCTGTTCCTTCATCACGCGGAAGGCGGCCTGAGCGCAGAGGAATGATCCGCTGAGATTGGTATCGACCACCGCTTTCCATTTTTCGTACGGCAGATCCTCGAAAGGCACGCCCGGCGCATTCAGTCCGGCGTTGTTGAACAGCACGTCGATGCGACCATAACGTTTTTTTACGGCATCGAACAACGCGGCCACTGACTGCGGATCGGATACGTCGGTCGGCACCGCCATGCCGCGCGCGGCGTCCGGCCCGGCTTCGGCGAGGGCTTCCTCCAGCACATTCTGCCGGCGGCCGACCAGCGCCACATTCCAGCCGTCCTTCAAAAAGGCCAGTGCGGTGGCTTTGCCGATGCCGCTGCCGGCGCCGGTGATGACTGCGGTTCGGGTATTTGTGCTCATGCCGGAACTCCTCCGATGAAATTTGCTATTTGACCCATGAATCGCGCAGCGTCACTGTGCGATTGAATACCGGCGCGCCGGGCCGGCTGTCCCGATGATCGGCGATGAAATAACCGTGGCGCTCGAACTGGTAGCGTGCATCCGGAGCCGCGCTGCCCAGCGCGGATTCCAGTTGTGCGGTGATGGCGCGGCAGGCGTCTGGATTGAGGTCGAGCAGGAAGTCGCGGTCGCCGGCGCCGGGATGTGCTGCGCGGAACAGGCGGTCGTAGAGCCGGACTTCGGCGGGGCGGGCATGCGCGGTGCTGATCCAGTGGATGTTGCCTTTGACTTTCACCGTTTCCGCACCCGGTGTACCCGATTTGGTCTCGGGCAGATATTCGCAATGGACAGCGGTGATGTTGCCCGCGGTGTCCTTGTCACAGCCGGTGCATTTGACGACATAACCATATCGGAGGCGCACGCTGTTGCCCGGGAACAGGCGGAAAAATCCCTTGGGCGGGGTCTCGGCGAAATCCTCGCGTTCGATCCACAGTTCGCGCGTCAACGGCAGCACACGTTTGCCCAGTTCCGGTTTTTGCGGATGGTTGGGCGCAAAACAGTCTTCCTGTTGCCCTTCGGGGTAATTGTCGATGATCAGTTTCACCGGATCGAGTACGGCGATGCGGCGTTCGGCGACTTCATTCAGGTGTTCGCGCATGCAGTTTTCGAGCACCGAATAATCGATCCACGAATCGGCCTTCGACACGCCGATGCGTTCGGCGAAGCGGCGAAAACCCTCGGGCGTGTAACCGCGGCGGCGCGCGCCGACGAGGGTGGGCATGCGCGGGTCATCCCAGCCGGCGACGTGTTTTTCGGCGACCAGCTGGATCAGCTTGCGCTTGGACAGCACGACGTAGCTCAGGTTGAGCCGCGCGAATTCGATCTGCTGCGGCAAGGGGCGCGCCAGCAGGCCGCCGTCGGCGAGTCTGGCCAGCAGCCAGTCGTAAAAAGGGCGCTGGTCCTCGAACTCGAGCGTGCACAGCGAGTGCGTGATCTGTTCCAGCGCATCCTCGACCGGATGCGCGTAGGTGTACATCGGGTAGATGCACCAGGCGTCACCAGTGCGGTGGTGCGTGGCCTTGCGGATGCGGTAGATCGTCGGGTCGCGCAGGTTGATGTTGGGCGAGGCGATGTCGATTTTCGCGCGCAGCACCATTGCCCCGTCCGGGTGTTTGCCGGCGCGCATTTCGCGAAAACGCGCCAGCGATTCCGCCGCCGGGCGGTCGCGCCACGGCCCGGGACGGCCGGGCTGGGTCAGTGTGCCGCGGTTGGCACGCATTTCCTCCGCACTTTGTTCGTCGACATAGGCGTGGCCTGCGGTGATCAGGTATTCAGCAGCCTCGTACATGAAGTCAAAATAATCGCTGGCGAAATACAGGTTCGGGCCCCAGTCGAATCCCAGCCATTGCACCGCGTCCTGGATCGAATCGACGTATTCCTGTTCCTCCTTTTCCGGATTGGTGTCGTCGAAACGCAGGTGGCAGGCGCCGCCGTAATGCAGCGCGAGCCCGAAATTGAGGCAGATCGATTTGGCGTGGCCCAGATGCAGGTAACCGTTGGGCTCCGGCGGAAAACGGGTGCGGATTTTCGCCGGATCCGGTGCGGCGCCGGCGTGGGCGCGCGCCGGCCCCGGTTTGCCGCCCCAGCTGCGGGTGGCGTATTTGCCGGCGGCCAGATCGGCATCGATGTGACTGCGGATGAAATTGGATGTCGACGCAACAGCTTCCGCGCCGGGTTTTGCGTTTTTCGCCATGCTTCAGGAGGGAATTGCGTGATAAAGCGGCATTTTAACCCGTGCCGCCGCGTTGACTTCAGCGTTTCGCGAGATATCGGGTCGGCAGCGGCCGCTCCACCGCGCGTTTGCCGCTGCGGGACAGGCGCCAGCCGCGCGCCCGTGGCCGGTTCGACACCGTGCGCGCCAGCCGGTCATCGATGAAATGCAGGGCAACGCCGTCGTCCGCGGCGTAACCTTCGGCGATTTTGCCGCCCGCGATCAATCTGCGATAAGTCGGTCGGCGCAGGGCTTCGCTGTCGTAATGCGGGCAATTGCTGCCCGGCAGAAAGCCCAGGCCGTCGAGCGCGGTCAGCGGCCCGGCGATGGAATCGGTGATGCCCTGTTCGAACCAGCAGATCGAACCGGCGCTCCAGCCACCGAGCACGACGCCGCGCTGCCAGGCCGCGCGCAAATGCACATCAAGCCCCCAGTCGCGCCATACCGCAAGCATGCTGCGGGTGTTGCCGCCGCCGACAAAGATGGCGTCCTGTTCGAGCACGAAGGATGCGAGGTCGCGCGGCGTGCGCGCAAACAGCGGCAGGTGGGTCGGCGTGCAGGAGAACCGGCTCATGCCGGCATAAAAGCGCAGCCGCCCGGTTTCGGAGTCGCCGTGTGCGGTGCCGATGAAGCAGACTTTCGGTTTGCGCCTGCCGGTTTGTTTGAGGAAGTAGTCGACCAGCAGCAGGTTGTCGAGCTCAGGCGTCAGTGCGGCGCCGCCCATGGCGATGATCTGGCGTTTCATGTGCGCAACGATCCGTGTTTTATTGGATGTTCGTGGTGCGGCGCCGTTGCGCGCTTGCGCGGTCGCATCCCGCAAGCGGGGCCCTGCTCCGCGCTCCAGCGTGCCCACCTGTGGCGCTGATCTGGCGTTTCATGAATCAGCGAAGGCCTGTTCAGTTTTCCAGCTTGAACCCGGTCGCCTTGATCAGCCTGGCCCAGCGCTCTTTTTCCGCGCTCAGCCATTTCGCCATGTCCGCCGGGCTGTTGCCGATCGGATCGGCGCCCTGGCTCGACAGTTTTTCCTTCATGTCCGGCTGCTGGATGATGCGGGCGATTTCCGTCTGCAGTTTGGCCACCAGTTCCGGCGGTGTTTTTGCCGGGGCCAGCACACCCTGCCAGGAGCCGGTGACGAACTCTTCAAGCCCGGGTGTTTCGGCGACCACCGGCGTGTCGGGCAGTGACGGAAAACGTTTGTCGCTGGACACCGCGATCAGGCGCAGGCGGCCGGACTTGGTATGCGGCAGCGTGGCCAGCATGCCGTTGAACAGCAGGTCGGCTTCGCCGGTGGTCACGATCAGGATGTTGGCAAAGCCACCCTTGGTCGGAATGTAGGTCCAGTTGATGCCCGAGCGATAGGCGAACATCAGGCCGGCCATGTGCGGCGCGCCGCCAAGGCCGGTGGCGTAATTCAGTTTGCCGGGCCTTGCCTTGGCCAGCGCGATGATTTCCCTGACGGATTTGGCCGGCATGCTCGGATGCGTTGCCAGGATGTGGGGTGAGTACGACACGACGGTGACCGGCGCAAAATCCCTGATGATATCGAAAGGCATTTTTGCGAACACGCTGGGACTGATCGCGAGATTGCCGACATCCATCAGGACCAGCGTATGGCCGTCGGGAACGGCGCGGGCGACGACATCGGCACCGATGTTGCCGTTGGCGCCCGGACGGTTGTCGGCCAGCACCGGCTGGCCCCAGGCTTCGGTCAGCTTGGCCCCGATCAGGCGGGTCAGGATGTCGGAGGTGCCGCCGGCCGGAAACGGCACGATGATGCGGATGAGTTTTGCCGGAAATGTCTGCGCCGCAGCCTGCGATGCGAGCGCAGTCAGGAAACACCAAAGCACGAGCGATATTCTTGTTTTCATGTCTCATTCCCCCTTGGGTGGAGCGCTATATTAGCCGTGTTGGGCTATCCTTGCGCTTACCATGAAAACCACGGCTTTCCAGACACTGCGCCTGCTGGCGGACGGCGATTTCCATTCCGGCGAAACCATGGCGCGTGCGCTGGGTGTCACGCGCAGCGCCGTCTGGTACGGCATTCGCGAAATCACCGGCGCCGGATTTGGGGTCGAAAAAGTGCATGGCCGCGGCTACCGGCTGGAGCGGGCGGTATCGCTGCTCGACGCGGAGTCCATCCGGCGCGCCCCCGGAGTACATGCCGCCGGCATCAACCTCGAAATCTGCGACACCGTGGATTCGACCAATACCCGGCTGATGCTGCGCGCGGCGCAGGGCGCGGGCAGCGGGCTTGC
This sequence comes from Burkholderiales bacterium, assembly GCA_019749945.1. Taxonomy (GTDB): domain Bacteria; phylum Pseudomonadota; class Gammaproteobacteria; order Burkholderiales; family SG8-41. The sequence continues at coordinate 129,337 of JAIEPF010000021.1, forward strand.
GCTGGCGGCCGAGGCGCAGACAGCGGGGCGCGGACGGCGCGGACGGGTGTGGCAGTCCGCCATCGGCAGCACGCTGACGTTTTCGCTGCTGTGGCGTTTTGCCCAGGGCGCACGCGAGCTGGCGGGGCTGAGCCTCGCCGTGGGTGTGGCGCTGGCGCGGACATTGCGCGCAGCGGGCGCGCGCGATGCCCAACTCAAGTGGCCCAATGACGTGGTGCTGCCCGGCGGCAAACTCGCCGGCATCCTGATCGAAATGCAGGGGGACGTGCTGGGGCCCAGCGCCGCGGTGATCGGTGTCGGCATCAATGTGCGGTCGGATCCGCGGGTGTTCACCGCGGTCGACCAGCCGGTGGCCGACCTTGAATCGGCAACCGGTGCGGCGGTGGATCGCAATCAGTTGCTGGCTTCGCTGCTGGTGGAGCTGGCCGCGGTGCTGGAGCGGTTTGCCGCCGGCGGATTCGCGCCCTTGCGCGAGGAATGGCAGTCGCTGCACGCGCATCAGGATCAGCCGGTGTGCCTGACCCTGCCTGATGGCCGTGAAGTGGCCGGGCGCGCGCGCGGCGTCGCCGATGACGGCGTGCTGCTGCTCGAAACCGCGGCCGGTATCGCGCGCCACCACAGCGGCGAGGTGAGCCTGCGCCCGCTCCCGGCGGGAGCGGGCGCATGAACATACTCGCCATCGACATCGGCAACACCCGCATCAAGTGGGGTTACAGCGAGTCGGGCGGCTGGGTGCGCCAGGGCTGGGTGGCGACGGCGCGCGCCGCCGGGCTGGCGGCCGAATTGGCCGGACTGCCGGTGGCGCAGCGGACGGTCATTTCGAATGTGGCCGGCGCCGCGGTGCGTGTGCATGTGGCATCGGCCTTGAATGCCGCCGCGCCGGCGCCGCTGTGGATCACCGGCACTGCCGCGCAATGCGGTGTCAGCAGCGGCTACGCTGCGCCGGAGACTTTGGGCCCTGATCGCTGGGCCGCGCTGATCGGTGCCTGGCATCTGACCGGGGCGGCCTGCGTGGTGGTGAATGTGGGTACGACCATGACCGTGGATGCACTGAGCGCCGAGGGGGTTTTTCTGGGCGGCTGCATCGTGCCCGGCGCAACACTGATGCGTGATGCGCTGGCCCGCGACACCGCCAACCTGGCGGCACGTGAAGGTAGTTTCAGTTATTTTCCCGACAATACCGGGGATGCCATATTCAGCGGCGCGGTCAATGCGTTGGCCGGCGCCGTTGAGCGCATGGCGCGTTATCTGGAGGAGAGCGCGGGCGCCGCGCCGCCGGTGCTGTTGTCCGGCGGCGGCGCGACGCTGATCGAGAAGCGGCTTAACGCGCCGGTGACGCTTGTGGATAATCTGGTGCTGGAAGGATTGCTGCAGATTGCGCTGCAGCCGGCGGCAGGGCAACGATGAATGTGAGTCAGGCAACCATGAGTCAGTCAACAACAAGAATCCTGCTGCTGTTGCTGCTGCTCGCCAATATCGGTTTTTTTGCCTATCACCGCCTGCTGAGCGGGACGGACGAGGCGGCGGCGCAGATCGCCGCGTTGCAGATCAGTCCGGAGAAAATTGTGCCGGTTGCCGTCGAGGCGGTGTCATCGGTGGCGCCGGCTCCTGTCTCGGCTACCGCTCCCGCCAATGCCCCGGCCGTGCTGGCCGTGCCGTCACCGCTTCCTGCGCCGGCTTCGTGCGCCGAATGGGGGCTGTTCGCCGGATCCGATGTGGCGCGTGCCGAGGCAGCCCTGGCGGCGCTGGGATTGCCGGCGGGGGCGACACAGCGCCGGATTACCGAGGTGGATGGTTACTGGGTGCATATGCCGCCGCAGAAGACCAAGGGCGAGGTGGATCGCAAGGTCGGTGAACTGAAGGCATTGGGGGTCACGGAATTTTTTGTGGTCACCGACGCCGGCCCGTGGCGCAATGCGGTGTCGCTGGGCCTGTTCAAGAACGAGGACGCGGCCAAAGCCGAACTCGATCGTCTGCGTGCCCTGGGTGTGCGCTCGGCGATGGTGACGCGGCGCGAACGTTTTCTGAAGCAGGTGGCGTTTGTGCTGAGCGACCCCGCCACGGCGACGCTGGCGCGGCTGACGGAGTTGCAAAAAGATTTTCCGGCGGCGGAGATCAAAACCGGGAGCTGCCCGGCCAGCACCCCGGCAAAATCATGAAAAAATCAATAAAAACAATAACTTATTAAAGTAAGTGTGCGCTCGCTCAGCTGGTTCCGGCAGCGCGTACCCTGGCCAGCAAGGCGGTGGTCGAACGCTGGTGGGAGAAGGCGATGGAATGCACCGTGCCGCCCCAGCTGCGCACTTCGCGGGCGCCGACCATGGCGTCCTCTTTCCAGTCGCCTCCCTTGACCAGCACGCCGGGTTTGAGTGCCAGGATCAGTTCCAGCGGCGTGTCGGCGTCGAACCAGGTGACCAGATCGACGCAGCCCAGTGCGGCGACCACGGCTGCGCGGTCAGCCAGCGTGTTGATCGGGCGGTCGTCGCCCTTGCCCAGGCGCCTGGCGGAGGCATCGCTGTTCAGCGCGACCACCAGGCTCGCGCCGAGGGCGCGCGCCTGCGCGAGGTAGGTGACGTGGCCGCGGTGCAGGATGTCGAACACGCCGTTGGTGAATACCAGCGGCCGGGACAATTGCGCGGCGCGTGCGGCGGCTTCGGCGGGGGCGCAGATGCGCCGTTCAAAATCCGGAGTGTCGTGCATGGGACCGCAGTCTACGCGGGCGCACCGGCTGCGACAAACGCCGGCACGCAGGGGCGAACTTCAGGCGACAGTCATTTCCTTGCGGAAGCGGTTGAGATCCTTCACCGATTCGAATTTGCGCCCGAACAGCAGCGACAGATTGTGCAGGATCACCGCGACCACTTTCTGCTCCCATTCCCGGTCGAAGCGGATCTGTTCATCGAGCCAGCGTTCCAGCCAGGCGGGATCGGGGAGCTTGCTTTGCACCGTGTCCTGCGGAAACAGGCTTTTGTTGACGTGCAGGTTGGTCGGATGCAGCGGTTTGCCGCTGCGCCCGGAGCTGGCCATCAGCACGCCGACCCTGGCGAAGGCTGCGCGCGCCGATTCGCCGACCGTGTTCAGCGCGCGCCTCATGTACTGCAGGTAGGCGCCGCCGTGGCGCGCCTCGTCGCGCGAGATCAGCTTGTAGATGTGGCGGATCACCGGCTCGGTGTGCCATTGCATCGCGCAGCGGTACCAGTGGTTCAAGCGGATTTCGCCGCAGAAATGCATCATCAGCGTTTCCAGCGGCGGCGCCGGGTCGAAGCTGAAACGCACGGCGTGCAGTTCCTCCGGCGTCGGCGCCAGTTCGGGGCGGAAGCGGCGCAGGTAATCGATCAGCACCAGCGAATGTTTCTGTTCCTCGTAGAACCACACCGACATGAACGCGGAAAAATCGCTGTCGTGCTGGTTGTCGCGCAGGAACATCTCGGTCGCAGGCAGCGCCGCCCATTCCGTGATCGCGTTCATCTTGATGGTCAGCGCCTGCTCGTCGGTCAGTCGTGATCCGTCGAAGCTGTCCCAGGGCACATCATCGGCCATGTTCCAGCGGATGCGCTCCAGCGATTTGAAGATTTCCGGGTAGAGCATGCGGCTGGTGGTGACAAACTCGGTATCGGGCTGCATCAGGGGCTCCTTGGCCGCGCGGGCAGTGGGGGACATATTATGGTCACGCAATTGTTGCCAGAATGTTGCCGGCGGCGGCGCGGATTGCGCCGCGCTCGGCGGCGCTCAGGCGCGCGATATTGCGCGCCATCAGTGCGGTGCGCGGATTGCGCCGCAATGCCGGCTCATGGCGGTCGAGAAAATTCCAGTACAGCGTGGTGTACGGGCAGGCACGCGGCCCGGTTTTGATTTTCGGATCATAACGACAGTTGCCGCAGTAGTTGCTCATGCGCTGGATGTAGGCGCCGGAAGCGACATAGGGTTTGCTGGTGAAACGGCCGCCGTTGGCGTAGAGCGCCATGCCCGCGGTGTTGGGCAGCTCGGCCCATTCAACCGCATCGACGTAGACGGCGAGGTACCATTCGTGCACGGCTTTGGGCGCGATGCCGGCGAGCAGCGCGAAATTGCCGGTCACCATCAGCCGCTGGATGTGATGGGCATAACCGTGGCGCAGCGTCTGGGTGATGGCCTCGCGCAGGCAGTTCATGGTTGTGTCGCCGGTCCAGTACCAGGCCGGCAAGGGGCGCTGGTGGTCGAAATGATTGGCGGCGAGCATGCCGGGCATGTCCAGCCAGTAGACGCCGCGGATGAATTCGCGCCAGCCGAGGATCTGCCGCACAAAACCTTCGACGCCGGCGAGGGGCGCACGCCCGTCGCGCCAAGCGGCTGTTGCCGCCGCAATGACTTCGCGCGGATTGAGCAATTTCAGGTTCAGCACCGCCGACAGCAGCGAATGCCAGCCGAAGGGCATGCCGGTCCACATCGCATCCTGATAGAGACCGAAGGTCGGCAGACGGTGTTCGACAAAATCCGCCAGTGCGCGCAAGGCATCAGTACGGGTCACCGGCCAGTGGAATTCCTCAAGTGAACCCGGATGTCCCGCAAACCGTTGCCGGACCAGCGCCATCACTTCCCGCGTGACCGGATCCGGCGCGAACTGCGGCGGCTGCGGCAGTGCACCGGGGCCGGTTTTGGCAAATGATCCGCGGTTTTCGGCATCGAAGTTCCAGCGCCCGCCGGCGGGTTCACCGTTTTCCATCAACACAGCATGCCGGCGCCGCATCTGGCGGTAGAAAAATTCCATGCGCAGCTCATTGCGACCCTCCGCCCAGGCGGCGAACTCCTGGCGGCTGCACAGGAAATGCGTGTCGGGGCGGATTTCCAGCGCAACAGCCGCGTCGCGACAGGCTGCCGTGACCAGTTCGAGTACGCGGTGTTCGCCGGGTTCGCAGACGATTACCCTGGAGGGCTGGTGTTCGCCGAGAAGCTTGTGCAACTGTGCGCCGAGTCCGTGTTCACCATTTGCGGCGGGCTGCAGCGCGACATAAAGCAGCGGCAGATCCTGCGCGCGCAGCAATTCTGCGAAGTGCCGCATCGCCGACAGGAACAGCGTGATGCGCGCCTGGTGGCTCCAGACGTGGGTGGCTTCACCTGCGGCCTCGATCATCACGATGCAATCCTGCTTGCGATCAATGCCGGAAAGCGCTGCGTTGTCGAGGCTCAGCTGGTCACCCAGCACCAGTATCAGATTGCGCATGGTTCAGCGGCTGCGCCGGCAGCGCTCCGAGCAGTATTTGACGGCGTCCCAGACTTTTGCCCAGCGCCGCCGCCAGACCATGGGTCGGTTGCAGCCGACGCAGGTTTTGACCGGGAGTTCTGATTTGCGCATGGCGACGGAGCGTGGTCAGCGCTGCGCGCGTTCTACGCGCCAGCGTTCCAGCGCATAACGCATGTCGTCGAACGAGCGCAGCAGCAATGTGCCCGCGGGCGCCTTGCGCGCGCGCGCGAGGGCGCCGCCGCCGCCCCACACTTCGATGCTGTCCGGCAGCAGGGTGCGCAGTTCGGAAAGCCCGGCAAGCGCAGCGTTCTGGGTGAAAGCGCTGCTGAAGGACAGGGCAACCACATCGGCCCGATAGGCGGGGACTGCATTCTTGATGTCGATGACCGGGGTCTCGGTGCCCAGTGCGACGCAGGCGCCGCCCTCGGCAATCAGTACCGCTTCGACCATCAACAGGCCGATGCGGTGTTTTTCCCCGGGCAGCGAAGTCAGCAGCACCCGCGGCGCCGAACCGCGGCCGGGCTGCGCGATGATCGCGTTGCGCAGGATGTTCTGCACGTGCTCCGAGTAAAGGTGTTCGTCGAACACGGCGATTTTTCCCGCGATCCAGGCCTCGCCGATCCAGTGGTTGAGCGCGGCCACGGTTTCGGTGACAAAACGCAGCAGCCCCTGCTTCATCAGAGCCTGCAGCAGTGCGTTGCGGAAACCGTCGGCGTCATGACTGGTCAGCAGATCGAGCAAGGCGGCGATATCCGCAGGCGGCGTCTGTTCTGGCGCACGCGAAGCGATCAGTTGCGCGAGTTCGGCATTGCTTTGATTGATGATCTTGCCCGGCCGGTGGCCGTAATCGATCAGCAGGCGCAGCAGGCGCAGTTTTTCCAGCTGGCCCGTCGAGTACAGGCGCTCGTCGTGCTGGTCCCGCACCGGCGCGGGAAAACCGTAGCGGCGCTCCCAGACCCGGAGGGTGTCCTTGGACAGGCCGGTATCGCGCTCCACGGCGGCAATGTTGTAGAGAGCGTCATCCGGTAGATCGACGGCTGTTTCCATATTGTCTTGGACAGAAGTGGCTTTTATAGCCCAAAAATGGGAATTTTTGCCCTTTGAAGGCATCATTGACCTGGACATTATTGGTCAGCAGCTGGACAAAGTCAACGCACTGCCCGGCAATTCCGGCACCGCATCCGACATCCGGCTTTTCTGTCATGGACATTCAATGAGCATGTTTCGAGGGCGCTATGGTTAGCCGCCGCTGGCAATCCCAGGGGCAGCGCATTGCCGTGGTTGGTGCCGGCATCGCCGGTCTTTCTGCGGCCTGGCTGCTGTCGCGCAGCCACGACGTGACCCTGTTCGAGGCCAATGATTACCTCGGCGGACACAGCCATACCGTCGAGGTGACACTGGACGGCATCACGGCGCCGGTCGATACCGGTTTTCTGGTGTTCAACGACCGCAGTTATCCCAATCTGATCGCCTTGTTCGATCATCTGGGCATCGCGTCCTGTGCCAGCGACATGTCGTTTTCGGTGCGCATTGCCGGTGAAAACCTCGAGTGGGCCGGCAGCAATCTGGCGGCCGTGTTCGCGCAGCGCCGCAACCTGCTGCGTCCGCAGTTCTGGGGCATGTTGTCCGACATTCTGCGCTTCAATCGCGAGGCGACCGCCATTGTGCAAGGCAGCGGCGCATTAACCGCGACCCTCGGCGAATTCCTCGCCGCAGGCGGTTATGGCCGCGCGTTCCGCGACTGGTATCTGTTGCCGATGGCGGGTGCGATCTGGTCGTGTCCGACGGCGACGATGCTGGATTATCCGGCGCGGACTTTTTTTGCGTTCTGCGCCAACCACGGTTTGCTGCAGCTCAGCGACCGGCCGCAATGGCGCACCGTGATCGGCGGCGCGCGTACTTACGTGGCGCGGCTGGCGGCGGAAATCGGGGCCGTGCGCGTCAACACTCCCGTGGTTTCGGTGTTGCGCGGCGCGGGCGGCGCAACGTTAACACTCGCCTGCGGCGATACCCAGACCTTTGATGCCGTGGTGCTGGCCTGCCACAGCGACCAGGCGCTGCGCCTGCTCGGCGATGCCGACACCGCCGAGCGCGAGGTGCTGGCCGCGATTCGTTACCAGGACAATCGAGTGATTCTGCACACCGATGAACGTTTCCTGCCGCGGTCGCGCGCCGCGTGGTCGGCATGGAATTATCATGCACATGACAGCGCGGCCCAGGCGCAGCCGGTGGGCGTCAGTTACCTGATCAACAAGCTGCAGCCGCTGCCCTTTAGCCGGCCGGTGATCGTGACACTGAACCCGGGTGACGAACCGCGGTTGGAAACGGTCATCGATCGTTACAGCTACGCCCATCCGGTGTTCGACCAGGCCGGCATCGCCGCGCAGGCACGTCTGCCGCAGTTGCAGGGCCGGCGCAACACCTGGTTCTGCGGCGCCTGGGCAGGCTATGGTTTTCATGAGGACGGCCTGAAAGCCGGCATGGCGGTGGCCGCGGATCTGGGCGTCACCGCGCCGTGGCTGGCGCAAGACCGGGCGCTGAAAGTCGCCGCATGAGCGCCACCGGCCTCATTTACACGGGCGAGGTCATGCATCGCCGGCTGGCACCCGTGGCGCATGCGTTCCGCCATGGCGTTTTTTTCATGCGCCTGCGGGTTGATGCGCCGCCGGAACGCTGGCCGTTGCTGATGTCACGCAACCGCTGGAACCTGTTCAGCTTCCATGATGCCGACCACGGCCCGCGTGACGGCAGTGCACTGGTACCGTGGCTGCGCGGCCTGCTGGCCCGGGAGGGTCTGGATTGCGCAGATGGCGCGATCTGGCTGCAGACTTTCCCGCGCGTGCTGGGTTATGTCTTCAACCCCGTCAGTTTCTGGCTGTGCCATGACCGCGCAGGTGCGCTGCGCGCGGTGCTGGCTGCCGTCAGCAACACCTTCGGCGAGCACCACCATTACCTGGTGGCCCATCCCGATGCGCGGCCGATTACCGCCGGCGACTGGCTCAACGCGCGCAAGGTGTTCCATGTCTCGCCGTTTTTCCCGGTCAGCGGCGGATACCGTTTTCGCTTCAGTGATAGCGGCGCGCGCTGCTGCTTTCGCATTGATTACGACGATGGCTGCGGCGCGCGACTGGTGACCAGCGTCGGTGGTGAGGCGGCGCCGCTGCATAACCGGGCGCTGGCACATGTTTTTTTCCGTTACCCCTGGCTGACGTTGGGGGTGATGCTGCGCATCCATTACCACGCACTGCGGCTGTGGCTGAAGCGCGTGCCTTTTTATTCCAAACCCCTGCCGCCGGCAGAGAAGATCACCCGATGAACAATGTACTGAGCAATGCCGTCCCATCCCGTCCCGAACCCGCCGCCGCGCGCTGGTTGTTCCGTCTGTTGTCGCAACTGCATTGCGGCAGCATCGAGCTGCGCTGCCCGGATGGCCGCAAACTGTCCTTTGGCGGGAAAAATCCGGGCCCGCATGCCGCGCTGACCCTGCATGACTGGAATGTCTGCGGCGACATCTTGAGCCGCGGCGACATCGGGCTGGCCGAGGCTTATATCGCCGGCCGCGCTGATTCCGGCGACCTGATGCAGCTCCTGCTGTTGGGGGCGCTGAACGAATGGGCGATCGAACAGGCGATCCACGGCCGCTGGTGGGCGACGCTGGCGTACCGGATGCGGCACTGGCTGCGGCCGAATTCCCGCCGCGGCAGCCGCAGGAACATCCATGCCCACTACGACCTCGGCAATGATTTTTACCGGCTGTGGCTGGATCCGGGGATGACCTATTCGGCGGCCTTGTTCGAGGGCGATGCGGCGCGCAGCCTGGGCGATGCGCAGAACGCGAAGTACGCGCGCATCCTGCATGCGCTCGACGCGCGACCCGGACAGCACATCCTTGAGGTGGGTTGCGGCTGGGGCGGTTTTGCCGAGCAGGCGGCACGCGCGGGTTGCCGTGTCACCGGCATCACCATTTCGCAGGCGCAGCTCGATTACGCGCGGCAGCGCATCGCCGCCGCGGGACTGCAGGACCGGGTGGAACTGAAACTGCTCGATTACCGCGACCTCGACGGGCGGTTTGATCACGTGGTGTCGATCGAAATGTTCGAGGCCGTCGGTGAAAACTACTGGCCGGGTTATTTCGCCATGCTGCGCGACCGCTTGCGCCCGGGCGGCCGCGCCGTGGTGCAGTCGATCACCATCGCCGATGCCAAATTCGAGCGTTACCGCAGCGGCACCGATTTCATCCAGCAGTACATTTTCCCCGGCGGCATGCTGCCGTCGCCGCGCCGTTTTCGTGAAGTTGCCGCGGCACAGGGGCTGGCGGTGGCCGAAATGCATGACTTTGGTCCCGACTACGCGGAAACCCTGAGGCAATGGCATCTGCGTTTCAACGGCGTGGCGGCCGAGGTGCAGGCGCAGGGCTTTGATCAACGCTTCATGCGCACCTGGCGCTTTTATCTGGCTTATTGCGAAGCGGGTTTTCGCGCGCAGGCCACCGATGTGACCCAGGCTTTGCTGGTCCATGCATAGAACCCTCGTGTTCTGTTTGCTGGTGTTGCTCGCGCTGCCTGCTGCAGCGGCGGAACTGCCGGCCGCGGCCTGCAAACTGCTGCAGACCTGCCGCCTGATCGGGCAGGGGACGCTGCGCTGGTGGGGTTTTCACGTCTATGACGCCGCGTTGTGGGCGCCCTCCGAGCGCTGGCAGGCGCAGGCGCCGTACGCACTCGACATCCGTTATGCGCGGCGCGTGACCGGCGCGCAGTTGGCGGAAACCAGCGTCGACGAATTACGCCGGCTTGGCATCGGTGACGAAGCGGCGCTGACGCGCTGGGGTGCCGCCATGCGCAAATTGTTTCCCGACGTCGCGCCGGGCAGCCGGCTGATCGGTGTCCATGTGCCGCAGCGCGGCGCGCTGTTTTATTCCGCCACCGCCTATCTCGGCGCGATCGAAGAGCCGGAGTTCGCGCGCGGTTTTTTTGCGATCTGGCTCGACCCCCGCACGCAGAAGCCGGATCTGCGCGCCGCGCTGCTCGGCCGCGATGGCGCCGCTGAATAACCGCGTGCTCGCGGCTTATGCTGCCGCGGCGCTGCCGCTGGCTGCGGCGGCGCTGCCGGTGTACGTGCATGCGCCGAAGTTCTATTCCGGACTCGGGCTTGATCTGGCGCTGATCGGCGTGTTGTTGCTGGCGGTGCGTGTTCTCGATGCCGTCAGCGACCCCCTGCTCGGGCTGCTGGCCGATCGGGTGCCGCCGCGCTGGGGCGGACGCAAGGCGGTGCTGGTTGCGGCAGTGCCGGCGATTGCGGCCGGCATGTACCTGCTGTTTCATCCGCCCGCCTCGGGCGGCGGACTTGCGTCGTGGCTCGCCTTGTCACTGGTCCTCGTCTATCTCGGCTTGAGCGCGGCCAGCATCAGTTACTTTGCGCTGGGCAGTGCCTGGTCGCGGGACTATGCCGAACGCACGCGCATCACGGCCGCGCGCGGCGCCGCGGCACTCATCGGGGTGTTGCTCGCAGCGGCGCTGCCGGAATGGCTGGCGCAACGCTACGGCAATGCCGCGGGCCTGGAATTATTCAGCATCGTCTATGCGCCATTGCTGGTCGTCGCGGTTGCGCTGACGGTGCTGGCCGGGCCGCGGGTCGGAGCGGTTGCGGTCAGCGGAACCTTGCGCATCGGGGATGTGCTGCGGCCCTTGCGCAATCCGCGATTTCTGCGCCTCGCCGCGATTTTTCTGGTGAATGGGGTTGCCGCCGCGATTCCGGCGACGCTGGTGCTGTTCTACGTGGCCGATGTGCTGCAGCGGCCGGACCTGACGGCGCTGTTTCTGGTGCTGTATTTCACGGCGGGCGCCGCCGGCATGCCGGCATGGGTGCGCATTGCGGCGCATCTTGGCAAAGCGCGCGCCTGGCTGCTGGCGATGCTGCTGGCGGTGGCGGCATTCATCAGCGCCTGGTTCCTCGGACCCGGCGATGTCGCCGCATTCGCCATCGTCTGTGTGTTGTCGGGACTGGCTTTCGGCGCGGACCTCGCGTTGCCGGCGTCGCTGCTGGCCGATGTCATCGATGATGACGAAGGGCGCGACGGGCGGCCCGACGGCACTTATTTCGGGCTCTGGCATCTGCTCGAGAAACTCGCCCTTGCTTTGGCCGCGGGCCTGGCGCTGCCGCTGTTGCAGGTGCTGGGTTATGTGCCGGGGGTGATTGCCGGGGCCGGCTCTGCCTTGTCCTGGGTTTATGCGCTGCTGCCGTGCGCGATCAAACTCGCAGCGGCGCTGATGTTGTGGCTGTTCGCGCCGGAATCCTCACGCACAAAACTGTTGCTCAAAGGAGATGCATCATGAAAACGTGGCGGGCCGCGCTGGCCCTGATGTTGGTATTGGCGGGTTGCGGCACGGTTCCGGTGGAGCAGTACCGCGACGAGCGGCCCGTGCTCGACCTGCGCCGTTATTTTGACGGCACGATTGACGCCTGGGGCATGTTCCAGGACCGCAGCGGCAAGGTGGTCAAGCGTTTTACTGTGCGCATCGACGCGAAATGGGAAGGTGACACCGGCACGCTCGATGAACATTTTGAGTATTCCGACGGCACGCGCAGCCGGCGGGTGTGGACCATTACCCGGATCGATGAACACCGCTATCGCGGCACCGCAGCCGATGTCGTCGGCGAGGCGCGCGGCGAGGCTTATGGTAATGCCTTGCGCTGGCAATACGTGCTGAACCTCGAGGTCGACGGCAAGACGTATGCCGTGGATTTCGACGACTGGATGTATCTGATGGACGGGCAGGTGATGCTCAATCGTTCGGTGATGAGCAAGTTCGGCTTCTACCTCGGCGAAGTGACGCTGAGTTTCCGCAAACGAACATGAGGCCAGGGACAGGAGGCTGACTGCATGAGTCTTAATCAACCCATCCGTGAATGGCGCGGAAAACGGGTGTGGGTGATCGGCGCCTCGAGCGGCATCGGCGCCGCGCTGGCGCGCGTTTTGCTGGTGCAGGGCGCGCGGGTGGCCTTGTCAGCGCGCAGCGCGCCGGGACTTGCGCAGATCGCGGCAACGCCCGGCGCAAGGACACTGGTGTTGCCGCTGGATGTCACCGATGCGGCCGCCGTGGCACCGGCCCTGCAGCAGGTGGTGGCGGCCTGGGGCGGCATCGACCTCGTGGTGTGGTGCGCGGGTTCGCACCATCCGGTGCGCGCCTGGGAGCTCGATGCGGCGGATGCGCGCCGTCTGGTCGATGTCAACCTGAATGGCGTGATCAACGGGGTGCCCGCGGTGGTGAAACAATTGCTGCTGCAGAACGCCGGCGGCATGGCGATCGTGTCCAGCGTTGCCGGGTACGGCGGCCTGCCGACCGCGCTGGTTTATGGCGCGACCAAGGCGGCGCTGAGCAATCTCGCGGAGACGCTGTACCTGGACCTTGCGCCGCGCGGCATCGCGGTGTATCTGATCAATCCGGGATTCGTCAAAACGCCGCTGACCGACAGGAATACCTTCAAAATGCCGGCGTTGATCAGTGCCGACGAGGCGGCGCAGGAAATCATTGCCGGATTTGCGCGCGGCAGTTTTGAAATCCATTTTCCGCGGCGCTTCACGCTGTGCTTGAAGCTGCTGCGCTTGCTGCCCTACCGCTGGTATTTCGCACTGGTGCACAAGGGGACGGGATTGTGATGAATGACCGTGTTGATGCGCTGGTGCATTTTTTCGAAACCCTGACACCGCAATCGCTGGCCGGTCTGCCGCGTTTTTATGCCGCGGACTGCCGCTTCAAGGATCCGTTCAACGATGTAAACGGGTTGCACGCGCTGGAGACGATTTTCCGCCACATGTTCGATCAGCTCGATGCGCCGCGTTTTATCGTGCTCGAACGCGTGGTGGAGATGCCGCGCGTGCTGCTGACCTGGGATTTCGAATTCCGTTTTCGCCGCTGGCAACCGCAGCTTATACGGCGCATCCACGGCGCAAGCCTGCTGACCCTTGATGATGCGGGGTTGGTGGCGGTGCACCGCGACTATTGGGATGCCGCAGAGGAACTGTATGAAAAACTGCCGGGTATCGGCGTTTTGCTGCGCCTGCTGAAACGGCAGGGGCGCCCCCGGACACCCCCGAAATAACTCATCAACCCGTTGTTTTTATTGATATTTTATCGGACTTCAGTCCAGGTATTCAAACACCCGGACCACCTTGCGCACGCCGCCAGTGGTGCGCGCGATTTCGGTGGCGTCCGCGGCCTCCTGTTTCTTGACCATGCCCAGCAGGTAGACCACGCCGTTTTCGGTCACCACCTTGACATGCACGGGGCTGAATTTTCCGGCGTCGACAAAACGCGCCTTGACCTTGGAGGTGATCACCGAATCGTTGGTGCGCGCCTGCAGCGAGGCATTGCCCGATACCTGGAGTTCGTTGAACACGCTGCGCACATTGTCCACCGCGCGCGTAATGCGTTCGGCATCCGCTTTTGCCGCCTCACTCGGCACTTCGCCGGTCAGCAGCACCGCGCGGTTGTAGCTGGTGATATTGATGTGCGCGTCCTTCACTTTTTCCTCGATCCGGCTCGCCGCCTTGATTTCGATGCCCTGGTCTTCGGTGATGGTGCCCACGGTGCGGCGGTCTTCGCCGACGATGAAGCCGGTCGCGGCGGCGCCGCCGACGGCCACGGCCATGCATCCGGAGAGGACGGGCAGCAAAGCAATAAAGGCCAGTGTCAGTAACTTGTGCATTTATTCAGCTCCTGAAAATTATTCAACGCCCAAAAGAAGGCAATCAATTCCGTCGCACAGGCAGTGCAGCGTCAGCAAATGCACTTCCTGGATGCGCGCGGTGCTGGTGGCCGGTACACAGATATGCACGTCATCCGGTTTCAGTATTTCCCCCATCTTGCCGCCGTTGCGGCCGGTCAGTGCGACGACCTGCATGTCGCACTCATGCGCCGCTTCAATGGCTGCGATGACATTGGGTGAATTGCCGCTGGTTGAAATCGCCAGCAGCACATCCCCCGCATGTCCCAGCGCGCGCACCTGTTTCGAAAACACCAGCCTGAAATCGTAATCGTTGGCGATGGACGTCAGCGTCGAGCTGTCCGTGGTCAGCGCCATTGCAGCCAGTCCCGGACGTTCGACCTCGAACCGGTTCAGCAGTTCCGCGGAAAAATGCTGCGCATCGGCAGCCGATCCGCCGTTGCCGCAGGCGAGGATTTTCCCGTCCTGCTGCAGGCAGCGCACCATCAGTTGAACTGCGGATGCAATGGGCGCCGCCAGCGCATCCATGCTTTGCAGCTTGAGATGGGCGCTTTCCGAGAAGTTTTCGCTGATGCGGCTGATTAGATCCATGATGGCGGCTATTGTACTCTGAAGGTGAGTTGTGGATTTACACAGGCTCAGTCTTCGATGGCATTGCGTATCCACTCGACGCGCGGCGGCTCACCGCTGACCAATACCGCATCAAAGCGGCACGCGGGCAGCGGCGTGACCCCGGCGAGGTAATGGCGGGCGGTTTTTATCAGTTTTTCACGCTTGGCCGCGGTGATGCTGGCTGCTGCACCGCCATAGGTGTCGCTCGCGCGGCTGCGCACTTCGACAAATACCACAGTTGCGCCCTCCCGGGCGATCAGGTCGATCTCGCCGTAGCGGCAGCGGTAATTTCTGGCGGTAATGCGCAATCCCCGGCCGCGCAGAAAATCGGCGGCGAGCGCCTCCGCCTGTTCACCGCGCGGGTTCACGTGGTGCCGGATCCGTCGCCTGCGGGCGACCTTCGCTGTAACGCCCCGAGACCAGTTCCCGCTCGATATACCCGTCCGCGCCCAGCGTCAGCTGTCCGGTCACGCCGTCGAGGCGGATGTCGCGGGCACCGCTGAGCAGCAACTGGGCGATGCGCCAGGCGTCGATGCCGAGCGCGTAAAACCGTTCCAGATCCATGGACGCCAGTGCTTTCGGCCGGGCGTAAACCATGACCGCGGCATGATTGGGTTCGAGCAACCACGGCATGTCTACGAAATTCACGCCCGCCAGGTCGAATCCGGCGAGCGGTCCCTGGTCGCCGGCATGTACACCGGAGGTGGCGTACACCGGGGTCGCGCCCAGATAGGGGCGCACGATGCGGGCTTCGGCATAACCCAGTGCCAGAAAGTACATGTCGGCGGCACCGCCGCCGCGCGTGATTGCTTTAAGCCTTTCCGGGTCGGGCGTGTATGCGATGTCAGTGATCACCCTGCCGCCCAGCCGCATGAACTCGCCGGCGAAAGCGGCCTGCATGCGGCGTTCCACCGGGCTGCCGCCGTTGAGGGTGACGGCATTGCGGCGGCCGTCGCGCCAGGCGATTCGCGCCACCTGCCGTGCTTCTGTTTCGATCTGCAGGCTCAGCAGGTAGAGGTTGCCGGGATTGCGTCCGGTGTTGTCCGGAACGTTGAGCGCCAGCGTGGGCACCGGTACCGGTTCGCCGAAGGCCAGAGCGGTGACGGCATCCCGCGTCAGCGGTCCGACAACGATCTGCGCGCCGGCGGCGACGGCGGCGCGATAAGCCTCGAGCACGCCGGCCACGTCCTCGGAGACCGCATATTCGCGTACCGGCAGCGATGTTTTGCCCGGATTTTTGGCGGCAGCCCGGAAGCCGTCGCGCAGCGCAGTCGCGTGACGGCCGAAAATTTTTGAATTGACCGGCAGCAGCAGCGCGATGTGCGGCACCTGTGCCGTTGCAGCCACCGTGCCGCTTTGTGCCGGCGCATCGCTGGCCAATGCGGCAGCCGCTCCGTATAGTGCAAGCAGGCAGGCGGTGATGGTTGCCGCAATGCGGGCCGCAGCAATGCGTTGCATATATTGCAACAGTTGATGAATCATCCGGGTAATCCGGCAGTGGGACGGTGCGTGGACACAGATCGCGGGATGGCGGGTTAGATGACAGCGGTGAACAAGGCGACATTATATGTAGTCGCCACACCCATCGGGAATCTCGGTGACATCACCCTGCGCGCGCTGGAAGTGCTGAAGGCCGCGGATATGATTGCCGCCGAGGATACCCGGGTCACGATGCGCCTGCTCAACCGTCACGGCATCGCCGGCAAACTGCTGGCCGTGCACGAACACAACGAACGTCGCGCGGCGGAACGCGTGACCGGCCTGCTGGCTGAGGGCAAAACGGTGGCGCTGGTCAGTGATGCCGGCACACCGGGCATTGCCGATCCGGGTGCTCAGGTGGTGGCTGCGGTGCGCGCCGCGGGTTTTGCGGTGGTGCCGATACCCGGACCCAATGCGGCCGCGGCGGTATTGTCAGCCAGCGGTTTCGAGGCGAGCCGCTTCCTGTTCTGCGGTTTTCTGCCGGCACGCGCGGCCGAACGCCGTCGCGAGCTGGCGGAGCTCGCCGCGCAGACTGCGCTGCTGGTGTTTTACGAGGCGCCGCATCGCGTGGCCGACAGCGTTGCCGACCTGTGCGCCGCCTTCGGCGGCGAGCGCCATATCGTCATTGCGCGCGAGCTGACCAAAATTCACGAAACCCTGCACCGTTGCCGCCTCGATGAGGCCGTGGCATGGCTCGCGGCCGACGATAATCACCGGCGCGGGGAGTTTGTGCTGGTGGTGGAGGGCGCGGTTGCTGCGGAACCCGCTTCGTCCGCGCCGGATGTGGAGGCGGTGCTGAAAACCCTGCTCGCCGAGTTGCCGGTAAAGCAGGCGGTGGCGCTGGCGGTGAAACTGACCGGCGGCAATCGCAACGCAATCTACAAACTTGCGCTCACGCTTAAAGGTAAAAGTCAGGGCGAAACATGAGCCGCGGGATTTTACTGTTGGCCATGCAGCGTTTACCATGCAAGCCGTCATGAACTCATTTGCCACCACGATTACGATCACCCGCCCCGACGACTGGCACCTGCACCTGCGCGATGGTGCTGCGATGCGTGATGTGCTGCCGCATACCGCAGAGCGCTTCGCGCGCGCCATCGTGATGCCCAACCTGAAGCCGCCGGTGACCACCACTGAACTGGCGCTGGCCTACCGCGACCGCATCCGCGCCGCCTTGCCCGCGGGCAGCCGTTTCGAGCCGCTGATGACCTTGTATTTGACTGACAATACACCGCCGCAGGAAATCGACAAGGCAAAGAAAAGCGGCGCGGTGCATGCGGTGAAGTATTATCCGGCGGGCGCGACCACCAATTCCGACTCCGGCGTGACCGCGCTGGAAAAATGTTATCCGGTGCTGGCCGCACTGGAAAAAGCCGGCATGCCGCTGCTGGTGCATGGTGAAGTGACTGATGCGGACGTCGACGTCTTCGACCGCGAGCGCGTGTTCATCGAGCGCACGCTGGCGCCGCTGGTGGAGCGTTTCCAGGGATTGAAGGTGGTGATGGAGCACATCACCACGCGCGAAGCCGCCGCGTTTGTCACGGCAGCGCCGGCAAGGGTGGCGGCAACGCTGACGCCGCAGCACCTGCTGCTTAACCGCAATGCGCTGTTCAGCGGCGGTGTGCGGCCGCACAACTACTGTCTGCCGATCCTCAAGCGTGAAACCCACCGTGCGGCGCTGGTGGCTGCGGCGACCGCCGGCAACCCGAAATTTTTCCTCGGCACCGACAGCGCGCCGCATGCGCGGCATACCAAGGAAAATGACTGCGGCTGCGCCGGCATGTACACCGCGCATGCCGGCATCGAGTTGTATGCCGAAGCGTTCGCGGCAGCGGGTGCGCTTGACCGCCTCGAAGGGTTCGCCAGCCATTACGGCGCGGATTTTTACGGGCTGCCGCGCAATCAGGACAAGATCACGCTCAAGCTGGAACCCTGGGATGTGCCGGCGAGTGTGCCGTTTGGCGCCGACACGCTGGTACCGATGCGCGCCGGCGCCGCGGTCCAGTGGAGGATCGCCGGCTCTTGAGCGTCCCCGTATCAAGGCATTCGCCCGGCGCCGGACTGGCGCCGTTGCCGCAGGACGATCCTTTTCATTACAGCCAGCTTGATCTGCCGCGGGATGAGCTGTGGATATTCACCTACGGTTCATTGATGTGGGATCCCGGATTTCGCTTCAAGGCCGCTGTGCCGGCATTGCTGCGCGGTTATCACCGCGCATTCTGCATTTACTCCAGCCGTTATCGCGGCACGGTGTCGGCACCGGGGCTGGTGCTTGGTCTCGATCGGGGCGGAGCCTGCAAGGGCAGGGCGTATTGCGTGGCGGCCGCGGATATTCCCGATGCGCTGGAAGCCTTGTGGCTGCGCGAGATGCGGCGGCGGGTGTACGTGCCGCGGCTGTTGCCGGTCGGCATGAGTGCCGGCCGCCGGATGGCCTTGACCTTCCTCGCCAACCGTTGTCATGACGGTTACGCCGGACAATTGGAGCTTGATAACGCGGCTGCAATCATCGCCGCCTGTTGCGGCGAACGCGGACCCAATGTCGATTACCTGGTGAATACGCTGCGCCATCTCGATGAACTCGGCGTACATGACCGCCATTTGCACGATCTGCTGGCGGCCGTACGCGCGCGCGAAGCGCGTTGAGCCGACATAAAATATCCGGATGAGTGGCGTCCACATGATAAAATCCGCGGCGAAGCTGGCCAGGCAGCCGCTGTGCGCGGAACAAACCGGACAAGGCAACTTGTCCGTGCCGCGCATAGAGGAAAGTCCGGGCTCCACAGGGTAGGGTGACGGGTAACGCCCGTCCGCCGTGAGGCGAGGAACAGGGCCACAGAGAACGAACCGCCGATGGCCGTCCGACTTGCGGCGCGCAAGCGCCGCAAAGTCTCCCTTAAATGGGGTGGGGGGTGTGTGAGCATTCCCGAAAGGGGGTGCGCAAGCGCTCCCGCAATTCTCGCAAGTGAATTGCGGCGGATCAGGTAAGGGTGAAAAGGTGCGGTAAGAGCGCACCGCGTTCGCGGTAACGCGAACGGCGCGGTAACCTCCACCCGGAGCAACACCGAATAGGCAAGCGTTGACGCGTCCCGCCGAGCTTGCGGGTAGGTGGCTTGAGCCGCGCAGTAATGCGCGGCCCAGAGGAATGGCTGTCCACGACAGAACCCGGCTTAACGGCCAGCTTCACTTTTCCTTGAGCTTTCAGTGCGCTGTCGCCGGGTGGCGACGCACCAATCCGCTGTAATTGCCTGATTTTTAAGCATAATTACTTAATGCGCTACTTTCAGTACGCGCAATATCCTATTGTTTTTATTGATTTATTACCCCAAGAAAAAACAGTAAAAATCGGGGTCAACAAGTTGCTGTAAGTCGTTGTCCTTAAAAAGAAATTTGGTAATTCGACCCTTGACCCGCATCGCCCAGTTATTTATAGTGGGACGAAGTGGTAGAAAGTGGGAGAAATGCCTGCCGGACCTCCGGTTGTGCAGGGCTGCCACAGCGGAGGGGGACGCGTGTTTCGCGGGGTCGCACAACTCAATCTCGACAGCAAGGGCAGGCTCGCCGTTCCGGCGCGCCATCGCGACGCGCTGCTCGAACGTTGCGCGGGTCACCTGGTGATCACCGCCGATGCGGATCACTGCCTGCTGGTTTATCCGCTGCCCGACTGGGAGCTCATCCAGCAAAAACTCGAAGGCCTGTCGAATCTCGATCCGCGCGTGCGCGAACTGCAGCGGCGCCTGATCGGTTTCGCCGTGGATGTCGATATGGACGGCGCGGGACGCGTGCTGATTTCGCCCGAGCTGCGGCGTTTCGCGCAACTGGAAAAAAGCGTGGTGCTGGTCGGCCAGGGCCGCAAATTCGAATTGTGGAACGACGAGCGCTGGACGCAGTTGATCGACAGCGCGGGAAGTTTCGGCGCCGGCGGTTTGCCGGCGGAGCTGGAGGGTTTCTCCTTGTGACGGGCGGCGCGCATGCCGCGGTGCTCGCAGAGGAAGCCATAGCAGCATTGAACATCCGGTCCGGCGGCATTTATGTCGATTGCACGTTTGGCAGAGGCGGCCACAGCCGCCTGATTCTGGAACGGCTGGGCAAAGGAGGGCGATTGGTGGCGCTGGATCGCGATCCCGAGGCGGTAGAGGCAGGACGTGCGGTGAATGACCCGCGATTCTCGATCCTGCACAGCGCGTTCAGCCGGATTGCTGCGGTGCTGCGCGAGAACGGTGTGACGGCGGTGGACGGCGTGCTGCTTGATCTGGGTGTGTCGTCGCCGCAGCTGGACGATGCGGGTCGCGGTTTCAGTTTTCGCCGGGATGCGCCGCTCGACATGCGTATGGATCCGGGACACGGCCTCAGTGCGGCGCAATGGCTGGCCACGGCAGAAGAAGCGGACATCAGGGAGGTCATCAGGGATCATGGCGAAGAACGGTTTGCTAAACAGATTGCAGCAGCGATTGTTGCGGCTCGGGCGCGGGGACCTGTTGACACCACACGAAAACTTGCCGCGATCGTGGCAGAAGCCGTTCCCACGCGCGAGCCACGCCAGGATCCGGCGACGCGCACGTTTCAGGCTCTACGGATTCACATCAATCAGGAGCTTGAGGAGTTATCGCTAGTGCTGCCGCAATGCGTTGACCTGTTGCGGCCGGAAGGCCGGCTGGTGGTCATCGCCTTTCATTCCCTTGAAGATCGCATCGTCAAGCGCTTCCTGCGCGCGCAGTCGCAGGCCGACGCACTGCCGGCGCGGCTGCCGGTTCGCGCGCGCGACCTGCCGCAGCCGCGGATGCGGCTGATCGGCCGCGCGCAGCGTGCCAGTGCCGCGGAAGTCGCAATCAACCCGCGCGCGCGCAGCGCGGTGATGCGGATCGCCGAACGGAATGGGGCTGCAGAACCTAAGGGGGCTGCAGCATGACCGCGCGCCTGACTTTCATTTTGCTCGTTGCGCTGATGGCCTGCGCGATGGCGCTGGTCGCCTCGCAGCACAAGGCACGCAAGCTTTATGTCGAATTGCAGAAAGAGCAGGCGGTGGCAAAGCAACTCGATGTCGAATGGGGTCAGTTGCAGCTCGAACAGGGCACCTGGGGCACCCATGGCCGCATCGAACGCATCGCCACCCGTGAGTTGAACATGCGGCTTCCGGCGGCGAACCGGATTGAAGTGGTGGCGCCGCCCCGCGTGGAGGCCCGGCCATGAAACCGGCGGCAAACCGCGATCCGAAGCCCAGCCTGCCGGCCTGGCGCGCCAACCTGCTGCTGTTGCTGCTCGCGGCATGGTTCGTCGCGCTGGCCGGGCGTGCATTGTGGCTGCAGGCGCTGAACAACGATTTTTTGCAGCGCAAGGGCGAGTCGCGTTATTCGCGCGTCGTAGAGATCGGCGCCAGCCGCGGCATGATCGTCGACCGCAACAATGAGCCGCTGGCGATTTCGACGCCGGTCGAATCGGTCGCAGCCAGTCCCGCCGACATCGAGGCCGACCCCGACGACCTGCGCAAGCTGGCGAAACTGCTGGAGATCAGCAATGATGAACTGCGTGCAAAACTGTCCGATACGCAGCGCGAGTTTGTCTACCTGAAGCGCCAGTTGCCGCCGGAGCAGGCGGAGCGCGTGGTGCAGCTGGGCATCCCCGGCGTTTTTCTGCAGCGCGAACACCGCCGTTATTATCCGGCGGGCGAAGTGATGTCGCACATCATCGGCTTTACCGGCGTCGATGACAAAGGCCAGGAAGCGCTGGAACTGGCGTTTGAAGACACGCTGGCCGGCAGACCCGGCAGCCGCCGCGTGATCAAGGACCGGCTCGGCCGCATTGTCGAGGACGTGGAAAGCATCCGTGTGCCGCAGAACGGGCAGCAGCTCCGGCTGTCGATTGATGCGCGTATCCAGTACCTCGCTTTCCGCGAACTGAAGGCGGCGGTTGCCGCGCATCGCGCCAGGGCCGGTGGCATCGTCGTACTTGATGCCGAGACCGGCGAGATCCTGGCGATGGCGAATCTGCCGGCCTACAACCCGAACAACCGCGGCAAGCTGGAGGCGAGCCGCACCCGCAACCGCGTGGTCACCGATCTGTTCGAGCCCGGCTCGACGCTGAAGCCGTTCACTGCCGCCGCGGCGCTGGAAGCGGGGCTGTTCCAGTCCGGCACGGTGATCCAGACCGCCCCCGGCCAGCTGACCATCGGCAACCGCACCATTCATGATGCGCATCCGCAGGGTGCGCTGACGGTGGCGCAGGTGATCCAGAAATCGTCCAACGTCGGCACCGCAAAAATGGGGCTGGCGCTGTCATCGGAAGCATTGTGGAGCCTGTTCAGCCGTGCCGGTTTCGGCTTGCCGCCGCGGTCGGGATTTCCCGGCGAGGTGTCGGGCCGTCTGCGCGCCCATGCGACCTGGAAACCGATCGAGCAGGCGACAATGTCTTACGGTTACGGCATTTCGGTGTCGCTGATGCAACTGGCGCGTTCGTACACGATCTTTGCATCCGATGGCGTGCTGCGCCCGGTGACCCTGCTCAAGCGCGACAGTCCCGAGCAGGGGACGCGCGTAGTGTCGGCGCAGACCGCTCTGGCGGTGCGCAAAATGCTGGAGATGGCGGCGCAGCCCGGCGGCACCGCGCCGGGCGCGCAGATTTCGGGCTACACGGTGGCCGGTAAAACCGGCACCGCGCACAAACTTGAAGGCAAGGGGTATGCCGCCAACCGTTATGTGGCGTCGTTTGTCGGCATGGCGCCGGCCTCGCGGCCGCGCGTGATCGTTGCCGTGATGATTGACGAACCCTCGGCAGGACAGTATTACGGCGGCGCTGTGGCCGCGCCGGTGTTCAGCCAGGTTACCGCCGGGACCTTGCGTCTGCTGGCGGTACCGCCCGACGCGCCGGCCAGAACCACGGTGCTCAAGCCGGAAGATGCGCCGCTGGTGCGGGAGGAGGTGTGATGCCTGCCACGGCGCAAGACATGCATGCGGCAGTGCGCAAGCTTGGCGTGCGCCGGATGACGGTGGACAGCCGTGCAGTCAGGGCCGGCGATACCTTCGTGGCCTATCCCGGCGAATCGCGCGACGGCCGTGATTACATTGCGCAGGCGATTGCCAACGGCGCGACCTCGGTGCTGTGGGACAGCAATAGTTACGCATGGAATCCGCGCTGGCGGGTGCCGAACCTCGGCGTTGCGCAGCTGCGCCGCCAGGCGGGCGTCATTGCCAGCGAGGTGTACGGCAAACCCAGCGCGAAACTGTGGGTGGTCGGGGTTACCGGCACCAACGGCAAAACCTCATGCAGCCAGTGGATTGCGCAGTCGCTGACCCGCGCCAAACGCAAATGCGCGGTGATCGGCACGCTGGGCAGCGGTTTTCCGGGGCGCCTCGATGCGCAGGCCCACGGCATCAATACCACGCCGGACGCGGTGACCCTGCATGCGCGCCTGCGCACCATGGTGCGCGCGGGTGCGCGGGCTGTGTGCATGGAAGCGTCTTCCCACGGCCTCGACCAGGATCGCCTGTCCGGCGTCGAATTCGATGTTGCGCTGCTGACCAACCTGACGCGCGACCACCTCGACTATCACGGCACGATGCGGCGTTACCAGGCGGCGAAGGCGCGTTTGTTCCGCTGGCCGACGCTCGCTCATGCCGTGCTCAATCTCGATGATGCCTTCGGCCGCGAACTCGCGCGATGCTGGAAACATAAACGCGCCAAGGTGCTGGGGTACGGGTTTCAGGCGCGGACCGCACGCGCCTCCCTGCCTTGTGTGCAGGGCCGCAACCTGCGCCTGGGTCTCGACGGCGTGTCCTTCGACATTGCCTCGCCATGGGGGCGGGCGACGCTGCGCAGTCCGTTGATCGGCGGCTTCAACGCGGCGAATCTGCTCGGTTCGCTGGCGACGCTGCTGGTCAGCGATGTCGGCCTCGACCAGTCGGTGGCGGCGCTGGAGAAAGTGCTGCCGGTACCCGGACGCACCGAACGTTACGGCGGCGGTCGCGCACCGCTGGTGATCGTCGATTATGCGCACACCCCGGACGCGCTGGAAAAAGTGCTGCGCAGCCTGCGTGCGGCGGCGGGCCAGCGGGCCCGGCTGTTCTGCGTGTTCGGTTGCGGCGGCGAACGCGATCGCGGCAAACGTCCGTTGATGGGCGCCGTGGCCTCGCGCCATGCCGATGCGGTGATCATCACCAGCGACAACCCGCGCAGCGAGGATCCGCAGGCCATCATCGCCGAGATTGCCGAAGGCATTTCCGGAAAACACGAACAGATCGCGGACCGGCGCCAGGCGATCGCGCATGCGCTGGCTGAGGCGCGGCGCGGCGACATCGTGCTGATCGCCGGCAAGGGACATGAGCGTTACCAGGAAATCCGCGGTGTGAGGCGCCGTTACAGTGATGCCGCGGTGGTGCGTGCCGTGCTGGCCGGGAGTGCGCGGTGATGACCCTGGCCCGCGCAGCGGCGGAACTCGGCGGCGCAGTGCGCGGTGCCGATGTGCGGTTTGACGATGTGTGCACCGACAGCCGCATCCTGAAAAAAGGCGACCTGTTCATCGCGCTGCGCGGCGAGCGTTATGACGGACACGATTTTGTCGGCCAGGCCGCCGCTGCCGGAGCTGCCGCGGCGCTGGTGGATCGGCGGCATGTGCCTGGTTTGACTGATTTGCCGCTGGCTGTGGTGGCGGATACCACAGTCGCGCTCGGCGCACTGGCGGCGTACTGGCGCCGGCAGTTTCACATTCCCCTGGTTGCGGTCGTCGGTTCCAACGGCAAAACCACGGTCAAGGAAATGATCGCAGCCTGCCTGCGCGCGTATTTCGGCGATGCCGCGGTGCTCGCCACCCGCGGCAATCTCAACAATCACATCGGTGTGCCGCTGACCCTGCTCGCACTGCGCGAGGCGCATCGCGTCGCGGTGGTCGAGATCGGCATGAACCACCCCGGGGAGACCGCGCAACTGGCGGCGATCGCGGCGCCGACGATCGCGGTCATCAACAATGCGCAGCGCGAACATCAGGAATTCATGCGTTCGGTGGCCGATGTCGCCGTCGAACACGCCAGCCTGATCAGCGCGCTGCCGGCAGATGGTGTCGCGGTGATCAATGCCGACGATGCCCACGCCGGGGTCTGGCGCGCCGCCGCCGGTACGCGCCGCATGCGCGACTTCGGTCTGCTGCAGGCGGCGGCGGTGAGCGCGCACTGCCGGATGCGGGCGGCGTCTGCGTATCTCGAGGTCACCACGCCCGAGGAACACGCCGCATTTGAGTTGCCGCTGGCCGGCGAACACAACGCACGCAATGCGCTGGCGGCGATTGCCGCGGCGACGGCGGCCGGCGCGTCGCTGGCGGCCTGCGCGCGGGCTCTGGGCCGTTTTGTCGCCGTCAAGGGACGGCTGCAGATCAAAACCGGACGCCACGGCGCGATGCTGATCGACGACACCTATAACGCCAACCCGGATTCAGTGCGCGCGGCGATCGACGTACTGGCGCGGGCCCCCGGCCGCAAGCTGCTGGTGCTGGGCGACATGGGCGAGGTCGGCACACAGGGCGCGGCATTCCATGAAGAGGTGGGTGTTTATGCGCGCGATGCCGGCATCGACGGCTTGTACGCGCTGGGGGAACTCGCGGCGGTGACGGCGCGCGCCTTTGGCGCCGGCGCACGGCATTACCCGCGCATCGAGGAACTGCTGGCGGATGTCGAGGGCGCGCTCGGTCCGCAGACGGCCCTGCTGGTCAAGGGTTCGCGCTTCATGCAGATGGAGCGTGTCGTGCGCGGTATCGAAGCCGCAGCAGGAAATGGCCTGAAAGGGGGCGCAGGCAATGCTGCTTGAACTGGCGCAATGGCTGGAACAATATGTCCGCGCCTTCAATGTGTTCAGTTACCTGACGCTGCGCGCGGTGCTGGCCTGCCTCACCGCGCTGATGATTTCCTTCATTGTCGGCCCCGCGCTGATCCGCCGTCTTACCGCGCTCAAGATCGGCCAGGCGGTGCGCGACGACGGTCCGCAGACCCATCTGATAAAAGCGGGCACGCCGACCATGGGCGGCGCGCTGATCCTGGTGTCGATCATCACCACCACGCTGCTGTGGGCGGATCTGCAGAACCGTTTTGTCTGGGTGGTGCTGGTCGTCACCGTGGGTTTCGGCGCCATCGGCTGGGTTGATGACTATCGCAAGGTGGTGCACCGCAATCCGAAGGGACTGTCGGCGCGGGTGAAATTTTTCTGGCAATCGGTGATCGGTCTGGGCGCTGCGGTGTTCATCGCCTATTCGACCAACCTGCCGGCGCAAACCGAATTCATCGTGCCGTTTTTCAAGCAGGTGACCTACCCGCTGGGCGCCATCGGCTTCATCACCATGACCTACCTGGTGATCGTCGGCACCAGCAACGCGGTCAATCTGACCGACGGTCTCGACGGTCTCGCGATCATGCCGACGGTGATGGTCGGCAGTGCCCTGGGCATTTTTGCCTATGTCGCGGGCAATGCCATGTTCGCCAAATACCTGGCATTCCCCTACATACCGGGCGCCGGAGAGCTGACGGTGATCTGCGGCGCGCTGGCCGGCGCCGGTCTTGCCTTTTTGTGGTTCAACGCCTATCCCGCGGAAGTTTTCATGGGCGACGTCGGCGCACTGGCGCTGGGCGCCGCTCTGGGCACCATCGCCGTCATCGTGCGCCAGGAAATCGTGCTGTTCATCATGGGCGGCGTATTTGTCGTCGAGACCCTGTCAGTGATGCTGCAGGTGGCGTCATTCAAGCTCACCGGCAGGCGGATATTCCGCATGGCGCCGCTGCACCACCACTATGAACTGAAGGGCTGGAAAGAAAACCAGGTCGTCGTTCGCTTCTGGATCATCACGATGATGCTGGTGCTGATTGGTCTTTCGACATTGAAGCTGCGGTAGCAGAAAACGGGAAGCGGGATGCGAAACGGGATGCGAAAACGGAATTGATGTTTGACTTCAAGGGTGCACGCGTAATGGTCGTTGGTCTCGGTGATACCGGGTTGTCGATGGCGCGCTGGCTGCAGCGCCGCGGCGCCGAGGTGCGCGCGACGGACAGCCGCGCAGCCCCGCCGCACGCCGCCACGCTGCGCCGGGAATTGCCGCAGGTGCCGCTCGCGCTGGGTGTGGCGCCAAATGTCGATGGCGTTGACATGATCGCGGTGAGCCCGGGTGTGGATCGTCGCGCCGGAGCGATTGCGCAGGCCGCCGCACGCGGGGTGCCGGTGGTGGGCGACGTGGAGCTGTTTGCGCAGGCACTGGCCGCAGGCAGCGATGCGCCGCCGGTGATTGCGATCACCGGTTCCAACGGCAAAAGCACGGTGACCGCACTGGCCGGCGAGATCTGCAAGGCGGCCGCGCTGCGTCCGGTGGTGGCGGGCAACATCGGGTTGCCGGTGCTCGATGCGTTGACGGAAATTGAAGATGGCGCCGGGAAAGGCGTATTGCGGCCCGGTGTGTTTGTGCTGGAACTGTCGAGTTTCCAACTCGAAAGCACGATATCCCTGCAAGCGCGTGCAGCGACCGTGTTGAACCTGTCCGAGGATCACCTCGACCGTTATGACAGCATGCGCGAATACGCTGCCGCCAAAAGCCGCATCTTCGCCGGTGACGGCGTGCAGGTGCTCAATCGCCAGGACGCCTGGAGTGAGGGCATGGCGCAGCCCGGTCGCCGCGTGGTCCGTTTCGGGCTGGACGCGCCGCGTGATGCGGAAGCCTGGGGCATCGTCGGTGGCGCGGGCAGGGAGCAGATGCTGATGCGTGGTGATGCGGCGTTGGCGCCGGTGGCCGCGTTGCGCGTCGCCGGTTTGCACAATGCCGCCAATGCCCTGGCGGCGGGTGCGCTGTGCCGCGCCATTGGTGTTGCCGATGCGGCGATCACCCAGGCTTGGCGGGCTTTTGACGGCCTGCCACACCGCGTAAAAAATATAAATAAAATCAATAATATACAGTTTTACGACGATTCCAAGGGCACCAATGTCGGGGCCACGGTTGCCGCGCTGAACGGCCTGCCGCAGCCGGTGGTGCTGATCGCCGGCGGCGACGGCAAAGGCCAGGATTTCGCACCGCTCGCCGCTGCCGTGCAACACAGGGCGCGTGCCGTGGTGCTGATCGGGCGTGACGCCGGGCGTATTGCCGAAGCCATCGGCAAGCGGGTGCCGCTGCTGCGCGCGGCCGACATGGAAGAGGCGGTGGAGCTCGCATTTAATGCCGCGAAGGCCGGTGATGCGGTGCTGCTGTCGCCCGCCTGCGCGAGTTACGACATGTATCGCAATTACATCCATCGCGCGCAAGTGTTTGCCGCTGCGGTGGCGGCATTGCAGCGGAGGCGCGCGTGAGTTACGCCACTCTCGGCCAGTCGCTGGGTCAGCGCAGCGCGGGGCAGGAGTATGACAGTGCGCTGATCTGGGTCACCGTGCTGCTGCTCGGCTTCGGCATGGTCATGGTGTATTCGGCGTCGATCGCGATTGCCGAAGCCAGCCGCGTCACCGGCAACAGCGCGGTGTATTACCTCAGCCGGCACGCGGCCTACGTGCTGGTCAGCCTGGTGGCTGCGGCGCTGGTGTTTCAGGTGCCGCTGCGCCTGTGGCAGCGCGCCGCGCCGATCCTGTTTGTCGTCGGCCTGCTGCTGCTGGCACTGGTGCTGATCCCCGGCATCGGGCGCGAAGTCAACGGCAGCCGGCGCTGGCTGCCGCTGGGTTTCGCCAATCTGCAGCCCTCGGAATTGATGAAAGTGTGTGCGGTGCTCTACGCCGCCGACTACACCGTGCGCAAGGCGGCTTTCATGCACAGCCTGCGCAAGGGATTTTTGCCGATGGCCGGTGTCATGCTGCTGACCGGCGGGCTGCTGCTGCGCGAGCCGGATTTCGGCGCGTTTGCAGTGATTACCGTGATCGCAATGGGCATCCTGTTCCTCGGCGGCATGAACTGGCGTTTGTTTGCGGGGCTGATCGTGATGCTGCTGATCGGTTTTCTGCTGCTGATCTGGAGCAGTCCGTACCGCATGCAGCGCGTGATCGGCTTCATGGATCCCTGGGCCGATCCGTACGGCAAGGGTTACCAGCTGTCGCATGCGCTGATTGCTTTCGGCCGCGGCGAATGGTTCGGTGTCGGGCTCGGCGCCAGCGTCGAAAAACTGTTCTATCTGCCCGAGGCGCACACCGATTTCCTGCTCGCGGTGATTGCCGAGGAACTCGGTTTTGTCGGCGTGCTGACATTGACGCTGCTGTTTGCGTGGATCGTCTGGCGGGCATTTGCCATCGGCCGGCGCGCGGCGGATCTCGAACGTCCCTACCCCGCGCTGGTGGCGCAGGGCATCGGTCTGTGGATCGGCGTGCAGGTCATCATCAACATGGGCGTCAACATGGGTGTGCTGCCGACCAAGGGCCTGACATTGCCGCTGCTGTCATTTGGCGGCAGCGCGATTCTCGCCACCTGCTGCGCGCTCGCAGTACTGCTGCGGATTGATTGGGAGAACAGGCAGCTGATGCGGGGGTTTGCCGTATGAGCCGGACCATCCTTGTCATGGCCGGCGGCACCGGCGGGCATATTTTCCCGGCGCTGGCGGTGGCCGAGGTGTTGCGCGCTGGCGGCTGGAAGGTGATCTGGCTGGGAGCCCGCGGCGGCATGGAGGAGCGGCTGATTCCGCCGCGCGGGTTTGCGACGGTGTGGATCCGTTTCGGCGGCATACGCGGCAAAAGCCTGCTGCGCAAACTGCTGCTGCCGGCGTCATTGCTGATTGCGTTCTGGCAGAGCGCAATGGCCATTTTCCGCCATCGTCCCGACGTGGTGCTGGGCATGGGCGGTTACACGGCATTTCCCGGCGGCATGATGGCGGCGCTGTTCGGCAAGCCGCTGCTGATTCATGAGCAGAATGCGGTTCCGGGCCTGGCCAACCGCGTGCTGGCCGGCGTTGCCGACCGCGTGCTGGCGGCGTTCCCCGATGCCTTTAACGGCCGGGTCGATGTGATCTGGTCGGGCAATCCGGTGCGCACCGACATTGTCAATCTGGCGCCGCCCGAAGCGCGTTTCGCCAACCGCAGCGGACCGCTGCGGGTGCTCGTTGTCGGCGGCAGTCTTGGTGCGAAGGCGCTCAATGTGACGGTGCCGCAGGCGCTGGCGCTGCTGGCGCTGGCCGAACGACCGGTGGTGACGCATCAGGCCGGCACGGCGCATGTGGCGGCGCTGCGCGACACTTATCGCGAGGCCGGCGTTGACGCCGAAATCGTCGACTTCATCGATGACATGGCGTCGCGTTATGGCGAAGCCGATCTGGTGATCTGTCGCGCCGGCGCAACCACGATCACCGAACTCGCCGTGGCCGGGGTCGGTAGTATTCTGGTGCCCTTTCCGTATGCCGCGGACGACCATCAGACGCGCAACGCCACGTATCTGGCGGATCGCGGCGCCGCATTGCTGATGCCGCAGGCGACGTTGACGCCGCAATCGCTGGCGGAGACCTTGCGCGGGCTGACCCGGACCAAACTGCTGGAAATGGCGCGTGCGGCGCGGGCCGTGGGTAAACCGGATGCAGCACAGAAAGTGGCTGAATTCTGCTCGGAGCTCGCGCCGGCATGAGACACAAAGTCCGACAAGTGCACTTCGTGGGCAGAGGTGGGGCTCACGCGAGCAGGGAGCAGGGCCCCGCGCATGGGGTATGCGCGGGATGCGACCGGCCGCGAGCATGGCCCGCCGCCGATTCGCGGCTGTTGCAGGAGACGATCCGGTAATGCGGCACAAAGTCCGACAAGTGCACTTCGTGGGCATCGGCGGCGCCGGCATGAGCGGCATCGCTGAAGTCCTGCTGAACCTGGGTTATGCGGTCAGCGGTTCCGATTTGAGCGAGAGCAATGCCACGCGGCGCCTCGCCGGGCTCGGCGCGCGGATCCACATCGGCCATGCCGCGGCACATGTCGCCACGGCCGATGTCGTGGTGATTTCCAGCGCGGTCAAGGCCGACAATCCGGAAGTGGTGGCGGCGCGCGCCCGGCATGTGCCGGTGGTGCCGAGGGCGCTGATGCTGGCGGAGCTGATGCGCCTGAAACAGGGCATTGCCGTTGCCGGCACGCATGGCAAGACCACCACCACCAGTCTCGCCGCGAGCGTCCTGGCCGAGGGCGGACTGGATCCGACCTTTGTCATCGGCGGCCGGCTGGAAAGCGCCGGTGCGCATGCCCGGCTGGGCGCCGGTGAATTCATTGTCGCCGAAGCCGACGAATCTGATGCCTCGTTCCTGCATTTGCAGCCGGTGTTGTCGGTGGTCACCAATATCGACGCCGACCACATGGAGACCTACGACCACTCGCTGGACAAATTGAAGCAGGCCTTTGTCGATTTTGTCGAACGCCTGCCGTTTTACGGTGTCGCGGTGCTGTGCAACGACGATGCCAATGTGCGCGCGATCATGCCCAGACTCACCAAAACCGTGGTGACCTACGGATTGAATGAAGGCGCGCAGCTGCGCGCGACCGCGGTAACGGCCGATGCCGGGCGCATGCGTTTCCGCGTATTGCGCAGCAACGGCCGGCGCCTGCCCGACCTTGACATCACGCTGAACCTGGCGGGCGTACATAACGTGCAGAACGCACTGGCGGCGATCGCCGTCGGCATGGAAGTCGGCGTGGCGGATGAAAAAATCGTCAAGGCGCTGGCCGAGTTCAAGGGCGTGGGCCGCCGCTTCCAGCGCCACGGCGCGATCCCGCTGCCCGGCGGCGGCGCCTTTGAGCTGATCGATGACTACGGGCATCACCCGGTGGAAATGGCGGCGACGATCGCCGCGGTGCGCGGCGCGTTCCCCGGCCGGCGCCTGGTGCTGGCGTTCCAGCCGCATCGTTATACGCGGACCCGCGATTGTTTCGAGGATTTTGCCCGCGTGTTGTCCAGCGTTGACGGTTTGCTGCTGACGGAAGTGTATCCGGCGGGCGAGGCGCCGATTGTTGCCGCGGATGGCCGCGCGCTGGTGCGCGCAGTGCGTGTGCTGGGCAAGGTGGAGCCGGTGTTTGTCGAACAGGTGGCTGATCTGCCGGCGGCGATAACCGGCGCCGCACGCGACGGTGATGTGGTGCTGGCGATGGGCGCCGGTTCGATCGGCACGGTCGCGGGCAGGCTGGCGAAGGAAAGGAAAGAAAGGGAAAGCGCGTGAGCCGTAATGCCGGGCTTGGGCGAAACATTGACATGAACATGAGCGAGCAGGAACAGATACGGAAGCAGGGGCTGCGCGGCACATTGTGTCGCGATGAGCCCATGGCACGCCATGTCAGCTGGCGGGCGGGGGGCCGTGCGCGGCGTGCTTACGCACCGGCAGATCTCAATGACATGGCGGTGTTCCTGCGCGGTTTGCCCGACGGCGAACCGGTTTGCATGGTGGGACTGGGCAGCAACCTGCTGGTGCGCGACGGCGGTTTCGACGGCACGGTGATTTTCACGCACTGGGCGCTGCGCGATGTGCGTGTGGTGCTGAATGCGCCGATGGGCGGTGAAATCACGGCGCAGGCCGGCGTGGCGAGTCCCAAGGTGGCGCGCATCGCGGCATTGAACAATCTTGCCGGCGCGGAATTCCTCGCCGGCATTCCGGGCACCGTCGGTGGTGCGGTGGCGATGAACGCCGGTTGCTACGGTGGTGAAACCTGGGACATTGTGGCCCAGGTTGAAACCATGGACCGCGCCGGTGTGCTGCGCGTGCGCACCCCCGGCCATTACACCGTCGCTTATCGCAGCGTCGAGCGCCGTTGCCGGCAGTTGTCGAACATGCCGGGCAGCACCCTGCGCAAACACGGTGATGCCGAGGAATGGTTTGTGTCCGCGACTTTCCGCCTGCCGCGCGGCGACGGCAATGAAGCGCGGGCAAAAATCAAAACCCTGCTGTCGCAGCGCATTGCCGCCCAGCCGCTGGGCATGCCCAATGCCGGGTCGGTATTCCGCAATCCGCCAAATGACCATGCGGCGCGCCTGATCGAAGCCTGCGGACTGAAGGGCCGGATGATCGGCGGCGCGGCGATTTCGGAGAAACATTCAAATTTCATTGTCAATGCCGGCGGTGCCAGTGCCGCGGACATCGAAGCCTTGATCGAACTCGCGCAGCACACGGTGCAGCAACGTTTTGGCGTCGCGCTGGAGCGCGAGGTACGGGTGATCGGGGAATGGCCATGAGCGGCTTCGGAAAAATCGCGGTGCTGATGGGCGGCCTGAGCGCGGAGCGTGAAATATCGCTGATGAGCGGCGGCAATGTGCTGGAGGCCCTGCGCAAATCGGGTATGGATGCCCATGCCTTTGATCCGGCGCAACGGGAAATCTTCGAGTTGAAGCGCGATGGTTTTGCGCGGGTGTTTATCGCGCTGCACGGCCGTTACGGCGAAGACGGCACGGTGCAGGGCGCGCTGGAGCTGATGCGCATCCCGTACACCGGCAGCGGCGTGATGGCCTCGGCGCTGGCCATGGACAAGGTGCGCACAAAAATGGTGTGGACCGCGGCGGGTATCCCGACGCCGCGTTTCGAAGTGATCGACGCCAAAAGCGACTGGGCCAGCGTCGCCGGCCGCCTCGGTCTGCCGCTGATCGTCAAGCCGGTGCGTGAAGGTTCGACCATCGGCTTGACCAAGGTGCTGCGGGCGGCGGATCTGCCGCAGGCTTACGCCGCGGCGGCGAAACATGATCCTCTGGTGATGGCGGAGGAGTTCGTCGGCGGCGAAGAGCTTACGGCCGGTTTCCTCGGTGAAACCGCCCTGCCGCTGATCCGCATCGAAGCCCCGCAGGGCAATTACGATTACCAGAACAAGTACTTCAGTGACGAGACCAAATACCACTGTCCCTGTGGCCTGCCCGACGCCGAGGAGCAGCGCATTCGCGGGCTGGTGATGAAGAGTGCGCGCGCGCTGGGTTGTGCCGGCTGGGGCCGCGCCGACCTGATCCGCCGCGCCGATGGCAGCGTGCAGTTGCTCGAAATGAATACTTCGCCGGGCATGACCGGACACAGCCTGGTGCCGATGGCGGCGCGGCAGGCCGGCTTGTCGTTCAACGATCTGGTGCTGCGCATACTGGAGCTGGCCCATGTGGG
This sequence comes from Burkholderiales bacterium, assembly GCA_019749945.1. Classification (GTDB taxonomy): domain Bacteria; phylum Pseudomonadota; class Gammaproteobacteria; order Burkholderiales; family SG8-41. The sequence goes on from JAIEPF010000021.1 coordinate 163,384, forward strand.
ATAAGCCCGCAGCCCTGAACACCATCGCCGACCTGCTGTTTGTCGCGGCATTGCTCGGCCTGCTCTATGCCGGCGTGGCCTACGCGGTGCGCCTGCCGGTGTTTTCGATTCAAGCGGTGCGCGTGGTGACGCCGCTGGCGCATGTCACCCGGGAACAGATCGAAGAGATTGTCCGGCGCGAGGTGCGCGGCACGCTGTTTACGCTGCAACTGGGGCCGGCCCGCGCGGCTTTCGAGAAACTGCCATGGGTGCGCAGCGCCGATGTGCGCCGGCAATGGCCGGGCGGGCTGGAGGTTGCGTTGACCGAACACCTGCCCCTGGCGCGCTGGGGCAAAACCGCCCTGGTCAATGTTCATGGCGAGGTTTTTGAGGCGGCGTTTGACGGGGCGCTGCCGGTATTCAACGGTCCCGCCGGTTCGGCCAAGGAAATGGCCATCCAATATGACCATTTCCGGCGCAGCCTCGCGGCGATCGAAAAAACGCCGGGCGAGATCAACGTGTCGCCGCGACGCGCCTGGCAGATCCGGCTCGACGACGGCATGACGCTGGATCTTGGGCGCGAGCAGGTCGAAGAACGGCTGCGGCGTTTTGTCGCCGCCTATCCGCGGACGATTGCGCGCATGAGCAGCCCCGTTGACCGTGTTGATCTGCGGTATGCCAATGGATTTGCCGCGCGGGTGCCGGGCCTGCCGCCTGCAACGGAACCCCGGCAAAAGCGCGGAGCTTAGGAAATGACAGGGACCATGAACAAAACCAGGGAAAACAAGAAATTGGTGGTGGGCCTCGATATCGGCACGTCAAAGATCGTTGCCATCGTTGCCGAACTCAAACCCGAAGGCGGTTTCGAGATCATCGGCATGGGCAGCCATCCCTCGCGCGGCCTGAAAAAAGGCGTGGTGGTCAACATCGAAACCACGGTCAACGCCATCCAGCGCGCGCTGGAGGAGGCGGAACTGATGGCCGACTGCAAGATCCGCGAGGTCTACACCGGCATTGCGGGCAACCACATCAAGAGTTTCAACTCGCAGGGCATGGTCGCGATCAAGGACAAGGAAGTCGCGCAGATGGACATCGACCGGGTGATCGAAACCGCCAAGGCGGTGCAGATCCCCAATGATCAGCAGATCCTGCATGTGCTCAACCAGGAATTCATCATCGACGGCCAGGAAGACGTGCGCGAGCCGCTGGGCATGTCGGGGGTGCGGCTCGAGGTCAAGGTGCATATCGTCACCGGCGCGGTATCGGCGGCGCAGAACATCATCAAGTGCGTACGCCGCTGCGGTCTCGAGGTCAACGATCTGGTGCTGCAGCCGCTGGCCTCATCCGTCGCGGTGTTGTCGGACGACGAAAAGGATCTGGGCGTGTGTCTGATCGACATCGGTGGCGGCACCACCGACATGGCGGTGTTCACCCACGGCGCGATCCGCCATACCGCGGTGATCCCGATCGCCGGCGACCAGATCACCAACGATATCGCGATGGCGCTGCGTACGCCGACCAAGGACGCCGAGGACATCAAACAGCGTTTCGGCTGCGCGCTGTCGCAGCTGGCCGATCCGCAGGAGATGGTCGATGTGCCGGGGGTCGGCGACCGCAGCTCGCGCCAGCTCTCATGCAAGACGCTGGCCGAGGTCATCGAGCCGCGGGTCGAGGAGCTGTATTCGCTGGTGCAGGCGGAGCTGCGGCGCAGCGGTTACGAGGAACTGCTGTCCTCGGGCGTGGTGTTGACCGGGGGCTCCAGCGCGATGCGCGGCATGGTCGAGCTGGGGGAGGAGATTTTCCACATGCCGGTGCGCATCGGCCTGCCGCAGTACGCGGGCGGGCTGGCCGAGGTGGTGCGCAGCACACGTTACGCGACTGGGGTCGGCCTGCTGATCGCGGGCGCCGACGAGCATCGCCAGCGCGATGCCGCGCGCATGAATATCAACAGCCTCCAGCAGGTGCTGGAGCGGATGAAACACTGGTTTACGGGGAATTTCTGATTTTGCTGATTGCGGCGGCGGTAAAGGATTTGTTCGACGGTTTTTACGGGATGGCGGGATTTTTCAACTTCAACGTTGCTTTGTTTGCGGAAAAAAGGAGATACACATGATTGAACTGATTGATGCACAGGCGCAGGAAGCGGTAATCAAGGTGATCGGGGTCGGCGGTTGCGGCGGCAATGCAGTGGACCACATGATCGTTCAGGGCGTGCAGGGCGTGGAGTTTATCTGCGCCAACACGGACGCCCAGGCGCTCAAGCGCAATCAGGCCAAAACCCAGCTGCAACTGGGCAGCGAAATTACCAAGGGCCTGGGTGCGGGCGCCAATCCGGAAATCGGGCGGCAGGCCGCACTTGAAGACCGCGAACGCATCGCCGAGATGATTTCCGGCGCGGACATGCTGTTCCTGACCGCGGGCATGGGCGGCGGCACCGGCACCGGGGCTGCACCGGTGGTGGCCGAAGTCGCCAAGGAACTGGGGATTTTGACGGTGGCCGTGGTCACCAAGCCCTTCGCCTTCGAAGGCAAGCGGCAGCGCCTGGCGCAGGAGGGCCTCGACGCGCTGGCCCAGCATGTCGACTCGCTGATCGTGATCCCCAACGACAAGCTGATGCAGGTGCTCGGCAATTCGGTGACGCTGGATGAGGCCTTCCGTGCGGCCAACGACGTCCTGCACGGCGCGGTGGCCGGCATCGCCGAAATCATCAGCTGCCCGGGCATGATCAACGTCGACTTTGCCGACGTGCGCACGGTGATGGGGGAAATGGGCATGGCGATGATGGGTTCGGCAAAAGCGGCCGGCATCGGCCGGGCGCGCGAAGCCGCCGAACAGGCGGTGGCCTGCCCGCTGCTCGAAGACATCAACATTTCCGACGCCCGCGGCGTGCTGGTCAACATCTCGGCCAGCAAGGCGACGTTCCAGCTGCAGGAAATGTATGACGTGATGGAAACCATCAAGGCCTTTGCCGCGGAATCGGCGACCGTCATCGTCGGCACCGTCTACGACGAAAGTCTCGAGGATGCCCTGCGCGTGACCATCGTCGCGACGGGTCTCGGCAAACCGCTGGCACGGCAGAACGCCAAACCGATGATCGTGGTGGCGCAAAAGACCGGCACCGACAATATGGGCATGGAAGTCGACTACAACGCGCTCGAGCAGCCGGCCGTGATCCGCCGCCGCAATCGTGATGCGACGGTGGAAGCCATGCGCCAGTCCGGGGTCGAGATGCTCGATATTCCGGCATTTTTGCGCAAGCAGGCCGACTGAAGATGTAGAGCGGGAGTGGGCGGGGAACGGCGGGGTTTTGCGCCGGTCTGAGTGACGGGCCGGCGCCTGTGCTGCGGTGCGGCAACATGATAAACTTCGCACATGCCCCGGATTAGGGCGCACCATGGCAGCAGCGATAACAAGTTCAAACAATTCATTAAAACGTGATCAAGCAGCGCACACTAAAAAACGTGATTCGCGCCACCGGCGTGGGTCTGCACACGGGCGAGAAGGTTCATCTGACCCTGCGCCCGGCGCAGCCGAATACCGGTATCGTGTTCCGACGCATCGATCTCGACCCGCCGGTCGAAATCAGGGCGGATCCGTACGCGGTGCACGACACGCGGCTGTCGTCCTGCCTGGAAAAAGACGGCGTGCGTGTTTCCACCGTGGAACACCTGATGTCGGCGCTGGCCGGACTGGGTGTCGATAATGTGTGGGTGGATGTCACGGCACCGGAAGTGCCGATCATGGACGGCAGCGCCGGGCCCTTCGTGTTCCTGCTGCAGTCGGCGGGGATCGAGGAGCAGCTGGCGCCGAAGAAATTCATCCGCATTCTGCAGCCGGTCGAGGTTCGCGACGGCGACAAGTGGGTGAGGTTTGATCCGTACAACGGTTTCCGGCTGGAACTGGCCATAGATTATGCGCATCCGGTGTTTGAACCCGGTGCGCAGTCGGTGGTCGTGGATTTCGCCACCACGTCCTATGTCAAGGAAGTGGCGCGGGCACGCACCTTCGGTTTCATGCAGGATGTCGAAAGCATGCGCTCACAGGGGCTGGCGCTGGGCGGCAGCCTCGACAACGCCATCGTCATGGACGAGTACCGTGTGCTCAACAACGACGGGCTGCGTTACGACAATGAATTCGTCAAACACAAGGTGCTGGACGCGATCGGTGACTTGTACCTGCTCGGACACCCGTTGATTGGTGCGTTCAGCGGCCACAAGTCCGGCCATGCCATGAACAACCGCCTGTTGCGCCACCTGCTGGAGCAAACCCAGGCCTGGGAGTACGCCAGTTTCGACCGCACCGAGGACGCACCGCCCTTCCTCGCCTGGCAGCCGCAGGTCGCCTGATTCCGGGCCAGCCCGTGCGGCCCGCTATTTTCCGCTGTTTGCCGTGCTGATCCTCCGCCTGATCGGCATTTTTGCGTTGATTGCGATCGGTGTATCGCTGGCCTTGTATGCATTCAGGCGAGAGCAGCGCTACCTGCGCTTTGCCTGGCGGATATTCCTCGGCACCCTGGTGTTTGTTGCGCTGCTGATGGTGTTTTACATCGCCGAGCGTCTATTGATGGTGGTTTGACGGCCGGCCAGGGAGTCTGGAACTCAGCGTTCACTGCGTCGCCGCGCCACTAATCGAGCCAGTGCCGAAGCCAGGGCGGGATCCTTGACCTGTTTCGAGAGCTTTTCAAATTTATCAATAGAATCAATAGGTAACGGCGTTTTTTCGACCCGGCTCCGGGGCGTCGGAACGGTCCTTTCAACTTGAACTTGGACCCGGATTCCAGTAACCTCACCCCCCTGTTTTTGCATATTCTTGAGCAGCCGCGGTGCCTGTTGACGCAGTTTGGCCGCGACTGCTCCGTTGTCTGCCGCTATGACCAGCATGCCGTTCCGGTTATTGACCACACGGCTTGCCCGGACCATGTCAGGGGGCGCGCAGACCGCATAAAGCCGTTGCAGTGCTGCGATGCACTGCGTTGCCTGGGTGAGTGCCGTCAAACCTGCGTTATCGATGATCAGGGCGCTGAGTTTGCGGGTGGGCATGGCGGTAAGGGAGAGTGGCCGTGAATATTATTCTGGTTTCGGAAAAACTGCCAAAAGCGCGAACCATCACGCTGGGATGGTTGCATCTCGCGGGTGCGGCTGCAGTGATGGCTTTTCTGGTGCTGGCGCTGGCCGGTGCGCTCAATTACGGCATTCTGCGTTTTGCCGCGGAACTGAACATTCCCTATGTCAAAGACATGCTGGTTTCCATCCACCAGCGGCAGCAGGAAAAAAACCAGTCCTACCTGCAGGATAACCTGAATGCGATGGCTGTCCGGCTGGGGCAGATGCAGGCGCAGTTATTGCGCCTGGATACCCTGGGTGAACGCCTCGCCAAGCTGGCCGGTTTCAAACCGCAGGATCTGATGTTCAATGAGGCGCCGGGTCGCGGCGGCGCGATCTCGTCGGTACCCAGCCAGAATCTATCCCTCGGCGATTTTTCCCGCCAGGTTGATTTGCTGACGCGGCAGCTCGAAGACCGTGGTGACAAGCTGGGGCTGCTGGAGTCGATGTTCACGCTGGAAAGCGCCAGGAAAAAGCTGACGCCCACCAAGCTTCCGGTCGAGGGTGGATGGTATTCATCGAACTTCGGCTGGCGCATCGATCCGTTCACCGGACAGCGCGCATTTCACGAGGGCATAGATTTCATGGCTGAGGAAGGCACGCCGATTTATGCCGCCGCCGCAGGCGTCGTGGTCTACTCAGAATTTCACCCCCAATATGGTAATATGATCGAGATCGATCACGGCAATGATCTGATCTCCCGGTACGCCCATGCATCGAAGCGTCTGGTGAAAGTCGGCGACGTGGTGCTGCGTGGTTCGCGCATCGCCGACGTGGGCAGAACCGGCCGCGCGACGGGCTCCCATCTGCATTTTGAAGTGCGCCAGCGCGGTGCGGCGAAGAACCCCGCGCAGTTTCTGCAATTGCCCGGCTGATCGGCCGTATTTAGCGGGCTGTACTGAGCGCGAGAATTGCAGGGGTGGGATTATCCCACCCCTTTTTTATTCAGGATGTTCATGATTACCGGTTTATTGAAGAAAGTATTCGGCAGCCGCAACGAGCGGCTGCTCAAGCAGTACCGGCGCACTGTGCGCACGATCAACGCCCTGGAACCGCAGATCGCGGCATTGTCGGATGATGCGCTGCGGGCCAAGACCGATGAGTTCCGCGAGCGCATCGGCAAAGCCGTCGCAGAAGGCGGTGCCGCTGACGACAGCGCGCTAAACGGCCAGACGGCTGCGCTCGACAGCCGTCGCCGCGCCGCCCTCGACGCCATTCTTCCCGAAGCCTTTGCCGTGGTGCGCGAGGCGGGCAAACGTGTGCTGGGCATGCGCCATTTTGACATGCAGCTGATCGGCGGCATCGTGCTGCATAACGGCAAGATCGCCGAGATGCGCACCGGCGAAGGCAAAACCCTGGTGGCGACGCTGCCGGCGTATTTGAATGCGCTGGCCGGCACTGGTGTGCATATTGTGACGGTCAACGATTACCTGGCGCAACGTGATGCCGAATGGATGGGGCGCATTTTCCGTTTCCTCGGCCTCAGTGTCGGCGTCAACCTGTCGCAGATGGAGCATGACCGCAAGCAGGAAGCCTACCGTTCCGACATCACCTACGGCACCAACAACGAATTTGGTTTCGATTACCTGCGCGACAACATGGTCTACGAGTTGTCGGAAAAAGTGCAGCGCGGGCTCGCGTTTGCCATCGTCGACGAGGTCGATTCGATCCTGATCGACGAGGCGCGCACGCCGTTGATCATCTCGGGGCAGGCCGAAGACACCACCGACCTTTATGTGCAGATGAACGTGGTGGTGCCGCGGCTGGTGCGGCAGAAGGACGAGAAATCGCCGGGCGACTACTGGGTGGATGAAAAAGGCCACCAGATCGTGCTCTCCGAGGAAGGCCATGAACACGCCGAATCCCTGCTTGCCCAGGCCGGAATGTTGCCCGAGGGCGGCAGCCTGTACGAGGCGGCGAATATCGGTTTGATGCATCACCTGAATGCTGCGCTGCGCGCGCACAACCTGTTTCACCGCGACCAGCAGTATGTGGTGCAGAACAACGAAATCATCATCGTTGACGAGTTCACCGGGCGGCTGATGCCGGGCCGGCGCTGGTCCGAGGGCCTGCACCAGGCCATCGAAGCCAAGGAAGGCGTGGAGATCCAGCGCGAAAACCAGACGCTGGCCACGATCACCTTCCAGAATTATTTCCGCATGTACGGAAAGCTCTCCGGCATGACCGGCACCGCCGATACCGAGGCCTACGAGTTCCAGCAGATTTACGGTCTCGAAACCGTGATCATTCCGACCCACCGTCCGATGATTCGTGATGACCGCATGGATCAGGTGTTCCGCACCGCCGCGGAAAAATACAGCGCGATCATCAACGACATCCGCAGTTGTTACGAACGCGGACAACCGGTGCTGGTGGGCACGACGTCGATCGAGAATTCGGAATACATTTCCGGCATCCTGAGCAAGGAAGGCCTGCCGCACAACGTGCTCAATGCGAAGCAGCATGCGCGCGAAGCCGAGATCATCGCCCAGGCCGGCAGTCCGAAAATCATCACGCTGGCCACCAACATGGCGGGGCGCGGCACGGATATCGTGCTCGGCGGCAACCCGGAGCCGGAGATCAACCGCGTGCTCGCCGACGAAAGTCTCGACCCGGCGGCACGTGAACGGCGTGTGGCCGAGCTGCGCGAGGAATGGCAAAAGCGCCACGATGAGGTGGTCAGGTCCGGCGGTTTGCACATCATCGGCACCGAGCGCCATGAGTCGCGGCGCATCGACAACCAGTTGCGCGGGCGTGCGGGCCGCCAGGGCGATCCCGGATCGAGCCGGTTTTTCCTGGCGCTGGATGATTCGCTGCTGCGGATTTTTGCGTCCGATCGCGTTGCCGCGATCATGAACCGCCTGAAAATGCCCGAAGGTGAAGCCATCGAGCATCCCTGGGTTACGCGTTCCATTGAAAATGCGCAGCGCAAGGTCGAGGCGCGCAATTTCGACATGCGCAAACACCTGCTGGAGTATGACGACGTCGCCAATGACCAGCGCAAGGTGATTTACCAGCAGCGCAATGAGTTGCTCAACAGTTCCGACATATCGGCGACGATCACCGCGATGCGCAGCGACGTCATCGCCGGACACTTTGCCCTGCACATTCCTGCCGGCAGCCTGGAAGAGCAATGGGATATCGAGGGACTCGAGGCGGTGCTGCGCGGCGATCTGGCACTGGAACTGCCGCTGCGGCAGTGGTTGCAGCAGGATCCGCAGCTGGAGGAGGCCGCGCTGCGCCAACGCGTGATTGACGCGGCGCATGCGCACTATGCCGGAAAAACGGCGGCGGTGGAGCCTTCGGCGATGCGCCAGTATGAGCGCGCGATCATGCTGCAAAGCCTCGACAGCCACTGGCGCGAGCATCTGGCGGCGCTGGACCAGTTGCGCCAGGGTATCCATCTGCGCGGATATGCACAGAAGAATCCGACGCAGGAATACAAACGCGAGGCTTTTGAGCTGTTTTCCCTGCTGCTGGACATGATCAAGACCGACGTGACGCGTGTGCTGATGACGGTGCAGATCCGCAGCGCCGAAGAGCTGCGCGCCGCTGAAGAGCGCGAAGCGCTGAGCAACGTGCAGTACCAGCATGCAGATGCGGTTGCCGACATCGGTGCTGAACCGGTCGCAGTCGATGCCTTGCCGGATGCCGAGATCGACAAGGTGCAGCCTTTCGTGCGCGGCGGCCAGAAAGTCGGCCGCAATGATCCCTGCCCCTGCGGCTCGGGGAAAAAATACAAGCAGTGCCACGGCAAGCTGGCCTGATGCCATGCCCGTCAACCTGATTCCGCCGGATCCGCGGGCCCTGCTGCCGGTCGCCGGCGTGGAACTGGGCATCACACAGGCGGGTATCCGCAAGGCGGGCCGCAAGGATCTGCTGCTGATCAAACTCGATGCCGGTGCGCGGGTCGCCGGCGTGTTCACCCAGAACCGTTTTTGCGCGGCCCCGGTGGTGGTGTGCCGGCAGCATCTGTCGATGCTTGATCCGGGACAGGGGATACGTGCGCTGGTGATCAATACCGGCGTGGCGAACGCCGGCACCGGCAAGGAAGGCCTTGCGCGGGCGCGGCAGACCTGCGTTGAAGCCGCACAGTTGCTTGGCTGCAAAAGTTCGCAGATATTGCCCTTTTCCACCGGCGTCATCATGGAGCCGCTGCCGGTGGAGCGCATCACCGCCGGCCTGCCGCAATGTATCGCCGCGCTGAAAGCCGATGTCTGGGCCGATGCGGCGCAGGCAATCATGACCACGGACACCATTCCCAAGGCCGTGTCGCGGCAGTTCAAGACCGGATCAACCACCATCACCGTGACCGGCATCGCCAAGGGCGCCGGCATGATTCACCCCAACATGGCGACGATGCTCGGCTTCATCGCCTGCGACGCGGCGGTGAGCCAGCCGCTGGTCAAGGCTGCGGTGGCTTATGCCGCACAGCGCTCGTTCAACTGCATTACCGTCGATGGCGACACCTCGACCAACGACAGTTTCATGCTGATCGCGACCGGCAAGGCGGCGATGGTCGAGATTACTGATGCAAAAAGCGCCGAGTATCTGGCGTTCCGCGATGCGGTGACGGCCGTGGCCACCACGCTGGCGCAGGCCATCATCCGCGACGGCGAAGGCGCCACCAAATTCATTACCGTGAAAGTCGAGTCCGGCCGCAGCGAAGAGGAATGCCGCAAGGTCGCGCTGGCGATCGCGCATTCACCGCTGATCAAGACCGCGTTTTTTGCCTCCGACCCGAATCTCGGCCGCATCCTCGCCGCCATCGGTTATGCGGGCATCACCGACCTTGAGGTCGACGGCATCGAACTCTATCTCGACGATGTGCTGGTGGCGGAACACGGCGGACGCAGTGCGACGTACCAGGAAGCCGACGGACAGCGCGTGATGAAGCAGGCGGAAATCACCGTGCGCGTTGTGCTCAACCGCGGCAAGGCGGCGGCAGTGGTGTGGACCTGTGACCTGTCGCACGATTACGTCAGCATCAATGCCGACTATAGAAGCTGAAGCGCGGAATTAATATTATTAATATAATCAAATACTTATGAAGAAGCCGCCGGCTGCGGTGCCCGCAGCGCAGATGACTGATCTGATCGCGCGCGCGGAAACGCTGCTGGCGCGACTCGAACAATGGCTGCCGGCCGCGCCGGCCGCCATCGACTGGAAGGCGTCAATTGCATTCCGCTGGCGCAAAAAAACCGCGCAGGGTGTGCTGGAACCGATCCACCAGGTGCACCGCATCGACCTGCGCGATCTGCAGGGCATCGACGAGCAGAAGGCGCTGGTCGAGCGCAACACCCGCCAGTTTGTCGAAGGCGTGCCGGCGAACAACGTACTGCTGACTGGCGCGCGTGGCACCGGCAAATCGTCGCTGATCAAGGCGCTGCTGAACAAATACGCTGCGCGCGGCCTGCGCCTGATCGAAGTCGAGAAACGCGATCTGACCGACCTGCCGGACATCGTCGAACTGATTCATGCCCGGCCCGAGCGTTACATCCTGTATTGCGATGACCTGTCGTTCGAAGCCGACGAGCCGGGCTACAAGGCGCTGAAGGTGGTGCTCGACGGCTCGGTCGCCGCAGCGTCCGAGAACTGCCTGATTTACGCGACCTCCAACCGTCGCCACCTGATGCCGGAGTTCATGCACGAGAACCTCGAGTACCAGCATGTCGGCGAGGAAATCCACCCCGGTGAAACCAGCGAGGAAAAGGTGTCGCTGTCGGAACGTTTCGGCCTGTGGGTATCGTTCTATCCCTTCGACCAGGATGAATACCTGCGCATCGTCCGCGTCTGGCTGGAACATTTCAAGGTGCCGGGCGGCAAAAGCGCGGAAGTCGAACACGCCGCGCTGCAATGGGCGCTGATGCGCGGTTCGCGCAGTGGCCGCGTCGCCTGGCAGTTCGCGCGGGACTGGGCGGGCCGCACCCGCCTGGCCCGGCACAAATAAGCGCAAGCAAGCGGCAATGACCGAGCTGCCGCCGCACTCCCGCATCGCGGTAGTTGCCGCGGTGCTGCAGCAAGCCGATGGCCGTTTTTTGCTGGCGCAACGCCCCGCGGGCAAAGCCTATGCCGGTTACTGGGAATTTCCCGGCGGCAAGGTCGAAGAAGGCGAAACGCCTGCAGCCGCCCTGTCGCGCGAATTGCATGAAGAACTCGGCATCGACGTCACCGCCGCCTACCCCTGGCACATCCGCGAGTTTGATTATCCGCATGCGGCGGTGCGGCTGCATTTTTTTCGCGTCCGCAACTGGCGCGGCACATTGCAAAGCCGCGAAGCCCAGGCTTTTTCCTGGCAGCGTCTGGAAGAGATCAATGTTGCGCCGTTGTTGCCGGCCAATGGTCCGATACTCAAGGCGCTGGGCATTCCGGAAACCTACGGCATCACCGGTTTCGCGGCGGCCGAATATCCGCTGGCGCTCGGTCTGATCGAAAATGCATTGAAACAGGGCCTGCGCCTGATCCAGGTCCGCGGCAAGGACTGGCCGCCGGAATTATTCGCACGTTATACCGGCGATATCGTTATGCGCGCCCATGCCTGCGGTGCCCGTGTGCTGGTCAACGCGGACATCGCGCTGGCGCAACGCAGTGGCGCCGACGGCGTACATCTGACCGCTTTGCAATTGCGCGATTTCACGCAGCGTCCCGATTGCGCGCTGGTCGGCGCGTCCTGCCACAGCGCGGAGGAGTTGCGCAGGGCGGAAGTGCTGGGTGCCGATTTCGCCGTGCTTGGCCCGGTGCTGCCGACACCGACGCATCCCGATGCGCTGCCGCTGGGCTGGGCGGGATTGCGGCAGCTGACGATGGATACGCGGATTCCGGTGTTTGCGCTGGGCGGTTTGCGGCGCGGCGACCGTGAGCAGGCGCTGGTCAGCGGCGCCCACGGCCTGGCCATGGTGCGCGGTGCCTGGATTTAGGCGCGATTCTCGGCTGCCTTAGTTCGGTTTTGGCGCGTCGCCCTCGTCAGGCACTTCCAGCTCGTCGGTTTCCACGACCGGGACGCGATAACGTTCCGTGGCCCAGGCGCCAAGATCAACCATCTTGCAGCGTTCCGAGCAAAAGGGACGAAAACGGTTTTCCGGATTCCATTCGATGCCCGTGCCGCAAACAGGGCAGGCGACTGTCTTGGCCATCGTTCAGAGATTGCAGAAGGTCAGTTCGAATTCAACATCGGTGTCCGATGCCTTGGGACGCTGGATGCCTTCCTGCGTGGTGAAGCGGATGTTCAGCGCGTACTTGTTGGCGCTGATTTCCGGGATGCAGGCGTAATCACTGGACAGCCGGATGCGCAGCATCTGTGCCAGGCGTCCCGCCATCATCTGCTGGTAGACGCCTTGCTGCGCCGTCTGCAGGGAGGTTTTGCCGCTTTCGCGCAGCAGGCGCAGCACGATGCTGATCGCGTCGCGGGTCGGCAGAAACGGCGCCAGCCATTGTTGCAGGTCGTGGCGTCGGGTCTCCGCGCTCTGCTGCAGCCAGTAATGGTAGGAGGGCAGATCGAAGCCGCATACGCCGCCGGGGATCCCGGTGCGCTGCTTGATGCTCATCAACCAGTCGTTTTCACGCAGCTCCTGGCCGACCTTGCCCGAGGCCTGAAACAGGCGCGAGGACGCCTGGTCGATCTGCCACAACACATTGTCCAGCGCTTCTTCGGAAATATCGGGGTTGTCGCGCAGCGCGTCCAGGGTTTGCTTCTGCCGTTCCAGTTCCTGCAGCAGATCCGATTTGAGGTCGGCACGGCTGGCGACTTCGAGGATTTCGAAAATCAGCAGCAGTGCGGAGTGGTGTTCAGGACCGTCGTTGCGGCCCAGGAAATAATCGGTGCGCTCGAAAAGATGTTCGAGGCGCAGCAGAGTGCGCACGCGTTCGCTCAGGGGATGCTCGTAGACAATCACGTCTGGTGCGCCCGATGTCGATATGATGAAATTGAAATCCGGTTGCCGGAGTATCGGACAAAACCCAGAAAAAATAAAGGCTTAATGACCCTGCCGCCGCTTATTCGCGGGCGCCGCTTGCGGCGCCGGCCGCCAGTTGCAGGTACTGCTGGTGCAGCGCTGCGACCTGCCCGCGCAACCGTGCGATGTCGCCGTCATTGTGGATCACATCATCGGCGCCGGCCAGACGTTGCTGGCGCGGCAACTGCGCGGCCATGATGGCGCGTACTGCATCAGCGCTCAGGTTGCTGCGCTGCATCGCGCGGCTGATCTGCAGCGACTCATCGCAGTCGATCACCAGCACGCGCCGGATCAGGTCGCGATAACCGCCGGTTTCTAGCAGCAGGGGCACCACCAGCAGTACATACGGCGCAGAAGATGCTGTGACGCGGCTGCGCGCGAGTTCGCGGATGCGCGGATGCAGCAGGGTTTCCAGCTGTTTGCGCGCCTCGGGTTTTTCGAACACCAGCCGGCGCATCACGGCGCGATCAAGGCTGCCGTCTGCGGCCATCGCTGCGGCACCGAAGGCCGCGGTGATCTCCGGCATCGCGCTGCCGCCCGCGGCGGTGATTTCATGGGAGATGTCGTCGGTATCGACCACGCCTGCGCCCAGTTCAGCGAACAGCGCGGCGGCGCGCGACTTGCCGGAGCCGATGCCGCCGGTGACGCCGACGCAGTACGGCATGGCTCAGAGCGGGCCGAACCAGGCCCGGGTCAGGGCGGGGCCGTGCAACAGCGCGATCATGCCGGCGATGGCCAGGTATGGGCCGAAGGGGATCGGCACGCTGCGGCCGCGACCGGCAAACACGATCAGGCTGATGCCGATGGCCGCGCCGACCAGCGATGACAACAGGATGGTCAGCGGCAGCATCTGCCAGCCGAGCCAGGCGCCGATGGCGGCGAGCAGCTTGAAGTCGCCGTAGCCCATGCCTTCCTTGCCGGTGGCCCACTTGAATATCCAGTACACGCCCCACAGCGACAGATAACCCGCCGCGGCCCCGATCACGGCGCCGGGCAGCGGCGCGTAGGTGCCGCTGATGTTGAACAGCAGGCCCAGCCACAACAGCGGCAGGGTGATGCTGTCCGGCAGGTAGAAGGTGTCGAGGTCAATGAATGTCAGTGCGATCATCGCCCAGGTGAACAGCAGCGCTCCAGCCGCGGCCATGCCGAAACCGAAATGCCAGGCGACGTAGGCGGAGAGCGCGGCGGTCAGTGCCTCCACAGCCGGATAACGCGGGGAAATGGGCGCGCCGCAGCCGGCACACCTGCCGCGCAACACCAGCCAGCTCAGCAGCGGGATGTTCTCGAACGCGGCAATCGGACGTTTGCACGCAGGGCAGGCCGAACGCGGCACGACCAGATTGTAAGGGGCTGCGGCGGGGGGTGCCTGACCTGAGAGTTCGGCGCATTCCGCCTGCCACTGCCGCTCCATCATTTTCGGCAGGCGATAGATGACCACATTTAGGAAGCTGCCGACGCATACCCCCAGCAGGGCTGCGCCAAGGGCAAAAATCAGGGGATTTGACAGCATGATCAGCAATCAGCAGAACGGACGGCATCAGTACCGCAACCGCGCCCGGCTGCGCAAACCGTGCGCGGCACCGGGCAGCGTGCAGGAGGGGGCTATACCGCGGATCCGAGCTTGAAGATCGGCAGATACATGGCGATCACCATGCCGCCGATCAGCGTACCCAGTACCACCATGATCATCGGTTCCATCAGGCTGGCCAGCGCTTCCACGGTGTCATCGACTTCCTGCTCGAAGAAGTCGGCGACCTTGCCGAGCATTGCGTCCAGCGAACCGGCTTCCTCGCCGATCATCACCATCTGGATCACCATGCTCGGGAAGACCTCGGTGCCCTGCATCGATGAGGTGAGACTGGAGCCGGTGGAGACCTCGGACTGGATTTTTTTGGTGGCGACATAGTAGACATAGTTGCCGGAGGCGCCCGCGACGGAGCCCAGTGCATCGACCAGCGGAACGCCGGCGGCAAACATCGTCGACAGCGTACGCGTCCAGCGCGCGATCGACGATTTGCGGATCAGGTCGCCGAAAATCGGGATCTTCAGCGTCAGGCGATCCATGAACATCTGCATTTTCTCCGAGCGTTTCCAGGTCCAGAAGAATGCCCAGATTGCAGCGCCGCTGCCGCCGAACAGGATGAACCAGTTGGCGACGACGAAGTCGGACATGGCCATCACGATCAATGTCGGCGTCGGCAGGTCGGCGCCGAAACTCTTGAACACTTCCTTGAAAGCCGGAATCACAAAAATCATGATGATCGCGGTGATCACCACGGCGACCACGATGATGGCGATCGGATAGAACAGCGCCGACTTGATCTTGGCCTTGATGGCGAGGATTTTTTCCTTGTAGGTGGCGAGCCGGTCGAGCAGGCTTTCCAGGATACCGGCGGCTTCGCCGGCACCAACCAGATTGCAGAACAGCGCATCAAAGTGCAGCGGGTGTTTTTCGAATGCCTGTTTCAGGCTCATGCCGGTTTCGACGTCGGATTTGATCGTCATCAGCAGGCGCGCGACCGCCGGGTTGCTGTGGCCCTTGCCGACGATGTCGAAGGCCTGCAGCAGCGGCACGCCGGATTTCATCATCGTTGCGAGCTGGCGGGTGAACAGCGTGATGTCCTTTTCGGAGACCGAGCCGCCGCGGCCCAAGCGCTGTTTTTTGACCTCAACGATCTTGATGCCCTGCCGCCGCAGCGTGGCGTTGACCTGCGCCTCGCCGCTGGCCTGCATCTCGCCGCGCACCGTTTTTCCCGCGCGGTCCTGACCGACCCAGCGAAAGGTGTATTCAGCAATTTCTGTTTTTTCTGATTTGCGTGCGGCAGCGGCTGCGGTTGCCATGGCTGACCTCCAAAATACTTCGATGAACCAATAGCTTACGATCGGTTATTGCCGGAATGATGCCTTTCCTGCGCGGCGTTGTAAAGGTTAAACCGCACAGCGCTTATGGCCGTGTCGGCGCGTATACCCGCACGCTTTTGATGACCCGATCCTGGGTCTGGACGATCTCCAGCGGGTGTCCGGCGATGCGCACACTGGTATTGGGCTCCGGAATGTCCTGCAGGTGCTCCAGGATCAGCCCGTTCAGGGTTTTCGGACCGTCCAGCGGGAAGCTGAAGCCGAGTTTGCGGTTCAATTCGCGCAACAGCGTGCTGCCCTCGATGACATAACTGCCGTCAGGCTGCCGGTGCAGGCCGCGGGCCATCAGCGGCGACTGGGTGGTGAACTCGCCGATGATTTCCTCGAGAATATCGTCGAGGCTGACCAATCCCATGATTTCGCCGTACTCGTCCACCACCAGGCTGACGCGATCCTCGTGTTCCTGGAAATTCTGGATCTGCGCGAGCAACGGGGTTGCGGAAGGCACAAAGTAGGGCTCGCGGATCATCTCACGCAGGCTGGCATGCGTCAGTTCTTCGCGCTGGATCAGCGTCAGCGCGTGGCGCACCCGCAGCGTGCCGATCACATTGTCCAGCTGATCCTGGTACACCACCAGGCGGCGGTGATGCGCCGTCGAGATCTGTTGCGCCAGTTCCTCCAGCGGCAGGTCGAGATTCAGACTTTCGATCTGGTTGCGCGGCACCATCACGTCATCGACGGTGATCGCGCCGAGTTCGAGCAGGTTGAGCAGCACCGTGGCGTGTTTTTTCGGCAGTACATTGGAGGACTCGAGCACGATGGTGCGGATTTCATCGATCGACAGCGGCTGCGGACCGGATTCCTGGGGTTGCAGGCGCAGCAGGCGCAGCGCAAGGCCGAGGACTGCGTCGGTGGAAATCGTCAGCAGATGAACGAAGGGTGCGGTGATGAAGGCCAGCCCGCGCATCGGCCAAGACACATAACGTGAAATGTTTTCAGCACTGTGCTGGCCGAGGCGTTTGGGCACGATTTCGCCGATGACAATGGAGACATAAGTCACGCCGACCACCACGATCGCGGTGGCCACAATGTTGCTCGGCTTCTGCTCGATGCCCTGCGTCTGCAGCCATACCGCGAACGGTTCGGCGAGGATGGCTTCGCCGACGATGCCGTTCAGCAGGCCGATGGAGGTGATGCCGATCTGCACCGTCGACAGAAAGCGTGTCGGCTCCGCGCTGAGTTTGACTGCGGCTGCGGCGAGTTTGTCGCCGCGTTGAGCGAGGGTGGCCAGTTTCGACTGGCGCGCGGTCAGCAGTGCGACTTCGGACATCGCAAAAGCGCCGTTGAGCAGGATCAGGCAGGCGAGTATCAGCACTTCCATGAGAGCACCTCAAAAAATCGACAGCGGCTGTTTTCCGCCGCAAAACAACGAAAAGCGGTCAGCCCCGGCCGAGCAGCACTTCGACGACGAATTTGCTGCCGAGGTAGGCCAGCACCAGCATCAGGAAGCCGGTGAGCGTCCAGCGCACGGCGACACGCCCGCGCCAGCCGTGGAAATGCCGGCCGAACAGCAGCGCGCCGAACACAATCCACGACACGATGCCGAAAACGGTCTTGTGATTGAGGCGGGCCGCCTTGCCGAACAGTTCTTCCGAAAACACCACGCCGCTGGCCAGCGTCAGCGACAGCATGATGAAACCCGCCCAGATGATGCGGAACAGCAGGGTCTCCATGGTCAGCAGCGGCGGCAGTTTTTGCAGTCCGGCGGGCAGCGCGCCGCGGTGCAGACGGCGTTCAAGCATGGCCATCAGCAGCACATGCAGCGAGGCGATGGTGAACAGGCTGTAGGCGAGCATTGAAATCAGCACATGCAGTTTGAACGCCAGCAATTCGGTATTCGGCAGCGGTCGCGCCGCCGGGAACAGCGCCGGCAGGAATGCCGCCACGGCCGCCACCGGCATGATCAGTGCCTGCAGACCTTCAAGGCGGTAGAACAGGCTGCCCAGCCAGTAGATCAGCACGGTCAGCCAGAGGATCGCCGAAATGGCGTCGCCGACGCCGATGCGCAGGGCATTGCCCGCGAGCATGGTGCCGAACAATACGGCGGCATGTACGCCGAGCGCGGTCAGCACTCCCGCGCGTTCAATGGTGAGAGGCGGGGCCGCGACCGGCGCGGCCGCAGCGACAGACCAGTGCAGCCGCCAGAAGTAGACCGTCATCGCCGCATACAGAAGCGCGCTGATCAGATACGGTAAAATGCCCTGCATAGTCTTCAAGTTTACCCGAACGCACCCACCACCACATTCCATGTTTGACAACCTCACCGGGCGGCTGTCGCGCGTCGTCAAGACGCTGCGTGGCGAAGCACGCCTCAGCGAAACCAACATCCAGGATGCCCTGCGCGAAGTGCGCATGGCCTTGCTCGAAGCCGATGTGGCGCTGCCGGTGGTCAAGGTGTTCATCGACAGCATCCGCACCAAAGCGGTGGGCGAGGAGGTTGTCGGCAGTCTGACGCCGGGCCAGGCGCTGGTCGGTGTTGTGCACCGCGAGCTGGTGGCGCTGATGGGCGAGCACAGCGAATCGCTCAATCTTGCCGCGCAGCCGCCGGCGGTGATCCTGATGGCCGGCCTGCAGGGCGCCGGGAAAACCACCACTGCCGGCAAACTTGCGCGATGGCTGCGCACGGAGCAGCGCAAAAAAGTGCTGCTGGTGAGCTGTGACGTCTATCGTCCGGCTGCCATCGAACAGCTCAAGGTGCTGGCGGGACAGGTCGAGGCGGATTTTTATCCGGCCGGTGCCGGTGAGAAGCCGGTGGACATCGCCAAACGCGCTCTGGAATACGCGCGCACCCATTACCATGAAGTGCTGATCGTCGATACCGCGGGTCGTCTCGCGATTGACGCAGCGATGATGCAGGAAATCCGCGAGATACACGCTGCGCTGAATCCGGTCGAAACACTGTTCGTTGTCGACGCAATGCAGGGCCAGGATGCAGTCAATGTTGCCAAGGCGTTCGGCGAAGCGCTGCCGCTGACGGGCGTCATCCTGACCAAGCTTGACGGCGATGCGCGTGGCGGTGCTGCGCTTTCGGTGCGTCATGTTACCGGCAAACCGATCAAGTTTGCCGGCACCGGCGAGAAGCTGACAGGGCTTGAGGCCTTCCATCCCGACCGCATGGCCTCGCGCATCCTCGGCATGGGTGACGTGTTGTCGCTGATCGAGGATGTGCAGAAATCGGTCAATATCGAGGAGGCGGAAAAACTCGCGCGCAAGGTCAAGACCGGCAAAGGTTTTGATCTGGAGGATTTCAAGCAGCAGGTGACTCAGATGCGCAAGATGGGCGGCATCAGCGCGCTGATGGACAAGTTGCCGGCGCAACTGGCACAGGCGGCACAGGCCGCGCCACAGATGGAAGACAAGACCATCCGGCGGCTGGAAGGCATCATCAATGCGATGACGCCGCTGGAGCGCGCCAAACCCGAACTGCTCAAGGCTTCGCGCAAACGCCGCATCGCCGCCGGCGCAGGCGTCAGCGTGCAGGAAGTCAACCGCCTGCTCGCCCAGTTCGAGCAGACGCAGAAAATGATGAAAATGGTCGCCAAGGGCGGCATGGCGAAAATGATGCGCAACATGAAGGGCATGTTCCCGGGCATGCGCTGAGCAGGTCCGCGCCCTTTTTCGCGCCGTTATTTCAGGCTGAATCCCTGACGCCGGATGTAGGCGCCGAAATCGGCGCGTTCCGGCTCGGCATACTGTCGCGCCTTGTCTTCCGACCAGCCATAAAATTCCGCAACACCGAATGATTGGGTGCGGCGCTGTTTGCCGTAAGGATGATTGGCATGCCGCCGCTGATCGTAGGCATCCACCTGCTCGCGCAGCGCGCTTTCGTCGTAGCGGTTGGTATGCACCGTGACTTCCGGCGCCAGCCGCGGGCTGATGTGGCCCGGGTTCGCCGGATAACCCACGCACAGTCCTGCGAGCGGAAACACCCCTTCCGGCAGTTCCAGTTCGCGGCTGGTGGCATCAATGGCGTTGCGGATGGCACTGATCGGGCAGGTGCCGAGGCCGGCGGCTTCCGCGGCGCGGATAAAATTCATCATCACGATGCCGGCGTCCACCGCGGCATTCATGAAGTGATCGAGATGCTCATTGGCAAACGGTTTGCCGCGCCATTGGCCGATGTGGCGGATGCGGCGGTTGTTGCCGCAGAACACCAGAAACACCGGTGCCTCGAGGATCCACGCCATGTCCGGTATCGCGGCGACGATGCGCTGGCGTTTGCCGGCATCGGTGATGTGGATGATGTCGGCCTGCTGCAGATCGCTTTTGGTCGGCGCCGACAGCGCGCAGGCAAAGAGCAGACGCAGCAACTCCGGTGGCACCGGATCCGGGCGGTAGCGGCGGATCGAACGATGTGCGGCGATCTGCGCCAGTTCCGCCACGCCTTGCTGATCCGGTGCGACGGGGAAATCGGCGCCAAAGCGGGTGTGCAGGGAGGAACGGATGGTGGTGGTAGGGTCTTTTTCTGCAGAGCTCATAAATATCCTTAAAAAACAATTACTTATAGTTTATTTTGGCTATGGAGCAAGCCTCGGAGCAAGCCTTGGCCTGCGATGACTCAGGTTGCGTCTGGTGAGAAAAATAGCGTAAAATCCGGCCCTTTCGACTTCTTCGGTCGCTGGGAATCCTCATGGTAGTCATCCGTTTAGCTCGTGGCGGCGCCAAAAAGCGCCCGTTTTTCAATTTCGTTGTCGCCGATTCGCGCATGCCGCGCGACGGGCGCTTTATCGAGCGTCTGGGCTTCTACGACCCCAAGGCCCCGGAAGGCCGCGAACGCCTGCGCATCAATCGCGAGCGTCTCGACTTCTGGAAGGGCAAGGGTGCGTTACTGTCGGACACCGTCACCCGCCTCGTCAAGCAGGCCGGTGAACAAAAAGCCGCCTGAGCGGCTGGTGACTGAGCGGTTGGTGACCATGGGGCGCATCGTTGCGCCCTACGGCATCAAGGGCTGGATCAAGATCCAGCCGTTTACACAGCAACAGCAGGGCCTGCTCGACTATCCGCGGTGGCAGGTGGGACGGGACGGCGAGTGGCAGCTGCGGACAGTGGAATTGGCCAAGGTGCATGGCGCCACGGTGATCGCGAAACTGGAAGGTATTGCCGACCGTGAGCAGGCTGCAGCGCTGCAAGGCATGCGGATCGCGGTGTCGCGGGATGATTTTCCGGCACCCGCGACGGATGAGTTTTACTGGGCCGACCTGGTCGGCCTGAAAGTGGTTAACGCAGCCGGTGTGACGCTGGGGATTGTGACCCGTGTCTTTGAAACCGGAGCGAATGACGTGCTGGTGGTGGAAGACAAGGTGGCAGCAAATCAGCGCGAACGGCTGCTGCCCTTCATCGCGCCGGTGATCCGGCAGGTGGATATTGCCGGCGGCACGATCATGGTGGATTGGGATGCGGACTACTGATGTTGCAGTTTGACGTGGTCACGTTGTTTCCGGCGATGTTTGACGCGGTGACCGAACTCGGTGTCACCGGGCGTGCGCGGGAACGCGGCTTGTACCAGTTTGTGGCGTGGAATCCGCGGGATTTTGCCGCCAACGTGCACCGTACCGTGGATGACCGGCCTTACGGCGGCGGTCCGGGGATGGTGATGATGGCCGAGCCGCTGGGCAAGGCGCTGCAGGCGGCCTGTCAGCGGCAGCGAAGTGCTGGCGTGGAGCGGCCGCGGGTGGTGCATCTGACGCCGCAGGGCCGCTTGCTGGATCACGCCAAGGTGGTGGAACTGGCGCAGGAGCCGGGGCTGGTGCTGCTGGCGGGGCGTTACGAAGGTGTGGACGAACGCTTGATTGAGCAGCAGGTCGCCGAGGAAGTTTCGATCGGTGACTATGTATTGAGCGGCGGTGAACTGGCCGCAATGGTGCTGATGGACAGCGTGGTGCGGCAGTTGCCGGGAGCACTTGGTGACGCCGAGTCGGCAGAGCAGGACTCGTTTGTGAACGGCCTGCTCGATTGCCCGCACTACACTCGCCCGGAGAATTATGCGGGCATGCCGGTACCGCCGGTGCTGTTGTCGGGCAACCATGCGGCGATCACGCGCTGGCGGCTGAAGCAGTCGCTGGGGCGAACCTGGCAACGGCGGCCGGATTTGCTGGAACGCCGGCCGCTGACGCAGGAAGAACGGGTGTTGCTTGATGAATATCGCAGCGAGCAGCAAGGCGGTACGGTGCACGTCGGCAAGAATTAACCGCGGACGCCATGGGGCGGACGCAGCAGGTTTTGAGGGAGCATGAGCATGAACATCATTCAGCAGCTGGAGCAGGAAGAGATCAAACGCCTTGACCGCAAGGTGCCGGAATTCACCGCCGGCGACACGGTCATCGTCAACGTCAACGTGGTCGAAGGCGAGCGCAAGCGCGTGCAGGCCTACGAAGGCGTGGTGATCGCCAGGCGCAATCGCGGCATCAACTCCTCGTTCATCGTGCGCAAGGTGTCGTCCGGAGAGGGTGTCGAGCGGACATTCCAGACCTACTCGCCGGGGATTGCCAGCATCGAAGTCAAACGTCGCGGCGACGTCGGCCGGGCCAAGCTTTACTACCTGCGCGGCCTTTCAGGCAAGGCGGCGCGTATCAAGGAAAAACTGACGGGCAATGCCGCTGTTGCCGAAGCTGTCGCGGAAGCGGCACCGGAAGCGCCGGCCGAGAAATAATCCGGTACATTTCCGAAAAGGCGGCTGCGGCCGCCTTTTTTGTTTTTCCGCGCACTGCGTCCCTCAGGTGGTGCCCGTTACAATAGTTGCATGTCCGCACTGCGACATCTGGTCATTGCTTTATTGCTTCCGGCGGTTTTTGCCGCCGCGTACGCTGCCGAAGGGCCGGCCGGGCTCGATATCACGCGCAGCCTGGCACAGGCCGGCGCCGTACAGCTGGCGTTGCGCCGCATTGACGCACTTCAACCGCAGGATGCTGCTGCGCCGCCGCCCAAGGGCACTTCCTCCGCGACCTGGGCGGAATGGGAAAAACTTCGACTGCAATTGCTGGCGCGCCTGGGTCGTAATGATGAATTACTGCAGCGCGCGGGCGCCTTGCCCGCCGCAGTGCCCGCAGGCGCTCGCGCCGGACTGCATGTTGTGGCTGCGCAGGCCGCGCTTGCACTCGGCCGGCCGGCCCTCGCCCGCGACTACGCCGGCCGCGCGTTGTGGACGCCCGGACTGGATGCCGCTGGGTTGCGCGAACTGCGCCTGCTGGTGATCCGCAGTTACGTTCGCGATGCCTCCGCCGAGGGGACTTCCTTCGGGGCGCCCCCCAAGGGGACTTCCTTCGGGGCGCGCGGCGATGATGCCTACCGCAGCATGCTGCGCTTCGAGCAGGACTATCGGCCGCTGGATGCCGTGACCGCAGGCGTTTTTGTCGACGCCTTGCTCGACCTCAAGCTGGCGCGCGAAGCCCTGGCCTGGCTGAATCTGCTGGAGGAGCGCGGCCCGGCGAAATTGCGCCTGCGCCTGCATACCGGTGTGGTCACGCCGCAGGAAGCGGTGACGCA
Organism: Burkholderiales bacterium; assembly: GCA_019749945.1. Classification (GTDB taxonomy): domain Bacteria; phylum Pseudomonadota; class Gammaproteobacteria; order Burkholderiales; family SG8-41. The sequence goes on from JAIEPF010000021.1 coordinate 186,818, forward strand.
GGCGCGAACGGCACTGGGCCGCAGTGAAGACCCGGCGTGGTGGCGCATTGTGCTCGAAGCCGCGGATCGTCAGAACAACGGCGCCTTGCGCATCACCGCGCTGGAACAGTTGCTTGAAACAAAAACACGAGCCCTTGCAGAAAGCCCGGATGTCGAAGCAGCCGGGTTGTGGCAAACCTACGCTGAACATGCCCGTCTGGCGGCCAATACCCATCATCTGCTCGCCGGTGATGACGCGAACTGGCTGGAGTTCGCGCTGCGCCGGCGCGCGGCCGAACCGGCGGAGGCCCGCGCTTATCTGGCTTATTTGCTACGCCATGCGCAGGATGCCAAAGTGCGGCAGAACGCGCAGGTGCAGCTGGCCGCGGATTTTGCCGCAGCAAAATTGCCGCGCACCGGCTTGCGCCTGTTCGGCGCCTGGCCGGCGGATGCGGGTGTACTGGTCGCAGCGACCCGGCATACGCTGGGCATGTTGGCTGAAACCGCGGGGGATCCTGCGCGCGCGCTGCAGTACTGGCAGGGCCTGCCCGTCCCGGACAATATGCCGGCGGCGGTGTGGCGTCTGCGGCTGTCGGCGCTGGCGCTGCGCGCCGGCCGTCCGGACGCTGCAGCCGATATCGCGCGGGCGCTGGCTGCGGAGCAGTTGGTGATTCCCGCATTGCAATTGCCGGAATGGATCGCCCTGGCGCAGCAGTTGAACGACCATGGCTTGCATGAAGCGGCACGGGCCTTGTTTGAACGCGTGTTGCCGCATGCCGGTGCCGCGCAGGCGCGCCTTGTACTGTCCGGCATCGCGCAAAGCCATGAAGGGGGAGGCCAGCCCTTGCAAACGGCGGATTTTTACCTGCGCTCGGCACTGGCCGCGTCGAAGGAGGTCCCCCCGGGGGACGCGCCCGCGACGGATGCCGCGGCAACGAAGGCGCGCCTGAAGGCGGGGTTCAGCCTGGCGCGCGCCGGCCTGCACGAGGATGCGAAGGCGCAGTTCGAATGGCTGCTGAAAAACGCCAATGATCCCGCGCAGATCGCGGTGGCGCGGCGCGAGTTGGGGTTTTAAGCCGGTCGCGCCCTCAGCGCGCCGCGGTTTTCCACAAATCGCTGAGGTATTCGTGGTCTGCGCTGTTGATCCAGCTCCGCCGGTATTCCACCGGCGAATCGTTATAGGTGTAGGCCACGCGGCGGATGTGCAGCGCCGGCTGGTTGGCGCGCATGCCGAGGATCGCGGCGACGTCCGCAGGAGGGTGCGCCGCCGACAGGCGCTCGCTGATGCGCACGACATTGACGCCATACCGCGCCTGATAAAGACCGTAAATCGTCCCTTCGCGGTTGCGAAAGGTATTTTCATCGATGCGCGTGAAGCGCTCCGCCGATACCGTGATGTCGTCCAGCACCACCGGTTTGCCGGCCAGTTTCAGCAGGTTGCGCACCCGCGCGACGCGGCTGCCGCGGGGTATGCCGAGTTGCGCTTCGTCATCGGCGCCGGCGCGTTCGCGGCTGAATGACAGCAGTTCCGATACCGGGAATTCCTGGCTGCCGTCCTTGCCGACGATGTGGAAAAAATAAAACAGCGTGCGGTCTTCGGTGTGCGCGGCGACAAAAGTGCCGCGCCCCTGCTGGCGCACCAGGATGCGCCCGGCGACCAGTTCATCGATGGCGCGGCGGATGGTGCCGATGGAGACCTTGAAATCGGCGGCGAGCTTGGCCTCGCTGGGGATGGCTTCGCCCGGCTTCCAGTCGCCTGCGGCCAGCGCGCGCGTGATGCGCCACTGCACTTCGCGGTAAAGTGTGGTGGCGGTCGGATTGCCGGCGGCAAGGGTGTCGGTTTTGGGGATATGGACGGCCATAAGCGCTGGGCGGCAGTCTAACACGTAACCGCATAATTCATATAGGTCATCTAGTTGACTTGCCGAAACCATGGCAGGTAGCATGACCAACCCTGCAGCATCGTTTTTCCCGTATCTTTTTTCACCCGCACCGCGTTCATCCAGGAGGCGCAATGATTCACATATTGGTACATGACAAGAAAGACACGGTCGGCGTGGCCGTCATCGAAGGCATCAAGGCCGGACAGGAAATGATCGGCTGGGTCATGGAAGACGACTCCACGATCAAGGTCAAGGCGCTCAACGACATCCCGATCGGCCACAAGGCGGCGCTGCGCGACATCAAGAAGGGCGACACCATCATCAAATACGGATTCGACATCGGCAAGGCCGTGGCCGACATCAAGGTCGGCGAGCACGCCCACGTGCACAACATCAAAACGAAGCGCTGGTAAAAGCAGCCGGTAAAAATCGGCTGGTAAGTGTTTCGGGGTTACCCGTTCACTCGTTCACTATTCACGAGGTTAAAAAATGATCAACAGCAAAACCACATTCATGGGCTACCGCCGCGAAAACGGCCGCGTCGGCGTCCGCAACCACGTCATCATCCTGCCGGTGGACGACCTGTCGAACGCCGCCGCCGAGGCTGTCGCCAACAACGTCAAGGGCGCGATTGCGATTCCGCATCCCTATGGCCGGCTGCAGTTCGGCGCCGACCTCGACCTGCATTTCCGCACCATCATCGGCGCGGGCGCCAATCCCAATGTCGCCGCCGTGGTGGTGATCTGCATTGAAGAAGGCTGGGCCAAAAAAGTCGTCGACGGCATTGCCAAGACCGGCAAGCCGGTCACCGGCTTCGGCATCGAAATGCATGGCGACCACGACACCATCATGCGCGCCTCCAAAGTGGCCAAGGAATATGTGCAATGGGCGTCGGAACTGCAGCGCGTGGAGTGCCCGATCAGCGACCTGTGGGTGTCGACCAAGTGCGGCGAATCCGACACCACCTCGGGCTGCGGCTCCAACCCGACCGTCGGCAGCGCCTTCGACAAACTCGAACCGCTGGGTGTGACCATGTGTTTCGGTGAAACCACCGAGATCACCGGCGGCGAGAACATCGTGGCCGACCGCTGCGCAACCCCCGAAGTGCGGGCGCAGTTCATGAAAATGTTTGATCGTTACCAGGCCATCATCGAGAAAAACAAAACCAGCGATCTTTCCGATTCGCAGCCGACCAAGGGCAACATCGCCGGCGGCCTGACCACGATCGAGGAAAAAGCGCTGGGCAACATCCAGAAAATCGGCAAGAAGTGCAAGGTCATCGGCGTGCTCGACAAGGCCGAGGAGCCGACCAAACCCGGCCTGTGGTTCATGGATTCGTCCTCGGCTGCGGCGGAAATGGTCACGCTGTGCGCCGCCTCCGGTTATGTCGTGCACCTGTTCCCGACCGGGCAGGGCAATGTCATCGGCAATCCGATCGTGCCGGTGGTCAAGCTCACCGCGAATCCGCGCACCGTGCGCACCATGAGCGAACACGTCGATTACGACTGCTCGGGCCTGCTGCAGCGGGAGAAAAACCTCGACCAGACCGGCGACGAGCTGATCGAAGTCATGCTGCGCACCTGCAACGGCAGGTTGACCGCCGCTGAAGCGCTGGGCCATCGCGAGTTTGTGCTGACGCGGCTGTACGAAAGCGCTTAAGCAAGATCAGTTTGTTTGAATCACCCCGCATGGCTCTGTCGGCCATGCGGGCGTTTCACCGTAATCGCTGAAACCCGCACAAGATCATGATGACCACACTCCGCGGTGCAGACATTCTCGCGCGCACACTGGCGCAGGCCGGCCTGCGCCGCATTTTTTCACTGTCCGGCAATCACATCATGCCGGTGTATGACGCCGCGATCGAGGCAAAACTTGCCATCACCCACGTGCGTTACGAAGGCGCTGCCGTGCACATGGCCGATGCCTGGGCGCGCCTGACCGGAGAACCGGGCATTGCGTTGCTGACCGGCGGGCCGGGGCATGCCAACGGTGTCGGCGCGCTCTATACCGCGCTCGCGTCCGAGTCCCCCCTGGTGCTGCTGTCCGGCCATGCACCGCTCAATGAATTGGGCACGGGTTCCTTCCAGGAAATGCGTCAGGCGGACATTGCCGCGCCGCTGGTCAAGGCGGCGTGGACCGTCGCCAGTGTTGAAACCGTGGGCGTTGATATCGCCAAGGCTTGCCGCATTGCGCGCTCCGGGCGACCGGGGCCGGTGCACCTGAGCCTGCCCTTTGATGTGCTCGAGGCCAAAGTGGCTGACGGCGAAAAATTTCTGGCGCCGGTCGCCGATTTTGCGCCGGTGGAACATCCGCCCGAAACCAAAACCATCGCCGCTTTGCAGGCCTTGCTGAAAACTGCGGCAAGGCCGCTGATCCTGCTCGGGCCGGTGCTGGCACATGCGCCGGTGGTCGGTCTGGTCAAACAATTGTCTGCAGCGGCCGGCGTGCCGGCGCTGTGCATGGAAAGCCCGCGCGGCGTCAACGATCCGGGCCTCGGCGCTTTCGCCGCTGTGCTGGCCAGGGCGGATCTGGTGGTGCTGATCGGCAAACAAGCGGATTTCACGCTGCGTTTTGGCAAGGCACCGGCGCTGGCTGCGGCCTGCCGTTTTGCCGTGATCGATCCCGAAAGCGAAGCCCTGCAACGCGCGATCAAAAATCTGGGCGCGGCCCGCGTCGCCCTGTCGGCGCAGGCCGACAGCGTGGCCACAGTGCGCGCGCTGATTGCAGCAGCGCAGCCGCATGCCGGCGCGGCGTGGCTGAAGGAAGTCGCCGATGCCGTCGCATTCCGCCCGGCAGCCTGGCGCGACATCAACAGCGGTGATGGTCCGGTGCATCCGGTCGAACTCGGCCGCGCGGTGCAGGACGCCCTGAATACATCGCCCGATGCGGTGTTCATCGCCGACGGCGGCGAAATCGGCCAGTGGGCGCAGGCCTGCATCCAGGCGCCGGCACGCATTATCAACGGCGTCGGCGGTTCCATCGGCAGCGCCGTGCCCTTCGCCTTCGCCGCGCGCATGGCGCGGCCGCAGGCGCCGGTGATTGCGGTGATGGGCGACGGCGCGTTCGGCTTTCATCTGATGGAGTTCGACACGGCCGTGCGTGATGGCGTGCCGATGATTGTGGTGGTCGGCAACGATTCCTGCTGGAATGCCGAACACCAGATCCAGTTGCGCAGCTACGGCAAGGAACGCGCCCACGGCTGCGAACTGCGCGGCGGCACGCGTTATGATCTCGCGGTGGCCGCACTGGGCGGCCATGGTGAATTGGTTACCCGTGCCGCGGAACTGAAACCGGCGCTTGCGCGGGCGATCGCCAGCGGGAAACCGGCGTGCATCAATGTCATGATCCAGCGTCTCGCAGCGCCGACAGTGACGGCCGGCGCGCCGGCCGCAGCACACTAGGGAATCAGCGTATGGAAACCTTGCAGGTCAGGATCTGGCGCGGTACCGAAGAGGGCGACTTTCAGGATTTCGCAGTGCCGCGGCAGGAAAGCCAGACTGTGCTCGACGTCGTGACTTACGTGCAGCGCAAATGCGATTCGACACTGTCCTACCGTTTTGCCTGCCGTGTCGGCGTCTGCGGTTCCTGTGCGATGACCGTCAACGGCGTATCGCGCTGGACCTGCCGCACCCATGTGTCGAAAGTGGCCGCTGACAACACACTCGAAATCGCGCCGCTGCGCAACCTGCCGGTGATCAAAGACCTCGTTACCGACATGCGCGAATTTTTCGACAAATGGGCACGCGCCCGCGGTCGTTTCACCGGCAGCACCACGCGCAAGGATGACTTCGCCAAGGTTTCGCCCGAATCGAAAGAGCGCAAACGCGTCGAAGCCGGCATTGAGTGCATCGGCTGCGGCGTGTGTTACAGCGCCTGCGATGTCGTCAGCTGGAACAAGGATTATCTCGGTCCCGCGGCGCTGAATCGTGCGTGGACGCTGATCAACGATGTGCGCGACACCGCGCGCGCCGAGCGGCTGGCGGCAGTGGCAGGGGACGCCGGCTGCCATGCCTGCCATACCCATCTCGCCTGCACCGAGCGCTGCCCCAAAAAGCTGTCGCCGACCGCCGGTATTGCCGGGCTGAAACGTGCCGTGCTCGCCGCAACGTTGTCAGGCGAAATATAAAAATATGTTTAAAAACAATAACTTATATAATTTTTACCAAGGGGTGCCGACAGCATGAGCCAGCGCGCCCAAGTTCTGCTGTGGGGCGCCCAGCGCATCAGCGCGATGGTGCTGGCCTTGTGCGTGCTGGTGCATCTGCTGACCATGATTTATGCGGTGCGCAGCGGTTTGAGCGCCGCTGAAATCCTCGGCCGCACCCAGGGCAGCGTGGCCTGGTTCGCGTTTTACACGCTGTTCGTGTTTGCGGTCGCAGTACATGCGCCAATCGGCCTGCGCACCATACTCAGCGAAACCTTCGACTGGCGCGGCCGCGGCCTTGATGTGCTGACAGGCGTGATCGGTTTGAGCCTCGCGATGTGGGGCATGCGCGCGGTATTCGGCGTGTTCGGGGCGGGCGCAGCATGAAAAACGATTTCCGCGCGCGCAACCATCCTGCTTACTGGGCCTTCATCGTACATCGCGGCTCCGGCGTGTTGCTGGCTTTGTTCCTGCCGCTGCATTTCTGGGCGCTGGGCCAGGCCTTGCACGGCGCGGCCGCGCTCGACGGCTTCCTGCGCTGGACCGAACATCCACTGGTGAAATTCGCCGAAACGGGCCTGGTGCTGCTGCTCGCCGCGCACATGGCGGGGGGGCTGCGCCTGCTGGCGCTGGAATTCCTTGAATGGCGCGAATGGCAAAAAACGCTGCTCGCGGCTGCCGCCGGCGTGTCGCTGGTCGCCGGTCTGGCCTTCCTGCTGAACCTGGTCTGAGTGGCGTGTAACAACGATAGGGCGTGACATGACAAAAAAAACCGCAAGTAACAAACCGAACCTACTGGTGATCCTGGTCGATGACCTGCGTTACGACGAATTCGGCGCCGGCGGTCATCCTTATATGAAAACGCCGCACATCGACCGCATCGCGCATGAAGGTGTGTTGTTCGAGCGCGCCTTCCATACCACGCCGATCTGCTCGCCGAACCGCGCATCCATACTCACCGGCCAGTACGCCAGCCGCCACGGCATCATCGACAACGTCGCGCGCGATCTGGCCAGTCACCGTCTGCCGAACTACCACCTTGAACTGCAGCGTCTGGGTTACGAGACTGCGCACATCGGCAAATGGCATATGGGCAACGACGGCAAGCCGCGTCCCGGCTACGATTTCTGGGTGGCCTACGACGGCCACGGCAATCTCTACAACCCGAAGCTGAACGAAAACGGCGAGTACGTGCAGCACGAGGGTTACGTCACCGACATCATGAACACCATGGCGACGGACTGGATCCGCAGCAGGGGGATTAAAAGCGGAGGCCGGCGCAAGAACAAAAAGCCCTGGTCGCTGTGGTTCGCGCACAAGGCGGTGCATCCGGATGCGGAGCAGGCGGCCGATGGTTCCTTCCGCATGGACGGTTACCGCCCGGCGAAGCGCCATGAAAATCTCTATCAGGGCTGCGTGTTCCCGAAAAAACCGAACATGCAGACCCCCGCCGAATTCCTCAAACACAAACCGGTGTGGGCCGAGGCGGTCGAGCTGCGCAAGACGGAAGCGTCGAAAGTCATGCTCGACGCCATCCACTCCGGCAAGCAGGAGGAAATCCGTCTGCGCGCGGCGATGATGGCTGCGGTCGACGAAGGTGTCGGCATGATCCTCAAAACGCTGGAGGAAACCGGTGAGCTCGACAACACGGTGATCCTGTTCCTCGGCGACAACGGTTATTTTTTCGGCGAACACGGCATCGGTCCCGAGCGTCGCTTTGCCTACGAGGAGGGCATCCGTTCGCCGCTGACCATCCGCTGGCCGAAACTGATCAAGGCCGGCAGGAGGGCCAAAGAGCTCGTGATCCTGCAGGATCTGGCGCCGACGCTGATCGAAATCGCCGGCGGCAAACCCGGCAAACACATCCAGGGCCGTTCGCTGCTGCCCTTGTTCAAGGGCAAGAAAGCTGCTGGCTGGCGCAAATCGGTGTTCGTCGAGTACTGGGCCGAGAACGCCTACCCGTGGCTGGTGGGCATGACCTACAAGGCGGTACGCACCGACCGTTACAAATACATCCACTGGGTCAATCGCGCGCGCAACGGCGAACTCGATGAACTCTATGATCTTGAGCGCGATCCTTATGAGCTGGTCAATGTCGCGAAAAAGCCGGCGTACCGCGGCGTGCGCACAAAACTGGTCAGGGAACTGCGCAAGCTGACGGCGGATGCGCTGGGATTGTAGGGCGCCAGCCGCTGGAGTATGGTGAAACGGAACAGGGTGCAAGTTCGTAATAAAACCAGAGCGTGAGGAGAAGCCAATGAACAAAGCCAGAATGATTGTTGCTGCAAGCCTGCTGTTTGCCGGCACCGCTTTTGCCGCAGATGCCTATCCGGTCAGGCCGGTGCGCATCATCGTGCCGTTCGCGCCCGGCGGCGCCACCGACATCGTTGCGCGCCTGGTCGCACAAAAGCTGAACGAGGCCTGGGGGCAGTCGATGATTGTCGACAACCGTGCCGGCGCCGGCGGCAACATCGGCGGCGATATTGCCGCCAAGGCCAACCCCGACGGCTACACGCTGTTCATGACTTCGGGCTCCATCGTCACCGCCAACCAGCACATGTACGCGAAAATGCCCTTCAATCCCGGGAAGGATCTGGTGGCCGTGACCAACGTCGCCAGCGGCCCGCAGGCCCTGGTCGTCCATCCGAGCAATCCGGCGAAGACGCTGAAGGAATTCATCGCCATGGCCAAGGCCAAGCCGAAATCGATGACCTATGGTTCGGCCGGTGTCGGCACACAAACCCACCTCGCCGCGGAAAACTTCATCTACACCGCGGGCATCGATGTCACCCACGTTCCCTACAAGGGCGAAGGTCCGGCGGTCACTGACCTGGTCGGCGGGCAGATCCAGTTCGTGACCCCCAATTTGTCAGCGGCGATTGCCTTCATCAACACCGGCAAGCTGCGCGCCCTGGGCGTCACCAGCAAGGAACGTTCGCCACAGGTGCCGAACGTCCCGGCGATTGCAGAGACCCTGCCGGGTTTCGAGAATCTCGGCTGGTTCGGTTTCATGGTGCCGACCGGCACGCCCAAAGCGGTGATCGACAAGGTGCATGCCGATACTGTCAAGGCGCTGCGCAACCCCGATCTGGTCAAGCGGTTCAACGACATTGGCATGATGCCGGTGGGCAACAGCCCGCAGGATTTCGCCAGGGACATCAAGGCGGAATCGGCGCGCTGGGAAAAAATCATCAAGGAACGCAAGCTGCAGGTGAACTGATGCGGTTGAAATAATCCGGGCCCGCCGCGCAGTCGCGGCGGTTTTCATCATTCTTTGAAGGTGGTTCCGTGAAGGTCGATCTGAAACAGGTGGAAGAAGCGTGCAAGGAGCTCTACATCCGCGCGCTGAAGATGCTGCCGCCGGACATCAAGCAGGGTTTCCAGCGGCTGGACAAGGCGGAGACCAATGCCACCGGCAAGGCCATCCTCGGCACCATGATCCGCAACATTACTGTCGCCGAGGACAATACCAACCTGCTGTGCCAGGACACCGGCATCCCGATTTACAACGTGGTGATCGGTGCCAATGTGGCCGTCGACGGTCATGCCCTGAAGCAGGCGATCATCAGCGGCTGCACGCGTGCGACCAAGGAGCATCCGCTGCGTTCTTCCGTGGTGCATCCGACCACGCGCAAGAACGAGCACACCTCAGGCGGCCGTCATGTGCCGGTGATCAATATCGATTTCGCGCCGGATGCCGACACGCTGTCGATCGAAATGATTCCCAAGGGCTCGGGTTCCGAAAACAACTCCTGGCTGAAAATGGCAATTCCCGCTGACGGTGTCGATGCGATCAAGACCTTTGTCATCGACTGCGTGCTCGAGGCCGGCGGCAAAAGCTGCCCGCCGGTGATCGTCGGCGTCGGTGTCGGCGGCACAGCCGATCTCTGTGTGCACCTGTCGAAAGTCGCGGCGACGCGGCCGCTGGGCAGCGTCTGCGCGGATCCGGAGGGTGCGAAGCTGGAGGCTGAACTCAGTGCCGTGGTCAACAAGCTCGGCGTCGGCGCACAGGGCCTGGGCGGTGATTCCACGGCCTTCGCGGTGCATGTCGAAACGGCAGCCACCCACATCACGATGAATCCCGTCGCGGTCAACATGCAGTGCCACTCGGCGCGGCGCGCGCGGGCGACATTCACACCGCAAGGCCTGAGCTACGGCTACTAGGTTTAGACCAGTCACAAGTCACCAATTACCAGTCACCAAATTCCAATGGCCCATTACGAACTCAACATGCCGGTCAGCGAAGAGCAGGTGCGCAAGCTGCGCATCAACGACACGGTCACGCTGCACCAAACGCTGTACGGCATCCGCGATGCGACACAGATCCACATGTTCGATCATGGCCGCAAGACGCGTTTTGACCTGCGCGGCCATGCCGTGGTGCACACCGCGCCCAACGTTAAATGGGTCGGTGAGACCAAAGAGCACCCCTCCGGTTATGCGCCGATCTGCATCGGCACCACCACCAGCGCGCGCATGGAGCGTTTCACGCAGCCGCTGATGGCGCAGTACGGTGTGCGCATCATCATCGGCAAAGGCGGACTGTTTGCATCCTCCGCCAAGGCCTTCAGTGAACTGGGCGGCGTGTATCTCGCGATCATCGGCGGCACGGCGGCGCTGGAGACCACATGGATCGAACAAATCGAGGAAGTCGATCTTGACGACCTCAATCCGGAATCGCTGTGGAAATTCCGCATCAGGGGTTTCGGCCCCTTGCTGGTGGCGATGGACAGCCACGGCGGCAGTCTCTACACGGCGGTGAATGCAAAAGCCAAAGACCAGCGCGCCGGAGTACTCGCAGCGCTGGGCGTGAAAACCTGAAAACCTTTTTTGCCACAGAGGACACAGAGTTCACAGAGAACATCAAAAACTTAAGTTTCCTGTTCAGGGTTTCCTCTGTGTTCTCTGTGACCTCTGTGGCCAAGTTTTGAATTAAAGCTTCTTACCCTATGCAAACCATCAAGACAGACATCCTGATACTCGGCTCCGGCGGCGCCGGCCTGTTCGCTGCGTTGCACGCCCACCAGCACAATCCCGCGCTGTCGATCACCGTCGCGGTGAAGGGCCTGCTCGGCAAAACCGGCTGCACGCGTATGGTGCAGGGCGGTTACAACGTGGCATTGGCCGCGGGCGACTCCGTCGAGCGCCATTTCATGGACACCATCGAAGGCGGTAAATGGCTGCCCGACCAGGATCTGGCGTGGACGCTGGTGGAAACCGCGGTGGAGCGCATCCACGAGCTCGAAAACGAACTCGGCTGTTTTTTCGACCGCAATCCCGACGGCAGCATTCACCAGAAAGCCTTTGCCGGCCAGACCTTTGACCGCACTGTGCATAAAGGTGATTTGACCGGCATTGAAATCATCAACCGTCTCGCCGAGCAGGTCTGGGCGCGCGGCATCAACCGGCTTGAAGAACACCGCGCCGTGGAGTTCATCAAGAACAAGGCCGGTGATGCGATTGCCGGCGTGTTGATGATCGACATGCGCAGCGGCGAATTTGTATTTGTGCAGGCACAGGCGGTGCTGCTGGCCACCGGCGGCGGGCCGACCATGTACAAGTTCCACACGCCCAGCGGCGACAAGAGCTGCGACGGCATGGCGATGGCGCTGCGCGGGGGGCTGATGCTGCGCGACATGGAAATGGTGCAGTTTCACCCGACCGGCCTGATCGCCGGCTCCGACACCCGCATCACCGGCACCATCATCGAGGAAGGTTTGCGCGGCGCCGGCGGCCATCTGCTGAACGGCGCCGGTGAGCGCTTCATGCACAAATACGATCCGCGCAATGAACGCGCGACGCGCGACATCGTCAGCCGCGGCATGTACGAGGAAATGCGCGCCGGCCGCGTCAACCAGCACGGCGGCCTCTACATCACGATGAAACATCTCGATCCGGTGATGGTGCGCAAGGAGTTCAAAGGCATGGTCGAACGCTGCGCCGACTGCGGCTTTGACCTGGTCAGCGGTCTGGTCGATGTGGTGCCCACCGCCCATTACATGATGGGCGGCGTGGTGTTCAAAACCGATTGCAGCACCGACCTGCCGGGGCTGTTTGTCGCGGGTGAGGATTCCGGCGGCGTGCACGGCGCCAATCGTCTCGGCGGCAATGGCGTGGCCAATTCCACGGTGTTCGGCGGTATTGCCGGCGATGTGATGCCGGGCTGGGTCAAGGCCAACGGCGAGTTCCGTGCACCGGACCAGGAGGCGATAGCCGCCGCGGTCGCGCGCTGCCGTGCGCCGCTGACGCGCAAGGGCGGCGATATCAACGCCATCCGCGAAGAGCTCTATAACGTGATGTGGGATGATGTCGGCATCGTGCGTGATGCCGCGTCGCTGAACCGCGCCTCGGGATTGCTCGACGAACTCGATGCCCGGCTCGATGCCACCGGAGTCGACAGTGCCACGCTGGCTTACAACCTGACCTGGCATGACTGGCTGAACCTGAAAAACCTGGTGCTGGTGTCGCAGGCTATCCGTTTTGCCGCGATGGCGCGTGAAGACTCGCGCGGTTCGCATTTCCGCGCCGATTTCCCGGAAGTGCGCGACCTGGAAAATTCACGCTATACCTGTGTCAGCTGGCAGGGCGAACGTTTTTCCAGCGAAACACGGCCGGTGCATTTCACCCGCGTCAAACCCGGCCAGTCCCTGCTCACGGCTGCAGCTTGACCGCAGCCGGGACGGCGGGCGAGACTCGCGGTCCCGGGCAGGGTACAGTCCGGATAAAAAGGAGGAGTCATGGTCCGTTCTATCGCGCTTGCGGTTCGCAGCGCCTGTGTTGTCGCGGTGACATTGGTGGCGGCAATGCCCGCCGCCGCCCAGGAATTCCCCACCCGTTCAATCCGCATGGTGCTGCCGTTCCCGGCCGGCGGCGGCAGCGATCTGGTGGCGCGCATCATCGCGCAGAAATATTCCCAGCAGCTCGGCCAGCAGGTGATCGTCGACAACCGCGCCGGCGCCAGCGGCAATATCGCGGCCGACATCGTGGCCAAGGCACCGGGTGACGGCTACACGGTGTTTTTTGCCAATTCCTCGATCTCGATCAGCCCGGCGATTTATAAAAAGCTTTCTTTCGACCCGGTGAAGGACTTCTCACCCATTTCGATGGCTTCCTCGTACCCGTTTGTGCTGGTGGCGCATCCGGCTCTGCCGGTGAAAAGCGTCAGGGATCTGGTCACGCTGGCGCGCGGCAAACCCAACTCGCTCGACTATTCCTCGGCCGGAACCGGCACCATGTCGCACATGGCGATGGAAATGCTGCGCGTCAAAACCGGCACGCGCATCACCCACCTGCCGTACAAGGGCGCCGCGCCGGCGACAGTGGCGCTGCTGACCGGCGAATCGCAAGTCGCGTTTGTGGTGATGCCGGTCGCAGCACCCCATATCGCCAGCAATCGCCTGCGTGGTCTTGGCGTGGCGGACAAGGTGCGTTCTGCAGTTGCGCCGAATGTGCCGACCATGATCGAGGCCGGTGTGCCGGATCACGTCGCCGTGCAGTGGAACGGCCTGCTGGTGCCGTCGAAAACACCGCAGGCCATCCAGGACAAACTCTACCGGGAATGGGTTGCTGCCGTGAAATCACCGGAAGTCGTGCAGCGCATCCGTGCCGAAGGTGCCGAACCCAGCGGCAACACGCCGGCGGAATTTTCGGCGTTTTTCAGGGCGGAAGCCGCGAAATGGGCGGATGTGGCCAAACAATCCGGCACCACGGTGGACTGACATCATGCCGGTGCTGTCGATTGCGGATCTGACGGAGCTTGCGGCGCGCGCACTGAAACGCGCCGGCGCAACCAAAACCATGGCGACCGCCACCGCGCAGGCGCTGGTGGTGGCGGAGGCCGAGGGTCTGTCCGGTCACGGCCTGTCGCGCGTCGCCCTGTACGCGCAGCATTTGCGCGAAGGCCGCGCCGACGGCAGGGCCAAACCAAAAATCGTCCGCAAGACCGGCGCTTGTTGCCTGATCGACGCCGGCGGTGGTCTGGCGTTTCCGGCCGCGGCACTGGCGGTGAAGGAAGTCATCAAGCGCGCGCAGCGCTACGGCATCGCGTTTGCCGGTGTCACCAACAGCCATCATTTCGGCGCCGCCGCGTATCACCTGGCACCGATTGCCGCAGCCGGCATGGCGGGGATTGCGCTGACCAATTCCCCCGCGGCCATCAATGCCTGGGGCGGCAAAAAAGCGTTTTTCGGCACCAACCCGATCGCGGCGATTTTTCCGCGCAAAAATGCCGCGCCGATAGTCGTCGATCTGTCGCTGACCGAAGTCACCCGCGGCAAGATCATGCTGATGGCGAAGGAAGGAAAAGCAATACCATTGGGCTGGGCGGTGGATCGCGACGGCAATCCGACCACCAGCGCGCAGGACGCGCTGACCGGCAGCCTGACCGCCATCGGCGGCGTCAAGGGCACGGCGCTGGCGCTGATGGTCGAAGCGCTGTGCGTGGCGCTGACCGGCGCGGCGCTGAGCCGTGAAAATGATTCGTACTTCGAGCCCGGCAACAAGCCGCGCATCGGTCACGCGCTGATTGCGATTGATCCGCGTGCGTTGGCGGGTGCGGAAGCCTATTACACGCGCATCGAAGACATGGTGGGTTCCATGCTCGCGGATGAAGGTGTTCGCCTGCCCGGCGCGCGACGCCAACTGGCCACTGCGCGTGCCCGGGCCGAAGGCATCACGATTGCCGACGGCCTGCACCAGGAGCTGCGGAAACTGGCCGGACGTTCGCGCAAAGCTTGAATGTAATGGGGCTGACTGCAATCACGGTGGCCGGCGTGGTATTATCGTAAGTAATTGTTTTTAAAAGATATTTTATCTCAGCCGATTCTGCCGCAGCCGCTTGAGCCCAGCGCACTGCTGATTCCCCCAGGCTCATCCCCCGCAATGACCCAAGCCGTCGATCCCCGTCCGCTGCAACTCCTCAATACCGTCTTCGGCCATCCCGCATTCCGCGGCGCGCAAGCCGACATCGTCGCGCATGTCGCCGGCGGCGGTGATGCGCTGGTGCTGATGCCCACGGGCGGCGGCAAATCCTTGTGTTACCAGTTACCGGCGCTGCTGCGGGAAGGCACGGCCCTGGTGGTGTCGCCGCTGATTGCGCTGATGCAGGACCAGGTCGCGGCGCTGACCCAGCTCGGCGTGCGCGCGGCCTTCCTCAATTCCACGCTCGACGGCCGTGAAGTCAACGTCTGCGAAAAAGCCCTGCGCAACGGCGAGCTCGATCTGCTTTATGTCGCGCCGGAGCGGCTGGTGATGCCGCGCATGCTGGAATGCCTGGCCGAATCAAAGCTTGCGCTGTTTGCGATTGACGAAGCGCATTGCGTGTCGCAATGGGGCCATGATTTCCGCCCGGAGTATCTGCAGCTGTCGCTGCTGCATGAACGTTTTCCCGAGGTGCCGCGCATTGCACTGACCGCGACCGCCGATCCGCAGACCCGCGTTGAAATCATCCGCCGCCTGGCACTCGATGATGCCCGCGTGTTCATTTCGAGTTTTGACCGGCCCAACATCCGTTACACCATCATCGACAAGCAGGATGCACGCGCCCAGCTGTTGCGCTTCATTCGCGAGGACCACGATGGTGAGGCCGGGATCGTCTATTGCCTGTCGCGCAAAAAAGTGGATGAAACCGCGGCCTGGCTGGTATCCCACGGCGTGCGCGCGATTCCCTATCACGCCGGCATGGACGGCGCATCGCGCGCGGCCAACCAGGCGCGCTTCCAGCGCGAGGAGGGCGTGGTCGTGGTCGCCACCATCGCCTTCGGCATGGGCATCGACAAACCCGATGTGCGTTTTGTCGCCCATCTTGATTTGCCGAAAAGCATCGAGGGTTATTACCAGGAGACCGGTCGCGCCGGCCGCGACGGCGCGCCGGCCGATGCCTGGATGGCCTACGGCCTGGGGGATGTTGTCCAGCAGCGGCGCATGATCGATCAGTCCGAAGGCAGCGAGGAGTACCGCCGTGTGTCGGTGACCAAGCTGGAGGCCTTGCTGGGTCTGTGCGAAACCGCGGGCTGCCGCCGCGTGCGCCTGCTCGATTATTTCGGCGAAACCGGCGCACCCTGCGGCAACTGCGACAACTGCCTCGAGCCGCCGCAGACCTGGGATGCCACGGAGGCCGCGCGCAAGGCGCTGTCGTGCATCTACCGCACCGGCCAGCGCTTCGGCGCGGTGCACCTGATCGACGTGCTGCGCGGGCGCATCACCGAGCGCATCACGCAATGGGGCCATGACAAACTCAATGTCTTCGGCATCGGTGCCGACCTCGACGAGCCGGCCTGGCGCAATGTGTTCCGCCAGCTGGTGGCGCTGGGTTATGCGCGGCCCGATCACGATGCCTACGGCGCCTTGTGCCTGACCGAAACCAGCCGTCCGGTATTGAAGGGTGAACAGGCGGTTAACATGCGCAGCGTGTTGCCACGCAAGGCCAAGGGAACAAAATCGCGGCGCGGTGCTGCTGGCGCCGCGTTGCCGGCGGCCGATGCCGGCTTGCTCGAACAACTGAAAACCTGGCGCATGGAACAGGCGCGGGTGCAGGGCGTGCCGGCGTTTGTCATCTTTCATGACCGCACGCTGGCGGAAATCGCCGCGGCGCGCCCTGCCGACATGGATGCGCTGGGGGGGATCAGCGGCATCGGCGCGAAAAAACTCGAACGTTACGGCGAGTCCCTGCTGGCGCTGGTGCGCGGCTGAAATTGCGGCGACCGGGTTGATGCGCTGCACCAGGGCTGATGTCGCGTGAGAGTGGCAATCCCGCTCGCGACGGGTTAACGTAGCCGCCGCGTCAAACCCTTTGCGCCATCCCCAGGAGGAGTCATGAGAATCACCGCCGTCATCTGCATATCCGCTGTCCTGGCGTTCGCCGCCCCTGCGCTGGCGCAGAACGTGAAAATAACGCCCATCGGCTCCCACCCCGGAGAACTCTGCGCCAACGATCGCGCGATCATTTTCGAGGATCCGACCGGCGTGCGTTTTCTCTACGACCCGGCGCACAACGTCACCGGCGGTGACGATCCGCGGTTGGGCACCATCCATATGGTGCTGCTCACCCATATGCACGGTGATCACGTCGGTGATCTCAAGCTGAAAGCGCCGGGTGCCGGGACCTGCGCGAACTCGGAGCGGGTACCTGCGCCGAACTCCACGACCGCCGAAGTCGTCGCGGCGAAGAACGCGGCAATGGTCATGACCCGTGCCATCGGTGGTTTTGTCGGCAACAAGGTCCAGGCCATCAGCGGCAGCAAGCCGATCGGCTTCTGCCCGCAAACCGGTGGCGCGACCACGGTGCCGGTTTCCACGGTGTGCGCTTCGCAAACGGATCTCGGTGGTGTTTTTGTCGCGAAAATGGCTGATGCACCGCGCGGTGTGGAGATCGCAATCGTGTACGCCTCGCACGTGAACAACGCCCCGCCGGCGCTGCTCTCGGAGGCGCAGCGCGCGGCGCTGCAGGCGGACGGTGCCGTCCTTGAGTACGGCCCCGCCACCGGATTCGTCGTCAAGTTCACCAACGGGCTGGTCGCCTATCTGTCAGGCGACACCGGCATCCATTCCGAGATGAAAACGGTTGTCAACGAGTACCACAAGGCTAACCTCGCCGTGCTCAATCTGGGACCGAATCCAGGCATATTCTATTCCGGCGGGCATGCCATCAATGAGCTGATCCGTCCGGCATCGGTGATTCTCACGCATGCGAACGAGCCCGTCACCGAAAGCGGAAAGCTGAGGCCAGCTTCGCGCACGGCAGCATTCATGAAGCTGCTCAAGCCGGCAACTCACCTCGCCATCAGCGGCCGCACCATGGAGTTCGACGGCAAGGGCAGGTGTGTTGCCGGTTGCTGATTAACAAACGCAGGCCAAGGGCTCGCCGTCAGGCGACGCCCTCGACGATGCGCAAGTCACGCTCGACGGCGCCCCCGGTCAATTCCCTCAGGGCCGCCTGATAGGCCGGCGTGTCGTGCGCGGCCAGTGCCTGCGCCAGGCTGTCGAACTCGATGACGACGACGCGCTGCTGGATGCCGGCCTCATACACTTTTGCCGCCATGCCGCGCACCAGGAAACGCCCGCCGCCGGCCTGCACCGCCGCCGGCGCCACACTGGCATAACGTTTGAATGCCTCTGAGTCCCTGATCGCCCGGTAACACACCACCCAGTAAGCTTTGGCCATGATTCCTCCTTGTATTTGGGAATGCCAGTGTAGTCGTAACCGCGCGGGCATTTTCCAGGCCGTATTTTGTATGCCCGGGTTCGCAATATGCATCATCGCATTCCAGACCCGGCAGGCCCATAATTAATGGTGCAAAGCGTTCGTTAAAAGCGCAGGAGGAGGCAGAAAAAATGGGCATCACCATCTATCCCGTCACGCCGGATTTTGCGGCCGAGGTCGGCGACGTCGATTTGTCGAAGCCACTGGCTGCTGCGGATATCGAGGCGATCAAACAGGCTTTCTGGAAATATGCCGTGCTGGTGTTTCCGCAGCAGCAGTTGAACCAGGAGCAGCAACTGGCGTTTTCCGCCCACTTCGGCCCGATCGAAACCGACCGCACGCTGGATCCGAAAGCGACGCCGTCGCGTTTCAGCGGCCCGTTCGCCGATATTTCCAACCTCGCCGCCGACGGCAAAATCTGGGGCGAGACCAGCCGTCAGCGCATGTACAAAGCCGGCAACAGGCTGTGGCATACCGACAGCTCCTTCAAGCGCCTGCCCAGCATCTGTTCACTGTTGTATGCGGAAACCGTGGCGCCGATCGGCGGCCATACCCAGTTTGCCGACCAGCGCGCGGCCTACGATGCACTGCCCGAAGCCATGAAAAAGAAACTGCAGGGGCTGGTAGTGGAACACTGGATCGCCACATCGCGCCGGCGCAGCGGATTTTCCGAATTCACCGAGGAAGAACAAAAACGGCTGCCGCCGGTGCCGCAGGTGCTGGTGCGCACGATTCCGCAGAGCCGGCGCAAATCCCTGTACGTGGCTTCACATGCCGGCCGTATCCTCGGCATGCCGGATGACGAAGGCCGCGCACTGATCGACGAGTTGATCGCCCATGTCACGCAGCGGCAGTTTGTCTATACCCACCGCTGGCGGCCGAACGAGCTGGTGATGTGGGACAACCGTTGCACCATGCACCGGGGCACCGATTTTGACGACCTGCGCTGGGTGCGCGACATGCGCCGGGTGACAGTCAGTGACGTGGCGAACTCCTGCGAGCAGGAGGGCGTTTCCGTTCCGGTCTGATCGCGGGATCGGCGGCAAAAAATACCCCGCCGCAGCGGGGTGAAACCGCCTCCAGGGGCGCTGTTTTCAGTCAGCGCAGAATTTCGTCACGGGCATCGGTTCGCGGGCGTCCTTGCCTTCCCAGAACATCAGCTTCGGATCCAGGCCTTTTTGTGCGAGATAGACCTGCACCGCCTTTGCGCGCTGCTCATCAAGGTCGGCATTGCTTGCCGCTTCCAGGCGGTCGCTGTGCCCGGTGATGATGATCGAACCGACGTTGACCGGGCGCGGATCTTTCTTGATGCCGTGCTGCACCACGTTCACGATCTTGTCGAGCTCGGCCTGGCCGCCGGCTTTGAGCAGGGCGCCGTTCGGATCCCAGGCACTGTCGCCCTGGGCCATGGCTTGCAGCATGACATTGTCCCGTCCCGGTTTGGCGCCGGGTTTGGCCGGCGGCTTTTCCTTGCTGCCCGTGACTTCCACGGCAACGCGGCGGTTGGGTTGCAGGCAACTGACCAGCTCGGGGCTGGCGGCGCAGCCGGCGAGCAGTGCGGCCATGGCGGCGGCGCTTAAGGGCAGCATTTTCATCTGATTCCTCCTCGGTTTGATTTTTTCGCAGTTCCGATGCGGAGCGAGCCGCACCGTGCCGGAATTTTAGGGCCCAGCCCGCAAGGATGGCAATTACAATTGACATTTGGGTGCTTTTGATTCCATAAAATGGAATAAACAACAGGATGCCGCGCGGAACGCCCGATTTACACGACGACAGGGGAGATTCCCCTAGAGCAAGACCGCGCCGGCGAGCTGGATCCGGCCTTTAACTGCGCCGGATGGGCGTGGATCCGGCTGCAGTTGCGCAGAATACGGGGCCGCAAATTGGACTTTGCGGCCTGCGTGCGGCCGACAGCGGCCCTGCCGTCAAACCGGTTCAGCCGGGCAATGGCGGCATCATGGTCCGTGGGGAACAGCGCAGTCCGCGGGCCGACGGACCTGCAGGTCGCGGCGCAGTAAGCGCTGTCGGGTCAGCGCAGGCCGTAGGCGTCGGGGCCGCGCGCGTCCATCAGCATGTCGCGATTTACCTCGGTGATTGCATTGGCGCCAAGCATGGCCATGTCGCGATCGATTTCATCGTGCAGCAGCCGGATCGCATGGCGCACACCGGTTTCGCCGGCGACTGCCGCGGCATACAGCATCGGCCGGCCGACAAAAACGAATTTCGCGCCCAGCGCCAGCGCCTTCAGTACATCGGTGCCGCGGCGCACGCCGCTGTCCATCATCACCGTCATGTCGCCGGCTGCGGCAACGATGCCGGGCAGCACGCGCAGCGGCGAGGCTGCCGAGTCGAGCTGGCGGCCGCCGTGGTTGGAAACGATGATGCCGTCGCAGCCGTGTTCGCGTGCGATGACGGCATCGCGTTTGTCGAGGATGCCCTTGATCACCAGTTTGCCCTTCCAC
Source organism: Burkholderiales bacterium (assembly GCA_019749945.1). Lineage (GTDB taxonomy): Bacteria > Pseudomonadota > Gammaproteobacteria > Burkholderiales > SG8-41. Next base: position 207,485 of record JAIEPF010000021.1, read on the forward strand.
AACCGGCGCATCAGCGCGACATGTTCCCAGTTCAGGTGGTCGCGGTTGGCGCGTTCACGCACGGCGGTGCGTGACACCAGCGGTGTGCGTTTGCCCATGTTTTCGAAATGCGGCATGCCCTGCGTGAACCAGGTGCGCAGCGCCGTACCGATGAGCCAGCGCGGCCGCGCCAGGCATTGCAGCGCGAGCCGCAGGCTGGGGCGCAGCGGCGCGTTGTAGCCGTTGCGCACATTGTTTTCGCGGTTGGAACCGACGGGGATGTCCACGGTCAGCACCAGCGTGTCGTAACCGGCGCGGGCCACGCGCGCGACGAGTTCGGTGATCGCCTGTTCTTCGCCCGGCAGGTAGGCCTGGAACCAGCTGTGCCCGGGGGCGGCCGCGCGCACTTTTTCCAGCGGCGTCAGCGAGGCGCCGCTCAAAATCATCGGGATATTGCGCGATGCGGCGGCGGTCGCGAGTGCGAGGTCGCCCTGGAACGCGGCCAGCGAAGTGCCGCCCATCGGCGAAATGCCGAACGGCGAATCGTAGGTGCGGCCGAACAGCTGGGTCTTTTGCGAACGCTGTGACACATTGACCAGCATTCGCGGCACCAGCGCCAGGTCGTCGAATACCGAGCGGTTCCAGTTCAGCGTCACGTTGCGCTCGACACCGCCCGAGACATAACCGTAGATCGGCCGCGGAATGTAGCGTCGCGCGGGCGTTTCGAAATCCTCCAGCGCCAGCATCAGCCGCAGCGCGGGCGGTGCAGCGGCGCTGATCAGGTGCGGCGCGGCGCGGTCGGCGGAGGACAGTGTGGTTGCGGTGTTCGACATGGCGGTTCTCGCAGGGTCATATATTGAACCGCCGAGCGTAGATGAAGGGGCTTCCCCGAGTCAATTTTGATGCATGGAGTGTGGACTCGGCGCCCCGCCGGCGCTTTATGCGCATGGTGTAATCTGGGCGCACAACTGTAACCGGGAGCGCAGATGAGCATCATGGTCCGGCCTGCAAGGGCAGGCGACATGGCGCGCGTGCAGGCAATTTACGCCCATCACGTGCTGCACGGCACCGCATCGTTCGAGGAAATTCCGCCGGATCTGGCCGAGATGCAGCGCCGCCGCGACAGCGTGCTGACGGCAGGTTTGCCGTACCTGGTGGCGGAACATGACGGCGTCGTCATCGGTTACGCCTATGCCGGGCTGTACCGCCCGCGCACGGCGTATCGCCATACTGCGGAAGATTCGGTGTACATCGCGCCTGCCGCCGCCGGACTTGGTGCGGGCCGCGCGCTGCTGGCGCGGGTGATCGCGCTGTCTGCGGCTGCCGGTTACCGCGAGCTGGTGGCGATCATCGGCGACAGCGGCAACACGGCATCAATCGGCCTGCATCGCGCGCTGGGTTTCCGCGACGTCGGCACGCTGCGCAATGTCGGAATAAAATTCGGACGCTGGCTGGATACAGTGATCATGCAACACACCATCACTCGCGATCCGGCGACCTGAAGGGGTAGTGACCATGCCTGCAGCCAAGCCCGCGTTTAGCGCCGAACAGCGCGACGCCATCGTCGCCGAGTGGCGGCGTATTGCCGCCGAACCGCCGCCGCTCAATCCGCGACCCTATGGTTGCCTGACGGTGATTGTGGCGATCGCGTTGTTCGTGCTGCTGCCGCTGACGGGCATCAAGCCGCCACCACCCTGGGGCACCGTGCTGCTGGTGGTGCTCGGGCTGGCGCTGGCAGCTGGTTTGTTTGTAGGAATTTTTGTCGGCAGCGGCGTGCACGGCCGCGCAGCGTTACGCGCATCAGCGGCACTCGATGTGCTTGCCGCGGATCCGCCGTCCGATGCAGTTGCGCGGTTGAGGCATGCAGTGTCGCTGATTGCCCATGCGCAGGTCAGCGACGGCCCCACGACGGCCCGCACCATCGACATTGCCGAGGCGAAGCGGCGCCTGGGTGCGAACCTTGATTACGTGATGGCGGTGGAGCAGGTGTTGGCCGAGGAAATCGGCGCATTGCATGTCTTCATCGACGCGGGAGGATAAGCGCCTGCCGGAGCAGCGGCCGCAACTAGCGTTTTTCCGCGGCGACCCGTCCCTGGGGATTGAGGTAAATGCGGTAGCGATTTTTGTCGCTGCAGGTTGCGATGTAGTCGCGTTCGGCCTGGGTCACGACATTCACCACCTGGCCGCAGGGCAGGCCCAGCAGCGAGATTGTTGAGGTCAGGTCCTTGGCGAGCGCGTCGTTTTCCGCCGCGATGGCCGGTGCAGCGCATGACAACAGCGCGGCCAGGAGCAATATCCGGATTTTGATTGAAGCATTCATGGTGTCGGGTTTCCTTTTGCCAGGGTCAGGGTCTTCATGAAATGATGGTTAACAGGCCCTTAGAGTTTTGCAAACTTTACCGGATCGGAGAGTACGCCCCAGATGGCTTCGCGTGAACCCATGATCTCGCTCGCCAGCGCCGGGTCGCCGTTTTTCAGCACATCATTCACTTTCAGCAGCAGTTGATCATAACTCTGCCGCAGCTGCGTGAGGGCTGTCTTGCCGTCGCTTTCGTGGTAGGCCTTGAAGCGTTTCAACAGGTCGTCGACCTGGTTTTTTAATGCAATCTTGGTGAACACGCCGATGGCTTCTGTGTTTTTGAGGCGTTGTTCCAGCGCGTCCAGATCGAGAGTCGCTGCCGCAGCCCGAGCCGGCGCAGCTGCGGGTTTCTGCGGCAGCGGTTCGCGCACCGCCGGCGCGTTTGTTTTGACCGGTGCTTTAGCCGCCGGCTTGTCGATGGTAGCGACATTGGCGGCTGGCGCCGCGCTTGCAGCAGCGACGGGCGGAGCGGTCGTGGTTTTTGGCGGCGCTGCGGCAGGTGCAATCGGTGCCACGATGGCAACCGGCACCTCCGGCATCAGCTCCGGCAGGGGAGGGAGCCGTTCGATGATCACGCTGCCGCCCGGTGTGTTGATGTTTCCCGGCGATTGATCCGGGGCGGCGGAAGGCAGTCGTTCAACGACGACAGTGCCGCCTTGCATGGCAACGGGTGCCGGCGCCGGGCTGATGAGCGCGCAACCCGCTGCCTGCAGCAGCAGTAGGAATCCGATGATGTGCCTCAAGGTCATAAGCAGTGACTCTACGCCATGCGGGAATACCGCATCAATTCGAGTGCCGTGCCGGGTTAAGGTTCCCCGCCGCGCGGTTCCAGTATCATGTTTACCCGTCAATCGTCAGGAATCCCGTGGAAACCCGCCAATTTCAACTCAAGGACGAACATGTCCGGCTTTGCGATCTGCTGAAACTCGCCGGCATCGCCGGCAGCGGCGGTCAGGGCAAACACATGGTGGCTGACGGCGCGGTCACCGTCGACGGCCGGCCGGAGAGCCGCAAGACCGCAAAAATCCGCGCCGGACAGACCGTGCAATGCCACGGCGTCCAGGTCGTCGTAACGGCAAAATAAGGGCGAATAAGGTCTGGAGTTGCGATGGATACGCGCCTTGCCGAAATCGAAATCAAGCTGAGTTTCAGCGAAGACCTGCTCGAAGAGCTGAACCGCACGGTTGTCCGCCAGCAGCAACAGATTGCCGCGCTGGAACAGCAGCTGCGCGAGCTGCGCCTGCAGATGCAGCGCAGCCTGCCTGCGGAAGACGGCGGCGGTCATGAGATTCCGCCACATTATTGACAGGATTTACAGGATGGGCAGGAAAAATCCATGAACAAGCCGGAAAGATTGCAACGTCCGCCGCTGCCGGTTGCCGAGGCGCAGGCGCTGGGTTTTGCGCCGGACCGTCTGCCGCGCATTGCTGCCGCACTGCAGGCCGAGATTGCGCGCAATGCGCTGCCGGGTGCGGTGCTGATGATTGCCCGGCGCGGCAAACTGGCGTACTGCGAAACCTTTGGTCACCTTGATCCGGCGGCGCGCACTGCGATGCCGGTCGATGCGCTGTTCAGCATTGCGTCCATGACCAAACCGCTGGTTGCGGTGGGCGCGCTGATGCTCGCCGAGGAAGGGCGGCTCGCGGTCAACGAGGCTGTCGGCAGATATCTGCCGCAACTTGCGCGCATGCAGGTCAATCCGCCGCAGTGCGACGGCAGCGCCGGTTCACCGACTGTGGCCGTCAACCGCCAGATGACCATCGAAGACCTGATGCGCCATACCGCGGGTTTGAGTTACGGCCGTGGCGACAAGGCCTTGTACGCGCGTTATCCATTTTCTTCGGATGTGGCATCGACCCAATGGACGGGAAAAGAATTTCTCGACCAACTCGCCGCGCTGCCGCTGCATTACCAGCCCGGCTCGATGTGGGAATACAGCCTGGGCCTCGACGTGCTGGGTCTGGTCATCGAAGCCGTCACCGGCATGCGGCTGGCGGAATATCTCGATGAAAAACTGTTCCGGCCATTGCAGATGCAGGACACCGCGTTTACCGTGCCCGCAGGCCAGGTCGCGCGTTACGCCAGGGCGCTGGCGCTGGACCCGCTGACAGAGCAGCCGCAGACGCTGCGTGACGGCACCACACCGCACAAATTCGACTGTGGCGGCGGCTGCGCGGTGTCGACCGCCGCCGATTACCTGCGTTTTGCGCAGATGCTGCTCAACGGCGGCGAACTCGACGGCGTGCGCGTGTTGTCGCGCAAAAGCGTTGAATACATGACCGGCGACCACCTCGGCCCGGAAGTCGATTTGTCGAAGCTCAACGATTACCCGAATATCCGCGGCTACGGTTTTGGCCTGGCGGTCGCGGTGCGGCGCAGCACCGGCCGCGGCGGCATGCCGAGTTCGGCCGGTGAATTCCACTGGGCCGGTTCCACCGGCACTTATTTCTGGGTGGACCCGGCGGAGGAACTGGTGACGGTGTTCATGGCCCACGCGCCGGGCGCCATCCGTTATTACCACCGGCAGTTGCTGCATGCTTTGGTGTTACAGGCGCTGGTCTAGGGTGGTCGGAGGGGGGTGGAACAGGGCTCGGGCTAAGCCGTTGTTTTAATTGAAGGATGCCCCGGACAGTGAGATAATGCGGCCATGAACGATTCGCAACCCCCATCCTCATCCCCTTCGCCGCGCGCGCGCATGCAGGAACTGCTCGCGATCCCTGATCGCAACCGTACTGATGCCGAGTGGGACGAGCTCAACGAGCTCGAAATAGCACTTGCTTCGGGCAATCGCCCGGGCGCGCCCGACCCGCAATCGCGCTCCATCCACCAGCGCCAGAACAGCGGCGGCGCCGGCCGCATGCAACAACCCGGTGGTGGCGGTAACCGTCCGCAAGGCCAGAACAAAGGCCCGGGCGGCGGTGGCGGCAAAAAATTCCACAAGCGGCCCGGCAAGCGCCGTGGCGGTGGCGGTGGTAATCCCGGGAATGGCGGCAATGGCAATGGCGGCGGCGGTGCTCCGCCGCAAGCGCAATAACCCGCGCGCGCACAATACACGCGCAGGGCAGTCCTCGCGGCAGCTGTGCTTTGCCGGCTTTTTCCCCATCCCAATTTCCGGAACCTCTCCCCATGGCCATGAAGCCAGCTGAACTGCAAAAATACAACGCCATGAAGCTGGTGAACCGGATGAAAAACGCCGGTACCCACGGCAACCCCGGCGGTACCGTCAAACCGGTGGATCGCCGCGAACAACGCCGCTTGGACCAGGCCGCAGGCCTGGTGCCGTTTGCCGTCAAACTCAAGGGTGAACTGATCCAGCAGATCCACGCGCTCGCCACCGAGCGCAAAACCGGCGTCAATGAAGTCGTCGCCGAGCTGCTGCAAAAAGCGCTGAAGAAATAATCCCGCTGCCGCGTCAGGCGTGGCCTGCCGGCAGTTCCGCCAGTTCGATCAGGCAGTTCTCCGTCGCGGAGGGATCAAGGAAAGCGATGCGGCAGCCGGCATGGCCGATGCGCGGCACCTGGTCGAGCAGCGGTATGCCCTTGGTTTTCAGTTCCGCCAGCGCCTCGTCGATGTTCTCGACTTCAAGGCAGATATGGTTCAACCCGCCCCTGCCCTCGGCGATCATCTTGCTCTGCTTGCTGTCCGGCGTCAGCCCGGCGATCAATTCCACCATCGAATCGCCGACCGGGTAGAGCGCCAGCCGTCGCGTCGCGTTGTCTTCAGTGCCGCCGAGCTTGATGCCGAAGCAGCCCTCCCACAGCTTGCGGCTCGCCTCCACATCGCGAACCACAATGCCGACATGCTCGATGCGTTTGACTTTCATGGGCCTTCCCCCGTTGCGACTGAGGGCATGATGCCCGGGTGAATCCGCGCATACAAGTCCACCGGGCAAGTTCCATGATGCCGGGTCCGCAATGCAGGACCGCCCCGGTGTAACATGCGCGAACCTCCGCAATGCCGAACGTCCATGACCGCCAATACAAAGCCCGCGCCCGCGCAGTGGCGCTCCGCCGTACCGCTCTACACCCATCTCGGTTTTGTACTGGATGCGCTGGAAGACGGGCGCTCGCAGCTGCGCCTGGCCTTCCAGCCGCAGCTCGGCAATTCGCGCGGTGAAGTCCACGGCGGCACCGTGGCGGCGATCATCGATGCCGCGATGTCGCAGGCGGTGCGTTCGCTGGTCGACCGCGAAATGGGGGTTGCGACCATGACCATGAATCTCAATTTTCTGGCCCCGGCCAAGGGCGAGATCATCTGCAGGGGCGCGGTGATCAAACGCGGGCGCAGCATCATGTTCACCGAAGCCGAAGTGACCGGCGAAGACGGTGCGCTGGCCTGTCGCGCCAGCGCCACCTACCGCATACTGCCGAAAACCGTGTACGACAAAAAAACGCAACCCTGAAGGAGGCGCACCATGGAAAAACCCCTCGACGGCAACCGCCTGCCGAGCACCGTCGGCGACCGCGTGATCGACAAGCCGGAACTGCCCGCGGGCGGCATCAGCAACGAAAACGACGTCCATACCGAAGTCATTGCCGGCGAAATGCATCTGAAGCGCGGCAGGGTCGGCAAGTTCGAAGTGTTCAGCGATGAGGCGCCGCGCCTCGGTGGCACCGACAGATATCCGTCGCCGATGTCATACCTGGCGATGGCGGTGGGTTTTTGACTGCTGACCCAGGTTGCGCGGTACGCGCACATGATGAAAATGAAAGTCAGCGACGCCAGCTGCCGCGTCGTTTTCCGCAAGCACCTCGGCGGTTCCGTGCTCAAGGGCACGGTGTTCAACCGCTGGGAAAGCGTGGACACCTTTCTCAGGCTCAACAGCGACGAGCCCGCGGAAAAACTCGCGCACCTGATCAGGAATGCCAAGGCAGGCTGTTTCGCCGAAGGCCTGATCGTGCAGCCGGTTCCGCTGCACAGTCATATCGAAGTCAACGGCAAGCCGTTTCATATTGAGGGCGTGACGGCTTGACGGTTCATCACAACAAAATCCGCAACTGCTGCAACAGCGGATATCTTTATTGCAGGAGCATGCATGCATCCAACGCGTCAAAACCTCATCGCCGCCGCGATGTTCGCGGTTGCCACCGTCCCTGCGGTCGCCGCGCAACCCGAGGCGGATGCCGCTGCCGGCTTTCCCAGCCGCCCCTTGCGCATGATCGTACCCTTCACCCCCAGCGGGCCGAATGACCAGCTGGCACGCATGGTCGGCGTGAAGCTGACCGAAGCCTGGGGACAGCAGGTCGTCGTCGACAACCGCCCCGGTGCGGGTACGGTGATCGGCACGGAACTCGCGGTGCGGTCTCCCGCCGACGGCCACACCATGCTGATGATTTCGTTGAGCACCGCGGTCAATCCGGTGCTGCAGAAAAAACTGCCCTACGACACCGCGAAGGACCTGGTGCCGCTGATCAACCTTGCGCTGTCACCGAACGTCCTCGTCGTGCATCCCGGCGTGGCGGCCAACAACGTGGCGGCGCTGCTGGCGCTGGCCAGGGCCAAACCGGGCGAGATCATCTACGCTTCCGGCGGCACGGGTTCGACGACGCACCTCGCCGCCGAGCTGCTCGCCAACATGGGCGGCGTCAAGATGACGCACGTGCCGTACAAGGGCGCGAATCCGGCGACGCTGGACATCCTCGGCGGACGCGTGTCCTGCATGTTCGGCACCATCCTGCCGACACTGCCGCACATCAAGTCCGGCAAGCTGCGCGCCATCGGCATGAGTTCGCTGAAACGCGCGCCGGCACTGCCCGATGTGCCGGCGATCGCCGAGACGCTGCCGGGTTTCGAGGCGGTGTCGTTTTACGGCGTGGCGGTGCCCGTCGGCGTGCCGAAAGCCGTGATGAACAAACTCAATGCCGAAATGGCGCGCATCATCAGCGCGCCGGACACGCGCGAACAATTGCGCCAGCAGGGCGCCGATGCGGTGGGAGATACCCAGGCCGAGTTCAGCGCATTTTTCCGCAAGCAGATGAGCAAGTGGGCGAGGGTGATCAAGGAGGCAGGGCTGGAGGCGCAATAAGCCGATAATAAAAATTCAATAAAAACAATGGGTTATAGTTTAAATCCGGGATGCGCCACCGCGCATCACGCAACGCTGCGAAGGACACCATGAACCAGACATTCCGTATCCGCATCACCCGGGCGCTGCTGGCCTGCGGCATGACCCTGCCGTTTTTGCTGAACATGCCGGCGCACAGCGCTGAAGACGGCGCGAAATATCCATCGAAGGCGATCCGTTTCATCGTGCCGTTTCCGCCCGGCGGCGGCAACGACACCATCGCGCGCCTGGTCGGGCAGCAGATGGCGGCATCGCTGGGCCAGCAGGTGACGATCGACAACCGGCCCGGCGCCGCCGGCGCGCTCGGCGCGCAACTCGCCGCCACTGCACCCGCCGACGGTTACACCATTTTCCTCGCCGGCGTCGGCAGCCACGGCCTCAATCCGAACCTCAGCAAAAAACCGCTGTATGACCCGGTCAGGGATTTCGACGCGATCAGCCTGATTGCCTCGGCGCCGCTGCTGGTGGTCGTGCATCCCTCGCTGCCGGCGAAATCGGTGAAAGACCTGATCGCGCTGGCCAAGGCCAAACCCGGCGCCATCAATTACGCGTCCAACGGCACCGGCGGTTCATCACACATGGCCGTCGAACTTTTTGACATGATGGCCGGGACCAAAATGACGCATATCCCGTACAAGGGACTGGCGCCTGCGCTGACCGAACTGATGTCGGGTGAAGTGCAGGTGATGTTCTCCAGCGCGGTGGCGATGCTGCCGCAAGTCAAGGCGGGACGGCTGCGTGCGATCGCGATGACCGGCAGCAAACGTTCGGCGGCGATTCCCGAGGTGCCCACCGTGGCTGAGGCCGGGCTCAAGGGTTACGAGACCGGCTCCTGGTACGGGGTGGTCGCGCCCACCGGCACGCCCAAATACGCGATCGACAGGCTGAGCGGCGAAATCATTCGCATCACCAAGTCGCCGCAGGTCACCAACAAGCTGGTGGAAGAGGCGGTGATTCCGGTGGGCAGCACGCCGGCCGAATTCTCGGCCTACATCAAGTCCGAGATCGCGCGCTGGGGCAGGGTGATCAAACAGGCGAAAATCCAGCCGACCTGAACCCATGCACGGATTACCGCGACCCGCAGCGTTGTCATTTTGCCGTCACTTCGCCAGCGGCGGCAGCGGCAGGGGGGTGCCCGGCGGCACCGGCGTGCCGTCCACGTTCAGGCACATCGACACCAGCACGTAAAACCCGTTGACCGAGATCAGGTCGACCACGCCGCGTTCGCCGAAGCGGTCCAGTGCCGACTTGTAAGTGGCATCGCTGACGTTCTGGGTTTCGTGCAGTTCGCGCGAGAAGTTGTAGACGATGGTTTCGTCCGCATCCATGCCCGCCGGCCGGCGGCCCTGCGCGATGTCAGCGGCGATTGCCGGGTTCAGCCCGCCTTCCAGCGCCAGTTTGTGGTGCGCGACCCATTCGTACTGCGAAGTCCAGTGCCGCGCCGTGACCAGGATCGCCAGCTCATTGAGCTTGCCCGCCAGCGAGCTGCGAAAACGGATTTCCTCGCCGAGCTGCTGCACCAGATTGCCGATGCCCGGACTGCGCAGCCAGACGTTGAACGGGCCGCCCAGCGGCCCCGGTTTGGAGGCACCCGAACTCGCGAGTTTGGCGCGCGGGCCGGACTTGATGGCCTCGGTCAGCGCGCGCTGTTCCGCGGTCAGATGCTCCACCGGGATCAGCTGGAAGCGGCGGGTGTCGGCTGCGGCAGTATTGTTCGGATCGCTCATGGTCGTCCCTGATCTGGAAAAAATGCAACTTAACATGAACGCAAGATTTTGATGCTAGGATTTGGTCGCAAAAGCAGGCCGCAAAAGCGGGTCGCAAACGCAAAAATCAACCACTTTATGGACAGAGTTTCATGATCAAAAAAATCCGGTCTGTTTCCGCTGCATCGCGCCTGCTCCTGCCGGCCATCGCCGTGTTTGCCGCCGTGTTTGCGCAGCCTGCCCCCGCACAAAACTTTCCGTCCCGGGCGATCCGCGTGGTGGTGCCCGCGGCGCCCGGTGGCGGCACCGACATCCTGGCGCGGCTGCTCAGTCCCGAGCTGACCAAACAGTTCGGCCAGCAGATCATCATCGAGAACCGTGCCGGCGGCGCGACGATGATCGGCACCGAGTTTGTCGCGCGCTCCGCGCCCGACGGCCACACCATGGTCATCGCCACCACGCCGCACGCGATCAACCCGACGCTGTACAAAAAACTGCCCTTCGACCCGGTGAAGGACTTCACCATGATCAGCCAGCTCGGGCTGACCACGACCGTGCTGGTGGTGCATCCCTCGCTGCCGGTCAACAACGTCAGGGAGTTCATCGCGCTGGCCAAATCCAGGCCGGGGCAGCTCACCGCCGGCACCGCGGCCGGCAATTCCGCCTACCTTGCTGTCGAAATGTTGAAGACCATGGCGAAAATCGACGCGGTGAACATCCCCTACAAGGGCGCGGGTCAGGCGCTGGCCGATCTCGTCGCCGGCCACATCCAGTTCCAGGTCAACACGCTGCTCGCGGCAAAACCGTTCATCGACAACGGCCGCCTGCGCGCGATCGGCGTGTGCAGCGCCAAACGCGCGGCCTCGCTGCCCAATGTGCAGGCCATCGGCGAGACGCTGAAAGGTTTCGAGACCAGCGGCTGGTATGCGCTGCTCGGGCCGGCGGGCATTACGCGCGAGACCACGCTGCGCATCCACGACGGTTTCGCCAAGGCGCTGCGCACGCCGGAAATCACCAAGCGCCTCGCCGACCAGGGTGTCGAAGTGGTGGCGGGCACGCCCGACGAGCTGGCGAAAATCATGCCGCTCGAGATCAAGAAATGGGGCGAGGTGGTGAAGTCTTCGGGTGCAACACCCGGCTGATCGCTGCCGCGGGTTCCGCTGACCGGCCGCACCAGGGCCGCCGCGTCAAAAGTCGCGGTACTTTTCACCGGCCAGCAGGCGGGTGATCTCCTCGCGCAGCGCAGCGATGTCCTCGTCGGTCAGCGGTTCGAGCTGGCCCATTTCGCGGCGGAAATCCTCGCGCGTGCCGCAAAAATCCAGCGAGTGGCCGTAAGGCTGGCGTTTTGCGTGGCGCGCGCGCCCGTAGAGATGCACATGCAGTTCGGCGCGCCAGTTGCCGTTGTCCTGGTAATTGATGCGGCCGATAGGGATGCCTTTCCGGGTCAGCACGGTCTTCAGCGCCTCGCCGCCGACCATGGTCAGTTTCACCAGCTCGATCGCCTGTTCGGGTGAGAGTTGTGTGCGATCCTCCACCGTCACTTTCGGATCGATCACCACATGCCCGCCGTCGCTGCGCGACACATGGGGCTGGTCGGGGGTTTTGAGGATGAAATGCCGGGCTTCGTAAATGAGGGCCATGTCGGACAGGGTGCGTTGCGCTGGCGGTCTGATTGCGGAAATCCCCTCAAACAGGCAAGCAGGGGAGGAATATTTCTGGCAGGATTTCGCCTGCGGTCGCGGCCAGGTTTGGCCCGCGGGTTGCGCACAATAATAATTCAACTCATGGCATCGAGGAGGCCTATGTACCGTTTGCTCAAAGCGGCGATCCCGATGGGTGCGGGCATCGCCCTTGCCTGCGCCGGATCCGGGTTCGCACAGAACAATGCGGCCGCTCCCGCATTCAGCGACGAGGTGTCGAAACAGGCCGGCATCTACCAAAGCCGGGGTGAAAAAGTGCCCGGGGGTTATGTCACCGACCGCTCGCTGCTGGCGTATGCCGCCGCGCTGCCGCCGGGCTTCAGGCAGACGCTCGCCGATCTCGGCCCCAAAGACCGCTGGCTGGATATCGGCGCGGGCCGCGGCCAGGCCGTCCTTGATTATTACACCCCGCGTTATGACGCCATGCATCGTGAAGGACAGGAACGGCGCGGCAAAAAAGCGCAGAGCGTCGCCATGTCCATCGAGGACCGGCGCAATGCGCTGTGGCATCAAACCGCGGAAAAACTGGAGGCCGAACAAATCCGCTATTTATCCGGCAGGCGCCTGCGTGAATATTCCGCGGCGGAGCTGGGAAAATTTGCGCTCATCACCGATGTTTTCGGCGGTTTTTCATACACCCAGTACCTGTCCCTGTTCATGGAGAAGGTGCTGGCCGCACTGGAAGTGAACGGCAGCTTTTACACCACCCTGATTGACGTGTATCCGGAAAATGCAGCGAATCGTCCGCTCAAGCGGGATACGCCGTTTCTGACCGAGATCGTCAATGCCGACGGCTCGAGGGCGGGCATCTGCGCCTGGCTGAAGAGCATCAGCTGCATCGCGGTGAGCTGCGAACTGAAATCAGAATGGGAGGCGCCGATAGAGGCTTATCAAGTGCGCAAGGTTTGTGACAAGGCCACTGTTCCGGCGCTGACCATCACCCATTTCGCGGCCGGAACGCCGCCCGAGCGGCGGTTTCAGGCGCAGCAGATGCTGACGGGATCGCCGGCGCCCCGCAACGCGGCCCGCTGATCCGGGGCTGTAAAAAACCGGGGCTCAGTCTTTCAGCGAAAAACCCAGCCCCGGTACAGCCGGCACCTGCAGCCGGCCGTCCCTGAACCCGGGTTCGGTGGCAAACCGCGCGCGCAGTGCGACATGCGCGCCGTGCACTTCCAGCATGCCGCCGTGGGCATGGCCGGCCATCACCGGCAGGTTTGCCGCTTCGAAGCCGCCGGCGCCGGTGACCGGGATGCCGTGCGCTTCGGCGAGTGCGAGGATGCGCAGCATCGCGCTGATGCCGCCGCAGAAGGCGGCATTGGGCTGCAGGATGTCGAGCGCGCCGGCGGCAAGCGCATCGCGAAACCACGCCACCGACTGGATCATCTGGCCCGAGGCCAATGGAATCGAAACCGCGCGGCGCAGTTCGGCCAGCGACGCAATGTCGTTGCCGCGCACCGGCTCCTCAAAAAATGCGATATCGCAGTCGGCGACCAGTGCCGCCAGCCGCTTCGCTTCGGCCACCGTAAACGCGCAGTTGGCATCGAGCATCAGCGGCGCCGCGCCGACCGCGTTGCGCACCGCGCGGATGCGCCGCGCATCTTCGTCCAGGCTGCGGCCTGCGCCGACGAGGATTTTTGCGCCGTGGAAACCCGCCGCCAGCGCAGCCTTGCAGGCGCTGACGAGTTCAGCTTCGCTGAAGGCGGGCAGGCCGGCGGTGGCGTAGGCCGGCACGGCAGTGCGCGCGCCGCCGATCAGCCGCGCCACAGGTTGCTTCAGCAGCTTGCCCTTGATGTCCCACAACGCGAGGTCGAGCGCCGACAGGGCCGACACAAACACGCCGGTCGACTGGCGCGGGTTGAATGTTTTGGCAAGCGCCGTCGTGACGGCTTCAATGTCCAGCGGATCCATGCCCTGGGCCGCGGCGTTGATGCCGCCGTTCAGGAGCTGCGCCATCTGATCGGCGAGAAAACGGCCGGTGACACCGGTGCCGGTCACGCCGTCATCGGTGGTCACCCGGCAGCGCAGGAAGGTCAGGCTCTCGCCGCCGGCATAGGCGTCCGATGCGCGGACAGGTTTGATGTGTTCGACGACAGCTTCAACGCGTTTTATGGACATGGCCGGGCAGGAAGATTCTGGCAACGGGGTGATGGTGAATGGCGAGTTTACTGCCTCGACGCCGCAACGGCAGCAGAAAATTGCGGCGGATCCGTTCGCGCGCAATTGCCCGTTCCGCCAGCCGCGGCTACACTGATGCGTGAGGGGAACAACTCAAAAACGACAAGGGAGAGCAGGGCATGAGATGGATGATCGGGTTTTTGCTGATGGGTTTTTCATTGATCGCTGCTGCGCAGGCGTATCCGGCAAAACCGGTGCGCATCGTCGTCACTGCCGCACCCGGCGGTTCCGATGATTTCATGGGGCGCATACTCGCCAAGCAGCTCACCGAATCGACCGGCCGGCAGTTTCTGGTGGAGAACCGGCCCGGCGGCGGCGCGGTGATCGGCCGCCAGTACGTGGCCCGTGCCGCGCCCGACGGCTACACGCTGCTGATTGCCGGCAGCGCCATGGCGGCGCTGCCTACGCTGTATCCCACGGTCAAGCTCGACCTGCTGCGCGACTTCACCCCGATCTCGCTGTTCGCGACCTACCCGCTGGTGCTGGTGGTGCATCCGACGGTGCCCGCGAAAACGGCGAAGGACATCATCGCGCTGGCGCGGAAATCCCCCGGCAAACTGAGTTTCGGTTCGTCCGGCATCGGGCAGGGGCCGCACCTTGCGGCCGAGCTGTTCAAATCCATGGCCAAGATCGACATGCTGCACGTGGCGTACAAAGGCAGCGGGCCCGGTTACGTCGATCTGATGGCGGGGCGCATCGATCTCTCATTCGGCGTGATCGCCGCAGCCATGCAGTACATCAAGCTCGGCAAGCTGCGCCCGCTCGGCGTGACCAGCGCCAAGCGCACGGCGGCGGCAATGACGATACCGACGATCTCCGAAACCGGACTGCCCGGTTATGATTTTCCGTCATGGATGGGCTTCTACGGTCCGGCGGGAATGCCCGAAGCGGTGGTGGCCAAACTCAACGCCGAGGTCAGAAAAATGATCGTATTGCCGGAAGTGCGCACGCCGATGCTGGAGACCGGACTCGATCCGGCGGCGAGTTCGCCGGAAGAGCTGCGCGACATGCTCAAGGCGAACATCGAAAAACTCGAACGTATCATCACCACGCAGAACATCAAGCTCGAATAAAACTCGAGGACGCGCCATGTACAAACCGTTTCCGGTCCACAGCCTCGAAGGTGACGCGCACGAGTGCGGCGTCCAGCACGGCGCGCTGGCGTCCGACCGGGTCGCAAAAACCATCGAGTTTTACCTCGGCGTGTTTGGCCGCCATTCCAAACTGTCGCTCGACCAGGTGCGCGAGCGGGCGCGGGCATTCGCGGCCCAGATCGAGGCCATCGACGCGGCGATCATGGCGGAAATCCGCGGCATCGCCGAGGGTTCGCAGCAGCAGCTCGAAGACATCGTTGCCGTCAATTGCCGCACCGAGCTGATGTACGGCGCCAGCGGCGGCAGCCGTGCTGCGACCGAATGCACCACCATCGCCGTACTGCCCGAGGCCACGCAGCACCACGGCGTCATCGTCGGCAAAAACTGGGACTGGCGCAGCCCGGCGCTCGACAGCGTGGTGCTGCTGCGCATCCGGCAGAAGGACAAGCCGGCGCTGTCGCTGATCGTCGAGGCCGGCATGGTCGGACGCGACGGCTTCAACGAACACGGCATCGTGGTCTGCGGCAACATGCTGACTTCGAGCGAGGACAAGGGCCGCGTCGGCGTGCCGATCCCCATCCTGCGCCGGCGCATCCTCAACTCGCGCCATTTTTACGAGGCGATCGATATCCTCACCCGTTCGCCGCGCGGCGCCTCCGGCAACTACGTGCTGGCCCACCGCGACGGCGTTGCGATTGATTTCGAGACCACGCCGGACAATGTCTATCCGGTCTATCCCGAGCGCGGGCTGCTGACGCACGCCAATCACTTCCAGTCTCTGGCGGCGCAAACCCAGGGCGTGGCGAAGTCCTACAACGGCGACAGCCTGTACCGCGATTTCCGCGCGCGCCAGCTGCTCGAACCGAAAATCGGCGCCATCACCGTCGAGGACGTCAAAGCCGTGCTGCGCGATGAATTCGGCGCGCCGCGCGCGATCTGCCGCGCGCCGCATGAATACGCGGGGCAGGGCTCCAGCATGACCATCGCCTCCACGGTGTTTGATCTCGCCAACATGGTCATGCACGTTGCCGCCGGCCAGCCGAACCGCTCCGAATACCAGCCGGTTTACTTGCCGGGCGCGGGGGAGCGCAAGGTTTTCCGGGCAAAACAGGCCTCGGTTTAAGCCGGGATTGGCCGTGGCAAACCCTGATCACCGGCTGGACAAGGTCATCCTCGAGGCGCGGCGCGCCGCCGACCGGCGCGCTGCCGGATACCGGGCGCAGGCGCTTAAGAGGTATCCGTGGGTGTGCGGCCGCTGCGCGCGCACCTTCACCAACAGCAATCTGCAACTGCTCGAGGTTCATCACAAAAACGGCAATCACGATGACAACCCGCCGGACGGCAGCAACTGGGAATTGCTCTGTACTTATTGCCACGAGCACGAACACTCCAAACTCAAGGACGCGGCGGGGCGCAGCGACACCGCCGCTGCGGTGCCGGCGGCGACCTTTAATCCCTTTGCCGACCTGAAGGCGAAGCTCGACGCAAAAAAACAAGGCCCGGGTCGATAGGCCCTTGGCCGCCTGCCGCCTTCGGCCCGTAGAATGGGGGGCGGATTTTCCGATCCATCAGACCCCGGTGACATCAGCCATGAACAAATCCTTTGCCCGGCGCATCGCCGCCATGAACGCGATGTACAAACTCCCCGCCAACGACCGCCCGGTCCTGCCCGAGGATGTTGTCGGCCGGCTGACCGGATTCAAGGCGACGCTGATGGACGAGGTGCATGAAATCGACCAGATCGTCGAGCTGGCGCAGAAAGGCGCGCCGCAAACGGAAATTCTGGTGGCGATGGCCGACCTGCTCGGTGACGTGATTGTCTACTGCCGGTCGGAAGCGCTGAAATACGGCCTGCCGCTGGAAGAGGTGCTGGACATCATCATGGACAGCAACGAGAGCAAACTCGGCGCCGACGGCAAGCCGATCTATGACGCCAACGGAAAATTCCTCAAAGGCCCCGGTTACTGGAAGCCGGAGCCGAAGATCAGGGCGCTGCTCGAACGCGCCTGATCAGCCGGCTGGTTTCGCAACGGCATTCAATCCAGCTTGATGTGGGCCGCCTTGATCACCTGCGCCCACTTCGCGAGTTCGCTGCGCAGGTATTTGCCGAGTTCTTCGGGCGTGCCGCCGTCCGGTTCGACGCCGGATTTGGTCAGAAAGCTGCGGATGCCGGGGTCGGCGAGCACCTTGCGATATTCCTCGTGCAGACGCGCAATGATGTTCTGCGGCGTGCCCCGGGGCGCGAGCATCGCGTACCACACGCCAGAGTCGTATCCCGGAACGCCGGATTCGGCGATGGTGGGCAGATTCGGCATGCTGCTGAGGCGCCTGGTGGTGCTGACCGCAATGGCGCGCAGGCGGCCCGATTCGATGTGTGCCGACGAGGAGATCGGGGGCGTGAACAGCAGTTGCGTCTGACCGGCGATGGTGTCGACCATGGCCTGCCCGCCCCCCTTGTACGGCACGTGGGTGACGCGGATGCCGGCCATCACGTTGAGCAGTTCGCTCGCCAGGTGGCCGCCCGAACCGTTGCCCGACGAGGCATAGAGCAGTTCACCCGGACGCTTTTTGGCGATGGTGATCAGTTCGCTGACGGTTTTTACCGGCAACGAGGGGTGGGCAACGAGCAGATAACCACCATTGGCCAGCATCATGACCGGTTCAAAATCGCGGATCGGATCGTAGGGGATCTTCGGGAAGAGGGCGGGGTTCACCGCAAGCTGCGCGGTCAGGCCCATCACGACGGTGTAACCGTCAGGCGCCGCCCGTGCCGCGGCTTCCATGCCGATGTTGCCGCCCGCGCCGCCGCGATTGTCGATGATGACCTGCTGGCCGATGTTTTCCGAGAGCTTGCGCGCGAAAGGCCTTGCGATGGTGTCGCTGCCGCCGCCCGGCGGGTAGGGCAGGATCCAGCGGATCGGTTTGCCCGGAAACGCCTGGGCCAGCAGCGGCGCGACCGGCGCCATGCTTGCGGCGAGCGCGGCCAGCGCATATAAATAAGTTGTCTTGTTCATTATTCTCCTCCTCGGCTTATGGGGGCGCAGGTTTTCAAAAATGACCGGACCGCGGCTGAAAACCAGATCACATCATATTTTCAATCCGGGCGGGCCGGGGGCGGCGATCCAGACTCTGGAAGGTTTTGCCGTTCCTTGCGACATGACCCGCAGCGGATGAGACAATTCAGCACCGGCCGGCGGCCCTGGACTGCCCGGCGATTCATCCGATCCGTTTGTTTGCATTCAAAGGAAGCGACCATGCCCCTCACCATGTATGCCGCCAGTGCACCGCGGTTTGTGCACATGCTCAACAATCTTGCCGCACTGCTCGACAAGGCGCAGGCGCACATCGACGCCAAAAAACTCGATCCC
This sequence comes from Burkholderiales bacterium, assembly GCA_019749945.1. Classification (GTDB taxonomy): domain Bacteria; phylum Pseudomonadota; class Gammaproteobacteria; order Burkholderiales; family SG8-41. The sequence goes on from JAIEPF010000021.1 coordinate 225,930, forward strand.
GCGGCATTGACCGCATCCCGGCTGTTTCCCGACATGTACCCGCTGACCCGGCAGGTGCAGATTGCCTGTGACGTGGCGAAAGGCGCGGTGGGACGCCTCGGCGGGGCCGAGGTGCCCAGACACGAAGACAGCGAGCAGACCATCCCGGAACTGAAAGCCCGCATCGCCAAGACCATCGCCTTCATCAACAGCGTCAAGCCGGAGCCGATCGACGCCAGCGCCGACAGGAACATCACGGTAAAGCTGGGCAGGCAGGAATACACCTTTACGGGCATGCAGTATCTGCTCAATTACGCGCATCCGAATTTCTATTTCCACATCACCACCGCCTACAACATCCTGCGCCACAACGGCGTCGAAATCGGCAAGAAGGATTTCAACGGCGCATTCTGACCCCATACCGTTCGCCCGGAACTTGTTGCAGGGCCGGCTGGGCTGCGGCAGGCCCGGCCCGAACGGAAAAAGTCAGTGGAAAAATCAACATGTCCAATACACCGGCGCCTTGTTACACCGAGCTGACCCGCGTTTACGCGCGGCTCTACCGCTACCACCATCTTTCCGCCATCGTCGGTTGGGACCGCAATGCGATGATGCCGCCCGGCGGCAACGAGGCGCGCGCCGCGGCGGAAGCCGAACTCTCCGCCTTGATCCATCGCACGCGCACCGATCCGCGGCTGGCCGCCTGGCTGAAAGCGGCGGAAACCGAAGCGCTGGACGACATCGCGCGCGCCAACCTGCGCGAGATCCGCCGCGACTGGCGTGATGCCAACGCGCTTCCGGAATCGCTGGTCGAGGCCAAAACGCTCGCCGGCGCGCGCTGCGAACACGCCTGGCGCAGCCAGCGCGGGGCCAATGACTGGAAGGGTTTTCTCGAAAACTTCCGTGAAGTGGTGAAACTCGCGCGCGAAGAAGCGCAGCTCCTCGCGGACGACACGGGACTCACGCGCTACGACGCGCTGATGGATCGTTTTGAACCCGGCGTGCGCGCCGCCGACATCGATCGCATATTCGGCGACGTCAAAACCTGGCTGCCTGAGCTGATTGTCCGGGTGCAGGACAGGCAGGAAAATGAGCAGGCCAATGAGCCTGTCATCGCGCCGCAGGGCCCGTTTCCGGTGCCGGCGCAGCGCGCGCTGAATAAAGAAGTCATGGCAATGCTGGGTTTCGATTTCACGGCGGGCCGGCTCGATGAAAGTGCCCATCCCTTCAGCGGCGGCGTGCCGGAAGACGTGCGCCTGACCACGCGCTACAGCGATGACGATTTCGCGCGCAGCCTGCTCGGCACCATCCACGAAACCGGCCACGCGCGTTACGAACAGAACCTGCCGCGCGCCTGGCTGGGTCAGCCGGTGGGCACGGCGCGTTCCTACGGCCTGCACGAAAGCCAGAGCCTGTCCTTTGAAATGCAGCTCGCGCGCAGCCGCGCCTTTGTCGGCCTGCTGGCGCCGTTGTTGAAAAAACACTTTGGCGCGCAGCCGGCGTTTGAGCCGGACAATCTGTACCGGCTGTGGACGCGCGTGAAGCGGGGCTTGATCCGCGTCGATGCCGACGAGGTGACTTATCCGGCGCATGTGATCCTGCGCTACGAAATCGAACGCGCACTGGTCGAGGGCGACATCGAGCCCGACGACATCCCGGCGCTGTGGGATGAAAAAATGCAGAGCCTGCTCGGGCTCGACACCCGCGGCAATTACAGGGACGGCTGCCTGCAGGATGTGCACTGGACCGAAGGCGCCTTCGGTTATTTCCCCAGTTACACGCTGGGCGCGATGTATGCCGCGCAGTGGTTCGCCGCCATGCGCCGCGCAATGCCGGACCTCGATACGCGCATCGCGGCGGGTGATCTCAAGCCGGTGTTTGAATGGATGAAAATCAACATCTGGTCGCAGGCCAGCCGCTGGGACACGCCGGAGCTGGTGCACCGGGCCAGCGGCGAGACGCTCAATCCGCAGCATTTCCGCACGCATCTGGAGGCGCGGTATTTAAAATAATTCAATAAAAACAATAACTTAAATACGATCAAACACGGCTCGCGCGGGTGGTTCCGGATTACTGGGGTATTCCACCGGCGGCAAGCCAAAATGCAAAGAGGGCAAATCGTGCGAACAAAAATCCTGAGAGCCGTCATTGCCGTGACGCTGCTGGGCACCGCAATCGCGCTTGCCGCGCCGGAGATCTTCCGTGCACCGCTGAAACTGCGCGATGTCGGCGCCGGCCTGTGGGCGGAACCGTTCAAGGGCGTCACCACCAACGGCGAGGTGGTGCCGGGCCTGTTCGCACTCGCGCAGACCGGTGTCACCACCGAACCCGCGCGCAAGGCGGCCGCCGCGTTTGCGGCGAGCCTGAGCGACGCACAGCGCAAAAAAACGCTGTTTCCGGTTGATGACGAGGAATGGCGGCGCTGGGACAACCGGCACTTCGCGACGCGCCAGGGCACGGGATTTTTCGAAATGAGCGAGGCCCAGCGCAAGCTCGCGCTGGATTTGCTGCGTGAGAGCCTCAGCGCCAAAGGGCTGCAGCAGACCCGCGACGTGATGAACCTGAACGGCACTCTCGGCGAACTGACCGGAAATTTCGGGGAATACAGCGAATGGTTCTACTGGATCACCATCATGGGCGAGCCGTCCGCAACCCGCCCCTGGGGCTGGCAGCTCGACGGCCATCACGCCATCATCAATTACTTCGTGCTTGGCGATCAGGTGGTGATGACGCCGGTGTTCATGGGCTCCGAGCCGGTCAGGGCCGACAGCGGCCGCTTCAAGGGCACCGTGGTGCTGCAGGCAGAACAGGACAAGGGTCTCGCGCTGATGAAAACGCTGAATGCCGCGCAGCAGGCGAGTGCACGCATCCGCAAGGACAAGGCGGGCGAGGATCTGCTGAGTGCGGCGTACAAGGACAACCTGGTGCTCGATTACGCCGGCATCCGCGCCGCGGAGCTGAGCGATGCGCAAAAAATGCTGCTGCTTGCTGTGATTGAGGAATACGTCGCCAACATGAAGTCGGGACAGGCGCGGGTCAGAATGGCGGAAGTCCGCAGGCATCTCGACGAAACCCGGTTTGGCTGGATCGGCGGCACCGAGGCGGACGGCGTGTTTTATTACCGCATCCAGAGCCCGGTGATCCTGATCGAGTTCGATCACCAGCGGCCGATCGCCCTCGCCAGATCGGACACGCCTACGCGCAATCACATCCATACCATGGTGCGCACGCCCAACGGCAACGACTACGGCAGGGACCTGCTGCGGCAGCACCACCTGCATCAAAAGCACTGAACCGGGGCGGACATGCAGACACACCATCCGCGACAGTCCCGAACGCATGCGGAAGCACGGTATTTGGCGGTGCTGCAACCGGCCCGGCAATCTGTGACACTATTCTGCCCATGAAACCTTTCCTGCGCCTGTTCTGGGTCGTGCACGCGCTGATGGCCGTGCTCTTCACCTGCGCCGCGCTGATGCTCGTCGTCATTTCCGCCCGCATGGGCTGGCAGGCTTTTGCCGGCGGCCTCGATGGTCTGGCGGCGCAGAACATCATCGAGGCGGTCGGACTGCTGGCGGCAGCGGTCGTCGCGCTGCAGATTGCGCAGACCATCGCCGAGGAAGAGGTCGTTCGTGACGCCAACATCAGCGCCCCCACCCGCGTGCGGCGATTCCTGTCCAGATTCTTTGTGGTTGTCGTGGTCGCGCTTGCCATCGAGGGACTGGTGGCAACCTTCAAGGCCGTGCACGAGGATCTGGCGCACCTGATGTATGCCGCAAGCATCATCGGTGCGACAGGAATCCTGCTGGCGGCATGGGGTGTGTTCGTGCATCTCAACCGCTCCGCCGAGGAACTCGAGCCCGAAGCCATGGCTGAGGCAAAAAGCGAAGACAAGAAGATCAAGTAGTCGCCGCCCGCGCGGCCAACATGCTGAAACCTGAATGACCACCCTCGCAGAAACCCTCGGCGCGTATGCGGCCGACCTGAGCTACGAAGACCTGCCACCCGCGGTGATCCATCAGGCGAAGCGCATGATCGTTGACACGCTGGGTTGCGCGCTCGGCGGTTACGACAGTGAGCCGGCGCGCATCGCACTCGAACAGGCCGCCACCATCACCAGCACCCGGCCCGCGACCATCCTCTGCACCGGGCGGCAGACCAGCCCTGATCTTGCCGCCTTCGCCAATGGCGTGATGATCCGTTACCTCGATTACAACGACGGCTACATCGGACGCGAGGCCGGCCATCCCAGCGACAGCATCGCAGCGCTGCTCACTGCCGCCGAAATCGGCCGTGCCAACGGCCGCGAGTTGATCGTCGCCACGGTAATCGCCTACGAAATGTTCTGCCGCATGTGCGACATCGTCAATTTCAAGCCCATGGGTTTCGACCACACCACCATCGGCGCGATGGCGAGCGTGCTGGGTGCGGCAAGGTTGATGGGTCTCAACCGCGAACAGATCGCCACCGCGCTCAGCATCACCGTCGCCGCCAATGTCGCGCTGTATCAGACGCGCATCGGCAATGTGTCGATGTGGAAGGGCTGCGCCTATGCCAATGCCAGCCGCAATGCGATTTTTTTTGCCGAGATGGCCCAGCGCGGCATGACCGGACCATCGCCGGTGTTCGAAGGTCGCGGCGGTTATTTTGTCGCGGTGACGCGCAAACCCTTTGAACTCGCGCCTTTTGGCGGCAAAGATCAGCCCGAATTCAGGATCATGGATTGCCTGATCAAGCGTTATCCGCTCGGGCAGTATTCACAATCCGTGGCGCACGCGGCGCTGGAAGCGCGGGCACGCGTCCTCATCAAAAGCAATACCGATGTCGGGGACATCGCCGAAATCCATGTCCGCACGCTGCATACCGCGATTGAAATGATGGCGGGCGACCCCGACAAATGGACCCCGGCCAACCGTGAGACTGCGGACCACAGCATGCCCTACACCGCCGGTGTCGCATTGATGTACGGCGTCATCGACATCAAGTACTTCGACGATCCGTACCTGCACGATCCCGCATTGCTGGCGCTGATCGCCAAAATCAAATGCACGGTGTCCGAAGAAGCCAACAGCCGCGAGCCCGAAGCCATGCTCTGCGACATGGATCTGGTGCTGAAGGACGGCAAACGCGAAGCCATACGCGTCGAATACCATCGCGGGCATCCGAAGAACCCGATGTCGGATGACGAGATTGAAGAAAAATTCCGTTCGCTCGCGGGTGAGCGAATGCCGAAGCCGCAACTCGATGCGTTGCTGAAGCAGTTGTGGCACCTCGAGCAGCTGACGGAAATGCAAGCGCTGTTCAAGTTGACGCAAATAAGCTGACCCGGATCCGGAGTTAATTTATGTTTAAAATCAAGTATTTATGTAATATTCTCGCTTTGGGCGGGGGGTTGCTGGTGCAGCCCGCGCCGCAGGCCCAGGCCGCCGCCGGCGATGTTTACCCGAAGCGCCCGGTGCGTCTGCTGGTGCCGAATCCGCCGGGCGGCGGCAGCGATGCGGTGGCGCGTATTCTTGCGCAAAAACTCGGCGAAGGCATGAACCAGCAGTTCGTCGTCGACAACCGCGCGGGTGGCGGCGGCATCATCGCCAACGAAACCGTGGCGCGCGCCAATCCCGACGGCTACACGCTGCTGCTGGCCTTCATCGGCCCGGTGGCGATCAGCCCGGCGCTGACCCGCGTGCCGTACGATTCGGTGAAGGATTTCGCGCCGGTCGCACTGGTCGCGGCAGGCCAGTACATGCTGGTGCTGCATCCTGCGGTGCCGGCAAAATCGCTGAAGGAATTTGTTGCGTACGCCAAAGCCAACCCAGGCAAGATCAACTACGCCTCCGCCGGCAACGGTTCGCCGCTGCACCTCGCGGCGGAACTGTTCAAGGCGCGCGCGGGTGTCAACCTGGTGCATGTGCCGTACAAGGGCGGCGGGCCGGCCACGGCGGCGATCCTCGGCGGCGAAGTGCAGGCGGTGTTCGGCAGCATCACCTCGGTGCTGCCGCAGGTGAAGTCCGGGAAACTCACACCGATTGGCGTTACCGGGGCCAGGCGTTCGCAGTTGGCACCCGAATATCCGACCATCGCCGAACTCGGTTATCCCGGTTTCGAAATGACTTCCTGGTACGGCGTGCTGCTGCCGGCGAAATCACCGCCGGCGGTGACGGCGAAACTCAATGCCGCCATCAACGAAGCGCTGCGTGCGAAGGATGTCATCGACAACCTGAAACGCCAGGGCCTCGATGCGACCGGCGGCACGCCGGAAGCCTTCGCCGCGCATATCAAAAGTGAACTCGCAAAGTGGGCGAAAGTGGTCAGGGACGCCAACATCAAGGCCGACTAGCGCGCATTGCAAACCGTTTATCCGGCAAACGGCGGCTGAGGCCCCTGTTTTTTTGGCGCTCCTGAAACTTCAAGCCGTTACGGCACGTTACCTTTGTAACGCCTGCTTACAGTATTGCGCGGAACGAGCCGCGCAGCCTCCGCTCTGATTGAACAGAGCCGCTCATGTCGGGCGGACACAACAGGGTTCAACCATCCCGGAGGTCAAAAATGAACAAGTTGATGATGAGCGCGCTGATCGCTGCCGGATTTGCCGCTGCCGTACCGCTGACCATGGCGCAAACCGCCAATCCTGCACCCGGCGCCACCCAGGGCCGGCACACAAAACACTTTCACCACGACAAACAGGCCTTCAGCCTGCCCAGCGAACGCGTCGAAGCGCGCCTGGCCTACATCAGGACCGCGCTGAAAATCACCGCTGCCCAGCAAACGCAATGGGACAACTTCGCCGGCGTGATGCGCAAGCAGGCCAAGGATGCCGATGCACGGGTGCAGGAGCATCGCGCAAAAATGGCGGCCAATACCGAACGCAAACGCCCGAACGCCATCGAGCGGCTGGAGCGCCAGCAGGTTTTCATGGCCACGGCCTCGGCGCGGATCGGTGAACGCCTCGCCGTGCAGAAACCGCTTTATGCGGCGTTGTCACCCGAACAGCAGCAGGTTGCCGACAAGGTGCTGGCGGGCCACGGCGGCAAACGCGGCGGTCATGGCGGCCGCCACGGCGGGCACGGCAGGGCTTGAAACCTGTCGTCACCTGGCAACACAAACGGGGGCAGCGCAGGCCGTCCCCGTTTTCATTGGCAGATCAGCGGTTTCATGCCGGCCGTTAACAAACACTTACAAAATCCCGCGCGACACCCGGGCACCGCTGCATGTCCAATAGGCACAAGGAGGACTCGAACATGAAAAGCCCAATCAAGCTGATGATCGCTGTGGCCGCACTGACCGTGTTAAGCGGATGTGTGGCGGTACCGGTGCAGCCGGGTTATTACGAACCGGCAACCGTGGTCTATGCCCCGGCGCCCGTGTATTACGGCCCTCCGGTCTACTACGGCCCGTCGGTTCGCTTCGGGTTTTACGGCGGACGCGGCCATGGCCATGGCGGGCATCGCGGTCACGGACACCGCTAGCCTTGCAATCCGTCAAGGCGGGCAGTCCGAAGTGTTGATACTGAAAATAAACGAGCGGGAGAACAACCATGCGTTACGTACTGATTGCGCTTTCGATATTGCTTGGAGCGGCGACCCCGGCCATGGCCCAGGTCAGCATCGGCATTTCGATTCCCGGCGTGAGCATCGGCATCCACCAGCCGGTGTACCCGGAACTCGTGCCGGTGCCCGGTTATCCGGTGTATTACGCGCCGCATGCGCGGGTGAACTATTTCTTTTACGACGGGCTGTACTGGGTGTACCAGGACGATCGCTGGTACTCAAGCGCCTGGTACGACGGCCCCTGGGATTACGTGGAGCCGTATGATGTCCCGCTGTTCGTGCTGCGGGTCCCCGTACGTTACTACCTGCACCCCCCGGTGTACTTCCACGGCTGGGTGGTGACGGCACCGCCGCGCTGGGATCTGCACTGGGGTCCGCGCTGGGCGCAGCATCGCCACGGCTGGGATCACTGGGACCGCCGCGTGGTGTACGCGCCCGCGCCGCTGCCGGTGTACCAGCGCCACTATCACGGCGAACGTTATCCGCGGGCCGAATACCAGCAGGTGATCCGCCGCGAGCATTACCATTACCAGCCGCGTGACCATGTGGTGCGCGAGCGATATCACGAACGGACGGCAACGCGGCCGCAGGCCCAGGCCTGGCCCGCGCCGCAGAATCCTCCGGCGCAGCGCAGTGCCGATTCCCGGCACGAACAGCGCCCGCCGCGCGAGCGTGAACATGCAGAACCGCAGCGACCCGAAGCGATGCAGGTGCTGCCGCAGCAGCGCGCACAGCCGCGGCAAGAAATCGAGCGGCGTGCGCAGCCGCAGCCGCAGCCGCGCGAAACGCGCGAACGGGAAGAATCGCGGCGGCCGGAAGCGATGCAGGTGCTGCCGCAGCAACGGGCGGCGATCCTGCAGGAGCGCCAGCAGCAGCAACAGCAGCAGCGGCAGGAGCCGGCCGCGCGAGCGCAGCCGGCGCCGCGGCCGCAACAGGCCCAGGACCGGGGGGCGCAAGACCGCGGCGATCGCCATCATCGCGACCATGGTGAACGGCGCGGACAGGAGCGGGGCGGCGATCGGGGAAACGACAGGCGGTAATACGGGCTGCGGCAGGGGGGTGCCGGATGACCTGCCCCGGGTCATGCTGATTGCGGCAAAAAAAAGGGCTGATAAATCGGCTCACGTAATCCAGGGATCACGGACGGTTTTGTGCTGCCCTGGCTGATTAATTCACCCGCAAGGCGCTGTGTTCGATCAGCCGCAAAAAATTTCCGAACATGAAGGGGTCCAGTTTTTCCCCTTGCTCCGACTCCATGACATGGATGATTTCCCGGTGGCTGCGGGCTTTATTGTAGGGGCGCAAATGGCTCATCGCATCGTAGCTGTCAACCACCAGCAGAATCCGGCTGAGCGGTGGAATGGCCTCGCCTTTGAGCCCGTCGGGATAACCGCTGCCATCGTACGATTCGTGGTGGTGCCGGATGATTGGCGCCGTAAGTTCAAGCTTCGCAATTTCGGTTGCGCGGAATATGCGCTCGCCCTGCTCGGAGTGCGCCTTCATCAACACCCATTCATCAGGCGTCAGACGCCCGGGTTTGAGCAGCACACTGTCCGGTACGCCGAGTTTGCCGATGTCATGAAAAAGGGCGCAGATGCGCAGATGGGCGTGATCTTCCGTTGAAATGCCGCAGGCGATGCCCAGGGCTTCCGCCAGCATGAGCACCCGGCTGCAATGGGCCTGGGTGTAGGAATCCCGCTCATTGAGCGCGACGGACAGGGCATTGACCGAGCCCCGGATCGACCGATCAATCGCAGACATTGCCATGCAACACCCTCATATGGTGAACCCGACATTCCGTCATGTCCCCGGGATGCCATCGCGGCAACATGACGCCGTATCCTGGACTGTTCGGTTTAACGGCTCCTGGAGTTTTTTACAAATTCGAGCGAAGCCTGGAACAGCTCCAGGTCTTTTGCATAATCGGCGGCATCGGCGCGGTCGATCTGTATCCATTCCCGCGTTCCCGCGATGCCGCCGGGCTGGAACGGGCTGATGTGGTCGCGCGAGAAATGCAGTTCCGTCGCCACGGCAGCGGCGAGGCGGATGCCCACGCTGCCGCCGCTGATGCAGGCAAACATCCTGTCGCTGACGAAGTAGGCGTCGAGACCGTTGATCTTCCGGGCGCTTACACCGGGGAGCTTGAGCAGCAGCGCGTCGATCTGCGCCTTCGGGCTGGACTTTGGGGTATCAGTGGTCACGGGAATTTCGCCGGGTCGGTGGTGAATGGGACGTTTCAATTATAAATAAAGCCGGGCCTTGCACGCTCACCGGCTTACTTCTTTCTTGCGTTGAACATTTCCCCGCTGTTGACCATTTCCTGCAGGCTGGCCCAGGCGTAATCCAGGCCGCGCGCGGCGGACAGGCTGAACGCGGTGGCGGTGATGCCGCTGACAAAGGTCATCTGCAGCGCTTCCGTGGTGTCCGGATCGACGCCGGCATTCTGCAGCGAGGTTTCCGAAGGATACTGCGCGTCCTCGTGGGTTGCGTCCTTGATCGAGACTTCGGCGACATCGCTCTGGATGTAATCGTAAAAATATTCGCGGCGGCGCACCGGGTGGAGGATTTCATCGGCGCCCAGCACCATCACCGGTTTTTTGATTTTGTAGAGGAATTCGGGCGTGGCCCTGCCGAAATAGGCGGGGTCGAGCAGGATGCCGCCGGCGACGGGGGCGCCCTGCGCCATCGCGATGGCCACCGCATGACCGCCAAAGGAATGCCCGACGAGGATGATCCGGTTCACGTCGACGCGGCTGTCGATGATGCCCGGTGCGCGGCGGATCAGGTTGACGATCCGCAGCAGGACTGCGGCATTGGCATCCCAGGGCCCGGTTTTGGACAACTGCAGCGATACGGCATGCATGCCCCAGGACGCGACGTGCATGGCCTGCCGCGAATGCGCCTCCTTCGAACAGTCGTGGCCGTGCAGGAAAACCAGCAGCGGTGCCTTTTCGGCGGGCGAGGCGAGATAAACATCGACAGGGATGCGTTCCTTTTCCGACAGGCGGATGGTGCGGCCCTGCTGCGCGGTCACCTCGAACGGGCCGCGCTGGCGGAAACGCCGGATGCCCGCCTGCTGACCCAGCAAGTGACTTTGCAGTTCGCCGAACCCCCCGGGTTGCGACGGTTGCGCGCGGGTGTGCCGCGGCAGGGTACAGGCGGCCAGCGCCAGCCATGCCATGAGCAGCAAGCGGCGTCTGCTGCGGACCGGTGCTTTAACCGGCAATGGCAATGAAGAGGTGACGCGGCTGCGCATCGGTCTGTGCTTTGGGGGCATTGGTGAAATCAGGTTTGTAACGAGTTTACCTTTTTGCACGGGCCCGGGCAGCGGCGCCGGTTTGCCGGTGCGCCGCCTATAATCCCCATCAAAGGAGTCACCATTGAAACCGACCAAGGCCTACCGTAATCCCGATTTCATGAACGGCCCGGACGCGCGCGCGCTGCGCATCCTCGCCGAATATCTCGAACCCAAAAGCCGCCTTGATGCCGAAGGCGTGGAGGACACCATCGTGTTTTTCGGTTCGGCGCGCCTGCCGCCGGGCTCGAAATATTACGAAGCCGCGCGCTCGCTGGCGTTCCGTCTGACGCAGTGGTCGAAGGCGCTGGACTCGACAGACCAGCGCCGCTTCCTCGTCGGCACCGGCGGCGGCCCCGGCATCATGGAAGCCGCCAACCGGGGCGCCTCCGAAGCGCAGGGCCGCAACGTCGGGCTGAGCATCTCCCTGCCGCGCGAAGAGGGCGTCAATCCGCACGTCACGCGCGAACTGGCCTTTCATTTTCATTATTTTTTCATGCGCAAGTTCTGGCTCGCCTACATGGCCAAGGCGATGATCGTGTTCCCCGGCGGTTACGGCACGCTCGATGAACTGTTCGAAGTGCTGACACTGGTGCAGACCAGGCGCATGACCAAACGCATGCCGATCGTGCTCTTCGGCACCGAATACTGGAGCGAAGTGATCAATTTCGACGCGCTGGTGCGCCACGGCACCATCGATGCCGCCGACGTGGATCTGGTGCATCGCACCGACTCGGTGGACGAGGCCTTTGACTGGCTGATCCGCCAGCTCGCCAAGGAGGCCATCGGCAGGCCGGGGGCGATGCTTTAGAGCGCCTAACAAAATGACGCTTGTACTTTGTTGAAGGATTTTGTACGTTGAGGCATCGCGCAACCGAGAGG